>NZ_DDPB01000010.1:0-193918 GCF_002341985.1 Leclercia sp. UBA2479 | reverse complement strand
CCACGCGCTTTTTCTTCTGGCGCGTTATCGATCTGGTCGAATGCACGAGCAGCACCGCCGTAGGTTTTAGCCAGTACGGTAGTGATTGCAGCGGTCAGAGTAGTTTTACCGTGGTCAACGTGGCCGATAGTACCAACGTTGACGTGCGGTTTTGTACGTTCAAATTTTTCTTTAGACACGGCTATATTCCTTACTATAGTGCTCTCCCCTCTGGAGAGAGCACGGGACTTAGGTTTTAATCCTGTGGATTATTTACCACGGGCTTCGATAACGGCCTGAGCAACGTTGTTCGGTGCATCATCATACTTCAGGAATTCCATGGTGTATGATGCACGACCTTTGGTCAGAGAACGCAGCTGAGTTGCATATCCGAACATTTCAGACAGCGGAACTTCAGCGTGGATCTTAACGCCAGTCACTTCGGATTCTTGACCACGCAGCATACCGCGACGACGGCTCAAGTCACCGATAACGTCACCGGTGTTCTCTTCCGGAGTTTCTACTTCAACCTTCATGATTGGCTCAAGCAGAACTGGTTTCGCTTTCTTAAAGCCATCTTTAAAGGCAAGAGAAGCAGCCAGTTTAAACGCCAGTTCAGAGGAGTCAACGTCGTGGTAAGAACCGAAGTGCAGACGGATACCAATGTCTACTACCGGGTAACCTGCCAGCGGACCAGACTTCAGCTGCTCCTGGATGCCTTTATCAACGGCAGGGATGTATTCGCCAGGAATTACACCACCTTTGATGTCGTTGATGAACTCGTAACCTTTCGGATTAGAGCCCGGCTCCAGTGGGTACATGTCGATCACAACGTGACCGTACTGACCGCGACCACCAGACTGCTTAGCGTGTTTACCTTCGATATCGGTAACTTTAGAACGAATCGCTTCACGGTAAGCAACCTGAGGTTTACCTACGTTCGCTTCAACGTTGAATTCACGCTTCATACGGTCAACGATGATATCCAGGTGAAGTTCACCCATACCAGCGATGATGGTCTGGTTAGATTCTTCGTCAGTCCATACGCGGAAGGACGGGTCTTCTTTCGCCAGACGGCCCAGAGCCAGACCCATTTTTTCCTGGTCAGCTTTGGTTTTAGGTTCAACGGCGATGGAGATTACCGGCTCAGGGAATTCCATACGCTCCAGAATGATCGGGTGATCCGGGTTACACAGGGTGTCACCGGTGGTCACGTCTTTCAGACCGATAGCCGCAGCGATATCGCCCGCGCGAACTTCTTTGATCTCTTCACGTTTGTTAGCGTGCATCTGTACGATACGGCCGAAACGCTCACGAGCTGCTTTCACGGAGTTCAGGATGGTGTCACCGGAGTTAACCACACCAGAGTACACGCGGAAGAACGTCAGGTTACCCACGAACGGGTCGGTAGCGATTTTGAACGCCAGTGCAGAGAACGGCTCGTCATCACTTGCGTGACGCTCAGCCGGAGTATCTTTACCGTCGTCCAGGATACCGTTGATCGCAGGAACGTCTACTGGGGATGGCAGGTAATCAATTACCGCATCCAGCATTGCCTGAACACCTTTGTTCTTGAACGCAGAACCGCAGGTTACCAGGATGATTTCGTTGTTCAGAACGCGCTGACGCAGAGCTTTTTTGATCTCTTCTTCAGTCAGTTCTTCACCACCCAGGTATTTCTCCATCAGCTCTTCAGATGCTTCAGCTGCGGATTCGATCAGGTTCTGGTGCCATTCGTCAGCCAGGTCCTGCATATCAGCCGGGATATCTTCGTATTCGAAGGTCACGCCTGCATCTGCTTCGTTCCAGTTGATGGCTTTCATTTTCACCAGGTCAACAACACCGGTGAAACCTTCTTCAGCACCAATTGCCAGCTGCAGCGGAACAGGGTTCGCGCCCAGACGGGATTTGATCTGACCAACAACTTTCAGGAAGTTAGCACCCATACGGTCCATTTTGTTAACGAACGCGATGCGTGGAACTTTATATTTGTTAGCCTGACGCCATACGGTCTCAGACTGTGGCTGAACACCACCAACTGCGCAGTAAACCATTACTGCACCATCAAGAACACGCATGGAACGTTCTACTTCGATAGTGAAGTCAACGTGGCCCGGGGTGTCGATGATGTTTACGCGATGCGGTTCATACTGCTTAGCCATACCAGACCAGAATGCAGTAGTCGCAGCGGAAGTGATGGTGATACCACGTTCCTGCTCCTGCTCCATCCAGTCCATGGTAGCTGCGCCGTCATGAACTTCACCGATTTTGTGGTTTACACCGGTGTAGAACAGAATACGTTCGGTAGTGGTGGTTTTACCGGCGTCGATGTGCGCACTGATACCGATGTTACGGTAGCGTGCGATGGGTGTTGTACGAGCCATTTGATTCCTCGTTTGTTTCTTTAGGCGTTCAGTTAAGTTACCCAGAGCGGGCGGCTTCTCTGAAGCGCCCGCCTGGTGACTACGACTCCGAAGGGATTACCAACGGTAGTGTGCGAACGCCTTGTTGGCTTCTGCCATACGGTGAACGTCTTCACGTTTCTTAACTGCAGTACCTTTGTTGTCTGCAGCATCAGAAAGTTCGTTCGCCAGACGCAGAGCCATGGATTTATCACCGCGTTTACGAGCAGCTTCAACGATCCAACGCATTGCCAGAGCATTACGACGAACCGGACGAACTTCAACTGGAACCTGATAAGTAGAACCACCAACGCGGCGGGACTTAACTTCTACAGTTGGGCGAACGTTGTCGAGAGCGACTTCGAAAGCTTCCAGTTCATTTTTACCAGAACGCTGAGCCAGGGTCTCAAGCGCGCTGTATACGATTGCTTCTGCAGTAGATTTTTTACCATCTACCATCAGGATATTTACAAATTTTGCCAGCAGTTCTGATCCGAATTTCGGATCTGGAAGGATTTTACGCTGACCAATGACGCGACGACGTGGCATGGGAATACTCCGTTGTTAATTCAGGATTGTCCAAAACTCTAAGAGTTTAGTGTGACATTAAGATAAATCAGTTTGGCCTTACTTAACGGAGAACCATTAAGCCTTAGGACGCTTCACGCCGTACTTGGAGCGAGCCTGCTTACGGTCTTTAACACCAGAGCAGTCGAGCGCACCACGAACGGTGTGGTAACGAACACCCGGAAGGTCTTTAACACGACCGCCACGGATCAGGATCACGGAGTGCTCCTGCAGGTTGTGACCTTCACCACCGATGTAGGAAGTCACTTCAAAACCGTTAGTCAAACGCACACGGCATACTTTACGCAGTGCGGAGTTTGGTTTCTTAGGAGTGGTGGTATATACACGAGTACATACGCCACGTTTCTGCGGGCAGGCTTCCAGCGCAGGCACGTTGCTTTTTGCAACTTTGCGAGCGCGTGGTTTGCGTACCAGCTGGTTAACTGTTGCCATTAAATAGCTCCTGGTTTTAGCTTTTGCTTCGTAAACACGTAATAAAACGACCTCATACAATATGAGGACGCGAAATTTTAGGGCTACGTCGAAAAGGTGTCAAGAAATATACAGCGATCTCAAATCACCAGTTCATTTGACTGGTATGCGTAACTGCAAGATCAACGAAATCAGTATAGCCAACTACGTCAATTTTGGTTGAAATTTGACCAGCCAGCCCTCGCGCGTCAAGGTCATCTTTGAGCGCATAGACCTTAATGGGGGCGTTAGTGATATTTTCAACGTAACGACTGCCTGCAATTGCGGCCAATACGCCGTCCTGAATTAGCAACAGAGCATCGCCGTCGCGCAACATTCTCAGTAATCCGTCAATGTCGCACTGCCAGGGTGAACGGCTCAGAGTATGGAGCATGGCGGCCTCAGAAGGTTAACACGGTATCGTAATGAGAAAGTTCTTCGCGTAAGCGGTCGGATGTCAGCCGTGTCGCATCCAGAACCAGCGGCGTCTCGTCGTCCAGCCCGCGCTCTCGCATTGACGTGAAACAGATCCAGAAGGTCTCGATATCATAGAGAGGCAGTACCTTAAACGTGGCGATATAGTCGCGCATCAATATCGTCTGGGGCTGCTGTCCGGCGAGAAGTTGAAATACACCGTCGCCAATAAAGAAGACGCCAATCTCCTCCGTCAGTGCGGAAGTGGCAAGCAGTGCATCCAGCCCTTCCCTGCCAGCAGCATTGCCATGCGGAGCGGAAGTAAAAACAAAAGCCACGCGATTCATCAGAATTGCACCATGCGGTCGCAGGTTAATGCGGCTTGCGCCAGGGCGCCTAATCCGCTGAGAGTGAACCCAGGCTGCAGATTGGCGCCTGCCAGGCCCAGACGTTCGGCTTCTGTGGCGTCGGCAATACCACGGCGCAACGCCGCAGCCACACAAATATGTAGCGCGACACCGGACTGTTGATGTAGGGCTTGCCAGGCACGCACCAGATCAAACTCATCGCTGGCAGGCGAAGTGAGCTGGTTAGCGTTATAGACGCCTTCACGATAGAAAAACACACTTATGAGCTCATGGCCGGCTTCCAGAAGTGCGCGGGCAAACTGCAGCGCGCTGCTTGCCTGCTGAGTGCCATAAGCCGGGCCGGTCACCATCAACGCAAAACGCATTACTTCTCTTGTCCCACAAAGTCGCCGCTTTTGAACTGACGGATGTAGAGGTACACCGTGTGTTTGGAGATATTCAGGCGATCCGCAACCTGGTTAATCGCATCTTTAATGTCGAAGATGCCTTTCTCGTAGAGATTGAGCACGATCTGGCGATTTTTAGCATTGTTAGAAACATTGCGATCGGCATTAACCTCTTCGATGGTGAATTCCAGCGTCTGGGTGACGAGATCTTCAACGGACGAGGCGAAGTTAACGGAAGAGCCCACGTCAGGCGTTTCCGGCGGAATAAAGGTGTTCATGATTTGCGAGAACGGAACGTCAAGGTTCATGTTGATACAGAGCAAACCAATGACGCGCTGTTCGCGGTTACGGATAGCGATAGTGACCGACTTCATCAGCACGCCGCTTTTGGCGCGTGTGAAATAGCATTTGGAGACGCTACTGTCCGCGCCGGTCATGTCGTGCAGCATACGCAGTGCAAGGTCGGTGATTGGCGATCCAATTTTACGGCCGGTATGCTCACCATTAGCAATGCGGATGGCAGAACATTTCAGATCTTGCAGGGAGTGCAATACGATTTCGCAGTGGGACCCAATGAGCATCGCTAACCCGTCCACTACCGCCTCGTAGGATTTCAGAATATCGAAATCGGTCTGATCGAAAGGACGCTGATCCAGCAGATCGAGCTCACTGGTTTCGTTGGTTAAAAGCGACCTGGTCATGAAAAAAACACTCCTTTTCAGGAGCCTGTCGGTAGGTTTTCAGGGCAGGCTCATCATTTACACGGACAACTAAATTAATACAGCGTAGGTAAGGCTTTCCAGTGTTAATTGACTCTGCCCCGGAATAAAAAAAACCGCCGCCTGGAAGGCGGCGGGTTTCGCAGTTTTATTTCTTCGCTGCGTCTGCAGCTTTGGCATCTGCTGCAGCTTCAGGCTTGGCATCCGCCTTCGGTGCGGGTTTGATGTCCAGCAGCTCTACGTCAAAGACCAGCGTAGAGTTAGCCGGAATACCCGGAACGCCGGTTTTACCGTAAGCCAGATCCGGTGGGATGACCAGCTTGATTTTGCCGCCTTTCTTGATGTTTTTCAGGCCTTCTGTCCAGCCAGGGATAACACCATCCAGACGGAAGGAGAGCGGTTCGCCACGGGTGTAAGAGTTATCAAACTCTTTACCGTCGATCAGAGTACCTTTGTAGTTAACGACCACGGTGTCGCTGTCTTTAGGTGCGTCGCCGGTACCTTCTTTCTCAACTTTGTAGACCAGGCCGGTAGAAGAGGTTTTTACGCCCTTCTCTTTCGCAAAGGTGTCACGATAGGCTTTACCTTTGGTTTCGTTCTCGGCTGAATCTTTTTCCATCTTCTCTTGTGCAGCGCCTTTCACACGCGCTTCAAAAGCCTGGAGAGTTTGTTCAATTTCCTGATCGGACAGTTTGCTCTTATCAGCAAAGGCGTCCTGAACACCGGCAATCAGCTGCGCCTGATCCAGTTTGATGCCCAGTTTTTCCTGCTCTTTGAGAGAGTTTTCCATATAACGACCCAGAGATGCTCCGAGCGCATAGGCTGATTTCTGGTCGTCATTTTTGAACGCCGCTTTGCTGTCTGCAGCAGCAGCTGGTTTCGCAGCGGTATCTGCAGCGAAAGACAGCGGTGCATTCAGCGCGACAGCCATAGTGGTTGCCAGCAGCGTTACTTTAAACAGTGATTTCATCCATATCTCCAGGGACCAGGGCCTCTCACCCCAGTGTTAAATGTAAATGAGTTGCGTACTATAAAACGTTGCGGAAGAAATCTACAGACAGACTCCCCCGAAACTCGATTCTTTTCAGACTATTTTTGTTTAAATTAGTTTCTTACTCGCAGCATGATTACTGCGAACCGGACCAAAGTCAGTTAATATTCTGCGCCAGACTGAACAACGAGGTGAATCATGCAGGATACAACAATGGAAGCGAGACTGGCGGAGCTGGAAAGTCGGCTGGCTTTTCAGGAGATCACCATCGAAGAGCTGAACCAGACGGTCACGGCACACGAACTTGAAATGGCAAAATTGCGCGACCTGCTACGCTTGCTGACTGAAAAGATCAAGGCGACCCAGCCTTCCCATATTGCTTCCCAGTCTGAAGAGACCCCCCCTCCTCATTATTGAGGCGTAAAAAAAGCGGGATAATCCCGCTTTTTTATTACCTGCAAGGTATTAGTGGCAACCGCAGCCGCCGTTACCGCAACCACCTTTACCGTGGTCGTGACCATGGTCGTGATCGTGGCCGTGGCCACCGCAGCAGCCGTCGTGACCGTGATCATGATCGTGGTCATGACCGTGCGCACCGTGAACGTGGCCATGAGCCAGCTCTTCTTCGGTCGCTTCGCGGATCGCAACAACTTCAACGTTGAACTTCAGGTTCTGGCCAGCCAGCATGTGGTTGCCATCAACAACAACGTGGTCGTCTTCAACTTCGGTGATTTCAACTGGTACTGGACCCTGGTCGGTTTCTGCCAGGAAGCGCATGCCAACCTGCAGCTCGTCAACGCCCATAAATACATCTTTAGGAACACGCTGAACCAGATTCTCATCGTACTGACCGTAAGCGTCGTTTGCGCCAACAGCAACATCGAATTTATCGCCGACTTCATGACCGTCCAGCGCGGTTTCCAGGCCGGAGATCAGGGAACCGTGACCATGCAGGTAGTCCAGCGGCGCACTCACCGGAGACTCATCAACCAATACACCGTCTTCTGTACGTACCTGATAGGCCAGGCTGACCACCAGGTCTTTTGCTACTTTCATGATATCTCCTGAGCGTGGGAAAATTGCTGGCGCAGATTGTAACGGAAATCTGCACCTGTGTACCCTTTAGCTTAAAAAAACTCGGGGCATATCGCTAGTCCGGATGGAAAATGCCGATCACTTGCTCTTCTTTGCGAACGTGATCGCGGGCCTCTTTGTCAGCCTCGCGCATCTGGTGGCCGCACTTAACACACTCAACGATATCAATATTATTCTCGCGCCACATCGCCAGCGTGTCTTGCGTCTGGCAGGATGGGCATTTTGCGCCCGCGATAAAGCGTTTACGTACAGCCATCTTTCGTTACCCTTTATTCAAATTCATCCCAGCCGTCCAGTTGGCGCCGTTCCTGCTGCATCTCACGCTGAAAAATCTCTTCCAGTTCACGCCGGGCTTCCCGTGCGCGGGAGATTTGCACCGTGTCGGTATGCACTGGCATCAGTTCACGCAGCATACGCATATCCAGACGACGAAAATGCAGTTGCGCGCGCTGGGCCTGATGCGGGTGCATGCCGAGGGTAACCAGCGTTTTGCGCCCCAACTCCAGCGCACTGGAGAAGGTCTCGCGGGAGAACTGTTTTACCCCCGCCTGTAGTAGCTCATGGGCCTCTACGCGACCCCGCGCGCGGGCCAGAATATGCAGATGCGGAAAATGCTGCTGGCAAATCTCCACCAGCTTCATGGTGTCTTCAGGCTCATTACAAGTAATCACAATGGATTCCGCCGCTTCAGCCCCGGCAGAACGCAACAGCTCAACCTGAGTCGCATCACCGTAATAGACCTTATAGCCATATTTGCGCATCAAATTCACCGCGCTAATGTCGCGCTCGAGCACGGTGATCCGCATCTTATTCGCCATCAACAGACGCCCAATCACCTGACCAAATCGCCCAAAGCCCACCACGATCACCTGCGGTTTATCGTCTTCGACCCATGGTGTCTCGTCTTCATCCTCAGAAGGATTAAACTGCCGCGAAAGTCGTCTATCGATCAATTTCATCAGCAGAGGCGTGGTCATCATCGATAAGGTCACGGTCACCAGCAGCAGCGCCATCTGATCATGCTGGAACAAACGCTGGGAAGATGCTGTGGAGAAGAGCACAAAAGCGAACTCACCGCCCTGGCTTAATACGCCAGCAAACTGCATTCTTTCAGAATTGCGCAGGCCATAGATTCGCGCAAGCAAATAGAGCACCAGGGTTTTTACTGCCACCAGTAAGGCTACGCCTACCACGACCAGCAGCAGATGGGTATAGAGCACCCCCAGATTCAGCGCCATGCCCACGGAGATAAAGAACAACCCCAGCAGCAAGCCCTTAAACGGATCGATGGCCATCTCCAGTTCGTGGCGATACTCGCTCTCCGCCAGCAGCACCCCGGCAATAAAGGTGCCCAGCGCCATAGACAGCCCCAGGGCATCCATAAACAGGGCCGAGCCTAATACCAGCAGCAGCGTGGCGGCGGTAAAGACTTCGCGCACGCCGGACGCGGCAATAAAGCGAAATACCGGCCGCAGCAGATAGCGTCCACCAATCAACATGCCAATAAACGCCAGCACTTTCATGCCAACCTTCATCCAGTCGAAATGATCATCGCCGGAGCCGGCCAGCAGCGGTACCAGCGCCAGCGCCGGAATCACCGCCAGGTCCTGAAAGAGCAACACCGAGAAGCCCAGCTGCCCGGCCTCGTTACGGTTCATCCCTTTTTCACGCATAAGCTGCAATGCCATCGCCGTGGAGGACATGGCCAGGCCAATGCCGCCGATGACCGCAGCCTGCCAGGAGAAATCGGTCAGCATCAACAGGCCACCCAGCACCGCTGCGCTACAGAGCACCTGGGCTGCGCCCACACCAAAAATCGAGCGCCGCAATTGCCACAACTTCGCCGGGTTGAGTTCAAGGCCGATGATAAACATCAGGAATACGACGCCAAGCTCGGAGAAATGCAGAATTTCATCGACATCGCTAATGAAGCCTAGCCCCCAGGGGCCAATGGCGATGCCGGCCAGCAGATAACCCAGCACCGCACCAATACCCAGCCGCGCGGCCAGCGGCACGGCGACCACCGCCGCAAATAAGAATAAAACGCCTGCCAATAACAGATCGGAACCTTCCATCAGCGGCCTCCCGTCGGCAGGGGGTCAGCCAGCCAGTCGCCATAGGCTTTGGCATGGCTTGCCAGCGTTTGCGGCTGCTGCCGACGCGCCCAGTAGATAATAATCGGACTAAGCCAGTGCATATGGCACATGGCCGCCGTTAGCTCAAAAGGCCGCAGAATGTCGCTCATGGGATAACGGTTAAGCCCATCGTGACGGTAGGCGCTCTCTGGCTCGCCAGTAGTGATCACGTTCCGCCAGTACTTTCCCGCCAGCTGATTGCCCCCCACGCCGCTGGAGAAACCCCGGCTGAGCACGCGGTCCAGCCACTCTTTCAGCAGCGCCGGGCAGCTATAGGTATAAAGCGGATGCTGGAAGACAATCACATCATGCTGACGCAGGAGTTCTTGCTCATGGGGAATATCAATAAAGAAATCAGGATAGTGCGCGTAGAGATCGTGCACTGTGACGTTGCTGAGCTGTGTCGCCGGCTTAAGCAGTACCCGGTTCGCCACCGAGTCCTGAGATTCCGGATGGGCATACAGCAGCAGCACTTTGGCTGTCTGAGACATCATTCCCCTCCCGGTAAGGTTTCTGTTTTTGTGTATCGTTGTTGTTTTGGGCTACCATGGCGGCCCGGTGCGGCGGCAAATGGTCCACACCTTACATTATCATAATGACAAATTAACATAGTCGGAACATACGGCGCTTCTATGATTGTTTTCTCCTCGTTACAAATTCGTCGCGGCGTGCGCGTCCTGCTGGACAATGCCACTGCCACCATCAACCCTGGCCAGAAGGTCGGGCTGGTCGGCAAAAACGGCTGCGGTAAATCCACCCTGCTGGCGCTGCTGAAAAACGAGATTAGCGCTGACGGCGGCAACTTTACCTACCCCAGAAACTGGCAGCTCGCCTGGGTTAACCAGGAGACGCCCGCACTGAGCGAACCGGCGCTCGACTATGTGATTGACGGTGACCGCGAATACCGCAAGCTGGAAGCGGAGCTCAATGCCGCAAACGAGCGCAACGACGGCCACGCTATCGCCACCGTTCACGGCAAGCTGGACGCCATCGACGCGTGGACCATCCGCTCCCGCGCCTCCAGCCTGCTGCACGGCCTGGGCTTTAGCAACGACCAGCTCGAACGCCCGGTGAGCGACTTCTCCGGCGGCTGGCGTATGCGCCTTAACCTGGCGCAGGCGCTGATTTGCCGCTCTGATTTACTGCTGCTTGATGAACCGACTAACCACCTCGATCTCGATGCGGTTATTTGGCTGGAGAAGTGGCTCAAGAGCTATCAGGGCACTCTGATTCTGATTTCCCACGACCGCGACTTCCTCGATCCGGTGGTGGATAAAATTATCCATATCGAACAGCAAACGATGTTCGAATACACCGGCAACTACAGCTCCTTCGAGCGCCAGCGCGCAACGCGTCTTGCCCAGCAACAATCGATGTATGAAAGCCAGCAGCAGCGCGTGGCGCACCTGCAGAGCTTTGTCGATCGTTTCAAAGCGAAAGCCTCGAAGGCCAAACAGGCGCAAAGCCGCATCAAAATGCTGGAACGCATGGAGATGATTGCGCCTGCGCACGTCGATAACCCGTTCCACTTCAGCTTCCGCGCGCCGGAGAGCCTGCCGAACCCGCTGCTGAAGATGGAAAAGGTCAGCGCAGGCTACGGCGAGCGTACAATTCTCGACTCTATCAAGCTCAACCTGGTGCCGGGTTCACGTATTGGTCTGCTGGGGCGTAACGGTGCCGGTAAATCAACGCTGATCAAACTGTTGGCGGGCGAGCTTAACCCGGTCAGCGGCGAAATCGGTCTGGCAAAGGGCATTAAGCTTGGCTACTTCGCCCAGCACCAGCTGGAATTTTTACGCGTGGATGAATCGCCGATTCAGCATCTGGCGCGGCTGGCACCGCAGGAGATGGAGCAGAAGCTGCGCGACTACCTCGGCGGGTTTGGTTTCCAGGGCGATAAAGTCACTGAGAATACCGAGCGCTTCTCCGGGGGGGAAAAAGCCCGTCTGGTGCTGGCGCTGATCGTCTGGCAGCGTCCGAACCTGTTGCTGCTCGATGAACCGACCAACCACCTGGATCTCGACATGCGCCAGGCGCTAACCGAAGCGCTGATTGAATTTGAAGGCGCGCTGGTGGTGGTCTCGCACGATCGTCACCTGATCCGCTCCACCACGGACGATCTCTACCTCGTGCACGACGGCAAGGTCGAACCGTTCGACGGCGACCTGGAAGACTATCAGCAGTGGCTGACAGACGTACAGAAGCAGGAAAACCAACCGGACGAGTCGGCAAAAGACAACGCCAACAGCGCGCAGGCGCGTAAAGACCAGAAGCGCCGGGAAGCGGAACTGCGCACCCAGACGCAACCGCTGCGTAAAGAGATCGCGCGGCTGGAAAAAGAGATGGAAAAGCTCAACGCCACGCTTGCGGCCGTTGAAGAGAAGCTAGGCGACAGCGACCTGTACGATCAGAGCCGCAAGGCCGAGCTGACGGACTGCCTGCAAACCCAGGCCAAAACCAAATCCAGCCTCGAAGAGTGTGAGATGGCGTGGCTGGACGCCCAGGAACAGCTGGAAGCGATGCTACAGGCCGACTAAACTGCCGGGAGGAGTATGAGTTTCGATACCACGAGCGACATTACATTTCGCAAGCTCAGCATCTTCATGACGTTCATGGAGAAGGGCAATATCGCGCGTACCGCCGAAACTCTGGGCCTCAGCGGCGTCAGCGTGCACCGCGCGCTGCACACCCTGGAAGAGAACGTGCGCTGCCCGCTTTTCACCCATAAGGGGCGCAACCTGATTGCGCTCCCCTCCGCCTGGACGCTGCTGGAGTATTGCCAGGAGGTGATGCAGGTTATGGCGCGCGGCGTGGAAGAATCCCGTAAGATTGCCGGTATAGGTCAGGGGCGGCTGCGCGTCGGCACGCTTTATTCGCTAACGCTGGAGACCGTGCCGCGCCTGATCATGGGCATGAAGCTGCGCCGTCCGGATCTGGAGATGGATCTGACGATGGGCTCCAACGAAACGTTGCTGCACATGCTGGACGAAGGCTCGCTGGACGCGATTTTAATCTCCATTTCCGAAAGCGATATCGATCGTAACAGTCTTGAAGTACTTCCTCTGTTCCACGACGACATTTTCCTTGCCGCACCGGCGTCTGCGTCCCTCAACACCGGCGAGCTGGCCGACCTGCGTGATTATAAAGATCAGAAATTCGTCGCGCTGGCAGAAGGGTTCGCCACCTACGCCGGGTTCCAGGAAGCGTTCCACATCGCCGGATTCGAGCCGGAAATCGTCACGCGCGTGAACGACATTTTCTCTATGTTGAGCCTGGTGCAGGCGGGGGTCGGTTTTACGCTGATGCCGGGCAGGATGAAGAAAGTGTATGAGAACTCGGTGCAGCTACTGAAGCTGGCGCAGCCGTATCAGATGCAGCAGTTGATCGCCATCGTCTTTGCCCGCAACCGCGAGCAGGATCCCAGCCTGCGCGCACTGGCCGCCGAAGGACGGATGTATGCGCGAAGCCTCACAACAGATACCTCGGCCCCGTAAGCCTGGTGCATTCCCCCTGTTCCAGGGTTCACTAAAACTGAACGCCACGTTTGACTTATCATCCGTTACCTCTGAATATCCACAAAAACAACATGGCTTATAGCAGGAACAGGATGTTCACACTCTATATGAAATGGGATGCGGGCTGTGATTTAGCACCGGGTGATATTCAGTTCATCCTCACGCCACGCGATGCACTGGAAATGGCAAGCGTATTTTATGAACTGGATTATCTAAAATATGACCCTCAAACCCGTTTTCAACATTTCACCATCCCCATGCGACGTGACGGCGTATACCACCGCTTTGCGGCACAGCCATACAAACGCAAGCGCCACATTGAATACGACGGCCTTTATGATGAAGTAAAATGGAATCTAGAGCAGGGCTGGATGGTTGGCGTAAACACCGCAGAGAAGTGGGACCGTTTCCGCAACCCCTTCTTCTTCGATGACGACGGTAATCTGGTTTATGACTGTTTCATGGACAGCTATAGCGACAGTTTCCAGCGAGAAGTACGGAATATTTACGAACATTGCCTGAACGCACACCCGGGACGAAAACCTGCTCCGACCATTAAACAACATGATTCCGATGCTCCCGTACAGCACGCACAGGCCACCAAAACCATCAACAGCAAAGCAGCCGGACGATTACTGGCGGCAGGTGGAATCTACAACGGCAACCTTGAAGGTTTTAGACAAACAGCGGAGCAACTTGGTGGAGAAGCCGTAACAGGCTACGACAGCGTTTTAAATGAAACCACGTCCGGTATGATGATAACCACCGCCTCGCTGCTGCTCATCAGAAATCCAGCGACAGCGAAACAGTTGACCGACTATTTGGGAAAATATAAAAACAACCAGGTTCTGCTAAGTGATATAAATGTTACGGAGCTAAACTACTTTCGCAGAAACCGTCTCGAATATAATGCGCTACGAAAAGAATTTAATAGTACTGTTCGTCCTGCTTTTCTCAAATCTCTTGCCAATCCCCCTGATGCTTTAACAACTTTTGACTCTGACAACCTGCTCCGACTTGCCAATGGAAAAGTCCCCGCAGGATGGGAGGTCCATCATAAAATCCCCCTTGATGATGGGGGGACAAATACCTTTGAAAACCTAACGCTGATACAAAGTTCGCCCTATCATTACACACTTTCAAAGGCACAGGGCACGATAACTAAAGCACTTCCCTATAATGAAAGCGCAGAAGTGTTATGGCCTGCTCCAAAGGATGTAATTTATCCCGCTGGCATTAAGGAGAAGAAATGAAGTCTACCGATGAATTGTTAGGCATGTTCAAGACCCTAATGACTGCTGATAACTACCCGATAGCCAATCCTGTCAATCCTGCCGTAATGGCAGATCTCATGCGCAATGCTCCACCTGCCGAATGGGGCAGTCAGAAAAGAACGGTTTACGAGGATATACAGCGCTTGATGGCTACCCGAACTGACTACCTGAATATGTTCAACATTATGGATGGTCTGGAGTATAACGGACTAACTTTATATAACGCAGTTCAGGCAGAAAATGGTGTGCCATTATGGTCAAATATCTACGTCCGCAACGTTGATACACGCACCGATGAAATCTATCTTGATCAGAATCTCACTGATAAGGTGCTCATTGGTGAGGATGGTATATCTGTTATTGTCTTCAGTTTCACTGATGATTGCTATCAGATACGTGATAAAGTCTCAACGAATTATGTTATAGAATCACATAACCAATTTCACGAATTGTTATCCGCACTAATTGATACGGTGAATTAATATGCGTCAAATCTCAAACTGGTTGTTTCCACGAAAAACGACCAATAATAGTACGTGAACCGTGGAAAATACCTGGTGTTAAAATAATGAGTAGTGGGGTTTTGAAATGATAAATGAAATAAAGAAAACGTTAACCAATATTATTAGCATACTGCGCTCAAACAATGAGAATGCATGGGCCAAAACCTTTGAGACTCTTGGTAGTGAACTTGACGACGACTGTGAAACTACAATATTCGCATTAAAAAAAGTTTACGGTGGAATGGGATCATTTAACGATATTGTTCTTCACAAAAATGGGCTACCGCTCCGTAAAGAGAATAACGAGCTGGAAGATTTGCGTCATAGGCTTTACCAGCAACTTGAGCAGGCAAACGATTTAATTAAAAAAGGGTGTTTACTCTAACACTCGTCATCAGCGTCGCTGACGCATGCTCAGGGAGATATCCACCCTGAGCTATAAGTGCCTAACTTGCCTTACGTTTTTCGAAAGAGCCGTTGGGAAAACTCACCGCTTAAGCCGCCCCGCCAAATGTACCGCTACCTCAACCCCGCTGCGTTCCAGCGATATAGACTCCCCTTCCCACGCCGCCTGGCGCGTTAAGCAGGTCAATATGCCGCCGGGCGGCATCTCAATAGCCAGTCGCGCGTCGCGTTCGTTGGCTGAAATGACTGCCTCCTGCCAGCGCACGGTGCGGGCCATATTCATCGCCAGATCGTCGGCGATCTTCTCCGGCTGCCACAGCACGCGGCCGGTGCTGCCGCTAAGATAGGCTAAGCGTGGGCGAGAGAGCGTCACGTTTTCAAACGCCGCCACCAGCTTCTGCGCCGGCTCCGCCAGCAGCGCGCAGTGCGATGGTACGCTGACCGCCAGTCGTTTGGCCTTGCTCGCCCCTTTCGCCAGCGCGCGCTCGGCGGCCTGCGCCATCCCGTCATCGCCTCCGGCGATCACAATCTGCGTTTCGGCGTTCAGGTTCGCAATATAGGTTCCGGTGCCTTCGATAAGCTGTTCCACCTGCGGCAGGGTCAAACCCATAATCGCCGTCAGGCCATAGCCGTGCGGATACGCCTGCTCCATTAAATCGCCACGCAGCGCGACCAGCCTGAGCGCATCGGTGAAATCCAGCGCGCCCGCGATAACCGCCGCCGGGTATGCGCCAATGGACAGCCCGCTGACGATATCCGGCGTTACGCCGCGTCGCTCAAGCTCGCGCGCCCAGGCGACACCGGCTATCAGCAGCGAAAGCTGCACCGCGCGGGTATGGGATAACGAAGCAGCGCTATCCAGCGTATCAACCTCCGTCCCCAACACCTCGCGCGCCTGTGCCAGCTCGGTGCCCGGCAGGTTTTGCAGCATGCCTTCATGCTGCGTGCCCTGCCCCGGAAAAGTAAACAGTATTTTCATCACGCCTCCCTGTGCCACGGGTCCGTCACCAGACGCGGCCCGCGGCGTGTTTTCAGCAGCGTTTTGCCGTCGCGCAGCCACTCCGCCAGCGCAAAGCCGCCCTCGGGCGTATCCACCTGCGTATCTGCCCGGCACAGCGCGCGGCTAAGCTGGGCTTGCCAGGCGGCAAACGCATCGGGGGAGAGAGGCTGCGGCGCGCGGATCAGCAGGTCGAGATCGCTGTCGGCATGGATAACCGGAATGCCGGTTGCCAGCGCGTAACCGGTGCTGCCGGTAATGCCCCACGACCACGGCCACGGCTGCTGGGAAAGTTGCAGCGCCACCTGAACCGGCGGCTGCGTCACAAAGGGCGAGCGCAGCAGATCGGCCGTTACGCTCAGTGATTCGGGCGACACCACACGCAACACGTTTTCTGGCTTCACCCATCCGGCCGCCCGCTGGTCGCGGCGCAATCCGCGCACGCCAACGGGAATACGGCCTTCGCTATCAACATCACGCCGCACCACGACCGGCAGGCCGGTATGCCAGGCCGCCTCCACCCAGGATTCGGTGATGCCTTCCAGCGCGTCACGCGCGGTAAGCCAGATGAGGTCGTGGGGGCGTAATGTTGTGGTCATAATTACATTCCTGAAGTCAACGAGATAAACAGCGGCAGCGACAGGATACACAGTACGGAGCTTAACAGCAGCACGGCTTCCGCATCCGGTGACTGCACGCCAAAGCGGTTACCGAACACCACGCCGAAGAAGCCCGCGGACAGCGCAATCATCAGGATAGAGGTGATCGCCACAGAACCGTGCAGACCGAAGGTTAAAACGATACCCCAGGCAATCGCAGGCTGGATCAGCAGCTTGGCGATAGTGGAGGTGATCACCATGGTGTTGATCTGCAGCTTACGGGCAGAGAGGATCACCCCGGTCAGGAACAGCGCAGCTGCGGTGGCAGACAGCCCCAGCGGTTTGATCGCCGCGAGAACCAGTTCCGGCATTTTGATGCCGATAGCGGAGAGAATCACCCCCAGCAGCGGGCCCATAACGATCGGTTTTTTAATCGAGCGCCACATCAGCACCGGCAGCATGGAGAGGGTTGAGCCGGAGTTATTCCCTTCGGCGCGCGCTTTTTCACGCTCAAGGATCAGCAGGCAAAACGGCGTCATCAGTACGGAGCCGCAGGCGATGGAGACCGCCACGGAGAGCGAGGTAGAAGAACTTTCACCCAGCACGCTGCCCAGGATTGGCAGGCCGAGCGCCGCATAGTTCGGCAGGGCGACGGTCAGCGTCAGCACGGCCGCATCCTGCGGAGATTTTTTAAAGACGTTGGTGGCGAGGAAATAGATGGCCGCATAGGTTATCCACATCGCCAGAGTCAGCACCAGAATCAGTGGCGACTGGGCCACGATGCCGGTCCACGGCGTTTGCACGGTGGCGCTGAACAGCGCGGCAGGCAGTGCAAAATCCATGACGAAAATATTAAGCAGGGAAACATTTTTGTTATCGACCATCTTTGCTTTACCGGCCCAGAATCCCAGCAGCATGATGACGAAAATCGGTGCAAGAGCATGAACAATTACGTAAGTCATAAATCACCTGTAGTAAAAAAGTTTAAGCACTGGCGCGATGTTTATTATTTTCAGGATGCAGCCTCCCGTGTGGGCGCAACGGGTGCGCCCACGGGGACGTGCATCTGGCAGGTCTCTTTTTACTTACCAGCTGGCTCGCATGCGTTCGCGAACGAGTGCCGAGCTGCGGCGATTGTCAGCGCCTAAGCGGGTTTCCAGGGTGGCGTCCTGACGCGCGTCGTTGATGGCCTGTTGCAGCGTGGTTTTCACCTGCGCCAGATCGTTATCGGTTGGGGCATCCGGGTTGTTGATATCCAGCAGGCTGGAAAGCAGCCCCAGCGTGGCGTAGTTGCTGATGTCATACGCCATCGGCGGAATGGTGGCCGCCAGTTTTTCCAGCGCCTCCACGGTACGCAGGGTGATACGCGCCGCTGACTCTTTACCCATTGCGTGGATCAGCACCCCTTTGTCGTTAAAGGCGATCAGGCGGTTAGCCTGGTAGCCGTGCGCCAGAAACGCGCCGGACATCGCTTTGCCGACAATCAGGCCAATCACCGGATGACCGGCCAGGCGCGCGTTAGCGTAGGCCGCAGCGGCACCGGCCAGCGCCTGGTGAATACCAAACGCCTCTTCACGACGACCATAGGCCTGACTTGGGACGTCAATCACCGCCACAATCGGCCGTTTAACCGCTTTATCGGCATCAGCGGCAACGGTTTCGCTGACCACTTTTGCCAGCGTCCAGCCTTCAAGCAGGCCCACTTCGCCCTGCGCGGCACGCGGATAGTGGTTGTTGGCATCCGGAACGACGGCGACAAAACGTACCGTTTCACCGTTAAGCTCACCGTCTGCGGCCTGCACGGACGGGCAGAGCCCTTCCAGACGTTTGGCGTTCGGGGCGAGGGTTTCCAGCCAGAGTTCGCCACGGCTCATTGAATTACTCATCATTTCACCTCCCGGGCAAAAAGCGCTTTGATCTGTTCGGCATCGGCCTGTTTGCGGGTGTCGAAATTCGTCAGACGGTTCAGGTAATCGTCGTAGTTATCGGTGCGGTGTTTCGCCGGCACGCCTTTCGCCATCGCGTCGTTCATTGCCGCTTTCACCGCGTTCACGCCATCACCCACCAGCGCATCCACCAGGCCGCTTTCATAGCGCACTTCGCCGCCGGTCATGCTCCAGATAAACGGACGGTCGCGGGAGTCGTACTCTTCAATCCCCGCCTCCTGTTCGATAACCTGTGGGCCGTTCAGGCCAAGACGCGCTTCGCGGGTCACAATCAGGTAGCTGCACAGCGCTGCGGCGATGGACATACCACCGAAGCAGCCCACGGTCCCGGCCACAATGCCGATCACCGGCGTGTAGCGACGCAGATCGACAATCGCGGCGTGGATATCGGCAATCGCCGCCAGGCCCAGGTTGGCTTCCTGCAAGCGTACGCCGCCGGTTTCGAGGCACAGCACCGCCTGAGTCGGGATGCCGTTGCGGTTATCTTCCGCCGCCAGCTCCAGCGCCGCCGCCATTTTGGCACCGGACACTTCACCCATACTGCCGCCCTGGAACGCGCCTTCGATGGCAACTACCACGGCAGGCTGACCGTTGATGGTCCCTTTCGCTACCACCATGCCGTCGTCGGCCTGTGGCACAATCCCCTGCGGCCCCAGCCACGGAGAAATAATGCCTTCAAACGGATCCAGCAGTTCGCGGTAGCTGCCCTCATCCAGCAGCGCCTGCGCACGCTGACGTGCTTTTAGTTCGATAAAGCTGCTGTCATCACGCATGGCTCACCCCCTCAAAAACCTGTTCGATACGAATGCGCGCCACGCCCGGCGTCGCGCCGAAGTCGTGGATGGTCAGTTTGCCTGCGGGCAGGCTGCTGACGGTTTGCAGGCGGGTAAACAGGGCTTCCCAGCGACCGCGGCTGTTGTCGACGGAAGTGGTGATATCAATGGTTAACGTCTGGCCCGGTTCGGCGGCGAAAAGCACCTCCATATCCCCGGAACCGACAACCCCTGCCAGCGCCTTACCGCTTAACGCGCGGCTGGCGGGCATGGTTAATGTGATTTTTTCCATAACATCCTCTTAATGCTTTGAATATGGCGTTTCGACGCGGTCGAGAAACAGCGTGGCGGCAAGCAGGTCGGCAGCACCGCCCGGTGAGGCGTTGAGTGCCAGCATCTGACGATCTAACGTTGCCAGCGCCAGTTGGCCTGCGGGCGTGGCACATCCTCCGGCGTTCAGCACGGCGCGGGCGCCGTCCTGCATGGCGTCCAGCCCCTCCATTCCGGCGCGCGACAGCACGCAGGTATCGGTAAGCGACGTCATGATGGCCATCAGCGCGTCGAGCCTCGCCTGCGCTTCGCTGCTGCCGTGAAGTCGGCTCAGACGAAGCTGCGGCAGCGCACGCTGCATGATGTGCGGAAACGCCTCCTGTGCCTCTTCACGCGCGCCCGGCACGCGATAGCGATGCGTGGCGCGTAGCCCTTTGCTGAACACTTTCGGTGCGGCGTCATCCGGCAGTTTTGCCAGCCGGGCGGCGGTCTCTGCGACGGTTTGCGCAGAGGCGTCGCCGCCCTGCATCGCCACCGCGCTGACCAGTAATCCCAGCGCCCAAATCGCACCCCGGTGGGTATTGACCCCGCCGGTTGCCTTCATCATCTGCTGCTCGCCTTCGCGGCCAAGCCGCCCGACGGTTTGCCTGAGCGCGATGTCAGCCGGACGCTGCCAGCTTTGCTGCGCCAGCGCCTGAAACGTAGGGGTCAGGCTGTACGCGGAGCGCTCCATTAGCGCCAGCGTAAGATCGTGGTGCGCGCCGTTCCCCCGACTGTCCACCAGACCGGGTTTCGGGCTTAATCGTGCTTCGTCAATCAGACACTGCGTGGCGGTTCGCGCCAGCCATTCGGCACCGCCTTCAACCTGAATCTGGGGCAGAAGTTTCATTACCAGCTCCGGAATTTCGCAGGTGGGTTATACAGACCGCCGGACCACTCAACGAGGTCAGACACGCTGCCCGCCGCCAGCAGTGAGCGGGTGGCATCGGTGCGGCGAATGCCCATATCTTCTGGGTAAACCACTTTTCCGCTCTGACGAAGTTCTGCGACGCGTTTGGCGTCTACGCCCAGACCGATATCGGTGATCCCCGCCACGGCAGCAACCATCGCCCGACGCTCTTCCAGATCTTTGGCACGATAGAGGTAAGCAATCCCCTCTTCGGTCAGGACGTGGGTCACGTCATCGCCGTAAATCATCACTGGTGCCAGCGGCATCCCGGAGGCTTTCGCCACGTCAACGGCATCCAGTTTCTCCACGAAGGTCGGCTTCACGCCTGCCTGGAAGGTTTCCACCATCTGTACGACCAGTTTTTTACCACGCTGCAGTGGGTCAGGCTCGGTGATCATGTTCAGCCAGGCCGGTGTGGCGTGGCGACGACCGTGCGGGTCGTGCCCCATGTTTGGCGCACCGCCGAAGCCGGAGAGACGCCCGCGGGTCACGGTTGAGGAGTTAGCGTAGCCGTCCACCTGGAGGGTGGAACCGATAAACATATCCACCGCATACTGGCCTGCCAGCTGGCAGAAGGCGCGGTTGGAACGCATGGAGCCGTCGGCGCCGGTAAAGAAGATGTCCGGACGGGCGCGGATGTACTCTTCCATCCCCAGCTCGCCGCCGAAGCAGTGCACGCTCTCCACCCAGCCGCTCTCAATCGCCGGGATCAGCGTTGGGTGCGGGTTCAGAGTCCAGTGCTTACAGATTTTGCCTTTCAGGCCGAGCTGTTCGCCGTAGGTCGGCAGCAGCAGCTCAATCGCTGCGGTGTTAAAGCCGATCCCGTGGTTGAGGGACTGCACCTGATGTTCCGCGTAGATGCCCTTAATCGCCATCATCGCCATCAGGATGTGTTCCTGTTTGATCAGGCGCGGGTCGCGGGTGAACAGCGGTTCAATAAAGAACGGCTTGTCGGCCACTACCACGTAGTCGATCCAGGAGCCTGGAATATCCACGCGCGGCAGATCGCATTCGTCGTCCACCAGCTCGTTCACCTGTGCGATGACGATCCCGTCGTGGAACGCGGCGGCTTCAACCAGCGCCGGGGTATCTTCAGTGCTCGCCCCGGTATAGAGGTTACCTTTACGGTCCGCTTTAAAACCGGCAATCAGGGCCACGTTGGGCGAGAGGTCGACGTAGAGGCGGGAATAGAGTTCGATATAGGTGTGAATCGCGCCGATTTCGAGCTGGCCATCTTCCAGCAGCTGCGAAATACGCAGGCTCTGGGTACCCGAGAAAGAGAAGTCCAGCTTGCGGGCGATGCCTTTCTCGAAGATATCCAGATGCTCGCTGCGCCCGACGCTTGGCATGATCATATGCAGGTCATGCACAATCTGCGGGTTCACTTCAGCGAGTGAGCGGGAAAGAAAATCTGCCTGCTTCTGGTTGTTGCCTTCCAGAACGACTTTGTCGCCTGGTGCGATCAGTTTTTCCAGCATGGCGACAAAATCGCCAGTCGGCAGTACCTTGCCCTGAACCGGTACGGATGCCAGACGACGCGCTTTTTCCGTGCGTCTGGTGTTCCATTGCCGGGTAGGTGTTTGCCCAGATAACATTATTAACCTCCTGATTCAGCACATCATTCTGATTTGCTTAACGTTGAGTAAAGTGTGCGCGCTGGTGAGAAAGGCATCAATTAAGCGTAGAGCGCAATCATTAGCCTGAGAGTAATAATCAACGTTAGGAAATGTGATCGGGATCAGTTCATGTTTCGGAAATACGGGCTAAACGGGGTACAATTCGGAAGGTATAGTAAATTTCAGACAAGAATCATCATCATCCTTATGACTCAAATTATTCCATCAGACTTCGACATTGCGACCGAAGAGAGCGCAGAATTTGTGCCCATGCGCGGCGTGGCGAATCGCCATCTGCAAACCATGCTGCCGCGCCTTATTCGCCGCAAAGTGCGCTTCACGCCGCATTGGCAGCGTCTCGACCTGCCCGATGATGATTTTGTCGATTTAGCCTGGAGTGAAGAGCCGCTCAGTGCGCAACATAAACCCCGGCTGGTGGTGTTCCACGGCCTGGAGGGGAGCCTGCACAGCCCTTATGCTCACGGTCTGATTGAGGCGGCGAAAGCGCGCGGCTGGCTTGGCGTGGTGATGCATTTTCGTGGATGTAGCGGCGAGCCAAATCGGCAAAAGCGCATCTATCACTCCGGGGAAACGGAAGACGGTACCTGGTTCCTGCGCTGGCTGGCCGAAACGCTCGGCCCGGCCCCTACCGCTGCGGTGGGGTATTCACTCGGGGGAAACATGCTCGCCTGCCTGCTGGCGAAAGAGGGTGAAAGCGTTCCGCTGGATGCCGCCGCCATCGTCTCGGCGCCGTTTATGCTGGAGCAGTGCAGTTACCATATGGAAAAAGGCTTTTCGCGCGTTTATCAGCGCTATCTGCTGAACCTGCTGAAAGCCAATGCAGCGCGAAAGCTGAAGGCTTATCCCGACACGCTGCCGGTGAGCCTGCGCCAGTTGAAGAAAGTGCGCCGTATTCGCGAGTTCGACGATCTGATCACCGCGAAAATCCACGGATTTGCCGATGCGATCGACTATTACCGCCAGTGCAGCGCCATGCCCGTACTGAGTAAGATCACCAAGCCAACGCTGATTATTCATGCTAAAGACGATCCCTTTATGGATCATCACTCCATCCCGGCGCAGGAATTTTTGCCCGCTAACGTCCATTATCAACTGACCGAGCACGGCGGCCACGTCGGCTTTGTTGGCGGCACGTTGCGTCGTCCACAGATGTGGCTGGAAACCCGTATTCCGGACTGGCTGACAACATACCTGGAACCGAAACTATGATCATTCCCTGGCAAGATCTGGCTCCCGAAACGCTGGATAATCTGATTGAAAGCTTTGTGTTACGTGAAGGCACAGATTATGGTGAACAAGAACGCACGCTCGAACAGAAAGTGGCCGATGTTAAGCGTCAGCTGCAAAACGGCGAGGTACTGATCGTATGGTCCGAGCTACATGAAACCGTCAACGTCATGCCCCGCAATCAATTTCGCGGTTAATCGCTTCATCTTTCTACTCAGGGAGTTGCTATGTCCGCCAGACATCCGGTTATTGCCGTCACAGGATCGAGTGGTGCAGGCACCACCACTACCAGCCTCGCCTTTCGTAAAATCTTCTCTCAGCTTCATTTAAGCGCCGCAGAGGTCGAGGGTGACAGCTTTCACCGCTACACCCGTCCTGAGATGGACATGGCCATTCGTAAAGCGCGCGATCTGGGTAAGCACATCAGCTATTTCGGCCCGGAAGCGAACGATTTCGGCCTGCTGGAGCAAACCTTTCTCGAGTATGGCCTGAGCGGTAAAGGACAGTCACGCAAATACCTGCACACCTATGACGAAGCGGTGCCCTGGAATCAGGTGCCGGGCACCTTCACCCCCTGGCAGCCGCTGCCGGAGCCGACGGATGTGCTGTTTTACGAAGGGCTGCACGGCGGCGTGGTCACGCCACAGCACGACGTGGCGCGCCATGTTGACCTGCTGGTGGGCGTGGTGCCTATCGTTAACCTCGAGTGGATTCAGAAACTGACCCGTGATACCAGCGAGCGTGGACATTCGCGTGAGGCGGTGATGGACTCCGTGGTGCGCTCGATGGAAGACTATATCAATTTCCTGACGCCGCAGTTCTCGCGCACCCACATCAATTTCCAGCGCGTCCCTACGGTGGACACCTCTAACCCCTTTGCGGCTAAAGCTATCCCCTCTCTGGATGAGAGCTTTGTGGTGATCCATTTCCGCAACCTGGAGGATATCGATTATCCCTGGCTGCTGGCGATGCTGCAGGGCTCATTTATTTCGCATATGAATACGCTGGTCGTGCCGGGCGGGAAGATGGGGCTGGCGATGGAGCTGATTATGACGCCGCTGGTGCAAAGATTGATGGAAGGGAAGAAGATCGCATAAGCCTGGTCCCTCTCCCTGTGGGAGAGGGTTAGGGTGAGGGCATCAACACGCACGATGCCCGATAAATTACGCCTCGATCACCTCATACGAATGCGTAATATTCACCGCTTTCTCCAGCATCAACGCCACGGAGCAATACTTCTCTGCTGACAGATCCACGGCGCGGGAGACCGCCGCGTCTTTCAGTTCTTTACCCGTGACAATGAAGTGCAGGTTGATATGCGTGAACAGGCGCGGCGCCTCTTCACGGCGTTCCGAGGTCAGTTTCACTTCGCAGTTTGTCACCTCATGGCGGCCTTTTTGCAGGATAGAAACCACATCAATTGCGCTGCAACCGCCGGCGGCCATCAGCACCATCTCCATCGGGCTTGGCGCCTTATCTCCGGAGTTGCCGTCCATCAAAATCTGGTGCCCGGAAGCCGACTCGCCCAGGAACGTTAAGCCCTCAACCCATTTCACACGCGCTTGCATTGTAGTTAACTCCGAAGTTGCAATTTTCCTGACAGATTACGCGCCAGTAACAATTCTGGCAACGGAAGGCGACCTGTATCAAGCTGAAGCGAGACACCAGGAGACAGGCGGCTAAAGCTATGCTAAAACAGTCTGGATGCTACAGTAATACATTGACATTACGCATGTATGCAGAGGACATCACACATTACAGGCTGCTGAATATTGTGACAGCCCGATTCCCAGGAATGGGGAAGAATTCGATTGCAACCCCAGAGTGAAGGCGTCCATCCCGGCTCTGGAGACAGCTTATAACAGAGGATAACAGCGCATGGTGCTTGGCAAACCGCAAACAGACCCGACTCTCGAATGGTTCTTGTCTCATTGCCACATTCATAAGTACCCATCGAAGAGCACGCTGATTCACCAGGGTGAAAAAGCGGAAACGTTGTATTACATCGTTAAAGGCTCCGTGGCCGTGTTGATCAAAGATGAAGAAGGGAAAGAGATGATCCTTTCTTATCTGAACCAGGGCGACTTTATTGGCGAACTGGGCCTGTTTGAAGAAGGTCAGGAACGTAGCGCCTGGGTACGGGCAAAAACCGCGTGTGAAGTGGCTGAGATCTCCTACAAGAAGTTCCGCCAGCTGATCCAGGTGAACCCGGACATTCTGATGCGCCTCTCTTCGCAGATGGCACGCCGCCTGCAGGTGACTTCTGAGAAAGTGGGTAACCTCGCCTTCCTGGACGTGACCGGCCGTATCGCTCAGACGCTGCTGAATCTGGCAAAACAACCTGACGCGATGACCCACCCGGATGGTATGCAGATCAAAATCACCCGTCAGGAGATTGGTCAGATTGTGGGTTGTTCCCGCGAAACCGTTGGCCGTATTCTGAAAATGCTGGAAGATCAGAACCTGATCTCCGCCCACGGCAAAACGATCGTGGTTTACGGGACGCGTTAATTCCGAAAGAACGGCGTGCCATCGCAAGATGTCACGCCGTTTTTGTCTCTGGCATCTATGTGGCGCAGGCTGATTTATCACCCGGAAGTTAACTACGCACTCCGACAAACGCTGGTGCTGTGTCTTCCTGTGGCCGTCGGTCTGATTCTCGGCCACCTGCAACAGGGTCTGCTCTTCTCTCTCGTGCCTGCCTGCTGCAACATCGCAGGGCTGGATACTCCCCATAAACGCTTTTTCAAACGCCTGATCGTTGGCGGCTCGCTCTTTGCCGGCTGTAGCCTCGCCGTCCAGTTACTGCTGGCCCGCGACATCCCCCTGCCCCTGATCCTCACCCTGCTGGCAATGACGTTAGGGGTGACGGCAGAGATCAGCTCTTTGCATGCCAGGCTGCTACCCGCCTCGCTGATTGCCGCCATCTTTACCCTGAGCCTGGCGGGCAATATGCCGGTGTGGGAGCCGTTGCTGATCTATACGCTGGGCACGCTCTGGTATGGGCTGTTTAACTGGTTCTGGTTCTGGATGTGGCGCGAACAGCCGCTGCGGGAATCGCTGAGCTTGTTGTACCGCCAGCTTGCCGACTACTGCGAAGCGAAATATACCCTGCTCACCCAGCATACCGACCCGGAAAAATCCCTGCCGCCGCTGCTGGCCCGCCAGCAGAAGGTGGTGGATCTTATCAGCCAGTGTTATCAGCAGTTACACATGCTGGCAGCTAACAGAAATCACGAATACAAACGTCTGTTGCGAACCTTCCAGGTCGGGCTCGACTTGCAGGAGCATATCTCCGTCAGCCTGCATCACCCGGAAGAGGTGCAAAAGCTGGTGGAACGCAGCCACGCCGAAGCCGTGATCAGATGGAATGCCCAGACCGTCGCTGCACGCCTGCGTGTGCTCTCGGATAATATCCTCTATCACCGCTACCCCACCCGCTTCAGCATGGACAAGCAGCTGGGGGCGCTGGAGAAAATCGCCCGGCAGCACCCGGAAAACCCGGTTGGGCAGTTCTGTGCCTGGCACTTTAGCCGCATCGCCCGCGTGCTACGTACCCAGCGTCCGCTCTACTCGCGCGACCTGATGGCCGATAAGCAAAAACGTCTGCCGCTCTTCCCGGCGCTGAAAAGTTATCTGTCGCTCAAGTCTTCCGCGCTGCGCAATGCCGCACGCATCAGCGTCATGCTCAGCATCGCCAGCCTGATGGGGATGGCCCTCCATTTACCGAAGCCCTACTGGATCCTTATGACCGTCCTGCTGGTTACGCAAAACGGCTACGGGGCGACGCGGGTACGCATATTCCACCGGGCAGGCGGTACCCTGGCAGGGCTGATTATCGCGGGTGCCACGCTGCACTTCCACGTGCCGGAGGGCTTTACGTTACTGAGCATGCTGCTGATTACGCTGGTGAGCTACCTGATCATCCGTAAAAATTACGGCTGGGCGACGGTCGGCTTTACGGTGACCGCGGTATACACGCTGCAGCTCCTCACGCTGAACGGCGATCAGTTTATCATCGCCCGTCTCGCAGACACGCTGATAGGCTGTTTAATCGCTTTTGGCGGCATGGTGTGGCTGTGGCCGCAGTGGCAAAGCGGGTTGCTACGACAGAACGCCCACGATGCGCTGGAAGCCGACCAGGAGGCTATTCGCCTGATCCTGAGCAGTGATCCTCAGCCAACACCGCTTGCCTGGCAGCGCATGAAGGTGAACCAGGCGCACAACGCCCTGTTCAACTCGCTGAATCAGGCGATGCAGGAGCCGGGGTTCAATTCACACTACCTGGCCGACATGAAGCTGTGGGTCACGCACAGCCAGTTCATCGTAGAACATATCAATGCCATGACGACGCTGGCGCGGGAACACACCATGCTGACGCCGGATCTGGCCGAGCGCTATCTGCAGTCTTGTGAAATTGCGCTGCAGCGTTGTCAGCAGCGGCTGGATTATGACGCGCCGGGAGAGAGTGGCGACGCCAATATTCTGGAAGCGCCGGAGACGCTGACCCACGGGCCGATGAGCACCCTGGAGCAGCATCTACAACGCATATTGGGGCATTTGAGTACCATGCACACCATTTCGTCGGTGGCATGGCGTCAACGTCCGCATCACGGTGTCTGGTTAACCCGTATCTTGAAGCGGACGCCGTACTGATCAGGCCTGGACCACGCGCTTCACCGCGGCGGCAAAACGGCTCAATCCCTCGTCAATATCGTTATCTTCCACCACCAGCGAAGGGGCAAAGCGCATCACGTCCGGGCCCGCATTGAGGACCATCACCCCTTCCTGCGCCGCAGCGTGCAGGAAATCACGCGCCCGCCCTTTAAACTGCGGCTTAAGCTCAGCACCGACCAGCAGCCCCATCCCACGGATTTCGCTGAAAACGTCATACTGCTCGTCGATCTGCTGCAGCTGTTTTACAAAGCGTTCACGCTTCGCGTTCACGCCGCTAAGCACTTCGGGCGTATTAATAATATCAAAGGCCGCGCCCGCAATAGCGCAGGCAAGCGGATTACCGCCGTAAGTAGAGCCGTGAGACCCCACGTGGAATGCGGAGGCGATATCCTGCGTGGTGAGCACCGCGCTGATCGGGAAGCCGCCGCCCAGCGCTTTAGCGCTGGTGAGAATATCTGGCGTCACGCCGTAATGTTGATAGGCGAAAAGCTCGCCGGTTCGGCCCATGCCGCTCTGTACTTCGTCAAAGACCAGCAGCGCCTGATGCTGGTCGCACAGATCGCGCAGCCCCTGCAGAAACGCCGGCGTCGCCGCCGTCACGCCGCCTTCGCCCTGAATCGGCTCCACCACTACGGCGCAGGTATGATCGTCCATCACCGCCTTCACCGCATGCAGATCATTGAAGGGAACATGGATGATGTCAGCCGGTTTCGGGCCAAATCCATCGGAATACTTCGGCTGGCCGCCAACGGAAACCGTGAATAACGACCGCCCGTGAAAGGCATTATGAAAAGCGATGATTTTGGTTTTGTAGGGGCTATGGCGGGTAGAGGCATAGTAACGGGCCAGTTTAAAGGCAGTTTCGTTGGCTTCGGTCCCCGAGTTCATAAACAACACACGTTCGGCAAAGGTCGCATCAATGATCTTACGTCCCAGGCGCAGGGCGGGTTCATTGGTGAAGACGTTGCTGGTGTGCCACAGGGTCTCGCCCTGAGTTTTCAGCGCCTCTACCAGCGCCGGGTGGCAGTGGCCTAACGCGGTAACCGCAATCCCGCCGGCGAAATCAACGTACTCTTTCCCCTCCTGATCCCAGACGCGGCTCCCTTTCCCCTTAACCGGGATAAATTCAGCCGGTGCATAAACTGGCAGAATGACGTCGTCGAATGTCGCGCGTGTAATTGCAGATTGTTCAGTTGCCATGTAACCCCACCCTTTTTTAAGCAAAAACAGGAAGTGAAAATATAATCACGAAATATGCTTAAAAAATCACTTTGTGGCAACTAAAAATCAACGATGAAGGAAATTAGCCAGCAGTTGGTGCCCCTGTTCGCTAAGAATGCTCTCCGGATGGAACTGGACGCCTTCCAGATCCCACTCACGATGGCGGATACCCATGATCTCCTGCGTCTCACTCCAGGCGGTGACCTCAAAGCAGGCGGGAAGCGTAGCAGGATCAATTAACAGCGAGTGATAGCGGGTCACGGTGAGCGGGTTGTTTAGCCCCTGGAAAACGCCGGTCCCGCTATGGGTGATGGGGCTGGTTTTACCATGCATGACCCTTGCTGCACGGACAATGCTCGCGCCAAATACCTGAGCAATGGCCTGATGGCCGAGGCAGACGCCGAGCAGCGGTATGTTACCGGCATAATGGCGGATGACCTCAAGCGAGATCCCTGACTCATTAGGCGTGCAGGGGCCAGGCGAGATAACGATTTTTTGTGGATCCAGAGCAGCGATATCCGCCAGCGTTAGCGCATCGTTTCGTCGTACTTCCACCTTGGCCCCCAGCTCGCAAAAATACTGGTACAGGTTCCAGGTGAACGAATCGTAATTATCAATCAGTAAAATCATGGCGGCTCCGGGTCAACAATCGCCGCCCTATTTTACTCAGATTCTCCCGCTTCGCTCACCACTTTGCCAAAGATGGTCTGCAACGCGCTGAGATCGCCCATCGCCCCGCTCTGATTGGCCTGCGCCCAGGCCTCGGGATCAATATCGCGCCAGTTGAGCTGGTAACCCGCATGGATAGCCAGTTGTTCAAAGAAGATGCGCTGCGCAATACCATTGCCGATACGGAATGGATGCAGGACGTTAATTTCACAATAATAATGGCTGAGGCGGGCGACAAACTCCTCTGGGTTCAATCCCACCAGGTACGCTTCATCCTCCAGATCCTGCATCAGGGCATTGCCCTCTTTTTCGATATAGGCGAAGTGACAAAAGCGGGTGTCCCCCTGGTAAATATCGATTTCGCGAATCTCACCCGCCCAGTCAAACACATCCTGGTAAAGATGGCGATGAATGGCGCACAGATGTGGCAAGCCGCGCGCAGAGGGCCCCAGGGGCAAAGTTGCAGCGCGCAGAGCCGTCAGTTCATAGGCCGCCTGCGCAAGGCGTTCGGCCTGGCGAATTCCCAGCCGGTTACGCATCACATTCAAACCGGGATAGAGATAAGGGTCGCGACCGTCGCCGTATTTATCGCTCATAGTGCCTCCTGAGTTCCTCAAGGCGCACCTGCGCTTCTTCCGCATTAAGCGTAACCAGTGGACTGTCGACCCCCTCAAGGAGGCGGCTGGCCCGGAAATTGGCATTTCGTAGCTGCTCCCAGAGACGGGATTTTTGCTTATCGGTGAGCTTTTTCACTTATGTCCTCCCTGCTTGTGTCCGTGTTTGCCACAAGTATAAGCAGCAAATAGCGGTTCCGCAGGGAGGAAAACGCATCGCGGACGTAGAATGCCCGCGTGAAGGGCGATTAAGGCAGGACTTTCGCGGAGAGGATAACTATCGGTTTTGACGGAACATTTTGGTATGGGCCCACGTCGTGAGTCTGCACCTGAGAAATCTTATCCGCCACGTCCATTCCTTTCACAATTTTACCAAACACTGCATAGCCAAAATCACGCTGTCCGTGATCGAGGAAAGCATTGTCAGCCACATTGAGGAAGAACTGGCTGGTTGCGCTGTCTTTATCAGCGGTACGCGCCATAGAGATGGTACCGCGCTTGTTCAGCAGTCCGTTATCCGCTTCGTTTTTGATTGGCGGGTTAGGCTTCTTCTGCTGCATCTGCTCGGTGAAACCGCCGCCCTGGATCATAAAGCCCGGGATCACACGGTGGAAGGTGGTGTTGTTATAGAAGCCACTGTTTACGTAATCGAGGAAGTTTTTTACCGATACAGGGGCTTTCTGGCTATTCAATTCCAGCTCAATGTTGCCGGCGGAAGTGGTCAACAGAACGTGAGGGTCTCCTTTCGCTGCCAGCGCAGCAGGAGAAACGGCAGAAAGAGCAAACACAGCTGCAACAGCCGCCAGTGTTGATTTGAGCATGAGAATTCCTTAACAAAGCGCAGTATAAAAAGCGAATGGCTTGATTCTAAAGAGCAGTATGAGCCGAGACCAGCCTTTTACCTAATTTTACGAAAATGAAACAATTATTACCGCGCAAACGATTGGTTATCTCGCCGATTAATGTGATCTGGATCACATATAAAACTGCAACGATCTTCAAATTTCTCTTAAAAGATATGAATGGATCACTTTAATGTCTAAAATCTGCCCGCCCTCAGCGCCCTTTCCGGCGCTTCTCTTTTTTGAACAGGCCAGACATGACTAACAGCAATCGCATCAAGCTCACATGGATCAGCTTCTTCTCCTACGCCCTGACCGGCGCGTTGGTGATCGTCACCGGGATGGTGATGGGAAATATCGCAGACTACTTCCAGCTGCCCGTTTCCAGCATGAGTAACACCTTCACCTTCCTTAACGCGGGGATCTTGATCTCCATCTTCCTGAACGCCTGGCTGATGGAAATTGTCCCGCTGAAAACACAGCTGCGCTTTGGCTTCGTGCTGATGGTTGCCGCCGTGGCGGGCCTGATGCTCAGCCACAGCATCGCGCTCTTCTCTGCCGCCATGTTCGTACTGGGTCTGGTGAGCGGGATCACCATGTCCATCGGTACCTTCCTGATTACTCACATGTATGAAGGCCGTCAGCGCGGCGCTCGCCTGCTCTTTACCGACTCCTTCTTTAGCATGGCCGGCATGATATTCCCGATGGTGGCTGCCGTGTTGCTGGCACGTAGCATTGAGTGGTACTGGGTATACGCCTGCATCGGGCTGGTGTACGTAGCGATCTTTATTCTGACCTTCGGCTGCGACTTCCCGGTGCTGGGCAAAAAAGCGCAGACGACCTCAGAGCCGGTGGTGAAAGAGAAATGGGGCATCGGCGTACTGTTTCTCTCTATCGCCGCCCTGTGCTACATCCTGGGGCAACTGGGCTTTATCTCCTGGGTACCGGAATATGCGAAAGGTCTCGGCATGAGTCTGAATGACGCAGGTAAACTGGTGAGCGATTTCTGGATGTCTTACATGTTCGGTATGTGGGCGTTTAGCTTCATCCTGCGCTTCTTCGACCTGCAGCGCATTCTGACCGTACTGGCGGGGCTGGCAACCGTGCTGATGTATCTGTTCATCAACGGTTCACCGGAGCATATGCCATGGTTTATTCTGACCCTGGGCTTCTTCTCCAGCGCGATTTATACCTCCATCATTACGCTGGGATCGCTGCAGACCAAAGTGGCCTCGCCGAAGCTGGTGAACTTCGTTCTGACCTGCGGCACCATCGGCACCATGCTGACCTTTGTGGTTACCGGCCCGATCGTGGCGCACAGCGGCCCGCTGGCCGCCCTGCATACCGCTAACGGTCTGTACGCCGTGGTGTTTGTTATGTGTCTGGTACTGGGCTTTGTGACCCGCCACCGCCAGCACAACATGGCGGCAGCGTCGCACTAAACCTTATGCCCCTTTGCGCTCTGCGAAGGGGCTGTTTTTCGTAAAGAATACCTCCTCCCCACCGTTATCCATCTGAATCCAGGTCTGCGCCAGCTGCGTGGTGGCAATCACCCGCCCGTGACGAATTGACCAGCGTACCGGCACCTGACAGCGCACCGCTTCAAAACCGCTCTCCGCGGGCAAAATAATCAGGTTCGCCGGATTTCCCGTCTCGATGCCGTAATCACTCAGTCCGAAGGTGCGGGCGCTGTTGTGAGTGATCAGGTTCAGCCCACTGTCGATCTGCGAATAACCCATCATCTGGCACACATGTAGCCCCATATGCAGCACCTGCAGCATATTGCCGGTGCCGAGTGGGTACCAGGGATCAAAGACGTCATCATGGCCGAAGCAGACGTTAATCCCCGCCTCCTGCAGCTCTTTAACCCGGGTAATGCCCCGACGCTTAGGGTAGTCGTCAAAGCGACCCTGCAGGTGGATATTCACGAGCGGGTTAGCCACAAAGTTAATCCCCGACATCTTCAGCAGCCGGAACAGCCGCGAGGTGTAAGCGCCATTGTAGGAGTGCATAGCGGTAGTGTGGCTGGCGGTCACGCGCGGGCCAATGCCTGCCTCATAGGCCAGGGTTGCCACTGTCTCGACAAACCGTGACTGTTCGTCGTCGATTTCATCGCAGTGAATGTCCAGCGGACGGTCATATTTCTTCGCCAGCGCGAAGGCGATGTGCAGCGACTCCACGCCATATTCGCGGGTGAACTCAAAATGCGGGATTGCGCCGACCACATCCGCCCCCAGCTTTAACGCCTCTTCCAGCAGCGCCGCGCCGTTCGGGTAAGAGAGGATCCCCTCCTGCGGAAATGCCACGATTTGCAGCGTCACCCACGGCGCCACCTCCTGCTTCACCTCCAGCATGGCCTTCAGGGCGGTAAGCGTCGGGTCGGAGACATCCACGTGGGTACGTACAAACTGGATGCCGTTGGCAATTTGCCATTTCAGCGTCTTCCAGGCGCGTGCTTTCACATCGTCGTGGCTCAGCTGCGCCTTGCGCTCCGCCCAACGTTCAATGCCCTCGAACAGGGTGCCGGACTGGTTCCAGTTCGGCTCACCTGCGGTCTGGGTGGTATCGAGATGAATATGCGGCTCAATAAACGGCGGGATCGCCAGGCCGCCGCGGCCATTAAGCACTTCATAACTTTCAGCGTGGGCATCGCCCATTGGCGTAATCTCGCCAAAATGACCGTTCTCCACGGCAAGTTGCCAAAGCCCTTCACGGCCAGGTAAACGGACATTCTGGATAAGCCAAAGCGGAGCTGTACTCATGATGTTCTCCTGAAAAACGCGGCTGAAATTTAGAGGTAGCCGGATCGGCATAATAACCCTGTAATTTGTACACAAATTCAACAAAGACGAAAAGCTCGATATTTCCGCAACTTAGAAAATCCCTGACAAATCAGGCATCTACCCACTAAGGAGTAGTTGAAGGCGTATTTGATTTACATCAATAAGTGGCTTTGCTGAATCGTTAAGGTAGGCAGTAATAGAAAAGAAATCGAGGCAAAAATGAGCAAAGTCAGACTCGCTATCATCGGTAACGGCATGGTCGGCCACCGCTTTATTGAGGATCTTCTCGATAAAGCCGAGGCTGACCAGTTCGACATTACCGTGTTCTGTGAAGAACCCCGTAAGGCGTACGACCGCGTGCACCTCTCCTCCTACTTCTCTCACCACACTGCCGAAGAGCTCTCTCTGGTGCGTGACGGCTTTTACGAGAAGCATGGCGTGAAGGTGCTGGTGGGCGAGCGCGCTATCACCATTAACCGTCAGGAAAAAGTGATTCATTCCAGTGCGGGACGCACGGTTTTTTACGACAAGCTGATCATGGCGACTGGCTCCTATCCATGGATCCCGCCCATTAAAGGCTCAGAAACCCAGGATTGCTTCGTTTATCGCACCATTGAAGATCTGAACGCCATCGAGTCCTGCGCCCGCCGTAGCAAACGCGGCGCGGTCGTCGGCGGCGGTCTGCTCGGTCTGGAAGCGGCCGGTGCGCTGAAGAACTTAGGCGTTGAAACTCACGTCATCGAATTTGCCCCGATGCTGATGGCAGAACAGCTCGACCACATGGGTGGCGATCAGCTGAAACGCAAAATCGAAAGTATGGGTGTGAAGGTACACACCAGCAAGAATACCAAAGAGATCGTGCAGGAAGGCACCGAGGCGCGTAAAACGATGCGCTTCGCCGACGGCAGCGAGCTGGAAGTCGACTTTATCGTCTTCTCTACCGGTATTCGTCCTCGCGACAAACTGGCGACCCAGTGCGGCCTGGCCGTGGCCCAGCGCGGCGGGATCATGATTAACGACACCTGTCAGACCTCCGATCCGGATATCTACGCCATCGGTGAGTGTGCCAGTTGGGAGAACCACGTCTACGGTCTGGTCGCCCCTGGTTACAAAATGGCGCAGGTCGTGGCAGACCATATCCTGGGTAATGAAAATGCCTTCGCGGGCGCCGACATGAGCGCCAAGCTGAAACTGCTGGGCGTGGACGTGGGCGGCATCGGTGATGCGCATGGTCGCACCCCGAACTCTCGCAGCTACGTTTACCTCGACGAAAGCAAAGAGGTCTATAAACGCCTTATCGTTAGCCCGGATAACAAAACCCTGCTCGGCGCGGTGCTGGTGGGCGACACCAGCGACTACGGTAACCTGCTGCAACTGGTTCTGAACGGGATTGAGCTGCCGGAGAATCCGGACGCCCTGATCCTCCCGGCTCACGCCTCCAGCGGTAAGCCCTCCATTGGGGTAGATAAACTGCCGGATAGCGCGCAGATCTGCTCCTGCTTCGACGTCACCAAAGGCATGCTGGTTGCGGCCATCAACAAAGGCTGTCACACCGTTGCGGCGCTGAAAGCCGAAACCAAAGCCGGTACCGGCTGCGGGGGTTGTATCCCGCTGGTAACTCAAGTGCTGAACGCCGAGCTGGCCAAACAGGGCATCGAAGTGAATAACAACCTGTGCGAGCATTTCGCTTACTCTCGCCAGGAGCTGTATCACCTGATTCGTGTTGAAGGCATCAAATCCTTCGACGAATTACTGGAAAAACACGGCCAGGGTTATGGCTGTGAAGTGTGTAAACCGACAGTGGGCTCACTGCTGGCCTCGTGCTGGAACGACTACATCCTTAAACCGCAGCATACGCCGCTGCAGGATACCAACGACAACTTCCTGGCCAACATCCAGAAAGATGGTACCTACTCGGTGATCCCACGCTCTGCCGGTGGCGAAATCACGCCGGAAGGGCTGGTCGCGGTTGGTCGCATTGCACGCGAGTTTAACCTCTATACCAAAATCACCGGTTCTCAGCGTATCGGCCTGTTTGGTGCGCAGAAAGATGACCTGCCGGAAATCTGGCGTCAGCTGATTGAAGCCGGTTTCGAAACCGGTCACGCGTATGCTAAAGCGCTGCGTATGGCGAAAACCTGCGTAGGCAGCACCTGGTGCCGCTACGGCGTGGGCGATAGCGTGGGCTTTGGCGTAGAGCTGGAAAACCGCTACAAAGGCATCCGTACGCCACACAAAATGAAGTTTGGCGTCTCCGGCTGTACCCGTGAATGTGCGGAAGCGCAGGGTAAAGACGTGGGTATCATTGCTACCGAGAAGGGCTGGAACCTGTACGTCTGCGGTAACGGCGGGATGAAACCACGCCATGCGGATCTGCTGGCGGCGGACATTGATCGCGAAACGCTGATCAAATACCTCGACCGCTTCATGATGTTCTACATCCGCACTGCGGACAAACTGACCCGTACCGCCCCGTGGTTAGATAATCTGGAAGGCGGTATCGACTACCTGAAGTCGGTCATTATTGACGACAAACTGGGTCTGAACGCACACCTGGAAGAAGAGATGGCCCGCCTGCGCGACGCGGTGATTTGCGAGTGGACAGAAACCGTGAACACCCCGGCCGCTCAGGTTCGCTTCAAACACTTCATCAACAGCACCCAGCGCGACCCGAACGTGCAAGTGGTGCCTGAGCGCGAGCAGCACCGTCCTGCAACACCGTATGAACGCATTCCCGTCACTCTGGTGGAGGAAAACGTATGAGCCAGTGGGTAAACATCTGCAGCATTGACGCTATTCTGCCTGCAACCGGCGTATGTGCGCTTTTAGGTAACGAGCAGGTCGCCATTTTTCGTCCACGCCACGATGAACAGGTTTTTGCCATCAGCAATATCGACCCGTTCTTCGAGTCCAGCGTGCTCTCCCGCGGCCTGATTGCTGAACACCAGGGTGAACTGTGGGTTGCCAGTCCGCTGAAAAAACAGCGTTTCCGTCTGAGCGACGGGCTCTGTATGGAAGACGAAGGCCACTCCGTGAAGCACTATGACGTCCGGGTGAAGGATGGGCAGGTGCAACTGCGCGGTTAACACTTATTGGGAGGCGCAACGCCTCCCTTTTTTTAAATTTTTCTTTTTATTTTCAGGATAATCAAACCATGTTCACAGACACTATTAACAAGTGTGCGGCTAACGCTGCGCGCATCGCGCGGCTCAGCACGAATAATCCCCTCGGTTTTTGGGTCAGCTCAGCGATGGCGGGTGCCTACGTTGGTCTGGGCATCATTTTGATCTTCACCCTCGGCAATCTGCTGGAGCCCTCTGTCCGTCCGCTGGTGATGGGCGCAACCTTTGGTATCGCATTAACCCTGGTCATCATCGCCGGATCGGAGCTCTTCACGGGCCATACCATGTTCCTGACGCTGGGCGTTAAAGCGGGCACCATTACCCAGGGCCAGATGTGGGCCATCCTGCCGCAAACCTGGATGGGTAACCTGCTGGGCTCGGTCTTCGTCGCGCTGCTGTATAGCTGGGGTGGCGGAAGCCTGCTGCCTGTGGATACCAGCATCGTTCACTCCGTAGCGCTGGCGAAGACGACTCAGCCAGCTATGGCTCTGTTCTTCAAGGGCGCGCTCTGTAACTGGCTGGTATGTCTGGCAATATGGATGGCAATCCGTACCGAAGGCGCGGCCAGGTTTATCGCTATCTGGTGGTGCCTGCTGGCGTTCATCGCCTCCGGCTACGAGCACTCCGTGGCAAACATGACCCTCTTCGCCCTCTCCTGGTTTGGACACCATAGCGAAGCTTTCACCCTTTCGGGTATCGGCCATAACCTGTTGTGGGTAACCCTGGGCAATACCCTTTCGGGTGCAGTATTTATGGGCTTAGGTTACTGGTATGCTACCCCTAAAGCGGAGCGTCCGACTCCGGCCAACATCGCAACAGCACCGGCGAAAGCCCATTCTTAAGAGGTAATGTCGTGGATCACCTGCCAATATTTTGTCAATTACGCAACCGCGACTGCCTGCTGGTGGGCGGTGGTGATGTCGCCGAACGCAAAGCACGTCTGCTGTTAGAGGCAGGTGCACGACTAACCGTCAACGCTCTCGCGTTCGCGCCACAGTTTGAGGTCTGGGCGAAGGAAGGGATGCTCACCCTTGCGCCTGGCGAGTTTGACGAATCCCTGCTTGATACCTGCTGGCTGACCATCGCAGCCACGGACAATGATGACGTGAACCAGCGCGTCAGCGATGCCTGCGAAGTTCGCCGCATCTTCTGCAACGTGGTGGATGCGCCGAAAGAGGCGAGCTTTATCATGCCCTCCATCATCGACCGTTCGCCGCTGATGATTGCGGTGTCATCCGGGGGACGTTCGCCCGTTCTGGCTCGCCTGTTACGGGAAAAGCTGGAGGCCCTGCTGCCCCAGCACCTCGGGCAGATTGCACATTACGCCGGGCAACTTCGCTCCCGCGTGAAGCAAACCTTCCAGACCGTTGGGGAGCGCCGCCGCTTCTGGGAAAAATTCTTTGTTAACGACAGGCTGGCGCAGTCGCTGGCGAATCAGGATCAGAAGGCCATTGAAGAGACGACAGCGCAACTGCTGAGCGAGCCGCTGGATCATCGCGGTGAAGTGGTGCTGGTTGGCGCAGGCCCGGGTGATGCAGGCTTGCTGACATTGAAGGCGCTGCAGCAGATCCAGCAGGCAGATATCGTGGTTTACGATCGCCTCGTATCGGACGACATCATGAATCTGGTGCGACGCGATGCGGATCGCGTGTTCGTGGGCAAACGCGCGGGTTACCACTGCGTACCGCAGGAGGAGATTAATCAGATCCTGCTGCGCGAGGCGCAGAAAGGCAAACGCGTGGTGCGTCTCAAGGGGGGCGATCCCTTTATCTTTGGCCGCGGTGGCGAAGAGCTGGAAACCCTCTGCGAAGCGGGCATTCCCTTCTCCGTGGTGCCCGGTATTACGGCAGCTTCTGGCTGTTCGGCTTACTCCGGTATTCCGCTGACCCACCGTGATTACGCCCAGAGCGTACGTCTGGTAACGGGGCACCTGAAAACCGGCAGCGAACTGGACTGGCACAACCTGGCTGCTGAAAAACAGACGCTGGTGTTCTATATGGGGCTGAACCAGGCCGCCACGATTCAGGCGAAACTGCTGGAGCAGGGTATGGATGCAGAGATGCCCGTCGCGCTGGTGGAAAACGGCACCGCCGTTACGCAGCGGGTAGTGAACGGCGTTCTGACGCAGCTGGGTGAACTGGCACAACAGGTTGAAAGCCCGGCGTTGATTGTGGTTGGCCGGGTGGTGGAACTTCGCAACAAGCTCAACTGGTTCTCAAATCACTAACGGACAAGCATAAAAAAACCGGGGCCATCCCCGGTTTTTTTCACTGAGACTTCGCTGTATTTACGGTTTTGCCACAAAGCCAATCGCTTCGTAGACCGCTTTCAGGGTTTCAGACGCACGGGCACTGGCTTTTTCCGCCCCGTCTTTCATCACCTTCTGCAGGAAAGCTTCGTCGTTACGGAAACGGTGATAACGCTCCTGCAGGTCAATCAGCATACCGGACACTGCATCAGCAACTTCGCCTTTCAGGTGGCCATACATCTTACCTTCGAAGTGCTGCTCCAGCTCCGGAATGCTCTGGCCGGTCACGCCGGAGAGGATATCCAGCAGGTTAGAGACACCCGCTTTGTTCTGCACGTCGTAACGTACCACTGGCGGCTCATCAGAGTCGGTCACGGCGCGTTTCAGTTTTTTCACCACCGCTTTCGGATCTTCGAGCAGGCCGATAACGTTGTTGCGGTTATCGTCCGACTTGGACATCTTTTTGGTCGGCTCCAGCAGAGACATTACGCGCGCGCCGGATTTCGGAATGAACGGCTCCGGAACTTTGAAGATCTCGCCGTAGATGGCGTTAAAGCGCTGGGCGATATCGCGGCTCAGCTCCAGGTGCTGTTTCTGGTCTTCGCCAACCGGAACCTGATTGGTCTGATACAGCAGAATATCTGCAGCCATCAGCACCGGGTAATCGAACAGACCGGCGTTAATGTTTTCGGCATAGCGGGAAGATTTATCTTTGAACTGAGTCATACGGCTCAGCTCACCGAAATAGGTGTAGCAGTTCAACGCCCAACCCAACTGCGCATGCTCCGGCACGTGAGACTGAACGAAAATGGTGCTTTTCTCAGGATCGATACCGCAGGCCAGATAGAGGGCAAGCGTATCCAGCGTGGCTTTACGCAGCTGCTGTGGATCCTGACGCACGGTGATCGCGTGCTGGTCAACGATGCAGTAAATGCAGTGATAGTCATCCTGCATGTTTACCCACTGACGCAGCGCACCCATGTAGTTGCCAATGGTCAGTTCACCTGAGGGCTGTGCGCCACTAAAAACGATGGGCTTAGTCATTTTTCAATTCCTGATTTTCACTGTGCGGGAGCCCGAGTGCGGGCAGTAAATCTTTAAAGTGGTCGAAGACGTAATCCGGCTCACTGAGAGTAATGGCTTCACCGTAGTTGTAGCCATAGGTCAGGCCAACGGAGGGGCTCCCCGCGGCTTTCGCAGCCAGAATATCATTGCGGGAATCGCCCACAAAGAGCAGCGCTTCCGGCGATAAGGATAATTTTCCCGCCACCAACAACAGCGGCTCCGGGTGTGGTTTTTTGTTCTGTACGTCGTCGCCGCCAACAATCACTGAGAAATAGTGGGCGATATTCAGCGCTTCCAGCAGTGGGGCAACAAAGGGGGTCGGCTTATTGGTCACCAGCCCCAGCGGCAAGCCTTTGGCATGCAGCGCACTCAGCGTGGCCTCAACGTCCGGGAACAGGAAGCTGCCCTCTTCAACCGTCTCTTCATAGAAACGGTCAAACAGTTTGCGCAGGATACGTACCTGCTCTTCCTGAGGGATATCCGCATGGTCAACGCCCGGTTTGCCCTGTGCGGCGCGCTGAATGGCGCGCTCCTGGCGCGCCCAGCTTAATGCGCGCTCCATTAGCACATCGGCACCGTTGCCGATCCAGGTAATGACCCGCTCTTCGCCCGCAACGGGCAGCTCCAGTGCGTATAACGCCTGGTCGACTGCGCTGGTTAAACCCGGTGCGCTGTCCACCAGCGTACCGTCGAGGTCAAAGGCTACACCCCGAATTGCCTGCAATTTATTCATGACTTACCTTTGCCAGTTCGCTGCGCATTTCATCAATCACTTTGCGGTAGTCCGGCTGATCGAAGATGGCAGAACCGGCGACAAACATATCCGCACCTGCCGCTGCGATTTCACCAATATTATTGACCTTCACTCCCCCGTCCACTTCAAGACGAATGTCGTAGCCGGATTCGTCGATACGGCGGCGGACTTCACGCAGCTTATCCAGCGTTTGAGGAATAAAGGATTGACCACCAAAGCCCGGGTTGACGGACATCAGCAGAATGACATCCAGCTTATCCATCACGTAATCCAGGTAGCTCAGCGGCGTGGCCGGGTTGAACACCAGTCCGGCTTTACAACCGTGCTCTTTAATCAGTTGCAAGGTGCGGTCTACGTGCTCGGAGGCTTCCGGATGGAAAGTAATGATGCTGGCACCTGCGGCGGCAAAATCCGGCACGATGCGATCAACCGGCTTGACCATCAGATGTACGTCAATCGGCGCGGTGATACCGTAACTGCGCAGCGCCTTCAGCACCATCGGGCCGATGGTAAGATTCGGCACATAGTGGTTATCCATCACGTCGAAATGAACCACATCCGCGCCGGCAGCCAGCGCCTTCGCGGTATCTTCACCCAGGCGGGCGAAATCGGCCGACAGAATTGAGGGAGCAATCAAATACTGTTTCATCCGCATCTCCTTGAAAAGTTTATAGCGGCGGGCGAAACGGCTCAGGGTCGATAGAGAGCCAGCAGTTCGTCCACCTTTTTACGTGTGCCGCCGTTGCTGCTGATGCTACGGCGCACCTTCACCTGATAATGCTTCGCGGCTTTGTACCATTCGCGCGTATCAGGCGTGTCATGATTCGAAATTAACACCGGTATTCTTTTGCTGACCAGCTTTTCCGCCATCTCCGCCAGACGCGCCTGCTCGGCAGGGCTGAAGCTGTTGGTGTGATAGGCGGTAAAATTCGCTGTGGCAGACAGGGGGGCGTAAGGGGGGTCACAGTAGACCACCGAGTTTGCATCAGCACGATCCATACACTCCTCATACGAGAGGCAGTGGAACTCTGCATTCTGCGCTTTTTCGGCGAAGTGATACAACTCGGCCTGCGGGAAATAGGGGCGCTTATAACGGCCAAATGGCACGTTAAATTCGCCGCGCAGGTTATAGCGGCACAGGCCGTTGTAGCCATGGCGGTTGAGATAGAGGAACAACAGCGCACGGCGGAACGGCTCCTGGCTCTGATTAAATTCAGTGCGGAACTGGTAGTAAACGTCCGGATGATTATGCTCAGGCGTAAACAGCTTACGGGCCTCATCAACGAACTCGTCTGTCCGCTCTTTAACGATGTTATAGAGGCTGATCAGGTCGCTGTTGATATCCGCCAGGATGTAACGAGAAAAATCGGTATTGAGAAATACCGACCCGGCCCCGACAAAGGGCTCGATAAGGCACTCGCCTTTCGGCAGGTGTTTTTTAATATCATCAAGCAGGGGGTATTTCCCCCCTGCCCATTTCAGAAAAGCGCGATTTTTTTTCATGCTGACTAACTGATTACACCTTCTCCGGCTGTGGAGAAAGCTCCGACAGCATCCTGCGCTTCACAGATTATTTCAAATCGGACTGAACCTGACGGATAGGTTTAGCCCATGGGTTTTTCGCCTGAACGTCCGCTGGCAGCGAGGAAACAGCGCGTTTCGCCTCATCTTTAGAAGCATAAACACCGCTTACCAGCACGTACCATGGCTGACCGTTACGCGTGGTTTGATAGACCACATAGTTTTTCAGGTTCGACTTTTTAGCCCAACCGTTCAGGTTGTCATAGTTCGATGAGCTGCTCAGCTGCAACGTATAGTTGCTGGAGGGTGCAGATTTCAGCGAACTGACATTGCCAGTGGTTTTACCCGCGCTGCTGGTTGCAGTGGCTGTCGCTGCAGGAGCGGCAGGTGCCGTTGCGGTCGCCTTCGGCGCAGACGGCGCTGCTGTGGTCGGCGCTTTTACCGGTGCGCTGGTCACGGTTTCGCTGTGCTTAGGCTGCGCGGCTGGTTTTGGCTCTGCGGCTTTGGCTACGGGCTGTGGTTTGGTTTCACGTTTCGGCTCGATAACCGCCTGCTTGCGTTCCTGACGCGGTGCAGTCTGGGTCTGGCGAGGCGTTGATTCGGTCGCGGCGGTTTGCTGGCCATTCGCACCACGAATTGGCGCAACGGTAGCCGGTTCCGTCGGCAGCGTAGAGCTGACAACGTTGTTAACCTGCGTCTGGCCCTGCGGCTGAGTCAGCGCATTATTCAGATCGCCCTGAACTTCTACACGCTGCTGGCCCTCAGGCGCGGCAGCTGCCTCACCCTGAGTCGGTGTGGAAGAGACTGGCGGCAGAGAGATCTCTTGCTGAGTATTGCCAGCAGTCTGCTCTGCAGAGGTCGTGCCCGGGGCTGGCTGAGTGCCATTAGCCTGATCGGCGGCGTTACCGGAAAGATCGATACTCTTTTCCGTATTTGCGCTTTGGTTAGCCGACGGGGTAGAAGGTGCTTTGAGTGCGGAACCGACGCCAATAATCAACAGCAGCAGAACCAGCACACCCAGCCCCATCATCACATACTGGCGGGAGGCGGGCTTAGCGGCGGCTTTTTTACGTTTACGCGGGCGACGCTCTACGGGCGCTTCGTCCATTGAATCATCTTCGGACTCATACTCTTCTTCACGCTCATCGCGTGCGGTGCGGGCTCGCGACGGACGGCGGTCGTCACCATCAAGATCAACGTCATCAAAATTAATCTGCGGCTCGTTATCACGTTCTGAAGATTGACGAGTACGACCAGTACGACGATCGCTGGGATCGGGTTTCAGATCGTCTTCTGGTTTGAATTCATCCATTTAACACCCCACTCAACGGCTCATGCTTACAACGCTGCATATCACCTGAAGCAAAATGGCTACGTTTTACGGTAGCCGGACCTTTCTAGTTGTTACGCTTGCTGGCAATCAGCAATAGCGCCAAGAACGACATCGTGCGGCACTCCGCCGCGTACTTCACTCTTTCCTATTGCCAGCGGAAGCACCAGACGCATCTCGCCAGCCAATACTTTTTTGTCGCGCATCATATGAGGCAGGTAAGCCTGCGCCGACATCTCCTGCGGGCCGCTTACTGGCAAGCCAGCGCGCTTGAGCAGGGTAATGATGCGTTGCGTCTCGTCGGGGGTAAACTGTCCCAGGCGTTCAGAAGTGCGGGCCGCCATAACCATGCCCGCAGCAACCGCCTCGCCGTGCAGCCAGTTGCCGTAGCCCATTTCGGCCTCAATAGCGTGACCGTAAGTGTGCCCCAGATTCAGTAAAGCACGTAAGCCGGATTCGCGCTCGTCTGCGGCAACGACTTCTGCTTTCAGCTCACAGCACCGACGAATGCAGTACGCCATCGCCTGACCATCCAGACGCAACAGCGCATCCATATTCTCTTCCAGCCAGCTAAAGAACTCACCGTCAAGAATAATGCCGTATTTGATCACTTCCGCCAGGCCAGAGGATAACTCACGCGCAGGCAAGGTTTGCAGACAGTCGAGATCCACCACCACCGAAGCGGGCTGGTAGAACGCGCCAATCATGTTTTTGCCAAGCGGGTGGTTAACGGCCGTTTTGCCGCCCACGGAGGAGTCCACCTGCGAAAGCAGTGTGGTAGGAACCTGAATAAAGCGCACACCGCGCTGATAGCTTGCCGCAGCGAAACCGGTTAGATCGCCAACAACGCCGCCCCCAAGGGCAACCAGCGTCGTATCGCGACCGTGCGGTTTTTGCAGCAGCGCGGTGAAGACGGTATCAAGAACCGCCAGGCTTTTAAATTGTTCGCCATCCGGCAGGATGACGCTGTCGACTTTCACACCCGCCTTTTCAAGAAGAAGGCGGATTTTTTCGAGATAAAGCGGCGCCAGCGTCTCATTGGTGACCAGCATCACCTGATCGCCCGCTTTCAGTGGCAAAAAGGAAGCTGGATCGTTAAACAAGCCAGCCGCGATGGTGATGGGGTAACTACGTTCCCCGAGAGTGACGGTAATCCTCTCCATGACGCGACATCCACCTTAAATGCTTATACCCGCAGGCGAGTGTGTATTAAGCCAGAATCAGTTGCTTTCCAGCATATGAATAATCTGGTTTGCGACCACTTTAGCGCTCTGATCGTCCGTGCGAATGGTGACGTCAGCAATCTCTTCGTACAGCGGATTGCGTTCACCTGCAAGGGCTTCCAGAACTTCGCGCGGAGGCGTTTCAACCTGCAGTAATGGGCGCTTTTTATCGCGCTGCGTACGTGCCAGCTGTTTTTCGATGGTCGTCTCGAGATAAACCACGACACCACGGGCGGAGAGACGGTTACGGGTCTCGCGTGATTTTACAGAGCCGCCGCCAGTTGCCAGCACGATGCCCTGTTTTTCCGTAAGTTCATTAATAACTTTTTCTTCACGGTCACGGAAACCTTCTTCGCCTTCTACATCGAAGACCCAGCCCACATCAGCTCCGGTTCGTTTCTCAATCTCTTGATCAGAATCGTAAAATTCCATATTGAGTTGTTGAGCTAACTGGCGCCCAATAGTGCTTTTGCCGGCACCCATAGGCCCAACCAGAAAGATATTGCGTTTCTCTGCCATTTTTTCGGTACTACTAAGACTATTCGTTAATGGTAAACCCGCTTCGCCGACACCTGGCGTAACAGGGCATGAACTGAAACCTCATATGCGATAGAGCGAGAGTCAGACTAAAAATTATCTCAGTACTCCCGGTTGTTTGGCAACAGAATAAATCACCGGACCAGAAGCTTAAGGCGTAAAGGCGCATGACCAGACAAGCTGACACTCAAATCGGTACTCCTTGTATGCTAATTCATGCCCCACGTCAAACATCTGCAACAAACTGAATGCAAAATCACTACGGGGATCGTTACCTGTTAGCGCGTCGTCACCAGGCGAGGCGTAATAAAAACCACCAGCTCCCGGCGCTCTCTCTCTTTTCCGTCATGGCGAAATAGCTGCCCTAACAACGGAAGTCCTCCCAGCCCCGGAACCCGTTGACTGCCGGTTTTATGCTTCTGCGAAAAAATGCCGCCTAACGCCAGCGTTTCACCGCTTTTAACTTCGACCTGGGTTTCAATCTCTTGCTTATCGATCGCCAGCGTTTCCCCCTCCGCCTGCTGCAATACCTGGCCTGGAGTATTTTCGCTGATCCGCAGCTTTAAGCGCACGCGTCCGTTGGCCAGTACCACGGGCGTCACCTCCATCCCCAGCACCGCCTCTTTAAATTCTACCGAGGTGGCACCGCTCTCTCCGCTGGAGACCTGATACGGGATCTCACTGCCCTGTTTGATGCTGGCAGGCTGCATATGCGAGGCCAATAGCCGCGGGCTGGCAATGATCTCCAGCTGCTGTTTCTGCTCCAGCGCAGAGAGCTCAATATCCAGCAGCCGACCGTTAATCCGCCCGATATTGAACCCCAGCCGCCCGGTAGCATTAGCGACCGCCAGCTCGCTGTTCAGCGTGGTGAGCTGGCCGGGTTTACCCGCCTGCTGCGCTTCCGCCAGGTTCCACTTTACCCCCAGCTCACGCAGGCTCTTTTCGCTGATGGTGACAATATGCGCGGCCAGTTCAACCTGTGCCACGGGCAGATCCATCTGCTCAACCCAGCGCGATATTGACTCCAGGACTGCCCGGCTATCACGAACCAGCAGCCGGTTGGTGCGTTTGTCCACCGCCAGTGTCCCCCTGGCACTGAGCAGTTTCTCCGCCGCAGCCTGCAGATCGCTGGCATCCGCATAGGAGAGGGGGATGCTACGCGATTCCAGCGGAGCGTTCTGGGCCCTTTTATTGCGCTCAGCCTCCTTGCCCGCCTGCTGTTGTTGTTGCCATACAGCGGTATGAACGAAATAAATGCCGTTCTCTTCCCGCAGTACCAGCCCGGCGCTGTTCACCACCGTCTGGATTGCCTGGCGCCACGGCACGTCCGTCAGCCGTAGGGATACCTTGCCCGCCACCTCGGGAGAGATGATCAGATTGCGGTTTTCCTGCTCGGCCAGCGCTTGCAGCACCTGCGCGACGGGTACCTCGTCCACCACCAGGCTGATGGTTGTGGGCTTAGCCATCAGCGGCGGCGTGCAGATCAGTAATAGCGCGACGATCCCTGTTCTCATTTTTTGTTGTTCCTTCTCGTGGCCATCGCCAGTGCTGCGGTTCACACGCAGCTAAGGTATCGATGACGAATTCCTTCTCATTAAATGCCAGCACTCGCCAGCCGGTGGACAGCGTTTCACCGTCCCGCACGCGAAGCCAGCGGCCATTCGCATCCCGTATAATGCCGAGCGGCCTCTTTCCACTCACTACCCCCGAAAAGCGCCATTCGCCCGTTTTGCCGTTGGGGCAGTTCGACGGCGGCGGCTGAAACGGGTCGCGCATGCCCAGCAACAGGGGCAGGCTGATAAGCAGCCACCTTATCCTCCTACCCCGCATTCTGGCGCTCCAGTTGCAAAACCACCTGTAAACTTTGCTGCTCTGGCGCAACGCTAAAGCTCGTCACCGCCACATCACGCTGGGCCAGCAAGCTGAAAAGTGCGGGGATCGCTGCCCAGGCGGCATCCAGGACCAGTTCCCCACCTGCCGCAGCCGGTTGCCAGCGCACCAGACGCAGGCCATTGGCGTTGAACGCCAGCGGCGTAAAAGGCTGAGCGGGAGAGGTTATTGCCTCAGCCGGGGGCGGAAAGAGTTTTCTCGCCGCAGACCACATAGCACGGTGAGAAGCCGCTTCACGTTGTCGCTGCGCCTCCAGCGAAATGAGCTGTTGTTGGGCTGGGCGGTAAAACGAGAGCCACCAACCCAATAGCAACAACAGGGAACTGGCCAGCCAGACGACGCATCGCCAGCGCGGCGTAAGCGCGTACCAGCGCTCAAAGGGGACCGGCATCATTCGCCTCCCGCTTACTCAGGGCGTAGCTAAACTGCCAGCGTCCCTGCGCATCCTGACGCATCTCGCCTGCGGGCTTGAGCAGGAAACCGGGAAATGCCTCAAGCGCGCGCTCCAGCCGATTCAGGGCGCCTGGCGTGGAGGTGAAACCGGTCAGGTAGAGCGTGGATTGCTGAAAGCGCAGACGGGTAAGCCATGCCTGCGCGGGCAGAGTGTCTGAAAGGGTGATGAGCACCGGCTGCCAGTCGCGAGTGGCGGCTTTTTGCTGCTCCCAGCGTTGCCGTTGTTGGCGCTGATTCTGCATCGCCAGCCACTGTTTTTTGCGCTGTTCGAGCGCCTGCTTTAGCGTCAGGTTGCTGTCGCGCCACTGCTGGGATGCTGGCAAAAAAGCGAAATGGCTGGCTCGTCCGCTCAGGTACAGCGACAGGACCAGAAACAGTGAGCCGGTAAACAGCAGTCCCCAGAAGCGCACACAGTGGCGCTGCCGGCTCTGACGCCAGGGCAGTAAATTGGCGGTTCTCACCGGGCGCCCTCCCCCATAGCCAGCGCCAGCGCTACGCTAAATTCTCCACCATTTTCCGGTAGCGGAGGCTGGCAATAAGAGAGCGTTGCCCAGGGGTCGAAGCTATCGCTACCACAGCAGACGATCTCCTCTGGCTGCAGCGCCAGCAGGGCCGCCAGCTGATCTGGCGTCTCCGCCTCGGCCAGCGTTCGCCGCCCCCACTGGTGGCGCATCGCCCATAGCCATTGATCCTTGTCGCGCCAGGCGATGCACTGGGCCGGCAAGCTGAGCCAGGGAAGAAAATGCGCCAGCGCACCCGCATCGGGGGTAATGGTTGTCAGCCGCAGCCGTAACGCCACTGCCAGATCCAGTAGCGTCGCAATCTCTCTGTTTTGCGCCGCAGTGACGTGAAAAGCGTGGCTGAAGGTGTCTTCGGTGTAGTCGAAGCGTAGCGCATCAGGAGCCATCTCCAGCTCACGACTGATGGCTGTGTGAATCCAGACCACCTGCTCGTTTTCACGCAGGGTCATATCCGGGCGCGGCAGGGTGCGCTGCAGGGTACGGGAAGCAGGGAACGCGAGGAAAATCTGATGCTGCTGTGGCAGCAGCCTACGCCACTCCCCCAGCGCGGTTACCAGCTGTTGGGGTTGCAAAATTTGCCCGTCGCGGATGATGCCAGGCACCAGCGGGATCTGCCACCAGCGGCGTAAACCCCAGCCCGCCTTCTCCTTGACCAGTGCGACGGCAAGCACCTTATCCTGTTGAATATGCAGGCCTGTTCGCCATGTTTTGAACGCCATGTTTCACGATCTCCTTATCACCGCCGGGGATGACGGCTATATCAATGATCCAGGCTTGCCTTTATACTACCGCGCGATTGTTTAGAAACTGCCCAGGTCCAACTAAATGGGAAATCTCCGGTGAAGTTCGTAAAGTATTTATTGATCCTTGCAGTCTGTTGCATTCTGCTTGGAGCAGGCTCGATTATTGGTTTGTACAAATATGTAGAGCCCCAGCTACCTGATGTTGCCACGCTGCGCGATGTGCGACTCCAAATCCCCATGCAGGTCTATAGCGCTGATGGCGAGCTCATTGCTCAATACGGTGAGAAGCGCCGTATCCCGCTGACCTTAGATCAGATTCCGCCGGTGATGGTGAAAGCGTTCATCGCAACGGAAGACAGCCGTTTTTATGAGCACCATGGCGTTGACCCGGTGGGAATTTTCCGTGCCGCCAGCGTCGCGATGTTCTCAGGCCATGCGTCTCAGGGTGCAAGTACCATTACCCAGCAGCTTGCGCGTAACTTCTTCCTCAGCCCTGAAAAGACGCTGATACGAAAGATCAAAGAAGTGTTCCTGGCGATCCGCATTGAGCAACTGCTGAACAAGGACGAGATCCTTGAGCTTTACCTCAACAAGATCTATCTCGGCTATCGCGCCTATGGCGTGGGGGCTGCGGCGCAGGTCTATTTTGGTAAGTCGATCGATCAATTGACGTTAAGCGAAATGGCGACCATTGCCGGCCTGCCGAAGGCGCCGTCAACCTTTAACCCGCTCTACTCGCTGGAGCGCGCAACTGCCCGTCGTAACGTGGTGCTGTCGCGTATGTTGAGCGAAGGCTATATCAGCCAGACGCAGTACGAGCAGGCGCGTAACGAGGTGATTAACGCCAACTATCACGCCCCGGAAATCGCCTTCTCGGCCCCTTATCTCACCGAGATGGTGCGTCAGGAGATGGTTTCCCGCTACGGCGAGCAGGCGTACGAAGATGGCTATCGTATTTACACCACCATCACCCGCAAAGTGCAGCAGGGTGCGCAGCAGGCCGTGCGTAATAACGTCATGGATTACGATATGCGCCACGGTTACCGTGGCCCGTCGAACGTCCTGTGGAAGGTGGGTGAAGCGGCCTGGGATAGCAAAAAAATCACGGATTCCCTGAAAACGCTGCCGACGTATGGCCCGCTTATCGCCGCAGTCGTGACCAGCGCCAACCCGCAAGAGGCCACGGCGATGATGGCCGACGGCACCTCAGTGTCACTGCGTATGGAAGGGATCCGCTGGGCGCGTCCGTACCGCTCTGATACCGCACAGGGCCCAACGCCACGCAAAGTGACCGATGCCGTCCAGGCGGGCCAGCAGATCTGGATCCGCCAGGTCGGAGACAGCTGGTGGCTGGCACAGGTTCCGGACGTCAACTCTGCGCTGGTCTCAATCGATCCCCACAACGGTGCCGTGCTGGCGCTGGTAGGTGGCTTCGATTTCAACCAGAGCAAATTCAACCGTGCAACCCAGGCGCTGCGCCAGGTCGGCTCGAATATCAAGCCATTCCTCTATACCGCGGCGATGGATAAAGGGTTGACGCTCGCCAGTATTCTGAACGACGTGCCGATTTCTCGCTGGGATGCCGGGGCCGGTTCCGACTGGCGTCCGAAAAACTCCCCGGCGGAGTATTCCGGGCCTATTCGCCTGCGTCAGGGGCTGGGTCAGTCGAAGAACGTGGTGATGGTGCGAGCGATGCGTGCCATGGGCGTGGATTATGCCGCTGAGTACCTTCAGCGTTTCGGTTTCCCGGCACAGAACATTGTCCATACCGAATCGCTGGCGCTGGGCTCCGCCTCCTTTACGCCGCTGCAGGTGGCGCGCGGTTATGCGGTGATGGCGAACGGCGGTTTCCTTGTCGATCCGTACTTCATCAGCAAAATCGAGAACGATCAGGGCGGCGTCATTTTTGAAGCGAAGCCTAAAATTGCCTGCCCGGAGTGTGATATTCCGGTGATTTATGGCAACACGCCGAAGTCTGACGTGCTGGAAGGCAAAGATATGGAAGATGTTGCCGTGTCGCAAGAGCAGCAAAACGCCACCGTGCCAATGCCGAAGCTCGAGCAGGCTAACCAGGCGCTGGTGTCGCAGGTGGGTGCGCAGGAGTACGCTCCGCACGTCATCAACACCCCGCTCTCCTTCCTGATTAAAAGCGCGCTCAACACCAATATCTTTGGTGAACCGGGCTGGCAGGGTACAGGCTGGCGTGCAGGACGTGATTTACAGCGTCGAGATATCGGCGGAAAAACCGGTACCACCAACAGTTCGAAAGATGCGTGGTTCTCCGGCTACGGCCCGGGGGTGGTGACCTCCGTCTGGATCGGCTTTGACGATCACCGCCGTGATTTGGGCCGTACCACTGCCTCTGGCGCCATTAAGGATCAGATCTCGGGCTACGAAGGCGGAGCGAAGAGTGCTCAGCCAGCATGGGATGCCTATATGAAGGTGGCCCTGGACGGCGTACCGGAACAACCTCTGACCCCGCCGCCAGGCGTGATCACGGTGAATATCGACCGCAGCACCGGTCAGTTAGCGAATGGCGGCAACAGTCGTGAAGAGTTCTTTATCGAGGGCACCCAGCCAACGCAGCAGGCTGTGCACGAGGTAGGTACAACGCTAATTGATAACGGCGAAACGCACGAGCTGTTCTGACAGCCATAAAAATAGCCCGGCTCGCCGGGCTATTTTTTTATAAGCAATTACAACCGCCCCTGTCCTTTTAGCCATTCCCTCACCAGGAACAACGCACTGACGTTGCGCGCTTCATTGAAATCAGGTTCTTCCAGCAGATCCATCAGATGCGCCAGCGGCCAGCGTACCTGCGGCAGCGGCTCGGGCTCGTCGCCCTCCAGCCACTCCGGGTAGAGATCTTCTGCCAGAACAATATTCATTTTGCTTGAGAAGTAGGACGGCGCCATGCTCAGTTTTTTCAGGAACGTGAGATCCTTCGCACCAAAACCCACCTCTTCTTTCAACTCACGGTTTGCTGCCTCAAAGACAGATTCACCCGGGTCGATAAGCCCTTTCGAGAACCCCAGCTCATAGGACTCTGTACCTACCGCATATTCGCGGATCAGAATCAGATGATCGTCAATAATCGGAACAATCATTACCGCTTCGCGCGTGGACGGACGCATACGTTCATAGACGCGACGCACGCCGTTGCTGAATTCCAGATCCACGCTTTCGACATTAAACAGACGCGACCTGGCGACAGTTTCAACATTCAGAATCGTGGGCTTTTGTAATGGTTTGCTCATATTGAGGGGTCTTTGCTGAGTGGACTCACGTCATTGTGCGATATGCCGCACGGGTTCGGCAACGTTCATCGCTCTGTATTTACATTTATGCAACTTATAGGGATTCATCCCTTATTTCAAACTGAAAGTCAAGAGGTTGAAATATGTCCAGGAATTTGCTGATATCCGCCATAGATTGCCTTTGCTATCATGACGGATCACTGGGACGCGTTTCAAATTGCTCAAGTTTGACTCCACACATGCCGATAGCCGAACACAGATTCTCATTCATTGTAAAAGGTGCAACTGATTACACCTGTAAAATAAGTAAGATGGGGAAAGCATGAGCACCATTTTGTTTTTTATCGCTGCTATGCTGGCCTGCGCAATGATTGCAGGGTGGGTGTACAGGCGTCGGGCAAAACGTCAGTATCGACTGCCCTTTTTAAATGCGTTTGCTGGCGCAGGCACGCGTAAACTCACTGCCGAAGAGCGCAGTGCCGTTGAGCAATATCTCGACGCCTTTAACCGCATTCAGCTAACGCCAGGTCCTACAGGCGCCAGCGCGGCACCGGTTTCCCTTACTCTGAATGCGCAGAGCAATACCGTGCTTTGCGTAACACGCTCTATTACCCGCTACGGCATTACCACTGACGATCCCAACAAGTGGCGTTATTACCTGGACTCTGCCGAAGTCCACCTGCCGCCGTTCTGGGAGCAGTACATCAATGATGAAAACAGCGTTGAACTGATTCAGACCGACTCCATTCCACTGGTGATTGCCCTTAACGGCCACACCATTGGTGAGTATGTGCAGGAAGCGCCTCGCTTTGCGCTGGAACATGTCAGCGCTACCCAGGCCTCTATCCGCGGTGAAGAGACCGAGCAAATCGAATTGCTTAATATCCGACAGGAGACGCACGAAGAGTATGCCTTAAGCCGCCCGGACGGGATCCGCGAAGCGGTACTGATTGTGGCCTCTTTCCTGCTGTTCTTTTTCTGCCTGGTAACGCCTGACGTGTTTGCTCCCTGGCTGGCTGGCGGCGGTGTTCTGCTGCTGGCTGCCGGTTTATGGGGGCTTTTTGCCCCGCCAGCGAAAAATACCCTGCGTGAAATTCACTGCCTGCGCGGTACGCCAAAACGCTGGGGTCTGTTTGGCGAGACCGATCAGGACCATATCAATATTTCGCTCGGTATTATCGACCTGATTTATCCCCGTCACTGGCAGCAGTGGATTGCCCAGGACATCGGACAAAAAACCGATATTGATATCTATCTCGACAGGCACGTCGTGCGCCAGGGGCGCTATTTATCCCTGCACGATGAAGTAAAAAACTTCCCCCTCCAGCACTGGCTGCGTAGTACCGTCATTGCGGGCGGCGCAGCCATTGTGCTGGCGATGCTGTTCTTCCTGGTGCCGCTGGATATGCCGCTCAAATTCACCCTGTCATGGATTAAAGGGGCGCAAACCGTTGAGGCCACCAGCGTCAAACAGCTTGAAGAAGCAGGTATTCGCGTGGGTGACACCCTGCGTCTGAAAGGAACAGGAATGTGTAACATCCACGCGCCTGGCACCTGGACGACCCGACAGAACTCGCCGTTCACGCCGTTTGACTGCTCACAACTTATCTGGAATGACGCCCCGCCGCTGCCGCTGCCGGAGTCCGACACCGTTAACAAAGCCGTTGCGTTAACCGAGGCGCTGAGTAACCAGCTCCACCCGAAACCAGACACGAACTCTCGCGTTAGCCCGGCGCTCCGCTCGGCCATTCAGAAGTCAGGCATGGTGCTGCTGGATGACTTCGGCGACATCGTAATGAAAACGCAGGATCTCTGTTCAGCGCAGGATGAGTGCGTGAGGCTGAAAAATGCGCTGGTGAATCTGGGTAACAGTAAAGACTGGGAGACGCTGGTCAAACGTGCCAGCGCCGGCCGACTGGATGGCGTGAACGTACTATTGCGCCCGGTTAGTGCGGAGTCTCTCGATAATCTGGTAGCGACCTCCACCGCGCCGTTCGTGATACGTGAAACCTCCCGTGCAGCGCAGGCGCTGAACAGCCCGGCTCCCGGTGGCTTTATCATTATCAGCGATGAAGGCACCGATCTGGTCGATCAACCCTATCCACCCGTGGCGTTGTATGACTATCCGCCTCAGGAACAGTGGGGCGAGTTCCAGCGCCTGGCGCAGATGCTGATGCAAACGCCGTTCAGCGCGGAGGGGATTGTCACCGGTATCTTTACCGATGCCAACGGCACCCGCCATGTTGATCTGCATCGTATGCCGGATAGCGCAGGGCTCTGGCGCTATATCTCCACCACCCTGCTGATGTTGGCGTTGGCTGTCTGTATTATCTGGAATGGTTTTCTGGCGCTGCGCCGCTATCAGCGCTCGCGCACTCGTCTGGATGAAATCCAGCAGTACTATGATAATTGCCTTAATCCGAAGCTCATCCCCTCTCCTGAAAGCCTGATCGGATAACGCTGCTGCGCGACAAGATGTGCTACCCTGTCGCGCATCTTTCTTCTGGCTGGAGAGTCCCCCCTCATGCACCTTGATATCACCTGGCAGGACGTTGATACCGTCCTGCTGGATATGGACGGCACGCTGCTCGACCTCGCGTTTGATAACTATTTCTGGCAAAAGCTGGTGCCGGAAACTTACGGCGCGCAGCAGGGCATCACTCCGGCAGAAGCCCAGGATTATATTCGTCAGCAGTATCATGCCGTGCAGCATACGCTAAACTGGTACTGCCTGGATTACTGGAGCGAGCGCCTCGGTCTGGATATCTGCGCGATGACCACCGCCCAGGGGGCACGCGCGGTACTGCGTGAAGACACGGTTCCTTTCCTGGAGGCGTTGAAAGCGTGCGGCAAGCGACGCATCTTGCTGACGAATGCGCATCCGCATAACCTGGCCGTGAAGCTGGAACATACCGGACTGGCCTCGCACCTTGATTTATTACTTTCCACCCACACATTTGGTTATCCGAAAGAGGATCAGCGTTTGTGGCAGGCGGTGGCTGAGCAAACCGGATTGCAGCCTGAAAGAACGCTGTTCATTGACGACAGTGAGCCGATTCTGGATGCCGCCGCGCAATTTGGTATCCGTTATTGTCTGGGTGTGACCAATCCTGATTCTGGTCTGGCAGAAAAAAGCTACCTGCGCCATCCGGGACTGAACGATTATCGCCGGATGATCCCCTCACTCAGCGTGAAGGAGACGCCATGAAAGAAAAACCCTCTGATGGGGTAAGACTGGATAAATGGCTGTGGGCTGCCCGTTTTTATAAAACGCGCGCCCTGGCCCGCGAGATGGTTGACGGCGGCAAAGTGCACTACAACGGGCAGCGCGCTAAGCCCAGCAAGATTGTTGAACTGAATGCCACCCTGACGCTGCGTCAGGGAAATGACGAGCGAACGGTGGTGATCAAAGCCATCACTGAACAACGTCGACCCGCGACCGAAGCCGTGTTGCTCTATGAAGAGACCGCAGAAAGCATCGAGAAACGCGAAAAAACGGCGCAGGCGCGCAAGCTGAATGCCCTGACCATGCCGCATCCCGACAGGCGACCGGACAAGAAAGAGCGCCGCAACCTGATAAAATTTAAATACGGCGAAAATGAGTAATCGTCGTTAAACGAGAGAAAACTATGGCCCAACACGACCAATTACACCGCTATCTGTTTGAGCAATTTGCTGTTCGCGGCGAGCTGGTGACTGTATCTGAAACCTGGCAGCAGATTCTGGAAAACCACAACTATCCGCTGCCGGTGAAAACCCTTCTTGGCGAGCTGCTGGTTGCCACCAGCCTGCTCACCGCCACGCTGAAGTTCGCGGGCGACATTACCGTGCAGTTGCAGGGTGACGGGCCAATGAACCTGGCCGTGATCAACGGCAATAACCAGCAGCAGATGCGCGGCGTTGCGCGCGTGCAGGGTGACATCCCGGAAGGCGCAGACCTGAAAACGCTGGTCGGCAACGGCTTCCTGGTGATCACCATCACCCCGGAAGAGGGCGAACGCTATCAGGGCGTGGTAGGTCTGGAAGGCGATACCCTGGCCGCCTGCCTGGAAGATTACTTTATGCGCTCCGAGCAGTTACCTACTCGTCTGTTTATCCGTACCGGCGAAGTAGAAGGTAAACCCGCCGCGGGCGGTATGCTGCTGCAGGTACTGCCAGCGCAGAATGCGCAGGGTGATGATTTCGAACACCTGGCCACGCTTACCGAAACCATCAAAGCGGAAGAACTACTGACGCTACCTGCGAATGATGTACTGTGGCGTTTGTATCACGAAGAAGAGGTCACGCTTTACGATCCACAGGATGTAGAGTTCAAGTGCACCTGTTCCCGTGAACGCTGTGCAGGCGCACTGAAAACGCTGCCGGATGAAGAGATCGACAGCATTCTGGCGGAAGACGGTGAGATCGATATGAACTGCGATTACTGCGGTTCACACTATGTCTTTAACGCCATGGATATAGCAGAAATTCGTAATAACGCCTCTCCGGCGGATCCGCAGGTTCACTAATCCTGTTATGAACTGCCCTCTCTGCAGGGCAGTTCATCTTCTTCTCGCTCCCTTTTTCTCGCGCTCCCCAGCCTGACTCATCTTTTTCTCTTCGTTTACGTTATGCGAATCACTTTCCATTCTGTAAGTATTACGTAATTTACTTTCATGTATGCGATTACATTCACATTCTTTTGGATTAAATCACCACCTCTTAACCTTTTAGGAACATTTTCTCCAACCAAAAAATGAATCCTGCCATAATCTGTGCCGCGGAGTGACAGGAGTTACAGCGTTTTCCGTTAAAAGGGTTTTGTCCGGATACGTAAATCTATGAGCCCCGTCGCGGTCAACAAACTCAGAAAAACCCTACAATTTTAGGCAGTACATATTGGCTAAGGAGCAGTGACATGCGCGTTAAAAGTTTAACCCCGCAAGATCTCAAGGCTTATGGTATTCACGACGTCCAGGAAATCGTTTATAACCCCGATTACGATACGCTGTATCAGGAAGAGCTTAATCCGGCACTGGAAGGCTACGAACGCGGGATATTAACGAATACCGGCGCTATCGCCGTTGATACCGGTATCTTTACCGGCCGTTCGCCAAAAGATAAGTATATTGTCCGTGACGACACTACCCGTGACACCCTGTGGTGGGCAGATAATGGTAAAGGGAAAAACGACAACAAACCGCTTTCCCCTGAAACCTGGCAGCATCTGAAATCGCTGGTCACCCATCAACTTTCTGGCAAGCGTCTGTTTATTATCGACGCTTTCTGTGGTGCCAATGCCGATACCCGTCTCTCGGTGCGCTTTATCACTGAGGTGGCCTGGCAGGCACATTTCGTCAAAAACATGTTTATCCGCCCGACCGATGAAGAATTACAGGATTTCGAACCTGACTTTATCGTGATGAACGGCGCGAAGTGCACCAACCCGCAGTGGAAAGAACAGGGGCTGAATTCCGAGAACTTTGTGGCATTCAACCTCACGGAGCGTATTCAGTTGATTGGCGGAACATGGTACGGCGGCGAAATGAAAAAAGGGATGTTCTCGGTCATGAACTACCTGCTGCCGCTGAAAGGCATTGCCTCTATGCACTGCTCGGCTAACGTGGGCGAGAAGGGTGACGTAGCGGTCTTCTTCGGCCTTTCCGGCACTGGAAAGACGACTCTCTCCACCGATCCGAAGCGCCGTCTGATTGGCGATGATGAACACGGCTGGGATGATGACGGCGTGTTTAACTTCGAAGGCGGGTGCTATGCCAAGACCATTCGTCTCTCACCCGAAGCGGAGCCGGATATCTATCAGGCCATCCGTCGCGACGCGCTGCTGGAGAACGTCACCGTCCGTGCCGACGGTAGCGTCGATTTTGACGATGCGTCAAAAACCGAAAACACCCGCGTGAGTTACCCGATTTACCATATCGACAATATTGTGAAGCCGGTATCGAAAGCGGGTCATGCCACGAAGGTCATCTTCCTTACCGCCGATGCCTTTGGCGTACTGCCGCCGGTATCTCGTCTGACCGCGAGCCAGACTCAGTATCACTTCCTTTCGGGCTTTACCGCCAAGCTGGCAGGTACCGAACGTGGCGTCACCGAGCCGACCCCGACCTTCTCGGCCTGTTTTGGCGCAGCGTTTCTCTCCCTGCACCCAACGCAGTATGCCGAAGTGCTGGTGAAGCGCATGCAGGCATCCGGTGCGCAGGCCTACCTGGTAAATACCGGCTGGAACGGCACCGGCAAGCGTATCTCGATAAAAGATACCCGCGCCATTATCGACGCCATTCTGAATGGTTCGCTGGATGACGCTGAAACCTTTACGTTGCCGATGTTTGATCTGGCCATCCCAACGGCGCTGCCGGGCGTAGAGACGCGCATTCTCGATCCGCGTAATACCTATGGCTCACCGGAGCAGTGGCAAGAAAAAGCGCAATCGCTGGCGAAGCTGTTTATTGAGAACTTCGAGAAGTATACCGATACCCCGGCGGGCGCTGCGCTGGTGAGTGCGGGACCAAGGTAAAAATAAAAGTAAAAAGGCAACGAACGTTGCCTTTTTTAATGCCTTCTCCCTCTCCCTGTGGGAGAGGGCCGCGGTGAGGGCATCAGACCGCACCTTCACGCTCTAACTCTCTTTCACCTGCCCTCGCGTAACCGGCACCGGTAACCAGGCACGAATGCTCAACCCGCCCCGCTCACTGGTACCAATCTCCAGCAGGCCGTTATGGTTGTCAACAATACGCTGCACAATCGCCAGGCCAAGACCGGTCCCGCTCGTGCTACGGGCACTGTCGCCACGCACAAACGGCTGAAACAGGTGCTTACGCTGCTCAGGTTTAATGCCCGGGCCGTCATCCTCCACCTGGAACCAGGCGCGGTTCAGTTCAGAACCGCTGCTCACTCTAATCCAGCCATTACCATAGCGGGCAGCGTTCACCACCATATTGGCGATAGCGCGTTTGATGGAGAGCGGGTGCATACGCACCTGAATTTCGCCTGGCTGCATCGCGGTTTCGATTTCGCGTTCATAACCACTCTCTGCTGCCACCACTTCACCCAGCACCGCGTTCAGATCGGCCATCTCCATGGGCATCTCCTGCCCGGTACGCAGGTAGTCAATGAACTGCTCGATAATGGCATTGCACTCTTCGATGTCTTTATTAATCGACTCGGCGAGATACCCGTCCTCTTCGCCCATCATCTCTGTCGCCAGACGGATGCGCGTAAGCGGCGTTCGCAGATCATGGCTGACGCCCGCCATCAATAGCGTTCGGTCATCCGCCAGTTGCTTCACCCCTGCCGCCATATGGTTAAAGGCACGGGTTACCGACCGCACTTCCGATGCGCCATATTCACGCAGCGGCGGTGGAATAATCCCTTTACCGACCTGCAGCGCAGCATGCTCCAGGTCGACCAGGGGTCGGTTTTGTATACGGATGAATAGCCATGCGCCGCCTATCGCCAGCAGCATAATGGCCAGGGTGTAACGGAACAGCGGCGAGAAGTCGCCCTGGTGGATTTCGGTGAGCGGTACGCGCACCCAGATATTGGGTGACAACCAGGTTTTCAGCCAGACGACCGGCGAGCTTTTGTTAACCTCGACGCGCACTTCCGTCGGGCCACCCAACTGCTGCGCCATCTGCTGGCTGAGAAATTCATAGTGCTGGGCCCAGCGCAGGCCTGCGTCTTCCGCCGCTTCGTTTGAATAGAGCGATATCCCCAGCTCCCGGTAAATTTCACGGCGGAACGCCGGCGGAACCACCAGCTGGGTGCCGTCTTCCAGCTGCAGTTTATCGGTCATCAGCATACGGACTTCGTACGCCAGAACCTTATTAAACTGTTGAAGACTAGGCAGAATCGCAAAGTTCAGCACCACCAGATAGGTCGTCACCAGGCTGACGAACAGCAAGGTGACGATCAATAACAGGGTGCGGGCAAACGAGCTTCGCGGCGAGAAACGCATTCGCCTCATGCTTTAGAGCCGTCCGGCACAAATACGTAGCCCAGGCCCCAGACGGTCTGGATATAGCGCGGATGCGCGGGATCTTCTTCCACCATGCGACGCAGGCGAGAGATCTGCACGTCGATGGAGCGCTCCATGGCGGAATATTCGCGGCCACGCGCCAGGTTCATCAGCTTATCGCGCGAGAGCGGCTCACGCGGGTGGCTGACCAGCGCTTTCAGAACCGCGAACTCACCGCTGGTGAGCGGCATTGGCTCATCTTCGCGGAACATCTCGCGGGTGCCGAGGTTAAGCTTGAACTTACCGAAAGCGATAACCGCCTCTTCCTGAGAAGGCGCACCCGGCAGTTCGTTCGCCTGGCGGCGCAGCACCGCGCGGATACGCGCCAGCAGTTCGCGCGGGTTAAACGGTTTTGGAATGTAGTCGTCGGCGCCGATCTCCAGCCCTACGATACGGTCAACTTCCTCCCCTTTCGCCGTCACCATAATGATTGGCATCGGGTTGCTTTGACTGCGCAGACGGCGGCAAATAGACAGGCCATCTTCGCCCGGTAACATCAGATCCAGTACCATCAGGTGGAAGGATTCACGGGTCAGCAGGCGGTCCATCTGTTCGGCGTTGGCTACGCTACGAACCTGGAAGCCCTGCTCGGTCAGATAACGCTCAAGCAGCGCGCGCAGGCGCATGTCGTCATCTACCACCAGAATCTTATAATTCTCTTGCATTGTGTGTACTCCCAAAGGTTCGGATACTCTTGAAGAACGTATTCTAAAAAAGTGCGCGTCTACGACCAGCTAATTCTGGTATAAATTCTAGTCGAAATTGTTACAAAGCATATTTAACAGCAGCTTATCTGCATAATCCATCACATAAATCATTATTAATCCTGTCTGTTACGCTCAGTGATACCTAATGTGCGTAAATGAGACAGGCCAGGTAGTAAGGCAAGATGATGAAAACGCCCCTGATCACCCGCGAAGGGTATGAGAACCTCAAGAAAGAGCTGGATACCCTGTGGCGCGAAGAGCGTCCGGAAGTGACAAAAAAAGTGACCTGGGCGGCTAGCCTGGGCGATCGCAGTGAAAACGCGGACTACCAGTACAACAAAAAGCGGTTACGCGAAATCGACCGCCGGGTGCGTTACCTGACCAAATGCCTGGAGAACCTGAAAATCGTCGATTACTCCCCCCAGCAGGAGGGCAAAGTCTTCTTTGGCGCCTGGGTTGAAATTGAAAACGACGACGGCGATCTCAAGCGTTTTCGCATTGTCGGCTACGATGAAATTTTTGGTCGTAAGGATTACATCTCTATCGACTCTCCCATGGCCCGCGCGCTGTTGAAAAAAGAGGTAGGGGATATCGCCATCGTCCATACCCCTGCGGGTGAAGCGAGCTGGTACGTGAATGAGATCCAGTACGTTAAATAGTCCGAGAGCACCCTCCCCGGCTGGCATTTTGCGGTGCCAGCCCGTATAACTATCCCCCTGATTTTTGATCCACAAGATGAACCAATCATGATGAAAGAGTCGCTCTGCCGCATTATTGCGGGTGATATTCAGGCCAGAGCCGAACAGGTAGAAGCTGCCGTTCGCCTGCTTGACGAAGGGAACACCGTGCCGTTTATTGCACGTTATCGTAAGGAAGTCACCGGCGGCCTGGATGATACCCAGTTGCGTAACCTGGAGACCCGTCTGGGCTACCTTCGCGAACTGGAAGACCGACGTCAGGCGATCCTGAAATCCATCGGCGAACAGGGCAAGCTGACCAGCGATCTGGAAAAAGCCATCAATGGCACCCTGAGCAAAACGGAATTAGAAGATCTCTATCTGCCCTACAAACCGAAGCGCCGCACGCGCGGGCAGATTGCGATTGAAGCAGGCCTGGAGCCGCTGGCCGATCTGCTGTGGAATGACCCCTCGCATGACCCGGAAACAGAAGCCGCCAAATTTATCGACGCCGACAAAGGGGTAGCGGATACCAAGGCCGCGCTCGACGGAGCACGCTACATTCTGATGGAGCGTTTTGCCGAAGATGCCGCCCTGCTCGCCAGGGTGCGTGATTATCTCTGGAAGAATGCCCACATTGTGGCCACCGTGGTGGCAGGTAAAGAAGAAGAAGGCGCGAAATTCCGCGACTACTTCGATCACCATGAGCCGATTGCTACCGCCCCTTCTCACCGTGCGCTGGCGATGTTCCGCGGCCGCAACGAAGGTGTGCTGCAGCTCTCCCTGAATGCTGACCCGCAGTTTGACGAGCCGCCAAAAGAGAGCCATTGCGAGCAGATCATTGCCGACCACCTCAATCTTCGCCTGAACAACGCCCCGGCGGACAGCTGGCGCAAAAACGTGGTGAGCTGGACCTGGCGCATTAAAATCTTAATGCACCTCGAAACCGAACTGATGGGCACCGTGCGCGAACGCGCGGAAGACGAGGCGATCAACGTCTTCGCCCGTAACCTGCACGACCTGCTGATGGCTGCGCCTGCTGGCCTGCGCGCGACCATGGGTCTCGATCCGGGTCTGCGTACCGGCGTAAAAGTGGCCGTGGTTGACGGCACCGGCAAGCTGGTTGCCACCGATACCATCTATCCACATACCGGCCAGGCCGCAAAAGCCGCCGTTGCGGTGGCCGCCCTGTGCGAGAAATATAACGTTGAGCTGGTGGCGATTGGCAACGGCACGGCGTCGCGTGAAACCGAGCGTTTCTACCTTGACGTGCAGAAGCAGTTCCCGAAAGTGACGGCGCAGAAAGTGATCGTCAGCGAGGCGGGCGCCTCCGTCTATTCCGCATCTGAACTGGCGGCCCAGGAGTTCCCGGATCTGGACGTTTCTCTGCGCGGTGCGGTCTCTATCGCCCGTCGTCTGCAGGATCCGCTGGCGGAGCTGGTGAAGATTGACCCGAAATCCATCGGCGTGGGCCAGTATCAACACGACGTCAGCCAGACGCAGCTGGCGCGTAAGCTGGATGCGGTGGTGGAAGACTGCGTAAACGCCGTTGGCGTAGACCTGAACACCGCCTCGGTTCCTCTTCTGACCCGCGTGGCAGGCTTAACCCGCATGATGGCGCAAAACATCGTCGCCTGGCGTGACGAGAACGGCCAGTTCCAGAACCGCCAGCAGCTACTGAAGGTCAGCCGCCTGGGGCCGAAAGCCTTTGAGCAGTGCGCGGGCTTCCTGCGTATTAACCACGGCGACAACCCGCTCGATGCCTCCACCGTTCACCCGGAAGCCTACCCGGTTGTGGAGCGTATTCTGGCCGCCACCCAGCAGGCGCTGAAAGATCTGATGGGCGACAACAGCGCGCTGCGTAACCTGAAGGCCGTCGATTTCACCGACGAGCAGTTCGGCGTGCCGACGGTCACCGACATCATCAAAGAGCTGGAAAAACCGGGCCGCGACCCGCGTCCTGAATTTAAAACCGCCACCTTTGCCGACGGCGTCGAGACCATGAACGACCTGCTGCCAGGCATGGTGGTGGAAGGCGCGGTAACCAACGTCACCAACTTTGGCGCGTTTGTTGATATTGGCGTCCATCAGGATGGCCTGGTTCACATCTCTTCGCTGGCCGATAAGTTCGTGGAAGACCCGCACACCGTGGTCAAAGCGGGCGACATCGTGAAAGTGAAGGTGCTGGAAGTGGATCTGCAGCGCAAGCGTATCGCCCTGACCATGCGTCTGGATGAGCAGCCGGGCGAGACCAACGCGCGCCGTGGCAACGGCGGCGGCGCTCGCGATCAGCAGCGTCCGGCAGCCAAAGCGGCGAAACCGCGCGGGCGTGATGCACAGCCGGCGGGTAATAGCGCGATGATGGATGCCCTGGCGGCAGCCATGGGTAAAAAACGCTAAACCTCTTTACCCTCTCCAGCCGGAGAGGGTATTTAATCCTGTAATAGTATCGTTTTATTCCTCACCCTTTATTTCATTCTGAAACCGATTGCACATCCATTATTAAACTGTAATTTATCACTCCATTAACAAATAAGTCATTTTTCCCACGAATCGAATATTCATTAAATATTGAGCAAGGTCAAACAGCCCGTAAATTAATAGCGCTATGCACATTTCGTCACAGTTTGAATATTGCTGGCAGTAACCATTCTCATTATCATTGCATCTGTTTATTATTTCACCTCAGTGTAAGTAGGCACTATGCAATTCACTCCAGACAGTGCATGGAAGATCACCGGATTCACGCGTGAAATCAGCCCGGCTTATCGACAGAAACTCCTGTCATTGGGCATGTTGCCGGGGTCCTCGTTCCAGGTCGTGCGGGTAGCACCTCTGGGCGATCCCATACATATCGAGACGCGCCGGGTGAACCTGGTGCTGCGCAAAAAAGATCTCGCATTCATTGAAGTCGAAGCCATGCCTCAATAATCCGCCAGCCGTCACCACGAGTTTTGAAAAATGAATAAATTAACCATTGGCTTAATTGGTAATCCAAATTCCGGCAAGACCACATTATTTAATCAATTAACTGGCGCACGTCAGCGCGTGGGAAACTGGGCGGGCGTTACGGTTGAACGAAAAGAGGGACAATTTTCGACTACGGATAATAATGTCACGCTGGTTGACCTGCCGGGTACCTATTCTCTTACCACTATCTCGTCGCAAACCTCGCTCGATGAACAAATAGCTTGTCACTATATTTTGAGCGGCGATGCAGATTTACTGATTAACGTGGTGGATGCCTCTAACCTCGAGCGCAATCTCTATCTGACATTACAGCTGCTGGAGCTTGGGATCCCCTGCGTGGTGGCGCTGAACATGCTCGATATTGCGGAGAAACAGAAAGTCCGCATCGATATCGACGCGCTGGCCGCGCGCCTGGGCTGCCCGGTGGTGCCGCTTATCTCTACCCGTGGTCGTGGTATCGATGCCCTGAAGCTGGCCATTGACCGTCACCAGAAGAATAGTGACCTTGAGCTGGTGCACTACCCACGCCCGCTGCTGCGCGAAGCCGATCGGCTGGCGCAATTCATGGACCCGACGATGCCGCAAAAACAGCGCCGCTGGCTTGGTCTGCAGATGCTGGAAGGAGATATCTACAGCCGCGCTTTTGCCGGCAATGCCGCCCAAAAACTGGACGCGTCGCTGGCCCATCTCAGCGAAGAGCTGGATGACCCGGCCCTGCATATCGCCGATGCCCGCTATCAGAGTATCGCCGCCGTCTGCGAAGTGGTTAGCAATACCCTGACCGCTGAGCCCAGCCGCTTCACCGCTGCGGTAGATCGCATTATCCTCAACCGCTTCCTCGGTCTGCCCGTCTTCCTGCTGGTGATGTATTTGATGTTCTTGCTGGCAATCAACATTGGCGGGGCGCTGCAACCGCTGTTTGATGTCGGCTCGGTGGCAATCTTCATTCACGGTTTGCAATGGCTCGGCTACACCCTGCACTTCCCCGAATGGCTGACCATTTTCCTCGCCCAGGGGATTGGCGGCGGGATCAACACCGTTCTGCCGCTGGTTCCCCAGATTGGCATGATGTATCTGTTCCTCTCCTTCCTGGAGGACTCTGGCTACATGGCCCGCGCGGCTTTTGTGATGGACCGTCTGATGCAGGCGCTGGGTCTGCCGGGCAAATCTTTCGTGCCGCTGATTGTCGGCTTCGGCTGTAACGTCCCGTCGGTGATGGGGGCGCGAACCCTTGATGCGCCACGTGAACGACTGATGACCATCATGATGGCACCCTTTATGTCCTGCGGCGCGCGTCTGGCGATTTTCGCCGTCTTTGCGGCGGCGTTCTTCGGCCAGCAGGGAGCGCTGGTGGTCTTCTCGCTGTACGTCCTCGGGATTGTGATGGCTATTCTTACCGGCCTGATGCTGAAGCACACCATTATGCGTGGCGAAGCGTCGCCCTTCGTAATGGAGTTGCCGGTCTACCACGTCCCGCACCTGAAAAGCCTGCTGATTCAAACCTGGCAGCGTCTTAAAGGCTTCGTGGTGCGCGCCGGTAAAGTGATCGTGGTGGTCAGTATTTTCCTTAGCGCCCTGAATAGCTTCACCCTCAGCGGGAAAGCGGCCGATAACATCAACGACTCCGCGCTGGCCTCCGTCAGCCGCGTCATCACGCCGCTGTTCAAACCCATCGGCGTGCATGAGGATAACTGGCAGGCCACCGTTGGGCTGTTTACCGGTGCGATGGCTAAAGAGGTGGTCGTCGGAACACTGAACACGCTCTACACCGCCGAAAACATTCAGGAAGAGGCCTTTAACCCGGCGGAATTTCACCTCGGTGACGAGCTGTACAGCGCCGTGGATGAAACCTGGCAGAGCCTGAAAGAGACCTTCAGCCTGAGCGTGCTGGCCAACCCCATCGAAGCCAGCAAAGGCGACGGTGAAATGGCGACCGGCGCCATGGGCGTGATGAGCGAGAAATTCGGCAGCGCCTCAGCCGCCTACAGCTATCTGATATTCGTTCTGCTCTATATTCCGTGCATCTCGGTTATGGGGGCGATTGCCCGCGAGTCCAGCCGCGGCTGGATGGGCTTCTCCGTACTGTGGGGGCTAAACATCGCTTATTCGCTCTCTACGCTCTTCTATCAGACGGTCAATTTCAGCCAGCATCCGCAGTTCAGCCTGGTCTCTATTCTGGCGGTGGTGTTGTTCAACGTGGTACTGCTTGGCATGCTGCGCCGGGCGCGCAGTCGCGTGGATATTAACCTGCTGGCGACACGTAAAACGCCGGCTCACTGCTGCGACAGCCCGGCAGAAAGTTGCCACTAAGGAGCGCAATATGGCATCGATGATTGACGTTCGGGATTTACTGGCGCTCCAGGGAAGAATGGAGGCGAAACAGATCGGTCTTCGTCTGCATACCCCGCAGGCGCTGGTGGATGCCATGCTGCACCGTCTTGAGGCGATGGGTAAAGCAATACGTATTCAGGAGGAGCGCGACAATTGCCTCTCCGGCAGTTGTAAAAGTTGCCCCGAAGGGAAAGCCTGCCTCAGGGAGTGGTGGGCGCTGCGTTAATCAGGAAGCCGGGCATCACTGCCCGGCTCGCCTTGCTTACTTAAAGACTTCTGCGGTTGCGCGTACGTTTTTCGTATCTTTATTGGCGCTGGTAACCACAAAATATTTTCCGCCCATTTCGTCCGCTTTCTGCGAAAGCTCTTTTTTAGCGTCCATTGGCGCCGTGGTGTCAGACGTTGAAATCTCACCGACTTTGGTCAAATTCATCTCTTTCGCTTTGTCTTTTTCCAGCTCCTGTGCCGCAAAGACGCCAAAAGAAAGTGACCCGATAACCAGAGATGTAACAATACCTGTAACAAGTTTCATAGTCATAACTCCCAAAGAAATTGTTGTTTTGATAGTCGTAGGCAGAACAACCGCAACGACTTCTTGAGTATTGTTGCGGCACGTGACTTTTGCCAGGCGGATTAAAAAACAATCATTCGATGCGTTGACGTAGCGCAATCAGCGCGGCGCAAAATTCGGCGGGATGAGAGACAAACGGCGCATGTGCCGCTTTAGGGATTACCAGCGATTCGCTATCAGGCCATAGCGCATCCAGCAAGGGGACGATCTTGCGCGGTACCAGCCCATCCAGGTAGCCGTAGATCCGCAGATGCGGCATCGCCAGCGCAGCCAGCGGCGCGCGCAGATCGACCGTTTTTAACATCTCCAGACCACCGTTCAGCACGCTGACGTCGGGCATTGGCAAAGACAGCACGGTGCTTTTGAGCAGGCGCGCATCCTGGCGAGCAGTGTCGGTGCCCATGGTTTGTAGCGCCAGAAAACGCTCTACCGTGCGCTGAAAATCGTCACTCAGCTGTTGCTGGAACCCGGCTAACACCTCGGGTTTGATACCCGGCCACCCCTCACGCGCGCTAAAGCAAGGCGAAGATGCCACCGTCACCAGCGCCTGAACGCGCCTCGGGTGCGTCAGTGCGATCTGGCTCGCCACCAGCCCGCCCAGACTCCAGCCGAGCCAGATCGCGTTTTGCGGCGCACGTTCCAGAACCTCTTCGGCCATCGCCTCCAGCGTCAAAGCCTGATAGCCGCGGCTGCGGCCGAAACCGGGCAGATCCACCAGGTGCAGGGTAAAGTGCGAGGCGAGTTCCTCGCGAATTGTGTTCCACACTTCGGCATTCAGCCCCCATCCGTGCAGCAGCACAAGATGACAATTTCCTGTGCCTACGGTCTGCCACCAAAGACTCTTCATCGCTTACTGTTCTCTTTTATCTACAAGGAGGAGAGCTATGCTAACAGTGCCTGGCTTGTGCTGGCTATGTCGGATGCCCTTAATGCTGAGCCATTGGGGCATCTGCTCAGTCTGTGAGAAAGCCATTACGCCACAGCGTGGATGCTGTCCGCAGTGTGGCTTATCGGCATCCAGCCTTTTTCTGCCGTGCGGACGCTGTCTGCGCAGGCCACCGCCCTGGCAGGCACTGGTGGCAGTCTGTCCCTATATCCCCCCGGTCAGCAGGCTGGTACATCAGTTTAAATTTTCTCGTCGCAGCCAGCTGGCGCAACCGCTGGCAAGGCTGTTGCTGTTAGCAATATTGCGGGCCAGACGCACCCGGGCACTGCCCCCGGTGGAGATGATTGTCAGCGTGCCGCTCTGGTCTCGGCGTCACTGGCGGCGCGGGTTTAACCAGAGCGACCTGCTCTGCCGTCCGCTGGCGCGCTGGCTCAAGTGTGACTACAACCCCGCCGCCCTTCGACGCACCCGGCCCACCGCTACCCAGCACCAGCTTAACGCCAGATTGCGAAAGCAGAACCTGAAGCAGGCGTTTCAGCTTGAATTCCCGGTGGCGGGTCGCCATATCGCTATTGTGGATGATGTCGTGACAACAGGTACGACCGTGGCTGAACTATCCCGCCTGCTTTTGCGAAGCGGCGCGGCCTCGGTTCAGGTATGGTGTCTGTGTCGAACCTTGTAGCGCCCCCAGGTTGGGCGTATTATAACCAGGTATTTTAGTCAACTATTAGGCCAATGCTATGATCCGTATTTCCGATGCTGCACAAGCGCACTTTGCCAAACTGCTGGCAAATCAGGAAGAAGGGACCCAGATTCGCGTTTTTGTCATCAATCCGGGTACCCCGAACGCAGAATGCGGCGTCTCTTATTGCCCACCGGACGCTGTGGAAGCAACTGACACCGCCCTGAAATTTGAGCAACTGACTGCCTATGTCGATGAGCTGAGCTCACCGTATCTGGAAGATGCGGAGATTGATTTTGTGACCGACCAGTTGGGTTCGCAGTTAACGCTGAAAGCGCCAAATGCCAAAATGCGCAAAGTGAGCGATGACGCTCCGCTGATGGAACGCGTTGAGTACCTGCTGCAGTCGCAAATTAACCCGCAGCTGGCCGGGCACGGCGGTCGCGTCTCCCTGATGGAGATCACCGAAGATGGCCTGGCGATTCTGCAGTTCGGCGGTGGCTGTAACGGCTGTTCCATGGTCGACGTCACCCTGAAAGAAGGGATTGAAAAGCAGCTGCTGAATGAGTTCCCGGAGCTGAAAGGCGTGCGCGATCTCACCGAGCACCAGCGCGGCGAGCACTCTTACTACTAAGTTCCCGTCTGTTTTGCCCGGTGGCGGCGTCGCTAACCGGGCCATAGAACCCGACTCCAGGCCGGGCCATGCGTTTACGCTGGCCCGGCTTTTCTTTTGCCCTCTCCTGCACCATAAGTTGACCTGCGTCTCATAATTCAAATTTTGACCGGCCGGGTGATTCTCAAATCACCAATGTTACCCGTATCATTCGCGTGGGCACTAACCCCCCCAATAACAGCCGACTAAACTAGGTAGTCTGGACGGTATCAGTGTTAGTGCCATTACAACTCTGTTCCCAGTTGGGGCAATTGGACAATAGTCGTTGAAACAACGACGTTACCCATAACAATTCAAAGGCCAGGTCAATCATGCCATTAGTCATCGTAGCTATCGGTGTTGTGTTATTACTGCTCTTGATGATCCGTTTCAAAGTGAACGGCTTCATCGCTCTGGTTCTGGTGGCGCTTGCAGTCGGTTTGATGCAGGGTATGCCGCTGGTAAAAGTTATCAGCTCTATTAAAGCCGGTGTCGGCGGTACGCTGGGTAGCCTGGCGCTGATCATGGGCTTCGGTGCCATGCTCGGTAAAATGCTGGCGGACTGCGGTGGCGCACAGCGCATTGCAACCACGTTGATTGCCAAATTTGGTAAGCAGCATATCCAGTGGGCGGTGGTGTTAACCGGCTTTACCGTGGGTTTCGCCCTCTTCTATGAAGTCGGTTTCGTACTGATGCTGCCGCTGGTGTTCACCATTGCCGCCGCGGCGAATATTCCTCTGCTGTTTGTTGGCGTTCCGATGGCGGCGGCGCTCTCCGTCACGCACGGCTTCCTGCCACCGCACCCGGGCCCGACCGCAATCGCGACCATCTTCCATGCCGATATGGGTAAAACCCTGCTGTTCGGTACCATTCTGGCTATCCCGACCGTTATCCTCGCAGGCCCGGTGTTTGCACGCTGCCTGAAAGGGATCGACAAGCCTATTCCGGAAGGTCTGTACAACGCTAAAACCTTCACGGAAGAAGAGATGCCAAGCTTTGGCGTCAGCGTCTGGACCTCTCTGGTACCGGTTGTGCTGATGGCGATGCGCGCCGTGGCGGAGATGGTTCTGCCAAAAGGTCATGCTTTCCTGGGCGTGGCTGAATTCCTCGGCGACCCGGTTATGGCTACCCTGATTGCGGTGCTGATTGCCCTCTTCACCTTCGGCCTGAACCGTGGCCGTAGCATGGATCAGATTAACGATACCCTGAGCTCTTCGATCAAAATCATCGCCATGATGCTGCTGATCATCGGCGGCGGCGGTGCGTTTAAACAGGTTCTGGTTGATAGCGGCGTGGATAAATACATCGCCTCTATGATGCACGAAACCAATATCTCGCCGATCCTGATGGCCTGGTCTATCGCCGCAGTACTGCGTATCGCCCTCGGTTCTGCAACCGTGGCAGCCATTACTGCCGGGGGGATTGTTGCCCCGCTGATCGCCACTACCGGCGTCAGCCCGGAGCTGATGGTGATTGCCGTCGGTTCGGGTAGCGTGATTTTCTCGCACGTGAACGATCCGGGCTTCTGGCTGTTCAAAGAGTACTTCAACCTGACTATCGGCGAGACCATTAAGTCCTGGTCAATGCTGGAAACCATTATTTCAGTCTGCGGCCTGGTGGGCTGTCTGCTGCTGGCAACGGTGGTATAAAAAAACGAAACCCGCCATCCGGCGGGTTTTTGTTATTTCTGGCGTTTTGACAGCGCTTTTCGCCGCTTATCCAGATCCTTAATTAGCTTGTTCACCCCGTCATCGGTAAACATCGCCTCCAGCGAGGTGGATAACTTCCGGCGCCAGTTCTTGTACTGATAACTGGTGCCAGGAATGTTCACCGGCCCGGCCATATCGAGCCAGTCTTCTGGCTGCAACCCTAACAGCGCACTGTTGCTATCGGCAATGTAACGCTGCATACCGCGATTCAGGGTTGGGGTCATCGCCATCAGCGACGCTTTGTGACCGGTACGTTTCGGCAGACAGCCATGTTTATGTAACGCATCCAGCAGCCCCTGCTTCGACAGCTCTCTGTCCTGATACAGCCCGCGCAGCACCACCTCATCGGGATATAGCCCTAAGGTTTTACCGAGCGTGAGATCGCCACTCTCCCAGTAGCCTCTGAGCGTAGGAAGGTCATGCGTCGTCGCGACTGCCATTGACTGCTGAGGATACGCTTGCGGCGCACGGAAATTCTTCTCATGGTCGTTTTCAAAATAGAGCACCTTGTAGGAGTAAACGCCGCTGTCGCGCAGTTTACTGACGATCTCGACCGGCACGGTGCCAAGGTCTTCGCCAATCACCATGCAGTTGTGGCGCTTGCTTTCCAGCGCCAGGATCGCGAGCAGATCGTCTACCGGGTAGTGAACGTAAGCGCCGTGATCCGCGGTTTCACCGTAGGGTATCCACCACAGACGCAGCACCGACATCACATGATCGATACGCAGCGCGCCGCAGTTCTGCATGTTGGCACGCAGCAGTTCGATGAAGGGCTCGTAGGCACGAGACACGATAACGTGCGGATCCATCGGCGGCAGTCCCCAGTTCTGGCCCAGGGGGCCGAGAATGTCCGGCGGTGCGCCTACCGAGGCTTTCAGACAGTAGAGTTCACGGTCGCACCAGGTCTCCGCTCCCCCTTCTGCCACCCCCACCGCCAGGTCGCGATAAAGACCAATCGGCATGTTGTAACCCTGGCTTACCTGCCAGCAGGCGGCGAACTGGGTATACGCCAGCCACTGCAGCCAGAGGTAGAACTCCACTTCGTCAGCATGCTGTTCGCAAAAGGCGCGGACCTGGGGGGAGTCAACGGACTGATAGGCCTCCGGCCAGACCGGCCACCCCCAGCGCATTTCGTCCTCTTTAACCTGCTGCGCATGCAGCGCATCGAACGCCGCCTGCCAGTACAGGCTTTCGCCTTCGGCGGCGATAAACTGCCGGAAGGCCAGCATATCGGCATCGTCACGCTGAGAAAAACCTTTCCACGCCATACGCAGGGCGGCCATTTTCAGCGCCGTCACGGTGGCGTAATCCACCCATTCAGCCTCACGCGCCTGCTTCAGCGCCTGTTGCGTGGTATCTAACGCCCACCATGCCTGCGCCTCAGCACTGTTTTTAAAGTCATCTAAGGCGTTAACATCGATATAAATCACGTTCAGCCAGCGACGAGACGACGGGCTGTACGGGCTGGCGCTCTCCGGGTTCGCCGGGTAAAGCGCATGAATCGGGTTCAGGCCAATAAAGGCGCCGCCGCGCTCACCCACTTCGGCGAGCATCGATTTGAGATCGCCAAAATCACCGATCCCCCAGTTGGCTTCTGAACGCAGGGTGTAGAGCTGTACGCAAGCCCCCCACAACTTTTTCCCTTCCAGCAAAGCCTGGGGTTCATAGCAGCGTTTGGGCGCCACAATCACGCGGCAGTGCCAGCGATGGTCGTCACGGGTTAGCGTCAGGGTGTGGTAGCCCTCCGGCAACTTTGCCGGAAGGTTCAGGTTTTTGCCGCCAGTGGCATGGCCTTTATGCTGTTGCCCCGTTTCAGTGGTCAGCAGCCAGGCAAACTCACCGTGGCCTTCGATCGGCAGCAGCATTTTTTTACCGGCAGTGAATACTTTCACATTCGGTACAGGGGTGACCGTTGCTTTTGCGCCGGGTGTGGCTTTGTGCATAGCATCCAGCAAACGCCTTTTGGTCTCAGCACCAATAGACTGCGGTTTACCATGAGCATTGATGTAGCTGGGGCTGATCCCCGCCGCCAGGGCGGCATTATCGAGACGTTTGCTTTCCATCGCGCTTCCTTAGCGTTTTGCCTGCCAGATACGAGCCTGGTAGTCACGGATTGAGCGGTCAGAGCTGAACATGCCGCAGCGCGCGGTATTCAGAATACAGGCGCGGGTCCAGGCATCCTGGTCACGGTACAGCACGTCCACCTGTTTTTGCGCATCCACATACGCCGTAAAGTCGGCCATCAGCAGATAAGGATCGCCGCCCTGTTTACCTATGCTGTGCAGCATCTGGTCGAAGGCGTGCTTATCCCCGTCGCTGTATTTACCGCTTTCCAGCTCTTTCAGTACGGCATCCAGCACTTTATCTTTCTTACGCCATTTCACCGGGTCGTAGCCTTTGGCTTTCAGGGCCTTCACCTCTTCCACGGTATGACCAAAGATAAAGATGTTTTCGTCGCCCACCTGCTCGGCAATTTCCACGTTCGCGCCGTCCAGAGTACCCACGGTCAACGCGCCGTTGAGTGCCAGCTTCATATTGCCGGTGCCCGAGGCCTCTTTACCGGCCGTGGAGATCTGCTCTGAGACATCCGCCGCCGGGATCAGCAGCTCTGCCGCTGAAACGCAGTAATCCGGCAGGAAGACCACTTTCAGCTTATCGCCCACTTTCGGGTCGTTATTAACCGCTTCTGCCACCTTATTGATAGCAAAGATAATGTTTTTCGCCAGGTAGTAACCGGGTGCCGCCTTGGCACCGAACAGGAATACGCGCGGTACGCGGTCGGCCTGCTGGTTCTCGCGGATCTCTTTGTACAGCGCCAGAATATGCAGCAAATTCAGGTGCTGACGTTTGTATTCGTGCAGGCGTTTAATCTGGATATCGAACAGCGCGTGCGGGTTGATCTCAATGCCGGTGCGCGCTTTGACAAACTCTGCCAGACGCACTTTGTTCTCCTGCTTGATGGCCCGATACTGCTCGCGGAATTTCGCGTCATCGGCATACTTTTCCAGGTTGATGAGCTGATCAAGATCGTTAGTCCACTCTTTCTGCAAAGTACTGTCGAGCAGTGCAGAGAGCGCCGGGTTGCACTGTTTGATCCAGCGACGCGGCGTAATGCCGTTGGTCACGTTGTGGAATTTGTTTGGCCACAGCTGGTGATATTCCGGGAACAGGTCTTTCACCACCAGATCGGAGTGCAACGCAGCCACGCCGTTCACCGCAAAGCCACTCACCACGCAAAGATTCGCCATCCGCACCTGTTTGTCATAGACGACCGCCAGCTTCGCCCAGATTGCTTTGTCGCCTGGCCAGGTTTGGTCGACCTGTTTTTTGAAGCGGTTGTTGATCTCGTTAATCAGCTGCATATGGCGTGGCAGCAGGGTTTTAATCAGCTTCTCATCCCAGCACTCCAGCGCTTCTGGCATCAGGGTGTGGTTGGTGTAAGCAAAGGTCTTACTGGTGATGGCCCAGGCATCGTCCCAGCTCATCTGGTGCTCATCGATCAGCACGCGCAGCAGTTCCGGGATAGCGATCGTCGGGTGAGTGTCGTTCAACTGGATAACTTCGAAATCAGCCAGATCGGCCACGTTACGGCCCGCCAGATGGTGGCGACGCAGAATATCGGCCACTGAACAGGCGCACTGGAAATATTGCTGCATCAGACGCAGTTTTTTACCCGCCAGATGGTTGTCGTTCGGGTAGAGCACTTTTGTCAGTTTGTCGGCGTCGATACCCTGCTGCTCTGCGCGCAGGAAATCACCGTCGTTGAATTTGGTCAGGTTGAACGGGTGAGCGTGTGTCGCTTGCCACAGACGCAGCGGCTGAGCCACGCCGTTACGGTAGCCCAGCACCGGCAGATCCCAGGCCTGGCCGGTGATGGTAAAGCCTGGCTCCCAATGCCCCGCTTTTGTCACTTTACCGCCGATGCCCACCTGCACATCCAGCGCCTCGTTGTGGCGGAACCAGGGATAGCTGCCGCGATGCCAGTCGTCCGGCGCCTCCTTCTGCTGACCATCCGCAAAGGATTGACGGAACAGGCCGTACTGGTAATTCAGACCATAGCCGGTGGCCGACTGGCCAACCGTCGCCATTGAGTCCAGGAAACAGGCCGCCAGACGCCCCAGCCCACCATTACCCAACGCCGGATCAATCTCCTCTTCGAGCAGATCGGTAAGGTGAATATTGTGGCCTTTAAGCACATCGCTCACCTCCTGGTACCAGCCCAGGTTCAGCAGGTTGTTACCGGTAAGGCGGCCAATCAAAAACTCCATGGAGATATAGTTGACGTGACGCTGCCCTTTAACCGGCTTTGCCGCAGGCTGGGCGTTCAGTAACTCGGCGAGCGCACCGCTAACGGCTTGCCACCACTGGCGAGACGTCATCTCCTCTGCGGCGACTAAACCAAAACGTTGCCACTGACGCGTCAGTGCGGCCTGAAATTGCGCTTTGTTGAAGGTAGGCTGTGACATAGGGAAACGGCATCCTGTAGAAAAAAATAAACACGTTGGTGCTAGTGTGCCTGGCTCATAAACGCTCTTCCTCCTCCTGCCAGGGATTAGCCAGGGAGGAGTACCGGGGATGAGCATCAAAGTGTGATCGTGGCCACTTTATCCACCCGGTTTCGCCCTTCAGCGCTCAAGAAAACAGTCCGAATCGCCGCCTGTCTCAGAAGAGGATGAACGAAATGTCATCAACACAATAAGGTCATCCTTGTGACAATATGTTTTTTAAGGTCGTCAGAAATAGCGCAGGCAAGAAATAATTACTCACGTGAAATAATATTTTTCGACATTAACGTTAAACCAACGTTTTATTTTATAGGGATGACAGTCGCGAAACTTTATTAACTCAGGTGATTGTTAACCTTCGTTTACGGTTTGGCTTGTTAAAGCAGCAGCTTCGGTGCAACCCAGTATCCATGCGCTCTCAAGGCCAATATAAAAGTTCCCTGCCATGCGGTAATATTTTTGTGACAGAGTGCAAATTCAGGCGCATTAAAAACGGTCATAACTTGCAATAAAAGTGTTTCTGGCCGAACTTATAAGCATTAATTACGAAGCGCAAAAAAAATCAAAATTCTCGTTTTCCACACAGTGAAGTGAATACCATGTTGATTCCGTCCAAATTAAGTCGCCCCGTTCGCCTTGACCATACCGTGGTTCGCGAACGGTTACTGGCGAAACTTTCCGGCGCGAACAATTTCCGACTGGCGCTGGTAACGAGCCCTGCGGGCTATGGCAAAACAACGCTCATTTCACAGTGGGCGTCAGGTAAAAGCGATCTTGGCTGGTTCTCCCTTGATGAGGGCGATAACCAGCAGGAGCGCTTTGCCAGCTATTTGATCGCCGCCATTCAGCAAGCCACAAACGGCCACTGCGTCACCAGCGAAGTCATGGTGCAAAAGCGCCAGTATGCCAGCCTCTCTTCACTCTTCTCGCAGCTGTTTATTGAGCTGGCCGAGTGGCACCGTCCGCTATTCCTGGTCATTGACGATTATCATCTGATCACCAATCCGGTGATCCATGAATCGATGCGCTTCTTCCTGCGCCATCAGCCAGAAAACCTTACCCTGGTGGTGCTGTCGCGTAACCTTCCGCAGTTGGGTATTGCCAACCTGCGCGTTCGCGATCAACTGCTTGAGCTGGGCAGCCAGCAGCTCTCCTTTACCCATCAGGAGGCGAAACAGTTCTTCGACTGCCGCCTGACGTCCCCGATTGAAGCCGCCGAGAGCAGCCGTCTGTGTGACGATGTTGCCGGCTGGGCCACCGCTTTACAGCTTATCGCCCTCTCCGCGCGGCAGAACAATAGCCCCACACATCAATCCGCACGGCGTCTGGCAGGCATTAACGCCAGCCACTTGTCAGATTATCTGGTCGACGAAGTGCTCGACAGCGTTGACACCTCCACGCGGCAGTTCCTGCTGAAAAGCTCGCTGCTGCGTTCGATGAACGATGCGCTGATTGTTCGCGTCACCGGTGAAGACAATGGCCAGATGCGGCTGGAGGAGATTGAACGCCAGGGGCTGTTCCTGCAACGCATGGACGACTCAGGCGAATGGTTTAGTTACCACCCGCTGTTTGGCAGCTTCCTGCGCCAGCGTTGTCAGTGGGAGCTGGCCACCGAGCTGCCGGAGATCCACCGCGCCGCAGCGGAAAGCTGGATGGCGCAAGGCTTCCCGAGCGAGGCCATCCACCATGCGCTGGCGGCGGGTGATGCCCATATGCTGCGCGATATCCTGCTCAATCACGCCTGGAGCCTGTTCAACCATAGCGAACTGACGCTGCTGGAAGAGTCGTTGCGTGCCCTGCCGTGGGAGAGCCTGCTGGAGAACCCGCGTCTGGTGCTGCTGCAGGCATGGCTGATGCAGAGCCAGCACCGCTACAGCGAAGTGAACACCCTGCTTGCCCGCGCCGAGCAAGAGATGAAAGGCGATATGGATAGCTCGCTGCACGGTGAGTTTAACGCCCTGCGCGCCCAGGTCGCCATTAACGATGGCGATCAGGAAGAGGCTCAACGCCTGGCGATGGTTGCTCTCGATGAGCTGCCGCTGGCAAACTTCTATAGCCGTATCGTTGCCACCTCGGTGCATGGCGAAGTGCTGCACTGTAAAGGCGATCTCGCCCGCTCGCTGGCGCTGATGCAGCAGACCGAACAGATGGCACGTCGGCACGATGTCTGGCACTACGCGCTGTGGAGCCTGATTCAACAAAGCGAGATTCTGTTTGCCCAGGGCTTTTTACAGGCCGCCTGGGAGTCGCAGGAGAAGGCATTCCAGTTGATCCGCGAGCAGCATCTTGAACAATTACCGATGCACGAATTCCTGCTGCGTATTCGCGCACAGCTGCTGTGGGCCTGGGCCCGTCTGGATGAAGCAGAAAGCACCGCCCGCCACGGCGTGGAAGTGCTTTCGGCATTCCAGCCGCAGCAGCAGCTGCAGTGCCTGGCGCTGCTGGTGCAGTGTTCACTGGCGCGCGGCGATCTGGATAACGCCCGTAACCACCTTAATCGCCTGGAAAACCTGCTTGGCAACGGCCAGTACCATAGCGACTGGGTCTCTAATGCGGATAAAGTGCGGGTGATTTACTGGCAGATGGTGGGTGATAAAAAATCGGCCGCCAACTGGTTACGCCAGACGCCGATGCCAGAATTTGCCAATAACCACTTCCTGCAGAGCCAGTGGCGCAACATCGCCCGGGTGCAGATTTTACTGGGTGATTTCGAACCGGCAGAGATCGTGCTGGAGGAGCTGAACGAAAACGCACGCAGCCTGCGTCTGATGAGCGACCTGAACCGTAACCTGCTGTTGCAAAACCAGCTCTACTGGCAGGCAGGTCGTAAAACTGATGCCCAGCGCGTCTTACTGGAAGCGCTGCAGCTGGCTAACCGCACCGGTTTTATCAGTCACTTTGTGATTGAGGGCGAAACCATGGCGCAACAGTTACGTCAGCTGATTCAACTGAACACCCTGCCCGAGCTGGATCAGCATCGTGCGCAGCGTATTCTGCGTGAAATTAACCAGCACCATCGGCACAAATTCGCCCATTTCGATGAGACCTTTGTCGAGCGTCTGCTGACCCATCCGGAAGTGCCTGAGCTTATCCGCACCAGCCCGCTCACCCAGCGTGAATGGCAGGTACTGGGGTTAATTTACTCGGGATATAGCAATGAGCAGATCGCCGGGGAGCTGGCGGTAGCCGCAACCACTATCAAAACCCATATCCGTAATCTGTACCAGAAACTTGGCGTGGCGCATCGCCAGGATGCAGTACAGCATGCCCAGCAGCTGCTGAAGATGATGGGGTATGGCGTGTAGTTATGCGCGTACAGAAATGAAAATGGCAACCTCGGGTTGTCATGCCATATTCCGCTGAACATGAGGTGAACGGAACAATTTCACCCTGTTTAACCGATCGGCATGACAACCGAAGTTTTCGTGTTGCTTTTACCTCAGCACAGCTCAAGCTGCATTTTATGGTCGTTAATCACCTTCAGCACCCCTTCAGGCGGCACCTCATCGGTATAGACCGCATCCACCATGCTGATACTGCCCATATTCACCATCGCGTTACGCCCGAATTTCGAGTGATCGACCACCAGCATGACGTGGCGGGAATTCTCAATAATGGCGCGCTTGGTACGCACTTCATGGTAATCGAATTCCAGCAGCGAGCCGTCGGTATCAATGCCGCTAATGCCAAGAATGCCGAAGTCGAGGCGGAACTGGGAGATAAAATCGAGTGTCGCTTCGCCAATGATCCCGCCGTCGCGGCTGCGCAACTCTCCCCCGGCGAGGATGATGCGGAAATCCTCTTTCTGCATCAGCGTATTGGCCACGTTCAGGTTGTTCGTCACCACGCGCAGATTCTCATGGTCCAGCAGCGCGTGGGCCACCGCCTCCGGTGTGGTACCGATATCGATAAATAAGGTGGCGCCGTTTGGGATCTGGCTCGCGACCTTACGGGCGATACGCTCTTTTTCTGACGTCTGGGTCGCTTTACGATCATGCCAGGAGGTATTGACCGAGCTGGAGGGAAGCGCCGCACCGCCGTGGTGGCGTAAAATTCGGTTCTGATCGGCCAGGTCGTTCAGGTCACGGCGAATGGTTTGCGGGCTGACGGCGAACTGTTCAACCAGCTCTTCCGTACTGACATACCCCTGCTTTTTCACCAGTTCGATAATGGCATCATGACGTTGTGTCTGTTTCATCAAATATCCCTGCCAGAATTATGTTCGTTTTCGCGCATGCAGCGTATCGGCAAACGCCATCGCCAGCCCAACGGCCAGACCGGCCACGTGTGCACCGTTAGCTATCGCCATTCCGAACAGATCAAACCATCCGGCAATTAACCATATTAACGCAAAGGCAATTAAGCCGCGCTGAAGAAAGATGCCGCTTTCAGGATCGCGCTCGCCGCGCAGCCAGACGTAGCCCATCAAGGCGTAAACGACGCCCGAGAGCCCACCGAACCACGGGCCGCTGAATTTATGCTGCACATAGCCGCTCAGCAAGGCGCTGATAAGGGTGATAACAATGAGTTTACCGCTGCCGAGCCGTTTCTCTACGGCACCGCCGAGATACCACCACCACAGCAGGTTAAAGAGAATGTGCAGGAAGGAGAAGTGCATCAGCGCATGGCTGAAGTAGCGCCAGACATCGAACTGCACCGACGGATCATAGGGCCAGGCCAGCAGCACCATCACACTTTGGTCACCTACGACGTTCATGATGATAAACGTCAGGATACAGGCCGCCATCAGCAGCAGCGTGAACGGGCCGGCACGCTCACGCACCGTGGCTAAAAACGGAAAACGGCGGTAGTGCAGCCCGCTACCGGTGTGGCCGGATTGCCAGCTGGCCGCCAGATAGCGCGGGTCGCCCGGGTTTTCCAGAAAGCGCGCCAGCTCGGCATGCACGCGTTCGGCCTGGCTCTCATCTGCCAGCCAGACGTCCGTTTGCGTATGTTGTTGGATAGTCAGGATCACACCCTGCGTCGCCATGTAATCGACAAACGCCTGAGCGACGCGCGGGTTGGTAAAGGAGGTAATCATCAGCATTGGCAGCGGTCGCTTATTCCACACAAAGGGGGACAGTATATACCTTAAAACCCAGTGTGCTCGACTTCCGCCGGGAAATGACGGTGCCAGGCGTCGAAACCGCCATCCACGCTGTAGACCGCGTCATAACCCTGTTGCAGCAAGTATTGTGCTGCACCTTTGCTACTGTTGCCGTGATAGCACATCACCATCACCGGGGTATCGAAGTCGTTGTCACGCATGAAATCACTAAGGGAGGCGTTAGTGAGGTGAAACGCACCCGGGGTGTGACCCATGGCAAAGCTTTGCGGGTCGCGAATATCTACCAGTACAGCGGTTCCCTGGTGCATCTTCTGGTGGGCTTCTTCGACATTAATACATTCAAACTGATCCATGCGGCTCTCTTTCGGTTATTCAAGGTGGTGCGAAGTGAGGTAAGGACCCCACTATTTTACCTTCTAGTGTACGTCCTGGCGGCGGGTAAACGCCATTATGTTAGCTGTATCACTCTAAATTGTTTTTTTAATGTTACCAAAGGCGCGTTCCTTTGCTATTATGAGCGATATCGAACATTTTTGAACGTAAGCGAAAGTGCGTGAGGATACGATGGAAACCAAAGATCTGATTGTGATAGGTGGCGGCATCAACGGTGCCGGGATTGCGGCCGATGCCGCTGGCCGTGGTCTGTCGGTATTAATGCTGGAAGCGCAGGATCTCGCTTGCGCAACCTCCTCCGCCAGCTCCAAGTTGATTCACGGCGGCCTGCGCTACCTTGAACACTACGAGTTTCGCCTCGTGAGCGAAGCGCTGGCTGAGCGCGAAGTGTTACTGAAAATGGCCCCGCATCTCGCCATCCCGATGCGCTTCCGCCTGCCTCACCGCCCGCACTTGCGCCCGGCGTGGATGATTCGTATCGGTCTCTTTATGTACGATCATCTGGGTAAACGCACCAGTCTGCCCGGCTCTACCGGTGTGCGTTTTGGCGCAGAATCGGTCCTTAAGCCAGAAATCGTGCGCGGATTCGAATATTCAGACTGCTGGGTCGATGATGCCCGTCTGGTGCTCGCAAACGCGCAAATGGTGGTTCGCAAAAATGGTGAGGTGAAAACCCGCACCCGCGCGACCTCCGCACGCCGCGAGAATGGTCTGTGGATTGTTGAAGCAGAAGATATCGATACCGGCGAGAAGTTCAGCTGGCAAGCGCGCGGGCTGGTTAATGCGACCGGTCCATGGGTGAAACAGTTCTTTGACGACGGCATGAAGCTGCCTTCGCCGTACGGTATTCGCCTTATCAAGGGCAGCCATATCGTCGTGCCTCGCGTGCATACCCAGAAGCAGGCTTATATTCTGCAGAACGAAGACAAGCGCATCGTGTTTGTGATCCCGTGGATGGATGAGTTCTCCATTATTGGCACCACCGACGTGGAGTACAAAGGCGACGCCAAAAATGTCGAAATCGACGAGAGCGAAATCAGCTACTTGTTGAAGGTGTATAACGCGCACTTCAAAAAGCAGCTGGGTCGCGAAGATGTGGTCTGGACTTACTCCGGCGTGCGTCCGCTGTGCGATGACGAATCCGATTCGCCGCAGGCCATCACCCGTGATTACACGCTGGATATTCACGATCAAGACGGTAAGGCGCCGCTGCTCTCCGTGTTTGGCGGTAAGCTCACCACCTACCGTAAGCTGGCGGAACACGCGCTGGAGAAATTGACTCCGTATTACACCGGCATTGGCCCGGCATGGACCAAAGGCGCTACCCTGCCGGGGGGTGATATCGACGGAAACCGGGATGACTACGCGGCAAAACTGCGTCGCCGTTATCCGTTTATCAGCGAATCGCTGGCCCGCCACTATGCCCGTACTTATGGCAGCAACAGCGTCCAGCTCCTCGGCGATGCCAAAGAGATAGCCGATTTGGGCGAGCACTTCGGACATGAGTTTTACGAAGCGGAGCTGCGCTACCTGGTTGAGCACGAGTGGGTGCGCCGTGTAGAGGATGCGCTGTGGCGTCGTACGAAAGAGGGGATGTGGCTGGATGCCGAACAGCAATCGCGCGTGGCGCAGTGGCTGGTCAGAAACGCCCCAAAGCGTGAATTATCGCTTGCGTCCTGATGGGACAGTGCGGGCTGATGCCCTCACCCATAGGGTGAGGGTGAAAAAATGAAAACGGCAACCGACGTTGCCGTTTTGCTTTTACAACCTTACCGGGTCGATATGCCATATAGTCTCGGCATACTCTTTAATCGTCCTGTCTGAAGAGAAATACCCCATATTGGCGATATTGTGCATCGCTTTGGTGGTCCACTCTTCGGGACGGCGATAAAGCTCGTCAACCTTATCCTGACAATCCACATAGCTCCGGTAGTCGGCCAGTACCTGATAGTGGTCACCAAAGTTAATCAGCGAATCCACCAGGTCGCGGTAGCGGCCAGGCTCGTCCGGATTAAAGACCCCGGTGGCGATCTGCGTCAGCACCTGACGAAGCTCTTCATCCTGCTCGTAGTAGTCACGCGGTGAATAGCCCTTCGCCCTTAGCGCCTCAACTTCTTCGGTGGTATTGCCGAAGATAAAGATATTCTCTTCACCCACGTGCTCCAGCATCTCGACGTTGGCCCCATCCAGCGTGCCGATAGTCAGCGCACCGTTAAGGGCAAATTTCATGTTACTGGTGCCGGACGCTTCCGTCCCTGCAGTGGAGATCTGCTCAGAGAGATCCGCCGCCGGAATGATCAACTGCGCCAGGCTCACGCTGTAGTTAGGTATGAAGACCACCTTCAGCTTATCGCCAATCTGCGGATCGTTGTTGATCACTTTCGCTACATCGTTGATCAGATGAATGATGTGCTTCGCCATGTAGTAGGCCGAGGCCGCTTTACCGGCAAAGATATTGACCCGCGGCACCCAGTTGGCGTCCGGATCGGCCTTGATGCGGTTGTAACGGGTGATCACGTGCAGCACGTTCATGAGCTGGCGTTTGTACTCGTGGATACGTTTAATCTGCACATCGTAGAGCGCTTTCGGGTTCGCGACTACGTTCAGATGCAGCGCCATCCATACCGACAGCCGTTTTTTATTCAGCAATTTGGCGTCACGCACCGCTTTGTTCACGGTCGGGAAGTCGGCATGCTGCTCCAGCTCGCTAAGCTGGCTCAGATCGGTACGCCAGTTGCGGCCAATGTTCGCATCCAGCACCTCAGAGAGCGGCTTATTGGCCAGCGCCAGCCAGCGACGCGGGGTAACACCGTTGGTGACGTTACAGAAACGCATCGGGAATATTTTGGCAAAGTCAGCAAACAGCGACTGCACCATCAGGTTGGAGTGCAGTTCCGACACACCGTTGACCTTATGGCTAATCACCACCGCCAGCCATGCCATGCGCACGCGACGGCCATTAGACTCATCGATAATAGAGGTGCGGCTCAGCAGCCCGGTGTCGTTCGGGTACTGTTCCTGAAGCGTTTTCAGGAAGTAGTCATTGATCTCGAAGATAATTTGCAGATGGCGCGGCAGAATTTTGCCCAGCATGTCCACCGGCCAGGTTTCCAGCGCTTCGCTCATCAGCGTGTGGTTGGTGTAGGAGAAGACCTGGCAGGTTACCTCAAAGGCATCGTTCCAGCTGAACTTATGTTCGTCGATCAGCAGGCGCATCAGCTCCGGAATCGAGAGTACCGGGTGGGTGTCATTAAGGTGGATGGCGGTCTTCTCCGCCAGATTGTTATAGGTTTTATGCAGCTGGTAGTGGCGGTTCAGAATGTCCTGCACCGTCGCCGACACCAGGAAGTACTCCTGACGCAGGCGCAGCTCACGGCCCGAATAGGTGGAGTCGTCCGGGTAGAGTACGCGTGACACATTCTCCGAGTGGTTTTTATCTTCCACTGCCGCAAAGTAGTCGCCCTGGTTAAATTTACCCAGGTTGATTTCACTACTGGCCTGCGCGTTCCACAGGCGTAGGGTGTTGGTGGCGTCGGTGTCATAACCCGGGATAATCTGGTCATAGGCGACGGCAAGGATCTCTTCGGTTTCAACCCAGCGGGATTTTTTCCCTTCCAGTTGAACGCGGCCGCCAAAGCGCACTTTATAGCGGGTATTGTGGCGCTTGAACTCCCAGGGGTTACCGTATTCGAGCCAATAGTCCGGCGACTCTTTCTGCCGCCCGTCGACGATGTTCTGCTTGAACATGCCGTAATCATAGCGAATACCGTAGCCGCGCCCCGGCAACGCCAGAGTCGCCAGCGAGTCGAGGAAACAGGCCGCCAGGCGCCCCAGACCCCCGTTGCCAAGGCCCGGGTCGTTCTCTTCGTCGATCAACTCTTCTAAATCTAACCCCATCTCTTCCAGCGCGTTTTTTACGTCGTCATAAATCCCTAGCGACAACAAGGCGTTGGAGAGGGTGCGGCCAATCAAAAACTCCATCGACAGATAGTAAACCTGACGTGTCTCTTGCGACAGCTGGGCGCGGTTGGATCGCAGCCAGCGTTCTACCAGGCGGTCGCGCACCGCGAATAAGGTGGCGTTAAGCCACTCGTGTTTATTGGCGATGACTGGATCTTTCCCAATGGTGAACATCAGCTTATAGGCAATGGAGTGCTTTAAAGCCTCTACGCTGAGGGTGGGTGATGCATAAGAAAAAGGTGCATTCATATCTATGATTCCAGCGTTGTTATATCAAGCGTTGATAAAGATCGCGGTAAGACTGCGCCGCAACTTGCCAGCTAAAATCCATCGCCATCGCCTGACGCTGCACAAAACGCCAGAGAGAAGGACGAGACCACAACACGAAAGCACGGCGGATCGCACGCAACAGCGACCAGGCATTACTGTCTTCAAACGCAAAACCGGTGGCGATGCCGTCCGCCAGGTTCTCCAGCGAGGTGTCGGATACCGTATCCGCCAGCCCCCCGGTGCGACGCACAAGCGGCAAGGTACCGTATTTCAGGCCATACAGCTGAGTCAGGCCGCAGGGCTCGAAACGACTCGGCACCAGAATCACGTCCGCACCGCCCATAATGCGATGCGAGAAGGCTTCGTGATAACCAATCTGAACCCCCACCTGCCCCGGATGCTCTGCCGCAGCGGCCAGGAAGCCCTCCTGCAACACCGGATCGCCCGCCCCCAGTAGCGCCAGTTGCCCGCCTTGCTCCAGCAGGCCTGGCAAGGCTTCCAGCACCAGATCCAACCCTTTCTGGCTGGTCAGACGGCTGACGACCGCGAACAGCGGGACTTTGTCGTTAACCTTCAGCCCCATTGCTATCTGCAGCTGGCGCTTGTTTTCGGCCTTATCTTCAACCGAATCCCGGTTGTAGCGCGAGGCCAGCAGCAGGTCTGTTTCCGGACTCCAGATCTTCTCATCCACGCCGTTAAGAATGCCCGATAAGCGCCCTTCACGGTGGCGCTGGGTCAGCAATCCTTCCATACCGTAGCCAAACTGCGCTTCGGTAATTTCCCGCGCGTAGGTCGGACTCACCGCCGTAATGTGATCGGCGTAATAGAGGCCGGCCTTCAGGAAAGAGATCTGGCCGTTGAACTCCAGCCCGTGCATGTTAAAGAATGACCATGGCAGTTCGATGTCATCCATGTGCTGCGCATAAAACATGCCCTGATAAGCCAGGTTGTGTACCGTAAACACCGACTTTGCCGGACGCCCTCGCGCCGCCAGATAGGCAGGCGCTAGCCCGGCATGCCAGTCGTGCGCATGAACCACATCCGGGTGCCAGAAAGGATCCAGGCCGCAGGCCATTTCACAGCCTACCCAACCCAGCAGCGCAAAACGCAGCACGTTGTCGGTATAGGCAAATAAGTTAGTGTCGTGATACGGGCTTCCAGGTCGGTCATACAGGTGTGGCGCATCAATCAGATAGATACCCACGCCGTTGTAATGCCCGAACAGCAGTGTGATACGCCCGGCAAACGTCTCCCGGCGGCTCACCACCTGTGCATCAGGTATGCCGCGACGGATGTCTGGAAAAGCGGGCAGCAGCACGCGCGTATCAACACCACCGGCAATTTGCGCAGCCGGTAAAGCACCAATAACATCCGCCAGCCCGCCCGTTTTCAATAATGGGAACATCTCCGAACATACATGTAAGACCTGCATTATCGCTCCTGTTTGACCTGCAGTTTGCGCAGCATTTCACGCGTAACCAATACAATGCCTTCTTCTGAGCGGTAGAAACGACGCGCGTCCTCTTCCGCGTTCTCACCAATCACCATCCCTTCCGGAATGACGCAGGCACGGTCTATAACACAGCGGCGCAAACGGCATGAGCGCCCTACCCACACATCCGGCAGCAGTACCGCCGAATCGATATTACAGAATGAGTTCACCCGTACTCGCGGGAAGAGCACGGACTGCACCACCACGGAGCCGGAAATAATGCAGCCGCCAGAAACCAGCGAGTTCAGCGTCATACCGTGGCTACCGGAACGGTCCTGCACAAACTTCGCGGGCGGCAGCGACTCCATATGGGTGCGGATCGGCCAGTTCTGGTCGTACATATCCAGCTCCGGCGTAACGGAGGCCAGATCCAGGTTCGCCTTCCAGTAGGCTTCCAGCGTTCCCACATCGCGCCAGTAAGGCTCTGAGGCCGGATCGGACTGAACGCAGGAGAGCGGGAAAGGATGTGCATAGGCCATGCCAGATTTCGTGACCTTCGGAATAATGTCCTTCCCGAAGTCGTGGCTGGACTGCTCGTCATTGTCGTCCTCTTCCAGCAGTTGGTAGAGGTAGTCGGCGTCAAAGACGTAGATGCCCATACTGGCCAGGGAACGATCGGGGTTACCGGGCATGGCGGGCGGATTGGCAGGTTTCTCGACAAAATCGATCACTTTGTCGTGTTCATCCACGGCCATAACGCCAAAGGCGGTTGCCTCGGCAATGGGCACCGGCAAGCACGCCACGGTGCAACGTGCACCCTTTTCAACGTGATCGATGAGCATGCGCGAGTAGTCTTGCTTGTAGATATGGTCCCCGGCGAGGATCACCACATACTCCGCATCGTAGCGACGAATGATATCCAGGTTCTGGGTGACCGCATCCGCTGTACCGCGGTACCAGTTCTCACCATGCACACGTTGCTGGGCAGGCAACAGATCGACAAACTCGTTCATCTCCTCACTGAAGAACGACCAGCCGCGCTGAATATGTTGCACCAGCGTGTGGGACTGGTACTGAGTGATCACGCCAATGCGGCGAATACCTGAGTTAAGGCAGTTTGAAAGTGCAAAGTCGATAATACGGAACTTGCCGCCAAAGTGGACGGCGGGTTTGGCACGCGTGATTGTTAAATCTTTTAAACGGGTACCGCGACCACCAGCAAGAATCAGGGCTACAGATTTTAATGGCAGTTGACGCGCTAGCATTAATGGATCGTTCTTATCTAACCTAACCATGACTAACTCCTTTTTTATCATTTCTGGAATACGCACACTCCGTGCGCAGGCCCATGCCAGACGGCCATCACCACCGGGTTGTCCTCACCGGCAAAGGGGGGAATAGCTCGCCACTCCCCATCAGGTAAAACCATTTCTGCTACTTCAGTGGTCGCGTTTAGCGTAATCAGCCATCGCTCTGAAAGCAGGATCTGCAGACGTGGAACGCCCCACTGCCACTCTTGCGCACTTAAAGGTTGCGCTTTGCTATTGAGCCAACGAACGTTGCCGTCACCCTCTTCCCACCACCGATCGGCCGTGAGTGCCGGGATTTGCTGGCGCAGGTGAATCAGCGCAGCAGCGAAGTTTGTTAGCCCGGTATTTGCCTCGTCCCAGGCAAGCCAGGTGAGTTCGTTATCCTGGCAATACGCATTGTTGTTGCCATGCTGGCTGTGGCCGTGTTCATCTCCGGCCAGCAGCATCGGTGTACCTTGCGAAAGCAGTAGCGTGGTCAGTAGCGCATGCACGCTGGCCCGCCGACGCTCAATCACATCCTGACTGCCCCCTAAACCTTCTATACCATGATTAAAGCTATGGTTATTGTTGGTTCCGTCGCGATTCTCTTCGCCGTTGGCCTCGTTATGTTTTTGGTCATAACAGACGCAATCACGCAGGGTAAAACCGTCATGCGCCGTGACCAGGTTGATCGAGGCCGACGGCAACCGCCCGCTGCGTTTAAACAGATCGCTGGAGGCGGCAAATCGTCCGGCTACGTCACCGAGCGACAGGTTACGCGTGAGCCAGAATCGGCGGGCTGCATCGCGAAAGTGGTCATTCCACTCGGCAAAGGGGGGCGGGAAATTTCCCACCTGATACCCGCCTTCACCAATGTCCCAGGGCTCGGCTATCAGCTTGACGCGAGAGAGCAGCGGACAATTTTTTATAGCCTCAAACAACGGCGCCTGCTGGCTAAACGTCGGCGTGCGTCCGATAACGGAGGCTAAATCAAAACGAAAACCGTCCACATGGAAGGTCTCGACCCAGTATTTCAGGCACGCATACGCATACTGCATGACTGCCGGGTGGCTAAGATTCAGCGTGTTACCGCATCCGGTCCAGTTGTGATAATCGCCATCCTCTCTGATCCAATAATAGCTACGGTTATCAATTCCGCGCAGGGAGAACGTCGGTCCCTCATAATCCAGCTCCGCGCTGTGGTTCAATACCACGTCGAGGATGACCTCGATTCCCGCCGCATGTAGCGCTTTAACCGCATCGCGAAACTCATCCCGGGCTTTAACAGGATGCGCGGCATAGCGCGGGCTGAGGGCAAACATTGCCATGGGGTTGTAGCCCCAGTAGTTGCTTAACCCCAGCCGTTGCAGACGCGGCTCGCAGGCGTAATGGGCGACAGGCAATAGTTCCAGCGCCGTAATGCCCAGATGTTTGAAATAGCGAATCATGGCCGGATGGCCGAGCGCTTTATAGGTGCCGCGCATCTCCGCCGGAATGGCCGGATGTTTGAAGGTAAGCCCTTTGACGTGGGCTTCATAAATGACCGTATTGCCCCAGGGCGTCGCGGGAGGTGTATCGTCTTCCCAGTCGTAACGGTCGGCGATCACTACCCCTTTGGGCGCGGCGGGCGCACTGTCGCGGCTGTCGGGTTGATCCAGACCGCCGCACAGCAGACCGGTATCCCGCAGCTCGCCCTCCACCTGAAGGGCATAAGGGTCGAGCAACAGTTTCGCCGGGTTAAAGCGGTGTCCGTTAGCCGGATCCCAGGGGCCATGAACCCGATAGCCATAACGCAGACCCGGTTTGACGCCGTCGAGGTAGCCGTGCCAGACCTCACCGGTACGGCCAGGGAGATCGAATCGTTGCTCATTCCCGTGGGCATCAAACACGCAGAGTTCGACCCGCTCCGCATGAGCGGAGAAGAGGGTAAAATTTACCCCCTTACCGTCAAAGCTTGCGCCGAGCGGTTCGGACTGGCCTGCGCTGAGCTGGGTCATTCCCCCTCCCTGACCAGCCAGATGGTAGACAATGGCGGCAGCGTCACGCTGAGGGAGTGAGGACGACCGTGGCTTTCGTGCTCATCGCTTTGCACCAGCCCACCGTTTCCGGCATTGCTGCCGTGGTAGTGCACAGAGTCGGTGTTGAGTATTTCACGCCACTTGCCCGGCTGGTTGATGCCAAACCGATAATTATGGCGCGGCACCGGGGTGAAGTTACTGGCAACGATAATTTCATTCCCGGCTTTATCACGACGCACAAAGACGAAGATTGAGCGTTCGTGATCGTCTACCACCAGCCACTCGAAGCCGTATGTGTCGAAATCCAGTTCATGCAGTGCTTTGTGGTAACGGTAGGTCAGGTTAAGGTCGCGCACGAGGCGCTGTACGCCGTGGTGCCAGTTGTCGCCCCCTTCCAGCAGATGCCAGTCAAGGCTGGCGTCGTGGTTCCACTCTCGTCCCTGGGCGAATTCATTCCCCATGAACAGCAGCTTTTTACCCGGGAAGGCGAACATCCAGCCGTAGTAGGCGCGCAGATTGGCGAACTTCTGCCACGCATCGCCCGGCATCCGATCAAGGATCGATTTTTTGCCATGCACAACTTCATCGTGTGAGAGCGGCAGAACGAAGTTCTCGGTGCCGTTATAGAGCATGCCAAAGGTGAGTTTGTCGTGGTGATACTGACGATGCACCGGATCCAGCTTCATATAATCCAGCGTGTCGTGCATCCAGCCAAGGTTCCACTTATACCAGAAGCCCAGCCCCCCCATTGACGGTGGACGAGAGACGCCTGGGAAATCGGTAGACTCCTCGGCCATGGTTACCGCGCCAGGTACCTGCTCGCCGAGAATACGGTTCGTGCTGCGCAGGAAGTCTATGGCCTCCAGGTTTTCGCGCCCGCCGAACTCATTCGGGATCCACTCTCCCTCTTTACGGCTATAGTCGCGATAGATCATGGATGCCACCGCATCCACGCGCAGAGCGTCGATGCCAAAGCGTTCAATCCAGTAAAGGGCGTTACCCACCAGATAGTTGGTCACTTCACGACGGCCATAGTTGTAAATCAGGGTATTCCAGTCCTGATGATAACCTTCGCGCGGATCGCTGTGCTCATACAGGTTGGTACCGTCGAACTCAGAGAGACTAAAGTCATCCGACGGGAAGTGGCCTGGCACCCAGTCCAGGATCACGTTCAGCCCGGCCGCATGCGCGGCGTCGATGAAGTAGCGGAAGTCGTCACGGGTCCCGAAGCGGCGGGTCGGAGCGTAGAGTCCAGTGGGCTGATAGCCCCAGCTTCCATCGAAGGGGTGTTCGTTAATCGGGAGCAGTTCCAGATGGGTAAAGCCCATCCACTTCGCATAGGGGACCAGTTGGTCAGCCAGCTCACGATAGCTCAACCAAAAATTGTTGTCCGTATGACGGCGCCAGGAGCCGAGATGCACTTCATAAATGGAAATGGGCTGATCGAACTGGTTGGCCTTGACGCGCGCTTCGCTCATGGCGATCTTCTCTGGCAGGCCGCAGATCATTGAGGCCGTATCCGGACGCATCTGCGCCTCAAAGGCATAGGGGTCCGCTTTAATGCGCAGCTGTCCGTGGGCATCGACCAGCTCAAATTTATACAGTTGTCCGGTGTGCGCGCCGGGGATAAACAGCTCCCAAATACCGGTTTCACGGCGCAGGCGCATCGGGTGGCGGCGGCCATCCCAGTAGTTGAACTGACCCACGACCGAAACACGACGCGCATTAGGCGCCCAGACGCTGAATCGGGTACCGGTGATGCCATCCATCGTATCGGCATGGGCACCCAGGGTTTCGTAAGGACGCAGGTGCGTACCTTCAGAGAGGAGCCAGGCATCCATCTCCTGCAGAAGCGGGCCGAAGCTGTAAGGATCGTCAATCAGGTTTTGCTGACCATGCCAGAGTACGGCAAGCTGGTAGCGGAAGGGATTTTTACGACGGGGCATAATGCCCGAGAAGAAACCACGTGAGTCAAGGCACTCCAGTTTGCCCACTTTGCGGCCCGTTTTGGGTTCGATGACCCAGACTTCCGTCGCGTCAGGTAACAGCGCGCGGACTTCCAGTCCGGCCTCTGTACGGTGCATGCCAAGTACAGAAAAGGGGTCCGCAAAATGACCCGTAATAAGCGCATTAATCACGTCTCTATCAATACGAACGGACATGGTGTTCATCCTGTTTTTTTTGTTGTCGGCCCTGGCGTGCTAAGGGTTCGACCTTATTGTGACCTGAATGGAACAGCACATTGTGCATCCTCTCTGTTCCACCCATCCTCCAGGCTGGATGCCACGCATCCAACTTAAAGCATAGCCAACGCTTTATATGACTCCCGATAAATAATGACTCATCTGCGTTTTACTCCGTGTATTACGCAAAAAAAGGGGTGTCTAAGCACCCCTGAGATTTAACAAATTATTACGCCAGCTGGCGAAGCATCCTGCGAAGCGGCTCGGCGGCCCCCCACAGCAGCTGGTCGCCAACGGTGAAGGCGGAGAGATACTCCGGCCCCATATTGAGTTTACGCAGGCGCCCTACCGGGGTAGAGAGCGTGCCGGTGACCGCCGCCGGGGTCAGTTCGCGCATCGTGATGTCGCGATCGTTTGGCACCACTTTTGCCCACGGATTGTGCGCCGCCAGCAGCTCTTCCACGGTCGGAATAGACACATCTTTTTTCAGTTTAAGGGTGAATGCCTGGCTGTGGCAGCGCAGCGCGCCAACGCGCACGCAGAGGCCATCGACCGGGATCGCGGAAGAGGTATTGAGAATTTTGTTGGTCTCTGCCTGGCCTTTCCACTCTTCACGGCTCTGACCGTTGTCGAGCTGTTTGTCGATCCACGGAATCAGGCTACCCGCCAGCGGTACGCCGAAGTTATCGACCGGCAGCTCGCCACTGCGGGAGAGCTGAGTTACTTTACGTTCGATATCCAGAATGGCCGATGCCGGATTCGCCAGCTCGTCTGCAACGTGATGATGCAGCTGGCCCATCTGCGCCAGCAGTTCACGCATGTGACGCGCCCCGCCGCCGGAGGCTGCCTGATAAGTTGCCACGGAAACCCACTCCACCAGGTCCTGTGCGAACAGGCCGCCCAGCGACATCAGCATCAGGCTAACGGTGCAGTTCCCGCCAACAAAGGTTTTCACCCCTTTGTTCAGGCCGTCGGTGATAACATCCTGGTTGACCGGGTCGAGAATGATGATGGCGTCGTCTTTCATGCGCAGTGAAGAGGCTGCATCAATCCAGTAGCCCTGCCAGCCGCTTTCACGCAGCTTTGGATAGATTTCGTTGGTATAATCGCCGCCCTGGCAGGTGACTATAATGTCGAGTGCCTTCAGCGCTTCCAGATCGAAAGCATCCTGCAACGTACCAGTGCTACCGCCGAAAGAAGGCGCAGCCTGGCCGAGCTGGGAAGTTGAGAAGAAGACCGGGCGGATGGCGTCAAAGTCGCGCTCTTCAACCATGCGTTGCATGAGTACAGAGCCGACCATACCGCGCCAGCCGATGAAACCAACGTTTTTCATAGCGTATTTTTCCTGCAGAGGTGTGTGCTGAGTGTGCCGAACCAGATTCCAACTGGCTCCAGCCTTCACATTACAAAATGCAGCCAAAGTCGCAAGCGAAATTAATCGATGATTGCGCCGCAATCAGTAATACCACTTATTACGATAATAACCATAAGGATTCAGGGGATAAATAATAATGACTGAAATAATTTCCGCGGCGGTTCTTTTAATCCTGATTATGGACCCCCTGGGGAACTTGCCCATCTTTATGTCGGTGCTGAAACACACCGAGCCGAAGCGCCGGCGGGCGATCATGATCCGCGAACTGCTCATCGCGCTGCTGGTGATGTTTATCTTCCTGTTTGCCGGGGAAAAGATCCTCGCCTTCCTTAACTTGCGCGCCGAGACCGTCTCCATTTCCGGCGGGATTATTCTGTTCCTGATTGCTATCAAGATGATTTTCCCGAGCGCGGAAGGCAGCAGCAGTGGTCTGCCTGCCGGTGAGGAGCCGTTTATCGTACCGCTGGCCATCCCGCTGGTGGCCGGCCCGACCATTCTGGCCACGCTGATGCTGCTGTCGCATCAATACCCAAATCAGATGAGCCACCTGGTGATTGCCCTGCTGATTGCCTGGGGCGGCACCTTTATTATTCTTTTACAGTCGTCGCTGTTTTTGCGTCTGCTGGGCGAGAAAGGGGTGAATGCTCTGGAGCGCCTGATGGGGTTGATCCTGGTAATGATGGCGACCCAGATGTTCCTCGACGGGATCCGGGCGTGGATGAAGGGCTAGAATGTGTGCCCCCTCTCCCTGTGGGAGAGGGCTGGGGTGAGGGCACCAGACCGCACTGTTGCCCCCTCTCCCCGTGGGAGAGGGCTGGGGTGAGGGCAACAGACCGCACTATTGCCCCCTCTCCCTCTGGGAGAGGGCTGGGGTGAGGGCAACAGACCGCACCATCAAAAATAATCCTGCGTTTTGCGAGCCGCCTTCCAGAGCCTCTCTTGCCACCTGTTCAGCAAAGCAATATCGTCTCGCCACGCCTGCAAAATGAGGCGTCAGGGTTGGTCCCCTGTTATCCTCATCCGTGATAAATAACGTTTTTATCGCGTGGCCAGTTACACCTCAATGGTGGGCTGGACGGTGGCGCCGTAAGGCGCGCCGGTAGCTGATGAGGCCGGTAGGACCAACGCCGTTCAGTCCGCCACCAGTGAGGTTGGTCCCTCCTTTGGCGGCCCATTCAACTCATCAGAGGCTGTCTTATGACTACTACCCCAGGCTTTTCTCACGCTTTATTCACAACTGCGTTCGATCACACCACCGATTTCACCGACCTGGCAGACAACTGCGAGCGATTCGTAGATGTGCTGGTTGAGTGTGAAGACCCGGTACAAAAGATGGCGCTGTGTGGGCGGCTCGCAGCCCGCCTTGCTCTGCTCCAGCCCATGCTGCTTGATCCTGTGCCGGAACATTTGAAAGCAAGTCTCACGGTGGATGACCTGCCGCTGGAGGCGCCGCGCTTCGACCCGGAAATCGATCAACTGGGGAGATACTGCCAACTGCTAACGCAACTGCTGTTGTCTCGCTCGCTCTCGGCGGGTGATGAAAGAGTTGCAGGAGATTTGTTGCAGGATTTGGTGGGGTTTTATAGTGATACGCTGAAAGCGCCGCGCTGGCTGCGCACGGAGAAAGGTGCCGTACTGCTGTAGAAGCTTGCGCTACCGGGGCTGCGGTTCGAGGCGTTTTTCTGGTCGGGTATGGCGAAGCTGCCGCCCGACAAAATAGCACCTTTGCGGCCTGATGCCCTCACCCCGACCCTCTCCCACAGGGAGAGGGGGAAAACAAGGGTCAGCCCGGCGGTTGGATACCCTCACCCCGACCCTCTCCCACAGGGAAAGGGGGAAAACAAGGGTCAACCCGGCGGTTGGATACCCTCACCCCGGCCCTCTCCCAGAGGGAGAGGGGGAAAACAAGGGTCAGTTCAGCAGTGAAAACGCAATCATCCCGACAATCGCGCCTGTGGTGCCGAGAATCGTCTCCATCAGCGTCCAGGTCTTCAGGGTTTGCGCTTCAGTGGCGCCGGTAAATTTACCGAACAGCCAGAAGCCGGCATCATTCACGTGTGAAACCACAATTGACCCACCCGCGATACAGATAGAGAGCGCCGCCATCTGCGCACCGGAGTAGTTCAGCTGTTCAATGACCGGCATCACCAGCCCCACGGCAGTTAAACACGCCACGGTAGCAGAGCCCTGAATAATACGTACCGCTGCCGCCAGCACGAAGCAGGTCACCGCAATCGGCAGCCCCATGCCGGTTAACGCTTCACCGAGCGCCGGGCCGACGCCGGAATCCACCAGCACCTGCTTGAACACCCCACCGGCACCGATCACCAGCAGGATAATCCCCGCAGGTTGCAGCGCCGCGCCGCAGATCTCCATCACTCTGTCTTTCGGCATGCCCTGACGCATCGCCAGACCATAAATCGCTACCAGACAGGCTACCAGGATCGCCGTGAACGGGTGGCCGATAAACTCGAACCACTCGTAGGCGCTGGAACCGACCGGCACAAAGCGTGCGGCGATGGTCTTCAGGCCCACCAGCACCAGCGGCAGCAGGATCAGCGCCAGGCTGAAGCCGAAGGAGGGCATTTTGCCTTCGCCCAGGTGCGGCTCGGTGATGTCGTCAGGAATATGAAGTTCAACGTAGCGGCTAATGAAGTTGCCCCACAGTGGGCCAGCAATAATCATTCCCGGGATAGCGGCGCAGAGGCCAATCAGGATCATCCAGCCGAAGTCAGCGTGCATCTGCGAGGCCAACAGCATCGGCGCGGGCCCAGGCAGCAGGAATGCCGCCGCTGCCGCCACCCCCGCAAACAGCGGAATGACCAGCTTCACAAGATTGGTACCGGTATGGCGCGCCATGGAGAATGCCACGCTTATCAGCAGCACAACGGCCACTTCAAAGAACAGCGGCAGGGCGCAAATCAGACCGGCCAGGCCAATGGCATAATGTGCGCGGCTATGGCCGAACGATTTCAGCATCTTGACGGCAATCTGATCGACCGCGCCCGTTTCATGCAGAATCTTGCCAAACATCGCGCCCAGCGCGACCACTATCGCCAGAAAGCCCAGCGTGCCGCCCATCCCTTTTTCCATTGTCGCTGCGATCTTGTCGAGCGGCATACCGGAAAAGAGACCTGCACCAATAGACACCACCATCAATGCCACGAAAGCGTGCATACGCGCTTTCATGACCAAAAACAGCAGCAGTAAAACGGAGCCCACTGCTGTCAAAACAAGCGTTAAAGTACTCAAAACTTACTGCCTTTTATTAATAACCTCGATGGTGCTTGCTACCACACCGTCCAGCGGCTGATCGATATCAACCACTAATACATCTTGCTCGTCCGCACCCGGCTCTTGCAGAGCTTCAAACTGGGTGACCAGCATCTGGGTTTTGAAGAAGTGACCTTTACGCGCCTTCAGACGGCTTTCAATCACCGCAAAATCGCCCTTTAGATAGATGAAAGAGAGATTCGGGTTACCGTCACGCAGCAGGTCGCGGTAGGTTTTTTTCAGCGCAGAGCAGACAATCAGCGACACTTTATTGGTGCGCTGCATGGCAAAGGCGGCGTCATTCAGCGCCTGCAGCCAGGGCTTACGATCGTCGTCGTTCAGCGGCTCGCCGGCGGCCATTTTCGTGATATTGCTGCGCGGATGGAGGAAGTCACCATCAAGAAACGCAGCATGGAGTTGATGCGCCACTTCGCTGGCCACCGCAGATTTACCGCTACCGGAAACGCCCATCAGGACGTATACGTGGTGATCGTGGTTAGTCGTGCTCAAAGGGAGTCCCTCGGTCAATTGTTACGGGTAACTGTTATCGGTAACATTGTCCTGCCGGGGCTATGGAGAAGCAATATCCAAAGGTGCGAGAAATAAATAAGTGTGAGCTACTTCAAATTTGTCACACTAAATGGATCCACCCGGTGACAAGGTGAAACCTAAATCTAACATTTTCGGCGTCACCGCTTCCCCACGAATACGCGCCAGCAGACGTTCTGCACCGATGCGGCCCATACGCTCGCGCGGTGTTAACACGCTCGCCAGACGCGGCTCCATCACCTGGCCGATGTCGTGGCCGTGGAAACCGGCAATGGCCATATCTTGCGGAATTTTTAACCCCAGGCGCTGGCATTCGAAGGCCGCGCCAACCGCAAGGTCATCGTTAGTGCAGAAGATACCGTCGAGCTGCGGATACTCGCGACGTGCCTGACGCATCAGTTCAATACCGGAAGTGTATGAGGATGATTGTTCCACCATCACGCTGTAGGGCGTTAAACCGGCATCGAGCATCGCCTGCTCATATCCCTTCTGTTTGATGATAGTACGTTCATCCAGACGTGCGCCAAGATAGGCGACGTGACGATGACCACGGGCAATAATGGCTGCGGTCATCTGCCGGGCCGCTTCAAAGTTATCGAAGCCAACGGCAATATCGAGACACGGCGACTGGCTGTCCATCAGCTCCACCACCGGGATACCCGCCACTTCAATCATTTTAAGGGTACGCGGAGTGTGAGTACGTTCCGTTAAAATCAGGCCGTCGATGTTCCAGGAAAGCATGGATTCAAGACGCTCTTCTTCCAGTTCCGGTTTATACCCATAGTGCGCAAGCATGGTCTGATAACCAAAGGCATCCGTCACGCTTTCGATACCGCGTAAGACTTCGGCAAACACCTGGTTAGTTAAGGAAGGTAACAGGACACCCACCGCGCGGCTGGTGGCATTCGACAGAATATCGGGTGCGCGATTGGGGATATAGCCCAGTTCATCCAGAGCAGCGGCAATCTTGCCACGCAACGCCACGGAAACCTGTTCCGGGTTACGTAAAAAGCGGCTGACCGTCATTTTGGTCACACCGACGCGATCGGCGACATCCTGAAGTACGGGGCGTTTCTTTTTCATCGTCCTGAGAAATCGGTAGGGAAAGATTCCTTCAGTTTATCACGGACAAAGCTCAACCTTCCCCGTTTAAAGGGAAGGTTGAGTAATTATTTATACCGGTGGCAGATCGAACAGCAAGATTTCACTTTCGCTGTCGGCATGCACAGAGAGTGCCTGCTCATCCCAGATAGCCAGGCCATCGGCCGTGGTCGCTTTGGTGCCGTTGATAGACACTTCGCCTTTCACCACCTGGATCCAGACGCGGCGGTTAGCAGCAATCTGATGAACAGACTGTTCGTCTTTCGCCAGCGCCCAGCGGTACAGCTCCATATCCTGATGCACTTTCAAAGACCCGTCACGCGCATCCGGAGAGAGCACCAGCTGTTTGCCCTGCTCTGCATCGAAGCGGCACTGTTCATAGCGTGGCGTGATGCCAGTTGTTTCTGGAATGATCCAGATTTGATACAGGTGCAGTTTGTCTGTTTTGCTCGGGTTGTACTCCGAGTGACGCACGCCGGTACCCGCGCTCATAATCTGGAACTCACCTGCCGGAACCTGCTCTTTGTTGCCCATGCTGTCCTGGTGCTCTACCGCCCCTTCCAGCACATAGGTCAGGATCTCCATGTCTTTATGCGGGTGGGTACCGAAGCCCTGGCCTGCATCAATCACGTCATCGTTAATTACCCGCAGTGCCGAGAAGCCCATAAAGTTCGGGTCATAATAATCGGCAAACGAGAAGGTGTGCCATGAGTCCAGCCAGCCATGATTTGCGTGACCACGTTCGTTAGCTTTGCGTAAGAAGATCATCTGTTTTTACCCCAGTTCGTTTCGATGGAGTAAGTGTGGACGCAATCGACCTGGGATCATAGAGGGTGAAAATTGACTCCTCTGTTCAAAATCATTGAACAAGAACAAAGGAGTCAGAACTGCTTATTTGGCGAGGGTTACCGTGGAGGGTGATGCCTGCTCGAAGGCCCGCTCAAGGATTTCAAGATTGGTGAGAACTTCAGTTTCCTTGACGTAATTCAGGACGCCATTGCTGAGGGTGTCATACAGCGCATCGTAGACCCGACCGTAGTCCCCGATTTCCGGCGCAAGCGTCTCTTTTACCGTCTCGCCCGCCTCGTTGACATACTCCAGCACCCCTACGGAGTCATCCGCCGCAAAGCCCGCTTCGCCCGGCATGATATTGGCCTTCAGGCTGGTCTCCTGTTGGTCGATGCCGTATTTGATAAACGAGCCCCGGGTGCCGTGCACGATAAATTTCGGGTAGTCGATTTTCACCAGATGGCTGGTTTTGACGATGGCTTTCAGGTCACCGTAGAACAGCTGAGCCTCGAAGGTGTCATCCGGGTTGGCTTTGTTGCGCAGGCTGCGGATGTCATAGGCCACATGATCCGGGCGGCCAAACAGGGAGATAATCTGGTCCATGGTGTGTACGCCCAGACCGTAAAACGAGCCGTCCTGCGGCAGGCCCGGTTTGGTCTCTACGACCGGGCGGTAGTAATCGAAGTGGCTTTCAATTTCGACAATGTCACCCAGCTTGCCGCTCTCAATCGCCTTCTTCGCGGTCAGGAAGCAGCTGTCGAAGCGGCGGTTCTGATACGGCGTGACGGTCAGCCCTTTGCTGTTTGCCAGCGCGAACAGCTCTTTTGCTTCCGCAATGGTCGGGGTGAAGGGTTTTTCCACCAGCACGTTTTTACCCGCTTCCAGCGCACGCTTCGCGTAATCAAAGTGGCTATCCGCATGGGTGCAGACAATCACCAGTTTGACCTGCGGATCTGTAAGCACGTCATCGAGATCGCTGGTGAAGTGGATATGAGAATATTGCGGGGCCTGCTCTTCGGGCTTTGCGCTGCGGCGAAAGATATGGGCGACATGCCAACTCTCTTTCCGGTTAAGAACGTAAGGCAGATGATACCGGGTGGTGCTTTTACCAAAGCCAATAAAGGCGCAATGTAATGTCATCATGTTGTCCTGATTCAGAAAACTGCTTTAACCATAGCGCAACCCGCGGGTGAATTTAATCAGACCGCTTCACCCTTTCACGATCCCATGCGCTTAAACGCGTTAACAGAGCGGCTAATAGCAGGCTTTGTCCATTCCTAAAATGCGGGCAACAGCTTGACCTGAAGAGAGCGAATCCCGATAAATACTAGCCAAAACCACATGGTCGCTAAGGGAGTAGCTACGCATATGGCTGGCAATTATTTCGCGTTAAATATCGCGCTGGTTTTCTGGTTTCTCACACTGATCTGCTGGACCTTATCAGCCAACCTGCCGGCGCAGATATTCGGCGCGCTCTCCTTACTCCACTTCACTATCCACGCTTTTTCTAATCAGGTTAATCGTATGTTTAAGAAGAAAAAATCCGAAGAGATCGAACAGCCCGTTATCTCCCGTCCCGCCCCCGTTGAAGTTCGTGAAAAAGAGCCGACCGCAACGGAAAAACAGGCCACAACGGTTATCGCCAGCGACGTCTGCTTTGAGGGAAATATCGTGGCCGGCGGCCACGTCTATATTCACGGCACGCTGAAAGGCGATGTTGATGCTAAAGAGAACCTGATCAAGGTGATGCGTGGCGGCGTGATTGAAGGGAATATTAGCTGCCGTGAACTGATCATTGACGGCAGCGTGAATGGCCAGTGCACCTGCGACATCGTGGATATTTGCGAGAATGGCCATGTCACTGGCACCCTCACCTACCGCACGCTGGCGGTGAAAAAAGGCGGTACTTTCTCTGGCCAGGCGGAAGTGATGCCCCTGAAGATTGAGAAGACCAACGTGGTGGGATTGACGCCAGAGGTGGCTGAAAACGCGGTCGAGGCAAAATCGCAGGCAAAAAAAAGCCAGCACGCGGCTGGCTAAAGTAATACTGGAAGCAATGTGAGCAATGTCGTGCTTTCAGGTTCCCGTAGTGGTCTTCCTGAATGCAGAGCAATAATAATCATTCTCATTCGCACTTGTCCAATACTTTTTGCAAAAAAGGTGGGTTGACTCAAATTTTAAAGTCACTGATGTTAAAGAGGACATTAACCTACAGAGGATGAAGGAATGAGTGAGATAGTGATACGCCACATTGAAGCCAGCGATGCCGCAGCATTACGCGAGATCATGACGCATCCGGAGGTGTATCAAGATACGCTACAACTTCCTCACCCCTCTCTGGAGATGTGGCAAGAACGCGTGGCCGCCAGGCCGGGCAGGCGCCATCTCGTCGCCTGTCTGGAAGAGCGCGTGGTGGGGCATATGGCACTGGATGTGATGGAAAATCCACGCCGTAGTCATGTTGCAACCTTCGGCATCAGCGTCGCCGCGGATATGCAGGGACGGGGCGTGGGTCGCCGCCTGATGAGCGAGATGGTTAACCTGTGTGATAACTGGTTACGCATTGAACGTATTGAACTGACGGTGTTTGCCGATAATCCCGCCGCCGTCGCGCTCTATAAAAGTTTCGGTTTTGAAATTGAAGGGACCGGCAAGAAATTTGCCCTGCGCAACGGGGAGTATGTGGATGCGTATTATATGGCGCGGATGAAGTAAGCCTCCCCCCTCACCCCGGCCCTCTCCCCAAAGGGGCGAGGGGGAAAAGACTGCACCGGGCAAATACTCTCCCTATAGGTGCAGACCGCACCGGGCAATCCCCTCTCCCTTAGGGAGAGGGTTAGGGTGAGGGGAAAACATCAATATCCCGCCGTCAAATCATCCACCGAACGCGGATCCGATGCCCCATACAACTCGCCGTCCGGCCCGACCATGATGCTCTGAGTGCTACCCATCGCCTCTTTCACCACCACTTTCTGCCCGCGCTGCTCCAGCAGTTTCAGGGTATCCGGGCTAAAGCCCTTCTCCACGCGTAGCTCGTCCGGTAGCCACTGGTGATGGAAACGCGGGGCGTTGGTCGCTTCGGCAACGTTCATCCCAAAATCGATACTGTTAACCACCATCTGCAGCACGGTGGTAATAATGCGGCTGCCGCCAGGGCTGCCGGTCACCAGCCAGGTCTTACCGTCTTTTACCACGATCGTCGGTGACATAGAGGAGAGCGGGCGTTTCTTCGGCCCCACCGCATTCGCATCACCGCCCACCAGACCATAGACGTTCGGCACGCCAGGTTTGGCCGAGAAGTCATCCATCTCGTTATTCAGCAGAATACCGCTGTTGCCCGCCACGATCCCGGTGCCGAAGGTGGTGTTGAGCGTGTAGGTCACCGCCACCGCATTGCCCTCTTTATCCACCACCGAGAAGTGGGTGGTCTGGTTACTCTCATACGGGGCGAGCTTGCCGGGGCGGATCTGGCTCGAAGGTTTAGCTTTATTGATATCGATCTGCTCCGCAATGGATTTGGCATAGGCTTTACTGGTTAGCGCCTGCCACGGCACCTTCACAAAATCGGGGTCGCCGAGATACTCCGAACGGTCAGCGTAGGCGTATTTCTCCGCCTCGGCCATTACCTGCATCGCATCCGCGCTGCCGAAGCCAAATTTGTGCATGTCGAAACTTTCGAGAATGTTGAGGATCTGCACGATATGGATCCCCCCGGACGAAGGCGGCGGCATTGAGAACACCTGATAGCCGCGATAATCGCCGCTGACCGGCTCGCGCTCAACGGCTTTGTACTCCGCTAAATCCGCTTTGGTGATAAGCCCGTTATGCTTCTGCATCTCGTCGGCAATCTGGTCGGCAATGGCCCCTTTGTAGAAGGCGTCCGGGCCGTTTTCCGCAATCAACTCCAGACTTTTAGCGAGATTCTTCTGCACCAGCTTGTCGCCCTTTTTCAGCGGCTCGCCCTCTTTCCAGAAAATGGCCTTGCTGTTTTCATGATTCGGAATCACTTCACTGCCGTAGGTTTTGAGATCGTCCGCCAGGGCGTCATTCACCACAAAGCCATCACGCGCGAGCTTAATGGCAGGCTGTACCACTTTGTTTAGCGGTAAGGTGCCATATTTTTCCAGCGCCAGTGAAAAGCCCGCGACGGTGCCTGGCGTGCCGGTAGCAAGGTGTGAAGTGAGCGATTTTTTACTGTCCGGATTGCCCTGATCGTCTAGGAACATATCGCGCGTGGCCTGAGACGGCGCCATTTCACGGAAGTCGATGGCGGTTGTTTTCCCGTCTTTGGTGCGCAGCATCATAAAGCCGCCGCCCCCCAGGTTCCCCGCCTGCGGGTGGGTCACTGCCAACGCATAGCCTACGGCGACGGCCGCATCCACGGCGTTACCGCCCTGCTTCAGGATATCGACCCCCACCTGCGTTGCCAGCGCGTCTACCGAGGCGACCATCCCCTGCTTCGCGCGCACCGGATGGAAGACATCCTCCTCTACGCCGTAAGAGACGGGAGGCGCCGCGGGGGGATTGGCTGCCACGCTAAAGGTGCCGCCTGCCATCAGGGCAGCAATGGCTACCCAGCGTAAAAACGTTGGTTTTATCATTGTTGTTCTCCAGGTGAAGGGACCCATATTCCCGTTTAAGCCTGGTTCACAACTCCTAAAAAATCATCGTAGTGACGGAATAGAGGTAAACTTAGAGGAGACCTCAGAAGGGGGAAATCACAATGAAACGACTTCTTTTACTGACGACGTTATTGCCTTTTGCCGTGCTGGCACAGCCGATTAATACGCTGAATAACCCTAATCAGCCGGGTTATCAGAATCCGAGCCAGCAACGGATGCAGACCCAGATGATGAACCAACAGCAGCAACAGAAAGGGATGCTGAATCAGCAGTTGCAGACGCAGACGCGCATCCAGCAACAGCAGCTGCAAACGCAGATGAATAACAATACGCAGAGGATCCAGCAAAGCCAGCCGGGTGTGCAGACGTTACCCAACACCAGCGGCGGCATGCTCAACAGCACCACCAGTCAGAGCGGCATGCAGCAACAGCATATGTTGCCGCAGCAGCAGAATGGCACCCTGCTTAACCAGCCGTAAAGTTCGGGCCTATCTGGTCAATGGCATCGGTGCAGATGCAATCCACTCCCCAGCGCAGCAGCTCGGCTGCACGCTGGGGTTTGTTGACGGTATACACCAGGATATACAGCCCCGCCTCTTTCAACGCCTTAACCCGTGCTTCATCCAACAGCTTGTGGTTTAAGTGAATCGACACGCATTGCAGGCGGGTCGTTAACTCGCGCCAGTCTTCACGCCATTCATCCAGCAGCACTCCGCGCGGCAGTTCCGGAACGGCGGCCTGGGCCGCCTCAAGCGCGTCAATATCAAACGACGATAGCAGCGGTGCGGTCATCCCTTCCCACAGTTGACGTGCGGCGAGGGCAATCACTTTCCCCGTGAGCGGCCCGGTGCCGGTCGTGGGTTTGATCTCAATATTGGCCATCATCCCGTGTTGACGACAACGGTCCGCCACCTCCGCTAACAGCGGCAGCGGTTCGCCTTTGAATTCACCGCTGTACCAGCTTCCGGCATCCACTTTCAGCAGGTCACGCCACGGCAACTCCCCCGCCACGCCCCAGCCGTTGCTGGTGCGCTCCAGGTTGTCGTCGTGCAGCAAGAAGATTTCGCCATCTTTTGACAGCTTGGCGTCAAACTCGATCATCGTATGGCCGAAACGCGCGCCGGTGTCGATAGCCGCCAGGGTGTTTTCCGGAGCCAATTTACCGCCGCCACGGTGGGCGACGATGTGGGGATAAGGCCAGTTACTCATAGTCGTTGTCCTGTTTCACCATCAAAGAGATGCAGGTGATTTTCCGGCAGGTGCAGCCATAGCGTGCTGCCTGCTTTAGGGCGTTCCTGATGGGCCAGACGCACCACCAGCTTTTGCTCGCCCCACCGTCCGTGCGCCAGGTTGTCTGCCCCCAGCATCTCGAGCGTGTCCATCACCAGCGGCACGCCCCCGTCCGCCTGAGAGGTTAAACCGATATGTTCCGGGCGGATACCGAGCGTCATTTTACGCCCGGCGTAACCACGATAGTACCAGTTGATGGGCAATGCCATCCCGCTTTCCAGTTCAAAGTGGGTGCCCGCGCTGCTGATACGCCCTTCCAGCAGGTTCATCGCCGGGCTGCCGATAAAGCTCGCCACAAAGCGGGTGGCCGGCTTCTCGTACACTTCCACCGGCGTGCCAATCTGCTCGGCAATCCCTTTGTTCATTACCATGACCCGCTGGGCGAGGGTCATGGCCTCCACCTGATCGTGGGTCACGTATAACGAGGTTGTTTTCAGGCGGCGATGCAGTTGCTGTAGCTCGAGACGCATCTGCACACGCAGCTTGGCGTCAAGGTTAGAGAGAGGCTCATCGAACAGGAACACCGCCGGATCGCGCACGATGGCGCGCCCCATCGCTACGCGCTGACGCTGGCCGCCGGAGAGTTCACGCGGGCGACGCTTTAGCAGGCCGTCCAGCTCCAGAATGCGCGCCGCCTCTTTAACACGCTCCTCAATATGGCCTTTGCCCATGCCGCGGATTTTCAGCCCCCAGGCCATGTTCTCTTCCACGCTCATGTGCGGATAGAGGGCGTAGTTCTGAAACACCATCGCAATGCCGCGATCTTTTGGCTCCATCTCGGTGACGCGCTGGCGGTCAATCCAGATATCCCCGGAGGTCACGCGCTCCAGCCCCGCCACCATCCGCAGCAGCGTCGATTTGCCGCAGCCGGACGGGCCGACCATGACGATAAACTCGCCGTCCGCTACGTCGAGCGTGAGCGGCTGAATGACCTGGGTTTTGCCATCCCAGCTTTTGGTTACTGCCTGAAGTTTTAAACCTGCCATGTTATTTCTCGCTATCGACCAGGCCGCGGACAAATGCACGCTGCATGGCTAAAACTATGACGACGGGTGGGATAAGGGTGAGCAGCATCGCCGCCATCACCTGGTTCCAGAGGGTGGTGCCTTCGCCGGTGGCGATCATGCCTTTGATGCCTGCCACGGCCGTGCCGAGGTTGACGTCCTGAATAATCAACAGCGGCCACAGGTACTGGTTCCAGCCGTAGATAAAGGTGATCACAAACAGCGCCGCGAGGTTGGTGCGTGAGAGCGGTAGCACGATGTCGCGGAAAAAGCGCATCGGCGAGGCACCGTCGATACGCGCCGCTTCAATCAGCTCGTCCGGCAGGGTCATAAAGAACTGGCGGAACAGGAAAGTGGCGGTGGCCGAGGCCATCAGCGGCAGGGTTAAGCCCGCGTAGCTGTCGAGCATGCCGAGGTTAGCGATCACCTCCACCGTCGGGAAGATACGCACTTCTACCGGTAGCATCAGGGTGATGAAAATCATCCAGAAGAAGAGGTTACGCAGCGGAAAGCGGAACCAGACGATGGCGAAGGCCGAGAGCATCGAGACGGTGATTTTGCCCACCGTAATGCCAAACGCCATGATGAAGCTGTTGAGCATCATCAGCCAGAACGGCGCGCTGTTGGCGCCCACGCCCTGGGTCCAGATGGTCCTCATGTTTTCTAGCAGATGCGTGCCGGGGATCAGCGTCATTGGCGTATCAAACACCGCTTTGGTGTCCAGCGTGGCGGCCACAAAGGCCACGTACAGCGGGAACAGAATAACGACGATCCCCAGAATCAACATGGTATGGCTGAAAATCGTCAGCCCACGACGGTTCTCAATCATTGGTAGCGCACCTTACTTTCAACATAGCGGAACTGCACCACCGTCAGGAGGATGACGAGGAACATGAGCACGACGGACTGGGCGGCGGAGGCCGAGAGATCCAGGCCGGCGAAGCCTTCGCGATAGATCTTATAAATCAGGGTGGTGGTGGCCTGTACCGGGCCGCCTGCGGTGGCGGCGTCGATCACCGGGAAGGTGTCGAAGAAGGCGTAGACCAGATTGACCACCAGCAGGAAGAAACTCACCGGCGCGATTAGCGGCAGGGCAAGACGAAAGAAGCGGCGTACCGGGCCTGCACCATCAATGGCGGCGGCCTCTACCAGCGATCGCGGAATAGACTGCAGCGCGGCGAAGAAGAACAGGAAGTTGTAGCTGATCTGCTTCCACACCGAGGCGAAGACCACCAGGAACATCGCCTGACCGCTGTTCTGCGCATGGTTCCAGTCATAGCCGAGCTCTGCCAGGAAGTGGGTAATCAGCCCGCGCCCCGGATTAAACAGGAAGATCCACAGCACGGCGGCCACAGCAGGCGCCACGGCGTAGGGGAGCAGCATCAGGGTTTGATAGAGGCGGCTGCCGCGCACCACGTAATCCACCAGCGCGGCGAAGAACAGCGAGACGAGCAGGCCGCTGACGGTAACCAGCGCGCTGAATTTCATCGTTGTCCAGAATGCGTCGAGGTAATAGCTGTCGTGCCAGAGGGCAGCGAAATTATCCAGGCCAACAAACTGGCTGGAGAGCCCGAACGGATCGACGCTTTGTACCGAGTACCAGAGCGCTTCGCCCGCAGGCCAGATAAAGAAGATAACGGTGATAACCAGCTGCGGCGCGACCAGCAGATAGGGTAGCCAGCGGGAGCGGAACACCGGACGGGATGAGGACATAGGTTAGCTCAGGTAGTTTTTCACCCCTCACCCTAACCCTCTCCCCAAAGGGGAGAGGGGACGATGACACCCTCTCCCCTTTGGGGAGAGGGCCGGGGTGAGGGGATGAGTTTTAATTACGATTTCGTCGACTGTTCAAAGCGGCGCAGCAGCTGGTTCCCGCGCTCTACCGCAGAATCCAGCGCCTGCTGTGGCGTTTTCTTCCCGGTCCAGACGCTTTCCAGCTCTTCATCCACGATGGTACGGATCTGCGGCATGTTGCCCAGACGCAGACCTTTAGTGAACGGCAACGGCGGCTTGTTCAGCATCTGACGCGTGGCGATATCCGCCCCCGGGTTCTTCTCATAGAAGCCCTGCTCGCGGGTCAGGTCGTAGGCGGCTTTGGTGATCGGCAGGTAGCCGGTCTTCTGGTGCCATTCGGCCGCATTTTCTGGCTTCGCCAGGAAGTCGAGGAACTCGGCCACACCCTTGTAGGTGCCGTTATCTTTACCCTGCATGACCCACAGGCTCGCCCCGCCGATGATGGCGTTCTGCGGCGCGCCCTTCACGTCGGCGTCGTAAGGCATCATGCCCACGCCGTAATTGAATTTGGCGTAGTGACGGATGTCCGCCAGCGAGCCGGAGGAGGCGGTAGTGATAGCGCAGTCACCGCTGTAGAACTTCTCGGTGGATTCGTCTTTACGACCGAAGTAGCTGAAGTCGCCCTTCTTGTTCAGATCGGCAAGCAGCGCGATGTGTTTTACCTGCTCTGGCTTGTTGAACTCCAGCACTGCGTCGGTGCCGTCGAAGCCGTTGTTTTTGGTCGCCACCGGCAGGCCGTGCCAGGCGCTGAAGTTTTCAATCTGGATCCAGCCCTGCCAGCCGCTGGCGTAGCCGCACTTCATCCCTGCAGCTTTCAGCTTCGCAGTGTACTCGGCGAGATCCTGCCAGGTTTTTGGCGGCTGCTCCGGGTCTAAACCGGCTTTCTTAAAGGCGTCTTTGTTGTAGTACAGCACCGGGGTAGAGCTGTTGAACGGCTGAGACAGCAGGTGGCCGGTTTTGGAATCGGTGTAGTAACCGGAAACCGTCGGCACGAACTGGGATTCGTCGAAGTTGATGCCCGCGTCTTTAAACACTTCGTAGACCGGTTTGATGGCTTTCGAGGCCATCATGGTGGCAGTGCCCACTTCATATACCTGCAGCAAGGCCGGTGCGTTGCCGGTACGGAAGGCGGCGATGCCCGCGCTCAGGCTCTGCTCGTAGTTACCTTTGTACACCGGCACAATTTTGTAATCCGGGTGGGTGTCATTGAAACGCTGCGCCAGGGAGTCTACTTCTTTACCCAACTCCCCTTCCATGGAATGCCAGAATGGAATGGTAGTGACAGCCATTGCGTTCGTTGCAAAAGCCAGACCGATTGCCAGACCCAAAGCTGTGTGTCGTAACGATGTCATTGTCATCTCTCTTATTGTGCCGGATGCGCGATATCACGCGTTTTGTGCTCGCGAGGTAACATGACATGCTCGAATGACAGAAAAATAACTGTTTGTTTACAGATAGGTTACAACAAGACGTCAGGGGGATGATGGTTGTGTGAAGGGGATCGTTGCTGTTTGATGCCCTCACCCCGGCCCTCTCCCACGGGAGAGGGAGCAAACACTAAAAAAGGCAACGTACGTTGCCTTTTTGCTTTTACCTTGGTCTGGTACTTACCCACGCGAAGAGAAGGCTTCGGGCTAACAACGTAGACGCTGGACAACCTCGTCAAGCGTCAAATGCCCTGCCGCTGCCTCAACGGTCATATCCACATAATCGGGATTGGCCTTTAACGAAATACCATTACGTTTGAGAAACAGCAGGGTAATAAACAAAGCCGTTCGCTTATTGCCGTCATTGAAGATGTGACCGCGAGAGATAGCCAGCAGGTGCATCGCCGCCAGCATCCAGACATCGGTAACGCCTTCGTATTCGTACTTATTCAGCACGCGATACAGCAGGGCTTCCGCCCGGCCTGGATCCGGCATTCCCGCAACGCCCGGCGTCACGCTAAGCAGCTTGTCGTGAAACAGCACTATCTCTTCCGCTGAGATAAATTGCAGCGTCATTTGTCAGCCAGCTCCCTGATTTCGCTGCCATGAATACCCATAATGGCGTCAAACTCTGCGTCGAGCTTTGCCGTCTGATAGCGCTCAAACTCTTCCATACTGATGATCACCGCAGACTTATGACCACGACGTGAAATAGTGACTGGCGTTCCTGCTGCCGCGGACTCGAGCGCGGAGGCAAGATTCTGCCGGGCTTCGCTATAGTTCATTGTACGCATAGAGCCTCCTTTTAAGTACAGGTTTATTGTACAGGTAAGGCGTACAAAAAAGGAGCCAGATGGCTCCTTTTTAAAAGATGAATCTCTCAACCGCCCAAATACGCACTCCGCACGGCTTCGTTCGCCAGCAGCGCGTCGCCGGTATCGGACAGCACCACGCGACCGTTCTCCAGCACGTAGCCGCGGTCGGCGAGCTTCAGCGCCTGGTTGGCGTTCTGCTCGACGAGGAAGATGGTCATCCCCTCTTTGCGCAGCTGTTCGATGGTGTCGAAAATCTGCTGGATAATGATCGGCGCAAGGCCGAGCGAGGGTTCGTCAAGCAACAGCAAACGCGGCTGGCTCATCAGCGCGCGACCAATCGCCAGCATCTGCTGTTCACCGCCGGACATGGTGCCGGCACGCTGCACGCGACGCTCCCACAGACGCGGGAAGAGTTCGTATACCCATTTGATGCGGGTCTGAAACTGGTCGCGGTGGGCGAAGAAACCGCCCATCGCCAGGTTCTCTTCCACCGTCATGCGCGAGAAGACGCGGCGCCCTTCCGGAACAATCGCCACCGCCTCGCGCATGATTTTGGCGGTCTGCCAGTCGGTGATCTCTTTGCCGTCGAACACAATCTGCCCGCTGCTGGCGCGCGGGTCGCCGCACAGGGTGCCGAGCAGCGTGGTTTTACCCGCGCCGTTGGCCCCAATCAGGGTGACGATTTCGCCCTGATTAATGTGCAGGCTGACATCGTGCAGCGCCTGGATCTTACCGTAGTGCGCATTGACCTTGTCGAACGTTAACATCGCTTTTTCCATCTTATGCCTCACCCAGGTATGCGCGGATCACGTCCGGGTTGTTGCGGATCTCTTCCGGCGTGCCGTTGGCCAGCGGTGTGCCCTGATTTACCACGTAGATACGGTCAGAAATGCCCATCACCAGCTTCATATCGTGTTCGATAAGCAGGATGGTGGTGTCGTGATGATCGCGCAGCTCAGCAATCAGCTCGTCCAGCTCTTTGGTCTCTTTCGGGTTGAGGCCAGCGGCCGGTTCGTCGAGCATCAGAATTTCCGGCTGGGTCACCATGCAGCGGACAATCTCCAGACGACGCTGATCCCCGTAGGCCAGGTTACTCGCCTGGCGGTTAGCGTGCTGCAGCAGACCGATACGATCCAGCCAGGTAGCGGCGCGGTCGAGCGCTTCTTCCTGCGCGCGGCGGAAGGCCGGGGTTTTCAGCAGGCCGGAGAAGAGGCCGGTTTTAAGCTGCTGATGTTGCGCCACCAGCAGGTTCTCAATCACCGTCATTTCACGGAACAGGCGCACGTGCTGGAAGGTACGCACTACGCCCATGCGGGCAATCTGCTGGCCCGGCAGCCCTTCCAGGTGCTGCTCGCGCAGCATGATGGTGCCGCCCGTCGGCTTATAGAAGCCGGTCAGGCAGTTAAAGACCGTGGTCTTTCCTGCGCCGTTCGGGCCTATCAGGGAGACGATCTCTTTCTTATGCAGATCCAGATTCACATTGTTGACGGCCAGCAGGCCGCCAAAACGCATCATCAGACCGTTAACGGATAATAATGGCTGACTCATGCCTGCTCTCCTTTCACTTCCGCACGCTTAAGCTTCAACTGCGGACGGGTCATCGGCAGCAAGCCCTGCGGACGCCAGATCATCATCAGCACCATCAAACCACCCAGCATCAGCATGCTGTATTCGTTAAAGTCGCGCATCAGCTCGCGGGAGACCACCAGCAGGACGGCTGCAAGAATAACGGCGAACTGCGATCCCATCCCGCCCAGCACCACAATCGCCAGCACAAAGGCAGATTCGGCAAAGGTGAAGGATTCCGGGCTGACGAAGCCCTGACGCGCGGCAAACAGCGTTCCGGCAAAGCCGGCAAACGCGGCGCTGATGGTGAACGCGGTCAGCTTGATGCGGGTCGGGTTCAGACCCAGCGAGCGACAGGCGATCTCATCTTCACGCAGCGCTTCCCACGCGCGGCCCAGCGGCATGCGCAGCAGACGGTTAATCACGAATAGCGTGATGACCACCAGCAGCAGTGCCACCAGATAGAGCCAAATCACACGGTCGGACGGATCGTACTTAATGCCAAAAAAGTTGCTGAAGGTGTCCCAGCCGCCTTCGCGGGCGGTGCGGCTGAACTCCAGGCCGAAGAAGGTCGGTTTCGGGATCTGGCTAATGCCGTTCGGGCCGCCGGTCACTTCGGTGTTGTTGAGCAGCAGGATACGGACGATTTCACCGAAGCCTAAGGTCACAATCGCCAGATAGTCGCCGCGCAGGCGCAAGACCGGGAAGCCAAGCAGGAAGCCCGCAGCAGCCGAGACCAGCCCCGCCAGCGGCAGACAGGTCCAGAAGCCGAGGCCGTAATAGTGGTTCAGCAGCGCAAAGGTGTAGGCGCCGATGGCGTAGAAACCGCCGTAGCCCAGCACCAGCAGGCCCGACAGGCCCACCACCACGTTCAGACCGAGACCGAGGATTACGTAAATCATGGTCAGGGTGGCGATATCCACCGTGCCACGAGAGACCACGAACGGCCACGCTACCGCGGCCACCAGCAGCGCCACGAGGAACAGCTTCTGCTTAACGGTCGAGCCGTCGATTGCCGGCAGCACGAATTTCGGCCCTGAGACGTTTTTCAACGTCTTCTGGAAAATCGGGCGCAGCAGCTGGAAGAAGAAGACCACCGCCGTGCCGATAAATACCCACTGCCAGCGAATGTCAGCCGCGGAATCCACGACCAGTTTGGTACCACTCAGCTCCAGCTGGACGCCCATAAAGACGCCCGCCAGCACGAAGAACATGGCGGCAGAGAGCAGCGCCATCGCGAAATGCATCGGTTTCATACTTTCTCTACCTCCGGACGGCCCAGAATACCGGTAGGCATCACCAGCAGCACCAGAATCAGCAGGGCGAACGACACCACGTCTTTATATTCTGTACTCAGGTACGCCGAAGAGAGCGCTTCCGCCACGCCGAGGATCAGGCCGCCAATCATCGCGCCCGGGATACTGCCGATACCGCCCAGTACCGCTGCGGTGAAGGCCTTCATCCCGGCCATAAAGCCGATGTAAGGGTTGATTACGCCGTAGAACTGGCCGAGCAGGACACCTGCCACGGCAGCCATCGCCGCGCCGATCACGAAGGTCAGGGCGATCACGCGGTCGGTGTTAATCCCAAGCAGGCTCGCCATTTTCAAATCTTCCGCGCAGGCGCGGCAGGCGCGTCCCATGCGGGAGTAGCGGATAAAAATAGTCAGGGCGAGCATCGCCAGGAAGGTCACGATCCAGATCACCAGCTGCATGGTGGTGATAGAGGCAGAGAAGTTCTCGCTGGCCCCCACAATCCACTGGCCGTTGAACAGGCTTGGCAGCGCCACATCGCGCGAACCTTCGGTCAGGCTGACGTAGTTTTGCAGGAAAATGGACATCCCGATGGCGGAGATCAGCGCAATCAGGCGTTTGGAGCTGCGCACCGGCCGGTAGGCGACGCGCTCGATGCTCCAGCCGTAGGCGCTGGCGATCACAATCGCGCCGACAAACCCGGCGGCGACCAGCAGCCAGCTGCTGTCGATGCCCATCATCATTAGCGCGGCGATGATCATAAAGGAGACATAACTACCGATCATGTACACCTCGCCGTGGGCGAAGTTGATCATGCCGATAATGCCGTAAACCATGGTGTAGCCGATAGCGATCAGCGCGTAGGTGCTTCCCAGCGTGACGCCGTTAAACATCTGCTGCAGGAAATAGAGAAACTGCTCGGACATATGCAAACCTTTTTATACCCGCCCGGAGAGCCGGGCGGTGGGATAATTATTTGGCGGCCGAAGACGAACCATCGGCGTGCCACTTAAAGACACCAAACTCAAATCCCTTCAGATCGCCTTTCTCATCCCAGTTCAGCGGCCCAATCACGGTGTTCGCCCCGTGTGCTTTTAAATCTTTCACCAGATCCAGCGGCTCTTTGCTGCCGGTACGCTCCAGCGCCGTGGCCAGAGACTGCACGGCGGCATAGGTGATCCAGACATACGGACCACTTGGATCTTTTTTCTGCGCCTTGAGCGCATCCACGATAGCTTTGTTTGCCGGATCCTGGTCATAGCGTTTTGGCATCGTGACCAGCATGCCTTCGCCCGCATCGCCCGCGATGTTAGAGAGGGAGGCGTTGCCCACCCCCTCTGGTCCCATAAACTGGGTTTTCAGACCGGTAGCGCGCGCCTGGCGCAGCATCTGACCCATTTCCGGGTAGTAGCCGCCGTAATAGACGAAGTCGATGTTCTCTTTTTGCAGGCGGGCAATCAGCGCGGAGAAGTCTTTCTCACCGGCGGTAATGCCATCGAATAAGACCACGTTCGCATTGCCTTTTTTCAGGCCGTCCTGCACGGAGCGCGCCAGCCCTTCTCCATACTGCTGCTTATCGTGAATGATGGCGATGCGCTTTGGCTTAACGGTCTCGAGAATGTATTTGGCGGCGGTCGGCCCCTGAGAGGAGTCGAGCCCGGCGGTACGCATAATGTGCTCATAGCCGCGCTGGGTCAGCTCCGGGTTAGTGGCGCCCGGGGTGATCATCAGAATGCCTTCATCTTCGTAGATATCAGACGCCGGCTGAGTTGAAGAGGAGCAGAGGTGACCAATCACGTACTGGATACCATCGTTAACCACTTTGTTGGCTACGGCGACGGCCTGTTTAGGGTCGCAGGCATCGTCATACTCGACGGCCACCAGTTTGTCGCCTTTGATACCGCCTTTAGCGTTGATATCCTGGATAGCCTGACGCGCGCCGTTAAACTCCATATCACCCCACTGGGCAACAGGACCGGACAGCGCGCCTACCACGGCAACTTTAATCTCTTCCGCTATCGCTGCCTGCGAAATTGCCAGTGCAACCATCCCCGCGATTAATGCTTTCGCGTTCCTTTTCATCTGTGAATCCCCATTCGTGACGTGATGTTTATATTTTGTTTTATTATGGTTAAAAAGCATTCTGTACTTTTAATGAACAACGCTATTTTTACCAGTGCCTTTAATGGTTTAGCGCAGTTTTTTGGCAAAAACCAGACTAAAATCTCTATTTTTCAGGCGATTAAGCAAAGATAATATTCTGAAATTAGTCGGAGATAAACAAATAAAAGTGGAGTTTGCAGCATAAAATAACGGTACAAAGCGCGGAATAAAACGCTGCCTTACAGGGTAATATTCTGCTTATTTTTCGATCCCTGCGTTTTATCCCTACCCATGCGACTGCTAAAAAAGTAATCACCTGGATAATGGATTAAAAAAGAGGACGCCGGTCAGGATATAAATTGAGTACACTGCCCCTACTTTTTAAATGTGGACATGCTGCTAATGAAACTGACTATCATTCGTCTGGTGACCTTTAGCGACCAGGATCATATCGACCTGGGCAAAATCTGGCCGGAATACTCCCCCTCTTCTCTGAACGTTGATGACACCCATCGTATTTACGCTGCCCGTTTTAACGAACGTCTGCTGGCCGCCGTTCGCGTGACCCTGAGCGGTACGCAGGGCGCGCTGGACTCGCTGCGCGTGCGTGACGTGACCCGCCGTCGTGGCGTGGGGCAGTATTTAATTGAAGAGGTGATCCGCGATAACCCGAGCGTGACGTCATGGTGGATGGCGGATGTCGGTGTGGAGGACCGCGGCGTGATGGCGGCATTTATGCAGGCTTTAGGGTTTACGGCGCAGACCAATGGGTGGGAGAAGCGCTAGATTTTTGCGGTTAGGTATGTGCGGCCTGATGCCCTCACCCCGGCCCTCTCCCACAGGGAGAGGGAGAAAGGCGGTTCCGGCACTCCCTTCCCTCAGCGAGCGGGAGAAAAGCCCCCACCAAACAGTCCCCTCTCCCCGTGGGAGAGGGTTAGGGTGAGGGCATCAAACCGCACCAGTCTTACTTAGCGTCGGTCGCCGTACCGTTAGCATGCCAGTCAAACACGCCAAACTCGAAGCCCTTCAGGTCGCCCTTCTCATCCCATGACAGCGGCCCCATTACGGTTTCAACAGAGTTCGCTTTCAGCCAGGTAGCAATCTCAGCCGGATCGGCTGACTGGTTCAGACCCGCCTGCAGAGACTGCAGCGCCGCGTAGGTAGTCCAGACGAACGCGCCGCTTGGATCCTGTTTCTTCGCTTTGATTGCATCTACGATCGGTTTGTTCGCAGGCACCTGGTCGTAGTTCTTCGGCTTGGTCACCAGCAGACCTTCGGCAGACTCACCCGCAATGTTAGACAGGGAGACGTTCGCAACCCCTTCCGGACCCATAAACTGGGTTTTCAGACCGGCAGCGCGTGCCTGACGCAGGATCTGGCCCATCTCCGGGTGATAACCACCGTAGTAGACGAAATCGATATTCTCTTTCTTCAGACGCGCCACCAGCGTAGAGAAGTCTTTCTCACCGGCGGTAATACCGTCAAAGAAGACCACATTGGCGTTGGCTTTTTTCAGGTTATCCTGCACCGCGCGCGCCAGGCCTTCACCGTACTGCTGTTTGTCGTGAACGATAGCGATACGCTGTGGCTTCACTTTTTCCAGAATGTATTTCGCCGCGGTTGGCCCCTGGTCGGAATCCAGACCGGTGGTACGCAGGGTCAGTTTGTAACCACGTGAAGTCAGCTCCGGTGCGGTAGCTGCCGGGGTAATCATCAGAATGCCTTCGTCTTCGTAGATATCAGACGCAGGCTGCGTGGATGAGGAGCACAGGTGGCCGATAACGTATTTAATCCCATCGTTTACCACTTTGTTCGCTACCGCGACCGCTTGTTTCGGGTCACAGGCGTCATCATATTTTACGATCTGCAGTTTTTCGCCTTTGATGCCGCCTTTGGCATTAATGTCTGCAACCGCCTGCTCTGCGCCCGTAAACTCCTGATCGCCGTACTGTGCTACCGGGCCGGACATGGCGCCCACAACCGCCACTTTAATATCTGCTTGGGCCATGGTGCTGAATGCCAGCGCGATACATCCTGCCAGTAACGCTTTACCCTTCATGTTCATCCTGAGAATCCCCATTGTTATGGTTTTTGCAATTGTTGTGATGTTGTTGTGCGGCACATTATTTTTCTTATCGGCATAAGAAAAGCATATGATAGTTATATTTTGGTGTGCTGCCGGTGCCAAAGCAGCATACTCTGCTAAAACATACCCCATTTTCATGGATATGGAATAGCTAATTTGAAATGAATATATGATAAACCCGGCAGTTTTTTCTGCCGGGTAAAAGGCTTTAACGTGTCAGCGCCGCAGAAATAATATCCAGCGCTTTACGGAACTGAGCTTCGGGAAGGGTAAGCGGATAGAGGAAACGAATCACGTTGCCATACACGCCGCAACTTAGCAGCAGTAGCCCCTCTTTCAGGGCGCGCTCCTGGACCTGCCGCGTAAATTCCGGCGAGGGCTGTCCGGTTTGCGGGTCGTTGAACTCCACCGCCACCATTGAGCCCTGGGCACGGATATCGGCGATATAAGGGCAACTCTCTTTGGCGTTGTTCAGTACTTCCACCAAATGATGACCGAGATGCGCCGCACGTGCGCAGAGATCCTCTTCATCGATCACGTCCAGCACCGCATGGGCTGCTGCAATCGCCAGCGGATTACCCGCATAGGTGCCGCCCAGACCGCCCGGCGCGGGGGCGTCCATCACCTCTGCGCGCCCCGAGACCGCCGAGAGCGGCATCCCGCCCGCCAGGCTTTTCGCCATGGTGATGAGATCCGCCTTTACGCGGTGATGTTCCATTGAGAAGAGTTTGCCGGTACGGGCAAAGCCCGTTTGGACTTCATCGGCAATCAGCAAAATGCCGTGGTTATCGCAGATGGCGCGCAGCCCCAGCATAAAATCGTCGGGGGCCACGTTGAACCCGCCTTCGCCCTGCACCGGTTCAATGATGATGGCTGCCACCTGATCCGGGGCGATGTCGGTTTTAAACAGGCGTTCCACGCTTTGCAGCGCCTCAGCGGTGCTTACCCCGTGCAGTTCGTTGGGAAATTGCGCATGGTAGACCGAGCCGGGGAAAGGGCCGAATCCCAGTTTATAGGGTGCCACTTTGCCTGTGAGGGCCATGGTCATAAAGGTGCGGCCATGGAAGGCACCGCCAAAGGTGATAAGGCCTGGACGACGGGTCCAGGCGCGGGCGATCTTCACCGCATTTTCAACCGCTTCTGCGCCGGTTGAGAAGAAGGCGGTTTTGGCCGGCCCGTCGATCGGCACGCGGGCATTAATGCGCTCTGCGAGGGCGACATAGCCTTCGTACGGGACAATCTGGTAGGCGGTATGCGTAAAGGCGTGAAGCTGTTTTTCGATGGCGGCGATGACTTTTGGATGACGATGGCCGGTGTTCAGCACCGCGATCCCGGCGGCGAAGTCGATGTATTCGTTGCCTTCCACGTCCCACACCGTGGCGTTTTCGGCTTTATCGGCATAGAAGTTACACATCACCCCAATGCCGCGCGGCGTGGCCTGCAAGCGCCGGTCATTAAGTTCTTTGTTGTTCACCTTATCCCCCTGAGGATCGCATGCGTAGCGCATCAGTAAGTGTTTGCCAGGGGGTAAAATTTCGCCAGAGTGGGCGTTAAAAAAACAGAACCCCCGGATTCACATCCAGGGGCTTTTATCCTTCATATTTCAAGCCGCAGGTACGTTGGCTGCTCTCGTTCACCCGAATCACTTACTCATGTAAGCTCATCGGGATTCACTCATTTGCCGCCTTCCTGCAGCCTGAACTATTTCGGCTAAGCGGGGACCTCGCAGAAATTACGCTTCAATAGCGGCGCGAAGTTTTTTCATGGCGTTCTTTTCAAGCTGACGCACACGTTCAGCGGAGACGCCGTAGCGGTCGGCCAGCTCCTGCAGGGTGGACTTGTTGTCTTCGTCCAGCCAGCGGGCACGGATAATATCCTGGCTACGCTCGTCGAGGCCTTCCATCGCAAAGCTCAGCTTGTTGGCGGCCTGATCTTCCCAGTTGTCCTCTTCAATGCCGTCAGCAAAGTTAGAGGTTTTATCCTGTAGATACAGAACCGGTGCCATCGGCTGGCTGTCGGACGCATCGTCGTCGGAAGACATGTCAAAGGTCATGTCCTGGGCGGCCATACGGGATTCCATCTCACGCACGTCTTTACTGGTTACACCCAGCTCGCGCGCCACCATTTCCACTTCATCCTGATTAAACCAGCCCAGACGCTGCTTGGTTTTACGCAGGTTAAAGAAGAGTTTGCGTTGCGCTTTCGTCGTGGCGACCTTCACGATACGCCAGTTACGCAGTACGTATTCGTGAATTTCCGCTTTGATCCAGTGCACGGCGAAGGAGACCAGTCGCACACCCACTTCCGGGTTAAAGCGACGTACAGCCTTCATCAGGCCAATGTTACCTTCCTGAATCAAGTCCGCCTGCGGCAGGCCGTAGCCCGAGTAATTACGAGCAACGTGAACAACAAAGCGCAGGTGAGACAGGATCAGCGTCTTAGCTGCTTCCAGATCGCCCTGGTAATGCAGCTTTTCAGCAAGCTCCTTTTCTTCCTCGGCCGTTAACATCGGCCAGGTGTTCGCAGCCCGGATGTAAGACTCCAGGTTACCAACAGGGGCTAAAGCTAAAGTTTGCATTTCTTTGGTCATTCATTCCTCTCAATATGATCTCTTCTGGTCCAGGTTATCCCCATCAGGCAATAACCATGCCAAAGCGTTTGAGCAACGAGAATAGCATCCACTCTTGTATCAGACAGTGATTTTATCCACAAGTTCCAGGTGCAACGGTGAATAAATTACGCACAAATTGTGACATGGAGATGATACTGCGGGGAAGAGACAACAGGGAGCTCTTTCCCTGCAGAGCGACAACTCGGTGCAGGGAAAGATTATATCACGCTTTTATTATTCCGGAGTAAAGCGACGTAAATGTTGGACGGTAGCAAGCCAGGCTGCGACCCACCCAATCATTGAGCAAACCAGCAGTAATAACAGGCACTCATCGAACCCTAAGCCACTGATATCAAACTTAGTTCCGAAAACCTGCGCCACTTCAGTAACGGCAGAAGAGAGCCGCATCACCAAAATTTCTGACAATATCAGTGAAAGAAATGCGCCGGTAAAACCGAGCAGCGCCCCGCCGTAGAGGAATGGACGCAGGATAAAGCCATCCGTTGCGCCGATCAGCTTTTGCACGTTGATAGTATCGCGACGGGCAAAGATGCTCAGACGCACGCTGTTACCAATGACGAGGAACACCGCCGCGACCATTAGCACGCCAATCATTGCCGCCACGCGCCCCACCAGCCCGGTAAGCGCCGCCAGGCGCGCGAACCAGCTATCGTCCATGCGCACTTCATCGATACCGTTAATGCGGGAAACCCGGTCACGCAGCGTGTTCAACGAATCCGTGCCCTGGAAATCAATTTTCGGGATCACCACCGCCACGGCGGGTAACGGGTTCTCTTCCAGCATATCCAGCGCGCCGCCAAAGCCAGACCAATTACGGAACTCCCCCAGCGCCTCTTCACGCGAAAGGTAGTTAACCTTCTCTACCCCCTGCTCGGCCTGGATCTGCCCCACAACCTGCGCCGCAGCGTTGTCATCGAGCGCTTTATCAAGGTAGACGGTGATTTGCGGCGATGGGTAATACTGCGACGCCGCCTGGTTTACGTTTTTGTAGACCATGTAGCAGACGCTGGGCAGCGTCAGGGAGATGGCGATCACCATCACCGTGAGGAAGGTCGCCAGCGGCTTGCTTTTCAGATCCTGCAGTGCGCCCTGGAAGGCGTAGCGAACCTGCTCGTTAAAGACGTTAGTTTTTCGCGAGTTTGGTTTCGGGGCGGCTTTCGCACGTCTCGGTTGATTGCGATTGCCGTCACCTCCGCTATGCGGTTTGCGGAAACGGTCGAATTTGCTGCCAAACTGGCGGATCTGGTTGATTGCGTCGCGCTTATTCACCAAGGCCTCCGTGCAGGTGCCCGTCGCTGAGCGTCAGCATGCGGTACGAACGACGGGAGATAAGGCCCAAATCGTGCGTCGCCATCAATACCGTCACCCCAACGCGGTTAAACTCCTCAAACAGACGCAAAATCCCTTCGGAGAGGGCTTCGTCCAGGTTTCCGGTCGGTTCATCCGCCAGCAGAACGGCAGGCTTGTTCACCACCGCTCGGGCGATGCCCACGCGCTGCTGTTCACCGCCGGAAAGCTGAATCGGAAAGTTCTTCGCTTTGTCCAGCAGCCCAACCTTGTCCAGCGCCGCAGAGACGCGACGACGGATATCATCATAGCTGGCCCCGGCAATAATCAGCGGGATCGCCACGTTATCGAAAACGGTGCGATCCATCAGCAGATGGTGATCCTGGAAAATCATGCCGATCTGACGACGCAGAAACGGCACTTCACGGTTTTTCAGACGGCTAATATCGTGGCCGCTAAACCAGATTTTCCCGGCGCTTGGCCGTTCGATCCCACAGATCAGCTTGAGCAGGGTACTTTTCCCCGCGCCGGAATGGCCGGTCAGGAATGCCATCTCGCCCGGCTGCAGGTGGAAGGTAACCCCCTGCAGCGCTTGTCTCCCACCGAGATAGGCCTTGCTGACGTGTTCAAAGCGAATCATTGTTAATCCTCTCGGGCAAATAGTGCCTCAATAAAGTCGTCCGATTTAAACGGACGCAAATCCTCGATACGTTCGCCAACACCAATGTAGCGGATAGGAATACCGAACTGATCTGCCACGGAGAAAATTACCCCGCCTTTTGCGGTGCCGTCCAGTTTTGTCAGCGTAATACCGGTCAACCCTACCGCTTCATGGAACAATTTCGCCTGGCTAATGGCGTTCTGTCCGGTGCTGGCGTCAATGGTCAGCATAATTTCATGCGGTGCGTCTTCATCCAGCTTCTTCATGACGCGAACAATCTTCTTCAGCTCTTCCATCAGGTGCGATTTGTTCTGCAAGCGCCCGGCGGTATCGGCAATCAGCACATCCACGTTACGCGCCTTCGCGGCCTGGATGGCGTCGAAGATCACGGAGGCGGAGTCTGCGCCGGTATGCTGAGCAATGACCGGAATGTTGTTGCGCTGGCCCCACACCTGCAGCTGCTCAACCGCGGCCGCACGGAAGGTATCGCCCGCCGCCAGCATCACCGATTTGCCCTGCTGCTCGAACTGACGCGCCAGCTTACCGATGGTGGTGGTTTTCCCTACGCCGTTAACGCCAACCATCAGAATAACAAAGGGCATTTTGCCTTCAATATTAAGCGGTTCGTCAACTTTTGCGAGGATTTCACCCATCTCGTCTTTCAGCAGACCGTACAGCGCTTCAGCATCGCGCAGCTGTTTGCGGTTTGCGCCTTCGGTGAGACTGGCGATAATTTTTCGCGTGGTCTCAACACCGACGTCGGCAATCAGCAGCTGTTCTTCCAGCTCTTCAAACAGATCATCGTCGATTTTTTTGCCGCGGAACAGGCTGATAAATCCGGAACCGAGGTTTTCTTTAGTTTTAAGCAAGCTGCGCTTCAGACGAGCGAAGAACCCCTCTTTCGTCGGTTTTTCTTGCTCCTGCACGGCCTCATCTTCTGGCTGCGCTTCCACTGGCACGACCATGACCGCTTCTTCAGCGGCCTCGGCTGCCAGCGCCTGGGCTTCCAGCTCTTCGTCGGTGAGTTCCGGTTCGCGTTCTGCTTCCTCTTCCACCGCGTCGACAATCTCGACAGTTTCCGCTTCGGCCTGCCACTCTTCGGCTGAGACCGCTTCGGCTTTCACCTCTTCCGGCAGCGGCAGCGCTTCGTGTTCGATAACCGCCTGCGGGGTTGGCTCAACCTTCTTCTCGGTTACCGGCTCTGGTTGTTCGACAGGCTCAACGTCAGGGAGAGGCTCAGGCTCAACCGGCTGCGGTTTTTCGCTCTCCTGTACCTGCTCCGTGACCTCGACAACCTCTTCGGCAAAGGCCTCTGTCTCTTCTTTCGAATGAGCGTGCTCTTCCGCTGCGGGTTCAGCAATCGCTTCTACTGGCGTTTCAGGCTCGGGCTGCGCGTCAACAGCCTGCTGCTCTTCAACCTGCTGTTCGGTTTCCTGCTCTTTCTGCCCAAAGCCCAGCCAGGAAAAGAAGCCACGTTTTTTCTCTTTTGCCATTTGCGACTACACCCCTCGCGGTTAATTTCCGGCGCTATATACATGGAAGCTAAAAAAATGATGAAATAGTTTATCACTTAACTTAACGCACATCACCGCCTGCAAGCGCAGGCCCAATGAGTGACCTGAGCAAAGATATGAAGAAACCCAACCGTGCTGCGGCCGGTCAGATACGTATCATCGGCGGCCAGTGGCGAGGCCGTAAACTTCCGGTGCCGGATAGTCCCGGCCTGCGCCCCACCACCGACCGCGTGCGTGAGACGCTGTTTAACTGGCTGGCACCGTCGATGGCCGATGCCCGTTGCCTGGATTGCTTTGCCGGCAGCGGCGCGCTGGGGCTGGAAGCCCTCTCCCGCTATGCCTCCAGCGCCATTCTGCTGGAGATGGAGCGCGGCGTAGCGCAGCAGCTACAGCAAAACCTTGCAACCCTGAAGGCGAGCCATGCCAAAGTGGTGAATACCAACACGCTCACCTTCCTCGCGCAACCCGGCACGCCGCACGATGTGGTCTTTGTCGATCCGCCGTTTCGTAAAGGGTTGCTGGAAGAGACATTAGCATTACTGGAAAACAACGGCTGGCTGGCAGATAACGCGCTAATCTACGTAGAGAGTGAAGTGGAAAACGGCCTGCCGCCGGTGCCCGTACACTGGGATCTGCACCGGGAAAAAGTGGCCGGTCAGGTGGCTTATCGTCTTTATCACCGACAATCACAAGGAGAGACCGATGCCGGTTCTGATTAATCTGGGGCGTTTGCTGATGCTGGGGGTCTGGGCATTTCTGATCCTCAATCTGGTGCACCCTTTCCCGCGTCCGATGAACATCTTTGTTAACGTGGCGCTGATTTTCACTTCGTTTATGCACGCCCTGCAGATGGTGATGCTGAAAAACGGCCTGCCAAAAGATGGCCCACAAATGACTGCCTGGCAGCAGGTACGGGTCTTTATTTTCGGCGTGTTTGAACTGCTGGTGTGGATGAAGAAGTTTAAGGCGCAGGTGAAGAAGTAAGGTGCGGCCTGATGCCCTCACCCTAACCCTCTCCCACAGGGAGAGGGGACCGATCGAGCATTACTCAGCCCTGAATCCTTCAAACCGCGATCCTTTGTAGCTCAACACCCCTTTCTCCCCCACCGTCAGCTGATGATACTGCTGCGCCTCCAGGCGGAAGGTCATCTCCAGCCCTCCGGTCTGCGGCCTGAAGCTCGCTTCATAGCGCACGGCGGTTCCGGCAGGCGTCACCTGCTGCTGGCGTGAACGGCGATCGTTAATGGGTTTCTCACGTTTATTGCTCACCACCACGCGCTTATGCAGCAGTGGCGCAGCATCATTATCCGCCTTCTCGCGGCGCTGCTGCACGAAGCGAAACGAGGCGGCAATGACAATAATCGCCACCACGATAATGAAAAAAAGCGGCATCTTGCTCATCAACGATTCCATCAGATTAGACGGAATTGAGGATACCTTGCCTTCCCCGCATTGCCAAACGCCCGCCCGCGTCACTACACTAAATCAGAAACTGATTATTCAGCCGTAACAGATACAGGGAGTTAATATGCTTTGGTCATTTATCGCTGTCTGTTTTTCCGCATGGCTTTACGTCGATGCGTCTTACCGTGGCCCAGCCTGGCAGCGCTGGTTGTTTAAACCCGTCACGCTGCTGCTTTTATTACTCCTTGCCTGGCAGGCGCCTATGTTCAACGCCGTCAGCTATCTGGTGCTCGCCGGGCTGTGTGCCTCGCTGGTGGGTGATGCGTTAACACTTCTTCCGCGCCAGCGGCTGCTCTATGCCGTAGGGGCGTTTTTCCTGTCGCATCTGCTCTATACCATCTATTTCGCCAGCCAGATGACGCTCTCCTTCTTCTGGCCGCTACCGCTGGCGCTGCTGGTTATTGGGGCGCTGTTGATTGCGGTGATCTGGACGCGGCTGGAGGAGATGCGCTGGCCCGTTTGCACCTTTATTGCCATGACGCTGGTGATGGTCTGGCTGGCGGGCGAACTGTGGTTCTTCCGCCCAACGGCCCCGGCGATGTCCGCCTTCTTCGGCGCGACCCTGTTGCTCATCGGGAATATCGTCTGGCTGGGCAGCCACTATCGTCGCCGTTTCCGGGCTGATAACGCGATTGCTGCCGCCTGCTACTTCGCCGGGCACTTCCTGATCGTGCGTTCGCTCTATATTTAAAAACGCTTGACTCTGGAGTCGACTCCAGAGTGTATGCTGCGGTTAATGAGAAAATTATCATTACCGGAGAGTGCCATGTCGACTCCAGAAACGTCAAAAAAAGTGCCACAATTCTCGGCACTTAAGCTTACGCCCGCCCAGCCCGAAGCGCCTTGCTGTTGCGATAGCGCCTGCGAAACAGAAGCGCTAAACCCGCAGACTGAAAGCGGAAAACGTTATAGCTGGGTCGTTAACGGCATGGATTGTGCCGCCTGCGCGCGCAAAGTCGAAAACGCGGTGAAACAGGTGCAGGGAGTCAATCACGTCCAGGTGCTGTTCGCCACGGAAAAGTTGCTGGTCAGCGCCGACAGCGATGTTACTTCTCGGGTTGAGGCCGCCGTCGTCAACGCCGGTTACTCCCTGCGCAGTGAATCCGCCCCGGTCGTACACACCTCCTTCCTGCGGGAAAATCTGCCGCTTATCACGCTGATTGTGCTGATGGCGCTGAGCTGGACGCTGGAGCAGTTTAACCACCCTCTCGGTAACCTGGCCTTTATCGCTACCACGCTGGTGGGACTTTATCCCATCGCCCGTCAGGCGCTACGCCTGATGAAAAGCGGAAGCTGGTTTGCCATCGAAACCCTGATGAGCGTGGCGGCCATAGGTGCCCTGTTTATCGGCGCGACGGCAGAGGCCGCTATGGTGCTGCTGCTGTTTCTGGTGGGTGAACGCCTGGAAGGCTGGGCAGCGAGCCGGGCGCGCAAAGGGGTAAGCGCGTTGATGGCGCTCCGCCCTGAAACCGCCACTCAGGTCGTTAATCACGAACGTAAAACCGTGGCCATCAGTGCGCTACGTCCGGGCGATGTTATCGAAGTGGCCGCAGGCGGGCGCCTGCCCGCCGATGGCGCCCTGCTAAATGCAATGGCAAGTTTCGATGAAAGCGCCCTGACCGGTGAGTCGATTCCGGTAGAACGCAAGACCGGAGAACGAGTTCCGGCAGGGGCCACCAGCGTGGATCGTCTGGTACAGCTTACCGTTCTCTCTGAACCTGGCGACAGCGCCATCGACCGCATTCTGAAGCTCATTGAGGAAGCCGAAGAGCGCCGCGCCCCGGTTGAGCGATTTATCGATCGCTTCAGCCGGATTTATACCCCGGCCATCATGCTGGTCGCCCTGCTGGTGGCCCTTATTCCGCCGCTGTTCTTTGGCGCGCCGTGGCAAGCGTGGATCTACAAGGGGTTAACGCTGCTGCTGATTGGCTGCCCCTGCGCACTGGTGATCTCCACGCCTGCGGCTATTACCTCTGGCCTTGCCGCTGCCGCGCGTCACGGGGCGCTGATTAAAGGCGGTGCCGCGCTGGAACAGCTGAGTCAGGTACAGCACGTCGCCTTCGATAAAACCGGCACGCTGACCGTCGGAAAGCCGCAGGTGACCGGTATCTATCCGCAGGAGAGCAGTGAGAACGAACTGCTTGCGCTGGCGGCGGCCGTTGAGCAAGGTTCCACGCACCCGCTGGCGCAGGCCATTGTTCGTGAAGCTCAATCCCGCGGGCTGACGATCCCGGCGGCAACCGCGCAGCGTGCGCTGCCAGGATCGGGCATTGAAGCCGAGGTCGAAGGTAAAAAGGTCGTGATTATCGCGGCGGGCAGCACCCCTGACGCACAGGCTCAGGCTTTAGAGGAGGCCGGGCAAACGGTTGTGGTTGTGCTGCAGGATGGCGTGACCAAAGGGGTTCTGGCGCTACGCGATACCCTGCGCGAGGATGCGAAACAGGCGGTCGCCGCATTGCATCAGATGGGCATTCAGGGCGTCATCCTCACCGGGGATAACCCTCGCGCCGCCGCAGCCATCGCGGACGAACTGGGGCTGGCCTACAGGGCCGGATTACTGCCCGCCGATAAAGTGCGTGCCGTGGCGAAGCTAAAAGAAGATGCCCCACTGGCGATGGTGGGAGATGGCATTAATGATGCCCCGGCGATGAAAGCCGCGACGCTGGGCATCGCGATGGGTAGCGGCACCGACGTGGCGCTGGAGACCGCCGATGCAGCCTTGACCCACAATCGCCTGACCGGGCTGGCGCAGATGATCGCCCTTGCCCGCGCCACCCGCGCCAATATTCGTCAGAACGTCGCTATCGCGCTGGGGCTGAAGGCTATTTTCCTGGTCACAACGCTACTCGGGATAACCGGCCTGTGGCTGGCAGTGCTGGCAGATACCGGGGCGACGGTGCTGGTCACCGCGAACGCGTTACGGCTTTTGCGTCGTCGGTAATACACCCAAATGACGGCTGGGGTGGGTCTGCTGCCCCACCCCAGCCTTGCTTCACGATGCCTGGGGCTACGGCGTTACTGCATCCCCAGTACGCCCGGTAACCACAATGAGATGGCCGGGATATAGGTCACCATCGCTAATACAATCAAGAGCATGCCGTAGAAGGGCAGCATGGCGCGGACCACGCTTTCGATCTTCTGTTTGCTCACCGCGCTGGCAACGAACAGCACGGATCCTACCGGCGGCGTAATCAGCCCGATCCCGAGATTCACCATCATGATCATGCCGAAGTGCACCGGATCAATCCCCAGAGAGTTGGTGACCGGCAGCAGCACCGGCGTCAGGATCAGGATGATCGGTGCCATGTCCATGAGGGTGCCGATCAGCAGCAACATGATATTGAGGTACATCAAAATCACGTATTTGTTGTCGGAGAGCGCGGTAAAGAATTCGGTGATGCGCATCGGCAACTGCATGTAGGTCATCACCGCGCCAAATGCCGCGGCAAAGCCAATCAGGATCATCACAATGGTGACCGTCTTGACCGTGCGGCACATCAGCTTCGGCAGCTCGCTCCATTTATAATCGCGGTAGATAAACATGGTGACGAAGAAGGCCCAGAGACAGGCCACCGCCGCTGATTCGGTCGCGGTAAAGATCCCGGACAAAATCCCGCCGAGGATAATCACCACCGTCATCAGCCCCCACAGGGCATCGACAAAAATCTTCAGTGCCTGTTTAAAGGGGATTTTTTCCCCTTTTGGATAGCCGCGTTTATGGGCAAATCCGAGGCAGAGGATCATCAGACTTAATCCCAATAGCAACCCCGGCAAAACGCCTGCGATAAACAGGGTGGCGATAGAAACCGTGCCGCCAGCCGCCAGCGAATAGATCACCGAGTTATGGCTGGGCGGGATTAAAATCGCTTGCACTGACCCGCTGGCCGTGACTGCCGCCGCGTATTCTCGCGGATAGCCCTTCTTTTCCATCTCCGGGATCATCACGCTGCCGATAGAGGCGGTATCCGCCACCGACGACCCCGAGATGGCGCCGAAGAAGGTCGAGGCCACAATGTTTACCAACGACAATCCGCCGCGAATAAAGCCGACAAAAATATAGGCAAAGTTCACCAGCCGCCGCGCAATGCCCCCTTCCGCCATGATCGCCCCGGCGAGGATAAAGAACGGGATCGCCAGCAGGGTAAATTTGTTTACCCCGCTGGTGATCTGAATCATCAGCGCCTCCAGCGGCAAATCAATCCACAGCGCCCCGGCAACGGCGCTTAACCCTACGGCAAAGGCCACCGGCATCCCCAGTGCCAGCAAAATGGCGAGGGTGAATAACAAAACAAAAGCGTCCATCGTTCACCCCTTAACTGTGGTTACCGATCATCACGACCGGGCGGTTTTCCTGGGAGCCAAAGAACAGCCGCTCCAGCACAAAGAGAATCAACATTGCCGATCCCACCGGCAGCGGCAGGTAGCTTTCGCCGGAGGTCAGTAAAGGAAATTCCGCCACGGGCTGCTCCCACAGCTCCATACACAGCAGGTAGCTGTACCAGAAGATGATGAGCGAAATCAGCAGCATCAGAAGATCCACCACCCTGGCGCAGAGCATTTTAAGCCCGTCGGGAAGGCGGTCGGTGAGCATGTTGACCGCGATGTGGGAACCGGCGCGGTAACCCACCGCCGCGCCGATAAAGGTGAACGTCACCATGCAGATAATGGCAATCGGCTCAGGCCAGGACTCACCGCGATTGAGCACATAGCGAGAGAAGATGCCGATTGGAATAACAATGGTCATGACCAGCAGCGACAGCCCGGCAATCGCCATCGCCAGCAGGTAGAGACGGTCCATCCACTTCAGGTAGATTTCGGACATACATACTCCGGTTTACTGAACGTCAGCGATGGCTTTCATCAGATCCTGGTGCTTGTCACCGTACTGGGCGCGCACCGGCTCTGTCGCTTTCACAAAGACCGCTTTATCGATATCGTGGAACTGCACGCCGCCCGCTTTCATTTTCGCCAGCGCCTGATCGTTATATTCTTTCCACAACTTGCGCTGTTCCATCTGAGCTTCGCGGGCCAGGGTCAAAATCTTCTGCTGCTCGTCGGCGCTGAGCTTGTCCCACTTCACTTTCGAGTAGAGCAGCATTTCCGGGGTGATGAAGTGACCGCTCAGGGTGTAGTTCTTGGCGACCGGCATGTAGTTGTGGGCGATATAGGTGGGTGGGTTGTTCTCTGCGCCGTCGATGACGCCGGTCTGCATACCGCTGTAAACCTCACTCACCCCCATCGCGACCGCGTTAGCGCCCATATCTTTCAGCGTGGCCAGCGCGACAGGGCTCCCCTGCACGCGAATCTTCAGCCCTTTCAGATCTTCAGGTTTCGCTACCGGGGCCTTGGTGATCAGGTTGCGGGTACCGGAGTCCATCCAGCCGAGGAAGACCAGACGCGATTTCGGGTTAGCCGTGAGCTTATCGCCAATCTGCTTGCCGATATCGCCATCAATGACCTTGTGCATATGGTCTTCATCGCGGAAGACGTACGGCAGGGTAAAGACTTCGATATCCGGCAGGATGGCGGCAACCGGCGCCATAGAGACGCGAATCATATCAATGGCCCCCATTTGCGCCTGCTCAATCATCTGTTTTTCATCGCCCAGCACGCCTCCGGGGAAGACTTTAATCTCCAGCTTGCCGTCAGTTTGTTGTTTAAGTTTTTCGCCCATGTGCTGTACCGCCACCACGTTCGGGTAGCCCTCGGGATGCACATCGGCAGCTTTAATAGTTTGAGCAGAGACGGATGCAGCAACGGCAGACAGACACAGCGCGGCCAGCAACGGCTTGAGGGTCGTTTTCATCGAGTCAACTCCAGGGTAGTGAGGTAAGCGTTAAAACAGTGTTTTAGTTTTCCGCTTAAAAACTAGCCTACGCCCTGAAAAGCGAAGGTGAAGCGCCTCACAAAAAAAGCTTAATTTTGAAACGATGGTTTGAAAATGTGATGGGCGTTCTGCCGGGAGGCAGTCACGCCCTGTCGGGCGAGAGGGCTACTGGCCTTTACGGATGAGGTAGCGGTACGGCAGCGCGCCGGTATCTTGTGCCACCAGCTGGTGTTCCATAAAGGTGCAAAAGCCAGGAATATCGCGGGTTGTCGCCGGGTCGTCAGCGATGATCAGCAACGTTTCGCCGGTCTGCATGTTACGCACGGTTTTGCGCACCATCATTACCGGCTCCGGACAACGCAGGCCCTGGGCATCAAGGGTGTGGTCTGGGGTAGAAAACAGATCGGTCATCTTCATCTCGTTCACAGAAAAACGGCAGTAGTTTACGCCGCGTTTCAGGCAAAGCAAACCAGGTTAACGATTGCGTGAAAATTAGCCATTGCAAACGCCTGTCAAAGCAGTATCATGCGGCGGCTTTATTGGGTTCCCTCACCCCAAATATTAATCAAAAAGGTACAATATGAACTCCTTTACACAATCGCAGCGCGTAAAAGCGTTGTTCTGGCTTTCGCTTTTTCATTTGCTGGTGATTACCTCCAGTAACTACCTGGTGCAACTCCCCATCTCCATTTTTGGTTTCCACACCACCTGGGGCGCATTCAGTTTCCCGTTTATCTTCCTGGCAACCGACCTTACCGTGCGGATCTTTGGCGCGCCGCTGGCCCGTCGCATTATTTTCGCGGTGATGCTGCCTGCGCTGTTTATCTCATATGTGATCTCCTCCCTGTTTTATATGGGAAGCTGGCAGGGCTTTGGCGCGCTGGCGCACTTTAACCTGTTTGTGGCGCGTATCGCCGCCGCCAGCTTTATGGCCTATGCGCTGGGGCAGATCCTCGATGTGCACGTCTTTAACCGCCTGCGGCAGAGTCGTCGCTGGTGGCTGGCCCCCACGGCCTCCACGCTGTTTGGCAATGTGAGCGATACGCTGGCCTTCTTCTTTATCGCCTTCTGGCGTAGCCCGGATGCGTTTATGGCGCAGCACTGGATGGAAATCGCGCTGGTGGATTACGCCTTTAAGGTGCTTATCAGCCTGGTATTCTTCCTGCCGATGTATGGTGTATTGCTGAATATGTGTATGAAAAAGCTGGCAGATAAATCTGAAATCTCGGCATTGCAGGCAGGGTAAAGGTTCCCCAGAGCAGTTGTGATAAGATGGAAGAATGAGCCGTTATGGCCGTTTATCGAAAGGAAGAAGTTAATGCGCAATCTGGTTAAATATGTCGGGATTGGCCTGCTGGTAATGGGGCTTGCAGCTTGTGACAACAGCGATACCAAATCTGCCGCTCAGGCCGCGTCTGCTGAAAGCAACGCAACGAGCCAGCCGATCAGCCTGATGGATGGCAAACTCAGTTTCTCTCTGCCGGCGGACATGACCGATCAGAGCGGTAAACTGGGCACCCAGAGCAACAATATGCACGTTTATTCCGACGCGACGGGGCAAAAAGCCGTGATCGTGATTGTCGGCGACGACACCTCAGAAGATCTGGGCGTGCTGGCGAAGCGCCTTGAAGATCAACAGCGTACCCGTGACCCGCAGCTGCAGGTGGTGACCAACAAGTCCATTGAACTGAAAGGCCACAAGCTGCAGCAACTGGATAGCATTATCTCGGCCAAAGGCCAGACCGCGTACTCATCCGTGGTGCTCGGCAAGGTCGATAACAAACTGCTGACTCTGCAGATTACGCTGCCTGCCGACGATCAGCAGAAAGCGCAAACTGCCGCTGAAAATATCATTAACACTCTCGTGATTCAGTAATCCATCACGTTGAAGTGGCCTCCGGCGCTGGCGTCGGGGGCCTTTTTTTTAGCCGCCAGGTCAATAACAACGCCACCGTGACCAGCCCCGCCGCCGCAAGATAAATCACTGGCACCCCTGCCCATGCCATCACCAGTCCGGCCAGCGGCCCGGTGATCCCGAGCGACATATCCATAAACACCGTATAGGTGGCCAGCGCTGCGCCCTGGTTTTGCTGCGGCACGGCCTTCACCGCCACCACGCCCAGCGCCGGGAAGACCAGCGAAAAACCAGCCCCCGCCAGGAAAACGCCAATTTTCGCGACCCACGGCTCGTTAGCGATCCCGGTCAGCAGCAGGCCGATAATTTCCACGGCAAAGCAGATCATCGCCACGTTCAGCCCGCCCAGGCGGTTAATGCCGTTGGGGAACAACAGGCGGGTGCCGACAAACGCACAGCTAAACAGCGTTAAGGCAAAGGCGGCACCGTCCCAGCCTTTAGCATCGTAAAACAGGGTGATAAAGGTGGCGATGACGCCAAACCCTGCCGAGGCCAGCGCCAGCGCCATGCCGTAAAGCCAGACGCGTCCCAGCACCGCCCGAAACGGCATCGGTTTTCCTTTGCTGGCTTTCACTTTCGGGCGCGGCAGCGCGAAGAGAATGGCGAGTAACGCCACTCCCATAATCGTGAGTGCCAGCCCCTGCAGGCCAATATAGCGATAGCAGAGCACGCCAAGCGGCGCACCTATCGCCATCGCGCCGTAAGTGACAATCCCGTTCCATGAAATCACCCGGCCAATGTGCGGCGCGCCGACGACGCCAACGCCCCACAGCGTTGAGCCGGTTCCCGCCAGGCTCTGGCCGATACCCAGAATCACGCGCCCCAGGCAGAGCAGCGCCAGGCTTGCCATCGGCCAGGCGTGGGTCCAGTCGGCCAGCAGGTAGCTCACGCCGCTGAGAAAACAGCCGCACAGCCCCAATACCACAATGCTCTTTGGCCCGAAAAGATCGGCGTAGCGGCCCGCGTGCGGGCGGCTCATCAGGGTGGCAAAGTATTGCAAGCTGATCACCAGCCCCGCCCAGAATGCGCTAAAGCCCATGGTTTCATGGACATAACCTGGCAGTACCGCAAGCGGCAGGCCGATGGTGAGGTAGCTGGCAAAGTTAAAAATAACGACAGAGACAATACGCAGATTGAGGCGCAATCCGCTCAGCGCCAGTTCGGCGGCAGGTTCGGGCATGGATATCACCAGGATTTTTACAACAGTGTTTCACTATTACCACGTCAGGGGCAGAAAATCAGCAGCGACTTTTCAGAATATCAGCGTCTAACGAAGCGTCTGCCGCGCACTACACTCTATATGCATACAACAAAAGGAATCGTCATGACGCCCACGCCTCCCGATAAAGCAGGACTTCACATTTTACTCAAGCTGGCCTGCCTGGTGGTGATACTGGCCGGGATCCACGCCGCGGCGGATATCCTTGTCCAGCTCTTGCTGGCGCTCTTCTTCGCAATTGTCCTTAACCCTCTGGTGACCTGGTTTTTACGGCGCGGGGTCAGTCGCCCAATCGCCATTACCATTGTGGTGGTGGTAATGCTGATTGTCCTCATCGCCCTCTTCGGCGTACTGGCGGCCTCGATGAATGAATTTGTCGCAATGCTGCCAAAATACAACCGGGAATTGACGCGCAAACTGGTGGATTTACAGCAGATGATGCCTTTTCTTAACCTGCACATTTCGCCAGAACGCATGCTGCAGCGAATGGATTCCGAGAAGGTGATGACCTTCGCCACCGCATTCATGACCCAACTTTCCGGGGCGATGGCGAGCATTGTGCTGCTGGTGATGACGGTCGTCTTTATGCTTTTCGAGGTGCGCCACGTCCCCTATAAAATGCGCTTTGCCCTGCACAATCCGCAGATCCACATCGCCGGCCTGCACCGCGCCCTGAAGGGGGTGTCGCACTATCTGGCGCTGAAAACGTTACTGAGCCTGTGGACGGGAGCCATCGTCTGGCTGGGGCTCGCGCTACTGGATGTCCAGTTTGCACTGATGTGGGGTGTGCTGGCCTTTCTGCTTAACTATGTTCCCAATATTGGCGCGGTCCTCTCCGCCGGGCCGCCCATGATCCAGGCCTTTTTGTTCAATGGTTTTTACGAATGCATGATGGTCGGTGCACTTTTCCTGGTCGTGCACATGGTGCTGGGAAATATTGTCGAACCCCGCATGATGGGCCACCGTCTGGGGATGTCGACGATGGTGGTCTTCTTGTCGTTATTAGTCTGGGGCTGGCTGCTGGGGCCGGTCGGCATGTTGCTTTCCGTACCGCTCACCAGCGTCTGTAAAATCTGGATGGAGACGACTCAGGGCGGCAGCAAGCTGGCGATACTGCTCGGACCAGGGCGGCCAAAAAGTCGATTGCCGGGGTAATCCGCTTCCCGGTTAGCTATTGTGAGCAGCAATAGATTATAGTAATGGTTTCGCCGCGCAACTGTGCGGATATCTCTATTTCGACTGAAGGCCAGACCTCTTATGTACCAGGTTTTTCTGGGAAAAATCTCCTCGCTCAGTACCGATAACTGGGCCGAAGCCCTTACCCGTTATGCCCCTGAGGGCGCACAGCGCGCCCGCTGGCTGGCGGGCCGCGGGCTGCTCTCGCGCCTGTTTGCGCCAGAGCCGTTGCCGGAGATTATTTACAGTGAACAGGGAAAACCGGGCTTTGCCGACCACTACCCGCTGTGGTTCAGCGTCAGCCACTGTGAGGATGATATTGCCCTGATCGTCAGCGATGAAGGTGACGTGGGCTGCTCGCTGGAACATATTCGTGCGCAGGATAACTGGCGGACGCTCGCCAACGCCGTGTTCAGCAGTGCCGAACATGCCGAACTGGAAAATGAAGCGCCGGATAACCAGCTTGCGGCGTTCTGGCGCATCTGGACGCGAAAAGGTGCCATCGTTAAACAGCGCGGCGCGCACTCGTGGCAAATTGTCAGCATCGACAGCGCGGCCCACGCGCTGCATTCGGTCAGTCAGTGTCAGATTGCGTCGCTGAGCCTTGCCGTCTGCACCGCCACCCCTTTTGCGCTTACCGCGGCGGCGGTCCATTCTGTTAACGACGCGTCGGGCGAAAAATTGTCAGCACACCCGCAATAATCAACCCGACGCCAGCCAGCCCGTGCCAGGAAAATGGTTCGTCCCAGCCGGGGAGCACAATGGCTGCGCCCCACACCAGCACATAGCTGAGGCTCAGCAGGGCATAAGCTTTGCTGAGCGCCAGACGGTGCAGCGCCAGATACCAGCAGCCCATTGATACCACATAGCCCATCAGGCCCAGCACCAGCGAACCGGTTCCCGGCGCACGGTACCAGAGCGCCAGCATAAATACCGCGAGATCGCTGACGGGGGGCAAGGCCACCATCGCCGCGCGCAGCAACAGCTGCGCCGCGCTGACCAGAATCACGCTGCATAATGCCCATAACACGCCCTTCACAGGCTTCCTCCCAGCACAATAATCCCGACGATAATCAAGCCCACGCCCAGCCAGTGGCGCGGCGAAATGTGCTCACGCCAGAGGGTTTTTGCCGCCAGCGTCACCCAGACAAAATTGAGGCTCAGCATTGGGTAGGCAATCCCGACCGGCAGATGCTGTAACACCACCAGCCAGACCAGCATCCCGCTGCCCAGCGCCAGCAGCGCAAGGCCAAGCCAGAGCGCACGGTGCGCGCCGCGCCGCCCGGTTGTTGCCGGACGGGTCGCCTGTTTCTGGCAAAGCTGGCCTGCGCAGCTCAGCAGGCTCGCCAATATCAGCCCGATCCAGGTCATCATTGCGGGAAATACTGCAAATAAGCCAGGCGGCCCTGAACGTACAGGCTGTCCGGTTCAGGCAGCTTCGCGCGAACAAGATCGTCATTTTTAGACAGCAGAAGCACCAGCGACACCGGACCCTGCTGGCGATGCTCCTCCAGCCACTGGGCGATCGCCTCTTTGCTCACGAAGCGCCCCTGTGCGTCGGGGTAGTTCAGACCGTAGCGGAGTTCCCCTGCCTGACCGTAAAGAATGATGTCGTTACGCTTAAGCTCCCAGGCCAGTCCGGACGCCACACCCACGTTGTTTGCAAGCACGAACCGGCTCTCCTGCAGCGGCACGCGCACGGTCTCGATTAGCAACTGAGGCTGCTTTGAATCCTCCACCTTGCTGGGGATGGCGAACCCAACCAGCAGCGCCAGCCCGGCCGGACAGAGCGCCGCCAGCCACCAGCGCCGCGGGCTGTCGCGCAGGGTGTACTTGCCCACCGCCGCCCAGACGAGGAACGCCATGACCGCACAGAAAATTTTATACAGCTCAACGGGAGCCCAGACGGGATGCGCTGTCGGCCCCCACGGTGACACTACCAGCGCGGCCACCACGCCAAGCGCGCCGAATGCCAGGTTAATGCCCGCGTTGACGCGCAGCACCCGGACGCTTTTTTCCGCCACGGTGCAGGCATAGCGTGCCATCAGGATCGCCAGAGGCGCAAAGCACGGCAGAATGTAGGTCGGCAGCTTGCCTTTGGCGATGCTGAAGAACAGCAGCGGCATCACTACCCAGCCCAGTAAATACCACCCCTGCCCCGCCTCTTGCCTGTCGCGCCAGCCCAGACGCAGCGCCCCGGGCATCAGCGCCAGCCACGGCAGGCTACCGGCAATCAGGAACGGCAGGTAATACCAGAACGGCGCTTTATGCTGGGCATCGCTCTGTGCAAAGCGCTGGATATGTTCCACCCAGAAGAAGTAGCGCCAGAAGTCAGGTTCACGGTGCGCAATCGCCAGTCCCCAGGGCAGGACAATCAGCACGCAGCTCAGGACAGCGAGCCAGCCAAACAGCAGCACCTCTTTCCAGCGTTTTTGCACAATCACCCACGGCAGCACGCCGATGACCGGTACCGCCAGGGCGAGAAAGCCCTTGGTCATCACGCCCATGCCGCAGGCCAGCCCCAGCAGCAGATAGCCCGCCGCTTTCCCGCCAGGGCTTTTTGCCTGCGCGGCCAGCCAGAAGCTACACATCGCGGCCACCAGCCAGAGGGTAATCATCGGGTCCAGCACGGCATAGGTCCCGATACCGTAGACCAGCAGCAGGGTTAAAAAAATCACGCCGGATAACAAGGCGACGCGCTTATCGCGCCAGAGATGCCAGGCCAGCCACATCACCAGCAGCGACGTCAGCCCGGTGGAGAAAATCGATCCGGCGCGAACGGCAAAGTTGCCGTCGCCAAACAGCCACTGCCCGATGCTGTTGATCCAGTATCCGGCAATCGGTTTTTCGAAGTAGCGAAGCCCCAGAAAATGCGGCACCACCCAGTCGCCCGAGGCCAGCATTTCGCGGCTGATTTCCGCGTAGCGCGTTTCGTCTGGTTGCCACAGCAGGCGCAGATCGACCGGAATGAGGTAGTAAACGATAAACAGAGCGAGAAGCGCTGCGCCATAACGGGCTGTTTTCATAGTCCCGAACTCACGGTTTGTTGATAGCCAAGCCAGCCTTCCCGGCCAGCCATTTCACGACGAACGATTTTGCCGGGCGGCAGGCTCTGGAGGTCGTCCGGTAACAGCGCGCTCAGCGGGCAAAACTGAATGCCCTCCCGCGCCGCCATCGTCAGGAGCGCATCGAAATCCTGCTGATACGCAATGCCTTCGACCTCGGCGTGGATGGTGTAGACCGGCGTCCCGGCATCGCGATGCATGGCGTCCAGAATGAAGCGATTAAAGCCGTCGGCACTGACCTCGCACCCGACCACCTCGTCCCAGGTGGGAAGCGTGACCGGGATTTGCACGGTGCCGAAGCGGTTCTCGCCTAACAGCGGCAAAAACGGACCGGTACCCCGGCAGTCGCTGTTGTAGTGAAAGGCGAACGGCTCTTTGGCTTTCACCACCCGCTGATCGGCCCGCCACCCGGCCACCGCCGAGCAGCGAACAGGCTGGCCGGTAATCGCTTCCAGCTCCAGCATGCCGCGATCCACCTCGCGCGTCAGACGCGGTATGTCCCAGACCCCGGCCCATGCCTGCCAGGCGTGGTGATCCCAGGCGTGAAGCCCCACCTCATGATCGCGCGCGGCGTCGCGGATAACCGCTTCATTGCCTGCCCCGATACGTCTGCCGGGCCAGGCGGTGCCAGCCAGTAAAATATCCCAGCCGTAGAGAGAGGCCGCGCGCGAACGCAGCATTTTGAACAGAAAGGCCGGTTTAACCAGGCGCCACAGGTGACGCCCCATGTTGTCTGGCCCGACGCTGAAGAAAAAGCTGGCCTGCACGCCGTGCTTGCTCAACAGCGCCAGCAGCCGTGGCACGCCGTCACGCGTGCCGCGAAAGGTGTCGACATCAATGCGTAAACCGACTTTTTTCATGAGGCCTGTTCCGATAGCTCCACGGTGCGCAGGAAGAAATCGAGCGTTTCATCAATGGTTTGTTCCATCTGAATGGTCGGCGTCCAGTTCAGACAACGCTTCGCATTGCGGATGCTGGGCTTGCGGTGCTCAACGTCCTGATAGCCTTTGCCGTAATAGCTGCTGCTTTCCACTTCGCGGAAGCCCGCAAACGGCGGGAAGCGATCGCGCAGCGGGTGGCGCTCAAAGCTCGCCAGCAGCATCTCGGCCAGCTCACGAACGCTCGCTTCGTTATCCGGATTACCGATGTTGATGATCTCGCCGTTGCAACGGTTATCTTTGTTTTCAATGATGCGGAACAGCGCCTCGATGCCGTCGCTGATATCGGTGAAGCAGCGCTTCTGCCTACCGCCTTCAATCAGCTTGATAGGCGACCCTTCCACCAGGTTAAGGATCAGCTGGGTGATGGCGCGCGAGCTGCCGATGCGCGCCGCGTTGAGGTTGTCCAGCCGCGGCCCCATCCAGTTAAACGGACGGAACAGGGTAAAGCGCAGCCCCGCTTTTTCGCCGTAGGCCCAGATCACGCGGTCCAGCAGCTGTTTGGACACGGAGTAGATCCAGCGCTGCTTGTTGATCGGCCCGACCACGAGGTTCGAGGTGTCTTCGTCGAAGTTGTTGTCGGTGCACATGCCGTACACTTCCGAGGTCGACGGGAAGATGATGCGTTTATCGTATTTCACGCAGTCGCGGATAATCTTCAGGTTTTCTTCGAAGTCCAACTCGAACACGCGCAGCGGGTTACGGGTGTACTCGATCGGGGTCGCAATCGCCACCAGCGGCAGCACTACGTCGCATTTCTTAATGTGATATTCGATCCACTCGGAGTGGATACTGATATCCCCCTCGACGAAGTGAAAACGCGGGTTGTCGAGGAAGCGGCCGATCGCATCGGATCCAATGTCCAGACCGTAGATCTCGTAGTTGTCGTCCCTGAGCAGGCGCTCGGTCAGGTGGTTGCCGATAAAACCGTTCACCCCAAGGATTAACACGCGCGTGCGGCGCTTAATAGCGACAACCGGCGCGCTGGTGATCAGTGCCCCGGCAACCAGACCGAGAGACTGCGCCAGCTGCGCGCCCTGCACGTACAGGCCGCTGTCAGTTTGCCCGGTGACGATCTCCAGGGACTGCTCACCGCAGCTGATGATCAGCGGTGAGGCGGAGACAACGGTGCCCGGCCTGGCGGCAGGTATGTCGTCACGCACCCGGGATTTCCAGACGATAAATTTGCTGACCCCGGCGAAGCTGTACGCCCCCGGCCACGGGTCGGTCACGGCGCGCACCAGGTTGTGCAGCTGTCGCGCCGGTTTATGCCAGTCCAGACGCCCGTCTTCCGGGGTGCGGCGGCCAAAGCAGCTGGCCTTGCTCTCGTCCTGGGCGATTTCGCTGAAGGAGCCGTTCAGAAGCGTCGGCAACGTATCACGCAACAGCGTTTGCGCCGCAGCACAGAGCTTATGATGGAGTTCCAGGGCGGTATCGTCAGGGCCGATGGCCACACGCTGCTGCGCGACGATCGCCCCGGCATCGGCGCGGTTGACCATGCGGTGCAGGGTTACGCCGGTTTCCGTTTCGCCGTTGACCAGCACCCAGTTCAGCGGTGCGCGGCCGCGATAGGCGGGCAGCAGGGAGCCGTGAAGATTAAACGCCCCGTTTGTCGCCACGCTCAGGATCTCGTCGCACAGCAGGCTGCGGTAGTAGAACGAGAAGATCATCTCCGGGGCGATCTTGCGGATGCGGTCAACCCACAGCGGATGGTTTACGTCATCCGGGGCGTAAACCGGGATGCCGCGCTCGGCCGCAATACGCGCCACCGACCCGAAGAAGGTGTTTTCACCGACGGTATCCGGATGCGTAAAAATGGCAGCAATGTCATAGCCTGCTTCCAGCAGGGCCAGTGTGCCCGTGCACCCCATATCGTGATAGGCAAAGACGACAGCTTTCATGGGTGTTTTTCCTCTTGAGACGCTTCGTGTTCCTGACGGACAACACGTTGAATAAAGTAGCGCGGACGCGCGCGAACATCGTTGTAGATTCGGCCGATATACTCCCCCAGCAGCCCCATACCGATAAACTGGGCGCCGATGAACGTAAACAGCACGGCAAATAGCATAAAGACCCCTTCCGCCGCCCACTGCGGGCCAAAGACCAGACGCAGAACGACCAGCAACACGGAAAGCGCAAACCCGGCGAGCGCGATCACGCTGCCGAAGACGCTCAGCAGACGCAGCGGCGTGGTGGTCAGGCAGGTGATCAGGTCGTACATCAGGTTGATCAGACGCATGAAGCTGTACTTCGACTCGCCGTGCTCGCGCTCGGCGTGCAGCACCGGGATCTCCGTGGCCTTACGGGCAAAGGTGTTCGCCAGAATGGGAATGAACGTACTGCGCTCGTGGCAGTGCAGCATGGCGTCGACAATATGGCGGCGATAGGCGCGCAGCATACAGCCGTAATCGCCCATCGCCTTGCCGGTGGTGCGCTGGATCAGGCGGTTGATGGTGCGTGATGCCAGCTTGCGTAAAAGACTGTCCTGGCGGTTCTGCCGCACGGTGCCAACCACGTCATAACCTTCATCGGCTTTGGCAACCAGGCGCGGGATCTCCTCCGGCGGGTTTTGCAGGTCGGCATCCAGAGTGATGACCAGATCGCCCGTCACGTGGCTGAAACCGGCCATGATCGCCGAGTGCTGGCCGTAGTTACGGTTCAGCAGCACGGCGACAATGTGGCTCCCCGGCTCGTTCGCGGCGTCGGTGAGCATGTGGGCGGAGTCGTCGCTGCTGCCGTCATCCACCAGCAAAATTTCGTATGCCTTGCCCAGCGTCTCGCAGGCAGCCGTGGTGCGGCGCAGAAGCTCAGGCAGGCTCTCCTGTTCGTTATAGACCGGGATCACCACGGAAACTTTCTGTATGGTCGGGGCGCTGAACATATCAATGTCCTGCAAGCTGATGGAGCGCGGTAATGACGCGGGTTGTGTCGTCATGGGTCATGTCCGGGAAAAGAGGGAGGGAACAAATGCGCGCGCTATTCCATTCGGCGTTCGGCAGTGAGACATCCGGGAAACGCTCGCGGTAGTATTTTTGCGTGTGTGCCGCGCGAAAGTGCAGGCCGGTGCCAATGCTCTTCTCTTTCAGCCCGGCCATCAGGCCATCGCGGGATATCCCACAGCGCGCTTCATCCACGCGAATGATAAACAGGTGCCAGGCATGCAAGTGCGGCCATTCCGGAATACGCAGCGGCTGAAATGGCGTATCAGAGAGTTCATGCAGGTAGCGGTCGGCAATGTCGCGGCGACGCCGGTTGGCCTCCCCGAGCTTGCCCAGCTGCACCAGCGCCAGCGCGGCGTTGATATCCGCCAGGTTGTATTTGAAGCCGGGGGTAATGACCTCCGCCTGCGGCGCGCGGCCATGGGTCTGCCGGTCATAGGCATCCACGCCCAGGCCGTGAAACTTCAGGCTGCGAATGCTCTGCGCCAGCTGTTCATCGTCCGTGACCACCAGCCCGCCCTCGGCGCAGGTCATGTTTTTGATGGCGTGGAAGGAGAAGATCGCCGTGCCCTGATGGCCGACGTGCTGGCTTTTGTAGTAGGTTCCTGCGGCGTGTGCGGCGTCTTCCACCACCGGAATACCGTGGCGTTCAGCGATGGCACGGATCCCGTCGATATCACACGGCGCGCCGGCATAATGGACCGGCACAATCGCTTTGGTACGGGGCGTTATCGCCGCCTCGATCGCCTGGGGCGTGACCATCAGCGTATCCCGGTCGACATCGATCATCACTGGCGTCGCGCCCAGCAGAACGATCATGTTCAGCGTCGACACCCAGGTCAGGGAAGGGGTGATCACCTCGTCGCCGGGGCCAATGCCCAGCGCCATCAGCGTGACGTGCATCCCGGCGGTGGCGGAGCTGACGGCAATAGCGTGGCGGTTGCCCGTCAGCGTGCAAAATGCCTCTTCAAGCGCCTGGTTTTTGGGGCCTGTGGTGATCCAGCCAGAGGTTAATACCTCCTGCAGCGCCGCTAATTCCTCCGGCCCCATCGACGGGCGGGAAAAAGGCAAGAAATCACTCATCTTTAATTTCCTTGAGATGTGAAAAGCTTTTTTTGGATATTAACCAAAAGCCGGTCCGTTTATTTCAACGAACCATAAACTCATCTCAAGGTAATGCTGATTTGTTAGGAAAAAATTAAGAAGGGAATTATTTAAAGACAGTAATTCAATTTAAACCCTTATCAAACAATAAGTTATTATTAATATGAATTATTTAATTTGTGCGCTGCGTTAACATTAGAAAATATTTTCCTAAACCGAAGGTCAACCAATAAAAGAAAATCCCGGCCATTTGAATAAATAACAAATGCGCCGGGAACTTTTCATTTACGTTAATTGTCGCGCTTAGTTTAAATTAGCGGGAAAGTTTTCTGGCAGCTCGCTGGCCGCGCAGGCAATAACGCTGTCATCATTTGGACCACAGTCTCGCACAAAGGTGATGGTCGCAAATTCATCGATAACCTCTGTCGGATAGGCCGGGCCGGCATCGCGATAGGCATTCATCTCTGGTATGTGATCGTTCTGGAAGCAGACGGTTTTTTCCGGATTGTTCATCACCCAACGCGGGAAGAAGATGGTGCCGTGGAACAGTTTGTCGCCCAGGTTCGCAATCAGGCTGACGTCGGTACCGGTAGGTTCGGTCCAGGAGATTTTGTAGATGCTTTCCCCAACATGGACGATATACGCCTGCTGATCTTTAACCCAGCGGTTGCCCACCAGACCGCTGTGGATACGGTAGTCGAGGGTATTTTCGTTTTTGACGTAAATTTCGTAGTTCCAGCCGTTATCGTAGGTATAGACCAGGTGTTTACCCACAAAGCCGCTTAAGTCGTGTTTGTCGAAGTTGCTCATAATGTGTCTCCTTTGTTTTGATGAACGTATCGTACCCCTTCAAAAATTAAATGAATAACGCTATGTTTGAATCAAATTAATTCAAAATTTAGATGAGTTATGCACAAGACAACGCTTGAACAGTGGTCATTACTGGAAAAAGTGGTGGAAGCTGGCAGCTTTGCCAAAGCGGCAGAGCTGACAAACCGCAGCCAGTCATCCGTCAGCTACAACCTCTCTTTACTGCAAGAGCGCATCGGCGTGGCGCTGCTGGTGGCGGAAGGGAGACGGGCCGTACTGACGCCCGCCGGGGAGCAACTGCTGAGCCAGGTGAAACCCCTGCTTAAAGGCTTTACCTACCTTGAGACGCGCGCGGCCACCCTGCGTAGCGGAATGCGCACCCGCATCGACTTAATGGTAGACAGTATTTTCCCCCGCCGTCGCCTGTTTGCCATTTTGCGTCAGTTCCAGCAGCGCTATCCGCACACGCAGGTCCGGCTGACCGAGGTGCTGGAAAACGCCAGCATTGACGTGGCCGCCAGTGAAGCCGACATCATGGTGTTAACACGTCGTCAGGACATCACCGGGCTGGGCGAATGGCTGATGAACATCGATTTTGTCGCCGTCGCCCATCGTGACCATCCGCTGTTTACCCTCGACGCACCGCTTAACGATGACATGCTGCGCCCGTGGCCGCTGATCCAGATTGCCGATAGCCACACAGCGGCGCGGGACACGGGCGGCTCCTGGACCTTCTCCACTATCGATGCCGCCATCGAAGCGGTGATTTCACAGGTGGGCTACGGCTGGCTGCCGGATGAGCGCATCCAGACCCAGCTTGAACAGGGGGTGCTTAAAACGCTGCCGCTTAGCCACGGCGTGCGTCGCGCCACGCCGCTGCATCTGATAGTGAAACGCACCCTCACCCCGCTCGATGAACAGGTCGATACCTTACTGCGCCTCTTCAGCCAGCCGTCATAACGCTGAACTGCTACGCTTATGGGTCTGAACTTCAATCATGACAAGGAGCAGACCGTGAAAATTGATCTTACGGGGAAAGTGGCGCTGGTAACGGCTTCTACCGGTGGAATTGGCTTCGCCATTGCCAGAGGACTGGCCGAAAGCGGTGCCGAAGTGATCATCAATGGCCGCAGTACCGAATCAGTCAACAAGGGGATTCAGCAGTTACAGCAGGTGATACCCGGCGTAACGGTACGTGCGGCGGTTGCCGATCTGAGCACCCAGGAAGGGGTAGAGGCGGTTCTGCGGACGGCATCGAACGTTGATATTCTGGTCAATAACGCCGGCATTTACGGCCCGCAGGATTTCTATGCAACCGACGATGAAACCTGGGATCGCTACTGGCAGACCAACGTGATGTCTGGCGTGCGTCTTTCACGCGCCCTGCTACCCGGCATGGTGCGCAAGGGCTGGGGCCGGGTGGTGTTTATCTCTTCCGAGTCCGCCTGCAATATTCCGGCAGATATGATCCATTACGGGGTGAGCAAAACGGCGCAGCTGTCGCTGGCGCGCGGGCTGGCGAAATTTGTGGCCGGTAGCGGCGTAACGGTCAACAGCGTGCTGCCAGGGCCGACGCTCTCTGACGGCTTTGCCGACATGATGAAAGATGAGATCGAGAAGACCGGCAAATCGCTCGAAACGCTGGCGAAAGAGTTTGTGATGGCCAACCGTCCCAGCTCCGTGATTCAGCGTGCCGCCACGGTAGAGGAAGTGGCGAACATGGTGGTGTATGTCTGCTCGCAGCAGGCTTCGGCCACCTCCGGCGCGGCGCTGCGCGTGGACGGCGGCGTAGTGGATGACATTATCTGATCCTGAGCGCAATCGGGCTGTAAAAAACGCCCGTCGGTTTAAGAAATAGTCGGTTAAAACAGGTAAACTGACGGGCAGAAACTTTTCTATCGCTAAGACGTAGTTATGACCAATATGATTGCCGACGAGACCACGGCAAAGTCCACCGTGCTCTCTGTCTTCGACTTTGATGGAACATTAACCCATCACGACAGCTTTATTCCCTTCCTGCGCTTTGCTTTTGGCAAACGCTATTTTGCGGGTCGCCTGGTGCGCATGGCGCTGCCCACGCTCCACTGTGTGCGCCGCAAACTGACCCGCGATGAACTGAAAGAGGTGTTAATCAAAACCTTCCTCACCGGGGTAGATGAACACTGGTTACGTCAGCAGGCGGAAGCATTTTGTGAAAAGTACTGGAAAAAGCTGATGCGTCCGCAGGGCGTGCTGGCGGTTGCCGCGGAAGTGAACGCTGGCGCTGAGGTGACGATCTGCTCTGCCTCTCCGGCGCTGGTATTGCAGCCGTGGGCCGACAAGCTCGGTATTAAACTGATTGGCACCCAGCTGGAAGTGAAAGAGGGCAAGCTGACCGGAAAGATTACCGGCCACAATTGCCGCTGTGCACAGAAGGTCGCCAGACTGGAGAAGGTATATGGCGATCTCACCCAGTACCATCTTCGCGCCTGGGGCGATACCCGTGGCGACCATGAGTTGCTGGCTGCGGCGCAAGATCCGCACTGGCGGCACTTCCATCCGGCGCGCGCGCGCAGGAATTCGCCCATCAAAAATTAAGCTCCTTTCGGGCAGAGACGAAAACGGCAACCCAGAGGTTGCCGTTTTGCTTTTAACTTGCGTTCCGTTTCCCGGGGAACAACAGACTCGCCACAATACCGAGCGCCAGTACCCCCAATACCACAAACAGGCTGGCGGTTGCCCCAATGCCATAGCCGTGATGCCAGAAATGGTCGGTGGCGTTAAGCCCCAGCTTAAAGGCCACAAAGAACAGCAGCAGCACTACCGCTTTTTCCAGGTGCACCAGATACTGCTTCAACGCTTCCAGCACAAAGTAGAGCGTACGCAGGCCGAGGATGGCAAACATCATGGCGCTGTAGATAATCAGCGGTTCGCGGCTTACGGCGATAATGGCCGGCACCGAATCGAACGCAAACATCACATCGGAAAGCTCAACAACCGCCACACAAAGCAGCAGCGGCGTGGCATAGCGCTTCGCCTTCTTCACGCGTCCGACCATCACCTCCTGGTTTTCCGGTTTTTCCAGTTCAGCATCTACCTCTTTCTGCGTCAGAAGAAACTTGTGGCTGCTGATCTTTGGCCAGACGGGATAGAAGCGTTTCACCAGACGGTAGGCCAGATGGTTGGAATAATCTTCCACTTCATCCTGCTCTTCGCCACGTTTAAGCATCATCACCGCCGTCCAGGCAACGATGAGCGCAAAAACCACCTCCACGTAGGGCCCCAGGCTCAACAGGCTGGTGCCGATTGCCACGAAGATCCCACGGAACACGATCGCCCCTAACACGCCCCAGTAGAGCACGCGGTGGCGATACTTATCCGGCACGCCGAACCAGGCGAAGATCGCCATCATCACAAACAGGTTATCGACCGAGAGGACCTCCTCGAGCGCATAACCAGTGAGGAACAGACTGGCCATCTCCGCGCCGTGGTGAACATAGAGAAAACCGGCGAAGGCCATCGCCATCATGACCCAGAAGATGGACCACATCGCGGCGCTTTTTAACGAGATCGGTTTATCGTGACGGTGCATGAAGAGGTCGATAAACATCGCCCCGACAGCCATCACAACAAAGACAACAACGGTTTCCGTAGGGAAACCGAGATGAGCAGATGCCATATACAACCCTTTTTGAGAACCAGACACACCATGCAGCAAAGAAAAGGGCGGACCGTTAAATGGTCTCTTTACCCTTAATAAAATAAAAATCCCGCTCGGGGGCGGGAATTCACTACCCTGCATCATTCAAGCTGCGGACTAAAACGCTTGTGCTGGCCTTAAAAGACAAGCTCCGGGGAGGAGCCGGGTAACAAAGCCAACGCAGCGGCAGCTTGAAGGATAACGGGTATATTTTATCTCACAACGGGGCGTCTGGCAGGTTTTACTTTTCCGCCAGCGCCTGCGCGCAGGCCCAGGCGCTGGCCCATGCCCACTGGAAATTGTAACCGCCCAGCCAGCCGGTAACGTCCATCACTTCGCCAATAAAGTAGAGGCCTGGCACATTACGGGCTTCCATCGTTCTGGAAGAGAGTTCATGGGTATCTACGCCGCCGAGGGTAACTTCTGCGGTGCGATAGCCTTCGGTGCCGTTAGGCTGTACTCGCCACTGCGTAAGGGTATCGACAAGCGTCTGTTGATCGCGGCTGTTGAGCTGTTTTAACGTGATATCAGGAATCTGGCCCAACAAGATCAGGCACTCCACCAGCCGTTTCGGCAAGTGAATGGCAAGGGTATTTTTGAGGCTCTGATTCGGATGCGCCGCACGCTGCTCATCGAGAAACGCCGCCAGGTCGCACTCCGGCAGCAGGTTCACCGTTACGAACTCACCGGGCAGCCAGTAGCTGGAAATTTGTAATACCGCCGGACCGGAAAGACCACGGTGGGTGAAGAGCAGATTTTCACGAAAAACGGTGCCGTCTTCGGCGGTGATCACCGACGGCACCGAAACGCCAGAGAGGGTTTGCAACTGCTCGAGCAGCGGCTTATGGAGAGTAAACGGCACCAGCCCGGCGCGGGTCGGTAAAACTTTCAGGCCAAACTGCTCGGCGATTTTGTAACCAAATGGCGACGCCCCCAGCCCCGGCATCGACAGGCCGCCGCTGGCAATGACCAGACTCGCCGCCTGAACGGTTTCACCGTCCAGTTGCAGGGTGTAGCCCTGCTCATCGCGGGTTACTTCTAACACTTCGGTGCGTAAACGGAGAGTAACACCGCCTTTATTACACTCAGCGACGAGCATATCGACAATCTGCTGCGCAGAATCGTCGCAAAACAGCTGACCGAGCGTCTTTTCATGCCAGGCGATATTATGTTTACCCACAAGGTCGATAAAGTCCCATTGGGTGTAGCGCGCCAGGGCAGATTTGCAAAAATGACGGTTCTGGCTGAGATAGGCAGCAGGCTCAACATAAAGGTTAGTAAAATTGCAGCGGCCACCGCCTGACATCAGGATTTTACGCCCAGGTTTTTTGCCATTGTCCAGCAGCAAAATGCGACGCCCTGCCTGTCCGGCCATTGCCGCACAGAACATTCCCGCCGCACCGGCACCAATAATGATGGCATCAAACCTTTCCACGTCTTAATCCTCCAGATTCACAGGGCGCGAATTGTAAAGTTTCGTCGGTGGCCCTACCAGCGTTAATAACCTGATTTTTATTCATTTCGTTGAAATGTAATAAAATATTGTTTTAGTGCTACGCTTAATTCAGTCAGTAAATCAAAAAAAAGCTATATTTCACTTTGCCCGTTGCGCATTTGTCCTGGATAATGCGCCGCGTTCATGTCCCCAAGATGGCGTAACGTCCTATGCTACATTTGTTTGCTGGCCTGGATCTGCATACCGGGCTTTTATTATTGCTTGCTCTGGCATTTGTTTTGTTCTACGAAGCGATTAACGGCTTCCATGACACGGCGAACGCAGTGGCAACGGTTATCTATACACGTGCTATGCGCTCGCAGGTTGCGGTTGTCATGGCGGCGGTGGCTAACTTCTTTGGCGTTCTGCTTGGAGGTCTGAGTGTAGCTTACGCAATCGTGCATATGCTGCCAACGGATCTCCTGTTGAACGTCAGCTCCGGCCATGGCCTTGCCATGGTATTCTCCCTGCTGTTTGCCGCAATTATCTGGAACCTCGGTACCTGGTATTTTGGCCTGCCAGCCTCCAGTTCACATACCCTTATTGGCGCGATTATCGGTATTGGTTTAACCAATGCACTGATGACGGGCACCTCGGTGGTGGACGCGCTGAACATCCCCAAAGTTGTGGGTATTTTCGGCTCCCTGATTATCTCTCCTATCGTTGGTCTGGTGGTCGCAGGTGGCTTGATTTTCCTGCTGCGTCGTTACTGGAGCGGCACCAAAAAACGGGCCCGTATCCACCTGACGCCGGCCGAGCGTGAAAAGAAAGATGGCAAGAAAAAGCCACCATTCTGGACACGTATCGCCCTGATCATTTCTGCCATCGGCGTTGCGTTCTCTCACGGCGCTAACGACGGTCAGAAAGGCATTGGTCTGGTGATGCTGGTCCTGATTGGCGTGGCACCGGCGGGCTTTGTGGTGAATATGAACGCCACGGGCTACGAAATCACCCGTACGCGCGATGCGGTCAACAACGTGGAAACCTTCTTCCAGCAGCGTCCTGAGCTGCTGAAACAAGCGACCGGCGTGGATCAGTTAATCCCGTCTCCGGACGCGGGAGCAACTACGGCACCGGGTGAGTTCCACTGCCACCCGGCTAACGCGGTAAGCGCGCTGGAACGGGCGAAAGGCATGCTGACGGATGTCGAAAGCTACGACAAACTCTCTGTCGAGCAACGTAGCCAGCTGCGCCGCATTATGCTGTGCATCTCCGACGTGACCGACAAAGTGGGCAAGCTGCCTGACGTGAACGCTGACGACAAACGTCTGCTGAAGAAACTGAAAGGCGACATGCTGAACACTATCGAATACGCGCCAATCTGGATCATCATGGCGGTCGCGTTAGCGTTGGGCGTGGGTACGATGATTGGCTGGCGCCGCGTGGCGACCACCATCGGCGAGAAGATCGGTAAGAAAGGCATGACCTATGCGCAAGGGATGTCCGCGCAGATGACCGCCGCCGTTTCTATCGGTCTGGCGAGTTATACCGGTATGCCGGTCTCTACAACCCACGTACTCTCTTCGTCCGTGGCAGGTACCATGATCGTTGATGGCGGCGGTTTGCAGCGCAAAACCGTGACCAACATCCTGATGGCCTGGGTGTTTACCCTTCCGGCGTCTATCCTGCTCTCTGGCGGTCTGTACTGGATCTCCCTGCAGTTCCTCTAATCGCAGGCAGAGACAAAAAAAGCGGGTCAGGAAACTGACCCGCTTTTTTTTGTTCAGTGCCAGATCATCAACGCAATCATACTCACCACCACCAGGCCACACAGCGCACTGGTTAAAATGAACTGACGACGCAGGCGCTCGCAGCGCCGGATGAACTCTTCATCATGATGATCGCGGTAACGCTGGTAGTAGATATACCCCACCAGACGCATCTGTTTGCTGGGCTGTCCATGCGAGGTGAAGAACCCTCCACCGTCCACATACTGATAAAGCAATGGATCGCAACCACGAAGAACAACCAATAGCGCGCGTAGCGATGAGAAGTAGCGCGCCATATTTACGATGCAAACTACACATAACGCCCAAAATAATGCGACGGTGCTAATCATACCTCCTCCCCGGCGACACGCCCGCGAAGCAACGCTTCGGGACTACCGCTCCCCGATACCCTGACAGACCGCTCAGTGAAAGAGTCACACGAAACCGGACGGGTTAACGTTTTAATATCCGACCGGCTTAATCAATAGTGTAGGAGATCCGTTAATTTTTTTGCCACAAGGTTAATCGTTATCAACACCAATGCTTGAAAAATTTGTTCAACTGGGCCGTAATGAGAGCAGGTAGACAGCGGCTGAATGCGCTGGTCATCGATCACTTAAGGAAGGAGTAACACTATGGCTTACAAACATATTCTTATCGCAGTCGATCTCTCCCCGGAGAGCAAAGTGCTGGTCGATAAAGCCGTATCCATGGCACGTCCGTATAATGCGAAAGTTTCCCTGATTCACGTCGACGTTAACTACTCCGATCTCTATACCGGCCTTATCGATGTCAATCTTGGGGATATGCAGAAGCGTATTTCTGAAGAGACTCACCACGCCCTGAGCGAGCTTTCAACGAATGCGGGTTACCCGATTACCGAGACCCTGAGCGGTAGCGGCGACCTCGGTCAGGTGCTGGTTGATGCGATTAAGAAATACGATATGGACCTGGTGGTTTGCGGTCATCATCAGGACTTCTGGAGCAAGCTGATGTCTTCCGCGCGCCAGCTGATCAATACCGTGCACGTGGATATGCTGATTGTTCCGCTGCGTGACGAAGAAGACGAGTAAATAAAACGTTTGCCGCTCACCCAGCCCCTCTCCCACAGAAGAGGGAATGATCGAGCCCCTCTCCCCGTGGGAGAGGGGTTGGGGTGAGGGCATCAGACCGCACTATACGTCCGGCGTACCAGAATAAATATCAAACCGATGCCCTTTCGTGGTCACCGCGTTGGTGGTCGCCACATCCGCCAGCGGCGGTGCGTAGTCCGGGCGTTTCACCACCACACGCTTTGTCGCCAGCAGCCGGGCAGGTGCCAACAGCCCATCTGCATCCAGATCCGGTCCCACCAGCGACTGAAACACCCGCATCTCTTTCTTCACCAGCGCACTTTTCTGCTTATGCGGGAACATGGGGTCGAGATAGACCACCTGCGGGCGTGGTGTGATGTCAGTCAGCGCCGTCAGGCTGGAGGCGTGGATCAATTGCAGGCGCTCTTGCAGCCACGGGCCAATCTCCGGGTCCGCATAGCCGCGCGCTAATCCGTCGTCCAGCAATGCTGCCACTACCGGGTTACGCTCCAGCATTCGCACTCGACAGCCCACCGAGGCCAGCACAAACGCATCGCGCCCTAACCCTGCCGTGGCATCCACCACGTCCGGCAGATAACTGCCTTTGATGCCGACCGCTTTGGCAACCGCTTCGCCGCGACCGCCGCCAAACTTGCGCCGGTGCGCCATCGCCCCGCCGACAAAATCGACAAATATGCCGCCGAGCTTCGGTTCGTCGCGCTTGCGCAGTTCCAGATGCGTTGTCGTCATCACCAGCGCCATCGGGTTTTCATCATCGTGCTCCAGCCCCCAGCGGGCGGCCAGAACAGATAAGGCGCCGTCTCCGGCGCCTGTTTCATCGAGCAAACAAATTTTCACTGCGGCAATTAACCCTTAATACCGTAATGCTCCAGCATCGCATCCAGCTGCGGCTCACGGCCACGGAAGCGTTTGAACAGTTCCATCGGCTCTTCGGAACCGCCACGGGTCAGGATGTTGTCGAGGAACGACTGCCCGGTTTCGCGGTTGAAAATCCCCTCTTCTTCAAAGCGGGAGTAAGCATCCGCCGCCAGCACGTCGGCCCACAGGTAGCTGTAGTAACCCGCTGCGTAGCCGCCCGCAAAGATGTGGCTGAACGCGTGCGGGAAGCGACCCCAGGTTGGCCCCGGAATAACGGCGACCTGCTTTTTAATCTCGGCCAGCGTTTCAAGGATTTTCGCCCCCTGCTCCGGGCTGAACTCGGCGTGCAGACGGAAATCGAACAGGCCGAACTCCAGCTGGCGCAGAATAAACATCGCCGCCTGGTAGTTTTTCGCCGCCAGCATTTTATCCAGCAGTTCTTTCGGCAGCGGTTCGCCGGTCTCATAATGGCCGGAGATAAATGCCAGCGCGTCCGGCTCCCAGCACCAGTTTTCCATAAACTGGCTCGGCAGCTCGACCGCATCCCACGGCACACCGCTGATACCGGCGACACCCGCGGTTTCGATGCGGGTCAGCATGTGGTGCAGACCGTGACCGAACTCGTGGAACAGGGTGATCACTTCATCGTGGGTAAAGAGCGCCGGTTTGCCGCTCACCGGACGGTTGAAGTTACAGGTCAGGTAGGCAACCGGCTTCTGCAGAGTACCGTCCGCTTTACGCATCTGGCCCACGCAGTCATCCATCCACGCCCCGCCGCGCTTGTTTTCACGCGCATAGAGATCGAGGTAGAAGCTGCCGCGCAATTCATTTTTCTCGTCATACAGCTCGAAGAAACGCACATCCGGATGCCAGACGTCGATATCTTTGCGCTCTTTGGCGGTGATGCCGTAGATACGCTGCACCACTTCGAACAGGCCATTCACGGCTTTGTTTTCCGGGAAGTACGGGCGCAGCTGCTCATCGCTGATGCTGTAGAGGTGCTGTTTCTGTTTTTCGCTGTAGTAAGCAATGTCCCACGGCTGCAGTTCGTCCACGCCGAACTCCGCTTTCGCGAAGGCGCGCAGCTGGGCCAGCTCTTTCTCACCCTGCGGACGGGCGCGTTTGGCGAGATCGGTCAGGAAGTCCAGCACCTGCTGCGGGTTCTCCGCCATTTTGGTGGCGAGAGATTTGTCGGCATAGTTTTCAAAGCCCAGCAGCTGCGCCAGCTCGTGACGCAGGGCAAGGATTTCGGCCATCACCGGGCTGTTATCCCATTTACCGGCATTCGGCCCCTGATCGGACGCACGCGTGCTGTAGGCGCGGTACATCTCTTCACGCAGAGCCTGGTTGTCGCAGTAGGTCATCACTGGCAGGTAGCTCGGGATATCCAGCGTCAGCAGGAACCCTTCCTGCTCTTTCGCTTCGGCCTGGGCTTTTGCCGCGGCCAGCGCGCTTTCCGGCATCCCGGCCAGCTCCGCTTCGTCGGTAATCAGCTTCGTCCAGCCCATGGTGGCGTCGAGTACGTTGTTGCTGTACTGGTTACCCAGCTCGGACAGACGGGCGGCGATTTCGCCATAGCGTTGTTGTTTCTCTTTTGGCAGCCCGATACCGGACAGTTCAAAATCACGCAGGGCATTATCGACCGATTTTTTCTGGGCGGTATTCATGGCGGCGTAATGGTCGCCGTCGCGCAGGTCGCGGTAGGCTTTATACAGCCCCTCGTGCTGGCCGACCCAGGTGCTGTACTCGGAGAGCAGCGGCAGGGTTTGTTCATAGGCTTCGCGCAGTTCCGGGCTGTTTTTCACCGAGTTCAGGTGGCTCACCGGCGAGAAAATGCGCCCCAGCACGTCGTCCACCTCGGCCAGCGGCTGACACAGATTTTCCCAGGTGTACGGCCCGCCCTGCGCCACCACGCTCTCTACCGCTGCGCGGCAGTTGCCCAGCGCTTCGGTAACGGCAGGCACCACATGCTCAGGGAGAATTTTAGAAAATGGCGGCAGGGAAAAAGGCGTCAGTAATGGATTGGTCATAAACGCTGTCCTGTTAAATAGGGTAAGTGAAGCGCGCATCCGGCGCTGTGCATATGGGTCAGTAATGGGGGTAAGTGTAGAGGATTTCAATACCGGGCGTTGCGCTTTCGCGGCGGTGGCGACTTTTCTGTATACTGTGGCGATACGCTTTTTTTTACCTGATGGAACACCTTTACCCATGCTCAGTTATCGCCATAGCTTCCACGCGGGCAACCACGCCGACGTCCTTAAACATACTGTTCAGAGCTTGATCATTGAAGCGCTGAAAGAGAAAGATAAACCCTTTCTCTATCTGGACACCCATGCCGGCGCGGGCCGCTATCAACTGAGCGGCGAACATGCCGAGCGCACCGGTGAATATCTGGAAGGTATTGCCCGCATCTGGCAGCAGGACGACCTGCCTGCCGAGCTGGAGCCCTATATCGGCGTGGTTAATCATTTCAACCGCAACGGCCAGCTGCGCTACTACCCCGGTTCCCCGCTGATTGCCCGCCAGTTGCTGCGCGAGCAGGACAGCCTGCAGTTGACTGAGCTGCACCCGAGCGACTTCCCGCTGCTGCGCTCTGAATTCCAGAAAGACAACCGCGCCCGGGTAGATAAGGCTGATGGCTATCAGCAACTGAAGGCTAAACTGCCGCCGGTCTCCCGTCGCGGTCTGGTACTGATCGACCCGCCGTACGAAATTAAAACCGATTATCAGGCGGTGGTAACCGGCATCAACGAAGGTTACAAACGCTTTGCCACTGGCACCTACGCCCTGTGGTATCCGGTGGTATTGCGCGCGCAAATTAAACGCATGATCAAAGACCTCGAAGCGACCGGCATCCGCAAAATCCTGCAAATTGAGCTGGCCGTCCGTCCGGACAGCGATCAACGCGGTATGACCGCCTCCGGCATGATTGTCATTAACCCGCCGTGGAAGCTCGAAGCGCAGATGAACAATGTGCTGCCGTGGCTGCACAAAACCCTGGTGCCAGCGGGAACCGGCCACGCCACCGTCAGTTGGATCGTGCCGGAGTAATTGCAGGCATCGGTGGAAACTATTGATTTCAGGTATACAATCGCGCCAACCAGATATTAAGGATAAGACTCATGAGCAAGCATTATGACTACATCGCCATTGGCGGCGGCAGCGGCGGCATCGCCTCTATTAACCGTGCGGCCATGTATGGCCAGAAGTGTGCGCTGATTGAAGCCAAAGAGTTAGGCGGCACCTGCGTAAACGTGGGTTGTGTACCGAAGAAAGTGATGTGGCACGCGGCGCAGATCCGCGAAGCTATCCATATGTATGGCCCGGATTATGGCTTTGACACGACCCTTAACCACTTCGACTGGGATAAGTTGATCGCCAGCCGTACCGCCTACATCGACCGTATTCACACCTCGTACGATAACGTGCTGGGCAAGAACAACGTTGACGTGATCCGCGGTTTCGCCCGCTTCGTGGATGCAAAAACGATCGAAGTGAACGGCGAGACGATCACCGCCGATCATATCCTGATCGCCACCGGCGGCCGTCCGAGCCACCCGAACATTCCGGGCGTGGAGTACGGTATCGACTCCGACGGCTTCTTCGAACTGCCTGCTCTGCCTAAGCGCGTTGCCGTTGTCGGTGCGGGCTACATCGCCGTTGAGCTGGCTGGCGTGATTAACGGCCTGGGCGCAGAAGCGCACCTGTTCGTGCGTAAACATGCGCCGCTGCGCAGCTTCGACCCGCTGATCGTTGAGACCCTGGTCGAAGTGATGAACGCGGAAGGGCCAACCCTGCACACCAATGCCGTACCGAAAGCGGTAGTGAAAAATGCCGACGGTAGCCTGACGCTGGAGCTTGAAGATGGCCGTAGCCAGACCGTAGATTGCCTGATCTGGGCAATTGGTCGCGAACCCGCCAATGACAACTTCAACCTGGCGGTAACCGGCGTTAAAACCGATGAAAAAGGTTACATCGTTGTCGACAAATTCCAGAACACCAGCGTATCGGGCATCTACGCCGTTGGCGATAACACCGGCGCGGTTGAGCTGACGCCGGTTGCCGTTGCGGCGGGCCGTCGCCTCTCCGAGCGTCTGTTTAACAACAAGCCGGACGAGCATCTGGATTACAGCAATATCCCGACCGTGGTCTTCAGCCATCCGCCTATCGGCACCGTTGGCTTAACCGAGCCGCAGGCGCGCGAGCAGTATGGTGACGAGCAGGTCAAAGTCTACAAATCGTCGTTTACTGCCATGTACACGGCGGTCACCTCTCATCGCCAGCCTTGCCGTATGAAGCTGGTTTGTGTTGGTCCGGAAGAGAAAATCGTCGGCATTCACGGTATTGGCTTCGGCATGGACGAGATCCTGCAGGGCTTCGCGGTGGCGCTGAAGATGGGCGCAACCAAGAAAGACTTTGATAACACCGTTGCGATTCACCCAACGGCGGCGGAAGAGTTCGTTACCATGCGCTGATTGTTTGCGCAGGAGAGTGCTTTACCCAAACTGGCCGCGCAACGGCCAGTTTTTTTTTGGCGTGATGAAATAAAAGACAACGCATCATCCTTGTGGGCTGCCACAGGGGATGGGGAGATCACGCCCCCTCCTTCGCCCCGTCTTCTCCACCTGCTGCCAGGTTGCTAACAGCGTTAATCCACTTTCCCTGCGGGTAAAGCGGGTGACGTTAGCGGCAAAGGCACGCCTCATGGACTTATGTACAAACGGTAACAAAATAGCCCGTTGCCGGCCAGGGAGTTGGCTAATCTTAAAAGGCGCTAAGCCGTACCCTTCAGAAAATAATTTAAGACTGAGTAGAGAACATGCATCTGAAAATTACCGCGACGTTTATGTCGAAGATCCACCTCGTCCTGGCCCTCGCCTGGACCATACTGACGATACCTACCCTGCTGTGGTGGAAAAACAGCATCCTGTGGGTGTCACTAATGAGTATCTACGCGATTGTGATTTCGCATCTCGCCGCGTACAGTGCCGCACATGCAGAAAAAGCAGCCAGTAAGGCGCTGGGCGAGAGCGCTAACGCGAACCAGAAAGCCAGTCACACCGCAGCCACGGTTCATGAGAATGCGCGACAACGAATGCTCTGATTTTTCATTCCCCGCTTAACGTCCTTAAAATATCTTTTAACGTTGTAAATTCATTGGGTTAATGTGTTTTTTGCGCGTCGTTAGCGGGGAAAAAAGCGTGATCAACCGCACACTTCGCACCGCATTCACCGAAGCGAATGTCTACGCTTAAAAGACGACCGGGAAAAACCCGTATTTGTTACGACAAAACCGGAGGTCCACACCACCATGTTCAACCAGAAATTACAGGCAGCAGAGGTTATCGAGTTCGAGATTGCGGAAGAGATTCGCTACGAAACCGATCCCTGCGAGTTAAAACTGGATGAGATGATTGAGGCGGAGCCGGAACCGGAAATGATCGAGGGGTTGCCCGCATCTGATGCGCTGACCCCGGCCGATCGTTACCTTGAATTGTTTGAGCACGTTCAGTCGACGCGACTCTTTGCAGACAGCAAAACGTTCCCCGACTGCGCGCCAAAGATGGATCCGCTGGATATCCTTATCCGCTACCGTAAAGTCAGACGCCACCGGGACTTTAACTTGCGCCAGTTTGTGGAGAACCACTTCTGGCTGCCGGAAGACTACAGCAAAGAGTACATCTCTGACCCTGGTCTATCCCTGAAAGAGCACATTGATAACCTGTGGCCGGTGCTGACGCGCGAGCCGCAGGATCATATCCCGTGGTCATCACTGCTGGTATTGCCGCAGGCCTATATCGTGCCGGGCGGCCGTTTCAGCGAAACCTACTACTGGGACTCCTATTTCTCCATGCTGGGGCTGGCCGAGAGCGGCCGCAACGATCTGCTGAAATGTATGGCGGATAACTTTGCGTGGTTGATTGAGCGCTACGGTCACATTCCGAACGGCAACCGTACCTACTACTTGAGCCGCTCCCAGCCGCCCGTCTTCGCCCTGATGGTCGAGCTGTTCGAAGAGGACGGCGTGCGCGGCGCGAAGCGCTATCTGGACCACCTGAAGATGGAATACGCGTTCTGGATGGACGGCGCCGAGTCGCTGCTGCTCAACCAGGCTTATCGTAGCGCAGTGCGTATGCCGGACGGCTCTCTGCTCAACCGCTACTGGGATGACCGTGACACTCCGCGCGATGAATCCTGGATTGAAGACGTGGAAACGGCCCGCCACTCTGGCCGTCCGCCAAACGAAGTTTATCGCGACTTGCGCGCCGGGGCGGCCTCGGGCTGGGACTACTCCTCCCGCTGGCTGCGCGATCCGTCACGGCTGGCGAGCATCCGCACGACGCAGTTTATCCCTATCGATCTGAACGCGTTCCTCTTCAAGCTGGAGAGCGCCATCGCTAATATTTCGGCGTCGAAAGGGGATAAAGAGACCGCAGAGATTTTCCATCAGAAGGCGAGCGATCGTCGCGCGGCGGTGAACCGTTATCTGTGGGATGAAGAGACGGGCTGCTATCGTGACTACGACTGGCGACGCGAGGAGATGGCCCTGTTCTCTGCAGCCAGCATCGTGCCGCTGTACGTAGGAATGTCGACGCATGAGCAGGCCGAACGTTTGTCCGATGCCGTAAAAGCGCGTCTGTTGACGCCAGGCGGCATCATGGCCACGGAGTATGAGACCGGCGAACAGTGGGATAAACCCAACGGCTGGGCCCCGCTGCAATGGATGGCGATCCAGGGGTTCAAACAGTATGGCAACGACTCGCTCGGCGATGAAATTGCCTGGAGCTGGCTGCAAACGGTGAACCACTATTACAAGGAGCACCACAAGCTGATCGAGAAGTACCACATCGCCAGCAGTACGCCTCGTGAAGGTGGCGGGGGGGAGTACCCGCTGCAGGATGGCTTTGGCTGGACAAACGGCGTGATTCGTCGCCTGATTGGGCTATATGGGGAGCCGTAGCTCCCCTCAGCGCGCTAGCGAATCACTTCATAAATTTCCGTCTGGATACCCTGCCACTTTTTGCTGCTGGCATCCGGCTGCGCCTGCGCCCGGCGGGTGGCCTGCTCAACCTCGTAACGTTGACGCGCCACTACCGCCGGCACGGTGCAAAAGGCCTGTAGCCAGGTTTTGCGCGTGCTCGTGAGCTTCTCGCCGGATGACATGGCATGGCTCAGGGTAGTGATAAATCGCCGACAGGGCTTCTGCTCCGTCATTTGCAGGCGATAGCGCATCAACATCTCCAGTACGGCAACGTTACCCGCCGAGTGCGCCTGCTCAGTCCAGGAGACTTTCCAGTCCATCCCCCCTTTCAGAAAGAGCTGCACCACGCGGGCATCATTACGATCGATGGCCGAACGGAAGTTGTTCTCATCCCAGGTGATGCCCATCCGCGTCAGCGTGTCCCGCGATGAAGGGGTGTCACGCATATCTTCGGGCTGCTGGGTCTGAACGACCACTTCCGCGGCCCGGGGCTGCGAATCGCCAACGAAGAGCCAGACGCCCCCTGCCAGCATCGCCAGCACCATGACCCCGACCGCCCCCCAGAGCAGCCCGGAGATAAGCTGATCGCGCTGCTCCGGCGTGCGCTCTGCCCGTCGTTGCGGTTTATCGATATTCTCACCAATTTCATCGCTATCGCCGCCGGCCGCCTTGTTTTTCTGCTGCGCATGCTCCCAGAAGCGGTGCAGGTCGTTGGTCTCCACCGCCAGCAACGCTGCCGGATTAACCCGGGTACGCCCCTGCTCAAAGGCACGCTGCACCGGGCTGGCAATCTGGTCGTAGTAGCTGTCCATTAAGACAATCTGTGCCGGGGTCAAGGCCTCTCCGGCCAGCAGCGTATTACGGATCTGGCGTATATCGTCGAGGAAGGTTTGCAGCGTTTTTCGCGGCTCCACCAGCAGGGTGAGATGGTGCTGATCGCTGAAAAGTGCAGCGTAATAGCGGGAAAACTCCTTTTTATCCACGACCATCAGCGCCAGCTCGCTGAATTTCATGCCGCTCAGCACATCGTTGCGTTCGCCCTGTCGTAGCCAGCGTCGAACCTGATCGGCACTGAACAGGGTTTTTAGGTGATTGTTCAGACGCGTAGGATCGGGCCAGGCTTTCAGCACCAGCGCTTTCAGCATCATCTCGACTGCGCGCACCTGCTTTTGCGCCTGCAGCTGTTGCGCCTCATCCGCCGGGGCAAGCTCGGTGCTGTAGGTCAGCAGGGGCTGTTGCTGGCGCACATGCTCAAGGGCCGTGACAAAACGCGTCGCCGCAATCAGCTGGTTGTCGCTGACATCCTGTCCACTCTCATACTGTGGTACACGCTGTTGCAGCAGACGCAGCTGGAGCGTGAAGTTCGACATTTCAGCGTCGTTCAGGTGTAGCCGCTTCGCCACCGCCGCCCAACCGCCCAGGCCGAGGCGCGCGTTATCCAGCTGTTCCAGAAACCAGCGGGGATCCTTGCCTTCCGATACATGCACTTTCAGGAGCAGCAGGATCTCCACCGACGCCTGACGAATGATACCCAGACAGTGTTCAAACTGTTCCCGGACGTGATGCGTTTTGCTGAGGGTCATCATTTTCCTTTCCGTAAAATGAAAACAGATATGAAGTCGTCTCTGTGCGACTTTTTTCTTTTATTTATACAGGCTTAACCATACCTGAGAATCTATGGTATTACAGTGACAGCCGTATAATCATTAACACAATTTATGGGATAAGCCTGATGCCGGTACTGCATACCCCGCGTTTAACCTGCTCGCCGCTGGGCGAAGCGGATTGGTCCTTTTTCCTGGCGCTTCAGCAAGACCCGGACGTGATGCGCTACGTTGCAGATAACCGCCCGGAAACGGCGATCCGGGAGGCCTTTGAATCCCGCCTGCCCGAGTGGACGCCCGGCAGCGCGCACTGGTTATGCTTGCTGGTTCGGGACACCCTCAGCCAGACGCCACTGGGCGTAACGGGATATCTGCATCATGAAGAGGATATTGCCGAGGTGGGATTCTTATTCGCCCCGCAGGCGCAGGGTCTGGGATATGGCTTTGAATCGTTAAAAGCGGTGTGTGATTTTGCCTTTAACGAGGGGGGAATTCGCCGGTTAACTGCCACCGTGACGGCCGGAAACCTGCCCTCCAGGCGGCTGCTGGAGAAGCAGGGTTTTGTGCTGGAAGGCGAGCTGCGAGAAAATTATCAGTTGGCTGGCCGGTGGCATAATGACTGGCTGTTTGGCCTGCTGAAAAAAGAGTATCAGCAGGCGTAACCGGCTTACAGGAACATACCGCCCGAGACTTCAATGCGCTGGGCGTTCATCCAGCCCAGCTCATCGCTGAGCAGCGCGGCGATAGCATCACCAATATCATCCGGCAAACCTACGCGCCCCAACGCGGTTTGCGCGGCGATCTGCTGATTCAGCTCGGCATTATCACGTACCATGCCGCCACCGAAATCAGTTTCAATCGCCCCTGGCGCGATGATATTGGCGCTAATGCCGCGTTCCCCCAGCTCTTTCGCCTGATAGCGGGTTAACACCTCCATCGCCCCTTTCATCGCTGCATAGGTGCTGGACCCGGGGAGCGCAAAGCGTGCCAGCCCGGAAGAGACGTTCAAAATTCGCCCCCCGTCTCTCATCAGTGGCAGGAGACGCTGCGTCAGGAAAAACGGACCTTTTAAATGGATGTTCATGACGTTATCAAATTGCGCTTCGCTGGTTTCAACGTAGGGGGCATATAAACCCACCCCAGCATTGTTCAATAAATAGTCGAAGCTGTCGCGCTGCCAGTGCTGCCTGAGGGTCTCCCCGACCTGCTGAGCAAAATGTTCGAAGCCGACAACTTCGCCGACGTTCAGCTGTAACGCTGCGGCTTTCACCCCTTTTTGCTCAATTTCGCGAACAACATCGAGCGCTTCCTGTTGACTGCTATTCCAGGTGAGGATAATTCCGACACCTTTCGCAGCCAGCTTCAGCGCCGCGTTTTTTCCCAATCCCCGGCTGCCGCCAGTCACAATGGCTATACGTTCACTCATAAGAAACCTCGTTTCGGCTGTTGTGGTCGTTGAGAAAGAGCTTATTAGGTGATAGAAAATCAATAAAGGTAGCCAGTAACGCTTTACTGTTTCATTTTTAACAACAATGAGCGCAACCTATGGATAAAATTCACGCAATGCAGCTCTTCATCCGCGTCGCGGAACTGGAGAGTTTTTCTCGCGCAGCGGACTCTTTAGGCCTGCCTAAAGGGAGCGTATCCCGGCAAATCCAGGCGCTGGAGAACGGGCTTGGCACGCAATTGCTGCACCGAACCACGCGCCGCGTCAGCCTTACGCAGGACGGAATGGTCTATTACGAGCGGGCAAAAGATCTGCTGGCAAACCTCGACGAACTGGATGGTCTTTTTTTGCTCGACCCTGCCAGCATCAGCGGACGACTGCGGGTGGATATGCCGGTGGCCATTGCACGAAATTTAGTCATCCCGCGACTGCCCCAGTTTTTACAGCAGTATCCCGGTATCGAACTGGAGTTGAGCAGTAGTGACCGTCTGGTGGATGTGATTCGGGAAGGATTCGACTGCGTGGTGCGCGTCGGCACTCTGAAAGATTCTGGTCTTATTGCACGCCCGCTGGGCAAACTGTCGGTCATCAACTGCGCCAGCCCCGATTATCTGACGCGTTTTGGCTATCCGGAGACGCTGGACGATTTAGCCTCTCACGCGGTGGTGCATTATGCGCTCAATCTGGGGAGTCGCCCGCAGGGCTTTGAATATTATGACGGTGAAAGCACCCGCTGGGTTAAAACCGGCGGCATCCTGACGGTGAACAGTACCGAAACCTATCACGCCTCCGCTCTGGCGGGTCTGGGGATTATTCAGGTGCCACGCGTCGGGGCTCGCGACGCGCTGCGCGCCAAAAAGCTGCTGGAGATCCTGCCACAATATCGTCCGGGCCCGATGCCGGTTTCGCTAATTTATCCCCACCGCCGCAACCTCTCCCGCCGGGTTCGCCTGTTTATGGAGTGGCTAACAGAATTAATGAAGGCGTACGTAGACTAGACTGAATTTGTACCCGTGATACTTCACGCTGCCCAGGCGTTGGCCTGTGATTCGCTCCCCCGAACCTTAGCCGCCGGGGCCGTAGCAAGCAGCATGAATTATTTAGGGTATATAATTTCAGGAACATCCTGCGTACCGAAAAGGAAAACGTCACCGATGCCGGACAACAACCAGCAACGCCCTGTACAGGAACTGGATTACGAACCAGTCAAAAAAATGGACACCACCCCACCTTCCGCGGCATCAGAAAACGCGGAAGTGACAAGCCACGATGTAAGCAGTGCGGGAAGCCTGGTCGAAAAAGCGAAGCTGCTGGTTCAGCTCGTACAGCAGCGCCCAATGATTGCCCACATCCTGCGAGCCACCGAGCGATTTAACGATCGGCTGGGTAATCAGTTTGGCGCCGCCATTACCTACTTCTCGTTTTTATCGATGATTCCCATCCTGATGGTCTCCTTTGCGGCAGCAGGCTTTGTGCTCGCGTCGCATCCGACCCTGCTGCAGGATATCTTCGGTAAAATCTTGATGAACGTTAGCGATCCGACGCTTGCCTCCACCCTGAAAAGCACCATTAATACTGCGATCCAGCAGCGCACCACGGTAGGGATTGTCGGGCTATTGATTGCACTCTACTCGGGTATTAACTGGATGGGGAACCTGCGCGAGGCGATCCGCGCCCAGTCGCGTGACGTCTGGGAGCGCACGCCGCAGGACCAGGAGAAGATCTGGCTGAAATACTTCCGTGATTTTATCTCGCTGATTGGCCTGCTGGTGGCGCTGATTGTCACTCTCTCTATCACCTCGGTGGCCGGTTCGGCACAGCAGATGATTATCTCAGCGCTCTATCTTGATAATATTGAGTGGCTAAAACCCGCGTGGCGACTGATTGGATTAGCTATTTCAATCCTGGCGAACTATCTGCTCTTCTTCTGGATCTTCTGGCGCCTGCCACGCCATCGGCCCCGTCGTAAGGCGTTGATGCGGGGTACGCTGATTGCCGCTATCGGTTTTGAGATCATCAAAATCGTGATGACCTATACGCTGCCTTCGCTGGTGAAATCCCCCTCTGGCGCCGCCTTTGGTTCGGTGCTGGGGCTGATGGCATTCTTCTACTTCTTTGCGCGTCTGACCCTGTTCTGCGCAGCGTGGATCGCCACCGCCGAGTACAAAGATGACCGGCGAATGCCGGGTAAAACCCACCGCTAGTGACATCATCGGGCTGAATAAAAACGCAAAATTTCAGCCCGATCCATCATTTCAGCATATAAATCCAGCCTGTAACTTTTATTTAACCAAAAACCAGTTTTTTCCACCAAGTTTAAATTTATGTGAAGCATTTCATAGAAGCTATTTTAGCAGGCTGAACATTATCCCCTTTTTGCTGCTTTTTTGCCCTTCCGCCGGGTTTGTTACAGATTGAAATGTCGCTTTTGCTGTGCGTAATATGGCCGTTCGTTCGCCAAAAATAAGAAAAGTTTATGCAGGCCACAACCACAACTCTCGATTCACAACAGGAAAACGCCCCGGTTAACTCACGTAACAAAGTCGTTGTCGCCTCTCTGATTGGCACCGCCATCGAGTTTTTCGACTTCTACATTTACGCGACCGCTGCGGTTATCGTCTTTCCACATATCTTCTTCCCGCAGGGCGACCCGACCGCCGCGACGCTGCAGTCCCTGGCGACCTTTGCCATCGCCTTTGTGGCGCGGCCGATTGGTTCCGCGCTCTTTGGTCACTTTGGTGACCGTATTGGCCGCAAAGTCACGCTGGTTGCTTCGCTGCTGACCATGGGGATCTCTACCGTCGCCATCGGCCTGCTGCCCACTTACGAGACCATCGGCATTCTGGCGCCGGTGTTGCTGGCGCTGGCACGTTTTGGCCAGGGTCTGGGTCTGGGCGGTGAATGGGGCGGCGCGGCGCTGCTGGCCACCGAGAACGCCCCCGCACGTAGACGTGCACTGTACGGCTCCTTCCCGCAGCTGGGTGCCCCGATTGGCTTCTTCTTTGCTAACGGGACCTTCCTGCTGCTCTCCTGGCTGCTGAATGATGAGCAGTTTATGAGCTGGGGCTGGCGTATTCCGTTTATTTTCTCTGCCGTGCTGGTGCTGATTGGCCTGTATGTGCGCGTCTCACTGCACGAGACGCCAGTATTCGCCAAAGTCGCAGCGGCCAAAAAGCAGGTAAAAGTGCCGATGGGTACCCTGCTGACCAAACACGTCCGCGTGACCGTGCTCGGCACCTTTATCATGCTGGCAACTTATACCCTGTTCTATATCATGACCGTCTACTCCATGACCTATAGCACCGCGCCTGCGCCGGTCGGCCTGGGGCTGCCGCGTAATGAAGTGCTGTGGATGTTGATGATGGCGGTGATTGGCTTTGGCGTGATGGTACCTATCGCTGGCCTGCTGGCGGATAAATTTGGCCGCCGCGCGAGCATGATCACCATCACCTCGCTGATTATCCTGTTTGCGCTGTTCGTCTTCCCGCCGCTGCTGGGTTCCGGCAGCCCGGCGCTGGTGATGGCCTACCTGCTGATTGGCCTAAGCCTGATGGGGTTGACCTTTGGCCCGATGGGTGCGCTTCTGCCTGAGTTGTTCCCGACTGAAGTGCGTTATACCGGTGCCTCGTTCTCCTATAACGTCTCGTCGATTCTGGGGGCTTCCGTGGCGCCCTACATCGCCACCTGGTTACAGGCAAACTACGGACTGTTCTACGTGGGTGTCTACCTGGCCGCGATGGCAGCTCTGACGCTGATTGCCTTGCTGCTGACGCACGAAACGCGGCATCAGTCGCTGTAAACGTAAAACGGCAACCTGTGGGTTGCCGTTTTTTTTACGTCCTGCGCCTTACTTTTTCATCTGTGCCAGTATATTCCGACACTGATTCGCATCCCCTTCAGACGGTGAAATCAACGCCAGCAGCGCCGCCGCCGGCGTTACCAGCGTTGCCAGCGCCGCGGCCACCGCACCACGGGCAATCAACGGCCCGGCTTTCACCCCCGCATCCGGATTTTTAAAGGTTCCGCGTACGTACAGCGGCGAGCGCAGCGTAACGATACGGATGCCCTTACTTTCCGGATTGATGGTGAGGTCGAGCTGCTCAGAGGCCATGCTGGCGGTGCCCGTCACGTTGATGACCGCATTCTCCGTATCGAAGGCGAAGATCTGCGGTCGGGCAACGCCGTTGACCAGATCGATATTGGCCGCCGCGCAGTTCACCCGCACTTCATCATCGCCAAAAATCTGACCAATGATAAAGTTGCCCACATTCAGGCCGAGGATCTCCATCAGGTTACGGCTGATCAGTCCATCGTTCATCAGCAGCTTCAGGTTACCGTTGCCGTTACCCAGCAGAGCAGCCACGGAATTACCGGTACCGCGGATCTCAGCATCACCGTTCATTTCACCGAGGGTTTTCTGCATTAATTCGACGTCAGGCATCAGCTCTTTTAACTTCAGCCGCCGCGCCTGAATATCTGCCCGCCCACGCATAGGGCTCTTATCCCCTTCCAGATGAATATTTGAAGAGATGGTTCCGCCCGCCATGCCGAACTTCAGCGGCTGCAGGCGCAGGTCGGCATTTTTCAGCAGGATATGGGTCGAGAGATCGCTAATGGGCAGGCTGCTGCCATGTTCAATACGGCGGCCTTTGAAACGCACATCGGCATCCATCACATCCCATTTATCTGTTTCAAAACGATCGTTTGGTAGCACCTTGCCGGCAGGCTGAGCGCTTTTCTCACCCTTTTTCTGCTCGGCGCGTTTCGCGCGCTCGGCACCCTTGCCCGAATCCACCCCGATCAGCGGGCCCAGGTCGGCAAGGCGCAGCTGCCGGGACTCCAGATCCCCTTCAAGCTTCGGCCGCGGCTTGCCTGTGGTGTAGGTCAGCGAGCCGTGGATATCACTGTCGCCGATGCGGCCATTAAAGTCGCGATAGTCATAGACCGACGACTTTTCGGTATCAATTTTCGCGACCAGATGACCGTCGGTTTCAAACGGTGGAGTATCGGGCAGCAGCACGCCAGTCAGCTCATAGAGCTCGCCCAACGAATCACCGGCAAATTTCAGCTGGAGATCAACGCCACCCATTTTCATCGGGTCGTTTACCGTGCCAACGAAGGCCACCCGCGTATTGCCAGAGCGGAAATCAGCCTGCACCGGGAACGGCGTGCCTTCGCTTCGCAGGGCCAGCATACCGCCAATTTTACCCTTGCCGCTTAAAGGCTGGTCGTTGTAGCGCCCTTCCGCCTTCAGGCCAAAGACGTAATCACCGACCTTATCTTTTTTGCCTTTGTTTCCCGTCACTTCGCTAAAGGGCAACGGTTTACCCAGCGGATCGACAAAGATCTCAATATCTGCCTTCGTCACCGCATCGTTGATATCGATCCGTCCGCGATCGAAGAGGATATTATCCAAGCGGAAAGACCAGGAGGACGGTTTGGCGTTGGGATCTTTTTCTTCGTCACTCCCCGCCAGATCAAAGGTCCAGTTGTTCTTTTTTTCCGACAGACGGATCAGCCGGGCATCCGGCTGTTGCAACTTGATCCACGGTAGATAGACCGTTTTAGTGAACAGCGCCAGCGGCGCCAGCGTGGCCTCTACGCGCGGCAGATGCACCATGGTAATTTCGGGGATATCCGGCGGGTTGCCGAGGATGATGTCGTTAGCATGGATGTGTGGCCATGGAACCCAGCTGCGCCAGCCGGTTTCCTCTTTCTGGCGCTCCCACACTACGCCCAAATCACCACGAATGGCGAAGGGCCGGTTTAACTCAGTCGAGACTTTCTGGTTGATGGTCGGTTTGAGGCGATTCCAGTCAAACGTCGCAATAATGACGATTATCACCACAATCAACAACAAGAAGATCCCTAGCGACCAGGTGATTATCTTTGTTGTCTTGGTCATTCCGCACTCCCTTTTTCGCTTGCCTTTCTAGAATATAGCGCAGGCAACGGGAAAGCGGCGGCTGCGTCCGGTAATAGCGCGTCATTCACGCACTATTATGGGAAGCAGCCAAAACCTACAGAGTAAGGATGACGTTTTCGAGCGTGTCCATCGGGACGGGGCGTGAGAGGAAGTAACCCTGCGCAGCAGCGGCCGGAGAGCTTTGCACGTCTCGCCACTCTTCCAGCGTCTCGATGCCCTCGACAATGACCCCCTGGCAGTAGCGGTTCATCAACTGAAGCAACAGGGTGAACAGATTCCGCCCTTCCGGTGTTTGGCGCAGCATGATGAAGAGATCGCGCGCCACTTTGATGTAGTCATAGCGCACTTCGCTCAGAGCCGAGAAGTTGGCCATGCCGGTACCGAAGTCGTCCAGCCACAGCGGAGCAAACTCGCACATTGCAGCGAAGGTCGAATCTTGCGGTAAGCGTATATGCTCAACCAGCTCAAAGCGGATCCACGGCAGCGTAGCGATGAGCTGCTTTAACGTCTCATCCTGACGCACCGCCATCAGCGTAGGGCCATCGACGTTTACCGAAGCGAGGATCTTATGCTGCATGAAAAAGGGCTGCTTTTCCGCCAGCATGGTGAGCTGTTCTTCCAGCACATCCAGACGTTTGCGCACCGGAATTTCCGCAAAGTAGCGATCCGGCGCGATACGCTGATCGGGCGTTGACGGATGCGTCACGATGGTCAGGATCTCAACGGCCATCAGCGTGCCATCAATGCGATAGATGGGCTGCCAGGTGTAAGCGCGCTCACATTGCAGCCAGTAGCGATGCTCCTGCAAGTTCTCAATACTTGCCTGAGGAACAACTAGCCGCTGGATATCCTGCTGTAACTTCATTTCAGATGTCCTGTTGAATGGGAGATGAGCTGACGGGACTCGTCAAAGGTTATCGGCGCAGGAGATAAGAACTTTAAGGCTGGTTGCAGGCGAAAATGAAATTCTGATGACAGAAACTGAAGCGGAACCTGTTCCAGTTCAAAAAAATAATGGAACGTCGTTTTAATATGGTTGACCACTAAACGGTGCCAGAGCACACTACCTCTAATTTCACTCTTCAGGTTCAAGATTATGTCCAAAAAGATTGCCGTCATTGGCGAATGCATGATTGAACTCTCCCAAAAAGGCGCGGAAGTGAGCCGCGGCTTTGGTGGCGATACATTGAACACGTCGGTCTACATTGCCCGTCAGGTCTCCCCTGATGCGCTGTCAGTGAACTATGTCACGGCACTGGGTACCGATAATTTCAGCCAGCAGATGCTGGAGAGCTGGCAGGCGGAGAACGTCGATACCTCCCTGACTCAGCGCATGGAAAATCGCCTGCCTGGCCTCTACTACATCGAAACCGACAGCACTGGCGAGCGTACCTTCTACTACTGGCGCAATGAAGCGGCGGCGAAGTTCTGGCTGGAGAGCGAGGACGCGGCGCGCATTTGCGAAGAGCTGGCTACGTTCGACTATCTCTATCTGAGCGGCATCAGCCTCGCCATCCTGAGCCAGGGCAGCCGTGATAAGCTGCTCTCTCTGCTGCGTGAATGCCGGGCTAATGGTGGCAAAGTAATCTTCGATAACAACTACCGTCCACGTCTGTGGGCCAGCCGCGAAGAGACGCAGCAGGTCTACTCCCAGATGCTGCAATGTACCGATATCGCTTTCTTAACCCTCGACGACGAAGATGCGTTGTGGGGCGAAAAGCCGGTGGATGAGGTGATTGCCCGGACGCAGGCGGCAGGCGTCTCTGAGGTGGTGATCAAGCGCGGTGCCGATTCCTGTCTGGTCGCGGTTGCCGGTCAGCCGGTTATCGACGTTCCGGCAGTGAAGCTGGCGAAGGAAAAAGTGATTGATACTACGGCCGCGGGCGATTCATTTAGCGCCGGTTATCTGGCCGTACGCCTGACAGGCGGCACGCCGGAAGCGGCAGCCCAGCGCGGCCACCTCACCGCCAGTACGGTGATTCAGTATCGCGGGGCGATTATTCCCCGTGAGGCGATGCCGCACTAAAAAACGGCTACCCTGGGTTATAATGCCGATCGGTTAAGCAATCCGGTATTTCTATGTCACTGAAGTAGAAAGGTTCCGTTCACTAAGGCATCTCTGCTTTTTGTCGGCCACTCTGCGGCCTGACCGGGGCACGGGTGTTGACTCCCCGCTGAAATCGGCGAACCGGAGACCGGATGACAAGGGCTGGACGCCAGGGATGGCGGCCAGAGGCGAAGCGAGACAGGGATGTCGAGTTGAGCCGACCGCAGGCAGGAGGTCGGGAGGTGAGCGCAGTGCGAAGCACCGATTTCGTTGCGGGGCCGCGGGGATTGACAAGGGGGACCCGGCGGTCCCCCTTGTCACGTTCACGGGTGGTGTAATGCCATATTCTGCTGAACATGAGGTGAACGGAACAATTCCACCGCGCTTAACCGATCGGCATTACCACCGTTTATCTTTGCGCGAACGCGCCCACCTTACTGCGCCTGCGGAATATCCGTCACGTCCTGATGATCGCCAGAAACAACGGGAGCCGCACTTTGCGCGGGCACCATAATATTACTCCAGGTTTCTTGCAGCTCTTTCATGTTGTACTCAGGCTCGCCCTTCGGCTGCAGCAGAATCAGTGCCATATCCTGTGAAAGCTGCGAACGCAGATCCTGGTTCAGCATCTCCACCGTCAGGCCGCTCAGGAAGTCCTGGCGCAGCTTTTGATACTGCTCCGGCGCGATATCCACCACCTGATTTTGCAGGGAGCGAATACGCTGACTGATCAGGATATCGGTATCTGTGCGCGCATAGGTGGCAAACAGCTTTTGCAGCTCAAGGCCCTTTTGCGCCACCAGCGCGTTAAACTCTTCTACCGGCAGCCCGTTGTCACGTACCTTCGCCAGCTCTTTCGCCACCACCGCCATATTCGCGTTCAGCTTATCGTTCGGCGACTCGACGTTAATGGCGCACTGTGCACGCTGGAACAGCACCCGGCAATCAAAGCCCAGACCGATATCTTTAGTGTTGTTCTTGCTAAGCGTCTGCTGAACATGCCAGAACAGCGCTTCACGAGCTAAATCTGCACGCCAGTAACGCAGCAGGGCTGCGGAATCCCGAATAGGCTGCCACGGGCCATCCCACATGATTGAGAGACGATCCTGACGCACTGTGTCGGTCATGATACTGACGGGCTCGGCACGCAGCGGCGACAAGGTCGGCACTGGCGCCGGCGTATGGCGTTTACCTTTCAGTTCGCCGAAGGTTTTATTGATCTGCTCTACTACCGCACGGGCGTCGACGTTACCCACCACAATCAGGGTCATCGCATCCGGGGTGTACCAGTTCTGGTAGAAAGATTTAACCTGTTCAATATCAACCGGCTGCTTCAGCGGCTCCGCCGGATCGTGGCCGAGCAGCGTTGACCCCTTGAGGCGATAGCGCCACCAGCCCTCTTTGGTATCCGCCGGCCAGGTGGCAACCATGTCACTGTTGCTCAGCGCATAGTTAACGGTTTCAGGGGTAATGGAGACGTTGCCTGCGGTATCCGAGAGCCAGGTCAGCGCCTCTTTGAGCAAATCATTACGGTTGTTCGGCAAGCTGAGGTTAAACATGGTGTAGTCATAAGAGACCACGGCAGGCGGGAGTGGGCGTTTCGGGTCGATGCCCTGTTGCCACAGTGAACGCACCTGCACAGCCTGCAGGCTGCCGCTTTGGGTCAGCGCCAGCCGGGGGATAAAGTGGCTAAAGCCGGTCTGCTGCGTGCTTTCCGTCAGGGAGCCCGTATTTACCGAGAGGCGGATTTCAATCCGATCGCTGGGACGCTGAGGCGTCGAGAGGACCTGCCACTGGAAGCCGTTCGCCAGCGTCCCCTGTTGCCATGCAGGATCGGGCTGGAGCGCATCAGCGTGCACGTAACTGGCTGCTGCCATCATCAGCAAACCGCCGGTTAAGAGTCGAATTTTTGTGCCCTGCATGTGAACCCCTGATCAACATTCCTGGTTAAAAAGAGTGCTACACGCCCTGGAGCACTCTAAAGACGATATTCAAAACACTCCGATTAGACCGCGCGTTAAGCGAAACGTCACGGCATGAAGTGAAATATACCCGAAAAAAATCTTGTCGAATTATGACAGGTATGAGGGGCCATTATGCGCAGGAGCCCGCACTCCGACAAGGGAATGCGGGCCTGAGAGCAGATTTTAGGAGGATAAACCGTGCGTTTTGCCGTCTGGCGCACGATTATTGAGGGTATCGTCGAGCTTTTTATGATCCAGCTCTTTCACCCACTTCGCGACCACGATGGTCGCTACCCCGTTACCGACCAGGTTGGTCAGCGCACGAGCTTCAGACATAAAGCGGTCAATACCGAGGATCAGCGCCAGCCCCGCCACCGGCAGATGACCCACCGCTGAAATGGTCGCCGCCAGGACGATAAAGCCGCTTCCCGTCACCCCGGCCGCCCCTTTCGAAGAGAGCAGCAACACGACCAGCAGCGTGATTTGATGGAAAATATCCATGTGGCTGTTGGTCGCCTGAGCGATAAATACCGCGGCCATGGTCAGGTAAATCGAGGTGCCATCCAGGTTAAAAGAGTAGCCCGTCGGAATGACCAGCCCCACCACCGATTTGCGGCAGCCCAGCTTCTCCATTTTATCGAGCATACGTGGCAGCGCCGACTCGGACGAGGAGGTACCCAGCACGATGAGCAGCTCTTCGCGGATATAGCGGATGAACTTAAAGATATTGAAGCCGGTGGCCTTTGCAATACTCCCCAGCACCACCACTACAAACAGAATACAGGTGATATAGAAGCAGATGATCAGCTGGCCCAACTGTACCAGGGTGCCCACGCCATATTTACCGATGGTAAACGCCATCGCCCCGAAGGCCCCGATAGGTGCCAGACGCATAATCATATTGATAATGCCGAAGATGACCTGAGAGAAGCTTTCAATCACATTAAAAATCAGCTGCCCTTTGCTTCCCAGGCGATGCAACGCAAAGCCAAACATCACGGCAAACAGCAGTACCTGCAAAATGTTACCGCTGGCAAAAGCGCCAATGACGCTGCCGGGAATTACATCCAGAAGGAAGGCCACCACACCCTGATCTTTTGCCTGATCGGCGTAGACGGCGACCGCTTTGGCATCGAGCGTAGAGGGGTCTACGTTCATGCCGGCGCCGGGCTGCACCACGTTCACGATAATCAGGCCGATAATCAGCGCCAGGGTGCTGACCACCTCAAAATAGAGCAGCGCGACCGCGCCAGTGCGACCGACCGCCTTCATGCTTTCCATGCCCGCGATACCGGTCACCACGGTACAGAAGATAACCGGGGCAATAACCATCTTGATGAGCTTAACAAACGCATCGCCTAGCGGTTTCATCTGCGCGCCCAGTTCAGGGTAGTAATGGCCCAGCAGAATGCCGATAGCAATCGCAGTCAGCACCTGAAAGTAGAGACTTTTGAAGAGTGAGGTTTTCATATGATGTCCTTGGGAAGAAAAGCCACAGGCACTATAGGGGTAATAATTACCTGCGGATTTAAAATACCACCCGGCTCTCAGGACAGATACAGACTCAGATCAGAAATGAAACACAAATGTTAAAAAGTTTGAGCTGGCTCGCACAAGCCAGCAACATTTTAATTCAACGCGGGGGTGTCATGGGGAGAAAGGTAATGCGCTTCAAAGAGATCGCGTGGAACGGCACGGGCGAAGAGATAACCCTGCCCATACTTCACGCCAGCCTCTGCCAGCCAGTCGCGCTGAGCCTCGGTTTCGACCCCTTCGGCAATCACATCCAGCGTCAGGCTTTGCGCCATCTGAATAATGGCCTGCACCATGCTGCTGTCGTCCGGTAAACCTTCCACAAAGGTCTTGTCGATCTTCAGCACGTCCACCGGCAGCGTTTTCATATGCTGCAGCTGACGCAGCCCCGCATACCCCATACCAAAATCATCCAGCGCGATACGTACCCCGGCATTGCGCAGCGGACGCAGAATCGCCACCGCTTCGTTCGGGTCGTCGATACGGCGACTTTCCGTTACCTCAAGAATCAGGGTGTCAGGCTGGATTTGATAGCGATGAATCAACTCCAGCAGCTCTGAAACCATCGTCGGGTGCATCAATTGCAGCGCAGAGAGATTGACCGACAGCGGCAGGGTAATACCACGAGCCTGCCAGGCTGAGAGCAGCCGGCAAGACTCCTCCAGCACCCAGTGGCCCACCGTCACCATCAGCCCACAGTTTTCAATACGTTCGATTAACCCTTCCGGCAGCTCCCAGGAGCCGTCCGGTTGCTGCATACGCAGTAGCGCTTCGGCGCTTTTTACCCGGCCCGTACTCAGTTCAACCTGCGGCTGCAGCCAGATGGCAAACTGATGGTTATCCAGCGCGTTAAGGATATCGCTCTCTTCCGTCAGGCGCTGCTGCGCCTTTGCCATCTCTTCGGGTTCGAAGAACTGGATTTGGTTTTTACCCTTGCGACGCGCAGCAAAGGCGGCGGAGAAGGCCCGGCTGTAAAGTTGCTCGGCGCTCTGATCGCCGTAATACATGGCAATGCCAATGCTGGCGCTGGGGCGCAGCTGGATGCTCTGAACCGGCAACCGCTCGTTAATGACAGTGAGCACTTGCTGACCTAATGTGATGGCATGCCATGGCTCCTTCACCCCATGGGCGATAATCACGAAGTCGTACCCCGTGACCTGAGAGAGCACCATCCGCGGGGAGAGGACGGATTTCATCTTTTCCACCAGCGTGAGCAGCAACATCTCGCGCTGACTCTCTTTCAATACCCCGGCGGTGTCCTGCAAGGTTTCACAGGCCACGACCATCAACGCCGTTGTCTGCTGGCGGGCGACCGTCTGCTCCAGCAGACCCATCAGGAACGCTTTGTTCGGTAAATCCGAGACCGGGAAGCGGGTCGCATTGCAGTTCATCTCGTCATACTGACGCAAAATCCGCTGTTGATTGATGTTGTAGCTGCGGACCAGCATGCCGATCTCGTCGTCATGATGCAGGCGCGGCAACGGCAGCTGGTGACCCACCTGATACTCTCCCGGTAGATCATTGAGTTCCCGGGCCAGACGGCGTAGCGGATGCACAATCAGTCGGTTAATACACCAGGTCAATGCCACCGTCAGCATCAGCGTCAACAGTAAGTAAGCAGTCACTAACGTTGATAGCCAGCTCATCACAAATTTAAACATGCGATAAGAGTCTGACTGGAGCACCAGATAAGCCAGCGGCTGCGGATTAGCCGGGCGTTCCAGCGAATAAATGGGGAGCGAGATTTGCACCGGCAGTTCGACCATTCGCATCACCATCATCGGCACCGGACGCTCAGGGATAAAGCGCATACGCAGCGCCTGGAACTGATTAGGCAACACCACATCCGCCCGGCTGACGACGCCGGCCGGCTGGATCCCTTTAAGGATGGTTTCTGCTTCCGGGATATCCCCTTTCAGGATGGCCGCAGAGAGCGGTTCACGAACCGAACGGGCAATGCTTTCAAGTTGCGTAGCCGTGTTGTAGCGATTCTGCTGAATGGAATGAACCAACAGAATGACGCAGAAGATGAAAACAAACACCATAGTGACGGCGGAAACCATCGCCATTTGTTTGATAGTTAATGAACGGCTGACACGCAAAATGACTCTCCAGAGAACACGACACGCGGGGTAATCAGATGTGACCCCGCTGCCGCCTGAGTATACCCCATCGCAATCGATTTAAGAGAGGCTAACAAAACGATTAAGGTTATTCTGGTTACCATTCCGCATAAGGCATAAGCGGCTGCGGTGGTATGTCCATGTCACCCTGCCAGCCTGCGGCGGAGTAGCGTACATACATCAGCGCATGGCTTGGGGTGTAATCCTTCGCCTCCTGAATATCGACCCCCAGCCCAACAAACCAGTTGGAGGTGACACGACGTTCAATAATAGCCCGGGCGGTATAACCGGTACCGCTGCTGCTGCTTCCCTCTTCCGGCTCACTGCGATCGCCGTATCTGCCCGGTTCAACCGGGATCAGGCTCTGAATCGGGTAGCGCTTACCGTCATTGCTTTTCGAGTGTGACCAGGAGACCGAGCCACCCAGCTCCCAGGACCAGTTCTCGGTACGCTTACGCCAGTTGATGGGCAGCGCGAAGGAGACATACTGTTGTGGGCTGTAGTAGCCGCCCTGTCCCAGCGTGTACTCGCTCAGGTCTTTATCGTAATGCCAGAGCATATTGCTGAGGCCGACGGTCAGGCGCTCGTTATTGGCATTGATGAGTTTGTAGTAGTAGCCGGTCATCCAGCGCACGCGCCAGTTGTCCGCCACGTTCTCGCCGGTCAGGGAATCGGCATTCAGACTAGACCAGATCCCATTCGCCTCACCCTTGTCATAGCTAACGCTGACCCCGCCCCCGGTGGAACGTACACCGCCCCAGGTTTTATGGGTATTGGGATCAACCTGTCCGGCAAAGGCCAGCATGGAGCTGGAGACCGGGCGACGGTGCGCGTTAACCGTATAGCCCAGCGGACCGATATCGCTGCTATAGCTGATACCGCCGACAACATCGACGACCTCGAAGCCCATCGGCGTGGTACCGATGTCCATCGCCCATGTGCTGTTTTCCCAGCCCACCGCAACGCTGGCGCCATCCGCCGTCTGGCTGGTGTGACCATAGCATGGCGTACTGGCACAGGTGCCCCACTTCGGATTAAAAGATCCATTGCTTGCGGTAGAGAACGAGCCTGCGTCCATATTGACCATGTCCGTACGGAAGAACATCCGGCCGTCGGAAAGCGGTGCGTCGACGTGCAGCATGGTGGTATGGGCTTTAAGGTCAGAGTAGCCCCCCGTACCGCTGGAGCCCCAGTACTCGTGCTGCAGGGTGACGTTAACATCCTGCTGACGATAGAGATCGCCCGCGTCGCTACGTACGCCGCGCTTCAGCCAGTCATCGCGCTCATCATTGCGCGTCAGGCGGGTGAAAGTGTCGTTATCCACCGGACGGGTCGGGGTGATCCCCGAGGCCACCATCGTATCTTTGTAAGTCTCAAGCGCCGCCTTTGGCTGACCGTTCGCCGCCTGGAAACGGGCCGCGTCACGCAGTACCAGCGCACTCTCCATCGACGGCGGCTGCGATTTCGCCTGCGGAATGAGGCGGCTAAAGGTCTGTTGCGCCGTGTCGGTATTACCTAGCCCTGCCTGGGCCAGCGCGATACGACGCTGCATATTGATAGAAGGGGGCTCGCCCTGCGGCGTGGCAGGCAGCGTCGCCAGCGTGGCCTGGGCTGCAGACTTGTCGCCCGCGGCGATGTGCGCTTCCGTCAGGCCAAGTATCGCATCGGCATTTTGCGGCTCGCGTTTTAGCACCGTTTCATAGGCTGCTTTTGCCGCCGCCGTATCGCCGCGCTGCTGTGCCCAGTCGGCCAGGATAAGATCAATACGCGTCGAAGGTGGCTGCTGACGTAGCAACTCCTCCGCCTCCCGCTCCTTACCACTGTCACGCAGGCGGTTCGCGGTCTCCAGCACCTGGTTGCCCTGCAGACGATCGCCCAGTTCGCGGATGTTATCGTTCCACTGACTCTGGGGCAGCGTATTCAGGTGTGCCAGCGCGGCACGATCCTGATCGTTGCCCGAGAGATAAAGTCCGTAGGCGTAAACCTGCTCCGGATCGCCCGGCTTCTGCGAGGCCAGGTTGCGCATCAGCGTATCGGCCTGGCTTCGCTGACCGCTGCTGTAAAGATCGCGTGACAGCCGATAGGTGATCCAGACATTGCCCAGATCCATCGCCAGTCGGCGGCGCTGGATCTCCGCCGCCTGAGCATAATTACCCTGATTTTCGAGCTGCTCGGCCTGCTGGGCCAGCTTCTCGTTGCTCAGGCTGCGTTCAATATCATCGATACTGCGGCGCTGGCTGGCAGAGAGCGATTGTATAAACTGGGTCGCTTTTTCCGGTGATTCGGCGCGATAGAGGTTGGCCAGTCCACGCACCGCGTTGCTGTTGCCGCTGTCCATACGCAGCGCCTGACGGTAGTAGCGCTCGGCGCTGGCACTGTCTTTACGCGCCATGGCCGCATCCCCCAGTCCTAATACGGCATAGCTGTCGGTATTATCCGTGTTGCGCGCTTGCTGGTAATAGCGTTCGGCCTGGCCTGGGTTATTGGCTTTCAGCGCCGCGTCGCCCTGCTGGATAAGCAGCCAGTAGCGGTTAACCTTGAGCAAACTGTCCCACTTGTCGCGGTTTTCACTTTGCGGATCGAGCGCGATCGCTTTCTCGAACTGTGCCACTGCCCTGGCACGATCGCCTTTCTGGGAGTAAGCCTGCCCGAGAGCGCCTACCGCTTCACTGTCCGCATGATTCGCGCTGACCGCCTGCTGCAACTCTGACACAGCCCGCTCGCCCTGACCCGCCTCAACGGCGGCCAGCCCCTGCGCCTTCGCACGGAACGCCGGGTCGGAAAGCTGTTGCTGCTGCTGCGCCAGTTGGGTACGCGCTAACTCCACGCTATCCCCTTCACTGAACACCTGCAGATAATCCTGTAAGGCTTTTACGCTGGCATCACTGACCGGCGTGTCTTTAATTTGTTGATACCAGATAGATGACGCGGCGTTACGCCCGCTGTTGGAGTTCGCCATCTGACGCAACACGGCGAAGCCCTCATCACGACGCCCACTCTGAAAAAGAAGCTGGGCCAGTGCGTTCTGTAGCTGGCTATCGCCGGGGCGGCTGGCATTGATGCTCTTAAGCTGGTTGATTGCCTCATTGCGACGGGCAGGCACCTTCGCCACCAGCGTCCAGTACTCGGTGGCGATATCGCCATCCGGCGGGCTGCCAGCAAACAGCTTGTCGTAGGCGGCAATCCCTTCGGCGGTATGGCCGGTAGTGGCCAGCAGACGGGCCTGCTGCAGCGCCTGACGTCCGTCAGGGCTGGAGAGAGACATGCTGCTGCGCGACGATTTATAAGCTTCTGAGGTTGGCGCCATCGTCTTCAGGCGGTCCAGCTCTTTTTGCGCGCCGGCGGTGTCGCCCTGGCGCAGCAAATAGCGGAAGCGTGCGGCCATCACGTCCGGGTTGTTCGGGTCAATCAGTTCGAGGCGATCCAGCGACTGGCGAACCAGGTCTTCGCGCTGCGTGGACTCGCCCAGCCGTACCTGCTCAAGCAGCTGTTTTTGCTGTGGGGAGTTCACCGCCTGCGCGGCCGGCAGTAAGGCCAGACCGAGCGATAAACTGAGTAAACTTATTGTGAACTTGCGCATTCCTGGCCCCAGTCAGGTAGTAATTCACCTTTCACGGTGAAACGAAAACGATGCTGATCCCAGCCTTGTCCAAAGAGGGTCAGTACGTAGCTGTAATAAGCGTCATCGCCAGGAAAGTTGTCTGCTACACGTTGACGCTGCGCGGCTTGTGCATCGCGATTTTGCAAGAAAGGCAGCAGCGCAGCGGAGAAGCCCACCGGGCCCTGTCCGGTCGGTTTACCCGTGGCGACATCCACTTTTTCCGGCGGTATCCCTTTTTTAGCGGTAAGGGTTGCCATCGGTTTCAGCCGTGCCAACAACCGCGCTTTTTGCGGATCGCTGTCGTGCATCATGCCCACCCACAGCCAGACGCGAATAGCGTCATAGCTGCTGACGAGCGTTTTCTCTGGCTTGAGCTGCCAGCCGCCGTTTTTTTGATAACGTACCCAGTCGGGTGAAAATCCTTTCGGCGCAGTTTCCAGGAGCAGGCGCAGGTTGGTCTCCCGCAGCGTGCTCCAGGGCGCGCCAAAGCGAGTAAAATATTGTGCCAGCTGAGGCGGCAGATAACTTGGGTTGAAGCGCCACAGATTCTGTTCCGCAAAACCCACTTTGCCCGGCAGCAGCATGTAGCCCAGACCCGGCACCTTCACCACCTCTTCACGAACGATGAGCTTTAATAGCGCCCGCCCGGTATCGGTGTAAGTTTGCTCCTTCCACAGACGACCGGCCTCCAGCAGCGACCAGGCAATCCAGATATCAGCGTCCGAGGCGGAGTTGGGGTCAAGCACCTGCCAGCTGTCGGGGGCTTTTTTACCCCATAGCCAGGCAGGAAGCTGCGTATTTAGCGCGCCCTTCGCCAGGTTATCCTGCGTCCAGCGCAGGATTTGGTCGAAGGTTTTACGGTCATTGGCGGCGAGGGCAAAGAACAGCGCGTAGCTTTGCCCCTCCGACGTGGTAATGCTACGGGCATCGCTGGGATCGATAACCCGTCCATCTTCGCTGATATAAGCCTGTTTGAACCGATCCCAGGCCGGCCAGCTGCAGGCGGCCTGAAGATTCCACGCGGTCAGCATAAACAGCGCCAACAAACCGTAGCGAAATCCCTTCATCACGGTTTACTCATGATCCGGATCGAGACGACGACGGCTGAAGATGCGCAGCAGACGCCACAACACCCAGGCCAGCAGCACGACGCTTATCGCGGCGAAGATCGCCAGCAACACCGGATGGTTTGACAGGGCATACCAGACGCGCTCAAACCACGGCAGATGACCGACGTAGTAGATATCCCCCACGCGCAGGCTATTGACGCCAGACTCACGGATGATCGATACCGAGCCAAACATCGCCGCACGTTTGCCGCTGTCGTTCATGGCCTGGTTCAGCAGTTCATAGCCGCGCGGGCTGTCTGCCAGCAGGGCAATCACGCTGCGTTGGTCGTTATACGGCGACTGGAACCCCACAACGGCGGCCATTGGGCCGGTGGAAGAGACTTCCGCGCGGGCGTTAGCCTGACGGTCGCTCTCATCCGGCATAATGCTCGGTAAAGAACTTTCGCGCAGCGGGGTGTTCACCCAGGCTTCTGTCGCCTGCACCAGCAGATCAACGCGCTTGTCATCTTTTAACGCATCCGGAATCGCCCCTACCAGCAGGATATCGGCATCTTTACCCTGTAGCTGGCTGGCATCGCTGGTTAGCGTGAAGTTCAGCGCCGGGAACCCGGTTTGCGCACCGACGGAGCCCATGGCATCCAGCAGCGTCGTCAGTTGGCCTTCGTTCGGATCTTTCGGCGTTACCACAATCGATTCCGAGAGGTCAGCCATACGGCTGAACGGGAAGCTGGCGTTGGCGAATGCGCGCAGATCCGGCATGGCAAGGAAGTGGTAATACTTCGAGAAGTCGATGGTGGAGTCATCGCCAATGACCACATGGTTCTGTACTGGCTGGAAGGTAATACAGTTTTCAACCGTACCACCCGGCATCGGGTTCATGTACTGGAAATCAAAGCGCAGCTGGTTTACCGCACCCAGCTTCAGCGCCGGAATCGAAACATCCGTTTTACCGTCCAGCAGCCCTTGCAGAACCGGCAGACGCAGCAGAAGACGATTCGCATCCTGCGTACTGGTCAGCGCGAAGGATTGCAGGAACTGGTTGTTCAGGCTGATATCCATCCGCGAACTGTCTTTCACCGGCGGCGCGGTGTAGCGGTAGTTCAGATTCATGTCGATGCCGTTGCTGCGCAGCAGATAGAGATCCGGCGGCAGATTTAACGACAGGCTAATGGATGAGGGCTGCAAACCAGTGGCCTGCAGCTGCTCTTCATAGGTTTTCAGTTCGCCAAAGGTAACCGCGCGATCGGTACGCACCCAGTTTGGCGCATCGTACGGTTTACGCGGCAGCAGCGGTTTCACGTCGTTAATCACCACGCTATTACCACGGAACAGCACGTTGCCTTGCGCCAGCCCTTTCGCCGCCTGCAGCAGGTCTTTGTCATCACGACCCATTACCACCAGCAGCTTCACGTACGGGTTGTTGGGATGGCTCATCATCTCGATGGTCGGCGCTTTCACCTCAGGATGATCGCGCAGGAACGCCGGACGGCTGGCGTTCGTGGCGAAGACGATCGCGTTGGTGTCTGGCAGTTTGTCATAGATGACCGGGAAACTTTGGCCGCGCCAGCCGCTGCGAGAACCGAACCAGGAGGCGACAATCGATGCCGCTTTTTGCTGTTCGATTTCCGGCGCACCGGCAAAGACCATCGGTAAGTTCAGCGGGCGATTGTCGCGCGGGTCAAAGAACGGCACCGGGAAGCGCGAAAGATCGTTAGCCACCGCCAGCGACTGATAGGTCAGATCCAGCGAGCTACTACGCCCCACGTCCATCCACAGCGTACTGCTGGCCGGGTTTTCACAGACGTCACGATAGTGGCCAACAAATTCCAGCCGCACGCGGTTGAAGTCACTGATAAACAGCGGGTTGATCGGCAACTGCGCCAGGGTTTTCTTGCCTAGCTGCTCTTTGGTCACCGGCAGGACGCCCATCAGTTCATCGTTCAGATAAACCTTCAGCTGTGACTGTACCGGCAACAGCGAGGGAGAGGGGGTGTATTCAAGGTTCAACAACGCTTTAGAAACGACTTCGTCGCTGCGCATGCCGAACTCGATACCGCCGTTCGGGTTAATACCGCGCAACACCATGCTACCCGGCGGTGGCGCGATCTGAGCAAAGGAGAGCTTCACATCGCGTGACGGGGCGCTGTCGGCGACAATCGGCGCATCGGCACCCTGCACGCCAGGCATGACCCGGCCTACTGGCGCGTCCGACGGCGGTAGCGTCTGGCCCGTTGTAGGTTGATTCGGGATCACCGCTTCCGTTTGCCCCGGCGCGGCGGTGGCTGCCGGCTCAGCGGGGGCTGCGACAACAGGTACCGTTGGCGCAGGAGTCGTCTCCGGTGCCGCCGAGACCATAAAGGAGGGGAGCGCACTCATCCCGACCGCCACTGCACTAATCCATGATAGTTTTCTTTTCATCGCATTATCATCATTGTTGAGCCATAACCGGGTCTGCTTGCTGTACCGCCTCGCCACGCTCAGGACGGCGAGGAACAAACGACACAACCCAGGAAACCAGCGAAGTAATTGACCGGAAAATCACTTTCACGGACGATGGAGCAAATTCGGCAAGGTGGCGATAGCCACGGAAACCCAGTTTCAGAATGTCCAGCAGGCTCTCCAGCGGTTTATCTTCCGGGAAGCTGTCCTGCCAGAGCGCCCAGGTATCGGCACGGGCGAAGGTACACTGCACAAAATCGATATGCTGCTTTTTCGTCAGCGGCATCAACTGCAGACCCACTTCGTTGCCCAGTACGCGCACCACCTGGGTTGGGAAAACATACTCTTGCTGGCCACGCTTAAGCAGAAGATTAGCCTTCTGCCCTTCCAGCACCTGCGCCTGGCCGTGGATCTTGATGCCCAGGCCGCCGTCAGAGAAGTCGTGTACGGTACAGGAGAAGAGGTGACCGTCTTCACGGGCGATAGCAGCCGGCATGGCGATTTCGACGCGATGGGCGCGACGCACCTGCTTACTTTCCACCGAAACCGCCACCGCGCCGCCGAGAATGATCAGGTTGTAGAAGACCCACGCCATACTCACAAACACGGTCAGCACTTCGTTCTCAGGCCCGGTGTAATAGCGCCAGACACCGGCGATGATACCGACAATATTAAGCAGCACCAGGAAGATGTAAGGCCGGGAGATCACCCAGTCCACATACTCCTCTTCCACCAGCCCGCCTTTCGCCGTAACGTTGAATTTCCCTTTATGCGGGTTGATCAGTGCCACCATGGTTGGCGGGGCGATATACCAGGCGAGTACGGTTTCGTAGATTTCACTCCAGAACGAGTGGCGATACTTGCCCTGAATGCGCGAGTTGGTCAGGCTGGCGTGAATCATGTGCGGCAGTACAAACAGCGCGATCATGATCGCCGGGGCGTAAATGATGTAGGCATGCAGCAGCAGGAAGGCCAGCGGCGCCGTCAGGAAGATAAGGCGCGGGATCCCGGATAAGAAGTGGAACATGGCGTTTAAATAGCAAAGACGCTGCCCCCACTTAAGCCCTTTGCCAAACAACGGGTTATCAAGACGGAAGATCTGTACCATGCCGCGCGCCCAGCGAATACGCTGACCGATATGCGCAGAGAGCGACTCTGTCGCCAGCCCGGCAGCCTGCGGAATACGCATATAGGCGGAGGTGTAACCCCGACGGTGCAAGCGCAGGGAGGTGTGCGCATCTTCGGTTACCGTTTCTACCGCAATGCCGCCAATTTCATCCAGCGGTTTACGGCGAATCACCGCACACGAGCCGCAGAAGAAGGTGGCATCCCACATGTCGTTACCGTCTTGCACCAGCCCGTAAAACAGCGTGCCCTCATTCGGCGTCTTGCGGAACCGGCCAAGGTTGCGCTCGAACGGATCGGGTGAGAAGAAGTGGTGCGGCGTCTGCATCATCGCCAGTTTGGTATCCTTCAGGAACCAGCCCATGGTCATCTGCAGGAATGAGCGTGTGGGGACATGGTCGCAGTCGAAAATCGAAACAAATTCGCCTTTGGCATACTTAAGCGCGTTATTGATGTTGCCCGCTTTCGCATGTTCGTGGGTGGTACGGGCGATATAATTCACCCCTACGCTGTCGGCAAACTGTTTGAACTCTTCGCGCCCGCCATCATCCAGGATCCAGATCTGGAGCTTGTCTTTCGGCCAGTCGATACCCAGCGATGCGTAAATGGTGTTTTTCACCACGCTCAAATCTTCGTTATAGGTCGGCACAAAGATATCGACGCTCGGCCAGACGCGGGTATCTTTTGGCAGCGGTACCGGCTGACGGTTTAGTGGCCAGATAACCTGGAAATAGCCCAGCACCAGTACTACCCAGGCATAGGTTTCAGCAAACAGCAGGATCAGGCCGCACACCAGACTGACCGGGTCGTTCCAGTTGAGGGTGGAGGTGTAACGCCACCAGATGTAACGGCAGGAGACGGTCAGCGACAGCACAATCAGCATTAACGCAGAGAAGCGCCCAGGAATGCGGCGCACCAGCAGCGCTACGCCCCATAGCAGTATCAGGAAGATAAACTGCGCCATCGGGTTAAAGGGCTGGGTAATGCAAACCAGGGCCAAAATCAGCGAGAAGAAGACCACCACACCGAGAATAAAGCGACGCAGCCGCGGGTGCAGATGTCCTAGCTCCTTTTGGGAATCAAGATGGCTGGTGTTGTTATGCAGGCGAGTGGGTAGATGGTCCAGCCACTGGTGATAACGCCCGCGCAGGGTTTTAAAGCGCGACATGCTGCCCCAGCGCGACGACGCTTTCTCTTTGCGTCCCGAGGTCGCCAGCAACCAGATGGCCTGAAGGGCATAACGCGCCGGGTCCAGCGGACGCGGACGGTCAGGGTCGATATGCGGATACAGTTCATTATGCCGGGCACGAATACGCTGCCAGCGCGGGTGTTCAAGGGGAATAAAGAGCCAGGCCAAAATCATCCACAAACAGCCCAGAGCAGCACTGAAGGGAGAGGCGCCGTGCAGACGGTAATTACGGTAACGCTCGCTCAGACGCGCTCGTACCGGCGGAATAAGCAGTAAGGCGCCCAGGCGATTCATGGGGTGCTCCCGGTGGCGATTTTGTCACCGTTAAAGTTCAGCAGACACCAGTTCGCCAGGATCATCATCTCTTCGGCGGCCAGCGAGTCGCTACGGTATTCCCCGAGCGGCTGCTTCGACGCCATGCACTCAACCATCGCTTCATCGCGATGCAGCACCATCGGCAGCAGACGACGCTGGCTCTGCAGCCACACCTGGTAGAGATCGTCCTGCAGCTGGCTGCCGATGCGCAGGTCGTTGATCAGAATACGTGCGCCGACTGGCAAAGATTGCTGGTGCAGGCGGATATGGCAGTTAGTGTCTGGCTTGACGATAGCCAGCGTGTGATCGCAAAGCTCCACCAGCGCGCGCGTCAGCGGCGAGTGGCCATGAGGCAAGTCGATCAAAATCCATTGATAATGGCTACGCGCTTTTAAAGTCTGTAACGCAGTGGTGAACTGCCCCAGCGTCTCATACAGGCTATATTCATTTTCCCGTTCGCTGTCGGTCAGTTGACCGAAAGGCAGCACGTCCAGCTGCGACGTGTAGCGTTGCCCGGCATCACGCCAGTCCGTACCATCCAGCAGTGCTCTACCCCAACCGCCGGTATGGCTGAAATCGACATTAAACGACATGCGCAACAAATTATCGGCGCAGGCGTCTACCACCAGCACCGATTCACCTAATAACTGTAATGACCAGCCAAGCGCCGCCGTAATTGATGTGGTACCCACACCACCGCGCACGCCTTGCAATCCAACTATGGCCATTCACGGCTCCCTTATTTTTGTTGAGCAAATTCGGCCAATAACGGCCAGCGTCGAATCGCTGCAGCCAATTGTTCACGTTGCGAAATATCGGTGTAGTCAATTTCTGGCAATGAAAAAGCCTGGCTGAGTGCCAGAAAGTCATTTTGAAAGGTGTATCCGAGGCCGGAGTCCAGCGTCGTATTTACGGGTTCATTGTTAGACATTCACGTCTCATCCCATTGAGAAAATTCTAATGCTCAGATGTAGCCAGGCGTCCTGCCAGAGAAATTTCATTTACATGCTAAATCTGATGTTCTTTAATTTCAATGTTAGGTTTATTTCTTCGCTTTCGCTAGTAAACTGAATACAGACAAATTAGTGGCAAAGAGGGACATCGTGAACCCCATTTTTTCTATTGGCATCCAGTCATTATGGGATGAATTGCGGCATATGCCAGCAGGCGGTGTCTGGTGGATCAACACCGATCGCGACGAAGACGCAATACATCTCCTTAATCAAACAGTTTCTGCTCAGGATGCGCGCGCCAAAGTCGCGGTTATTACGATGGGCGACGATCCTAAATCGATTGTCAGGCTGGAGGAAAATGGCGGCCCGGATACGGTTCGTCTATTTTCCATGCCGGAAACAGAGAAGGGTCTCTACTTTTTGCCGCGTGACATCCAGTGCAACCTCGATCCCGATCACTATTTAATTGTCCTTAAATGTACAAATAACGCCTGGTTAAATATTCCGGTTGATAAATTGCGCGGCTGGCTGGAAAAAATGAATAAATGGGCGCGCTTTTACAATTGTACCCTTTTGGTTCTGAGTCCGGGTACCAATAATGACAAGCAATTCTCATTATTAATGGGGGAATACCGTTCGCTGTTCGGCCTTGCCAGTCTGCGCTATCAAACCGACATTCATCTTTACGATGTTGCGTTCTGGTGCAATGAAAAAGGGGTCAGTGCTCGTCAGCAATTAACGCTTTCCCGTCAGGGTAATGCCTGGCACCTTACGCAGCAGGAAGAGGCGGTGGTGCAGCCTCGCAGCGATGAGAAACGGATCCTTAGTAACGTCTCGGTACTGGAAGGCGCACCGCCGCTGTCAGAACACTGGTCGTTATTTGAGAATAACGAAGCGTTATTCAACGAAGCCCGCTCCACCCAGGCGGCAACCATCATCTTTTCGCTGACTCAGAACAACCAAATTGATGCCATTGCGCGGCAGATCCACACGCTACGCCGCCAACGTGGTAGCGCTCTGAAAATCGTAGTGCGTGAAAATCTCACCAGCCTGCGCGCCACCGATGAGCGTCTTCTGCTGGGCTGCGGTGCGAATATGGTTATTCCGTGGAATGCCCCGCTCTCCCGTTGCCTGACGCTTATCGAAAGTATTCAGGGCCAGCAGTTCAGCCGCCACGTGCCGGAAGATATTTCAACACTGCTCTTCATGACCCAGCCTATGAAGCTACGCGGCTTCCAGAAATGGGATACCTTCTGCGACGCGGTAGGCAATATGATGAGCAACACGCTGCTGCCTGCTGATAATAAAGGGGTGATGGTGGCGCTGCGCCCGGTTCCAGGCATTCGCGTCGAACAGGCGCTGACGCTGTGCCGTCCAAATCGTACCGGGGATATTATGACCATCGGTGATAACCGGCTGGTCCTGTTCTTATCATTCTGCCGGATAAACGATCTTGATACCGCCCTGAACCATATCTTCCCGCTGCCTACCGGCGATATCTTCTCTAACCGGGTGGTCTGGTTTGAAGATAACCAGATCGCCGCGGAGATTATGCAGATGCGCGCCGTTAAACCTGAACAGTGGAACAAACCGCTGCCGCTGGAGACCGATATCAAACCGATCCTTAACGCCACGCACGATGGTCATGCCTGGCGGCGTATTCCGCATCCGCTACGCTTACTGGATGATGCCGTGGAGAACCCATCATGATGAACGTCAGCGATATCATCCAGCTCGTGGTGCTCTGTGCGCTCATCTTCTTCCCGCTAGGGTATTACACGCGCCATTATTCACGACGGATCCGTGATGCGGCGCGAATTGTTTTTAGTAAGCCTCGCTATGTTAAACCCGCCGGTACGCTGAACAGAGCGTCGCAACAGGGCAAACCGAAAAAATGACAAATTCTTCTTATACGACTTCGGCGCCTTCGCCGCTCTGGCAGTACTGGCGCGGCCTTTCTGGCTGGAACTTTTACTTTTTGGTGAAGTTCGCTCTGCTATGGGCGGGATACCTGAATTTCCATCCCCTGCCGAACCTGGTCTTTATGGCCTTCCTGCTGATGCCGATCCCGAAGTATCGTCTGCATCGCCTGCGCCACTGGGTGGCGATCCCCATCGGCTTCGCCCTCTTCTGGCATGACACCTGGCTGCCGGGTCCACAGAGTATTATGAGCCAGGGTTCGCAGGTTGCGGGCTTTAGCGCTGACTATATGCTCGACCTGGTGACCCGTTTTATTAACCTGCAGATGATTGGCGCGCTGTTTGTGCTGTTTATCGCATGGCTGTTCTTGTCACAGTGGATCCGCGTTACGGTGTTTGTGGTCGCCATCATGATCTGGCTGAACGTGCTGACCATTGCCGGCCCGGCCCTTACCCTGTGGCCAGGCGGCCAACCTACCACCACCGTCACCACCGACGGCGCTTCGGTAGCCCCAACGGTAGCGGCAGCAGGTAACACCGCCGTGGTGGGTGATATACCGGCTCAGACGGCACCGCCGACGACGGCCAATCTCAATGCCTGGCTGTCTACGTTCTATAATGCCGAAGAAAAACGCCAGACCAAATTCCCGGACGCACTGCCAGCCGATGCCCAGCCGTTTGAACTGCTGGTTATCAATATCTGCTCCCTGTCGTGGGCAGATGTGGAAGCCGCAGGGCTAATGTCGCATCCGTTGTGGTCGCACTTTGATATCCAGTTCAAGGATTTCAACTCCGCCACCTCTTACAGCGGCCCGGCGGCCATTCGTCTGCTGCGTGCCAGCTGCGGTCAGCCGTCGCATAAAAATCTCTACCAGCCAGCCGGTAACCAGTGCTACCTGTTCGATAATCTGGAGAAACTGGGCTTCACGCAGCACCTGATGCTGGGCCACAACGGCGTGTTCGGTGGATTCCTGAAAGAAGTGCAGGAAAACGGCGGCATGCACGCGCCGCTGATGGATCAGAAAGGGCTGCCGGTGACCTTGCTGGGCTTCGACGGTTCGCCAGTGTATGACGACACCGCGGTGCTTGAGCGCTGGATGCAGACCATTGAGAAAGACCAGAACCCGCGCAGTGCGACTTTCTATAACACCCTGCCGCTGCATGATGGGAACCACTTCCCTGGCGTGAGCAAAGTGGCGGATTACAAGCTGCGTGCCCAGAAATTGTTTGATGAACTGGATGCCTTCTTCACTCAACTGGAGAAGTCCGGGCGCAAAGTGATGGTGGTAGTGGTACCCGAGCACGGCGGTGCGCTGAAGGGCGATAAGATGCAGGTTTCTGGCCTGCGCGATATCCCGAGCCCCTCAATTACTAACGTGCCGGCCGGGGTGAAATTCTTCGGTATGAAAGCCCCACATCAGGGTGGAGCGATTGAGATCACCCAGCCTACAAGCTACCTGGCCATCTCTGAACTGGTAGCCCGCGCGGTGGACGGCAAAATCTTCGTTGAAGATAACGTTAACTGGGATCAGTACATCAAGGATCTGCCGCAAACGGCAAAAGTGTCTGAAAACGCCAATGCGGTGGTCATTCAGTATCAGAACAAGCCGTATGTCCGTCTGAATGCCGGTGACTGGGTGCCTTACCCGCAGTAATCTACGGCTTCCCCTCTCTTACGAGAGAGGGGAAGTGCATTGCCTTACGACTCCGCGCTACGAAGCGAGATTTCGCCGCCCATCCAGGGTTTGATCACCCCATCCTGTTCAAGCAGCAGTGCCCCCTGTGCATCGATACCGCGGGAGGTGCCAAACACCTCTTTATCGCCAATAATCAATTTCACCGGTCGATTAATAAAGTTATCCAGCTTTTCCCAGCGCGCCAGGAACGGTGTCAAACCATCCTGTTCAAAGCTGAGCAGCGATGTCCGCAACTCTTTGATCATCTGCACCGCCAGGGTATTGCGATCAATATTTACCCCCGCCTCATGCAGGTTGATCCAGCCCTGATTTACCACATCGCTCTGTACCGTACGCATAATCATGTTAATACCAGCGCCAATCACGATGTGGGCCGCATCGCCGGTTTTGGCGGTCATTTCCACCAAAATACCTGCCAGTTTGCGATCGTTCAGGTAGAGATCGTTTGGCCATTTAACACGCACTTTATCTGCGCCCAGCGACTGCAGAACCTCGGCCATCACAATACCGATGACCAGACTTAGTCCCATGGCGGCAGCCGGTCCTTGCTCCAGACGCCAGTACATAGAGAGATAGAGATTAGCGCCAAAGGGTGAAAACCATTTACGCCCGCGACGACCGCGGCCCGCCTGCTGGTATTCAGCCACACAGCTATCGCCAGAGTTCAGCTCGCCAATTCTGTCCAGCAGATATTGGTTAGTGGAGTCGATGACCGGCAGTACGGCAACCTTCCCCTCCTCTAACTGACCCTGGATGAGATTCTGATCCAGTAACTGGATGGGCTCCGGCAGGCTATAGCCTTTCCCCGGGACAGTGAAGACATCCACGCCCCAGTCGCGTAAGGTCTGAACATGCTTGTTAATCGCCGCCCGGCTCATACCCAGGCGCTCGCCAAGTTGCTCGCCAGAGTGAAAATCGCCATCGGCCAGAATAGAGATTAACGTCAAGGGAATCGTATTGTCTTTCACGCGATCGTCTCCACCGCATTTACTTCGCCGTGGGCGCCAATGAAGCGAACTTCAGGCTCCAGCCAGACGTTAAATTTTTCGCCAACGCGCAGACGAACCTGATGTGCCAGTTGCACAACATCGTCGCTGGTCGCTCTGTTTTCGTTGATCAATACCAGTGCCTGCTGGCGATGGACTGCGGCTCCGCCGTAAGTGGTACCCTTAAGCTGACATTGATCGATCAGCCAGCCCGCGGCCAGCTTCACGCTACCATCCGCCTGGGGATAGTGCGGTGCAGCGGGCCACTGTGCGAGCAGTGCGTTTGCCACCTCAGCGGTGACAACCGGATTTTTGAAGAAGCTACCGGCATTGCCCTGCTGTTTAGGATCGGGAAGTTTGCTCATCCGCATATGACAAACCGCATCAAAAATTTGCCGCGGGGTGACGGTCGTAGGATCGAGACGGGTTAAGTCGCCGTAAGAGAGTACCGGCTGCCAGTGTTTCGTCAGCTGAAGTCCCACCGCCACGATCACAAACTTGTCCTGATACTCATGTTTGAAAATACTGTCACGGTAACCAAAGCGACACTGCTCTGCGGTTAAACGCAGCGCTTTCCCGGTCGCCAGTTCAATGCAGTCCACGTATTCGCAGACATGCTTAAGCTCGATGCCATAAGCACCGATATTCTGAATAGGAGATGAACCCGCACAGCCAGGGATCAGGGCCAGATTTTCCAGACCAGCCATGCCATTATCAAGGGTAAATTGCACCAGATTGTGCCAGTTTTCGCCGGCGCCCACGTGCAGACGCCAACGCTCTGGCGTCTCTTCAACGTCAATCCCGGAAATGCGATTAATAATTACCGTACCGGAATAATCTTCCAGGAACAGTACGTTACTGCCTTCGCCCAGAATGAGAACAGGTTGGTTTTGTTGCGTTGCGTGATTCCATGCCGCCAGCAGTTGTTGAGAGTCAGTGGCCTGCACGATCTGTAAGGCATTTCGGTCAATACCGAAGGTATTCCAGGGCTTAAGGGAGTGATTCATAGAGGCTATCCAGATGCAAAAACCGGGATAGTTTACCGTATCTGCGATGGGTTAGGGGGATATCTTTGTGTGCAGGTTCGTAGATGCAAAAACGCAAAAAGCCCATCCTTCCGGATGGGCTCTTCACTTATTTGATGCCTGGCAGTTCC
>NZ_DDPB01000001.1:0-249141 GCF_002341985.1 Leclercia sp. UBA2479 | reverse complement strand
CTTTCCTCTTTCAGAGTCAAGCGTTTATTTTCGCTTTTCTCTGCTGGCGTTCATCTCTGAACCCCGCTAACCCGGCGGCCTGTAAGCCGTTGTTCCGTGTCAGTGGAGGCGCATTATAGGGAGTTCTTCGGCGGTGACAAGAGTAAATTTGAAAAAAGTTTCTGACCGTGTTTTTTTTCACCAGATTGACCATTCCAACGCCAGTAATTGCGCTATTTGCTGTTTTTGCCACCATAATCACACTGCTGATGGCATACTCAATAGCATGAGAAATTAAGGAATATGCGTTATGCCATTAAGCGCACAGCAGCTGGCGGCCCAAAAAAACCTCTCTTATATGCTGGCAGAGAAGCTAGCCCAGCGAATTTTGACGGGTGTCTATGCGCCAGGAACGATTCTCCCGGGTGAACTGGAGCTCGGTGAACAGTTTGGCGTTAGTCGTACCGCCGTTCGGGAAGCCGTAAAGACATTAACCGCAAAGGGCATGGTATTACCTCGTCCGCGTATCGGTACGCGCGTATTGCCGCAAAGTAACTGGAACTTCCTCGATCAGGAATTGCTCTCCTGGTGGATGACCGAACAAAACTTTAATCAGGTTATTGAGTATTTCCTTGTTATGCGCAGCAGTCTGGAGCCTCAGGCTTGCTTGCTGGCCGCAACGCAGGGAACGGCAGAGCAGAAAGCACGTCTGAATACATTGATGGCAGAGATGGTGGAACTGAAGAGGAAGTTTAATCGTGAACGCTGGATTGAAGTGGATATGGCCTGGCATGAACATGTCTACGAGATGAGCGGCAACCCCTTCCTGACCTCGTTCGCTTCGCTGTTCCACTCGATCTATCACACCTATTTCACATCTATAACCCAGGACGAAGTGGTGAAGCTGGATTTACACCAGGCCATTGTCGACGCCATTCTCGAGAGCGATGGGCCGCGAGCCCTGAGCGCCAGTCAGGCATTACTTGCCGCACCAGCCAGGTAGAGGACAATGAATGACCATTAAAAAAGCGCGCAGTATGGCCGGCCTGCCGTGGATAGCGGCGATGGCCTTCTTTATGCAGGCGCTCGACGCCACCATCCTTAACACCGCGCTTCCCGCCATTGCCGAAAGTCTGAATCGCTCTCCACTGGCGATGCAGTCAGCCATTATCAGTTATACCCTGACGGTCGCGATGTTAATCCCGGTTAGCGGCTGGCTAGCCGACCGTTTCGGTACGCAGCGTGTCTTTATGGTGGCGGTATCGCTGTTCACACTGGGATCACTGGCCTGCGCGCTCTCAGGATCGTTAACTGAACTGGTTATCTTCCGTGTGCTTCAGGGCGTTGGCGGGGCGATGATGATGCCTGTCGCGCGCCTGGCACTCTTACGGGCCTATCCACGCAGTGAATTGTTGCCGGTACTGAATTTCGTGACGATGCCAGGGCTGGTTGGGCCGATACTGGGCCCGGTGCTGGGCGGCGTGTTTGTGACCTGGGCGAGCTGGCACTGGATATTTTTGATTAACATTCCTATCGGAATTGCCGGGCTCCTTTACGCCCGTAAGTGCATGCCCAACTTCACCACGCCGCGGCGGAAGTTTGATATGCGCGGTTTCTTCCTTTTTGGCCTGAGCCTTGTGCTCTTCTCGAGCGGAATGGAGCTTTTTGGCGAAAAGATTGTCGCCAGCGGGTTAGCACTGTCGGTCATCTTCAGTGGGGTTGTGCTTTTTCTTCTTTATATACGTCACGCGCGTCGTCATCCCACACCGCTCATATCACTCTCTCTGTTCAACACCCGTACCTTTTCAGTCGGCATTGCCGGCAATGTCGCTTCACGTCTCGGTACCGGTTGTGTGCCGTTTCTGATGCCGTTGATGCTGCAGGTAGGTTTTGGATACCCGGCACTTATCGCGGGCTGCATGATGGCCCCTACGGCAGTGGGATCGATTCTGGCTAAGTCAGGTGTGACGCAAGTACTGCGCCGGTTGGGTTACCGTAAAACCCTGGTGGGCGTCACCATCTTCATTGGCGTGATGATTGCGCAATTTTCGCTGCAGTCTGCGGCGCTGCCGGTGTGGATGCTGATCTTGCCATTGTTTGTATTGGGGATGGCGATGTCGACGCAGTTTACCTCGATGAATACTATCACCCTCGCGGACCTCACCGATGAAAACGCCAGCAGCGGTAACAGCGTGCTGGCCGTGGCGCAGCAACTCTCAATCAGTCTGGGCGTTGCGGTTAGTGCGGCGGTTCTGCGGTTCTATGAAGGTTTCGACGGTTCTAATACCGTCGAGCAATTCCACTATACCTTTTTAACGATGGGAGCATTAACGGTGGTCTCGGCGCTGGTCTTTATGTTGTTGAAGCCGAAAGATGGCAGCAACATGATTAAAGAGCGTCACAAACCTAAACCGACCCCCGTTCCATCAGAACAGGAGTAAGCTGCAGCCGCTGTTGCTGCAGCGCGGGTTGCGCCATTCGATGGATCAGCACGTCAATGGCCAGCTCTCCCAGTTCATCTTTAGGTTGATGAATGGTAGTGAGCGGCGGTGTCATATAGCGCGCCAGTTCGATGTCGTCGTAACCCACAATGGCGATGTCGTCCGGCACGCGAAGTCCCGCCTGATATAACGCCTGATAAGCCCCAACCGCCATAGCATCGTTGCCAATAAATACTGCCTGCGGCCGCTCTGCTTTTTGCAGCAGCGTCTGCATCGCCTCGTAACCCCCGCTGAACTCAAAATCGCCAGTAATTTGATAGCCATCCGGGACGGGTAAACCTGCGCGCGCCATGGCGACCAGAAAACCCTCCAGGCGCAGGCGTGCCGGCGTTTTATCCAGCGGCCCGGTAATGCAGGCGATGCGGGTATGGCCTTTATCGATAAGATGCTGGGTCGCCATATCGCCCCCCAGCAGGGAGTTATCCTGAATCAGATCGCTGGTGCCGTCGAACGGCGCCCAGTCCATCATTACCGTCGGAACGGAAGGGTAGCGTTGGATAATCTCCTTCGACGGCTGATGCGTTTCGGTGCATAGCAGCAGTAACCCATCGACGCGTTTCTGCATCAGCGTTTCCAGATTACTGTTCATACGTTGCTCGTCACCTTCGGTATTACACAGCACGAGGCTATAGCCCCGTTCAAAGCAGCTGCGCTCTACGCCGCGAACAAGTTCCGAATAAAAGGGGTTGGTACTTGCGGTAATAAGCATACCGATGGTGCGCGTCTGGTTGAGCTTAAGACTGCGCGCCAGCGCCGAAGGCGCATAGTTGAGTTCTTTGACTGCAGCTTCAACCTTCTCCCTGATCGCCTCACTGACGAAACGATCCTTATTGATAACGTGGGAGACAGTGGAAGTAGAAACGCCCGCCATGCGGGCGACATCTTTCATTGTAGCCAAGCATTACCCCTGTTGACTTAAGAAGTCATCAATCTCGTTACGCCACGGAACGGAAGGCTGAGCACCTTTACGGGTTACCGCAATTGCGGCAGCGGCATGTGCAAAGCGGATGGCATCGTCCAGAGATGAGCCTTCCAGCAGCGCGGTCACCAGCGCGCCGTTAAAGGTATCGCCCGCGGCAATGGTATCGATCGCTTTCACGCGGAATCCAGCCACGCGACGACCTTCCCCCTTGACGCTGGCCCATACGCCGCGACTGCCAAGCGTGATGATAACGGTTTCGATGCCTTTATCATGTAACGCCTTTGCCGCACGCGCCGCGTCGTCGTCGTTTTCAACGCGAATGCCCGTCAGCTTTTCCGCTTCGGTTTCGTTAGGAGTGATGATATCCACCAGCGCCAGTAGCTCGTCTGATAATACACGGGCCGGCGCAGGATTAAGTACGACAGTGGTATGATTTTCATGCGCAATTTTCGCGGCTGCCAGTACGCTTTCAACCGGCGACTCCAGCTGCATAAGCAGAGCCTGAGCGCCTGCAATAATGTCACGCTGCGACTCCACCCTTTCGGTGGTCAGCTGGGCGTTTGCGCCCGCATGAATACCGATAACATTCTCACCTTCGCCGTTGACGAAAATTAACGCCACCCCGGTAGACTCGCCTTTGACCACGCTGATCGGCGTAATATCGATATTGTCGCGTTGCAGCTGCTGACAAACGCGCTCGCCAGTATCGTCATCGCCCGTACAGGCAATAAACGCAATGCTGGCACCGCTGCGCCCGGCGGCAACGGCCTGATTGGCACCTTTACCACCAAATGCAACCTGATACTGGTTACCGGTTACGGTTTCGCCTGGGGAGGGGAATGAATCAAGGTTAAGAATGTGATCGGCATTAATACTGCCAAGGACGACGAGCTTACCTGCGGTTTTCATAATTGAGTGTCCATCTGAGAGCGCCACCGGGGTGACCCGGTGGCGTATGCCACACTTTTCTTTATATGTTGTCCTTCAGGCAGCCTGTTACTGCCTGAGCTGCCTATTACTGCTTGATGACCAGTTTCAGGTCAACGGGATATTTGGCCTGAACTTTTTCGCCCTTCAGCACTTTGTCAGCAGTCTGCACGCCAGTAACGCCGATCTGCTCAGGCAGCTGAGCAATGGTCGCAGCCAGTTTGCCATCATTTACCGCTTTTTCACCATCAGGCGTGCCGTCAAATCCAACCACCATCACATCTGATTTACCAGCGGTCTGCAATGCACGCAGCGCGCCCAGTGCCATTTCATCGTTCTGAGCAAATACCGCTTTAACATCCGGATGCGCGGTCAGCAGGTTCTGCATGACGTTCAGACCCTTAGTGCGGTCGAAGTCAGCGGGCTGGCTCGCCAGGACGTTAAATTTGTGGGCAGCAACGGCCTGCTGGAAGCCTTCACCACGCTCACGGGCAGCAGAGGTACCGGCGATACCCTGCAGTTCGATCACTTTCGCGCCTTCACCCGCTTTCTTCGCGATGTAGTCACCCGCAATCTTGCCACCCAGCACGTTGTCAGAGGCGATATGGCTTACCACTTCACCTTTGCTTGCCTGACGGTCAAGGGTAATGACCGGGATGTTAGCCTGGTTAGCCATCTTCACGGCGTTACCTACCGCGTCGGAATCGGTTGGGTTGATCAGCAGAATTTTAGTACCGCGAACGGTCAAGTCCTGAACGTTAGCCAGCTCTTTCGCCGGGTTATTCTGGGAGTCCAGAACCACCAGGTTATAGCCCAGTTTGTCTGCTTCTTTCTGTGCGCCATCCTTCAGGGAGACGAAGAACGGGTTATTCAGCGTAGAGATGACCAGCGCGATGGTGTCTTTCGCCATTGCGTTCGCACTCACGGTTGCGCTCAGTGCTACAGCAGAAACCAGGGTAGCCAGTTTTTTCATGTTCATATCAGAGATGTCCTGTAGTGTCGTCAGTTACTGTTTTTTGTTGTCTACCAGTACCGCCAGCAAAATCACCACTGCTTTAACGATCATCTGGTAATAGGAGGAAACACCTAGCAAATTCAAACCATTATTCAGGAAACCGAGGATCAATGCGCCGATCAGGGTCCCAACAATACGACCTTTACCACCCGCGAGGCTGGTACCGCCCAGCACGACCGCCGCAATGGCATCCAGCTCATAGCCTGTACCCGCCGTCGGCTGTGCCGAGGAGAGACGCGCCACTTCGATAATGCCTGCCAAAGACGCCAGCAGGCCGGACAGAGAGTAAACGATAATTTTGACTTTATTAACGCTGATACCGGACAGGCGCGTTGCCGCTTCGTTACCCCCCAGGGCATAGATATAACGGCCCAGGCGGGTATGGTGCAGCATGTACCACGCCGCCAGGAAGACAAACCCCATGATCCAGACCGGGGTCGGAATGCCCAGCGGACGGCCAATACCAAACCAGCCAAACAGATCGGCGTTGTCGGTAAAACCGGTATTTACCGGACTACCATTGGTATAAACCATGGTGACACCACGCAGCAGCAGCATCATAACCAGCGTGGCGATAAACGCCTGGACGCGGCCTTTAGCCACAATCACACCGGTTACCGCACCAATTGCCGCGCCGGCAGCCAGTGCAGCGGCCACGGCCACCAGCGCGTTAACTTCAACGCCAACAATCGACGCAGCGATGGCGCCGGTTAGCGCCAGCAGAGAACCGACGGACAGGTCGATCCCCGATGTTAAGATCACCAGCGTCATCCCGACCGCCATAATGGCGTTCACAGATGTCTGCTGAAGGATATTAAAGAGGTTATTAACGGTAAAAAAGTTCGGGCTCATGGTAGAGACAATCGCGATCAGCACCAGCAGGGCAATCAGCGATTTTTGTTCCATCAACCATGCCTTAGTGAAATAACGGCGACCAGAAACAGCCTGGGTAGTCATCTTCTTACTCCTGATTCACGCGATTAAGCTTGCCCACAGCGGCAGCCATCAGAACTTCCTGGGTGGCCTGCTCGCGAGTGAATTCACCGCCGAGATGCCCTTCGTGCATAACAATAATGCGATCGCTCATGCCTAATACTTCTGGCATCTCGGAAGAGACCAGAATGATGCTCAGGCCATCGGCCTTGAACTGGTTAATGAGCTGATAGATCTCTTTTTTCGCCCCAACGTCTACGCCACGGGTTGGCTCATCGAGAATGAGAACCTTCGGGCGCGTCATCAGGCCGCGGGCAATGGCCACTTTCTGCTGGTTACCACCGGATAACAGGCCAATCGCCTGATCCATCGACGGCGTTTTCACATTAAAGAGGCGCATAAAATCGCTGACCGCCTGCTGCTCGTCTTTATGTTTCACGCTACCGCCGCTACGGCTGAAGTAACGTAGCGCGGTTAAAGACATGTTCTCTTTAACCGACATACCGAGCACCAGACCGTCACGTTTACGATCTTCAGAAATGTAGACGATGCCGTTTGCCAGCCCATCCTGCGGTGAACGTGTGACCACCTCATGACCATCAAGCGTCACGTAACCGCTGGTACGGGGCAGCGCACCGTAGAGGACTTTCATGAGTTCGGTACGCCCGGCACCCATTAGCCCTGCCACGCCGAGAATCTCACCCTGACGCAGCGTAAAGCTCACATCGCTCACTCCAGGGCCGCAGAGATTATCCACCTTCAGACGCAGCGCACCCGGTGCTTTATCGAGACGGGGATATTGATCTTCCAGCTTACGTCCCACCATCATTTCAATCAGCGTATCTTCGTTGAGCGTCGCCACTTCACGTTCGGCAATAAACTGCCCGTCACGGAAGACAGTCACGTCATCGCAAATCTCGAAGATCTCTTTCATGCGGTGTGAGATATAGACCACGCCGCGCCCCTGCGCTTTTAGCTCGCGGATAACGCGGAACAGGGATTCGGTTTCGGTATCAGTGAGCGCATCGGTCGGTTCATCCATAACGATAACCTTCGACTCGAAGCTCAACACCTTGGCGATTTCCACCATCTGTTGATCGCCAATGGAGAGGTCGCCTACCAGCCGGTCGCTCTTAAAGCGCAGATTGAGCTTCGCCAGCAGCTTATCGGCTTCGGCATACATGGTTTTCCAGTCAATTTTGCCAAAGCGATTAACAAATTCGCGGCCCAGGAAGATGTTCTCCGCAATGGTGAGTTGCGGGATCAGGTTCAGCTCCTGGTGGATAATGCCGATACCGGCTTCCTGCGAGGATTTGGGACCCGTAAAGGTCGTCTCCTGGCCCAGCCACAGCAGCGAACCGGCATCGCGTTGATAGATACCGGTAAGCACTTTCATCATGGTGGATTTGCCGGCGCCGTTTTCACCCACCAGCGCCATCACGCGTCCGGCGTAAACATTTAGCGCCGCGCCGGAGAGGGCTTTTACGCCCGGGAACGACTTATCGATCCCTTTGAGTTGCAATAATGCGTCCATGATGGCCTCAGAAGGTGACGCCAGCACAGAGAATGATATTCGCATACGGGGAACACTCCCCGCTGCGAATCACCGCCTGACTGTCTGCGGTTTGTTGTTTGAACTGTTCGTGCGTTGTGTAACGAATTTCTATGGTGTTTCCCTGGTGTTGTTGCAGTTGCTCAATGTGGCTGAGCAACGTTTCGTGGAGTTGCGGATTATTTTGTTTAATCTCCGTCGCGAGAATGGCCGCCTCAACCTGCATCTCCGCCGTCACCACTTCCAGTACCTGCATAAACGAGGGGACACCCTGCGTTAATGCCATATCAATACGGGTTGTGCTACGGGGAACCGGTAAGCCTGCATCGCAAACCACCAGCGTATCGGTATGCCCAAGCCGGGAAATAACCGATGAGATATCTGCGTTAAGTACGGTGCCTTTCTTCATTTTTTTGCTCCACTAGCGAAACGTTTCGCTGAAATGAGTTTAATCTGAGGCGTGTTCAGAAAACCATCATGACGTAGCAGAATTGTGATCGGCTTCGAAACGTTTCGCTAACCTAAACTGGCGGGGTAAAAAAGAAGATGCCCGGCGAGGGGATCGCCGGGCTGAGGGGTTAAATCTCGACCTGTGTACCTAACTCTATGACGCGATTGGGCGGAATTTCAAACTGGTCAGGCGCACGCAGCGCGTTACGCTGCAGAATGAGATACAGCTTGCCGCGTAAACGTAGATACCACGGGCGTTTACCGATAATCAGCGATTCGTGCGACATGAAGAACGAGGTCTCCATCATCCGGCAGCTAAGACCTTCCAGACCGCAGCGGTGGAACACCTCTTCGACGTTTGGCGTTTCGCGCCAGCCGTAGCTCGCCACTACGCGCCAGAAGGTCGGCGAGAGCTGCTCAATCTGCACGCGACGCACGTTATGCACGTAAGGGGCATCTTCAGTACGCAGTGTCAGCAGGATAACCCGCTCATGCAGCACCTTGTTGTGCTTGAGATTGTGCATGAGGGCAAACGGGATCACATTTAATGCGCGTGACATATATACCGCGGTACCTGGCACTCGCACCGGCGGGGATTTCTCCAGCGAGGCAATCATCGCCTCAAGGGAATTACCGTGCTCGTGCATGCGACGCAGCAGCCGGAAACGCTCGCTCTTCCAGGTGGTCATCACAATAAACATCACCAGACCCAGCGTCAGCGGCAACCAGCCACCGGAGACAATCTTATCGAGGTTGGCCGAGAACAGCGGTACGTCGATGCAGAGGAAAGCCACCAGGATGATGGCGACGAGGAATTTGTTCCAGTGCCAGTTGCGATAAGCCACCGTAGTAGAAAGAATCGAGGTCAGCACCATGGTACCGGTGACGGCGATACCATAAGCCGCAGCCAGGTTGCTGGAGTGCTCGAAGCTAACAATAACGATAACTACCGCAAAGTAGAGCAGCCAGTTAATGAAAGGGATGTAAATCTGTCCGGACTCCATTTCAGAGGTATGGATAATCCGCATCGGTGAGAGGTAGCCCAGACGAACGGCCTGACGGGTCAGAGAGAAGACGCCTGATATCACCGCCTGCGAGGCGATCACCGTCGCCAGGGTGGCGATGAACAGCATCGGCACCAGCGCCCACTCCGGTGCCAGCAGGAAGAACGGGTTTTTAATCGCTTCCGGGTTCTTCAGCAACAGCGCGCCCTGGCCAAAGTAGTTAAGCACCAGCGAGGGCAGCACGACCGAGAACCATGCGAGGCGAATCGGCAATTTACCGAAGTGGCCCATATCCGCATACAGTGCTTCCACGCCAGTAATAGAGAGCACCACCGCGCCCAGCGCGACAAAGGAGACGGTTTTATACTCCATGAAGAAGTGGACCGCCCAGGCGGGATTCAGCGCCTGCAGCACTTCCGGGTTGGCGATAATACCGCGCAGGCCCAGCACCGCCAGAATCAGGAACCACGCCAGCATAATCGGGGCAAAAAGCTTACCCACCAGCCCGGTTCCGTGCTTCTGAATCGCAAATAGCAGTGTTAACACCAGAATCGAGAGCGGCACAATCCAGGTATCAAGCTCCGGCGCGATAATCTCCAGCCCCTCGATGGCGGACATCACCGATATCGCCGGGGTTATCACCACCTCGCCATAAAAGAAACTGCCGCCTATCAGGCCGATGATGACCAGAAACGAGGTCATTTTTGGCGAGGTATTACGCCCGGCCAGAGACATCAGGGTCAGGATCCCGCCTTCACCGGCGTTATCCGCGCGCATGACGAACGACAGGTATTTAATAGAAACAACACAGATGAGAAGCCAGAAAATCAGGGATAAAAAACCGAACACAGCGTCACGTTCAACGCCAAAACCAAACTGACCGGACAAACATTCGCGTAGCGTATAAAGCGGGCTGGTGCCAATATCACCGTAGACAACCCCGATCGCCGCAAGCGTGATTGCGGGTAATGATTGCTTATTCTCAGTGCTCATAGACTAGTCTTTTCGTTGATATAACAAATGTGTGCTTAGTCCCTTGGCCCACAAAAAGGCGCACAGTATGCACGATTCATTGCAAAATCGTACCCCTAAATGCAGTCCGCTTAACGTAACGCAAAGAAAATAGCGCCGCACTTCAGTCTATTACCAGCGCATGACGAAACGTCTATACTCGCTTCAACTAGCCGGATCCACGGCGAAAGGATGCAGAATAATTATGGCTCACACTCATTTATTAGCAGAAAGAATTTCTCGTCTAAGCAGTGCGTTAGAAAAAGGGCTGTTCGAACGTAGCCACGCCATTCGGCTCTGTTTACTGGCAGCACTGAGCGGTGAAAGCGTCTTTCTACTTGGCCCACCAGGAATTGCCAAAAGCCTGATCGCCCGCCGTCTGAAGTTTGCTTTTCAGCATGCCCGGGCATTCGAATACCTGATGACGCGCTTCTCCACGCCGGAAGAGGTATTCGGTCCCCTTTCCATTCAGGCGTTAAAAGATGAAGGGCGCTATGAACGACTGACTACAGGATATCTACCCGAAGCGGAAATCGTTTTTCTTGATGAGATATGGAAAGCCGGCCCGGCGATCCTGAATACTTTGCTAACCGCCATTAACGAACGCCGCTTCCGTAATGGTGCCCACGAAGAGAAGATCCCCATGCGCTTGCTGGTGGCCGCATCGAATGAGCTGCCAGAGGCTGACAGCAGCCTGGAAGCGCTGTATGACCGTATGCTGATTCGCCTGTGGCTCGACAAGGTTCAGGATAAGGCCAATTTCCGCTCGTTGCTGATTAGCCAGCAGGATGAAAATGACAACCCGGTTCCCGCCGGGCTGCAGGTTACCGATGAAGAGTACCAGCAGTGGCAAGGAGAGATCGGCAAAATCACCCTGCCGGATGCGGTCTTTGACCTGATCTTTATGTTACGTCAGCAACTGGATAACCTGTCTGGCGCGCCGTACGTGTCGGATCGCCGCTGGAAAAAAGCGATCCGCTTGCTGCAGGCCAGCGCCTTCTTTAGCGGCCGCGATGCGGTCGCGCCTATCGACCTCATTCTGTTGAAAGATTGTCTCTGGCACGACGCGAATGGCATGAATCTGATGCAGCAACAGCTGGAAGTATTGATGACCGGGCATGCCTGGGGTCAGCAGGAGATGCTTAACCAGCTCGGTGCTATATCGCAACGGCGCATTCAGTTGCAGCAGCAACAGAGTGATAAAACAGCACTACGCGTCAGCCGACAGAGCGGCATGTTTGCCCGTAAACCGCACTACGAACTGCCCGAGGAGCTGAGCGAGACCACGCTGACACTGTTACTCCAGCAGCCGCTCAAACTGCACGATATGCAGGTGATTCATGTCACTATCGAGCGCGAGCCTCTTGCCCAGTGGCTTAGTAAGGGTGGCGAAATCCGCGGCAAACTCAACGGGATTGGCTTTGCTCAGCCGTTGAACATGGAGGTGGACGGCAGTCTGCATCTGGTGATCCGCGACGTGAGTCTTCAGGGATCGCGCCTTGCGCTGCCCGGCAGCACCTCTGACAGCGTTCCCGACGAAATCACCCAGCAGCTGGAAGCGCTGGATAACGCCTGGCACCAGCAACATACGCGCTTTAGCGAGCAGCAAAAATGTCTGTTTATTCACAGCGACTGGTTAGGTCGTATCGAAGCCAGTCTGCAGGATGTAGGCGCGCAGATTAAACAGGCGCGTCAATGCTAACGCTGGATACCTTAAATATCATGCTGGCTGTGGGCGAAGAGGGGTTAATTGAGGAACTCGTTGTTGCGCTACTCGCCTCACCTCAGCTGGCGATTTTTTTTGAAAAATTTCCCAAATTAAAAACAGCCATTACCGACGATCTTCCCCGCTGGCGAGAAGGATTGCGAAAGCGGATGAAGGACACGCGCGTTCCGCCCGAGCTGACCGAAGAGGTGATGTGCTATCAGCAAAGCCAGCTGCTCTCCACCCCGCAGCTGATTGTCCAGCTTCCGCAGATCCTGACTCTACTGGATAACGTCCATTCGCCATTCGCAAGCCAGGCCCGACAGCTGGTGGCGGATAACGCCACCTTTACGCCTGCGCTCCACACGCTGTTCCTCCAGCGTTGGCGCCTGAGCTTAGTGGTGCAGGCCACGACGCTTAATCAGCAATTGCTGGAGGAAGAGCGCGAACAATTACTCAGTGAAGTGCAGGAACGTATGACCCTGGCTGGCGCGCTGGAGCCGGTACTGGTCGAGAATGACAACGCCGCTGGTCGGCTATGGGACATGAGTGCAGGTCAGCTTAAACGCGGCGACTATCAGTTGATTGTGCGCTACGGCGATTTTCTTACGCAGCAACCCGAACTGATGCAGCTGGCGGAACAGCTGGGGCGCTCCAGAGAGGCCAAATCAGTTCCGAAGAAAGACGCGCCGATGGAGACCTTCCGTACCCTGGTACGTGAACCGGCCACCGTGCCAGAACAGGTCGACGGGCTGCAGCAGAGCGATGATATCCTGCGGCTGTTACCGCCTGAGCTGGCCACGCTGGGTATCACCGAACTGGAGTATGAGTTTTATCGACGGCTGGTGGAAAAACAGCTTCTCACTTATCGGCTACACGGTGAAGCCTGGCGGGAGAAGGTGAGTCAGCGACCGGTTGTGCATCAGGATTTTGATGAACAGCCGCGCGGTCCGTTTATCGTCTGTGTAGATACCTCGGGTTCGATGGGGGGCTTTAATGAGCAGTGCGCCAAGGCGTTTTGTCTGGCGCTGATGCGGGTTGCCCTCGCCGATCGTCGCCGCTGCTTTATTATGCTCTTCTCCAGCGAAGTGGTGGGCTATGAACTGACAGGCCCGGAGGGGATAGAGCAGGCGATCCGCTTTCTCAGCCAGCGCTTTCGCGGCGGCACGGATCTCGCCAGCTGTTTTCGCGCCATTATCGAGCGCATGCAGGGCGGGGAGTGGTACGATGCGGACGCCGTGGTGATTTCTGACTTTATAGCCCAGCGATTGCCGGAAGAGGTGGTAAATAAAGTGAAGGTGTTGCAGCAGGTGCACCAGCATCGGTTCCATGCCGTAGCGATGTCGGCACATGGAAAACCCGGCATCATGCGCATCTTCGATCATATCTGGCGCTTTGATACCGGGTTACGTAGCCGCCTGCTCCGACGCTGGCGGCGTTAATTAAAGAAGGGCGTCGATGCTTTCACGCACCTGCTGTGGCCAGACACCGCACTGAACCTGGCCGATATGCGACAGCTGTAATAACAGCATCGTCAAACGTGACTGGCCGATACCGCCGCCAATCGTCTGCGGCATTTCACCGCGCAACAGCGCCTGATGCCACTCCAGCTGCAGGCGATCTTCATCACCCGTAATAGAAAGCTGACGCTTCAGGGCTTCTGCATCGACACGGATCCCCATTGAAGAGAGTTCAAACGCATCTTCAAGGATAGGGTTCCACACCAGAATATCGCCGTTCAGACCCGCAAAACCGCTCTCGCTTTCACTGCTCCAGTCATCGTAGTCCGGGGCACGTACATCGTGGCGCTGACCATCGGACAGCTTGCCGCCGATACCAATCAGGAATACGGCACCCAACTCTTTAGCAATGGCACGCTCACGGCCTTTGGCATCCAGATCCGGATAACGGGTCAGAAGATCCTGGCTGTGAACGAACTGGATCGTCTCCGGCAGGAACGGGGTCAGCCCAAACTCTTTGCTCACGGCCGCTTCGGTCGCTTTGATCCCGGCGTAGATAGCTTCAACCGTGGATTTCAGCGTGCGGGTATGACGCTCGCCATCCCCCATGACACGTTCCCAGTCCCACTGGTCAACGTAGACAGAGTGAATAGCAGTAAGACGGTCTTCATCGGGGCGAAGGGCTTTCATGTGCGTGTAAAGCCCTTCGCCCGCGCTGAAGTCGTGTTGTCCCAGGGTTTGACGCTTCCACTTCGCCAGTGAATGAACCACTTCGAACTGGGCGTCTGGCAGTGTTTTCACTTTAACCTGAACCGCTTTTTCGCAACCAGACAGGTTGTCTTGCGTCCCATCGCCCACACGGCTGAGGATAGGTGCCTGCACTTCTATCAGGCCCAGTCTCTCTTCCAACTGGCGGGAAAAGTGGGATTTAACGAAACTGATCTGGCGTTGTTTTGCGATGTATGCGGTTTTCATATTTATACTCCTGCGTCCTGTTGCAATTGATTAAGCAACAAAAAACGCCGCCATACAATAATCCAACAATAAAATGCCAACTACACTTTTGATTCGTTAAAATAAGACGCTAAAATAGAGCAAATCAGCAATCTACATAAGAAAAACCTATGGAAAATTATCAGATCGACAATCTGGACCGGGGCATCCTGGAAGCGTTAATGGCCAATGCCCGCACCGCCTATGCTGAGCTGGCCAAACAATTTGGCGTCAGTCCAGGTACCATCCATGTGCGCGTAGAGAAGATGAAGCAGGCGGGCATTATTACCGGCGCCCATATTGATGTCAGCCCTAAGCAGCTGGGCTACGACGTCTGCTGCTTTATTGGCATCATACTGAAGAGCGCGAAAGACTATCCTTCGGCGCTGGCCAGGCTGAACGCGCTGGATGAAGTCACCGAGGCGTACTACACCACAGGCCATTACAGCATCTTTATAAAAGTAATGTGCCGATCGATCGATGCCCTGCAGCAGGTACTTATCAACAAGATCCAAACAATCGATGAAATCCAGTCCACCGAAACCTTGATCTCCCTGCAGAACCCGATCATGCGTACCATCCGCCCCTGATCGGGAAAAATTATTCCCACATTTTCCACAGGTAGATCCCAGCTCGCTCACAGCGTACAATGTTTCCCTCTTTATATGAGCGAGCGATCCATGGCAGACATTACTCTTATCAGCGGTAGCACCCTTGGCGGTGCAGAATATGTTGCAGAGCACCTGGCTGAAAAGCTGGAAGAGGCCGGTTTTTCTACTGAAACCCTGCACGGGCCGTTGCTGGAGGATCTCTCTGTGGAGGGGATCTGGCTGTTGATCACCTCGACCCATGGTGCGGGGGATCTCCCCGATAACCTGCAGCCCCTCTACGATGAACTGCAGGAACAGCAGCCAGACCTCTCCGGCGTGCGTTTCGGTTCAATTGGTATTGGCAGCCGCGAATATGACACCTTCTGTGGTGCGGTGGACAAAGTTGATGCCGCATTTAGCGCCTGTGGGGCAAAACAGATTGGCGAAACGCTGAAGATCAACGTCCTCGATCATGACATTCCGGAAGATCCAGCCGAAGAATGGTTGGGTAAATGGAAAAATTTACTCAAAAACGATTAAAGATCGCGCGAACAGATGTGGATAACTCTGGTTAAAAGCTTGGATTAACCCGTAGTTATCCCACTAACAACCTTCGATTACTTTTTGTGCTGTGTATAACATCGCGATCTGATCCCAGCTTATACGTCGTAGGATCACCGATCATTCACAGCAAACGATCCTCTCTAACCGCATGATCTTATTTGTGAGATCCGGCTTATCCACAAGATCCGGCGATCCTAATAAGAGATCACAATAGAACAGATCTCTAAAGAAAGAGATCTTCTTTTTAATAGCCCAGGATCCCAGTGCTTTCTCGAAAGACTAAAGTTGAGTAGAATCCTCGGCCCGGGCTTCAATCCATTTTCAAACCGCTTTATGCGAGGCAGACCACCATGTTTTATCAGGATCCTTTTGACGTCATCATCATTGGCGGGGGTCATGCAGGCACTGAGGCCGCGATGGCCGCAGCGCGAATGGGTCAACAGACCCTGCTTTTGACACACAATATCGACACGCTGGGACAGATGTCCTGCAATCCGGCGATTGGCGGCATTGGGAAAGGACACCTGGTAAAAGAAGTGGATGCGCTTGGCGGCCTGATGGCAAAAGCGATCGATCAGGCCGGCATTCAGTTTAGGATACTAAACGCAAGCAAAGGCCCAGCCGTCCGTGCGACCCGTGCTCAGGCAGACCGCGTGCTCTACCGTCAGGCGGTACGCACTGCGCTGGAGAATCAACCGAACCTGATGATCTTCCAGCAGGCGGTTGAGGATCTGATTGTGGAAAACGATCGTGTCGTCGGTGCCGTAACCCAGATGGGGCTGAAATTCCGCGCGAAATCCGTGGTACTGACCGTGGGCACTTTCCTGGATGGCAAAATTCATATTGGAATGGATAACTACAGCGGTGGCCGTGCTGGCGATCCGCCGTCCATTTCGTTGTCGCGCCGTCTGCGTGAGCTGCCGCTGCGCGTTAATCGCCTGAAAACGGGGACACCGCCGCGTATTGACGCTCGTACCATCGATTTCAGCGTACTGGCGCAACAGCATGGCGATAACCCGATGCCGGTCTTCTCGTTCATGGGCAATGCGGCTCAACACCCGCAGCAGGTGCCGTGCTATATCACGCACACCAATGAAAAAACCCACGACGTGATCCGTAATAACCTTGATCGTAGCCCGATGTATGCCGGTGTGATCGAAGGGATCGGCCCGCGCTACTGCCCGTCGATCGAAGACAAGGTCATGCGCTTCGCCGATCGTAACCAACACCAGATCTTCCTCGAACCGGAAGGGCTGAACTCCAACGAAATTTACCCGAACGGTATCTCTACCAGCCTGCCGTTCGATGTACAGATGCAGATTGTGCGCTCCATGCAGGGCATGGAAAACGCGAAGATTGTGCGTCCTGGCTACGCCATTGAGTACGATTTCTTCGATCCGCGCGACCTGAAACCTACCCTCGAGAGCAAATACATCGAGGGGCTGTTCTTTGCCGGCCAGATCAATGGGACCACCGGTTACGAAGAGGCTGCCGCTCAGGGGTTACTGGCCGGTCTCAACGCCGCCCGCTTCTCCGCCGAAAAAGAGGGCTGGGCTCCGCGTCGCGATCAGGCATACCTTGGCGTGCTGGTAGACGATCTCTGTACGCTCGGGACCAAAGAGCCGTACCGCATGTTTACCTCCCGAGCGGAATACCGCCTGATGCTGCGTGAAGACAACGCTGACCTGCGTCTGACCGAAATGGGCCGTGAACTGGGACTGGTGGATGACGAACGCTGGGCGCGCTTCAACGAGAAACTGGAGCGCATCGAAACCGAACGTCAGCGCCTGAAATCGACCTGGGTGAATCCGCTCTCTGACTCAGCTGCTGAAGTGAACGCTCACTTAACTGCGCCACTCTCCAGAGAGGCCAGCGCAGAAGATCTGCTGCGTCGTCCAGAGATGACTTACGCACAGCTGATGCAGATGACGCCGTTCGCACCGGGCCTGTCAGATGCCGAAGCGGCCGAGCAGGTCGAAATTCAGGTGAAATACGAAGGCTATATCGCTCGCCAGCAGGACGAGATTGAAAAACAGCAGCGCAACGAAAACACCTTGCTGCCTGCCGTCCTGGATTACCGCCAGGTTACCGGTCTTTCCAACGAAGTGATCGCCAAGCTGAACGATCACAAGCCGGTCTCAATCGGTCAGGCATCCCGTATCTCTGGCGTGACGCCGGCTGCGATCTCAATTCTGCTGGTCTGGCTGAAAAAACAGGGTATGCTGCGCCGCAGTGCTTAAGATTTGTAAAATTGCCCGGTAAGGCTACGCTTACCGGGCGGATCGAACTTTACAGCAGAGGGAGCTGGTCTCCCTCTGACTGCATCTCAACAGGTATTCACCGTGCTTAACAAACTCTCTCGTCTGCTGGATGAAGCAGGTATTTCGCTCACCGATCACCAGAAAAATCAGCTGGTGGCCTATGTCGACATGCTGAACAAATGGAACAAAGCGTACAACCTGACCTCCGTACGCGACCCCAACGAGATGCTGGTACGTCATATCCTCGACAGTATCGTGGTGGCTCCTCATCTGGAAGGGGCGCGTTTTATCGATGTCGGTACCGGTCCGGGTCTGCCTGGCATTCCATTATCCATTGTGCGCCCTGAGTGCCAGTTCACGTTGCTGGATAGCCTTGGCAAGCGCGTGCGCTTCCTCAAACAGGTGCAGCATGAGCTGAAGCTGGAAAACATTACTCCTGTACAGAGCAGGGTAGAGGAGTTTCCGGCCGAGCCGCCGTTCGATGGGGTGATTAGCCGTGCCTTTGCTTCCCTGAATGATATGGTGAGCTGGTGTCATCACTTGCCGGGCGAGCAGGGGCGTTTTTATGCGCTGAAAGGGGTGATGCCGGAAGAGGAGATTGCGCTGTTGCCGTCGAAATACGCTGTCGAGAAAAGTGTGAAATTAAAGGTACCGCAGCTCACCGGAGAGCGTCATTTGGTGATAATTAAGCCAAACAATATTTAAAATATTAATAAAAAATGTGGAATTTGTGCTGTTCTTTGGGTGTTAAAAAGGCAGGCGTCATTCGAGAACAGGTCTGCCTTAATTTAACCTTGCTGTTACCGTGGATTTTCTTGCCGTTAACTATGGCATGTAGTTAACCAAAAATATAATCAACAGCGAAAGTATCAGCAGGCTAAAAGTCAAAAAAGGTCACTACGCTTAATGTTAAATATTTATTAAGAATGTCAATAAAAGGTTTTTATTGTGTACTGGCCTGTTTTAAAAATAGTTGGGTAAATTCGCCTTTATTTTCAGAAAGATGAATTAAAGCGTTTTAATTGTTTGATTTAAACGACCTTATCGTAAATGTGTATTTTGTGATCCCGTGCACGCTTTATCACCAACGTTTGCGCGCTGTTTGCAGTTTTGTATCCGCACAGGCTGTTTGTGGAAAAGTTAATAAATAGCGCTGGGGAAAAATATTTAAACATTTATTCACCTTTTCGCTACTTATTGTTTGAAATCACGGGGGCGCACCGTATAATTTGTCCGCTTTTTGATGCTTGACTCTGAGCCTCAAAGAACGTTTTATACGACACGCGGCATACCTCGAAGGGAGCAGGAGTAAATACGTGATGTCTGTGTCGCTCTTGAGTCGAAACGTTGCTCGTAAGCTTCTGTTCATTCAGTTTCTGGCCGTGATAGCAAGTGGATTGCTGTTCAGCCTTAAAGACCCCTTCTGGGGCATCTCTGCGTTAAGCGGAGGTTTGGCGGTGGTTCTGCCAAACATGCTGTTTATGATTTTTGCCTGGCGTCATCAGGCGCATACACCTGCCAAAGGCCGCATGGCCTGGTCCTTCGCTCTGGGCGAAGTGTGTAAGGTGTTGCTGACCTTTGCCCTCCTGGTGGTGGCGCTGGCTGTTTTTAAAGTGGTATTTCTGCCGCTGATAGTGACGTGGGTTTTGGTGCTGGTGGTACAAATTCTGGCGCCAGCTGTAATCAATAACAAAGGGTAAAAGGCATCATGGCTTCAGAAAATATGACGCCGCAGGATTACATAGGTCACCATCTGAACAACCTTCAGATCGACCTGCGTACATTCTCGCTGGTGGATCCGCATAACCCCCCGGCCACCTTCTGGACGATTAATATCGACTCCATGTTCTTCTCGGTGGTACTGGGTCTGTTGTTCCTGGCCATTTTCCGTGGCGTAGCGAAACGCGCGACCAGCGGTGTTCCCGGGAAATTCCAGACTTTCATCGAAATGATCATTGGCTTCGTCCATGGCAGCGTCAAAGACATGTACCACGGTAAGAGCAAGGTTATTGCTCCGCTGGCACTGACCGTCTTTGTGTGGGTCTTCCTGATGAACCTGATGGACCTGCTGCCGATCGACCTGCTGCCGTTTATCGGCGAGCACATCTTCGGCCTGCCAGCCCTGCGTGTGGTTCCGTCTGCTGACGTGAACATCACCCTGTCTATGGCGCTGGGCGTGTTCATCCTGATTCTTTTCTACAGCATCAAAATGAAAGGTGTAGGCGGCTTCGTGAAAGAGCTTACCCTGCAGCCGTTCAACCACTGGGCGTTCATTCCAATCAACTTGATTCTGGAAGGCGTTAGCCTGCTGTCCAAACCGATCTCTCTCGGTCTGCGACTGTTCGGCAACATGTATGCGGGTGAGCTGATTTTCATTCTGATCGCGGGTCTTCTGCCGTGGTGGTCACAGTGGGTTCTGAATGTGCCATGGGCCATTTTCCACATCCTGATTATTACGCTGCAAGCCTTTATCTTCATGGTTCTGACGATCGTCTATCTGTCGATGGCGTCTGAAGAGCACTGATTTTTTTACCAACACTACTACGTTTTAACTGAAACAAACTGGAGACTGTCATGGAAAACCTGAATATGGATCTGCTGTACATGGCTGCCGCTGTGATGATGGGTCTGGCGGCGATCGGTGCTGCGATCGGTATCGGCATCCTCGGGGGTAAATTCCTGGAAGGCGCAGCGCGTCAGCCGGATCTGATTCCTCTGCTGCGTACTCAGTTCTTTATCGTTATGGGTCTGGTGGATGCTATCCCGATGATCGCTGTAGGTCTGGGTCTGTACGTGATGTTTGCTGTCGCGTAGTAAGCAGTATTAAACACCCTAAGCCACAGTTGTAAATTTAAAGAGGTATTGTGCTGTGAACATGAACGCAACAATCCTCGGCCAGGCCATCGCGTTTGTTATCTTTGTCTGGTTCTGCATGAAGTATGTATGGCCGCCTTTAATGGCTGCCATCGAAAAACGTCAGAAAGAAATTGCTGACGGTCTGGCTTCTGCAGAACGCGCTAAGAAAGATTTGGACCTTGCACAGGCCAACGCGACCGACCAGCTGAAAAAAGCGAAAGCGGAAGCCCAGGTAATCATCGAGCAGGCGAACAAACGTCGTTCTCAGATCCTGGACGAAGCAAAAGCTGAAGCAGAACAGGAACGCACTAAAATCGTGACGCAAGCGCAGGCTGAAATTGAAGCCGAGCGTAAACGTGCTCGCGAAGAACTGCGTAAGCAGGTTGCGATTCTGGCTGTTGCTGGCGCCGAGAAGATCATCGAACGTTCCGTGGATGAAGCTGCTAATAGCGACATCGTGGATAAACTTGTCGCTGAACTGTAAGGAGGGAGGGGCTGATGTCTGAATTTGTTACGGTAGCTCGCCCCTACGCCAAAGCAGCTTTTGACTTTGCTGTCGAACACCAAAATGTCGATCGCTGGCAGAACATGCTGGCGTTTGCCGCCGAGGTAACGAAAAACGAACAAATGGCAGAGATGCTTTCCGGGGCTATGGCACCAGAAACCCTCGCCGCGTCGTTCATCGCCGTCTGTGGTGAGCAGCTGGATGACAATGGCCAGAACCTGATTAAGGTCATGGCTGAAAACGGTCGTCTGCGTGTGCTCCCGGATGTTCTCGAGCAGTTTGTGCACTTACGTGCCCTCAGTGAAGCCACCGCCGAAGTTGAAGTCACCTCGGCGAACGAACTGAGTGAAGAACAGCTTGCGAAAATCACTGCCGCGATGGAAAAACGTCTGTCACGCAAAGTTAAGCTGAATTGCAAAATCGATAAGTCTGTAATGGCAGGCGTAATCATCCGTGCGGGTGATATGGTCATTGATGGTAGCGTACGCGGCCGTCTTGAGCGCCTTGCAGACGTCTTGCAGTCTTAAGGGGACTGGAGCATGCAACTGAATTCCACCGAAATCAGCGAACTGATCAAGCAGCGCATTGCTCAGTTCAATGTTGTGAGCGAAGCTCATAACGAAGGTACTATTGTTTCTGTAAGTGACGGTGTTATCCGCATTCACGGCCTGGCCGATTGTATGCAGGGTGAGATGATTTCCCTGCCGGGTAACCGTTACGCAATCGCACTGAACCTGGAGCGCGACTCCGTAGGTGCAGTTGTGATGGGTCCATACGCTGACCTCGCCGAAGGCATGAAGGTTAAGTGTACTGGCCGTATTCTGGAAGTGCCGGTTGGCCGTGGCATGCTGGGTCGCGTTGTAAACACCCTGGGTGCGCCAATCGACGGTAAAGGTCCGGTTGATAACGATGGCTTCTCGCCAATCGAAGTTATCGCTCCGGGCGTTATCGATCGTCAGTCTGTTGATCAGCCTGTTCAGACGGGTTACAAATCCGTTGATGCCATGATCCCAATCGGTCGTGGTCAGCGTGAACTGATCATCGGCGACCGTCAGACCGGTAAAACCGCGATGGCTATCGACGCCATCATCAACCAGCGCGATTCCGGCATCAAATGTGTATACGTCGCTATCGGTCAGAAAGCTTCCACCATCTCTAACGTGGTGCGTAAGCTGGAAGAGCACGGTGCGCTGGCTAACACCATCGTTGTTGTTGCAACCGCGTCTGAATCCGCAGCACTGCAATACCTGGCACCATACGCCGGTTGCGCAATGGGCGAATACTTCCGTGACCGCGGTGAAGATGCGCTGATCGTATACGATGACCTGTCTAAACAGGCTGTTGCTTACCGTCAGGTTTCCCTGCTGCTCCGTCGTCCACCAGGACGTGAAGCATTCCCGGGCGACGTGTTTTACCTCCACTCCCGTCTGCTGGAGCGCGCATCCCGCGTTAACGCGGAATACGTTGAGAACTTCACTAAAGGTGAAGTGAAAGGTCAAACCGGCTCCCTGACCGCTCTGCCGATTATCGAAACCCAGGCGGGTGACGTTTCTGCGTTCGTTCCGACCAACGTAATTTCCATTACCGATGGTCAGATCTTCCTGGAAACCAACCTGTTTAACTCCGGTATTCGTCCGGCAGTTAACCCGGGTATCTCCGTATCCCGTGTAGGTGGTGCAGCTCAGACCAAGATCATCAAGAAACTGTCCGGTGGTATCCGTACCGCGCTGGCACAGTATCGTGAACTTGCAGCGTTCTCCCAGTTTGCATCTGACCTTGACGATGCAACCCGTAAACAGCTTGACCACGGTCAGAAAGTGACCGAACTGCTGAAACAGAAACAGTATGCCCCGATGTCAGTTGCACAGCAGGGCCTGGTACTGTTCGCAGCAGAACGTGGTTATCTGGCGGATGTAGAACTGGCGAAAATCGGTAGCTTCGAAGCCGCTCTGCTGGCTTTCGCTGACCGTGACCACGCTCCGCTGATGCAAGAGATCAACCAGTCCGGTGGCTATAACGACGAAATCGAAGGCAAGCTGAAAAGCCTGCTCGATTCCTTCAAAGCAACCCAGTCCTGGTAACGTCTGGCGGTCTGTCTTAGGGCAGACCGCAAGGCATTGAGGAGAAGCTCATGGCCGGCGCAAAAGAGATACGTAGTAAGATCGCAAGCGTCCAGAACACGCAGAAGATCACTAAAGCGATGGAGATGGTCGCCGCTTCCAAAATGCGTAAATCGCAGGATCGCATGGCGGCCAGCCGTCCTTATGCAGATACCATGCGCAAAGTGATTGGTCACCTTGCAAACGGGAATCTGGAATATAAGCACCCTTACCTGGAAGAACGCGACGTTAAGCGCGTGGGCTACCTGGTGGTGTCTACCGACCGTGGTTTGTGTGGTGGCTTGAACATCAACCTGTTCAAAAAACTGCTGGCGGATATGAAAGCATGGACCGAAAAAGGCGTTCAGAGCGATATCGCGATGATCGGCTCCAAAGGTGTGTCTTTCTTTAATTCCGTGGGTGGCAATATTGTCGCTCAGGTGACCGGTATGGGTGATAACCCGTCCCTGTCCGAACTGATCGGTCCGGTAAAAGTGATGCTGCAGGCCTACGATGAAGGCCGTCTGGACAGACTGTACATCGTAAATAACAAATTTATTAACACCATGTCTCAGGTTCCAACCCTCACGCAGCTGCTGCCTTTGCCGGCATCAGAAGATGACGAGTTGAAACAAAAAGCCTGGGATTACCTGTACGAACCGGATCCGAAACCGCTGCTGGATACCCTGCTGCGTCGTTACGTTGAATCACAGGTTTATCAGGGCGTGGTAGAAAACCTGGCCAGCGAGCAGGCCGCACGTATGGTGGCGATGAAAGCCGCTACCGACAATGGCGGCAGCCTGATTAAAGAGCTGCAGTTGGTTTACAACAAAGCTCGTCAGGCCAGCATTACTCAGGAACTCACCGAGATCGTCGGTGGTGCATCCGCGGTATAACCAGGTTAATTCGTAGAGGATTCAAGATGGCTACTGGAAAAATTGTCCAGGTAATCGGCGCCGTAGTTGACGTCGAATTCCCTCAGGATGCCGTACCGCGCGTGTACGATGCTCTTGAGGTTCAGAATGGTAACGAGAGCCTGGTGCTGGAAGTTCAGCAGCAGCTCGGCGGCGGTATCGTACGTACCATCGCCATGGGTTCTTCTGACGGTCTGCGTCGTGGTCTGGAAGTGAAAGACCTTGAGCACCCGATCGAAGTCCCGGTAGGTAAAGCTACACTGGGTCGTATCATGAACGTATTGGGTCAACCAATCGACATGAAAGGCGACATCGGTGAAGAAGAGCGTTGGGCTATCCACCGCGCAGCACCTTCCTACGAAGAGCTGTCCAGCTCTCAGGAACTGCTGGAAACCGGTATCAAAGTTATCGACCTGATGTGTCCGTTTGCGAAGGGCGGTAAAGTTGGTCTGTTCGGTGGTGCGGGTGTAGGTAAAACCGTAAACATGATGGAGCTGATCCGTAACATCGCGATCGAACACTCCGGTTACTCCGTGTTTGCGGGTGTTGGTGAGCGTACTCGTGAGGGTAACGACTTCTACCACGAAATGACCGACTCCAACGTTCTGGACAAAGTATCCCTGGTTTATGGCCAGATGAACGAGCCACCAGGAAACCGTCTGCGCGTTGCGCTGACCGGCCTGACCATGGCTGAGAAGTTCCGTGACGAAGGGCGTGACGTTCTGCTGTTCGTAGACAACATCTACCGTTACACCCTGGCCGGTACTGAAGTATCTGCACTGCTGGGTCGTATGCCATCAGCGGTAGGCTACCAGCCAACCCTGGCGGAAGAGATGGGTGTTCTGCAGGAACGTATCACCTCTACCAAAACCGGTTCTATTACCTCCGTTCAGGCGGTATACGTACCAGCGGATGACTTGACTGACCCATCCCCAGCCACCACCTTTGCGCACTTAGATGCAACCGTGGTACTGAGCCGTCAGATCGCGTCTCTGGGTATCTACCCGGCCGTTGACCCGCTGGACTCCACCAGCCGTCAGCTGGATCCACTGGTTGTTGGCCAGGAACACTACGACACCGCGCGTGGCGTACAGTCCCTGCTGCAGCGTTACCAGGAACTGAAAGACATCATCGCCATCCTCGGTATGGATGAACTGTCTGAAGAAGACAAACTGGTGGTAGCACGTGCGCGTAAGATCCAGCGCTTCCTGTCCCAGCCGTTCTTCGTAGCAGAAGTATTCACCGGTTCTCCGGGTAAATACGTTCCGCTGAAAGATACCATCCGTGGCTTTAAAGGCATCATGGAAGGCGAATACGATCACCTGCCGGAGCAGGCGTTCTACATGGTTGGTTCCATCGACGAAGCCGTGGAAAAAGCCAAAAAACTTTAACGCCTTAATCGGAGGGTGATATGGCAATGACTTACCACCTGGACGTCGTCAGCGCAGAGCAACAAATGTTCTCTGGTCTGGTCGAGAAAATCCAGGTAACGGGCAGTGAAGGTGAACTGGGTATTTTCCCGGGTCACGCACCGCTGCTCACCGCCATTAAGCCTGGTATGATCCGCATCGTTAAACAGTTCGGTCATGAAGAGTTTATCTATCTGTCCGGCGGCATTCTTGAAGTGCAGCCTGGTAGCGTGACCGTTCTGGCTGATACCGCTATTCGTGGCCAGGATCTCGACGAAGCGCGAGCTCTGGAATCGAAACGTAAAGCGGAAGAGCACATTAAGAGCTCTCATGGTGACGTGGATTACGCACAGGCATCTGCGGAGCTGGCCAAAGCGATCGCGAAACTGCGTGTTATCGAGTTGACCAAAAAAGCGATGTAACACCGGCTTGAAAAGTGAAAAGCCAGTCTGGAATCCAGGCTGGCTTTTTTTTATAGTTTCGTTTCGGTAAAAATGAAACTGAAATGTCGTTTTATTATTTTGTGATTTACATCACAAAAATGTTGATCGGTTAAAAAATGAGGCGTAGACTGCTTTTTTGTGAAGTGTGTCACAAAATAAACCTCAATAAATCAGGATGCCATCATGAAACTGATCAACAAAATCATCGCTCTCTTCAGCAACATGAACGTCTCTTTCGGTACGTTCAACCACTAATCTGCTGAATGCCGAGTGGCGCTGCGCTTACCGTTGTGTGATAAGCGATGCGCCATCTGGCAGCGCCTCACCCACGCTGTTCACGCTTTTTCCTTTCTCAATGAAGTAGTTCGTCTCATCGATATTACCCACCACTGCATCGTCATACTGCCCCGGCTGTGTGCGCACTGACTTGTTACCTTTGAATACTCCCTGTGTTGACGCATCGCCGTAAGGACTTGGGCGGAAGATAAAGTTGAATCGGTGGTTATCAACGGCCAGGTTATTCTCTACCACTAACTGGCCCGGGTTGAAGTTATCGGTAAATCCATCCAGATGATTCCCTTCCGCTTTACTGTTACGAATCTCGTGTGCCACCGGCTGCCCTTCCCCGCCGAGCTTAAAGCCATTGCTGGTATTATTGCGGGCAATTGAATTCTCGATCACCACAACGCCATTAGCACCGTCTTCGATTTTATTAAACAGGTCAAAGCCGTCGTCGATATTGTCGTGGGAATAGCAGTTTTCCAGGCGGTTCCCCTCTCCGACCCGCATTTTCACGGCAAAGCCATCAGCATTGATTTTGCCCGGATCTTCATTGGCAAAAGATTCCGCGTTGACGACCCGGTTATAGCTGGCCCAAAGCGGACGGCCAATCTTTTCCGGGGAAGAGATTTGAATGCCGGTGTCGTCGTTACGGTATGCCGTGACCCCTTCAATCAGGTTGTGGCTACCCTGTATGCGCAGGCTTTTAGCGGTAACATCAATCCCTTTGATATGCCAGTAGCTGGCGTCCACCAGCAGCCCATGCAGAACGGCTTTACCCTCCGCCTCGAGCGTCTTCACCTGCTCAGCGCTGCCGCTGGCGGAGAGTGGAATTTCGCTACGGGGGTAGTCACCCGCGGCAAGCGTAATCTTGCCGCCAGGGGCGAGCAGGCTGATGGCGGTGGCGAAATCCATTGGCGAGGCGAGCGTCCCCTTCCCGTCAGCTTTGCCCTCCGGTGCGACATAGAGATGTGAAGCCTCGATGCCGGTGACCTTCTCAACGGAGAAGCGCTGCTCTACGGCTTCGCCGCGGGTGGGGGTGAAGGTGAGGCTGAATAGGTTATTCTCTTTTAGAGTCGCTGGCGCGGAGTACATCTCTCCGGCTTTAACCGGTTTTTCGTTACCGATCACCACTTCGTTCTGGCGCAGGGTAAAAGCACCGTCATAGTTGGCTCGGGCCTGCACCTGATAGGGCTCTTGTGCGCTTTTGCTGGCCGAATGAATCTGTACGACTACCGGTTGCGCTTTGGCCTGCCAGGGCTTACTGGCGACGCTATGCGCAGCGGAAGTGGTCAGCGAGGCATTGGATACGGTAATTTTGGCATTACGCGAGGCAAAAAAGCCGACGTAATAGTGGTCCTGATTCTGTACCGAGATCAGGTCTGCGCGCGGAACACTTTTACTCACCCATTCGTCGCTACCGACAGGTGACCAGGCGGTGATAAAGCCGTCGTTAGTACGTTGTAGCTTCAGGCGAAACTCTGGCGTCTGGTTGAGATCGACCTCCTCTTTATAGCTCTGTTTCACAATGGCCGCACCGGCATTTCCCCAGGGCTGCGAGATCCCCTCGCGGGTGAACGCCTGAAGCTTTATCCGATGATGATCTTTTTTATCCTGCGTCATAATGGCATTCATGACCAGGTTCGAGGCGGCCGGAAATTCTTCATAGCCCTCTTTCAGCGGTTGCTGGCGGGGCACACCAATAACATCACGCACCAGCAGGCCAGCACCCTCCTGCGCGGCGGGTTTTGCGCCATTCTCCGGCCCAAACTGATCAACTCTCACCGTTGCCTGCAGAGTAAAGTTTTCGCTGCTGGGAAGCTCAGTGTAGAAAAAGGTGAGTCCATCATGGGAATTGGCAATTTTGCCGCCCCGGCTCTCAATCACAACGGATTTAGACAGATCAGCGGCATCCTCCGGCTCGAGAATTTTACCATCGATAGTGACATCATTAACGCCCACCTTTTCCGGCAAAACATTTGAGGAGAAATTGACGTCTGTGGACTGGCCGAACGCAATTGCTCGCCAGACCTGCGGCTGCTCCTCCGCGTTAACAGCACAGGCGCTGCAGATCATTAAGGCCAGAGGTAATTTATAATTCATTTTTATTCTCCTGAGTGATAATTGAGCGCCATTATCATCAAGATGAAACACCGTTTCTTTTTTCTTTGTCACATTATTGGATAATTAAAACGATGTTTTGTTTTTAACCGATCTTTATTTTTGCGGCGAAAAAATAGCTAACCTATTGTGTGAACAAGAGAGTTCCAGCAATGACGCTATTTTCCGGACGAAAAGTGATTTACTCTGCCCTGAAAAGTATCTTCAAATAGCCCGTATTGACTGATGTTGTGCGTTTTACCGCCGCTCCATTTTTTGGCGCAAAATATGTAGAATTTTCAACGTCAAAGGGTTTTACTTCTCACTCAAATTACAGTCAGGACGTGTATGTTGAACAATGCGATGAGCGTGGTCATCCTTGCCGCTGGTAAAGGCACCCGCATGTATTCCGATCTTCCGAAGGTGCTGCATACCCTTGCAGGGAAAGCGATGGTGCAGCATGTCATTGATGCCGCTAACGAAATGGGTGCCGACCAGGTTCATCTTGTTTACGGTCACGGCGCCGATATGCTGAAACAGACCCTCAGTGACGACAAACTGAACTGGGTGCTGCAGGCAGAGCAGCTGGGAACCGGCCATGCGATGCAGCAGGCTGCGCCGTTCTTTGCTGACGACGAAGATATTCTGATGCTTTACGGCGACGTGCCGCTGATTTCCGTTGAGACTCTTACCCGCCTGCGTGATGCTAAACCGCAGGGCGGCATTGGCCTCCTTACCGTTAAGCTTGATGATCCAACCGGCTATGGCCGCATCACCCGCGAAAACGGCACCGTCACCGGTATTGTTGAACATAAAGATGCCACAGAAGCGCAGCGTAAAATTCAGGAAATCAATACCGGTATCCTGATTGCCAACGGCGCGGATATGAAGCGCTGGCTATCGAAGCTGAACAATAATAACGCCCAGGGTGAGTTCTACATCACCGATATCATTGCGCTGGCGCATCAGGAAGGCCGCGCAATCGCCGCCGTCCACCCGGATCGTTTAAGTGAAGTGGAGGGCGTGAACAACCGCCTGCAACTCTCCCGCCTGGAACGCGTTTATCAGGCTGAGCAGGCTGAAAAGCTGCTGCTCGCAGGCGTTATGCTGCGCGACCCTTCGCGTTTCGATCTGCGCGGTGAACTGAACCACGGGCGCGACGTTGAAATTGATACTAACGTTATTCTGGAAGGGAAGGTCACTCTCGGCCATCGCGTTAAAATTGGCGCAGGCTGCGTGATCAAAAACAGCGTGATCGGCGACGACTGTGAAATCAGCCCGTACAGCGTGGTGGAAGATGCCAACCTGGCCGCTGCCTGCACCATCGGGCCGTTTGCACGTCTGCGCCCTGGTGCGGAGCTGCTGGAAGGCGCCCACGTGGGTAACTTCGTTGAAATGAAAAAGGCGCGCCTGGGCAAAGGCTCCAAGGCGGGCCATTTGACCTATCTGGGCGATGCGGAAATAGGCGATAACGTCAATATCGGCGCGGGTACCATCACCTGTAACTATGATGGCGCCAATAAATTCAAAACCATCATCGGCGACGACGTATTTGTAGGCTCGGATTCACAGCTGGTCGCGCCGGTGACCATTGGCAAAGGCGTGACCATTGCCGCCGGTACCACGGTAACCCGCGATGTAGCGGATGACGAACTGGTATTAAGCCGCGTGCCACAGGTGCACAAAAAGGGCTGGAAACGCCCGGTGAAGAAAAAGTAATTACTCCGCATTTTAACCCTCTCTCCTCAGGGGAGAGGGATGATTCGATGCGGTGTGTCGGGTGAGGAGATAAATATATATCCCCCCCAATAGCAGTACTTATAACAATAACCCCACTCTCTACAAGGCTCGGGGCGCCCGTAAAACGGGCAACAACAGGTCAGCGACAACGCATGGCATAACGCCATAATCAGGAAATTTAACTATGTGTGGAATTGTTGGCGCAGTCGCGCAGCGTGATATTGCTGAAATCCTTCTCGAAGGATTACGTCGTCTGGAATACCGTGGTTACGACTCTGCCGGTCTGGCAGTGGTCGATGCAGAAGGTCACATGACCCGTCTGCGCCGCCTCGGTAAAGTACAAATGCTGGCACAGGCCGCGGAAGAACATTCGCTGCATGGCGGCACAGGCATTGCCCACACCCGTTGGGCGACCCACGGCGAGCCCTCTGAAGGCAATGCGCACCCGCATGTCTCTGAACATATCGTAGTGGTGCATAACGGCATCATTGAAAACCACGAACCGCTGCGTGAAGAGCTGAAAGCGCGCGGTTATACCTTCGTCTCTGAAACTGACACCGAAGTCATTGCCCACCTGGTACATTGGGAACTGGCACAGGGCGGTACGCTGCGTGAAGCGGTACTGCGCGCTATTCCTCAACTGCGTGGCGCTTACGGCACGGTAATCATGGATTCCCGCGATCCGTCCACGCTGCTGGCGGCTCGCTCCGGCAGCCCGATGGTTATTGGCCTGGGCATGGGTGAAAACTTCATTGCTTCCGACCAGCTGGCCCTGTTGCCGGTGACCCGTCGCTTTATCTTCCTTGAAGAGGGTGACATCGCGGAAGTGACACGCCGTAGCGTGACCGTATTCGATACTAAAGGCGTTCAGGTTGAACGCGCTGAGATCGAATCTAATCTGCAGTATGACGCGGGCGACAAGGGCGCGTATCGTCACTACATGCAGAAAGAGATCTACGAGCAGCCAAACGCCATCAAAAACACTCTGACCGGGCGTATCAGCCACGGTGAAGTGGATCTGAGCGAACTGGGGGCCAATGCCAATGAGATGCTGGCGAAAGTTGAGCATATCCAGATCGTGGCCTGCGGGACCTCTTATAACTCCGGTATGGTTTCTCGCTACTGGTTCGAATCGCTGGCCGGTGTGCCTTGTGATGTGGAGATCGCTTCCGAATTCCGCTATCGCAAATCGGCCGTACGCAAAAACAGCCTGATGATCACCCTGTCTCAGTCCGGTGAGACCGCCGATACACTCGCGGCGCTGCGCCTGTCGAAAGAGCTGGGCTATCTCGGTTCGCTGGCAATCTGCAACGTGCCGGGCTCGTCCCTGGTGCGTGAATCCGATCTGGCGCTGATGACCAAAGCGGGCACCGAAATCGGCGTGGCCTCTACCAAGGCCTTTACCACTCAGCTGACCGTTCTGCTGATGCTGGTGGCGAAACTGGCGCGTCTGAAAGGCCAGGATGCTTCTGTTGAGCACGACATCGTTCACGGTCTGCAGGCGTTGCCGAGTCGTATCGAGCAGATGCTGTCGCAGGACAAGCGTATCGAAGCGCTGGCTGAAGATTTCTCCGACAAACATCACGCACTGTTCCTGGGGCGTGGCGATCAGTATCCCATTGCGCTGGAAGGTGCATTGAAGCTGAAAGAGATCTCCTACATCCACGCAGAAGCCTACGCAGCAGGCGAGCTGAAACACGGTCCGCTGGCGCTGATTGATGCTGATATGCCGGTTATCGTTGTCGCACCTAACAATGAACTGCTGGAAAAACTGAAGTCCAACATCGAAGAAGTGCGCGCCCGTGGTGGCCAGCTGTATGTCTTCGCCGATCAGGATGCCGGTTTTGTGAGTAACGACAACATGCACATCATTGAGATGCCGCATGTGGAAGAGGTCATTGCACCTATCTTCTACACCGTGCCGCTGCAGCTTCTGTCTTATCACGTCGCGCTGATTAAAGGCACCGACGTTGACCAGCCACGTAACCTGGCGAAGTCGGTTACTGTCGAGTAATACCTCCAGGCTCCACCTTCGGGTGGAGCTTTTCTCCCCGTTTTTTTCTTCTTGTGATGATGACAACCTGTCATCTTCAGCTATTTTTTGAGTGTCATAGAAAGAAAATTTTTCTGCAATCTTACTGTCAAAAAACCCGTCAAATTACTGATAATAAAGAGTTATCTGTTTTAGATTAAAGTGAAATTTTCACTGTAATAAAACTGTCATAATTCGGACATTTATCTGTCACCTGTTTGTCCTATTTTGCTCCTCGTAGCCACTAAACAACGATTTACCAAAATCTTGCAGGAGACATTATGAAAGTTATGCGTACCACTGTCGCAACTGTTGTCGCCGCGACCTTATCGATGAGCGCGTTCTCTGTGTTCGCAGAGGCAAGCCTGACTGGTGCTGGTGCAACCTTCCCTGCGCCGGTGTATGCCAAATGGGCTGATACTTACCAGAAAGAGACTGGTAACAAGGTGAACTACCAGGGTATCGGCTCCTCCGGTGGCGTTAAACAAATTACCGCGAATACCGTTGATTTCGGCGCATCAGACGCTCCGCTGTCTGATGAGAAACTGAACCAGGAAGGTCTGTTCCAGTTCCCGACCGTTATCGGCGGTGTTGTGCTGGCCGTGAATATCCCGGGCCTGAAGTCTGGCGAGCTGGTGCTGGATGGTAAAACGCTGGGTGATATCTACCTCGGCAAAATCAAAAAATGGGATGACGAAGCCATCACTAAACTGAACCCAGGCGTGAAGCTGCCTTCGCAGAACATCGCTGTGGTTCGTCGTGCTGACGGTTCCGGTACCTCCTTCGTCTTCACCAGCTACCTGGCGAAAGTGAACGAAGAGTGGAAATCCAAAGTAGGTTCTGGCTCTACCGTGAACTGGCCAACCGGTCTGGGCGGTAAAGGTAACGACGGTATCGCCGCGTTCGTACAGCGTCTGCCAGGCTCAATCGGCTACGTAGAGTACGCTTACGCGAAGCAGAACAACCTGGCTTACACCAAGCTGGTTTCTGCTGACGGCAAACCGGTGAGCCCGACCGAAGAGACCTTTGCTAACGCAGCAAAAGGCGCTGACTGGAGCAAATCCTTCGCACAGGATCTGACAAACCAGAAAGGTGACGAAGCCTGGCCAATCACCTCCACGACCTTCATCCTGGTTCATAAAGATCAGAAGAAACCTGAACAAGGCACAGAAGTGCTGAAGTTCTTCGACTGGGCATACAAAAACGGCGGCAAACAGGCTAATGACCTGGATTACGCCAGCCTGCCGGACAGCGTGGTTGAGCAGATTCGTGCTGCATGGAAAACTAACGTGAAAGATAGCAGCGGTAAAGCGCTGTACTAACAGGATATTTTTGACGAAGATGGCGGGGGCGCAAGCGCCCGCCACCTTTCGTGAAACGACGTTAACAGAAGAGTAATTTATGGCTGCAACCAAGCCTGCTTTTAATCCTCCGGGAAAAAAAGGCGACATGATCTTCAGCGCGCTAGTAAAACTGGCTGCGCTGATTGTGCTATTGCTGCTGGGTGGCATTATCGTGTCTCTGATTTTCTCCTCCTGGCCGAGCATTCAGAAATTCGGTTTCTCCTTCCTGTGGACCAAAGAGTGGGATGCGCCAAACGAAGTCTTTGGTGCGCTGGTACCCATTTACGGTACCCTGGTGACCTCGCTCATTGCCCTGCTGATTGCGGTTCCGGTGAGTTTTGGTATCGCCCTGTTCCTGACGGAGCTGGCACCGGGCTGGCTGCGACGTCCGCTTGGTATCGCCATTGAACTGCTGGCGGCCATTCCGAGTATCGTATACGGCATGTGGGGCCTGTTTATCTTTGCCCCGCTGTTCGCCACATACTTCCAGGAGCCGGTAGGGAATGTGCTCTCTGCCATTCCGTTTGTGGGCGCGCTGTTCTCAGGCCCGGCGTTCGGTATCGGTATTCTGGCTGCAGGCGTGATCCTCGCCATCATGATTATTCCGTACATTGCGGCGGTTATGCGCGATGTCTTCGAACAAACCCCGGTGATGATGAAAGAGTCGGCCTACGGGATCGGCTGTACCACCTGGGAAGTTATCTGGCGCATCGTTCTTCCGTTCACCAAAAATGGGGTGATCGGGGGCATCATGTTGGGCCTGGGGCGTGCGCTGGGCGAAACCATGGCGGTGACCTTTATCATTGGTAACACCTACCAGCTCGATAGCGTCTCACTTTATATGCCGGGTAACAGCATTACTTCTGCGCTGGCGAACGAATTCGCCGAAGCGGAATCGGGGCTGCACGTTGCGGCGCTGATGGAACTGGGTCTGATTCTGTTTGTTATCACCTTCATTGTTCTGGCGATTTCTAAGCTGATGATTATGCGTCTCGCTAAAAATGAGGGGGCACGCTAATGGCGACTCTCGAAATGCAAAACACCGCTGAGCTGGCGGAATCCCGCCGCAAAATGCAGGCCAGACGCCGCACGAAGAACCGCATTGCGCTGACGCTCTCCATGGGGACGATGGCATTCGGTCTGTTCTGGCTGGTCTGGATTCTTTTCTCCACCGTGGTACGCGGTATCGATGGAATGTCGCTGGCGCTGTTCACCGAGATGACGCCGCCGCCGAATACGGCGGGCGGGGGGCTGGCAAACGCCCTGGCGGGCAGTGGCCTGCTGATCCTCTGGGCGACGGTCTTTGGTACGCCGCTGGGCATCATGGCGGGGATTTATCTGGCGGAGTACGGCCGTAAATCCTGGCTGGCTGAAGTCATTCGCTTCATCAATGACATCCTGCTGTCTGCGCCCTCTATCGTCGTCGGTCTGTTTGTTTATACCGTGGTGGTGGCACAGATGGAGCACTTCTCCGGCTGGGCTGGCGTGATTGCGCTGGCGCTGCTGCAGGTGCCTATCGTCATTCGAACTACCGAGAATATGTTGAAACTGGTGCCGGACAGCCTGCGTGAAGCCGCTTACGCGCTGGGAACGCCAAAGTGGAAAATGATCTCCGCGATTACGTTGAAAGCGTCTGTCTCCGGGATCATGACCGGTATCCTGCTGGCCGTTGCCCGTATCGCCGGTGAAACCGCCCCGCTGCTGTTTACGTCTCTCTCCAACCAGTTCTGGAGCACGGACATGATGCAGCCGATCGCCAACCTGCCGGTGACGATCTTTAAATTTGCGATGAGCCCATTCGTAGAATGGCAGCAGCTGGCCTGGGCCGGGGTGCTGATCATCACGCTTTGCGTACTGTTGCTGAACATTCTGGCGCGCGTCATTTTCGCGAAGAAGAAACACGGTTAATTTTTTACGGCGCGGCACATCGCGGCGCCGAATGAGGAAAAGAGTCAATGAGTATGGTTGATACTGCCCCGGGTAAGATTCAGGTTCGTGATTTGAACTTCTACTACGGCAAATTCCATGCACTGAAGAATATCAACCTGGATATCGCCAAGAACCAGGTTACGGCATTCATCGGTCCGTCCGGCTGTGGGAAATCCACGTTGCTGCGTACCTTTAACAAGATGTATTCGCTCTACCCAGAGCAGCGCGCTGAAGGCGAAATCATCCTGGACGGCGAAAACATCCTGACGCATGCCCAGGATATCGCCCTGCTGCGCGCGAAAGTGGGCATGGTATTCCAGAAGCCGACCCCGTTCCCGATGTCGATTTATGACAACATCGCCTTTGGCGTGCGTCTGTTTGAGAAACTCTCCCGTGCCGATATGGACGAGCGTGTGCAGTGGGCCTTGACCAAGGCCGCATTGTGGAACGAAACCAAAGATAAGTTGCACCAGAGCGGGTACTCTCTCTCCGGTGGTCAGCAGCAGCGTCTGTGCATCGCCCGCGGTATCGCTATTCGCCCGGACGTATTGCTGCTGGACGAGCCGTGCTCGGCGCTGGACCCTATTTCAACCGGGCGCATCGAAGAGCTGATCACCGAGCTGAAGCAGGATTACACCGTGGTGATCGTGACCCACAACATGCAGCAGGCTGCGCGTTGTTCCGACCATACGGCGTTTATGTACCTGGGCGAGTTGATTGAGTTCAGCGATACGGACGCGCTGTTCACCCGCCCCGCGAAGAAACAAACTGAAGATTATATTACTGGCCGCTACGGTTGATTTGGAGTGAACCATGGACAACCTCAATCTTAATAAACATATTTCCGGCCAGTTCAACGCAGAGCTGGAAAGCATCCGCACCCAGGTGATGACCATGGGCGGTATGGTGGAACAGCAGCTGACCGATGCCATCACGGCGATGCACAACCAGGACAGCGAGCTGGCGAAGCGCGTTATTGCTGGCGATCAGAACGTCAACATGATGGAAGTGGCCATCGACGAGGCCTGCGTGCGCATTATTGCCAAGCGTCAGCCAACGGCGAGCGACCTGCGTCTGGTGATGGCGATCATCAAAACTATTGCCGAGCTGGAACGTATTGGCGACGTGGCGGATAAAATCTGCCGCACCGCGCTGGAGAAGTTCTCCCAGCAGCATCAGCCGCTGCTGGTGAGCCTGGAGTCGCTGGGCCGCCACACCGTGCAGATGCTGCACGACGTGCTGGACGCCTTTGCACGTATGGATCTGGACGAAGCTGTACGTATCTACCGCGAAGATAAGAAAGTCGACCAGGAGTATGAGGGCATTGTGCGTCAGCTGATGACCTACATGATGGAAGACTCCCGCACCATTCCCAGCGTTCTGACCGCGCTGTTCTGTGCTCGCTCTATTGAGCGTATCGGCGACCGCTGTCAGAACATCTGTGAATACATCTTCTACTTCGTGAAGGGGCAGGACTTCCGTCACGTAGGCGGAGATGAGCTGGATAAGATGCTGGCGGGTAAAGATCCGAAAGAGTAATATTATTAACGCCAGCAAAGCTGGCGTTATATTTTTATACAATCCATTCCCCATATAAATAACACCTGATGTATTTTTTGCCGGTGCGCGAATTAATTAGGCGTTAGTCACATTTTACCCTCCCCTGAATTGTTTTTATTTTTGCTCTGGAATAAAAAAGAGCGGCGCAGTTGTGTCATCAGACGCTATTTTTAGTTAATACCTTAAACATTGATAACTGGATTGTTACCGTCAACGTACGGGCAAAACCTGAAAGAGGTCCTCTCTGCATAGAGGTGCCTTTTTCAGGTTTTTTTTATTTCCCGGCGGCGGTTAAAGGATGAGCAAATGGAATTAGCCGAAAAAATTGTCACAGGCGTAGGGGGCAAAGAAAATATTCTGAGCTTGCTTCATTGTGCAACCCGCCTGCGTTTCAGATTAAAAGAGAGAGATAAAGCCACGCCTGAGATCTTAAAAAATACGCCGGGTATCATCATGGTCGTTGAAAGCGCCGGTCAGTTTCAGGTCGTGATTGGCAATCATGTTCATGATGTTTATAACGCTATCAATGCCCTTATCGGGGAGAAAGCACCTGCCAGTATGGACACGGCGACGGGCAACCTTATTAATCGTTTTATTTATACGGTATCCAGTATTTTTACCCCGTTAATAGGCGTGATGGCGGCAACCGGCATACTGAAAGGGGCCCTGGCAGCGGGGGTGGTCTTTGATGTGTTAACAGAGCAGAGCGGGACTTATCGCATTCTGTTCAGCGCCAGCGATGCCCTGTTCTACTTTTTCCCGGTTATTCTGGGCTATACGGCCGGTAAACAATTTGGCGGTAATCCTTTTGTCTCGATGGCCATTGGTGGCGCATTAATACATCCCACCATCATTCAGTCTCTGGGAAGTGCAGCGGCTACGCCACATGAATTTATGGGTTTACCCGTTACGTTTATCAATTATAGCGCTTCCGTCATCCCGATAATCTTCTCTGCCTGGTTTTGTGGCGTCGTAGAGAAACGCCTTAATAACTGGCTCCCTTCATCAATGAAAAATTTCGTCACGCCGCTTCTTTGTCTGATGGTGACGACCCCTCTGGCCTTTCTGGTTATTGGGCCACTCGCCACCTGGATAAGTAACGGCATTGCCCAGGGTTATTTGGCGCTCTACGGCTTTGCTCCGGGGGTTGCTGGCATCGTTATGGGCGGATTATGGCAAGTGTTTGTCATGTTTGGCCTGCACTGGGGGCTGGTGCCGTTATGCATTAATAACTTCACGGTGCTGGGATATGACTCGCTCCTGCCTTTGCTGGTGCCTGCCATTCTGGCGCAGGTTGGCGCTGCGCTGGCCATGTTCTGCTTTGAACGCGACCCGCAAAAGAGAGTGGTTGCCGGATCGGCTGCCATCACCGGGCTCTTTGGTATCACCGAACCGGCCGTTTATGGCGTTAATTTACCGCGCAAATATCCCTTTTATATCGCCTGTGTCAGTGGCGCCTGCGGAGGGCTGTTGGTCGGGCTCGCGCAAACCAAAGCCTGGTCTTTTGGGATGCCAGGCATCTTCACCTTTATGCAAATTCTTCCCCCCGGCGGGGTGGATTATAGCGTCTGGGCTTGTTTGTTGGGTTCAGCCCTCGCTCTCGCCGCGGCTTTTATTGGCTCTTTGCTCTTTTGCTATTTCGCGGATAAGGCATCCGCCGTCGCTTAATTCATTTGAAAAAGGAATTCATTATGTTCAGGAGAAATATCATAGCCTCTGCGCTTGTCATGATACTGCCGGGTTTGAGCTGGGCGGGCTCATTGACGGTCGAACAACGCCTGGAGATGCTTGAAAAAGCGTTAAAGGAGACGCAGGCCGAATTACAGCATTACAAAAATCAGGCCGTCCCCGTTCAGGTCGCCGATAAACCGGCGAAAAAGCCGGCCACCGTGCTGGTGAAAAATGAGAGCAAAGATGTATCTGCTATCACCATGAAGGATTTCAGTAAGTTTGTTAAAGATGAGATTGGCTTTAGCTATAACGGCTATTTCCGTTCCGGCTGGGGCAGTGCGTCTCACGGCTCGCCCAAATCCTGGGCCATTGGCTCTCTCGGGCGACTGGGTAATGAATATACCGGCTGGTTTGATTTACAGCTGAAACAGCGGGTCTGGCATGAGGGCAACAAACGTGTCGATGCGATCGTTATGCTGGATGGCAACGTCAGTCAGCAGTACTCCACCGGCTGGTTTGGTGACAATGCGGGTGGCGAAAACTATTTACAGTTCTCCGACATGTACGTCACCACGCAGGGTTTCCTGCCATTTGCGCCGGAAGCCGACTTCTGGGTGGGTAAACATGGCGCACCGAAAATCGAAATCCAGATGCTGGACTGGAAAACACAGCGTACGGATGCTGCCGCAGGGGTGGGGCTGGAAAACTGGAAAGTGGGCCCCGGCAAGGTGGATATTGCGCTGGTGCGTGAAGATGTGGATGACTACGACCGCGATCTGAATAACAAACAGCAAATCAATACCAATACCGTCGATCTTCGCTATAAAGAGCTCCCTCTGTGGGATGACGCCACGCTGATGCTCAGCGGGCGCTATGTGGCGGGTAATCAGAGCGCCAGCGAGAAAAGTAATCAGGATAATAATGGCTATTACCGCTGGAAAGACACCTGGATGGTGGGCAGTACCCTCACGCAGAAACTCTCTGACGGCGGCTTTAATGAGTTTTCGCTGCTGGTTGCGAATAACTCCATAGCCAGCAGTTTTTCACGTTATGCGGGCTCCAGCCCGTTCACCACAAATAATGGTCGTTACTATGGTGACCATACTAACGGGACAGCTGTCCGTCTGGCCTCACAGGGAGAGATGTATCTCGGCGATAAGGTGATTGTCGCCAATGCGCTGGTCTACTCCTTCGGCAACGACGTCTACAGCTATGAAACGGGTGCCCACAGCGATTTTGATTCGATACGTGCCGTTGTCCGTCCGGCCTGGATCTGGGATAACTTCAACCAGACCGGCGTAGAGCTCGGTTACTTCAGACAGAAAAATACCGATCTGAACGGCAAGAACTATTACGAGTCGGGTTATAAAACCACGCTGTTCCACACCTTTAAAGTCAACACCAGCATGTTGACCTCCCGTCCCGAAATCCGTTTTTACGGCACCTACATTAAAGCGGATGAGACCGATTTAGATCACTTCACTTTCGAAGACCAAAAACAGGACCAGTTTGCGCTCGGTGCGCAGGCTGAAATCTGGTGGTAACAGGCTACTTAACAAGGATGAAACTGATGAACAAAATGAAGACCGCTTTATCCATCATTACGCTTTCAGTTTGCTTCGCTCAGCAACTTTACGCGATGCCGCTACCTGCGATGCCGGATCCCGCGCAGCCCGTGAACCGGTTTGTTACGCAGGTGAATGCGGATAACTCCATTACCTTTCGCTATTTTGCACCACAGGCAAAAAGCGTCTCTGTAGTGGTGGGCATACCTACGCCAGAGAGCATCCACCCCATGACCAAAGACAGTACTGGTCTATGGAGCTGGCGCGGGCCGGTGATGGAGCCCAATTTGTATGAGTATTTTTTCAACGTTGACGGCGTGCGCAGTATCGATACCGGCACGGCGATGACCAAGCCGCAGCGCCAGGTTAACACCAGCATGGTGCTGGTGCCTGGTAGCATGCTGGATACCAATCCGGTACCGCATGGCGATCTGATAACGCTGACCTACCACTCGGATGCGTTGAAATCAGAACGCCAGCTCTTTGTCTGGACGCCGCCAGGCTATAGCGGTCAGGGTGACCCGCTACCGGTGCTCTATTTTTATCACGGGTTTGGCGATACGGTACGTTCCGCGGTCGACCAGGGGCGTATCGCGCAGATCATGGACAATTTGTTAGCGAAAGGGGCAATTAAACCGATGCTGGTGGTGGTACCGGATACGGAAACGGACGCAGAGGGCATCGTTCCTGAAACCTTTGTGCCCGCTGAACGGCGGAAAGTGTTCTACCCCCTGAATGCTAAAGCCGCTGACCAGGAACTGATGACCGACATCATTCCATTAATCAGCAAGCGCTTTCATGTACGAAACGATGCCGAAGGGCGCGCGCTCGCCGGTCTCTCCCAGGGAGGATACCAGGCGCTCGTCTCTGCCCTTAACCACCCCGAAAGTTTCGGCTGGCTTGCATCTTTTAGTGGCGTGACCACCACCACGGTGCCTGATGCAGGCGTTAGCGCACGCCTGGATGACCCGACCTCGATTAATCAACAGCTACATAATTTTACCCTGGCGGTGGGCAGCAAGGATGACGTGACCGGGAAGGATATCGCCGGGCTGAAGGCCGAGCTGGAAAAGCGGAATATCCGTTTTGAATACCATGAGTATCCGGGGCTTAACCATGAAATGGATGTCTGGCGCCCGGCCTACGCGCAATTCGTGCAGACAGTATTCAAATAACTTTTGGATCAGGATGATCACATGAAACTTATATTGACCGACGATTACGAACAGATGAGCCAGGCAGCCGCGCAACATCTGCTGAGCTATATGACCAGACCGGGCCGGGTGAATCTGGCCATCACCGCCGGGAAGACCCCGAAACGCATGTATGAGCTGTTAATCCCGATGATGAAGAGCAAGCAGGGGATAAATAGCCATTTTTACAACTTCGACGAGATCCCTTTTCGCGGCAAAACAGGCGATGGCGTGACAATCACCAATCTGCGTCGTCTCTTTTTTACCCCGGCGCAGATAGAGGAATCCCACATCCACCCGCTGACGGTTGAAAACTATCAGCAGCACGACGCCACTCTGGCCGCAGAGGGGGGGCTTGATCTGGTGGTGATGGGGCTGGGGGCTGACGGCCATTTCTGCGGGAACCTCCCCGGGACCACCCACTTCCATGAGATGACCACCAAAGTGGCGATTGAAGGGGAGATGGTCGCGATGGTGGCTCATGGCGAACTGGGGGGCGATTTTTCGCTGGTACCGGATTGCTATGTCACGATGGGGCCAAAAAGCATTATGGCCGCGAGAAATTTACTGCTTATCGTCAATGGCACAGCGAAGGCGCAGGCGTTAAAAGGGGCGCTGGAAGGGCCAGTTAGCGAGCGCCTGCCTGCATCGGTGTTGCAGCTTCACCCCTCGCTGACGGTCATTGCAGACAATGCCGCCGCCGCGGCGCTCTCGTCCAACGCCTGATCAACGCTAAAGCTCCGCCGCGGCCTGCGGCGGAGCTGATCTTAACGGGTGATATGCCAGCCGCGCGCTTTCCACAGGCCGGGCAATTCTGCCAGATCGGTAAAGGTGGTCACCTTAGGATGGTGAATCGGCTTGTTATGCGGATCGGCACAGAAGTAAAACACCTCCATCCCTGCATCAATCCCTGATTGCGCGCCCGCGGAGGAGTCATCCACCAGAATGCAGTTTTCCACGTTCACATTCATCGCTTTTGCCGCGTGAAACATCAGGGCCGGATCGGGCTTCCAGCGCTGGATATCGTAACCGCTGAACAGTTTTTCCGGGAAGTGGTGCAGCATCTCTAGCTTACCGAGTGAATGCTGCATTTTGCTGACCGGGCCGTTAGAAACCACGCACATTGGCACGGTCATCGCCTCCAGCAAGGCGTTTGCGCCTGCGATCACCTCAAGTTCCGCATCGAAAAGGCGTGCGACCTCGGCGCGGTAAACCGGTTCGAGATCGGCTTTCGCCAGATCAACGCCGTGCTCAGTATTAATAATGTCGATAATTTCGTAGAGCTTAACGCCTTTAAAGCGTTTAAAAATCTCGTCGAGATCGAGCGTAATGCCAAACTCCTGGAACATGGCGACATACGCACGGGCGCAAATGACCTCACTGTCGACCAGCGTACCGTCGCAGTCGAAAAATACCGCTTCAATCTGAGACATGCCTTTCCCTTTTTAACAGGTTTAACGTTTACGTACTGATTGTTTGTGGCACGCAATCGTTGCCGTATAAGCAAAATCAATGAAAAAAAGTACGCCACAAACACCCCTATTGTCGCATTTTGGTATAGGATAGCGACGGATTTTCCCTCCCTGTTCGGAAATAGATGATGAGTCAACAACATACTACCCAGGCATCTGGCAAGGGTCTGCTTGAGCGCGTGTTTAAACTGCGCGAGCACGGTACAACGGCGCGCACCGAAGTGATCGCGGGTTTTACCACCTTCCTGACAATGGTCTATATCGTTTTTGTTAACCCGCAAATTCTGGGCGTGGCTGGCATGGATACCAGCGCCGTCTTCGTTACCACTTGTCTGATCGCCGCGTTCGGCAGCATTTTAATGGGGCTGTTCGCCAACCTGCCGGTTGCGCTGGCTCCGGCGATGGGTCTGAACGCATTCTTCGCCTTCGTCGTGGTTCAGGCCATGGGCTTGCCATGGCAGGTCGGTATGGGTGCGATTTTCTGGGGCGCAGTCGGTCTGTTGCTGCTGACCATTTTCCGCGTACGTTACTGGATGATTGCCAATATCCCGGTGAGCCTGCGCGTGGGCATCACCAGCGGTATCGGTCTGTTTATCGGGATGATGGGGCTGAAAAATGCTGGCGTGATCGTGGCGAACCCGGAAACCCTGGTCAGCATCGGTAACCTGACCTCCCACAGCGTGCTGCTGGGCATCCTGGGCTTCTTTATCATCGCTATTCTGGCGTCCCGTAACATTCATGCTGCGGTACTGGTGTCGATCATCGTAACCACGCTGCTGGGCTGGATGCTGGGCGACGTGCACTACAGCGGCATCATCTCTGCGCCGCCGAGCGTCAGCACCGTGGTAGGTCACGTGGATCTGGCCGGCTCCCTGAATCTGGGTCTGGCAGGCGTGATCTTCTCCTTTATGCTGGTGAACCTGTTCGACTCCTCCGGTACCCTGATTGGCGTGACCGATAAAGCGGGCCTGGCAGATGAGAAAGGCAAATTCCCGCGCATGAAGCAGGCACTGTTCGTGGATAGCGTCTCCTCGGTAACCGGCTCTTTTATCGGTACCTCTTCTGTTACCGCTTACATTGAGTCCTCTTCAGGCGTGTCTGTGGGCGGTCGTACCGGCCTGACAGCGGTTGTTGTGGGTCTGCTGTTCCTGCTGGTTATCTTCCTTTCGCCGCTGGCGGGGATGGTTCCGCCGTATGCGGCCGCAGGTGCGCTGATTTACGTGGGCGTACTGATGACCTCCAGCCTGTCGCGCGTGAAGTGGGACGACCTTACCGAAGCAGTACCGGCGTTTATTACCGCGGTGATGATGCCGTTCAGCTTCTCGATTACCGAAGGTATCGCGCTGGGCTTTATCTCTTATTGCGTGATGAAGGCGGGCACCGGACGTTTCCGTGAAATTAGCCCGTGTGTGATCGTGGTAGCGCTGCTGTTCGTGCTGAAGATTGTCTTTATCGATGCAAAATAAACAGCAAGCCCTTTTCTAAACGGGCTTGCTGGTTTGTGTCCTCTCCCAGCGGGAGAGGACATCAGGCTGTGCTTACGCCTTCACCCGCTTGATGTAATCACCAAACGCGGTCAACTGCCCCGAGAGATGGTCCAGCGTGCTCTGGTCAATCACTTCACCTGTTTGTGGGTCGACCTTGTTCTGAATCACGCCGCCCATAAATTCCGGTTTGTTCATGACCATTGCGTCGAGGAACACCAGGATCTGACGCAGATGGTACTGGCAGCGCGCGCCGCCGATGGCGCCCATCGAGCTGGTCTGGATCAGCACCGGTTTACCCGCCAGCGGCTGTTCCGGCAGACGAGAGAGCCAGTCGATCGCATTTTTTAATCCACCCGGTACCGAGTAGTTATATTCCGGGGTCACAATCACCACCCCATCTGCCTGGCGAATCTGTTCAGCCAGCGCTTCAACGCTTTGCGGGAACCCCTCTTCTTGCTGCACATCGGCATCGTACAGCGGGATATCCCCAATAGACGGCAGGGCGTCGACCGTCATCCCCTCTGGCGCCAGTTTCGGCAGCGTACGGGCAACCATCCCGTTAAATGAACCTTTGCGCAGGCTTCCCAGTAACGTAACAACTTTCAACGTATCAGACATGATTACTCCTGTTTCATCATGATGGCCCTGGACGGGTCAGCTAAGGGTAAATGCTTTCTCTGCGGGTAAACTGGTTAATCTCATCAGACGCGTGGCGGGTTCGTTGGCACGCTCGGGAACGTCCGCCAGGCTATTCCAGCCATGCTTGCTGTCAAATTCCCAGATATTCAAACGCTCAATCGCGGGCGTAACGGCGAGAGACCAGATCAGCACATCTTCTGCGTCGCTGAGGGCCTCTACAAGCGTTGCCTGGGTGGCGCGAAGTCGTCCGGAACCTGGAAGCAATTGTAGCAGCCGGGCATCGTCAGAGGCGCATCCGCAGAGTTTACGGATACTCTGGCGCAGGGTAATAAGCTGCGCTTTGGCTTCATTGGGATCGTTTTGATTACGCACCCACAGCAGTTCATTGCTGGATAACGGATAGGTGTCGTGGGCATGCGGCCCGCCGTGGAAGCCACGAATAGCGCGCTGCAGTTCCATATCCAGACCACAATCGCCCTCTGTCGTGAGCGCTACACCGACAATATTCCCGGTATAGGCGATGGAAAAACGAGGCAGTTCAGGGTTGGCAAATACAGGGCGCCCCTCCGGCAGGGTGATGATATCCGGTAGCTCAGTGGTGCCGTAAAGCATAAACAGCAGTTCGGCGAGCAGCGCTCTTGAGGCGATAAAACGTGAGCGGCGATGTTCCGGCAGTATCCGTGCTTCATCATGACAGGCGGGGGAGAGCCTGGTAGAGACAAGATGTCCCTGGGTAAGTATCCCTCTAGCAAAGTGCGTTGCCATTTTTCGCTCCGTGATAATGGTTTGTGCCTGGTTAAACGGTTACATCATTATCGCTTAACTCTTCCTCAGTTTTAATCCGTAAAGTTGATTATTAGAAGTCCCGACACCGAACTTTACATTTTCAGATATAAAAATCGGATTCCTCGCGCAGTGAATCGCGATAGAGGGCCTTGATCGTCTCTTTAAGCCAGATGATTTTCGGGTTATGGCTGTTACGTTTGTGCCAGATAAGCGTAAAGGGCACGGTAAGTTTTTCCGCCATCGCTTCGTCGATAGGGATCGGACGCGTCACCAGCTTACGCTGGTGGAGATGATTATAGTGCCGGCAGTAGTGCGGCGCGGTCGCAATGTAGTCATGGTGCGGCTGCGCAGCCATAAACATCGACTGCTCAAACCCCGGCAGGCTCATAGCGATATTGCGCGTCAGCCCCATCTCATTTAACACCTCGTCCAGCGCCCAGGTGTCGCTACGCTCCCAAAAGATACTGATATGGGGGTAGCGGAGAAACGTCTCGAGATTCCACTCCTCCTGAAGCGCCGGATGGCCCTCACGCAGGTAGACGCAGGGGCGGTCGGAAAAAAGAATTTCATGGTCGATAAACCACGGCAGCAATTTCAACAATTCGCGGGAGCGAGGATGGGTTTCGCGACCGGTAAAGCCGATATCCACTTCACCCCGGGTTATGGCATCCAGCGAGTCGTAGTCCCAGTGGCGCATACGCACCGAGGCCTGGGGATAGCGCTGGTTTATCCTGTCCAGTAGCGCGTTAAAGCGGATCAACATTAACGGCGTTTCTGCCGCCAGTTCAAACTTCATCCCCCCCGGGGAGTCATTGTGTGACTTGTCGAGGATCTGATTGCCTATCTGCATCCAGTCGGCAAGATCGTGCTCCAGGCTTACCGTCAGCGGCGTTGGCAGTAACCCGAGCGGGGTTTTCACAAATAACGGATCATCGAACCAGGCGCGCAGCTTTGCCAGCGCTTTGCTGACCGCGGACGGCGTGATGTTCATTCGCTTCGCCGCCCGGGTAACGCTTCGCTCCTGCAACAACAGTTGCAGGGTGAGTAACAGATTAAGATCCAGACTGCTGAGGGGCTTCTTCATAATGGGCTATGGGCCGAATCGCCAGAAGGAGAACAATGCAGAGAATGCTACAGCCAATCAGAATCCCGATCAGCATATTCAGCGCATTAAGGCCGAGTACGGCGGCGAGCCAAATCCACAGCGACGAGCCGCACACCTGCGCGATACCCAATACTGAACTGGCCACGCCTGCCCGCAACGAAAAGGGTCCTAACGCCTGACTCATCGCTACGCCAAAGCCGACGGAGAAACCGGCGCAAATCAGCGTAATGCCCGCCAACATCAAAGAGTGCGAACTTGCCGATGCGAGCAGCACGCCTGCGGCCAGGAACAGTACCTGTGAGGTCAGCATCAGGGTGCGCTGGCTAAAGATATTTAGCGCAAAAGGAGTAGAGAAGGAGACGGCCATACTTACCAGCGCGGTAGAGGCCATCACTGTAGAGTATTCGCCGCGATCAAAGCCCATGGTTTCCATCAGTAATACCGGGGAAACGTTTACATAGGTCAGGATCACCGCCACGCTGAGGGTCGTGACCAGCAGTCTGCTAATAAAAAATCGGTTTAGCAGTTTTTCCGCCGGATGGAAGGTGGTCCCCGTCCGGGAGTGTTGTGAACCCGGGTGGGTCTCTTTCAATACCGCAATAGAGAGGAGGAAGACCAACATCCCCATTACCGCCATAGTCCAGAACAGGCTTTGCCAGGGCAATTTGAGCATAATCAGATAACCGATGACCGGCGCCAGTACCGGAATAATGCAGGTAATGCCGTTAAGCATCGAGAGCACTTTCGCACGGCGTTGGGCGCTTAACGTATCGCGCAGAATAGCAAACGCCACCACGTAGCAGCCGCCAGCGCCAACACCCTGAATGAAGCGCCCGATCAGGAAGAGGGTGCTTTCTTGCGCTTGTGAACAGAGTACTGACGCGAGGGCAAAAATCACGGCGCCGGTAATCGCCACGGGTTGACGTCCTGCTTTATCGGCAATTTTCCCGGCAAACACCATTGAGGAGGCCATTCCCGCGAGGTAGGCCGAAAAGGCAATGTGCAACTGCGCTTCACTGGCCCCCAGGTCGCGGGCGATATGCGGCAAACCGACCAGATACATATCAATGCCAGACGGATAAAGCAGAACCAGTGCAAAGCTACAAAACAGAAAACGAGCCATAGATCCCCCATAGATGCAGGCAAGCAGAATAGGGGTTGGGAAGGGGATAAGCGAGTTGCCATTTGGACAAAGGTGATTTCCTGTCAGGAAAGCCACCCGGGCGGGTGGCGTAGACAACGAGCGCGGACGTTAACCGAAGCGTGGCAAAACGTTAAAGGTGCTGCCGAACCAGCAGAGAATAACTGCAATACCAAACAGAATGACCAGCCCCGGAATAAACAGCCCTCCCCAGACGGTGAAGGTTTTTTCGGGAAACTTTTTTCTCGCTTTTAATGCCAGCACGGCAGGAACAATCACGGCCCAGATGGTTGCGCACAATCCCGCACCGCCAATGCCATAGATAAAGCCATTCGGGAAGATGAGATAGAGAATGGCGGGGGGCAGAAAGGTTAATAAAACCGTTTTCAGGCGTCCGACAGGAGAGTTATCGATGTTAAAGAGATCGGCAAGATAATCGAACAACCCCAGGGTGACGCCGAAGAAAGAGCTGGCGACCGCAAGGTTAGAGAAGACCAGCAGGCAAAATTCGATCACGCCGTGCTGTCGGGTGCCGAGGAATGATTTCACCAGCGAATCGACATTGCCGCCTGAAGAGATAATCTCGTTAAAGCTCTCGCGGGTAATATTGCCCATCGTGCAGTACAACCAGAACAGATAAATGAACAGGGCCAACAGCGAACCAAAGACAATGCTTTTAATCAGCTTATCTTTTCGTTTGCCGTAGCAGATGATTAAGCTGGGTATATTGCCATGAAAACCAAACGACGCCAGACAGACCGGCAAGGCCATAAAAATATAGGGGAAATAGGCTGTGTTGCTGGTGGTACTGACATTAATGTCCCGTAAAATGGCGTAGTCCACCTGGAAGAAAAACGACCCAAAAACAATAATAAACGCAATGATCTTAATCCCCAGGCAAAGCGAGGTAATACGGCTGGCCGCCAGGGAACTGACCCATAATACCGCCGCAACAAAGATCGCTGTACCTATCCCTACGAGGCGCGGATTAACATGCGTCCCCTGGTTCATGGCAATGGTTTCGCTAATGATCGCGCCATTGGCAGAGATATACGCATAAGTAAGAATATACAGAACAAAGGCGACCGTGAAACCACTCACCACATTCCATTTATTGCCAATCAGATCTTTGGTGATGGTATTAAAGCTGGAACCGACAGGATAATTTAAATTGGCCTCTAACAGTAATAATCCTGAGTGAAGCATTGAAAACCAGGCAATGATTAAAATAAATGCGCCCCAAAAAAACCACGAGCCTGCTAAATCCACGGGTAAAGCAAACATTCCCCCGCCAATAACCGTACCTGCTATTACCATGACACCCCAAAACGAAGAGTGTTTAGTCTTCAAACTGTTATCCATGGTGCACCCATTAATTATGGTTAGCCTGATGTTGTTGGTGTGTAATGAATTCCGGGTGACTAACAGGGCGTTAGTCCCCCGGAAGGTGCGGGTTAAACTTCTTTCAGTTTGGCAGTGAAGTGACGTAAAACTTTCGGTTCGTAGGTGAAGGTTAACCCCTTAATATTGCTGGCGTTCTCTTTCACATGTTTAAAGGCTTCGACAATAAAGTCCATGTGCGTCTGCGTGTAGGTCGCGCGTGGAATGGTTAAACGCAGTAACTCCGCCGGGCAGGGCAGCTGTTTGCCGGTTTTAGGATCGCGGCCTAACAAGAACGACCCGATTTCTACCGCCCGAATGCCCGCCACCTTATAGAGCTCGCAGGCTAACGCCTGTGCCGGGAACTGATCAGCCGGAATATGCGGCAGTAGTTTTCCTGCATCAACAAATGCCGCATGCCCTCCCGCCTGCTGACACACTACACCGATGGCTTCCAGGCCATCGACCAGGTATTGCACCTGATTGATACGGTACGCCAGCCAGTCTGGATTCATGCCATCATGCAGACCGACGGCCAGGCGCTCCATCGCACCGCCTTCAAGGCCACCGTAGGTCGGGAAGCCTTCCTGCACCACGCAAAGGGTTCGGCATTCGGTATAGACGTCGAAGAAGCGGTCATCCTTAATACACAGCAGGCCGCCCATGGGCACCATCGCGTCTTTTTTGGCCGACATCGCCAGCATATCGGCGTATTTATAGGTTTCACGGGTAATGTCTGCAATGCTCCAGTCGCGGTATTCCGCTTCACGCTTCTGGATAAAGTAGGCGTTCTCCGCGAAGCGCGCGGAGTCCATCACCACCGGAATGTCATATTTTTGCGCGATGGCGTACATCGCCTTCAGGTTGGCCAGCGAGACCGGCTGGCCGCCGGCGGAGTTGCTGGTAATGGTTGCGACGATATAAGGCACATTATTGGCGCCCACCTCCTGAATGCCGCGCTCCAGTCCTTCGAGGTCAAAGTTGCCTTTAAAATCGTAACGAATACCGGTATCAAACGCCTCTTTGATATAGACGTTACGCACCGTGCAGCCATTAATCTGGCTATGGCCCTGAGTCGTATCAAAGAAATAGTTGGAGAACGCGACCATTTTGCTGCGGTCCAGCCCTTTTTCCTGCTCGCGTTTTTTGATCAAGACCGGAATGTAGATCTGTTCAGCGCCCCGCCCCTGGTGAGTCGGGATAGTGTATTGATAGCCAAAAATGGTTTTCACCGCATCGGAGAGTGCGTAATAACTGCGGCTGCCGCTGTAGGCTTCGTCCCCACGCAACATAGCGGCCTGCATATTTTGTGTGACTGCCCCGGTACCGCTGTCGGTCAGCAGGTCAATAAAGACATCTTCGCTATCAAGCAGAAACGGGTTCATGCCCGATTCAACAATGGCATTTTCCCGGTGCTCGCGGGTGGTGCGTTTCACTGGCTCAATAACACGAATACGGAAAGGCTCAGGTAAATGTTTGAAGTTTTCCATTTGTTCATCCTTTTTGCACGCAGCGGTGCTGAGGGCTATTTAATAACCCTAAGTACAGAGATGTATATGCCAGCCATCATTTAATGCCGCCTGTGGAAATAAACCACGCAGACGATCGGAGCTGGCAAGAATATATTGCAGACATACCAAATAAGCAGATTAATAAACCTGGTTAGTTAGCATTTAGCAAAGGACGAGCAAAGGGGGGATTATGGGTGGTGATTGACAATTTTATTGTCAATATTAAACCACTTAGAAGTGATGTATGTATTTAAGATAATCATCATTGATTTATCCTCATTAGACACTCAGCTACATTATTATAATGAGAATAACGGGTCTATCTGCAGGATAATTAATTGTGAGTGTAATCACAGCCACAATAACCTGACGATTATTGTGGCTGTGCAGGGTTATTTCCCGATACAGAAGCTCGAGAAGATGCGGCCCAACAGATCGTCCGAGGAAAACTCCCCGGTGATCTCACTCAGATTCTGCTGCGCCAGGCGCAGCTCTTCCGCCAGCAGCTCACCCGCCCAGGCGCCAATCAGCTGCGCTTTCCCCTGAACAAGATGGTTCGCCGCCTCTTCCAGCGCCTGCAGGTGACGACGGCGCGCCAGGAAGCCGCCCTCCATGCTGGTATCAAAGCCCATGCTCTGTTTGAGGTGGTTACGCAGGTCATCCACGCCTTCGCCGGTACGTGCCGAGAGGCGAATAAGTGAGTGACCATTTACTTCACTCATACCCAGCGTCTCGCCCGTCACATCGGCTTTGTTACGCACAACGGTGATCGGCAGTTTAGCGGGCAGACGGGCGATAAAGTCCGGCCAGATATCTGCGGGATCCACCGCGTCAGTGGTGGTGCCGTCTACCATAAATAGCACGCGGTCAGCCTGCTCAATCTCCTGCCAGGCACGCTCAATACCGATACGCTCTACTTCGTCGCTGGCATCGCGCAGACCCGCGGTGTCGATAATGTGCAGAGGCATGCCGTCGATGTGGATATGCTCGCGCAGTACGTCGCGGGTGGTGCCGGCAATATCAGTAACGATGGCAGCCTCACGACCCGCCAGCGCGTTCAGCAGGCTCGATTTACCGGCATTAGGGCGACCGGCAATCACCACCTTCATCCCTTCACGCAGCAGGCTGCCCTGGCGCGCTTCGGCACGCACCGCGTCGAGATCGGTCATCACGCTGTTGAGCTGGGCTTCGATTTTGCCATCGGAAAGGAAGTCGATCTCCTCATCCGGGAAATCAATCGCCGCCTCCACGTAGATCCTGAGGTGAGTAAGTGCTTCCACCAGATGGTTTACGCGGGCAGAAAATGCCCCCTGCAGCGAGTTGAGCGCAGAGCGGGCCGCCTGCTCAGAGCTGGCGTCGATCAGGTCGGCAATCGCCTCGGCCTGCGCCAGATCGAGTTTATCGTTCAGAAAGGCACGCTCAGAAAACTCACCCGGCTTCGCAATGCGCAGGCCCGGCAAGGTCAGAATACGTTTTAACAGTAAATCGAGGATCACCGGGCCGCCGTGGCCCTGAAGTTCGAGCACATCTTCGCCGGTAAAGGAGTTTGGCCCCGGAAACCACAGCGCAATGCCCTGATCCAGCGCGGTACCGTCGCTGTCTTTAAACGGCAAATAATCGGCGTAGCGCGGCTTCGGCAGTTTCCCCAGTACGGCTTCTGCCACCTCGCGCGCCTTTTGGCCGGAGATGCGCAGGATGCCCACACCACCGCGTCCCGGTGGGGTTGCCTGGGCGACGATAGTGTCGTTATGGCTCATGGTTTTTCTCAACTGTGTTGCAATAAAAAAAGGCGGTCATTTGACCGCCCTTATTCTAGCTACTGCTCAACCGAATCAGGAACTTTTCTTTTCGCGGCTATGCAGGCCACGTTTTTCCAGACCACGGTAAATCAGTTGCTGCTGGATAATGGTCACCAGGTTGCTGACGATGTAGTACAGCACCAGACCTGACGGGAACCACAGGAAGAACACGGTGAAGATGACCGGCATGAAGGTCATGATCTTCTGCTGCATCGGGTCGGTCACGGTGGTCGGCGACATCTTCTGGATGAAGAACATCGTCACGCCCATCAGGATCGGCAGGATGTAGTACGGGTCCTGTGCAGACAGGTCATGGATCCACAGGGCGAACGGCGCATGGCGCAGCTCAACGGAACCCATCAGCATGTAGTACAGCGCAAGGAAGATTGGCATCTGAATCAGCAGCGGGAAGCAACCACCCAGTGGGTTCACTTTCTCTGCTTTATACAGGGCCATCATCTCCTGGCTCTGACGCTGTTTGTCATCGCCCAGACGCTCACGCATCGCCGCAATCTTCGGCTGCAGCATGCGCATCTTCGCCATGGAGGTGTACTGCGCTTTAGTCAGCGGGTACATGATGCCACGAACGATAAAGGTGATAACGATGATGGAGAAGCCCCAGTTACCCAGGAAGCTATGGATCCACTTCAGCAGCTTAAACAGCGGCTGAGAGATGAACCACAACCAGCCGTAATCCACGGTCAGATCCAGGTGCGGCGCTACTGCAGCCATTTTGTCCTGAATTTCCGGGCCGACCCACAGGGTGCTCGCCAGCTTACCGGTTTGACCCGGCTGCACCAGAACCGGCTGAGATTTGTAGCCGATAGCTGCAATACCGTTGCCGAGGTTCGCGGTGTAGAAGTTGTTGGTACCGTCGTTATTAGGCACCCACGCCGTTGCGAAATACTGTTGCAGCATCGCAACCCAACCGCCTTTAGCGCTGACGTTCAGGTTCTCGTTATCCGCGATAGTATCGAATTTGTATTTCTCATACTTCGAATCTGGCGTGGAGTACGCTGCGCCACGGAAGGTATGCAGCGCGAAGTTGCTGCTTCCGGTGTCACGATGAGACGGCAGATCGATGGATTGCTTCAGCTGACCAAAGGTCGAGATTTCCAGCGGTTTCTCGCTGGCGTTCTGCACGCTGTAGCCAACGTTCACCGCATACTCACCGCGTTTCAGGGTGAAGGTTTTGGTGAAGGTGTTGCCTGCGGCATCGGTATAGGTCATCGGGATAGCCAGCTCGTTCTGACCATCAGCCAGCACAAAGGTATCACTCTCGACGTTATACAGTGGACGCGCACCGTTAGCCGGGTTATCCGGGCCATCACGACCGGTCAGACCGCTCTGCGCCTGATAAAGGAACTGCGGTGTGGTTTCCAGTAACTGGAACGGTTCGGTAGACTTCAGCTCTTTTGGGTAGGTCAACAGCAGCGCCTGCTCAACATCACCACCACGGGTGTTGATAGTCAGCTCAAGCACATCGGTCTTAACCGTAATCTGTTTCCCCTGGCCACTGGCCGGTACGCCCTGGTCGGCGGCGCTACCCGCTGCGGTGGTCGTGGTCTGCGTGGTCTGCTGCTGGGGTTGAGGATTTTTATCCTGCTCCCATGCCTGCCAGATCATGAAAGACACGAACAACAAAGCGATGATAAGAAGATTGCGTTGCGAATCCATCGTTAGTGTTCTCTGGTATCAAAGGGTCCGGGGGGGACGGGGTCGTCTCCACCTGGGTGTAAAGGGTGGCATTTTAATACGCGTTTCACCGTCAACCAACTGCCTTTTATCACTCCAAACCTGCGCAATGCCTCAATTCCATAGCTTGAGCATGTCGGTGTGAAACGGCAGTGCGGCCCGAGTAGCGGACTAATCAGGCGTTGATAGACCCTAATGAGGGCTATCAGGACCCGTGAGCCAGGCGACAGTGGCGGCGCCATAATTTTTCCAACGCTTCCGAGAGAGCACGGTTATCGAGGTCGGCAACCCCTTTTTTCGCCACCACCACGAAATCCATCGAAGGGAGTTCATGTTGACGTAAACGGAAGCTTTCACGCGTCAGACGTTTAATCCGGTTGCGTTCATGCGCACGCTTAACGTTTTTCTTGGCGACAGTAAGACCGATACGGGGATGCCCCAGCGAATTTTGGCGGCCGAGGATGGTGATTTGCGGCGTGCCAGCCCGTTGTGGCTGCTGGAAGACGAAAGTGAAATGAGTGGGAGTTAACAAACGTAACTCCCTGGGAAATGCGAGCTTAACCACCAGGGGTTAGCTTTATTACTTGGAAACGGTCAGACGAGCGCGGCCTTTAGCACGACGACGTGCCAGAACCTGACGACCATTTTTAGTAGCCATACGAGCACGGAAGCCGTGAGAACGGTTGCGCTTCAGTACAGACGGTTGAAAAGTGCGTTTCATGGCGATTTCTACCTAAACTTGAATAAATTCAATGGCTTTTTACGATGCCCGAACGAATATCGCACGACGGACGCCGAAGCCATGGGTGATTAAAGAGGCCGGATTGTAATAATTGTACACTCCGGAGTCAATTCTCTTTCCTTATTTCCCGCGTAAATTCACACGATTTCGCATGCAAAATGAACAGCGTTAAACGCGCGGGAAGCCGAGCATTACGCGACGGGTGGAGGATTATACGACCTCACCGGTAAAGCGCAAGGATCGTCCAGGATCTTCGTTAGATCTTTTAAGCAAAAATTTGTCACGACTCAGTAATTTTTCCAATATGCGGCCTAAATCCCGGGGCAGGCTAACCAGGATCGATTACACTTACCCGGTTTCGGATCTTCCTGTGGATAAATCGGGAAGAATCTGTGAGAAACAGAAGATCTCTGGCTCAGTTTAGGCTATGATCCGCGGTCCCGATCGGGATCCCAGCGGTTACGATCGGGTATAAAACCGCAGACAGCGGTTCGCACGTCCCCCTTATGCGCAGGGCTTTTCGACGTGCGTCTACAATCATGACTATTCAATAGCTTTCTTTTTATTGTTCGAGTGGAGTCCGCCGTGTCACTTTCGCTTTGGCAGCAATGTCTTGCCCGATTGCAGGATGAGTTACCAGCCACAGAATTCAGTATGTGGATCCGCCCGTTGCAGGCGGAACTGAGCGATAACACGCTGGCTTTGTATGCGCCAAACCGTTTTGTGCTCGATTGGGTAAGGGACAAGTACCTCAATAATATCAATGGACTGCTAAACGATTTTTGCGGTACCGATGCCCCACAGCTGCGTTTTGAAGTGGGCACCAAGCCGGTCACCCAAACCCTTAAAGAGACTGTTAACGTTGCCGCCCCTGCGCAGGCGACACAGGTCCATCAGCCGCGCGTCGTGCCTGCGGCACGTTCAGGCTGGGATAACGTTCCGGCCCCGGCGGAGCCGACCTACCGTTCCAACGTTAACGTCAAACATACCTTCGATAACTTCGTAGAAGGTAAATCAAACCAGCTGGCCCGTGCGGCAGCCCGTCAGGTAGCGGATAACCCCGGCGGAGCGTATAACCCCCTGTTTTTATATGGCGGTACCGGTCTGGGTAAAACGCACCTGCTGCATGCCGTGGGCAATGGCATCATGGCGCGCAAGCCAAACGCCAAAGTGGTGTATATGCACTCCGAGCGCTTCGTTCAGGACATGGTAAAAGCCCTGCAAAACAATGCGATCGAAGAGTTTAAACGCTACTACCGTTCCGTTGATGCCCTGCTGATCGATGACATTCAGTTCTTCGCTAATAAAGAACGATCCCAGGAAGAGTTCTTCCACACCTTCAACGCTCTGCTGGAAGGTAATCAACAGATCATTTTGACCTCGGATCGTTATCCAAAAGAGATCAACGGCGTTGAAGATCGTCTTAAGTCCCGCTTCGGCTGGGGCCTGACCGTGGCGATCGAACCGCCGGAGCTGGAAACCCGTGTGGCGATCCTGATGAAAAAGGCAGATGAAAACGACATTCGCCTGCCGGGTGAAGTGGCATTCTTCATCGCCAAGCGCCTACGCTCTAATGTGCGTGAGCTGGAAGGGGCACTGAACCGCGTCATCGCCAACGCCAACTTTACCGGCCGGGCCATCACCATTGATTTCGTGCGTGAAGCGCTGCGCGATCTGCTGGCGTTGCAGGAAAAACTGGTCACCATCGACAATATTCAGAAGACGGTGGCGGAGTACTACAAAATTAAAGTGGCCGACTTATTGTCGAAACGCCGTTCACGCTCGGTAGCCCGACCTCGCCAAATGGCGATGGCGCTGGCAAAGGAGTTAACCAACCACAGTCTGCCGGAGATCGGCGATGCGTTTGGTGGCCGTGACCACACCACCGTGCTGCACGCTTGTCGTAAAATCGAGCAGCTGCGGGAAGAAAGCCACGACATAAAAGAAGACTTCTCCAATTTAATCAGAACATTATCATCGTGACGCTATGAAATTTACCGTTGAACGTGAACATTTATTAAAGCCGCTACAACAGGTGAGTGGCCCATTAGGCGGCCGCCCGACGCTGCCTATTCTTGGTAACCTGCTGCTGCAGGTCGCAGACGGTACGCTGTCGCTGACCGGCACCGATCTGGAAATGGAAATGGTTGCGCGGGTGACGCTGACTCAGCCGCACGACGCAGGCGCCACCACGGTTCCGGCCCGTAAATTCTTTGATATTTGCCGTGGCTTGCCTGAAGGGGCAGAGATCGCCGTGCAGCTCGAGGGCGACCGCATGCTGGTCCGCTCTGGCCGCAGCCGTTTCTCTCTCTCTACCCTGCCAGCCGCGGACTTCCCGAACCTGGATGACTGGCAGAGCGAAGTGGAATTCACCCTGCCACAGGCGACGATGAAGCGTCTGATTGAAGCCACGCAGTTTTCTATGGCGCATCAGGACGTTCGCTACTACTTAAACGGCATGCTGTTTGAAACCGAAGGGGAAGAGCTGCGTACCGTCGCCACCGACGGACACCGCCTGGCGGTCTGCTCTATGCCAATTGGCGTTAGCCTGCCAAACCATTCGGTGATCGTGCCGCGTAAAGGGGTGATTGAGCTGATGCGCATGCTTGACGGCGGTGATACTCCGCTGCGCGTGCAAATTGGCAGCAATAACATTCGCGCCCACGTGGGGGATTTTGTCTTCACCTCGAAGCTGGTTGACGGGCGTTTCCCGGATTATCGTCGCGTATTGCCGAAGAATCCCGACAAGACGCTGGAAGCGGGCTGCGACAGCCTTAAGCAGGCATTTGCCCGTGCGGCCATTCTCTCCAACGAGAAGTTCCGCGGCGTGCGTCTGTATGTGAGTGAAAACCAGATCAAAATCACCGCGAATAACCCGGAGCAGGAAGAGGCAGAAGAGATTCTGGACGTCACCTACGCCGGCGCAGAGATGGAAATCGGCTTTAACGTTAGCTACGTGCTGGACGTACTGAATGCACTGAAATGCGAGAACGTTCGCATTCTGCTGACCGACTCTGTATCGAGCGTACAGATTGAAGATGCTGCATCCCAGTCCGCTGCTTATGTTGTTATGCCAATGAGACTGTAGTGATAACTATCGGGCTATCTTACTTGCCATTTTCAACCTGGGCTGTGCTCGCCCCTGTCACGTACTGCGTGTACGCTCCAGGGTCTGCGCGCAGTCCGCGTTGATACTGGCTGCGCCGATTACGCCCTGGCCCGAAGAAATTCAGATATGTCACTGACGCGCCTTTTAATCAAAGATTTCCGTAATATTGAAAATGCGGATCTCGCTTTATCCCCCGGCTTTAACTTCCTGGTTGGCGCAAACGGCAGCGGCAAAACCAGCGTGCTGGAAGCCATCTATACGCTTGGCCACGGTCGGGCGTTTCGCAGCTTGCAAATTGGCCGCGTCATTCGCCACGAGCAAGAGTCCTTTGTTCTGCATGGGCGTCTTCAGGGCGCAGAGCGTGAAACCGCCGTCGGCCTGACCAAAGACAAGCAGGGTGACAGCAAAGTCCGCATTGATGGTACCGACGGGCATAAGGTGGCCGAACTGGCGCTCTTGATGCCGATGCAGCTGATTACGCCCGAGGGGTTTACTTTACTCAACGGCGGCCCCAAATACAGAAGAGCGTTCCTTGACTGGGGATGCTTTCACAATGAAGCGGGATTCTTTAACGCCTGGAGCAACCTTAAGCGTTTGCTCAAGCAGCGCAATGCCGCGCTGCGCCAGGTGACGCGCTACGCCCAACTGCGCCCGTGGGACAAAGAGTTGGTCCCGCTGGCGGAACAAATCAGCACCTGGCGTGCCGAATACAGCGCAGGTATCGCCGAAGATATGGCCGACACCTGCAAACAGTTTTTACCAGAGTTTTCTCTCACCTTCTCCTTCCAGCGTGGCTGGGAGAAAGAGACGGATTATGCCGAGGTGCTGGAGAGAAGCTTCGAGCGCGACCGCCTGCTGACCTATACCGCGCATGGCCCGCATAAAGCGGATTTCCGCATTCGTGCTGACGGTGCGCCGGTAGAAGATACATTATCGCGTGGGCAGCTTAAGCTCCTGATGTGCGCGCTACGGCTGGCACAGGGGGAGTTTCTCACCCGCGAGAGCGGCCGACGCTGCCTGTATCTGATAGATGATTTTGCCTCGGAACTCGACGACGCGCGGCGAGGGCTGCTAGCCAGCCGCTTAAAAGCCACGCAGTCGCAGGTTTTCGTCAGCGCGATTAGCGCTGAACACGTTATGGACATGTCGGACAAAAATTCGAAGATGTTCACCGTGGAAAAGGGTAAAATAACGGATTAACCCAAGAATAAATGAGCGAGAAACGTTGATGTCGAATTCTTATGACTCCTCCAGTATCAAAGTCCTGAAAGGGCTGGATGCGGTGCGTAAGCGCCCGGGTATGTATATCGGCGACACGGATGACGGCACCGGTCTGCACCACATGGTATTCGAGGTGGTAGATAACGCTATCGACGAAGCGCTCGCGGGTCACTGTAAAGACATCGTGGTGACGATCCATGCGGACAACTCCGTATCCGTCACCGATGATGGTCGTGGCATCCCAACCGGTATTCACCCGGAAGAGGGCGTATCTGCTGCGGAAGTTATCATGACCGTTCTGCACGCAGGCGGTAAATTCGATGATAACTCCTATAAAGTCTCCGGCGGCCTGCACGGCGTAGGCGTCTCCGTGGTTAACGCCCTGTCGCAGAAGCTGGAGCTGGTTATCCAGCGTGAAGGCAAAGTTCACCGCCAGATCTATCAGCATGGTGTGCCGGAAGCGCCGCTGGCTGTCACTGGCGATACCGAAAAAACCGGTACCCTGGTGCGTTTCTGGCCGAGCCTGGAAACCTTCACCAACGTCACCGAATTCGAATATGAAATTTTGGCCAAACGCCTGCGTGAGCTGTCGTTCCTGAACTCCGGCGTCTCCATTCGCCTGCGCGACAAACGCGACGGCAAAGAAGACCACTTCCACTATGAAGGCGGTATCAAGGCGTTCGTTGAGTATCTGAACAAGAACAAAACGCCTATTCACCCGAATATCTTCTACTTCTCTACCGAAAAAGACGGTATCGGCGTGGAAGTGGCGCTGCAGTGGAACGATGGTTTCCAGGAAAACATCTACTGCTTCACCAACAACATTCCACAGCGTGACGGCGGTACGCACCTGGCGGGCTTCCGTGCGGCGATGACTCGTACCCTGAACGCCTACATGGACAAAGAAGGCTACAGCAAGAAAGCGAAAGTCAGCGCCACCGGCGACGATGCTCGTGAAGGCCTGATTGCCGTGGTTTCTGTTAAGGTGCCGGATCCGAAGTTCTCCTCTCAGACCAAAGACAAACTGGTCTCCTCTGAGGTGAAATCGGCGGTTGAACAGCAGATGAACGAACTGCTGAGCGACTACCTGCAAGAAAACCCGTCTGACGCGAAAATCGTGGTCGGCAAAATTATCGATGCGGCACGTGCCCGTGAAGCGGCGCGTAAAGCCCGTGAAATGACCCGCCGCAAAGGCGCACTCGACTTAGCAGGCCTGCCGGGCAAACTGGCAGACTGTCAGGAGCGCGACCCGGCGCTGTCCGAACTGTACCTGGTGGAAGGGGACTCCGCGGGCGGTTCTGCGAAGCAGGGCCGTAACCGTAAGAACCAGGCGATCCTGCCGTTGAAGGGGAAAATCCTCAACGTCGAGAAAGCGCGTTTCGACAAGATGCTCTCTTCGCAGGAAGTGGCAACGCTGATTACCGCGCTCGGCTGCGGCATCGGTCGCGACGAATACAACCCGGACAAGTTGCGTTATCACAGCATCATCATCATGACCGATGCGGACGTCGACGGCTCGCACATCCGTACGCTGCTGTTGACCTTCTTCTATCGTCAGATGCCGGAAATCGTTGAGCGTGGCCATGTCTACATTGCGCAGCCGCCGCTGTACAAAGTGAAGAAAGGCAAACAGGAACAGTACATCAAAGACGACGAAGCGATGGATCAGTATCAGATCTCTATCGCTCTGGATGGCGCAACGCTGCATGCGAACGCCAGCGCTCCGGCCCTGGCCGGCGAGCCGCTGGAACGTCTGGTGTCCGAGTTTAACGCTGCGCAGAAAATGATTGGCCGTATGGAGCGTCGTTATCCGAAAGCGCTGCTGAAAGAGCTGGTGTATCAGCCAACGCTGACCGAAGCCGATCTGAGCAGCGAGCAGACGGTCAGCCGCTGGGTCAACGCGCTGGTAAGCGAGCTGAACGAGAACGAACAGCACGGTAGCCTGTGGAAATGCGATGTTCAGCAGAATGCTGACCAGCTGTTCGAGCCGATCGTCCGCGTGCGTACCCACGGTGTGGATACCGACTATCCGCTGGAGCACGAGTTTGTGACCGGGCCGGAATACCGTCGCCTTTGCACTCTCGGCGAAAAGCTGCGCGGTCTGATCGAAGACGATGCCTACATCGAACGTGGCGAACGCCGTCAGCCGGTTGCCAGCTTCGAGCAGGCGCTGGAGTGGCTGGTGAAAGAGTCCCGTCGTGGTCTGGCAATTCAGCGTTATAAAGGCCTGGGCGAAATGAACCCGGATCAGCTGTGGGAAACCACTATGGATCCGGAAAGCCGCCGTATGCTGCGCGTTACCGTAAAAGACGCGATTGCAGCGGATCAGCTGTTCACCACCCTGATGGGCGATGCGGTTGAACCCCGTCGTGCCTTTATCGAAGAAAACGCGCTGAAAGCGGCGAATATCGATATCTAAGCTGCTATCCCCCTCACCCTAACCCTCTCCCCATAGGGGAGAGGGGATGTACGGTACCGCCTTTTCTCCCTCGCCCCTGTGGGGAGAGGGCCGGGGTGAGGGGAGATTCTTTGCCCGCAAAAGAGGAATCCCCTCCTCATATCCAATCCCCTTTCTTACCGTGTTTTTTGAGCGGAATCGCGTTAGCATGAGTGCAGACTCATTCAATCCGGGGATCCCATGGCCATCAAACTCATTGCAATCGATATGGACGGCACGCTGCTGCTGCCAGATCACACCATCTCTCCAGCCGTTAAAAATGCGATTGCCGCCGCCCGTGCAAAAGGGGTGAATGTGGTACTGACGACCGGTCGCCCCTATGCCGGTGTGCATAATTACCTGAAAGAGTTGCACATGGATAAACCGGGTGATTACTGCATTACGTATAACGGCGCCCTGGTCCAGAAGGCCGCCGACGGCAGCACCGTCGCCCAGACCGCGTTGAATTATGACGATTACCTCTATCTCGAAAAACTCTCCCGCGAGGTGGGCTCACATTTCCACGCGCTCGATCGCAACACGCTCTACACGGCCAACCGTGATATCAGCTACTACACCGTACACGAATCCTATGTCGCCACTATTCCACTGGTATTCTGCGAAGCAGAAAAGATGGATCCGCAAACGCAGTTCCTGAAGGTGATGATGATTGATGAGCCAGCCATTCTCGATAAAGCCATCGCCCGCATTCCGGCTGAGGTAAAAGAGAAATACACTGTGCTGAAAAGCGCGCCGTACTTCCTCGAAATCCTTGATAAACGCGTCAATAAAGGCACCGGCGTGAAATCGCTGGCCGATACGCTGGGCATCAAGCCTGAAGAGATCATGACCCTGGGCGATCAGGAAAACGATATTGCGATGATCGAATATGCGGGCATGGGCGTGGCAATGGATAACGCAATCCCATCGGTGAAAGAAGTGGCCAATTTCGTCACCAAATCTAACCTGGAAGACGGCGTTGCCTACGCGATCGAGAAATTTGTCCTGAACTAAGCGTGGCTAAATACATCGGCCCTGGTTATTAACCGGGGCTTTTTTTTGCCCTGAATTTATCGAATTGTTCTTTTTGTGATCCAGATTGTAGTACAACGCAAATAGATTGTACTACATTGCAACCACGGTCTTAACGAATTGCATCACGTTTGTACTGCAAAAGTGAGGCGGAATTCAGCGGTCGCGGTAAAGTAGTGATGGACACAAAAATCATAAGGACCCTCCATGACTCTCAATAAAACCGACCGCATTGTCATCACGCTGGGTAGCCAGATTGTGGGTGGCAAATACGTACCCGGCTCGCCGCTTCCTGCAGAGGCGGAGCTATGCGAAGAGTTTGAAACCTCGCGCAACATCATCCGGGAAGTGTTCCGCTCGCTGATGGCGAAGCGGCTAATTGAAATGAAGCGTTATCGCGGAGCCTTTGTCGCCCCACGTAGCCAGTGGAACTACCTCGATACCGATGTTCTGCAGTGGGTACTGGAAAACGATTATGACCCGCGGCTGATTGGTGCCATGAGCGAGGTACGAAATCTCGTAGAACCGGCGATAGCCCGCTGGGCCGCCGAACGCGCCACCTCGGGCGACCTGGCGCAGATTGAGTCGGCGCTGAACGACATGATCGCCAATAACCAGGATCGGGACGCCTTCAACGAAGCGGATATTCGCTACCACGAGGCGGTGCTTCAGTCGGTGCATAACCCGGTGCTACAGCAGCTTAGCGTGGCGATCAGCTCGCTACAGCGCGCGGTATTTGAACGGACCTGGATGGGCGATGAGGCCAACATGCCGAAAACGCTCCAGGAACATAAAGCGCTGTTCGATGCGATACGGCATCAGGACGGCGATGCGGCAGAGCAGGCGGCGCTCACGATGATCGCCAGCTCGACACGAAGGTTAAAGGAAATCACATGACATCTCGCTACATCGCTATTGACTGGGGATCGACCAATCTGCGCGCCTGGCTTTATCAGGGTGAGCAGTGCCTGGAAAGCAGGCAATCAGAAGCAGGCGTTACGCGTCTGAACGGTAAATCCCCCGAGGCGGTGTTAGCAGAGGTGACACAAAACTGGCGCGACGGCGCCACGCCAGTGGTAATGGCGGGCATGGTGGGCAGTAACGTAGGCTGGAAAATTGCGCCTTATCTGCCCGTACCGGCTCGTTTCTCCGCTATTGGCGAACAGTTAACGTCCGTTGGCGACAAGATCTGGATTATTCCCGGCTTGTGCGTCTCTCGCGACGATAATCACAACGTCATGCGCGGCGAAGAGACGCAACTGCTCGGCGCGCGCACGCTTTCTCCTTCTTCTGTCTACGTTATGCCCGGTACCCACTGCAAGTGGGTACAAACCGATGCAGAGCAGATCCACGATTTTCGCACCGTGATGACCGGTGAATTACACCATTTGCTCCTTAAGCATTCGCTGGTGGGGGCGGGTTTGCCGGAGCAAGCCCCCTCGCCGGAGGCATTTGCCGCCGGGCTTGCGCGCGGGATCGCTTCTCCTGCTGTTTTGCCGCAACTTTTTGAGGTTCGCGCCTCGCACGTGCTGGGACAACTCCCGCGCGAGCAGGTTAGCGAGTTTCTGTCCGGCCTGCTGATTGGCGCCGAAGTCGCCAGCCTGAGTGAACGCTTCGCCGGGCAGCAGGCCATTACTCTGGTCGCAGGCTCATCGCTGAGCTCACGTTATCGCCAGGCGTTTCACGCCATCGGCCGGGACGTGGCGGTGGTAGAGGGCGACACGGCATTTCAGGCTGGAATAAGGAGCATCGCTCATGCAGTGGCAAACTAACCTTCCCCTTATCGCGATATTGCGCGGCATCACCCCCGACGAGGCGCTGGCGCACGTAGGCGCGGTGATTGAGGCCGGATTCGACGCGGTGGAAATCCCGCTCAACTCCCCGGAGTGGGAAAAGAGCATCCCGGCCGTCGTCGATGCGTTTGGTGATAAGGCGCTGATTGGCGCAGGCACGGTGCTACAGCCGGAGCAGGTCGACAGGCTGGCGAAAATGGGCTGCAAACTTATCGTCACGCCCAACATCAACCCCGAGGTGATCCGCCGCGCGGTGGGCTACGGCATGACCGTCTGCCCGGGATGTGCAACGGCAACCGAAGCCTTTACCGCTCTCGATGCGGGCGCGCAGGCGCTGAAAATTTTCCCGTCATCGGCTTTTGGCCCGGAGTACATCAAGGCGCTGAAAGCAGTTTTACCCGCCAGCGTACCGGTCCTGGCCGTGGGCGGCGTGACGCCAGAAAACCTGGCGCAGTGGATGAAAGCTGGCTGTGCAGGCGCCGGGCTGGGTAGCGATCTCTATCGCGCCGGACAGACCGTAGAGCGCACCGCACAGCAGGCGGCAGCATTTGTAAAAGCGTATCGAGAGGCAGCAAAATGAAAATAACCAAACTCACCACGTACCGTTTACCGCCGCGTTGGATGTTCCTGAAAATCGAAACCGACGAAGGGGTTGTTGGCTGGGGCGAGCCGGTGATTGAGGGTCGCGCTCGCACCGTGGAAGCTGCCGTGCACGAGCTGGGTGAATACCTGATTGGTCAGGATCCGGCGCGCATTAACGACCTGTGGCAGGTAATGTATCGCGCGGGCTTCTATCGCGGCGGCCCCATTCTGATGAGCGCCATCGCCGGTATCGACCAGGCGCTATGGGATATCAAAGGGAAAGTGCTGAACGCTCCGGTCTGGCAGCTGATGGGCGGCCTGGTGCGCGACAAAATTAAGGCCTACAGCTGGGTAGGGGGCGATCGCCCTGCCGAAGTCATTGATGGCATCAGAAAGCTGCGCGGGATTGGTTTTGATACCTTCAAGCTCAACGGCTGTGAAGAGATGGGGGTCATCGACAATTCACGTGCGGTAGACCGGGCGGTAAACACCGTGGCGCAGATCCGCGAAGCCTTTGGCAACGACATTGAGTTTGGTCTGGACTTCCACGGCCGCGTCAGCGCGCCAATGGCGAAAATATTAATTAAAGAGCTGGAACAATACCGGCCGCTCTTTATTGAAGAGCCGGTGCTGGCGGAGCAGGCAGAATATTATCCACGGCTGGCGGCGCAAACCGCTATTCCTATCGCTGCAGGGGAACGTATGTTCTCGCGCTTCGAGTTTAAACGCGTACTGGAGGCGGGTGGGATTGCCATCCTGCAGCCGGATCTCTCCCACGCGGGGGGCATCACCGAATGCTACAAAATCGCCGGTATGGCAGAAGCCTACGACGTGGCGCTGGCTCCGCACTGCCCGCTGGGGCCGATTGCGCTGGCAGCCTGTCTGCACGTGGACTTTGTCTCCCGCAATGCCGTGTTCCAGGAACAGAGCATGGGGATTCACTATAACAAGGGCGCGGAGCTGCTCGACTTTGTGAAAAATAAAGAAGATTTCAACATGGAAGGCGGCTTCTTCAAACCCTTAATGAAGCCTGGGCTTGGCGTAGAAATAGATGAGGCGCGGGTCAGCGAATTAAGCCGAAATAGCGCAGACTGGCGCAATCCTCTGTGGCGTCAGGAAGATGGTGCGGTTGCCGAATGGTAACACCCTAATAAGTTAATGCGTTTCTCTATATCAATCTTTGCCTTCTGATGGCCGCGATTTGGCCTGAAGAGGGCAAGATGAAGAGGTAATAATCGATGAGCATTGCACTCTATACTTCTACACTCAAAAAACTAAATAGCAAAATAATTCCCTTCGTCATCATTTGTTATTTTGTCGCCAATCTTGATAAAACGAATATTTCTATTGCCGCCTTACAAATGAATGCGGATTTAGGTCTCACAGCCAGTATGTATGGCCTTGGCGTGGGCATGTTCTATATCTCCTACATTATTTTTGAAATTCCCAGTAACATTATAATGACGCGCGTCGGGGCGCGTATCTGGATCGCCAGGATAATGATCACCTGGGGTATTATCAGCGCCGGGATGTCGCTGGTACAAACACCTACTCAGCTCTATGTCATGCGTTTTCTGTTGGGCATGGCGGAGGCAGGGTTTACGCCCGGTATTATTTACTATATCTCCTGCTGGTTCCCTAAGAGCAACCGCGCCCGCGCGATGTCATTCTTCTATATGGGCTCCGTACTGGCCTCCATCATCGGCCTGCCTATCTCGGGATCCATTCTCAATATGCACGGCATTGCTGACATCGCCGGCTGGCGTTGGTTGTTCGCCATTGAAGGCATTCCGGCCATTATCCTGGGGGTGATGGTTTTAGGGTTACTGCCCTCTACGCCTGAGAAAGCCCACTGGTTATCGGGGTCTGAAAAGGAGTGGTTAATTGCTCAGTTAGCGGAAGATAACCGAAGTGTGACGGTGAATAAAAACCACTCCTGGCTGAGCGCGCTAAAAAACAAAGTGGTGCTGTTACTGAGTCTGGTTTGGTTTTTACAGGCCTTCGGCTCTATCGGTATTACGCTATTTTTACCGCTGATTCTTAAAAGTATTGCCAGCGAGCAAAGTAATTTTGTGATCAGCTTGCTCTCTGCGGTGCCGTTTATTTTTGCCTGCCTGTTTATGTATTTGAATGGTCGCCATTCCGATGTAACGAAAGAGCGATCCTTACATATGGGGTTACCTTTAATTCTCGCCGGAATATCGCTCGGGGCCGCTATTTATTCGGGTAACCTGCTGGTCTCCTATATTCTGCTGGTGCTGACGGTCGGTTTTAACTTTGCCCTAACCCCTGTTTTCTGGGCAGTGACAACAGAAAAACTGGCCGGCGTTGCCGCGGCTGCCTCTATTGCATTTATTAATACGATTGCCAATTTCGTTGGATTAGGTCTGCCGCCTGTTTTAGGCAAGATTAAGGATCTGACCAACAGCTATCACTACGGCCTGCTGATTGTGGCCATTGCGCTGATATTAGGGGGGATTATCGGTATCGCCGTCTCTCGTCCGGGTAAAAGCACATCGCTCAAGCAGTCAGCCCCCTCTTCTTTATAAGTGAACGGATAACGATGAAATTGAAAGTTTTGAAACAAGCCTCCCTGCCTGACCAGCTAACGGCAGAACTGGAAAAACGTTACGACGTTTATGAATATGCAGCGCTTAGCGAGGAGGCATTCGCGGACCTGGCCGGACAATTTACCGTGATGATTACTAACGGTGAGGCCGTCGTCACGCGCCAGCTGATCGCCAGCCTGCCCTCTCTGGAACTGATTGCTGTTTTTGGCGTGGGATACGACGGTGTCGATGTGGCGGCTGCGGCAGATCACCATGTGGCCGTCAGCCATACGCCGGGCGTGTTAACGGACGATGTTGCCGATTTGGCGATGGGACTCATGCTGGCGACATCGCGCCAGATCGTTTCTGCTCAGAAGTTTATTGAGGCGGGAAGCTGGCATCAGGGAGGATATCCGTGGACACACAAGGTCTCGGGGGCGCGAGTCGGCATTGTGGGTATGGGGAGAATTGGCCAGGCCATCGCACAACGTTGTGAAGGCTTTGCCATGCAAATTGCTTATAGCGATAGCAAAGTTATCCCGGGGCTAAATTATACCCGAATTGAGGACATTGCCTCCCTGGCGGCAGAAAGTGATTTCTTGATGATATGTACGCCGGGTAGTGCAAAAAACCAGGCGCTGATTGATGGCCGGGTCCTCGCGGCGCTGGGTGAGAAAGGAATATTGATCAACATTTCGCGTGGTAGCGTAGTGGATGAGCCCGCGCTGATTAACGCGATTGAACAGGGCACTATTGCCGGGGCCGGACTGGATGTGTTCAGTCGCGAGCCGGACGTTCCGCAGGCGTTGCTCCAGCGCGCTAACGTGGTGGTGACGCCACATATGGCCAGCGCGACCTGGAGCACCAGAGAGGCGATGTCCCGGTTAGTGCTGGAAAATGTTTCGGGTTGGGCCAGCAATAAGCGTCTGGTAACCCCCATCCCTGAGCTGGACGCGTAGTCATTTTCCGGCAGATCCATTACTCTGAAGCGCAACTGTCGCTTCAGAGTTTATTCGTTCATGAAACAAGTCACCTTCGCTTCCCGCCATCACCAGCTCACCAATATCAACACCTGGACGCCAGATAGCCAGTGGCTGGCCTTTGACGTACGCCCATCCGGCGCATCGTTCACCGGTGAAACCATCGAGCGGGTAAATATCAGTACGGGCGAGGTTGAGGTGATTTATCGCGCCACAAACGGCGCGCATGTCGGGGTGGTGACCGTTCATCCTGCAGAAGACAAATATGTCTTTATCCATGGCCCGGAAAACCCGGATGCCGACTGGCAGTACGATTTTCACCATCGTCAGGGCGTGGTTGCGCACAACGGTCGGGTAGATAATCTCGATGCGATGGATATCACCGCACCCTACACCCCCGGCGCACTGCGCGGCGGCAGCCATGTCCATGTCTTTAGCCCGAACGGGCAGTTCGTCAGCTTCACCTATAACGACCATGTTCTGCACGCGCGCGACCCAGCGCTAGATTTGCGCAACGTGGGGGTCGCCGCGCCTTTCGGTCCCGTGAACCCACCGGCTACGCATCCCCGAGAATATGCGGGCACCTTCTGGAGCGTGCTGATCACTCGCACGACGCCGAACCCGCCGCCAGGCAGCGATGCGATCAATCGCGCCTACGAAGAGGGCTGGGTAGGGAACCATGCGCTGGCGTTTATTGGCGATACCCTGTCTGAGAAAGGCGACAAGGTGCCGGAGCTCTTTATTGTCGATTTACCGAAAGATGAGCAGGGCTGGAAGCACGCCGGGGATGCACCGCTACAGGGTACGCCAGAGACCCTGCCGGCACCTCCGGCGGGCGTGGTGCAGCGTCGGTTAACCTTTACGCATCAGAATGCGTACCCGGGGCTTGTGAACGCGCCGCGCCACTGGGTGCGTAGCAATCCGCAAGGTACGCAGATTGCCTTTTTAATGCGCGATAACCAGGGAGTGGTGCAACTCTGGCTTCTCTCTCCCGAGGGCGGCGAGCCGCGCCAGTTAACCGCTAACCGCAGCGATATTCAGTCGGCCTTCAACTGGCACCCGTCCGGCAACGGGCTGGGATTTGTACTGGAAAATCGTCTTGCATACTGCGATGCGGCGACGGGGAGCGTGACGTTTTTGACGTCCGATCACGGCAATCCGCCTTCTGCGGATGCCGTGGTCTTTTCACCGAATGGGCGTTATATCGCCTGGATGGAAGAGGCGGAGGGCTTCCGCCAGCTGTGGATCACTGAAACCGGGCGCTGATCAGCGCACGGGCATGGCTGCAGGGGGAATAACCGAGTTGGTGGCCAGCGTCTCCTGCTCGCTTTTTTCAACGCGCGAGCGCACGGAGCTGTCCGTACGGAAGAAATCCCAGGGTAGCAGAAGCGTATCGAATACCGCCGTAAAGGGCATATCCAGAATCACCAGAGATTTGGTGCCCCAGTTGGTGTCATCATCTGACAACATTGTGGCACTGGCTCGCGTGCCGGGATAGGTCCCTTCTTTACCGCCGGTGTGCGACATCACGCTTGAACATCCGCAAAGCAACACCACCGCGCTGAACGTCGTCAACTTTATCAGAACATTTTTCATCATCAGTTTGTCATCATCAATGGCGCGATATGAACCAGCAACCCGGTTTATAACGGGCCATATGCAAATTGAACAGTTGAAAAGCGCCGCTCTGTGGCAGCCATCGCAATTTAACCCTTTGTGCTGCCATCCCAGTCTAAGCCAGTGACAGTAAAGTGCAAAAAAAACTGTTCAGGATCCGCTTGAAATGATCGAAATCAGACCCATTTTAGAGATGTGTCCATGAACAAACGCGCCTGATGGGTGTTTGGGATACCGCAGCCTGTCCATGGTGGAAGGCTACAATTTCTCGCTGATTTCAGGAGTTTTAACTTATGCGTAATTTCGATCTCTCCCCGCTATACCGTTCTGCAATTGGTTTTGACCGCCTGTTCAACCATTTAGAAAATAACCAGAGCCAGAGCAACGGCTACCCTCCTTACAATGTTGAACTGGTTGACGAAAACCACTACCGCATCGCCATTGCCGTCGCCGGTTTTGCAGAGAGCGAACTGGAGATCACCGCCCAGGATAATCTGCTGCTGGTGAAAGGCTCGCATGCGGCCGAACAGAAAGAGCGTACCTACCTCTATCAGGGCATCGCCGAGCGTAACTTTGAACGCAAGTTCCAGCTTGCTGAGAACATTCACGTTAAAGGCGCAAATCTGGTCAACGGCCTGCTGTTTATCGAACTGGAACGTGTGATTCCGGAAGAGAAAAAACCGCGTCGTATCGAAATCAACTAATTAGACGGGTCGCCATCGCGGCCCACTCAGAATTGCTTGCCGAACCGGGAGCATAGGCGAATCCGTAAGGATTTGCAGGAACAACTGCGCACAAAATTAGACTGTGCCGAACTCGCTTCTCAGAAGGAGATTTAGTATGCGTAACTACGATTTATCCCCCCTGCTGCGTCAGTGGATTGGTTTTGACAAACTGGCTAACGCCCTGCAAAGCACCACCGAGCAACAGACATTTCCGCCGTACAATATCGAAAAAAGCGACGATAACCACTATCGCATCACCCTTGCGGTAGCCGGATTCCGCCAGGACGATCTGGATATTCAGCTTGAAGGAACGCGCCTGACCGTGAAAGGTACCCCGGAAAAACAAGAAACCGAGACGAAGTGGCTGCATCAGGGTCTGGTGACGCAGCCGTTCAGCCTGAGCTTTACGCTGGCGGACCATATGGAAGTCTCTGGTGCGACCTATACCAACGGTCTGCTACATATCGATCTGACCCGCAACGTGCCGGAAGCAATCGCTCCGCAGCGTATCGCCATTAGCGAACGCCCTGCGTTAAACAGCTAACAGTATGCGGGCTGATGCCTTCTCCCACTGGGGGAGGGCGCAAACACTAAAAACGGTCACCTTCGGGTGACCGTTTTGCTTTTACCTTCGGTTTTTTTGTGCGCCATCGCCCATACAACCGTCACCGGCTCTGAGAGAATCCCCACCATAACTAAGGTTATGCACAGGGAGTGGATCATGAGTGATATCGCGTTAACCGTCAGCGTGTTGGCCCTGGTTGCAGTAGTAGGACTGTGGATTGGCAACATCAAAATCCGCGGCGTCGGGTTTGGGATTGGCGGGGTCCTGTTCGGCGGGATTTTTGTTGGCCATTTTGCCGACCAGTTTGGGCTGGTACTCAGCGCCGATATGCTCCACTTCATCCAGGAGTTCGGCCTGATCCTCTTCGTCTACACCATCGGTATTCAGGTCGGTCCGGGATTTTTCGCCTCCCTGCGCGTCTCCGGGCTACGGCTAAACCTCTTTGCCCTTGGTATCGTGGTGATGGGCGGGCTGGTTACCGCCATACTGCACAAAATCTTTGCTATCCCTCTGCCGGTGGTACTGGGTATTTTCTCCGGCGCGGTCACCAATACGCCGGCGCTCGGGGCGGGCCAGCAAATTCTGCGTGATTTGGGGATCGAGCCCGGCATTGTCGACCAGATGGGGATGAGTTACGCCATGGCTTATCCGTTTGGCATCTGCGGTATTCTGCTCTCTATGTGGCTGGTACGGGTGCTGTTTCGTATCAACGTCGAAGAGGAGGCGAAGGCGCACGAAACTGCGCATACCAACGGCCATATGCCGATCAAAACCATCAACATTCGTGTCGACAACCCCAATCTCAATAAGCTGGCGATTCAGGATGTGCCGATCCTGAACAGCGTAAATGTGGTCTGCTCGCGCCTGAAGCGGGAAGAGATACTGATGGTGCCGTCACCGGGCACGGTGATCCATACCGGAGATTTGCTGCACCTGGTTGGTCAGCCTGACGATCTGCACAATGCGCAGCTGGTCATTGGCAAGGAGGTCGATACCTCGCTTTCCACCCGCGGCACCGATATGCGCGTAGAGCGCGTCGTCGTCACCAACGAGCATGTTCTTGGAAAGAAAATCCGCGATCTGCAGGTAAAAGAGCGGTATGACGTGGTGATCTCCCGGCTTAATCGCGCCGGGGTTGAGCTGGTCGCCAGCCAGGACGCCAGCCTGCAGTTTGGGGATATCCTCAACCTGGTTGGGCGCCCATCCTCTATCGATGCCGTGGCGGATATGGTGGGCAACGCCCAGCAAAAATTGCAGCAGGTACAGATGCTACCGGTCTTCATCGGCATTGGCCTGGGCGTGCTGCTGGGCTCCATTCCGCTGTACGTGCCGGGCTTCCCGGTGGCGCTCAAGCTGGGGCTGGCGGGCGGGCCGCTGATTATGGCGCTGATCCTCGGGCGCATCGGTTGTATCGGCAAGCTTTACTGGTTTATGCCGCCGAGCGCCAACCTGGCGCTGCGCGAACTGGGGATCGTGCTCTTTCTGGCCGTGGTCGGGCTGAAGTCCGGCGGAGATTTTATCGCTACCCTGGTCAAGGGCGAAGGGATGAGCTGGATTGGCTACGGGATCGTTATCACGGCCATCCCGCTTTTGACGATGGGGATCCTGGCGCGAATGTTCGCCAGAATGAACTACCTGACGATTTGCGGTATGTTGGCCGGCTCCATGACCGATCCCCCTGCGCTGGCCTTTGCTAACAACCTGCACGCCACCAGCGGCGCGGCGGCGCTGTCTTACGCCACGGTCTATCCGCTGGTGATGTTCCTGCGCATTATTACCCCGCAGCTACTGGCGGTGCTGTTCTGGGGGGCGGGTTAACAACGCTGCCCGCATTAGGCTATGCTGAAGCCAGGCCGTAGCACGACAAGGACTCTTGATGAAAATTTCCCGCCTCGGCGAAGCGCCGGACTACCGCTTCTCTCTGGCTAATGAACGCACTTTCTTAGCGTGGATCCGTACCGCACTGGGCTTTCTGGCCGCCGGGGTGGGTCTTGACCAGCTGGCGCCTAATTTTGCCACGCCGCTGATCCGTGAAGTGCTGGCGCTGCTGCTGTGCCTGTTCGCCGGCGTGCTGGCTATCTACGGCTACCTGCGCTGGCTGCGTAATGAGAAGGCGATGCGACTCAAGCAGGATCTGCCCTATACGCGCGGGTTATTCATCATCAGCGCGATTCTGCTGACGGTGGCAGGCGTAGTGATGGTGCTGGTTTTCTATGGCGGATAGCCGCAAAGCGCGACGCGAAGCGGACCCCGGCCTGCAGCCGGAGCGGACATCACTCGCCTGGCTGCGCACGCTGCTGGGGTACGGCGCCCTGATTGCGCTGGCGATTAAACACAACTGGCACCGTACCGGCCTGCCGTTCTGGATCTCACTGGTGGTGCTGGCGCTGGTGGCCCTTATGTTATGGCGTTATACCCGCAGCCGTAACCTGATGGACGTCACGCAGGATGAATTCGTACAGCCGAAAGCCGTCCGGGATAAGCTCTTGATCGCGCTTGCGGTGCTGTCGCTCTCTCTGCTGTTTGCGGTGACGCACCTGGAGGTTATTTTTTCCCTTTAGCCAGATATGTCGCCATCTCCTCTTCCGGGACCATGCCGCCGCCGGTCGCCCAGACCAGATGGGTGGCCTGTGCATCTGCTTTGAAACGCACCGGGCCGGCCATACCCGCCAGCGCCGACGGCTCCAGACGAATATTTTCCGCCTGCGCCAGCCAGCCGAGCATGTCATACATGCTCTGATCGGACAGGGTATAGAATCCGTCCAGTAACCGCTCCATCGCGCGCCCCACGAAGCCAGAGGCCCGACCTACCGCCAGTCCGTCTGCCGCCGTCACGTTATCGATACCGAGATCCTGCACCGCAATGTCGTCGTGCAGTCCGGTGTAGACCCCCAGCAGCATGCACGGGGAGTGCGTCGGCTCGGCGAAGAAGCAGTGGACGTTATCACCAAAAGCCAGCTTCAGGCCAAACGCCACGCCGCCGGGGCCGCCGCCAACGCCGCACGGCAGGTAAACATACAGCGGATGTTGAGCATCGACCACGCGGCCCTGTTCGGCAAACTGGGCCTTCAGGCGCTCGCCCGCTACCGCATAGCCCAGGAACAGGGTGCGGGAGTTTTCATCGTCAATAAAGAAACAGTTTGGGTCGTTTTCGGCCGCTTTTCGTCCCTGTTCCACCGCCACGCCGTAGTCCTGCTCATATTCCACAACGATCACGCCGTGGCTGCGTAGTTTGGCTTTCTTCCATTCGCGGGCATCGGCAGACATATGCACCGTCACCTTAAAACCGAGGCGGGCGCTCATCATGCCGATGGACATCCCGAGGTTGCCGGTTGAGCCCACCGCAATGCTGTACTGGCTAAAGAACGCCTTAAAGCGGGGCTCCAGCAGGATGCTGTAGTCGTCATTGAGGTTCAGCAAGCCTGCTTCCAGCGCCAGTTTTTCCGCATGCGTCAGCACCTCATAGATGCCGCCGCGGGCTTTAATGGAGCCGGAGATGGGCAGATGGCTGTCTTTTTTTAGCAGCAGCGTGCCGGGTATCGCGACACCCGTTTCGCTCGCCAGCCGTGTCTGCATCGCCGGTATCGCGACCAGCTCGGATTCGATAATTCCGCCCGCTGCTGCCGTTTCCGGGAAGGCTTTCGCCAGATATGGCGCGAAGCGGCTGAGGCGAGCATGCGCGTCGTTGACGTCGTCCTGGGTCAGCCCGACATAAGGCAAGCCTTGCGCAAGGGTTGTGGCGCGCGGGTTAAGCCAGGTGAGCTCTTTCAGGGCGATCAGATCGGCAACCAGGGGGAATTTGGCGGTCAGCGTGTTAACGGCGTCGTTATTCATAATCTGTCTCAGAAATTAGTTCATTCTGACTCTACACGAAATGGCAAAAAGCGTGCTAAATACGGCTTATTACTTTCGATTTTTTCGCAAGGTTGATCGTGTTAAGACCCTTAATGGCCACCCTCTTATTGTGCGCTTCTGGCTGGGCCGCCGCCGCGGAGCCGCCGCTGACGGCGGCACGTTATGCTCAGCAGTTGGGCGTGGGAATGGATGTTGACTGGGCGCGTACCGAGCGTGGTATACGCGAATTTGACCCGCTGGTGGTGCGTGACTTTCACGCTAAAGGACTAAGCCATGTGCGTATCCGCGTTGCGGGGGCACCCACCGAGGCGCGGCTGATTCATCTGCGTAAGCTGGTGGAGGCGTGCGAGCAGTACGGCGTGATCCCGATTATCACTTATCAGGCGGATGCCTGGAAAAGCGACCCGAAGCCGGAAAATGAGAAAGCGGTAGTGAACTGGTGGATAGCGGTAGCCCGCTATTTCGGCCAGAGTTCTCCGCTGCTGGGTTTTGATCTGATTTATGAGCCTGCCGAAAAGCTCAACCATAACCTCGCTGCGCTTAATCGTGTCTACGAAAAAACCATCAAAGCCATTCATGGCATCGACCCGCAGCGGATGATTTTTATCGCCCCACGTCTGCGGGCCGCACCTGAGGATCTTTCCGGCCTGAAATTGCCGGCCCACAGCCAGGGCTATGTACTGGCAGAGTGGCACATCTTTCCCTGGGGGCCGCTGAAGAGTAACGGCAAATACCCCTGGACCTCCGGCACGGCGGCCGAAAAGGTGGCGATTCATGGGCGGATAAGCGCGGCCCTGCGCTGGCAGCAAAAAACCGGGCACAGCAGCTGGGTAGGGGGCTGGACGGTAGGGGAGACCATCAACTCTACGCCTACGGCCTCGCAGCTGGCCTTTGCTACCTTTATGGCCTGTGAACTGCAAAAGGCAAAAATACCCTATGCCATCAATGCGGATAATCAATTCTACGACGGAGAAGAGGGGGCGTGGCGACCCTCATCAGAGCCGTTACTGCAAACGATGATAGCCCCGCGCTGTGAAAAGCCCGACGAGAAGTCGGGCCATCATGGGATTAAACCGGCTGCTCGTGATGCGGCACGCGCGACGCCAGCGGCAGCCAGCACAGCAAAATCAGCAGCCCCATCAGCGTCATCAGCAAACCTAAACTAGCCTGTCCGGTTTGCGGCATCATGGCGGAAAGCCAGGCCAGCGCGCCAGAACCGATGTTCTGCAAGCCGCCAACCAGTGCGCCGGCGGTGCCTGCCAGGAACGGAAACGGCTCCATCGCGCCGCTGGTGGCGAGCGGGAACAGCATTCCCGCCCCGAAGAAGAACAGCGCCGCCGGGATGAGCAGCGTCCAGACGGTCATCACGCCAAACAGCCCTGGGATCCACATCATCAGCCCCGCCAGCAGACAGCTGATAACGGACTGCCACATCAGCGTGGAGAAACGCTTGTTGGGGCGACCCGCGAACCAGGCGCCGAAGAACGCCGCCGGGATCGGCAAAATAAACAGAATACTTACCACCATGCTGCTCAGGCCAAGCCCCGCACCCAGCAGCACCCCGGAACAGGCTTCAAACACCGCGATACCCGCCAGGCCACCAATCAGCATCAGCAGATAGCAAGTAAACGCCCCGTTGCCGAACAGCGTCTTATAGCTGGTGAGAAGTTTGGTGCGCGGCGCATCCACCGGACGCGTTTCCGGCATCCAGCGCGCCATGCTGAAGGTGACTATCACGCACAGCACCAGCAAGAAGGCGTAGCAGGCGCGCCAGGACCACACCGTATCCAGCAGGCCGCCAATCAGCGGTGCCAGTAGCGGACTGACCAGAATGCCCATATTCAGCAGGCTGTTAGCATGACGTAGCTGGGTGCCCTGATACATATCGCGCGGTAAGGTGCGCGCCATCACTCCACCGACGCCGGTTCCGACACCCTGCAGGGCGCTGGCGGCGATCAGGACGGTCAGGCTATGGGTCGCGATCGCTATCACGGTCGCGACCATAAAAATGGTCATGCCCACCAGGATCACCGGACGACGCCCGACCCGATCAGAGAGCGGCCCGTAGAAGAGCTGCGATACGCCATAGGTCAGCAGGTAGGCCGCCATTACGCTCTGTACTGCGCCCTCGCGGACATTCAGTTCCTTTGCCATATCGGCAATCGCCGGTATGTAGATGGTTTGCGCCATCTGCCCGACGGCCACCAGTAACACCAGCATCAACAATAAATTAACGTTCCGTTGCTTTTTCATGTCGCTGAATATGTTTGCTTAAAGATAAAAGAAAGAATAAGTGACTGCGCATTCCCATAAATGCGCGAGGAATCTACCACAATGAGATGACAATTTAAGCATTGCGATAAGGAATGGAAAAACCGGGTCAGGCAGGATTTGTAAACATGAGCGGCAACGAATGTTGCCATGAATTTATGCCAGGCGAAGCAGCATGGCTCCGCCTGCTATACCCAACGCCGCAGCGATGCGTAAACCGGCAACCTTTTCTTTTAAAAGCACAAAGGCGATAAGCGCCCCGAAGAGTATCGAGGTTTCGCGCAGGGCAGCAACGACGGCAAGCGGTGCCTGGGTCATCGCCCATAACGCCAGACCGTAGGATCCCAGCGTGCCCACGCCACCGAGCAACCCTTTTTTCCAGTGCAGGCACAGATAACGGGTGGCTTCCCGGCGGCGGGCCACCATCGCCCAGGCGAGCAGGCAGAAGCCGTTCATCAGAAAGGTCCAGAGCGTATAGCCCAGCGCGGTATCAGACAGACGCACGCCGGTGCCGTCCACCAGGGTGTAACCGGCAATAAAACAGGCATTCAGCAACGCCAGCCCGATCCCTTTACGCGATCGCATGCGACCGTTCATCGCCATGGCAAGAATCGACAGGCAGATCACCCCGATGCCGGACCATGCCAGTCCTGAGAGGCTATCCCCCAGCGCCAGCACGCTGATTAGCGCCACCAGCAGCGGCGCCGTGCCGCGCATAAGCGGGTAGGTCTGGCTCATATCAGAGACCTGATAGGTCTTTGCTACCAACACCGTGTACACCACCTGCAGCGCGCAAGAGACGACCAAAAACGGCCAGCTGGCAGCAGAGGGTTGTGGAGAGAAAGGGAGTATTACCAGAGCGATAAGCGCGGCAGAGCCGCTCACGCCGATCGCGGAGTAGAGTTTGTCCGTTCCGGCTTTGACGATGGCATTCCAGCTGGCATGCAGCAGAGCGGCAAACAACAGAATGCAGAAAACGGTGAGGGTCATAGCGTATCGGGTGGTGAATTGTCATCTAACTGTAACATTCACACCCTAGCCTGCCAGGCGGTTATACCGCACAGAAAAGGCGGTGCGTCACCCGGGGTTCGTCGCAGACCAGCGTAAAACCAGCCCGATGATAAAATCCGTACGCGGTGTCCGGTGCATGGGTATTCAGAAAATCAAACCAGATGCTGGCATCGGCCATTACGACGGTCAAAAGCTGCTTCCCGATACCCAGCCCCCGGCACTTCTCGCTGACGTAAAGGTGGCGAATACGCCCCGCACGGGGCTGCTGGCTAAAGGGATCGCGGTTTAAGCCGCACACGCCCACCAGCTTGCCGTTAAGAAACGCTCCCAGCAGCTTTTCGCCCGGTGCGTTAAAGCGATTCTCACCCCGCTGCCAGTTCTCTTCCAGCCTGCGCAGCATATTGAAACGTAGCGCAATACTCTCTGCCTTCAGGGCGATATATCCCGGTTCGTCCGGGGTGACAGGCTCAATTAACAGACGCGACATAGCATTCCCTCGTTATTAAAGAGGGGCGGTTTCCCGCCCCTCTCAGGTGCGACTTGAACCTGAATTACCGAGTGTATTTCAGGACAGCATCAAGCAGTTGCAGTGCTGCAACAATGAGTTTGAGGATAAGTACAACCATATCCACTACGCTCATACGCGTCTCCTTTTGGTAAAAAGGAGCACGATGCTGGCGTACCTTTCCGCCGCCTGTTACCAGCACCTGGATTGACGTAACACAGTGTGCTCACTTCAGGGGGTTAAGGCACTGACGGCACCACCCGTTTCAGCCAGGACGTCGTTGCGCCGGTAGAACTGCGGCCCCCTCGCTCACTGCGAACAGACTCAGTATAGATAAATACTGTATGTATGAACAGTATTTTATGGACAAAAATCAGAAGGCGGTCCATACTCAAAAACGTCAAAATCCGTGCCAGAAATTGCGCGTTCGTCTTCGATCGCGTATACTTTTGCCGTTGACGTAACACAGTGTGTTCTGCGGAAACCAACCGCAACACCCTGATAAAAACCTCGCTTAGGCGAGGTTTTTTGTTTTCACGGCGCAACAAACGAAACGTGATCCCTGACGCATTTTTATGCGGATATCTATTTTTCCATTGTCACGCCTTAAAACCTGTGGTTGTATAAATTCTATCAATGATTCCAAACACAGGTTCCTCATGACTCCATCCCTGTTCACCGCGACCCTACTAAAAACTGCGCAACCCGCCGCAGTGGTCGTCGTGCGTGTGGTGGTCGTCGTCGGCAATGCGCCGTAGGGACTGGATCAACACACGAATCCAAAACCCCGCCGGCGCAAACCGGGCGGGGTTTTTCGTTTTAGCGACCCTCTCCCGGAAAGTCGGCTCAGATCAGAATAAAAGGACTGGAGCATGGCAAGTTCGGGCACAACATCCAACAAGACGCGTTTTACGGGCGCGCAGTTAATCGTTCATTTACTGGAACGGCAGGGCATCACCACGGTGGCGGGTATCCCTGGCGGCACGGTACTCCCGCTGTATGATGCGTTAAGCCAGAGCAGCAAAATCCGCCACGTACTGGCACGCCACGAACAGGGCGCGGGTTTTATCGCCCAGGGCATGGCGCGTACCCAGGGTAAACCGGCGGTCTGTATGGCCTGTAGCGGCCCGGGGGCCACTAACCTGGTCACCGCCATCGCCGATGCGCGTCTCGACTCTATCCCCCTGATCTGCATTACTGGCCAGGTCCCCTCGTCCATGATCGGCACCGACGCCTTTCAGGAGGTAGATACCTACGGCATCTCTATCCCCATCACCAAACATAACTACTTAGTTCGCGATATCGCCGAGCTTCCGCAGGTTATCAGCGATGCGTTCCGCATTGCGCAGTCCGGCCGCCCAGGCCCGGTGTGGATAGACATTCCTAAGGATGTCCAGACCGCAGAGATCGACATCGATGTCCTGCCAGAGCCGGGCGATCGCGCCCCTGCGCCAGAATTCAGCGCAGAGAGCGTGCGTGATGCCGCGGCCATGATTAACGCCGCCAAACGCCCGGTACTCTATCTGGGCGGCGGGGTGATCAACGCGCCGGAGGCGGTGCGCGAGCTGGCCGAAAAGGCGCAATTACCCACCACCATGACGCTGATGGCGCTGGGTATGTTGCCAAAAGCGCACCCGCTGTCGCTGGGCATGCTGGGGATGCACGGCGCGCGCAGCACCAACTACATCCTGCAAGAGGCGGACTTACTGATTGTGCTCGGGGCACGTTTTGATGACCGGGCGATTGGTAAAACCGAGCAGTTCTGCCCGAACGCGAAAATCATTCATGTGGATATCGACCGCGCCGAGCTGGGTAAAATTAAGCAGCCGCACGTGGCCATTCAGGGGGATGTGGGCGAAGTGCTGGCCCAGTTGACGCCGCAAATTGAGGCGGCCCCGCGTGCGGAGTGGCACCAGCTGGTGGCCGATTTACAACAGGAGTTCCCGGGTGCCATCCCAACCGGGGGCGATCCGCTGAGCCACTATGGCCTGATCAACGCCGTGGCCGCCTGCGTGGACGACAGCGCCATTATCACCACCGACGTGGGCCAGCATCAGATGTGGACTGCGCAAGCCTATCCATTGAACCGTCCCCGTCAGTGGCTCACCTCTGGCGGCCTGGGCACCATGGGCTTTGGCCTGCCTGCGGCGGTGGGGGCGGCGCTGGCCAACCCGGATCGCAAAGTAATCTGCTTCTCCGGCGATGGCAGCCTGATGATGAATATTCAGGAGATGGCGACCGCGGCGGAAAACCAGTTAGACGTGAAAATTATTCTGATGAATAACGAAGCGCTGGGGCTGGTACACCAACAGCAGAGTCTGTTTTACAAGCAGGGCGTCTTTGCGGCGACCTATCCGGGGATGATTAATTTTATGCAGATTGCCGCCGGGTTTGGTCTGCACACTTGCGATTTGAATGCCGAAGCCGATGCGCATGCCGCCCTGCAGGCGGCGATTTCCCGCCCTGGCCCGGCGCTGATCCACGTGCGTATCGACGCGCAACAAAAAGTCTATCCGATGGTCCCACCCGGTGCGGCCAATACAGAAATGGTGGGGGAATAAGCCATGCAGAAACAACACGACAACGTCATTCTCGAACTTACCGTCCGCAACCACCCGGGGGTGATGACCCACGTCTGCGGGCTGTTTGCCCGCCGCGCATTCAACGTGGAAGGCATTCTTTGTTTGCCAATTCTGGGCAGTGAACACAGCCGCATTTGGCTACTGGTCAACGATGACCAGCGCCTGGAGCAGATGATGGCGCAGATCGATAAGCTGGAAGATGTGACCAAAGTGGTGCGTAACCAGTCCGATCCAACCATGTTTAACAAAATTGCGGTCTTCTTCGAATAAATCGCTCATTGCTTGAACGCCCGCGCGCTTATCGTTAAGGTAAGCGCGTTTTTTTATCCGCCCGCCAGGAACGCACATGACCACCATTGCCCTCATCGACGACCATCTTATCGTCCGCTCCGGCTTCGCCCAGTTGCTGAGTCTGGAGGCCGATTTCCAGGTTGTTGCGGAATTTGGCTCTGGCCGTGAGGCGCTGGCAGGTCTGCCGGGGCGCGGGGTGCAGGTCTGTATCTGCGATATCTCCATGCCGGATCTCTCCGGTCTTGAACTGTTAAGCCAACTGCCGAAAGGGATGGCGACCATCATGCTGTCGGTTCACGACAGCCCGGCGCTGGTGGAGCAGGCGCTTAACGCGGGGGCGCGTGGGTTCCTCTCAAAACGCTGTAGTCCGGACGAACTGATTGCCGCCGTACGCACCGTTGCCACCGGCGGCTGTTATTTAACCCCGGATATCGCCGTCAAGCTGGCGACCGGACGCCAGGATCCGCTCACAAAGCGTGAACGTCAGGTGGCAGAGAAACTCGCCCAGGGAATGTCGGTTAAAGAAATTGCCGCTGAATTGGATCTATCGCCAAAGACCGTGCACGTTCACCGGGCAAACCTGATGGAAAAACTGGGCGTCAGTAACGACGTTGAGCTGGCCCGGCGTATGTTTGATAACTGGCAATGAACCCGGTGTTTTCGCGGCTGATCGCCGTCGTTGCCAGCTTTTTTATCTTCTCCGCCGCCTGGTTCTGCCTGTGGAGTATTAGCCTGCATCTGGTTGAACGGCCCGAACTGGCAGTGCTGCTGTTCCCGTTCGGCCTGCGTCTTGGACTGATGCTGCAATGCCCGCGCGGCTACTGGCCGGTGCTGCTGGGCGCGGAGTGGCTGATGCTGTTCTGGCTGGCGCAGGAAGTGGCGCTGGCCCATCTGCCATTATTGATGATCGGGAGTGTGCTGACGCTTCTTCCGGTCACGCTGATCTCGCGCTATCGCCATCAACGGGACTGGCGCACGCTGCTGTGGCAAGGCGCGGCGCTGATGGCCGCCGCGCTGTTACAGTCATTGCCGTGGCTCGGCGAGCAAGAGATGCTGAACGCCCTGCTGTTGACCCTCACCGGCGGTCTGACGCTGGCCCCCACCTGTCTGGTTATCTGGCACTACCTCACCAGCACCGTCTGGCAGCCGCTCGGCCCGGCGCTGGTCTCCCAGCCGGTAAACTGGCGCGCCCGGCACCTTATCTGGTATCTGCTGCTGTTTGTTCTGAGCCTGTGGCTGCAGCTTGGCCTGCCCGCCGAGCTTTCCCGCTTTACGCCGTTTTGTCTGGCGCTGCCGATTATCGCCCTCGCCTGGCACTATGGCTGGCAGGGGGCGCTGATCGCGACCCTGATGAACGCCATCGCGCTGATCGCCAGCCAGACATGGCACGATCACCCCGTTGATTTGCTGCTCTCGCTGCTGGCCCAGAGCCTGACCGGGCTGCTGCTGGGGGCGGGTATCCAGCGTCTGCGCGAACTGAATCAGTCCCTGCAAACCGAGCTGGCGCGCAACCGGCTTCTGGCAGAGCGTCTGCTGGAGACCGAAGAGAGCGTGCGCCAGGAAGTGGCCCGCGAGCTGCACGATGACATCGGCCAGACCATCACCGCTATCCGCACCCAGGCGGGCATTGTCCAGCGTCTGGCGGCGGAAAACGCAGGCGTGAAGCAGGGTGGGGCGCATATCGAGCAGTTGTCGCTGGGGGTGTACGATTCCGTGCGCCGCCTGCTCGGCAGACTGCGCCCGCGCCAGCTCGACGACCTTTCGCTTGAGCAGGCGGTGCGCTCCCTGATGCGCGAAATGGAGCTGGAAAGCCGGGGCATCGTCAGCCATCTCGACTGGAATATTGATGAACGGACGCTGAGCGAAGGCCAGCGCGTCACGCTGTTCCGCGTCTGCCAGGAGGGGCTAAACAACGTGGTGAAACACGCCAACGCCAGCGCGGTTACGCTGCAGGGCTGGCAGCAGGAAGACCGCCTGATGTTGATTATTGAAGACGATGGCTGCGGCCTGCCGCCGGGCTCCGGCCAGCAGGGCTTTGGCCTGGCGGGGATGCGCGAGCGCGTCGTGGCGCTGGGCGGTACCCTGACCCTCTCCTGCACGCACGGCACGCGCGTCAGCGCCAGTTTGCCGCTACGGAGTCACCATGTTTAACACCCCCGCCAATGCCGCGCCCGTCGGCAACCAGGCCGACATCGACGCCCGGTACCGCTACTGGCGGCGCCATATCCTGATCACTATCTGGCTCGGCTATGCGCTGTTTTACTTCACCCGCAAAAGCTTTAACGCCGCCGCGCCGGAAATCCTCGCCAGCGGTGTGATGACCCGCACCGATATCGGCCTGCTGGCGACGCTGTTTTACATCAGCTACGGCCTGTCGAAGTTCTTCTCCGGTATCGTCAGCGACCGCTCTAACGCCCGCTACTTCATGGGCACGGGGCTGATCGCCACCGGCGTGGTGAACATCCTGTTCGGCTTCTCCACCTCCCTGTGGGCGTTTGCCCTGCTGTGGGCCCTGAACGCCTTTTTCCAGGGCTGGGGGGCACCGGTGTGCGCCCGCCTGCTCACCACCTGGTACTCACGCAATGAGCGCGGCGGCTGGTGGGCAATCTGGAACACGGCGCATAACGTCGGCGGGGCGCTGATCCCCATCGTGGTGGGCGCGGCGGCGCTGCACTACGGCTGGCGTGCGGGAATGATGATTGCGGGCGGGCTTGCCATCCTCGCCGGGCTGTTCCTCTGCTGGCGCCTGCGCGATAAGCCGCAGACCGTCGGGCTTCCCCCCGTTGGCGACTGGCGGCATGACGAGATGGAGATCGCCCAGCAGCAGGAGGGGGCGGGGCTGACGCACAAAGCGATTCTGACGAAATATGTGCTGAAAAATCCCTACATCTGGCTGTTATCGCTGTGCTACGTGCTGGTGTATGTGGTGCGCGCGGCGATCAACGACTGGGGCAACCTGTACATGTCCGAGACGCTCGGCGTCGATCTGGTCACCGCCAACTCGGCGGTCACCATGTTCGAGCTGGGCGGATTTATCGGCGCGCTGGTGGCGGGCTGGGGATCGGACAAGCTATTTAATGGCAACCGCGGGCCGATGAACCTGATTTTCGCCGCCGGTATTTTGCTCTCCGTTGGCTCGCTGTGGCTGATGCCTTTTGCCAGCTATGTGATGCAGGCGGCGTGCTTCTTCACAATCGGCTTCTTCGTCTTTGGCCCACAGATGCTGATCGGCATGGCGGCGGCAGAGTGCTCGCACAAAGAGGCGGCAGGCGCGGCGACGGGCTTCGTCGGACTCTTTGCCTACCTCGGCGCATCGCTCTCTGGCTGGCCGCTGGCATGGGTGATCGACGTCTGGCACTGGAGCGGCTTCTTCGCGGTGATCGCCATCGCGGCGGGGATCTCTGCTCTGTTGTTGCTGCCGTTTTTGCACGCCCAGGCTCCGCGCGAAGCGTGACGCGCCTCACCTTTTGGCGCCGAGTGGCGCAAAACTAAGAAATTTTCCCGGTTTCACCTGGACGCTGTCTCAGGCGTTGCACCCGGCTGATTTTTACAATGCCTGCCATTCGCAGGTATAAAAATCAGCTCAGGAGCAACCCATGCTGGCCTTCCTTAACCAGGTGCGCAAGCCGACCCTGGATCTGCCGCTCGATGTGCGGCGCAAAATGTGGTTCAAACCCTTCATGCAGTCTTACCTGGTGGTCTTTATCGGCTACCTGACCATGTACCTGATCCGCAAGAACTTTAACATCGCGCAGAACGACATGATCTCAACCTACGGGCTGAGCATGACGCAGCTGGGGATGATTGGCCTGGGTTTCTCCATCACTTATGGCGTGGGGAAAACGCTGGTCTCCTACTACGCGGACGGCAAAAACACCAAGCAGTTCCTGCCGTTTATGCTGATCCTCTCCGCCATCTGTATGCTTGGCTTCAGCGCCAGCATGGGTTCAGGCTCCGTCAGCCTGTTCCTGATGATCGCTTTCTACGCCCTGAGCGGCTTCTTCCAGAGTACCGGCGGGTCGTGCAGCTACTCGACCATCACCAAATGGACCCCGCGCCGCAAGCGTGGCTCGTACCTCGGCATGTGGAACATCTCCCACAACCTCGGCGGAGCGGGCGCGGCAGGCGTGGCGCTGTTCGGCGCCAACTATCTGTTCGACGGTCACGTCATCGGTATGTTTATCTTCCCGTCGATTATCGCCCTGATCGTCGGCTTTATCGGCCTGCGCTTCGGCAGCGACTCCCCGGAATCCTACGGCCTCGGCAAAGCCGAAGAGCTGTTCGGTGAGGAGATCAGCGAAGAGGATAAAGAGACCGAAGAAAACGAGATGACCAAATGGCAGATCTTTGTTGAGTACGTGTTGAAAAACAAGGTGATCTGGCTGCTATGCTTCTCGAACATCTTCCTGTACGTGGTGCGTATCGGTATCGACCAGTGGTCAACCGTGTACGCCTTCCAGGAGCTGAAACTCTCGAAAGAAGTGGCAATTCAGGGCTTTACCCTGTTTGAAGTGGGTGCGCTGGTCGGCACGCTGCTGTGGGGCTGGCTCTCTGACCTCGCCAATGGGCGTCGCGCGCTGGTGGCCTGCGTGGCGCTGGCGCTGATTATCGCCACGCTCGGCGTATACCAGCACGCCAGCAACCAGTATGTGTACCTTGCCTCTCTGTTCGCGCTCGGCTTCCTGGTGTTTGGTCCGCAGCTGCTGATTGGCGTGGCGGCGGTCGGTTTTGTGCCGAAAAAAGCGATCGGCGCCGCCGATGGGATTAAGGGCACCTTCGCTTACCTGATCGGCGACAGCTTCGCCAAGCTCGGTCTGGGGATGATCGCCGACGGCACGCCGGTCTTTGGCCTCACCGGCTGGGCAGGCACCTTCGCCGCGCTGGACGCCGCCGCCATCGGCTGTATCGTCCTGATGGCGATGGTCGCGGTGCTGGAAGAACGTAAAATCCGCCGTGAGAATCGTGCGCAGAAACAGAAATTGAAAGCAGCCTGAGTGTGCAGGTGACCTCTTTGCCCGGTGTGATGCCGGGCTTTTTTATGGTTTGTCGGTAAGGCTGTAGCGCCTCTGGTGTGCAATTTGACCCCATGCTCGCCTCGCCCGGTGCGAAGCACAATCGAAAGGCCGCGGTTTTCTACGTAATTTCAGTTCACTTATATGACGTTGTCTGCTGGCGACCACGCTGCTTTTCCCGATATTATGAGCGGCTGTTACTTAGGAGAACTCATGATCTGGATAATGCTGGCGACCCTCATAGTCGTGTTTGTCATAGGATTTCGTATCCTGACCTCCGATTCTCGCCGCGCCATCAAACGTTTAAGTGAACGTCTGGGCATTTCGCTGGTGACGGTCGAGTCGATGATCGACCAGTTTGGTAAAACGTCCGGAAATGAGTTTATCCGCTACCTCGAGCGCCCGGACGAGGCGCATCTGCAAAACGCGGCCCAGGTGCTGTTGATCTGGCAGGTGTGTATTGTTGATGGCAGTGAACAAAATCTGCTCAGCTGGCATCGCCTGCTGCGTAAAGCCCGTCTCGCCGCACCGCTCACCGATGCGCAGATCCGCCTGGCCCTTGGCTTTATGCGCGAAATGGACCCCGATCCGCAGGAGCTGAACGCCTTCCAGCTGCGCTATAACCAACTTTTCCTGCCGGAAGAGGGTGTGTTTTACCTTCACTGAGGCCTTGCGGGCCGGGGCCAGCACCACGTCAGCCGGCAAACCCCGGCAAAAGTTGTCGAAACGTTAAATTCGTCACACTTTTGATGATAAACTGCGCGACTTTTCCGCACATTTTTATCTTCAGGTGACGTCATGACAGAACATATTCAGCCCGCTCCCCACGCTAAAGAGGTCGCCCGGCCCAACTGGTCGGCGGTTTTCTCGGTGGCGTTCTGCGTGGCCTGCCTGATTACCGTTGAGTTTCTGCCGGTCAGCCTGCTGACGCCGATGGCGCAGGATCTGGGTATTTCGGAAGGTGTGGCGGGGCAGTCCGTTACCGTCACCGCCTTTGTGGCGATGTTCGCCAGCCTCTTTATTACCCAGGCAATTGGCACCATCGACCGCCGCAAAGTGGTCATTCTCTTCAGCGTGCTGCTGACGGCATCCTGCCTGCTGGTCTCCTTCGCCAATAGCTTTAGCCTGCTTTTGCTCGGGCGCGCCTGTCTGGGGTTAGGGCTCGGCGGCTTCTGGGCGATGTCGGCCTCGCTGACCATGCGCCTGGTGCCCGCCCGCACGGTGCCTAAAGCGCTGTCCGTGATTTTCGGCGCGGTCTCCATCGCGCTGGTAATTGCCGCGCCGCTGGGCAGTTTTCTCGGCGGGATTATCGGCTGGCGTAATGTCTTTAACGCCGCGGCGGTGATGGGCCTGCTCTGCATTATCTGGGTATGGAAAGCGTTGCCGTCGCTGCCGGGTGAAGCGGCGCATCACAAACAGAACATGTTTACGCTGTTGAAACGTCCGGGCGTGCTGGCGGGGATGACCGCCATCTTTATGGCCTTCGCCGGGCAGTTTGCCTTCTTCACCTACATCCGCCCGGTGTTTATGACCATGGCCGGCTTTGACGTGGATGGCCTGACGCTGGTGCTGCTGAGCTTCGGTATTGCCAGCTTTGTCGGCACCTCGCTGTCGGCGCAGTTCCTGAAACGCTCCCTCAAGGTGGCGCTGGCCGGTGCGCCGCTGGTGCTGGCGATCAGCGCCGCCGTGCTGATTCTGTGGGGCAGCGACAAGTGGGTCGCCTCGGCGATCGCCATTATCTGGGGCTTCGCCTTTGCACTGGTGCCGGTGGGCTGGTCGACGTGGATCACCCGCTCGCTGGCCGATCAGGCGGAAAAAGCGGGGTCGATTCAGGTAGCGGTGATCCAGCTGGCGAACACCTGCGGCGCGGCGGTGGGCGGGGTGGCGCTCGACCATCTGGGGCTGACCTCACCGCTGGTGATTTCCGGTACGCTGATGCTGATGACGGCGTTGCTGGTGGCAGCGAAGGTGAGGGCAAAGTCGTAAATTACCCCTCACCCCGGCCCTCTCCCCAAAGGGGCGAGGGTGAAAAGACCGCACCGGACAATCCCCTCGCCCCTTTGGGGAGAGGGTTAGGGTGAGGGGATATCAGGCTGATGTCTGCACCCGTCTTCTCGAATCCATCGAAATCAGTATCACCGACGAGACAATCAGCAGCGTGCCCAGCCAGTCCGGCAGGGTGAAGGCCACGCCCAGCAGGATCACCGACAGCAATGCACTACTCAGCGGTTCGGCGCAGCTCAGGATGCTCGCCTTTGGCCCGCCGATCATCTGTGCCCCTTTCAGATACAGGCTGAACGTCAGCGCCGTACCGATCACCACCAGATAGAAGAACGCCAGCAGCAGGCTACCGTCGAACGCAAAGGTGGTGCCGCGCCCCGCGTAGAACGGCGTCAGCACCAGTCCCGCAATCAACATGCTCCAGCCGACGATCGGCAGCGTACCGTAGCGGGCGATCAGCGTTGACGGGTAGGTGGTATAGAACGCCGCAGCAAAGGCCGAGGCGATGCCGAAGAACAGCGCGGCAGGCGAGATTGAGAGCGACGTCGGGTCGCCGTGCGTCACCAGCAGGAAGGTGCCGACAAGCGACGTGAATATCGCGGATAACACAAACAGGCCGGGGCGCTTTTTCCGCGCCAGTGCGAACCACGCCACGATAATGGTTGGCGACAGGAACTGCAGCACGGTGGCGGTGGCAGCGTTGGATTTTTCAATCGTCAGCAGGAAGGTGAGCTGCACGGTGAGCGCGCCGACCAGCGAGAAAAATAGCAGGCTGATGGCGTCCTTGCGGTTTTTGATGACCGAGAAAATTTTGTCGCCGTGAACGAAGGAGAGCGTCAGCAGGATCACCCCGGTAAACAGCAGGCGAACCATGGTCAGATAAGGTGAAGAGATGTGGCTTTTCTCCATGATGTACTGCGCGCAAACGCCTGAACTTCCCCATAAAACGGCAGCGATCAGGACGTTGAGCATCCCTTTACGTGTGGAACCCATGTTCTCCCCTGTTATGTTGGTTTTTTTGTAGCATAACATGAGGATTGGTGGGTTTGGTGCGATCTGGTGCCCTCACCCCGGCCCTCTCCCACGGGGAGAGGGGGCAAAGACTAAAAACGGCAACTGGCGTTGCCGTTTTGCATTTACCTTAGAACCAGGCTTCCCACATGGCGCCGACGTTGAAATCGTCAAGCGTCTCGTCCTGGGTACCGTTCACGCGGGCGGTACGTTCGTTATCCACCTTGCCGCCGGTGACGTAGAAGCGCAGCATCGGACGGAACTCTGGCCCCATGGCGATAGACATGTTCTGCGACAGGGTCAGTTTCCAGCCTTTGTTATCGCCGCCGTTGTCGTAATCAACGTGCTGCCAGCCCGCTTCCAGCCAGGTCGAGTGGACGTCGTTCCACCAGTGCATTGGTCGGACAATGGCGTTGTAGTTCTTGCGGTTATCGGTGCCGTCGCGGCTATTGTCATAGTCGTGGAAGGCGAGGATGTACTCTACCTGGGTGGCCTGGGTGAATTTATGCAGCCCTTCGAAGCTGGCGTAGACCGTGGTCAGATCCTCGGTCTTGTTGAAGACGCTGTTATCCGAGTTATCAGAGTAACGGGCAATCACTTTGTTCACGCCGCTGTCGTTGGTGTGGCTCAGCACCACGCCACCCTGCCAGGCCTTCAGACGCTCTTCACTGTCGATCGCTTTCGAGTCAAAGCCGTAGTTGGCATACAGCTCCAGGTCGATCGGGCCGAGCTTCATGCCGTGGATTTTAGAGGTGGCCGCGTAGTTACCTTTGTCGCCCGTGCCGGAACCGCCGGTACAGGTGATGCGCGATGGGTTCGCTTCGTCTTCCATCACTTCCGGGCTACAGGATTCCACGGCCGCCACGGTCGCCACGTCAAACTGCACGCCGCCAATGTCGAAGTTCTTCACCCCGGCGCCCTGGCCATCGTGGTTCATCCAGAAGTAGTCGTTGATACCCTGCTGCGGACGCTGGTGGAAGTCACGACCGGCCCAGAAGTAGGCGTTCGGGTTGGACGCCATAATGTTGGTGACGCCCGCATAGGCTTTTTTCAGGTTAACTTCGTCGCCCCAGTGGTCGATCATCACGTTGATGTCCCAGATGGCGCCGTTATCGCCTTTAAAGGCTTTGGAGAGCTGGAATTCACCGCCGTTGCCTTCGTTACCCAGACGACCAATTGCCGACGCACCGTTATAGGAGCCATCCACCGCTACGTATTTTTGATCGGCGGCCTGGAAATGGGCGCCATAGCGGGCATAACCGGTAAATTTAACCCCGAACGGAATAGCCATATCCGGCGACTGCGCCGCGCTTTGCGGCTCGGTGACCACGTCGGCTTTTTTCGCCACCGCAGCATCCATTTTTGCCTGACGTTCTGCCAGGGCTTTATCCACCGCTTTGGCCACAATGGCGTCGATTTGCTCTTGAGTGAACTCCTGTGCGAGTACAGAAATTGGGCAAAGCGCGGCGATAACCGCCATTGTTAATGGAAGTTTTTTAATTGTGTTCATGGTTATCTCAATATAGTTTAATTTTATTCAGACAATAACCATCCCGCTCCGATCTGACAGAATATGTCGCTATCATCAGAACAAGTGGATTTCTATTATTAGGTACAGAGGTATTACATTACCGTTTTTTCGCCATAGATTATCTCTGATATAAATGAATAATTTCTTCGGATAATTCACGCGCCAGTAGCGAGTTCATTAAATGATCCTGGGCATGCACCATAATTAACGTCATCGGCTGACGGGCTTCGCCTGCATCCTGCTCAATGAGTTTGGTCTGCATATGGTGCGCCTGACGCGCGTAGCCATCGGCTTCGCGCAGCAGGCTTTTGGCTTCATCAATATCGCCATTACGCGCGGCGTGCAGCGCTTCAAAGCACAGGCTGCGCGACTGACCGGCGTTAACGATAATTTCCATTACGGCTTCTTCTAATGCGATCATGAGTGATTACTCTTTTTCAAAACCATTATTCAGAGAGGTAGCGGCAAACCACTCTCCACTTTTCTTTATCGTGCGCTGCTGCGTCGCTAAATCCAGCTGAATAAAGCCGTAGCGGTTTTTATACGCATTGCACCATGACCAGTTATCGATAAATGTCCACATATGGTAACCAAGGCAGTTTGCCCCTTCGCTAATGCCTTTATGCAGCCATTTAAGATGTTCGGAAATAAATTCGATACGATACTGGTCGTTTATTTGTCCGGCTTCGATAAATCGTTGTTCGTTTTCTACGCCCATGCCGTTTTCAGAAATAAAGCAGCGCGGGTTGTCATAATTATCACGCAGATTAACGAGAATATCGTAAATACCCGGTTCATAGATTTCCCAACCGCGATACGGGTTCATCTTCCGGCCGGGCATTTCGTAGTTATCAAAGAACCACTCCGGCATAAACGGCGCCTGAGGGTTCACCGCACTGTCACGACACTTCACGCGACGCGGTTGATAGTAGTTAATGCCCAGCAGATCGATACGCCCGTCGGCAATCAGGTTGCTGTCCTCAGGCTGGCAGGCAGGCAGCTGATCGTAAGACTTCAGCAGCGCCACCAGGTCGGCCGGGTATTTCCCGCGTAGCACCGGGTCGAGGAAGCTCCGGTTAAACATCAGGTCGGCAATATGCGCCGCTTTCACATCCGCCGGATGCTGCGAACGGGGATATGACGGGGTCAGGTTGAGTACGATCCCAATCTCACCGGCATGGTTTCCGGTGCGGAAGGCGCGCACCGCGTGGGCGTGGGCCAGCACGGTGTGATACGCCACGGTCGCCGCACGACGGAAATCCACCACGTTGGGATAGTGGAAATCGTACAGATAGCCCCCTTCAACCGGCACAATTGGCTCGTTGAAGGTAAACCAGTGCAACACCCGGTCGCCAAACAGTTTGAAACAGGTCTGCGCATAGCGGCCATAGGCAGCCACCACGTCGCGGTTTTCCCAGCCGCCAATCTCCTGCATCGCCATCGGCATGTCGAAGTGGAACAGGCAGATAAACGGCGTGATGCCCTGCTCAATCAGTTCATCGATCACCTGATTGTAAAACGTGACCGCCTCAGGGTTCACTTCACCGATGCCATCAGGGATCAAACGCGCCCAGCTAATCGAGGTGCGAAAGCTGTTGTGGTTCAACGTTTTCAGCAGCTGAATATCCGCTTTCCAGTTCTGGTAAAAGGTCGATGTCTGTTGCGGCCCTATACCCTGATGGAAACGGTTTGGTTGCTGGCTAAACCAGTGATCCCAGGTGGTCAATCCCTTGCCGCCGCCCTGGCTCTCCCCTTCGGTTTGCAGCGCGGAGCTTGCGCTACCCCACCAAAAGTTCTCGGGAAATGAGTAGTTCATAATGCTTCCTCTTTAACTTAGTTACTGGCCGGCTCAGCGCCTACAACAGCCGCCTGGGCTTTTTGCTCTTCGTTTTTCACCAACGTACGCTCATAAGCGCGCAGGAAAGGCAGGTACATCAGCGCCGACATCACCATGCACACCACGCACATCACCACCGGGCTCAATGCCCAGTTGGCCGCCCATGAGGCGCCAATCGGTGCCGGCGTGGTCCATGGGGTTAACGACACCACCTGCGCCAGCCAGCCGAGCTTAGTAGCACCGTAGGCCAGACACGCATTCACCAGCGGCACAAACACGAACGGGATAAACAGCATCGGGTTCATGATGATCGGCGCACCGAACAGGATCGGTTCGTTGATGTTAAAGAAGCTTGGCACCACGCCCATTTTGCCAATGGTACGCAGATGGGTGACGCGGCTGCGCAGCAGCAGGAACGCCAGCGGAAGGGTAGAACCGACGCCGCCAATCAGCAGGTAGTGATCCCAGAACCCCTGCAGGTATACGTGTGGCAGGGCAGCCCCTGCGGCCAGTGCGGCCTGGTTTGCAGAGAGGTTTGCCATCCAGAACGGGTTCATGATGCCGGTCACAATCAGCGAGCCGTGGATGCCTGCGAACCAGAAGATCTGGCACAGCAGCACAGAGAGCAGAATGGCAGGCAAGGAGTCAGACGCCGAAACCAGCGGTTCCAGCAGGTGCATAATCGCCTGGGGAATAATCATGCCGGTCTGCGCTTCAATGAACAGGTTCAGCGGGTGCAGCGTACCGATCACCACCATCACCGGGATCAGGATCTCAAACGAACGGGCCACCCCGGTCGGCACCTCTTTTGGCAGGCGGATGGTGACGTTGTTCTGCTTCAGCCACGCATAGACGCGGGTGGAGTAGATGGCGGTGATCAGCGCGGTGAAAATCCCCTGGCCCGACAGATACTGGGTGGAGATTTTGCCATCGGCATAGGGCGCAGCCACCAGCAAGAATGCCATAAACGCCAGCAGGCCAGACATCACCGGGTCGAGGTTAAACTGACGACCCAGGCTCGCGCCGATACCCACCGAGATAAAGAAAGTCATTACGCCCATGCTGAGGTTGAAGGGCAGCATCAGCTGTTCGCGGTAGGTCTGGGAGAAATCCAGCCAGCCGCGGGCAAAGCTGTTGGTGGTGTCCGCTGAGAACGGCGGGAAGATAAACACCAGCATAAACGAGCCGATGATCATGAACGGCAGCGCGGCGGTAAAGCCGTCGCGGATGGCAATCACATACTTCTGCTGGCCAAGCTTCGCCGCCAGCGGGGTAATGGACTGCTCAATGACGGCAACCATAGACTGATATAACGAACTCATGAGAACACCTTCTTAGTGTGCCGCTTCAATGAGCGACAGAGCGTAATCCAGCACCTTATCACCACGCTGCATGCCGTAGTCCATCATATCGATGGCCTGCACCGGAATGCCTTGCGTAGCAGCCTTGTCTGACAGCGTCTTTATCATGTATTTCACTTGTGGTCCGAGAAGTACCACCTGGTATTGCGGAAACTGCGTATCAAATTCGGCCACGCCGTACGCATCAATCTTCACCGGCAGACCTCGCTCATCCGCCGCTTCAACCATTTTCCTGACCAGCAGGCTGGTGGACATTCCGGCAGAACAACACAGCATTATCTTGAACATCGACGACCATCCTCTAAATGTAAAAAGTTATTGCGGGTCTGATTGGACATCATGCGGAAACCGGTTTCCATTTATAAAAGACAGAAGTGTGACAGCTATCAATATCCGTTACTTATGGCGCTAATTATCACGATCGGTGTCACACTATTTGGCGTGTTTTGCATCAAAATGAGTGGAAACGGAAAATCGGTTTCCATAGAAAACGGAAACGGATATACTTCTTTTTGGCTAAAATGTGAGCCAATGCGGTAATGGAATTTGCAGGGCGGGGCCGTCCTGTCAGGGGAGAAAGATGTCTACAATCAACGATGTATCACGTCTGGCCGGGGTGTCCAAAGCCACGGTATCACGGGTGTTGAGCGGGTCGCGCGGTGTAAAGGAAGCCAGCCGTCAGGCCGTTTTGAAAGCGGTGGATGAGCTGAACTATCGACCCAATGTGATTGCGCAGTCGCTGCTGAGCCAGTCAACCGGCTGTATCGGGGTGATCTGTGCGCAGGATAATATCAACCAGAGCACTGGTTACCTGTACGCGCTGGAAAAACAGCTTAGTCAGCATCAAAAGCATCTGCTGTTGCGTTTTGCCAACACCAAAGCCGAGGTGATGAACGCGCTTGAAGAGCTTTCGTGTGGGTTGTGCGACGACATTCTCATTATTGGCGCCCGTTTTCCGCTGAGTGTCGATCAGGAAAATGTCATTCTGGTGGACTGCATGCAGGCGGCGGATAACGTCAACAGCATTCAGTTCGATCACGCGTTCGCCGCAGAAACCGCCTGTAATTTCCTCACCAGCCAGGGGCGCCGCCAGATAGCGCTGATCCATCCGCAGGGTAGCGGCTTTGCCGATCAGGTGCTGCTGGGCTACAAGCACGCGCTGGAGAAAAACTTCCTGCCCTTTAATCGCAACCTGGTCTTTATGGAGGCCACCTCGTCATCCGTGGCGTTGCAGGAGTTGCTGAACAATGCGAGCACGCTGAACTTCAACGCCTTACTGGTTGCTGATGAGCAAGAGGCGCAGCGGGTGATCCCGCAGCTGCAGGCGTTTAACAAGTCCGTACCGGGTGACATCATGGTCTTCAGTCTGGCTGGCTCCCTGCATTTACCGGGTATCCCAACCATTCCGGCGATTGAATACTCGATGGATGCGATGGCTGCACGCATTGTGAGCTGGCTGAACGAAAAAACCCAGATGCTGGAATCCTGGGTTCTGCGGGGCGATTTAATTATTCCTGAAATACGTAAACGTTAATCAGCAAGCGTGAAGCCCGCTTCACGCTTAATAATCCTCCATGCAGTCCATGCGGCTGACGGCGTCCCAGTAGGCCTCCTGGTTGTTACGATCTACCGCCAGCATGGCGTTGCGCATCAAGAGCTTATTCGCCTCTGAAGACATAATCATCGCCTGCCACTCCGAGTCAGACTGTTTACGCTGCGGGGCGCAGGCTTTTTTCACATCTTTCAAAATCAGCTGTTTTTTCTGTTCGAGTTTGGCGGGATCGTCGTTGTCTTGCGCATGGGCGAAGGCGGCAAAAAGCAGACAGACTATCAGGCAAAACAGGTGTGCTGACTTCATGTTGACCTCCGGTTGATAACCACGGCATTCCATTTGAAATATATCGTTACATTCGCCGATGCGATCCAGGTGGAAAGTATGAATTTGCGCATTCCGGCGACTAAACGTTAAAAGCGTAGCCGCACTTTTTGCCAAATTCTTGGGCGCCAACAAAAATTTATTGTCTCCTTTCTGCCGTTGCGCGAACTTAGGGTAACGATAAAAAAATGAGGGAAAACAGGATGCAGCTAGATATTGTCGATACCATCACCGCCGACGATCAGGAAGCGTTATTAACCGGGCTGCGCGCCTATAACGAGCAGTTTGTCGATACCCGCACCTGGGGCGATCTGGCGGTCTTTGCCCGCGATGACGACGGTACCCTCATCGGCGGGGTTATTGGGCGTCGCAAAGGGGAGTGGCTGGATATCAGCTATGTGTGGGTGAGCAGCGCGGTGCGTGGCAGTGGTGTAGGCAGCCAGATCATGCTGGCCGCCGAAGAAGAGGCGAAGCGCAAAGGTTGCCTGAATGCGCTGGTGGATACCGTCAGTTTCCAGGCGCGGCCCTTCTACGAAAAGCTGGGTTATCAACTCCAGATGACGTTGCCCGATTTCCCGAACCAGGGGATGCAGCGCCACTATCTGACCAAAGCGCTTTAAGCGCCAATGCCCTGGCCCATCACCGCTAAGGCGTGGCGCACAATCTGTGCAGACGAGAGGGCGCTTAACCTCTCGTCATTACGCCTTCTCGCGAAGGGCACCAGCACCAGGCTTAACAGCGTGGTAAACAGCAGCTCCGGAGCCAGTTCGCGGTTCAGTTTCCCCTCCTGCTGCCAGCGCTTCAGCGTGGCAAGCGTCACGGAGTAGTTATCTTCACCCACTCGATTTCGCAAATGGGCGCGTAAAACCGGCATTTCACCGATCACCTCCTGCATCCACAGCGGCGCAAACCAGTGATGCTGACCGGCGAGGCTCGCCAGCGTTTGGACCATCAGGGTCAGGGAAGCCACCGGATCGTCGGGATGGGCGCTAAAGGTGGCAGCGATGGTGCTGCGCAGCGGCAGAAAACGCTCCTCAATCATCGCATCCAGCAGCTGTTCGCGTGAGTTAAAATAGTAATGCAGCATCGCCGGCGTTACGCCCGCCTCTTTGGCGATGGCGTTTAAAGAGGTGTTGGCGATCCCCTGACGAGAAAAGAGATCCAGCGCAATGTCCAGCAACTGCTCGCGGCTGGTGGCGGCGCGTTTGCCCCCGCGAGGGCGACCGGGGCGGCGCGGTTCAGAATTATCTTTATGTGCTGACATGCTGGAGCGATCCCTTGACCGTATTCATAACTTCATTGAATATTAATTATCTCATTAATTAATTTCAAGCGGTCTCTTATGATGCCTGACGCGCAAAAGCCCCCTTCGATAAAGCTCTTGTTCAGCGCGCTACTGCTGGTGATGCTGCTGTCTGCCCTCGATCAAACCATCGTTTCCACGGCGCTGCCCACTATCGTGGGTGAGCTGGGCGGGCTGGATAAACTCTCCTGGGTCGTGACGGCCTACATTCTGAGCTCCACCATTGTGGTGCCACTGTATGGCAAGTTCGGCGATCTGTTTGGCCGAAAAATCGTACTGCAGATTGCGATTGTGCTCTTCCTGCTGGGCTCGGCCCTGTGCGGACTGGCGCAAAACATGACGCAACTGGTGCTGATGCGTGCCCTGCAGGGGCTGGGCGGCGGCGGACTGATGGTGATCAGCATGGCAGCGGTGGCCGATGTGATCCCGCCTGCCGAGCGTGGCCGCTATCAGGGGCTCTTCGGCGGCGTATTTGGGCTGGCAACGGTGATTGGGCCGCTGATCGGCGGGTTTATCGTGCAGCATGCCTCGTGGCGCTGGATCTTCTACATTAATCTGCCGCTGGGGCTGTTTGCCCTGCTGGTGATCGGCGCGGTGTTCCACAGCAATACCAAACGAAACAAACATGAAATCGACTATCTCGGGGCAATTTACCTCAGCATGGCGCTGCTCTGTATCATCCTCTTCACCAGCGAAGGGGGAACGGTACGCTCCTGGAGCGACCCACAGCTGTGGTGCATTCTGGCCTTCGGCCTGACGGGGATTGCCGGATTTATCTATGAAGAGCGTCTGGCCTGGGAGCCGATTATCCCGCTCTCGCTCTTTCGCGATCGCAGCTTCCTGCTGTGTAGCCTGATTGGCTTCATCATCGGGATGTCGCTGTTCGGTTCAGTGACCTTCCTGCCGCTGTATCTGCAAATTGTGAAAGAGGCCACGCCAACCCAGGCCGGATTACAGCTGATCCCGCTGATGGGCGGTCTGCTGCTGACCTCCATCATCAGCGGGCGCATTATCAGCCGTACCGGCAAGTACCGCCTGTTCCCGATCCTCGGTACCCTGCTGGGGGTGATCGGCATGGCGCTGCTCACGCGGATCACCATCGACTCCCCCACCTGGCAGCTGTATCTCTTCACCGGCGTGCTGGGGATGGGTCTGGGGCTGGTGATGCAGGTGTTGGTGCTGGCGGTGCAGAACAGCGTCTCGTCCAGCCAGTACGGTGTGGCGACGTCGGGCGTCACCTTGTTCCGCTCCATCGGCGGGGCGATTGGTGTGGCGCTGTTTGGCGCGGTATTTACCCATCAACTGCAATCAGGGCTAATGGCACGCATTCCCGAAGGCAGTGAACTGCCGCGAGGGCTGGATCCTGACGCTATCCACCATCTGCCGGATGCCCTCAGGGCGGACTATCTGGATGCCTTTGGCTCCGCCATTCACGCGGTATTTATCATGGCGGCAGGGATTATGGTGCTGGCGTTTGTGCTGTCATGGTTCTTGCGCGAAGCGCCGTTACGCAAAAGTCAGGCGTAAGCTAGCGCAAAAAAATGGTCGTCCATTTTTCGGTTGTGAGCACAGAGGTGAAAACGCCACTCTGGACTCACTGCTCACAACCGGAGAGACCCATGAACTTTAAGACCCTGGATACGCCGGGCAGCCTGTTTCAGCAGGCCGTCTGGCAAGGGATTGCCCGCGTCGGCTACGGTGAGACGTCGCATTACCAGGCGCTGGCGTTGCCCGCAAAGCGTGGCTGCTTGCCATGAGAAAAAGCACCGCTGAGCGGCATATATCTTTTTCTTCTGTTTGATTCCTTTTCGTTTTTTAGCCTGCCGCTGGGTTACCGATATAGTCGGGTAAACATTTATCAAAAGGAACCGGCTGGTGAAACGTCGATTGGGTGCACTTCTTCTTGCGGGCCTGCTGCTGGCGGGCTGCGATCAGGGCGGCAGTAATGCTAAACACATTAAAGTCGGCGTGATTAACGGCGCCGAGCAGGAAGTGGCAGAGGTCGCCAAAAAGGTGGCGAAAGAGAAATACGGCCTGGATGTGGAGCTGGTCGGCTTTAGCGGCTCGCTGCTGCCGAACGATGCAACTGACCACGGCGAACTGGATGCCAACGTCTTCCAGCATCGTCCGTTCCTTGCGGAAGATAATAAAGCGCACGGTTATAAGCTGGTGGCGGTGGGAAATACCTTTGTCTTCCCGATGGCAGGCTATTCCCGCAAGATCACATCAGTGGCTGAACTGAAAGATGGTGCCACCATCGCGATTCCCAACGACCCAACCAACCTGGGGCGTGCCCTGTTGCTGCTGCAAAAAGAGAAGCTGATTACCCTTAAACCGGACATCGGTCTGCTGCCCACCGCGCTGGACATCACGGCTAACCCGAAGAAGCTGAACATCATGGAGCTGGAAGGGGCGCAACTGCCGCGCGTGCTGGATGATCCAAAAGTCGATGTGGCCATTATCAGCACCACCTATCTGCAACAAACCGGGCTGTCGCCGGTGCATGATGGGATATTTATTGAAGACAAAAACTCGCCCTATGTGAATATCGTGGTCGCACGGGAAGACAATAAAGACGCCGAGAACGTCAAAGCGTTTATCCACGCTTACCAGTCGCCGGAGGTGGCGAAAGCGGCGGAGAAGATCTTTAATGGCGGCGCGGTGCCTGGCTGGTAATCACGTGAATAACCCGCTGCTGAATTTAGCGGGTGTTAGCATGACTAAAGTATCAATAAAGCGAATCTGAATAATTCAGGAGGGTGATTTTACTCTCCTCCTGAAAATACGTTATTGAGTAAGAACGAACTGAGGATATATTAAATATCCTTCTCGCTAATATTATTAAAACCTGACGTAATTCACATAATTAATTTTAGTCTGTGACATAAGTTAAATTTTATATAACTCAAATTAGACTCGTCCTATATTAATAACTCTCTTTTATTAGGGTTTATTTTCAGGGCACGGATGAGCACCCTTATGCACAAAGGTGGAATAATTTCCGCCAGTAACTATATCCTTATCTTGATGGTCGCACTTTTATCTCTCCCGGTGAAAGCGGCCCCGCTGTCGCCTGCCGATCGCGATACCATTCAGCAGCAACAACAACAGCTTTTAATACAAAATCAGCAGCAGCGAGATGAACTGGAACGCAGTATCCCCCTTCCAGCCCCCACCCGGCCGCAGCCCGCCGCGCAAGGCTCCGGGCCTTGCTTCACCATCCATACGATTACTCTTTCAGGCGCTACCGTAATCGCTGAAAAAGCCCGTAAGCGGCTGGTAGAGCCCTGGCTAAATCGCTGTCTGGATCAGGTGAAAATAAACGAATTAACCACCCATATTTCTGACTGGTATATTAGCCGCGGCTATATCACCAGCCGGGCATTTTTGACCGAACAAGATCTCTCCCACGGTCAGTTAAATATTGTAGTGCTGGAAGGGAAGCTGGAAGCGATTCGCCTTGAGGGCAAAACCCCGCTAATGCTAAAGATGGCTTTTCCGGGTCGGACAGGGCGCATCCTCAATTTACGCGATATTGAACAAGGCATGGAGCAAATTAACCGTTTGCGTGCCGAACCGGTGCAGATCGATATATTACCCGGATCGCAACCGGAATATTCAGTGGTAAATCTTACGGCGAAACCCGAATTTCCGTTAAGGGCAACTATCAGTCTGGATAATAGCGGGCAAGAGAGTACCGGAGAGAATCAGCTGAATGGTGCGCTGTATGCCAATAATATGTTAGGTCTGGCAGACCAGTGGTTTATCAGCGGCGGTCGAAGCAGTGATTTTGCCACCCGCTACGACGCGCAAAATTTCCAGGCGGGAGTAAGCCTGCCGTTCGGCTACGGGCTGCTGGATTACAGCTACGCGTGGAGCAACTACCGCACCACCATCGATAATATGGGGTTTGACTGGATCTCGACCGGCGATACCAAAACTCACCGTGTTAATGCCTCCTGGGTCGTCTATCGCAATGGCGATATTAAAACCGGTCTCGCGGCGGGCATGGTGCAGCGCTCAAGCCGCAACTGGCTGAATGACGCCCCGCTGCAAAGCAGTACCCGCAATCTTTCCAGCCTGATCCTTGGCATCACTCACACGCAAAAACTGGCGGGCGGCGTCGCCACTTTCAACCCCACCTGGAGCCACGGCATGCCCTGGTTCAACGCCGAAACGGACGAAGATAAAACCGGTGATGAACCGCGCGCCGAGTTTCGCAAATGGAGCCTGAACGCCAGCTTCCAGCGTCCGCTCACCAATAACTTGTGGTGGTTGACCAGCGCCTACGGTCAGTGGTCGCCGGATCGCCTTTACGGCGCCGAGCGGCTCACGCTGGGGGGAGAAAGCTCAGTGCGTGGGTTTAAAGAGCAGTACCTCTCTGGTGATAACGGCGGCTACTGGCGTAATGAACTGGGCTATTCGCTGTTTACCCTGCCGTTTATCGGCCAGGTGAACGCCACCCTGGCGGTGGATGGCGGCTGGCTGGAAAAAGATCGCGAAGACCGTTTTGCTTCCGGCACCTTGTGGGGCGCGTCTGTGGGCTTAAGCAGCGCCGGACGCGGGTACAGCAGCCAGATCTCAGTGGGCACACCGCTGCACTACCCCGACTGGCTGGGCCCGGATCATGTGACTGTTAACTGGCGTATCGCCTTTATGCTTTAAGAGAATTTACGACTATGGAAACCCGTCATCCTCCCGTTCGTTTCTCACAGCGCCTGATTAGCTGGGCTGTCTGCGGCTTAATGGTCTGGCAGCCGATGGCGCCCGCCATGGCGGCGGTGATGACGCCGACCGGCAACACCACTATGGACAAAGCCGGTAACGGGGTGCCCATCGTTAACATCGCCACGCCAAACGGGGCGGGTATTTCGCATAACCAGTTCAACCAGTACAACGTAGGCAAAGAGGGGCTGATCCTTAATAACGCCACCAATAGCCTGAATCAGACCCAGCTTGGTGGGCTAATCCAGAATAACCCGCATTTGCAGGCAGGACGTGAAGCGAAGGGGATCATCAACGAGGTGACGGGCGGCAGCCGGTCGCAACTTCAGGGCTATACCGAGGTGGCCGGGAAAGCGGCCAACGTTATGGTGGCGAACCCTTACGGCATCACCTGTAACGGCTGCGGATTTATCAATACGCCCAATGTGACCCTGACCACCGGCAAGCCACAGCTTGATGCCAACGGCAACCTGCTGGCGCTGGATGTGACGAAAGGGGCCATCACCATTGAGGGGCAGGGGCTGGATGCCAGCAAAAACGACGCCCTCTCTCTGATTGCACGCGCCACCGAGGTGAACGCCGCGATCCACGCCAACGATCTTACCGTGACCGTCGGGGCCAACCGCGTTGCTGCGGATGGGCGTGTCAAATCCCTTACCGGCGAGGGCGCAGCGCCGAAAATCGCCGTGGATACCGGCGCGCTGGGCGGTATGTATGCCAACCGCATCCGTCTGGTCTCCAGCGAGAAGGGGGTGGGTGTAAACCTGGGCAACCTGAATGCCCGCCAGGGCGATATTCAGCTCGACGCCAACGGCAAGCTGACGGTCAACAACAGCCTGGCCAGCGGGGCGATTACCGCGAAGGGTGCGGGCGTGACGCTCAACGGCAGCCATCAGGCGGGTGGGGCACTTGATGTGACCAGCTCGCAGGGAATGACGCTTAACAACAGTACCCTCGCCAGCGGCGGCGAGATGCGCCTCACCAGTGACGGAAAACTGCAGATCACTGGCGGCGGTACCGACAGCAAACGGGGCCTGACGATAAACAGCGGGCAGGATATGGTTCTGCAGGAGACCTCGCTGGTTGCCGCCAACAGCGCCACGCTGAACAGCCAGGGCAAGCTGACCCAGACCGGGGGCGGCGTCTCTGGCAAAGGCGGGGCATTAAGCGTGACGGGTAAAGCGGGAGTCGCCCTCTCGGATGCCACGCTGGTCGGGCAGGGAAATACCACTCTGGCCACCGACGGCGCGCTGTCGGTGAAAGGCAGTTCGCTGACCAGCAAAGGGGAAATGAACGTGCGCGGCGGGCAGGATATGACCCTGACCCACGCCACCGTCGGCAGCGATGCCCGCACCACCGTCACCAGCGGTGGCACGCTTACGGCCTCTGACAGTGCGATCGCCGCTGGCGGTGATTTGACCCTGAGCGGCGCAGGACTGACGCTGAACGGTCAAAGCCGAGCGGATGCCAGCGGCAATATTGCCCTGAGCGGGAATACGATGACGCATCAGGGCCAGGTGAACGCCGGGAAAGACATCACGATCACCGGCAAAAATGTAGCGAACAGCGGCCAGTTAGCGGCGAAAGGAAAATTCTCTGCGCAGACGGACTCCTTGACGAACAGCGGTACGCTACAGGGGAATGACGTCACGCTTCAGGGGCGCACGCTGACTAACAGCGGGGCAGTACAAAGCGGCGGCCAGCTAACCTTAAACGCAGATACCCTGAACCAGCACGGCACGCTAAGTGCCAAAGGCGATGCCAGCCTGGCGGTTAACGATGGGCTGACCAACACTGGCTCTACCCTTGCCGAAGGCACGCTAAACCTGAAAGCGGCCACGCTTACTCAACAGGGCACGCTGTCCGGGACGAAGGGGCTGACGGCAGAGACCGGGGTGCTCACCAGCGGGAAAGCGTCCCTCACCACCAGCCAGGGCGATATACAGCTCACCGCCCGCCAGCGTGCGGATCTAAATGGCCTGACAGATGCCGCAGGCAACCTTGATCTCAACGCTGCAACGCTGACCACGCAGCAACAGGCGCGGCTGCAAAGCGGCCAGCGACTGAGAGTGCAGGCAGACAGTGCGACGCTGAACGGCATTCAGGCCGCGAAGGGGTCGCTGGACCTCTCTGCCGACACTCTGGTTCACGGCGGCAAATCCACCGGGCAGACGCTGGATTTCCGCGCCGCGCAGGCACTCAGCAACAGCGGCGAGTTAACCGCCGATACGATAACACTTAGCGGACAACAGCTCTCCCAGAGCGGGATCGCGAAGGCGGACAGCCTGACCCTGACGGCCCCCGTGTGGATCGCCAACAGCGGTACGCTGGTGGCCAATACCCTGTCGTTAGAGAGCCGCGCCATCAGCAACGGCGGGCTGTTGCAGGGCAACACACGGTTTACCCTGCAGGCCGACACGCTCACCAACCTCGCCCAGGGCTCGCTTTACGGCGTGAATGACCTGACGTTGAACATCCCCACTTTTACTAACAGCGGTCTGATCACCTCCGACGGTACGCTGCGGCTGAAGGGAACCTCCCTGGTCAACCGGGGCGAGATCAACGGCGCCAGTCTGGAGAGCGATTACGCCAGCCTGAGCAACATCGGAGCAGGGCGACTGCTGGCCGACGACCAGCTGACCCTCAACGGGACGACGCTGACCAACGAAGGGAGTATTGCGGCGAATAATCTGCATCTTGCAGGGAACAGCCTGCAAAACAGAGGACTGCTGCAGGGCGATAACGGCATCACGCTGGAGGTCGCCGACACCACCAACAGCGGCACTCTGCAAAGTGGTGATGCGCTGAAACTGGACGGCAATACCCTGACCAACAGCGGCGAACTGAGCGCAACAACGCTCCTGCTCACCCTGACGCAGCAGGTCACTAACGACGCGACCGGGCGGGCGATTGCCCGGGACGGGTTAACTCTTACCACGGCGGCACTGACCAATGGCGGACTGCTGGCGGGCAAAAATACGCAGCTCAACAGCGAGGCCCTCACCAACAGCGGCACGTTACAGGGCACGGCGACGCTGACGGCGATCGGTAACCAGCTGAATAACCTGCAGGCCGGGAAAATGCTCGCAGGCGGCGGGCTGGATATGCAACAGGTTACGCTCAACAACGCCGGTTTGTTGCAGGGTAAAACGCTGAATCTGGCGACCGGGGAGTGGATTAACAGCGGTAATGCGCTCGGTGAAGCGGGCGTCACCGCGAAGGTAACAGGTCAGTTCACCAACCAGGGCAAGGTACTGAGCCAGCAAAACCAGGAGGTGGACGCTGCCAGTATCGACAACCGCGGACAGCTGATGGCCAAAGTGCTGGCCCTGCATGGCGATCTGCAAAACAGCGGCCTGCTGCAGGGGAGCAGCGATTTGCGCTGGCGCGGTAACGCCTTCACTAACCAGAGTCAGGGCCAGGTGACGGGCGGCGACACGCTGAGCCTGACCGGGAAAACCCTCACCAATCAGGGGCAAATGCAGGCGCAGCGTGCGACGCTAAGCGCCGATAACCTGACCAACAGCGGCGCGGTACAGACCCTGGATAACCTGACGCTCACCCTTACCGGTAAGGCAGAGAACCAGGGGGCATTACTCAGCCAGAATCTCTTTGACCTGACGGCGGCGCAGCTCTTCAACGACGGACAGCTGGCCGGAAAGGCGCTCTCTCTTCATGCTCCTGAGATCACCAACACCGGCATTATGCAGGGTAATGAGCGCCTGCAGCTCACCACCCGGACATTGCTGAATGACCAGCGCGGACAGCTGGTGAGCGGTAGCGGACTGGATCTGAACCTCGACAGGCTGGATAACGCCGGGCTGCTGCTGGTGGGCGATGACTTTACTCTGCAGGGTAACGCGCTGACCAACCGGGGCGATATTCAGGCTGAGAACCTGAACCTGCGCCTGACCAACATCTTTACTAATCAGGGCAACACCCTGGCCAGCAACGCGGCCACTCTCGCTGCGGCGAACCTGACCAACAGCGGTACCGTGGCGGGTAAAACCCTGGAACTGACGGCGACCGAGCTACGCAACAGCGGCCTGATGCAGGGCACTAACGCCATCGACGCCGCCGCTACGCGCTTTATTAACGAGACGACCGGGAAAGGGCTCTCCGGTGGGGCACTCACCCTGCAGGGCGGACAATTCAGCAACGCGGGGGTCCTGCAGGGCGATACGCTGGCAGTGAACGGCGGTGCGCTGACCAACAGCGGCACCCTGAATGGCCTGTCGGGGCTGACAGGCACCTTTACCGGCACGCTGACCAACACCGGGCTGATGCAGAGCGCGGGCGCCACGACGCTGACGGCGGATGCGTTGCTCAACCCTGGACGCATGATGGGCGGCACCCTGGCGCTCAGTGGCCGGGATCTGAATAACGGCGGGCTCTGGCAGGGGGCTAACGGCCTGACCCTCACCGGGGATACGCTCACCACCGGGGCGGCGTCACGCACTCTGACCAGCGGGCAATTAACCCTGGATGCGGGGAAACTGACCACCCAGGGCACACAGCAGGGGAACGGCATAGAGGTAAGCGCCGCGGAGTGGACGCACAGCGGGTCGCTACTAAGCAAGGGGACACTCACCGCGAACATCGGTGGAACCCTGACCTCCAGCGGATCGCTAATGAGCCAGGACAATACGACCCTCACGGCCCAGACGCTGGATAACCGTGGGCAGATCCTCAGCGAAGGCGACGTCACGCTCGGCGGCGGCGCGCTTAAAAATAGCGGCACGGTACAGGGTAAAACCCTCGCGCTTCAGCAGCGCAGCATTAATAACCAGGGCACCCTTACCGGCCTGCAAAGCCTGACGCTGCAGGCGCAGCAGCGGCTGATGGCACGTATGGCGATGGCTGCGCCGCAGCAGGAGCTGATCAACGGCGCGAACGGCAAGTTGCTCACTCAGGGTACGCTGAACATCACCTCCGGTGCGGTGAACAACGCCGGCAGCTGGCAGGCGCAAAACATCCTGCTAAACGCGCAGTCGCTTAACAACAGCGGCGCCGTGCAGAGCGCAGACGGGCTGCAACTGACGCTGGCGGATACACTCACCGCCACAACAGGCAGCAAGATCACCGCCCTGGGGGCGGCAACGCTGCAGGCCGCCTCGCTTACCAACCAGGGGCAGTGGGTTGCAAAAAACCTGACTCTGAAGGGCGGCTCGCTGAGTAACAGCGGGGCGGTGAGCGGGGTGAATGGTCTGACGCTGAGCCAGACGGGAGCGGTTAACCAGCTTGCCGGCGGCACCATGCTGACAGGCGGGGCGCTAAATCTCAATGCCGCCTCCGTCGCTAACGCAGGCAAAATCCAGGGGGCCACGCTCGGTATCACCACCGGCGCGTTGACTAACAGCGGGCGTCTGCAGGGGGATAACGGCGCGACCTTCACGCTGGGCGGCACGCTCACCAACAATGCAGGTGGGGAGATTGTCAGCCGTCAGGGGCTGACGGTGACGACCCCGACGCTTCTGAATGACGGGCTGATTCAGGGGGGCGGCGAGACCCTCCTGAAGGCCACCAGCCAGGCGCGTAACGACGGTAAACTACTCTCTGGCGCGCGCCTCACGCTGAATACGCCGCAGTACACCGGCAGTGGCTGGCTGCAGGCCACCGATCTGATCCTCAACGCCGCCAACGCCGCCAACGGCGGCGGCACCTGGATTGCCGACCGCGCCACGCTGACCGGCACCACCTTCACCAACCAGGGCACTACTCAGGCGGGCACCCTGGCGGTAAATTACGGCCAGCTTACGAATGGCGGGACGCTGCTCGGCAATTCTCAACTGAATATCGACGCGGATTCGTTGACGCAAAGCGCCAGCGGCAAGCTGTTCAGCGGCGGCGACCTGTGGCTGGAGAGTAAAGGGCTGGATCTGGTGGGGCAACTGGTGTCGCTGGGTAATCTGACCCTGAAGCTGACCAACGCCTTCACCAGTAAAACCGCCATTGCGGCGGGGAAAACCCTCGCCATCACCAGCAATGGGGGGATCGATAACCGCAGCGTACTGCAGGGCCAGGCCGTCAACCTGACGGCGGGCGGGCAGCTTAGCAATAACGGACAGATCACCACCGGCAGCGGTTCCAGCACGCTCTCTGGTAGCAGTGTGGCGCTGAATAGCACCGGATCGGTTCAGGGCGGCGGGGATATTACCGTTGCCAGCCGTGGCAATATGACGGTGGACGGTTTCACCGGCACGCGCGGCTCGCTCACCCTGAGCGCACCGGGCTCTATCATCAATACTGCCCTGCTGTACGCGGCCAATAACCTGGCGCTCTATGCCAATAGCATCACCAACCAGCGCGGCGACATCATGGCGGGCAATAACCTGTCGATGCAGAGAGATGCAGCCGGGAATGCCAGCGCCCAGATCGTGAATACGTCGGGGAATATTGAGACGCAGAACGGCGATATTACGATTCGTACAGCGCAACTGTTGAATCAGCGAGAGGGGTTACAATCCACTTCAGTAAAAGAGAACTTAAATCTGGAATATCCGTGGCTTGGTGATGCTATAGCAGATGTTCCTCTCTCCTATTTCGACCCTAAAGAATATGGCACTTATGCCATTGATAATGTTATTCATGCAGGCTCCTGTAGCAGCCATTGGTGCTTCGAATACCATATCATGCAGCAGGTATATGCTCCTAAGGAGAGAGGTCTTCAAAAAGCCCTGGCGGTCACTAAGGAAACCCTGACTGTCGACAGTCAGAGTGCTGCGTCACGTATTTCTTCCGGGCGGAATATAACTATTAATGCAAATGAGCTTAATAATACTGCAAGCAACATATTAGCGAATGGAAATATATCGCTTGCTGGAAATACACTTAATAACAATAGTTTCCAGGAAAGTACTAAAACTGATTATTTAATTTATGAGTATCAGGGCCCCATTGCAGGGACAGTTGTTACTGGCTCGGTCTCTAATTCCGGGGGCGGTGGCGGTTTACAGGACACGACTAAACCCCCTGTCAAAAAATCGATCTCACTGAAATTGGTCGGGCATGACATTAGGGAAGAAATTGGACAAATCTATCGCGCCGTCATCCAGGCCGGTGGCAATGTTACCGCCAACTTCGCCAATAACATCAGCAATACCAATACCACTGCCAACGCGGGCGGCGTCAGCAACGTTATCTCTACGCCTTCGCTGAACACCCTCAGCAACCAGACCATCGCCAGCGGAGCGCAAAAGCAAAATCTGACGAACACCGGCACCGTGGCGGTCGGCTCGCCCCAGTGGCAAGATCAGCTGCAGGGCGCCCTGCAACAGATTAACGGCGGCGGTGCGCTGGACAATAACAGTGCCGGCAGCACGCCTCTCAGCAACATCGGCACCACCCAAAAAGGTAACGCCAACCTGGGGCAGCTGGGTGCGCTGGCAGACGCGGGCGTAACCACTGCCGACCTCAATATCGCCAAAGGCAGCGCCAGTGGGCAGTACCAGGGCCAGCGCGTCGATACCAGCGCGTACCCGCTGCCGTCGGGTAACAACGGCTATTTCGTTATTTCAGATAATCCAAAAAGCCCCTATCTCATCAGCGTTAACCCCAAACTCAACGAGCTGGGGCAGCTAGATCCTGCTCTGTTTGCCAATCTGAACGCGATGTTAGGCAATAAGCCTGCCTCCAGCGCCCCGCAGGAGACCCGGGCGCTCTTTACCGATGAGAAGCAGTTCCTCGGCTCCTCTTACATGCTCGGCAGGCTGGATCTGAACCCGGACTACGATTACCGCTTCCTGGGCGATGCGGCCTTCGATACCCGGTACGTCTCAAATGCACTCCTGAACCAGACCGGTAACCGCTACCTGAACGGCATCGGCTCCGATCTGGATCAGATGCGCTACCTGATGGACAACGCCGCAGCGGCCCAGCAATCGCTGGGGCTGCAATTTGGCGTCTCGCTGACGGCGGAGCAGATTGCCGCCCTCGACCACAGTATTTTGTGGTGGGAAAAAGCCGTCATCAACGGCGAAACGGTGATGGTGCCGAAGCTCTACCTCTCACCGAAGGATGTCAGCGTCAATAACGGCAGCGTCATCGCCGGTAATAACGTCACCCTGAAGGGCGGCAACATCACCAACAGCGGCAGTACGCTGCTGGCGGGCAATAACCTGACGCTCGACAGCCAGAACAGCATCAGCAACCTCAACGACAGCCTGATAAAAGCCGGAGGCGATCTCAACCTGAGCGCCATTGGCGATATCAACAACATCAGCTCCACCATCAGCGGCAAAACGGTGGCGCTGGAGAGCACGGATGGCAGCATCAACAACCTGACGCTGGCCGAGCAGATCGATATCAACGCCAAAGGCAAATACAACAACGTCAGCATTAAAGACACCGTTCTGGGCAGCACAGCGTCAATTACGGCGCAGGATTCCTTGTCTCTGGAGGCGGGGAAAAACATCACCGTTACTGGCGCGAGCCTGGCAGCAGGCGGCGATATGCTGCTGAACGCGTGGGGCGATATCGCCGTGAATGCCAATCAGGTGAACGACGCGTACAGCTCAAATCGGGCAAATACCGCACGCTCATCCGTCTCTTATGCGGGTAGCAGCCTCAGTGCGGGCGGTAATCTGGTGGCCAACGCCGGGAACAACGTCGATATGACCGCCAGCGACCTGAAAGCGGGCGGCGGTCTGGGGCTGAGCGCAGGTCATGACCTTAATCTGAACGCAGGGCAGACCAGCGGAAGCAACCGCAGCGGCAAGAGTGAAACTCATAGCACCGGGCTCGATCGCACCACCCTGGCGGCGGGCGATAATCTGGTGTTGAAAGCCGGGCAGGATATCAACGCGCAGGCCGCAGCGCTGGCCGCCGGGAAGAGCGTCGGCCTGCAGGCGGGCCGCGACGTAAATCTAAACGCAGAGGCCACCACAGAGGGCGACAGCTACAAAGCCAGCAAGAAAACGGTCATTAACGAGTCGGTGCGTCAACAAGGTACCGAGATTGCCAGCGGCGGCGATACGGCGATTATTGCCGGACGTGACGTGACAGCCGAAGCCGCTCAGGTGACGGCGAAGGGCGATATTGCGGTGGCAGCGGGTCGCGATGTCGATCTTAATACTGCTACCGAGAGCGATTACTACTACAAAGAGCAGACCAAAACCAAAAGCGGGTTCCTCAGTAAAAAAACCACCCACACCATTGAGGAGAGCAGCGCAACGCGTGAAGCGGGCACGCTGCTCAGCGGAGACAACGTACAGGTGACGGCAGGTAACAACCTGCTGGTGCAGGGGTCGTCCGTGGTGGGCGACAGAGCGGTCGGCCTGACGGCGGGCAACAATGTCGACATCGTTGCCGCCACCAACAGCAATACCGACTGGCGCTTCAAAGAGACCAAAAAGAGCGGCCTGATGGGCACCGGCGGCATCGGCTTTACCATCGGCAGCAGTAAATCTACCCATGATCTGCGTGAAAGTGGCACTACCCAGAGCCAGAGTTTTAGCACCATAGGCTCCACGGGCGGAGATGTGAGCATCACGGCGGGTAATCAGCTGCATGTGGGCGGCGCGGATCTGGTGGCGGGCAAAGATATGTCGCTCACCGGCGATAGCGTGATGATCGAGCCGGGTCATGATAAACGCACCCGGGATGAGACCTTTGAACAAAAATCCAGTGGCCTGACGGTCGCGCTATCTGGCGTCGTTGGTAGCGCGATCAACAGCGCGGTGACCACGGCGCAGGAGGCAACCAAAGAGAGCGACGGTCGACTGGCCGCGCTTCAGGCAACGAAAGCTGCACTTTCCGGCGTACAGGCGGGGCAGGGTGCAGTGGTGGCCCAGCAGACGGGCGATCCTTCCAACGGATTTGGCGTCAGCCTTTCCCTGACCACGCAAAAATCCAAATCGCAGCAGCATGCCGAGAGCGACACGGTGGCGGGCAGTACGCTGAATGCCGGGGACGATCTGACAATCACTGCGACGGGGAAAGGCACCAGCGCCAACAGTGGTGACATTTTGATCGGCGGCAGTCAGATGAAGGCGGGAGGCGATACGACGCTGAATGCCGAAAACGACATCCTGCTGACGGGTGCGGCGAACACGCAAAAAACGACCGGTAAAAATAGCAGCAGCGGCGGTGGCGTAGGCGTCAGCATTGGCGCCGGTAGCGGGGGGGCGGGCATCAGCGTCTTTGCCAACGTGAATGCCGCTAAAGGTAATGAAAAAGGCAATGGCACCGCCTGGACCGAAACCACGATCGACAGCGGCGGCAAGGTCTCTATGACCAGCGGGCGCGACGCCATACTGAACGGCGCACAGGTCAACGGCGAGAAGATTGTGGCCGACATAGGCCGCGATCTCTGGCTGAGCAGTCAGCAGGATAGCAACGATTACAACTCGAAGCAGACCAGCGTGGCGGCGGGCGGCAGCTTTACCTTTGGCAGTATGACCGGCTCCGGCTACATCAGCGCCAGCCAGGACAAGATGAAAAGCACCTTCGACTCGGTGCAAGAGCAGACCGGACTGTTTGCTGGCGACGGCGGCTTTGACGTGACCGTAGGGCGGCATACCCAACTGGACGGCGCGGTGATCGCCTCGACGGCGACGGCGGATAAAAACAGTCTCGATACCGGCACGCTCGGCTTTAGCGATCTGCATAACGAAGCGGATTACAAAGTCAGCCATACGGGGGTGAGCCTGAGCGGCGGCGGCAGCTTTGGCGATACCTTTAAAGGCAATTTGCCTGGCGGCATGATCGCGGCGGCAGGCAGCAGCGGCCATGCGGAAGGTACCACCCAGGCGGCAGTGGCGGATGGCACCATTACCGTTCGTGATAAGGCTAACCAGCAGCAGGACCTGGCGAACCTGAGTCGGGATACGGTGAATGCTAACGACAGCATTAGCCCAATCTTCGATAAGGAGAAAGAGCAGAATCGCCTGAAAGCGGTGGGGCTGATCAGCGACATTGGCAGCCAGGCGGCAGATATCGCCCGCACTCAGGGTGACATCTACGCCCTCGAGGCTGCGAAGAAAAAGATGGCGCCGCTGAAGGCCAACGCCACGGAGAAAGAGCGCCAGGATTACGTTGCTGCCCTGCGTAATTCCCCGACATACCAGAAAGAGATGAAGAGTTTCGGTACCGGCAGCGAACTTCAGCGCGGTATTCAGGCCGCGACGGCGGCGCTGCAGGGGTTAGCGGGCGGTAACGTGGCCGGCGCGCTGGCCGGCGCATCGGCACCGGAACTGGCGCATCTTATCAAATCCACCGAAGAAGACCCGGCGGTGAACACCCTCGCACACGCCATTCTCGGCGGGGCGGTGGCGGCACTGCAGGGCAATAACGCAGCGGCGGGTGCGATGGGGGCGGCTGCGGGTGAGCTCGCGGCAAAAGCGATAATTGCGACGATGTATCCGGGTAAATCGGTCAATGACCTGAATGAATCAGAAATGCAGACCGTCAGTACCCTGGCATCGATATCCGCAGGCATGGCTGGTGGGCTGGTGGGAAACAGCACGGCCTCGGTGGGTGCGGGGGCACAGGCCGGGAAGAATGCGGTTGAGAATAACTCGCTGAGTCCTGAAAGCTTCGGAAAAGGCATGGCTGATATGGGGTTATCCCAGCAGTCGCTTGCTGTCAGTATGATCCAGAATGGCGCTACAGCAGATGAGTTAACAGAAGCGCTGATTAAAAACTCACAGGGTCAGATACCTGAAGGGCAGGATGCAGTTAAAGGTCTGTTAACCGCCTGGGGCGAGTTCTTTGGGGTTCCGGTCAGTGCGTTGACGGCTGATGGAGAAATGACGCCGCAACGGGCAGCGGAAATCCTGGCGAGTGGTGTGCCGACCAGTGAAGCAAAACTGATTCAGTATGTAGCAGCTAAAGCGTTTTTATCTGTTGCGAAAAGCTCCGATCTTGGATTATCACCTACAAACCAGAAATATGTGGATATCCTTTCGCCGGAAGCGAAACAGCATATTTTATATGGGGATAGCCCTACACAAGGTGGACATCTGTATCCCGGAAATCCAGGAAAAACAGTTTTCCCTCAAAGTTGGTCAGCAGACAAGGTTGTTCATACTGTGGGTGATATAGCTACTTCACCCGATACCAAATGGTTTGCCCAGACCGGAACGGGCGGGACGTATACAAATGCAGGGAGACCAGCAAGATGGGTTGCCTGGGAAGAGCGAGAGGGTGTTAGAGTTCGTGTGGTATACGAGCCAGCTAGTGGGAAAATAGTAACAGCGTTCCCGGATAATAATCCGGCTCCTCCAGCTTTAAAGGCAATTAAGAAATAGTGTGGGCGCGATGGATATTAATGACAAAATTAGATCATTAGGTGAAAGGTTAAAGGATCGGTTGGATCCTTCGCTAGTTGACTTTGCCCTAGATTATATTGGGTTCTCAGAGAACGTATTAGCATTCGAAACGCTATGTGATCACATCGCTGATCATGATGTTGTGATTAGCAAAGATGAATACACACAAGTGCTTAAAATAGCTAATGATCTTGGACTAGAAATAAATAGTAGATATACATATATCAATCCAGAGAAATAACATCCTGATAGCTATGACTAATCCCGGCCTCAGGCCGGGATCTTCTTCTTAACCATCAGCCCTTAACCGGCTCGATCACCAGTCGTCCCGGTTCCACGCTGACCGTAACCGCCCTGTCGGTGCTGAATCCCGCATCTGCCAGCCAGTTACCGTTCAGGCGCAGGCTGGGGCTGCGGGAATACCAGGTGGCCAGGAGGTTGTGGTGATAAAAATGCCGGATGCTGACATAACCGATCTTCATCCGCCGCTGCGCTTTGGAAAGGTTCTCTGTGACGTAGAATCGCGTCTAGCCATAATGACGACCTCTGACTAGTTGTTGTTGAGAATAATGCGCTCAGTGATATTGCGCAGGCACAGTCTGAAGGTAAGACGTAGGAGCAAAAAGCCGAAGAGCACGTAAAACCGAAAACGAACGCTATAAGCAGGAAAACTATGCCGGAATGAGTTCAAGAGCTGGAGACTATAATGATTCTGCTTCTGGTGCTCGTTCAAATATTGACACCTAAAAAGGACAGGCTCCAACGATCGATCGAATTGATGACGCTGGAAAAAACAGACCAGTTCGATTTGATGGTGTTGATGGTAATGTTGTGATTGTCAGAAAAATATCAGTTGTAACAACACCAAAAGCTAAAATTCAGCCGATAAGGCAGTCTGAGGCCTTGAAAAGTAATGGAATAACTGGACGTTGGGAAGTCCCAAATTAAGCTCAGGCTAATCGAGCTCAAAAAATGTTTGATGAATTAGGTATCAAAAATATAGAGGTGAAAATTGTCCATGAATAGTGATGCTCGCTTGGTGAAGATAATAGCTGACATGGCTATTTTTCTTGAGTTCTCTGATGAAGAGTCTTTAGATCCTGATATTGCAGTAGGAATGATGGAAAGTATTGCGGCTGAACTACAACTTTTAAGTCTTGATGATAAAATGAAAGTAGCAAATGCTTTTGACTTGATATCAAAAGAATATCAAGGAGATCATGCAATCTATATAAAAGAGCTTCCTGAATCACTTGGCTTGATATAGTTGTATGGTAATTGTTCCCGCCCATAGCTGGCGGGATTTTTTGCCCTGAATCCCTTTGCCAGCAGACAAAACAATCTCGTCAGGGCGCTGCCCTGATACCCACAAACTATCAGTCACATACAGACGCTTCCGGGCGTTGTATGGTAGGTTCTGCTGTACGTGGCTGATATGATGGTGCCGGCGCTACAATCGCAAATGTTCCTTCCAGTGATAAGTTGGCTGGAAGCCAGATGGAAGGGAGTAACCTCCTGGAGGTTCCACCTCAGATGAAACCAATTCCACAATCAGTTATTAATGCGGCTAAGCAAGCTGATGTCATTATCCGAGATACTAATGGGAAGGTTTACAAATAATGGACAAGGTTTTTTTTTGTAAAAAATGGTCCGTTGGTTATAAAGAATCAATGAATCCTCTGAGCGAGAATGAAGCCAAAAAAAAGCATTCTCGCGGGATGCCATATACTGCACTTATCGGTTCTGATGTAAAACCATCACATGTTATTCAGGTCACAAAAAATGCTGGCTGGATTAGTGTCGGTTTTTTAGATGAAGAACTAAGAGAATATCTTCTTTATAGCTTTAAAGTTCTGGATAATGAGCGACTTTTTCTTTCAATGGCTGTTCACCGAGAGTTTGCCGGGAGCGAAGGTGAAGGCGCTGGTTTTATGAATTTTTCTAATGGTACGACTTATCTTTTTAAAGAAGATGGTCATACCGTTATCAGAGAAGAACGTTTTAACCCACATCTTTTGGATGAAAGTGAAACAAAAGTGGATGTTTCCGGGAATTATGAAAATTTCCCTGTATTTGGAAATTACCAATCGATTATAAGAAAAGAACGATAGTTTGAATGTTAACCATCTCCACTACCTCGCGAGTGAGATAGCAATGATGTGGGAGAGGGCCTGAATCGCCACGGATAATTTAGACACTTCTGAGCCGTTGGTAATATAGGTTTTTATATTCAGCCGGTGGCATCTGCTCGCTCGAACCATGCCGACGCTTACTGTTATAAATCATTTCGATGTAATCAAAAATATCGCTTCTGGCTTCGTCCCTTGTTTCGTATATCTTTTTCTTAATCCGTTCGCGTTTCAGTAGCAGGAAAAAGCTTTCCGCAACCGCATTGTCGTCGCAGTTACCGCGACAACTTATGCTGCCCTCCAGATCATGTGATTTCAGGAACGACTGCCACTCATGGCTCGTGTACTGACAGCCCAGAACAGAGTGAACCAATACCTGTTTTTGAGAATTATGCTTCCATACCGCCATAAGTAATGCGTTCAGGACAATCTCTTTTGTCATGCGGGATTGCATTGACCAGCCGATAACCTTACGTGAGAACAGGTCAACAACCACGGCCAGATACCGCCAGCCTTCGTTATCCCTTATGTAGGTTATGTCCGTTACCCAACGCTCATCCGGAGCATCCGGATTGAACTGTCGCTGGAGCCTGTTGGGCGACACGATGCTGGCTGCGCCTTTACATGCCCGTGGGCTACAGTACCCAACCTGAGCTTTTATTCCGGCACGCTTCATCAGCCGCCAGACCCGGTTCACTCCGCACTGTTGCCCGGTATTACGCAGAACCAGATGGATCTTGCCATAACCATAGACGCAGCCAGACTCAAGCCAGAACTGTTTGTCTACTTGTTTATTTGCTGCCTGATATTTTTCTCTCTGGCCCTAATTGCCATTAAATTCATTATCCACCATGAGGTTGTGATTGAACGGGCAGATATTAAGCAGGTGGCTGTCGTAAGCGCGATTGCAGCAACCGCGGCAGCCTTCAGATCGTGGTTATTCGCCCTCCTCGATGAGCGGAAGAGGCGTAAAAAACCGCCTGAGTAACGGACCAGAAGGCAGCTATTTCGCTATTGAGAATAAGGTTCCTAACCCAGCCTCTCCATCCGCGTCTCGCCCTCCGCCATCGACAGCTGGTACAGCGAAAACGAACGGTGCTGCTCAATTAAGGTCGCCAGTTCTGGCGAGTGGCTGGTCAGCCAGATCTGCGAATAGCGGCTGGCTTCGGCGATCAGGCTTGCCAGCGCAGGCAGCATCTGCGGGTGCAGGCTATTTTCCGGTTCGTTGAGGGCGATAAACGCTGGCGGACGCGGGCTGAGCAGCGCCACCGCCAGGCAGAGAAAGCGTAGCGTACCATCAGAAAACTCAGCAGGCTCCAGCGGGCGACTTAGTCCCTCGCGCTGCATCATCATCCGAAAACGGCCGTCGCGGTTGTCGCTGTAAAACACGCAGCCGGGGAAGGCTTGATCGAGAATTCGCATCAGCAGCAGCTCGTCGCCAATCTCCACAATGGTCTGAAAGGCCGCCGCCAGGTTTGCGCCGTCGCTCGCCAGCACCGGGGAGCGGAACCCCACCTGCGGGGCGCGCATCGCCGAGCCAGAAGCCACCGAAAACTCATGATAAAAACGCCAGTTGCGTAGCGATTCACGCATCTGCGATACCTCAGGGTACAGATGCGGCTCCCCCAGTTGACCAAATACCGACTCATTCTCATACAGCGTGCCGCTGTGGGTCACTTTTTCGTGATGCACGTTGTTCAGGAACACAGTCTGGTTTTTACGCTGCATCAGCCGCGACGAGGGGCGGCGGTGCTGCTGGCTCAACCAGATAGTCTCCTCTTTTATCACCGGATCCAGCTGAAACTGCGACGGATACGGCAGTCTCTCAACAAACCCCACCTGCAGCTCGTATTCGTACGTTTCGGTCTCTACCGCCAGATTCATCCGCCGCAGCTGGTCGCTGCGCGTCTTACCGGCCCAGAACACTTTTAAAATCCCGCCCTCGTTCGCCAGCGCCTGAGAAAACTGCCCCTGCGCCGCGCTGTGCATCAGATGGATAGCTTTATAGATGTTTGATTTACCGGTGCCGTTTGGCCCGAAAACGATATTAAGCTGCTCCAGATCCAGCGACAGGCGGCGGATGGAGCGGTAGTTTTCGATATGCAGCGTCTTGATCATGAGCATTCCCGAAGCGGCGAAAAGGCCTGTATATATTGCCAGTATTCTTGCGCAAAATGCAAAAAAAAGACGACAGTGAGGGTGTCGTCTAAAGGGGTACAGTATGGGCCTCTGCGGGTCAACGGGGCCTTCGCTTCATTGATATTTAGCCAGTAGCAAGACGTAAACCTAAATGATTAGGGTAGGGATCAAAGTAGTTTTGCGTCAGCAGATAACTGTGTGGGTGTTCCGCAAGATAATGTTTCAACAGCGTCAGCGGGGCGAGGATCGGTAACAGACCGGCGCGGTAGTTAAGGATCACTTCGCGTAACTCGTCGCGCTGGCGGGCGTTAAGCTGATTACGGAAATAGCCCTGCACGTGCATCAGCACGTTAGTGTGATTCTTGCGCGAGGCGGGTTGCTTCAGGATCGCCATCAGCTTATCCCGGTAAACCTCGAAAAAGGCGTTCAGGTCGTCCCACTCATACAGCGAGGCGACAAAAGGCCCGATAGCGCGATATCCCGCCTGATGGTGGGACAACAGCTGCAGTTTATAGCGGCTGTGAAAATCCAGCAGGGCGCGGCGGCTCAGACCGTTTGCGCGCAGGGTATTCAGTTCATGCAGGGCAAAGACCCGCTCGACAAAGTTCTCGCGCAGTACGGGATCGTGCAGGCGACCGTCTTCCTCGACGGGCAGCCATGGATACTTCTCCATCAGGGCGGCGGTGAACAGCCCGGTGCCGGCTTTCGCCCCCCGGTTGCCTTGCTCATCGTATAACCGTACGCGTTCCATGCCGCAGCTTGGGGATTTGGCGCAGACGATAAACCCGGCAAAGTCGCTGATGCCCGGCAGGTAGCTGGCGGCAAAGCTCGCCATTTTCTCTGATACGTCTTCGGTGCTGTCCTTGCTAAAACGCATACGCGTTTCACCGTCGGTGGTCTGAACCAGCCTCAGCGCCGGGCGCGGTACCGGCAGGCCAATCGCCATTTCTGGGCAAACCGGTTTAAAGCTTACCCACTGGGCCAGCTCGTTCATCACAAAGCCCATGCGTTTATGACCGCCGTCGAAGCGCACGGCGGACCCGGTTAAACATCCGCTAATTCCGAGTACGGGTTTCGTATTCATGGTGTGCTACCTCCTAAGCCTTTCTTAAAACTTACACACCATGAATAATTTGTCCAAGTATTCGCAGAATTATTTTGTTATAACTTGCGATATCAGAAGGTTACGAAACCACTTTTTTGTAAGCGATCAGCTGCCTTTGTAGGTTGAATAGCCATACTGGCTAAGCAGCAGTGGGATGTGCAGTTTTTCGTTGGTGCGGGTAACGGTGAAGAGCACCGGGATCTCAGGGAAGAAGCTGTCGGCCTTCTGGCTTTTGAAATAGTCGCCCGTTTTGAAGACGACGCGATAAACGCCCGGCTCCATCTCCTTGTCCTGCGGATAGAGTGATTTGATGCGGCCATCCTGGTCCGTTTTACCGCTGGCAAGCTGAGCCCAGTTACCCTGCTGCTCTTTTTCCAGGGTAACGGTCACGTCAGACGAGGGGACACCTGTCTGCTGATTAAGAATATGCACGCTAAGCGTACCGACCGGGGCGCTAAAGGCGGCAGGGGCGAAAGCGAGGGAGGACAACATCAGCAGTGCGGCACTTTTTTTCATCATGAATTCCTGTGTTTTGATAAGTAACAGGAAAACGTTAGCACTCTGGCGAAAAGAAAATATTCAACTTTTCGTGATAACTGACGCTAGAGGATGACCACCTCAAGCGCGACCGCCTGCTGCCACTGCTCTATCTGTTTTTTTCGGGCGGCGCTCAGTTTGCCGCTGGCGATCAGCAGCCATTTGCGCTCCGGGAATATCTCGGGTGCCAGGGCGGCTGGCGGGATGGGCAGCACATCGATACGGTGACCCTGCCCGGTGCGTTTTAAGGCTTCGAGCCAAATTTCACAGGGATCGCTCAGGTGCCAGCCGGTGATTAAATAGTTATCGCCAGGGGCTTTTTTATCCCCTTCAAGGCAGAACGAGGTGTAGGCAATGATAATGCCGTCGAGGATCTCACGCAGGGTCATCATCGCCGGCACGCGCGCCGAGACCTGGCTGCGCAGCGGACGCAATACTTCGGTGACCAGCTCTGGTCTGGGGTATTCCCGGCCGGCGTTGTACACCAGCTGGCGCAGGGCATCGATTTTGCCCTCTTTCAGACGCTGCAGCATGTTCTCCTGGAGCGTCTGCCAGTTGTTGGTACGCCGCGCGGTAGGGCGCTCGAGCAGGGGTTTAACCTGGCCAATCGGCACCCCTTTTTTTACCCAGTCGAGGATTTTAAGCGCTTGCTGAACATCCTCTTCGCTGTACTGACGGTGGCCGCCATCGGTACGCAGCGGTTTAAGCAAACCGTAGCGGCGCTGCCACGCGCGCAGCGTGGTGGCTGTAATGCCACAAAGTTTGGCGAATTCGCCAATGGAGTAAGCCATGCGCCTGTCCGGTGAGAAAGAATAATCTCAATATACTACGAATATTTGCATCCGGAATGAAGCAGTCGACCTCTGCACTACACTTACATCACGCAAACGAAAGGAGCTCACATGAAATTATGGCCAGTTGTGACCGGTGTGGCGATCGCGCTGACGCTGGTAGCGTGCAAAACGCCTACCCCGCCGAAAGGGGTGCAGCCCATTACCCATTTTGATGCCTCGCGCTATCTCGGCAAATGGTATGAAATCGCCCGCCTGGAAAACCGCTTCGAACGCGGACTGGAGCAGGTGACTGCCACCTACGGCCAGCGCAGCGACGGCGGTATTAGCGTGCTGAACCGGGGTTACGATCCACGTAAACAAAAATGGAACGAAAGCGAAGGCAAAGCGTACTTTACCGGTGCGCCGACCACCGCCGCCCTGAAGGTGTCATTCTTTGGGCCTTTCTACGGCGGGTATAACGTGATTGCCCTGGATGATGAGTATAAATATGCGCTGGTAAGCGGCCCGAACCGTGATTACCTGTGGATCCTGGCGCGTACGCCAACCATCCCGGATAAGGTGAAAGACGATTACGTGCGCATCGCCCGTAGCCTCGGCTTCCGCATCGATCAACTGGTCTGGGTGAAACACTAACCCAGGCGGGAATTCGTGCTTTCTTCGTAGGGTAATGCTGCCAGGCATGAATACACTTCCGTTATCGGCCAAACGGGAGACAACGACATGACCTGGCAAGCCTATCGCGGTAAAGCACCTGCAAACATGACCATTTACAGCGCCTCGTTTCCTGATGTTAGTGATAAATGGCCGATGAAAGACGAAACGACCCGGGAAATTAACGCCATCGATCGGGCGCTGAAGGCCGACCCGTCCCTGCAGCCGCCGCTGATTGAGCAGGGAGACCGCGGTGAGTTAACGCTGATCGCCCAACATGCCTGGTCGCAGGAGGCATTCCGTCATCGCCCGGCGCTGGCGGCCTGGCGCGTGCGGTTGGTGCCCTCGGCGCTGGCGTTGTTTGCGGTGCAAAACCCTCTGGAGGATAAACTGCCGGAAGGGACGGTGATGGACAGCGCCAGCCGCCAGTGGTTTATCCACGCCAACGATGCCATTGGCGTGCGTTCCCGCGCCCGGGTGCTGGCGACGCTGGTGGACAAATACATCCATAACGATATCGAGAGCGACTGGGTAAGCCTGGCCAGCGGCGCGGCCATCCCGGTGCTGGAGGCGCTGTGTGCCGCGAAGCTCGATGGACAGAAGGTGCATCTTTCGCTGGTTGATGACGACCCCGTCGCCCTGCGCTGGGCCGAGACCATGGCGGCTCAGCAGGGGCTGGTCGTGGGAGAGCAGATCACCCTGCTGCGCCGGAATCTGGTGTATCACCTGATTCGTAACGACGATCTGGTGCTGGAGCTGGGGGAGCAGCAGGCCGAGCTGGTGGATGCCCTGGGCATCTTCGAATACTTTAACCATGACGATGCCGTGACCTTTCTAAAACGCGCTCTGCGGCTGGTGAAGCCCGGCGGAGCGGTGATCCTGTCAAACATGCTGGATACCAGCCCACAGATCGATTTTGCCCTGCGCTGCATTGGCTGGCAGCACCTCTTCCCACGTTCCTTAGACGAGCTGCAGGAGATCCATCTCGCTGCCGGCGTGCCGGTAGAAAATGTCACCGTGGTCGTGCCTGAAGATGGGGTCTATGCCGTGATGGAGGTGCGGGTGCCCTGAGCTGCGCGCAGATAATCGCTGTTTCGTTGCCTAAAACTCCCTTTGCACTGACACGGACTGTCAGCGGCCTGTCTTACTCTTCTCGCTATCGTTACCACCAAAATTCGCAGGGTTACTGCAGTTTTCGGATGGTATGCCGTTAATAACACTTAATACGCAACGTCCTCAAAAATAACTCATTAACGTAGCGAGATATTTATCATGGCTGATGTCAGTACCTCTCCACACGCCTCGTTATTACACAAGGCGGATGCCTTGCTGGAACAGCAACTCGCCCCCGGAAAACCGGTTGTCGCCGCCTGGGGATTAATGAATGCCGGTAAAAGCTTCCTGTTGAATATGTTAACGAACCATATTCAGACGGAATGTTTTCGCACTAACGACATTCGTGAAACGGCGGAACTCAAAGAGTGTGAGACCGAAGATTTTATCTTTCTGGACACCCCAGGCCTGGATGCCAACAACGCCGACGATCTGATTGCCCTGCAGGGGGCGGCAAAGGCCGACATCGTGCTATTTGTCCACCAGCCCCAGGGTGAGCTGGAAAAGATTGAGATCGATTTTTTGCGCCAGTTAAAAGACTCTTTTGGCCAGTATGCCGAGCAAAACATCATCCTTGTCCTCAGCAAAGCGGACGTAGAAAGCGCCGAAAGCATTGCGGCAATTGAAAAACGCATGCTGGAACAGTGCCGCGACGATCTCGGTTTTACGCCGCGCTGCTATGCCCTGTCTGGTTCCCGTTTCCAGGCCGGGGTGACGCAGAAACAAGACGGCCTGATCCGCGCCAGCCACCTTTTCGATCTCGCTCAGCATCTGGATGCGCTGAACACTGACGCGTACGCCGTAAAACGCGAGCGCCAGCGGGTGGCGATTGAAGAGATCCTCGCCGAGTTTATGCAGGCCGAGCACGCGCTGCAGGAGAAGCAGGCGCAAATCCATCAGCAAATCAACAGCGGTTTCCAGCCCTTCAATACGATCATGACCGATTTCCGCGGCTGGATGAAAAACACCCTCAAAAAATTCCCGGCTGTCTAAGGAGCGCGAAAATGGCATTACCCTGGTTAATTGGTGCAGCGGTGCTGGGCGTGGGCGCATTAATCGCCTCTTCCTCCAGCAATGATGACAGCTCGAATGGCAATGGCGACGACGAAGAGCGCAAACGCCGGGAACGAGCAGAACGTGAGCGCCGCGAACGCGAGCAAAAAGAGGAGCGCGAAACCATTAAGGCCTCGCTTCAAAACGTCGGCACGCTGCGCGCTGACGACTTAAAGCAGGCGCTCTCCGGCTGGGTTGAGGTGCACTATCAGAGCACATCGCCCTTTAAAGCCAACGTGCTGGCAACGGGTAAGCAGTATCAGCGCGTGGTGGCAGAACATTTTACCGAAAGCCATGAGCTAACCTTCCTGGACGCCAAAACGCGCCAGAACCTGAATGCGTTGGAATCCTGCTACGACGTGGAACTGACCATGACCGAAGACTTTTATGACGTGGTTGATACCCTGATAGATTGCCAGGTCCAGCTTGAGACACTGCAAGTTTATCGCGAACAATTTGAACGTATTCGCCAGCATTTGCGCGGCTAAGCAGACAGGAATAAAGATGAGTAACGAGATGCTTCGCGAGGATCTTCTAACCTCTTTCGAAACGCTGGAGATGCAGTTCGCCTCTTCATTAGAGCAGGCTAAAGAGCTGGATAAAGCCTTTGCGGCTCACTACAGCCAGTTTCATTCTAACCTTGCCGGGCTGCTGGCCGACGCGCAGGAGAAATTACCTGAGACCAGCCCGTTAAGCCAGTCGCTGGCGGGGTTTATCAACGGCCTGAAAGAGATCGACAGCGGCTGGAAAGCAAAGCTGGATAATCAGAACAAGGGGCTGAGTTTCCGGAAAAACTTTGAAGATTCGCTGCTGGTCTATGTCTACGGCAAGGTGAAGTCGGGTAAAAGCTCGCTGGGCAATTATATGGCCTGGGGCCATACCAACCCGACCCCTGCCCAGCAGGCCGGGAATACCACGCTGAAGTATGACTCCCATGGCAATACGGACGCAGAGAACGGTGATGCGCATAACGAAGCGGCGCTGCAGGGCAAATTTCGCGTGGATGCCACCGAGGCGACCAGCTCGATTCAGAGCTTCCGTCTGCCGGGGCTGACCTGGGTGGACTCCCCTGGCCTGCACTCGGTGCGTTCGCAAAACGGCGAGCTGGCGAAAGCGCACGCCGACCATGCTGACCTGATCCTCTACACCATGAAATCGGATGCGCCGGGACGCGCCAGCGATTTAAACGAGATCCGTCAACTGCTGGGGAAAGAGAAGGAGATCATGTTGCTGCTGACGGGCAGCGATAAAAAGCAGCATGGCTGGGATGAGGTCAATGAGGTGCCTGTCGATATCTGCGTGATGAAATCAGCGCAGGATCGCCAGATGCAGCAGGATTTCGTAAAGCGCGAGCTGGAGGCCGAAGGCGTTGATACCGGGCGTGTGCAAGTGCTGTCCCTTTCCGCCCGCTATGCCGAACTGCACGGGAATGATCCGGCGGCCATCGCCGACAGTGGAATGGGGCAGCTATTTACCCGCCTGAAGCAAATCTCGCAGGAAGAGGGCGTGCGCATGAAGCGTGCGGTGCCGATGACGAATTTCAAAAACTTCCTCTCCGGCTGCCTGGTGGAAATGGAGAAATATCAGGCGTTGACGGCATCTCTGGCTACGATGATTGCGACGGTCGACCAGGATGTAAAAAAACAGATTACCCCGGCCGTACGCCTTGCCCAGTCTGAATTACGTCAAACCATTCAGGCCAGTTTTAACGAGCTGGCCGCCAGCCGCAACGACGAAGCCGGGCTGAATAGCGCCCTGCTAGCCGCACAAAAAAGATGGGACAGCCGGATGGCGACCCTCACCGGGGATGCGCTGGAGGCGATCCTGAACAAGGCGATGAAGGCCTTTAAATCAGCGGTTGTCACCACCTGGACCTCCTCCTCGCTCACGCTGCCTGCCTTCTCGGTAGAAAAAGTGACCGAGCAGATCCCTGAAGGCTACACCAAAAGCACGCGTAGCCGTAACGGTGGGCTGGGGGCATTGATCGGCGGCGGCATTGGGATGCTGCTGGGGCCTGCGGGCGCGGCCATAGGCGCCACTCTCGGGGCCGGGCTGGGATCGATGACCGGAGACAGCGCCCAACAAACCACCCGCACCATTGAAATGGTGGTGGGAGATAACCTCAGCGAAGTCCGTAACCGGATCCTGAGCCTTTACCTGGACGGTATCGAAAACGAGATCACCACTCAGGTTGGTACGCTATTAAGCACCTTACTCAACGAGATGGAGAAGGACTGTAGCCAGCTAAATTATGAAGTGGAACAGTTTAAGCGGGCGATTGGCAGACTGAAGCAGCAAGCAGAGCAGCAATTAACGAGTGAGGGGAACGCGTAACATGGCGATGTCAGCGGCAGAACTTTTTGAAACTTACGACCTGACGGCGAAACTGGCAAGCCAGTATCCTGCGCTGGCGGCAGAATTTGCGCCTGTGCAGAAACAGTTTGAAGACAAGCGCAACCAGCCGGATGCCAGCATTATGGTCTACGGCGTGTATAACGCCGGCAAAAGCACGCTTATCAACGCTCTGGTTGGCGAATGCGTGGCAGCGACCGGCGATGTTCCGTTAACCGCCTCTGTTGACTCCTATTGCTGGAATAACAGCACCATTCTGGACACCCCGGGCGTGGATGCGCCGCTGGATCATGAAGCGGTCACCCGGGAACAGATGCTGAAAGCGGATGCGGTGATTTTTGTGGTAAACCCGTCCGGTGCCGCCGAAGAGGAGAAGACACTCAAGGTGCTGGTCGAGATTTTACAGGCCCGCAAAAAGCTGTTCCTGGTGCTCAACGATAAAGATCGCATGGACGTCGAGACCTTAACCCGCCTCAAAAACGACATTCGTATTCGTCTGCAAAGCCTGGCGGAAGCGCAGGGTCTGCAGGATGTGCTGCAGGATATCCCTATCCTGCGCGTCAATGCGGAGATGGCGCTGCAGGCGAAGCTGAACAATGTGCCGGGGCTACTGCGCGCCAGTGAGTTCCCGATCTTCGAAGAGGCGCTGACCACCTTTATCGCCAGCATTGATAGCCAGCATATCTACCGTCGACTGGGCGCGACGCTGAACGGCTTCCTCGACAAGTTGCTGCACACGTTAGAGCAGCAGACCACCAGTGACACCGTGCGCAGTTTCGATACCCTTTTGAAAAATATCGTTGCGCAGCAGCAGCTTTGCCGTAACGCGGTGATCGATGAGGTGAAGAACCAGCGTGAGGTCATGTACCGGGGCAGCAAGGCGGCATTGCGCCAGGATCCTGAACACGCGCAGGCACACATCGAGGCGCTTTTCCGGCAGGCCAGCGGCGAAGTGGAAGCGGCGCAAAACCGTGAGATGACCTATCTGGTGCAGCGTTTTGCCGATGATGTCGACAGCCTGCAAGCGGCGATCGCCCGACAGGCAGAACAGGGTGCCTCGCAGTCGATTCCGCACATGCCGGGTGCGCAGGCAACTCAGGAGCAGGGGGTATCGCCAGAGCCCGGGGGCATTAACGCCGAGATGATGAACCACGCGGTCAATACGCTGGGTTCGATGGCAAAACCGGAACACGTGGTCAGCGGCCTGAAAGTGGTGAAAGAGTGGCTACCGTCACTGATGAAGGGGATTGGCCCAAAAACCATGGAGAAGTGGGGTACGCTGGTGGTGGGCAAATGGCTGCCGTACGTAGGGCCAGCCATCACTGTAGTCAGTTCGCTGTGGGATATCTTCGCAGAAGATCGTGAAACCAAACAGGCACGTGAACAAAGCGAGCAACAACGCCGCGAATGGGAGCGTTATCAGCAAGAGATCGACGATTTTGCCTTCACGACGGCCGCACAGTTTGAATCCGGTGCGTTACGGCTGGTGGATGAGTCGCTGGAGCCCTGGTTCGCAGAGTTACTGGACAAAGTGAAAGCCGCGCGGGATATCGCCAGCCAGCAGGATCGTGAGCTGAGCGATCGCATCATAGAAGTACAGCGCCTCGCTTCGTCGTTATGTACGCAGGCATGAGTGACGACGCGTTAACGCCTTTCCCCTGCAATGCCTGCGGCAAGTGCTGCCGCAGGGTCAACGCCAGCCCCGAAACCGCGTTTCTCGATCGCGGCGACGGGGTGTGCGGCCATTTCGATGAAACAACCCACCTGTGCGCCATCTACGCCACCCGACCGCTAGTCTGTCGCGTAGAGGACTACTACCGCGCCAGGCTGAGCGAGGTCATTGCCTGGGACGACTTTGTCCGGCTGAATGTGGCGATTTGCGAGAGATTGTAAGGGGCAGGAGGTTGATTTTATGGCGGCTGACACGCATCGTTAGCGGATGAAAATCGAAACCGCACTGCCCTCACACTTCGAGCGTCTGGCCGCGATCTGGGAATCCTCCGTTCGTGCCACGCACCATTTCTTGCAGGAAAGCGACATTGCGACGTTACGCCCGCTCCTGCTCAATATGTATCTGCCGAATTTACAGGTGATCATTGCCCGTGATGAGCAGGGCAGTATTCACGGCTTTTTAGGCGTGGACGAGAACCGCATCGAAATGCTGTTTGTGGATGCTGCGAGCCGGGGGAAAGGCGTCGGCAAATTGTTACTGACCTGTGCGGTTAATCATTTCGGCGTCAACGAAGTGGATGTGAACGAGCAAAACCCGCAAGGGGTGGCGTTTTATCAACACATGGGGTTTGTGCAGGTGGGGCGCTCGGCCCTGGACGGGCAGGGGAACCCGTTTCCGCTGCTGCATATGCGGCTGAGCAGACATACCGGGATTAGCGCTTAGCCTGCTTCTCCCATTTTAATCAGCTGACGATGTCTTTTTCTCCTTCGGCGGGCAACAGCGCCCCTTTTATCCTTTTCAGCTTCGCCTGTACCGCTTTCAGTTTATCCAGCAGCCGCTGCTCTTGCGCGCTATACGCCATCAGCACGTGCAGTCATCCATCACCTGTTTAATGGGTAAATAAAATGGATATGACTACATATTCAGCCGGGTGATTACATTGTCAGTTGTTTTTTGTTTTTATCATTAAGGTTTTATTTAATCATCTGATTGATTATGTGACGAAATAAAACTCCTAATTCAATTCATTATAAAAATAATTGTGTAAATTTTTATTGGGAATAATATGTCCATTGCAAAAGGAGAATGTCTATGAGCAATGGAATAAAAATAGGTGGATTACGCCTACTTACGCTCGGTGAAATAAATCTTTCAAAAACGCTTTATGGATTAAGTATTCGCTACAATGAAGTATGGATCCATCGGGGAAGCTATCTGCCCTTCAATATGCAGGATTTCAGAACTGCAATGACACCAAATGGTGAAATTTATTTTATGGAAGGGACCTATGAACACGATTTCTCCATGTCCCATCGTACAATGTCCCGTATTGTAGGGGCGCATCTTTTTCTGCATGAAATGATGCATGTATGGCAACACCAACACGGTATGATGGTACGCCTGCGTGGTGCGTTTTCCTGGGCTGTTGATTACACATATAGTCTCGATAAACATCATTTACTGGCTTATGGGCTTGAGCAGCAGGCCTCGCTTATTAGTGACTATTGGTTACTTAAAACGTATGGTTTCGAAAACCACAATAATTTGCATAAACTGATTGATTACAATCCTTCAGAACCCACACATGAGCTCCTCAAACGATATGAAACTATTTTAGGAGACTTTCCGCAATGAAAAAAAAGGTTCTGTTCTTGCCTCTTGTATTATCAATAGTTGGGTGCCCAGGTGAAAAGATCACTATTCCTGAGCAGAGAAGTGTAATGATTAATGAAAATCATCTTTGCTTCAGCGTTGATAAACATGAAGTCTTAAATAGGTATGTCGTTTCGTCTACACAAAAGGGTAAGTATAAAGAATTTGCGGCTGCTGACTTAAAAAATTTTTCATATCCTGAAAGCTGTATTGAGATCGCTCTGCCAGCTGGTTATGCCTATGAAGTTTCTTATACCTTGAATGAGCGGGATTATTACTATCCTTTTTTTAAAGATAATGACGGCAGAATAATGAGTTATCACTAGGAGGAAAATAAATGTCATTACCCGCATATATGTTTCTTTATGATGAGAACGGAAACCCGATTAAAGGCAGTAGCAACGTCGCTGGCAGGGAAGGGGCTATTGAGATCCTTAACAGTAATTACCACATAAACCAGGTGTGCTGTTCAAATACGGGCAAGCTTATGGGGGCCAGGGAACATGGTGCGTTCAATATTCATAATCAGATCGACAAAACGTCTCCATACTTTGCTTATGCCTTATGTCAAAGTAAGAGGCTAAAAAAGTCTGTCATCCATTACTACGACGTTAACGAAGCTGGCTTTGAATATGAAGTGTACCGCGTAACGTTAGATAGCATCGTGATAATATCTGTTGATGCAGCCCATACTTGGGTTCCAGGCTCGCGTGGTCATAATATGCTGGAAAGTATCAGTATTCGTTATCACGGTATTAAGTGGTTTTATCTGGATGGAAATATCAAGTATGAAGATAGCTGGAATTAGATGTCTCGATGAAAGAATCTTTGAAAGGGCTTAGCGATCTCAACTCCCCTGAATGAGAAACATCGAAACTGAGGTTATGGGATACATCATGGAAAAGAATCCGATCTGAGAACACGGGTTCAGACCTGGCGTTGAGCAGGTCACCGAAGAAGGGACGCTTAAGGATGATTTTAACTTTATCCCTGAAGATGCACACAAATTTCTGATTGATGTTTAGGGTCATTCAGCGTGGATTATCCATATTTGATGCCAGAAATGTCTTCGAGTACGAATATCCCTTCTGGCAAAAGAGACCATCCCCTGTACCTGTGACAGTGGTAATGATGTCAAAGCGGATAAGTGGTTTTATCGCTGAAACGTAAGCGCCCTTTCAGGTGCTTACGTTTAGGTATCGGGGCTGTCCGATATCACAACATTATTACCGCACAGCTTAACTAACCATTATTGATTCACGGGTAGCCAACAAGAGTATTGCAATTGGGTATGCCCATGTGTCAGCGGACGTAAACCCCGACGTTCAAACTTGCTTGTCTATAAAGTTGATTTCAGTTCAACCAGACGTCGATCAACCTGTGCCAGCGTCTCTTTTACTCGCCTGTTTTCGTCCAGTAGCCGCTGTTCGTTCTCGCTATATGCCATCAGCACGATGCAGCCATCCATCACCTTTACCGTCACCCGATGCCCTGTATCAAATCCTGCCGCGCGTAGCCATTTACCGGACAGATGGATACTGGGCGTGGATTTGTCGAAAACATTCGGGCGATATCCCACAATTAATGTGCGCTCTGTTCCTGTTGCGGTGACGTCTGGGGTAGAATGCGAATCAGCCATAATCAACTCCTTGATAGTTGGTGAGGTTAGACGCTCCTGTTGTGTTCCCGCACTTCGGAGCGTTGCTAGTACAGGAGGTTTAGGTGGCCTCCTATATGTATCAGAGTAGATGGATAGGTGGCCTCATGTCAATCATATCGCGCGAAAAAAAACCAAAAGGCGGCGGGCAATCCCCGCAGTTTAAAATGCGTATTGATCCGGCATTGAAGGAGCAGTTAGATGCTATAGCAGCGGAAGAGGGGGTGAGTCTCGCCAGCTGGTTGAAGGAACTGGCGAGGGAGGCTTTGCGGTTAAGGAAAATTGAGCCTAAGGGCTAGCGTCAATGATATAGGTTCAAGCTATGCCTAAAGAAATGGATCGATATGGTACCGTGAAAGTAATTTCTGGTGAATTCAAAGGTCGTATTGGCTATTACGACGATGATGATTCAATTTTTCCAGAAGATTATGAATGGAATGAAGAAAATGACGATGTGACGCCGGAGGGTGTCATCCATGTTGCTATTGTCTATTTTGGTTATTTTTCGTTAGCAACAGAACATCATTATATTCCTTATGATGATCTAGAATATGCATCTATGTATGATTTAATGAATCGTAAAACTGAACTAACTAGTTTATGTTCACCGTATAATAAAACTTCATATAAAAAATTATGTAGCTATTTCTCTGAGTTGCATTATGTTGAAACTACTCTTTTAGAACAAATCGTGGAGCAACGCTACATGAATAAACCAAGTGGAGCTAAGGTTTTTATATCCCATTCATCATTAGATAAACCTTTTGCAAAGATGTTATGTATGGATCTTGAAGCAAATGGATATATCCCGTGGTTGGATGAATGGGACATTAAAGTTGGCGAAAGTATTCCTGAAAAAATTTCTAATGGGTTGGAAGAAGCGGATTTTATTATTGTTATTCTTTCTGAAAACGCTGTCACTTCAAAATGGGTAGAAAGAGAGTGGCATACTAAGTACTGGAATGAAATTCAGCATGGTCGTATTCATGTACTACCTATCCTTTTAAAGGATTGCAAGATACCTGAATTATTAAAAACAAAGAAATATGCTGACTTTAGAAATGATTTCAACATTGGATTGAACGATTTATTATCAGCACTGGAAAGTTTGTCAAATAAAAAATAAATTTTGGCGGAAGATCACAGGAGTCGAACCTGCCCGGGAACGCTGGCGTCCCCAACTGGATTTGAAGTCCAGCCACCTCACCGGAGATGACGATCTTCCGCGCCTCGATTGCTACATGGAGGCGGGGCGCATTATAGCTACTTTCAGACATTAACCACATACCCTGACACACTTATTTTCGCCCCTGACAGGGCCTGCATTGATCCATTTCAGGTAAATCTCAACGAATTCCTGAGCTTAGCATTTTGTGCTCATCGAATTTTACCGCGATCACAAAAAAGAAGAATCGTAATCTGCTAACCAGAAAACAGAATACCCGCTTCATCGCCAATGGTTTACAACCTCTGTAACCGGTCTCAGCGCCCCCTACAGCGTGAAGGATAAAAAAAGATGAGCGAAGTACTGTCTGTAAAAGAGAAAATTGGTTACGGCATGGGTGACGCCGCCAGCCATATTATTTTTGATAACGTCATGCTTTACATGATGTTTTTTTATACCGATATCTTCGGCATCCCCGCCGGGTTTGTCGGCACCATGTTCCTGCTGGCACGCGCGCTGGATGCGATTTCTGACCCCTGCATGGGGTTGATTGCTGATCGCACCCGCAGCCGCTGGGGCAAGTTCCGGCCGTGGATCCTGTTCGGGGCCATTCCGTTTGGCCTGGTCTGCGTGCTGGCCTACACCACGCCGGACCTCAGCCTCAACGGCAAAATGATCTACGCCGCCGTCACCTACACCCTGCTGACCCTGCTCTATACGGTGGTCAACATCCCGTACTGCGCGCTGGGCGGGGTGATCACCAACGACCCGACGCAGCGTATCTCCCTGCAATCCTGGCGCTTCGTGCTGGCGACGGCGGGCGGCATGCTCTCCACGGTGCTGATGATGCCGCTGGTGAACCTGATTGGCGGAGACGATAAAGCGTTCGGCTTCCAGGGCGGGATCGCCGTGCTGTCGGTGGTGGCCTTCCTGATGCTGGCGTTCTGTTTCTTTACCACCAAAGAGCGCATTCAGGTGCCGCCAAGCACCACCTCCATGCGCGAAGATCTGCGTGACATCTGGCAAAACGACCAGTGGCGCGTCGTAGGTGTGCTCACCATCCTCAACATTCTTGCCGTCTGCGTGCGCGGCGGCGCGATGATGTACTACTGCACCTGGATTATGGGGTCGCCGGAGGTGTTCGTCGCCTTCCTCACCACCTACTGCGTCGGCAACCTGATTGGCTCCGCGCTGGCGAAACCGCTTACTGACTGGAAATGCAAAGTCAGTATCTTCTGGTGGACCAACGCCGCGCTGGCAGCGGTGAGCGTGGCGATGTTCTTCGTGCCGATGCAGGCCACCGTCCTGATGTTCGCTTTCATCTTCGTCATTGGTGTGCTGCACCAGCTGGTAACACCAATCCAGTGGGTGATGATGTCCGATACCGTCGACTACGGCGAATGGACTAACGGCAAACGCCTGACCGGCATCAGCTTTGCGGGCACGCTGTTCGTACTGAAACTGGGCCTGGCGCTGGGCGGGGCACTCATCGGCTGGATGCTGGCAGGCGGCGGTTACGACGCGGCGGCCAAAACCCAGAATAGCGCGACCATCAGCATCATCATCGGCCTGTTTACCCTGGTGCCGGCGGCCTGCTACGTGCTGAGCGCCATCATCGCCAAACGCTATTACACGCTGAAAACCCCCTTCCTGACCAAAATCATGGGCGAGCTGGCACAAGGCGCGCGCCGCAATCAGCAAGAGTTTGAAACCCTGCCGGTCAGCAAAGAATTACGGAACTAAGAGGACGAGAGTATGAAAATCAGTGACGGAAACTGGCTTATTCAACCGGGTCTGAACGTGACTTATCCGGTTCAGGTGTTTGATGTGGAGCAGCAGGGTAACGACCTGGTGGTCTACGTGGCGCCGCGTGACGTGCGCGAACGCACCTGGCAGCTCGACACATTGATGTTCACGGTTCGTCTATTTGCCCCGCAGGAAGGGATTGTCGGGGTGCGCATCGAGCATTTCCAGGGGGCGCTGGATAACGGCCCGCACTATCCCCTTAACGTTCTCAACGACGTGAAGGTCGAGATTGAAAACAACGCGGCGTTTGCCGAGCTGAAAAGTGGCAGCGTTAGCGTGCGCGTCACCAAAGGCGAGTTCTGGGCGCTGGATTTCCTGCGCAACGGGCAGCGCATTACCGGCAGCCAGCTGAAAAATAACGGCTACGTGCAGGACAGTAACACCGATCACAACTACATGTTCGAGCGTCTGGACCTGGGCGTGGGCGAAACGGTCTACGGCCTGGGCGAGCGCTTCACCGCCCTGGTGCGCAACGGCCAGACGGTGGAAACCTGGAACCGCGACGGCGGTACCAGCACCGAGCAATCGTATAAAAACATTCCGTTTTACCTCACCAACCGCGGCTACGGCGTGCTGGTGAACCATCCGGAAAACGTCTCCTTTGAGATCGGCTCCGAGAAAGTCTCTAAGGTGCAGTTCAGCGTCGAAGGCGAATATCTGGAGTATTTCGTGGTCGACGGCCCGACGCCAAAAGAGGTGCTAAACCGCTACACGCAGTTCACCGGGCGTCCGGCGCTGCCGCCGGCATGGTCGTTCGGCCTGTGGCTGACTACCTCATTCACCACCAACTACGACGAAGCGACGGTAAACAGCTTTATCGACGGCATGGCCGAGCGCGATCTGCCGCTGCATGTTTTCCACTTCGACTGCTTCTGGATGAGAGCCTTCCAGTGGTGCGATTTTGAGTGGGACCCGGTGACCTTCCCCGACCCGGAGGGGATGATCCGCCGCCTGAAGGAGAAAGGGCTGAAGGTCTGCGTCTGGATTAACCCCTATATCGGCCAGAAGTCGCCGGTATTTAAGGAGCTGAAAGAGAAAGGCTATCTGCTGAAACGCCCGGACGGCTCCCTGTGGCAGTGGGACAAATGGCAGCCGGGGCTGGCGATTTACGACTTTACCAACCCGGAAGCCTGCCGGTGGTATGCCGACAAGCTCAAGGGGCTGGTGGATATCGGCGTAGATTGCTTCAAGACAGACTTTGGCGAGCGAATTCCGACGGACGTGCAATGGTTTGATGGCTCGGACCCGCAGAAGATGCACAACCACTACGCCTACATCTACAACGAACTGGTGTGGAACGTGCTGAAAGAGACAGTGGGCGAAGACGAGGCGGTGCTGTTTGCCCGCTCGGCGTCCGTTGGTGCGCAACAGTTCCCGGTTCACTGGGGCGGCGACTGCTACGCCAACTATGAATCCATGGCAGAAAGCCTGCGCGGCGGGTTGTCGATTGGCCTGTCCGGCTTTGGTTTCTGGAGCCACGATATCGGCGGGTTCGAAAACACCGCTCCGGCGCACGTCTATAAACGCTGGTGTGCCTTCGGTCTGTTCTCCAGCCATAGTCGCCTGCACGGCAGCAAATCCTATCGTGTGCCGTGGGCGTACGATGACGAGTCCTGCGACGTGGTGCGCCACTTTACTCAGCTGAAATGCCAGATGATGCCGTACCTGTATCGTCAGGCGGCGCTGGCGCGCGAGTTCGGGACGCCGATGCTGCGCGCGATGATGCTGGAGTTCCCGGACGATCCGGCGTGTGATTATCTTGACCGTCAGTACATGCTGGGGGAGGCGGTGATGGTTGCACCGGTCTTCTCCGAAGCGGGTGACGTACAGTTTTATCTGCCGGAAGGGCGCTGGACGCACCTGTGGCATAACGATGAACTTCAGGGTAGCCGCTGGCATAAGCAGCAGCACGACTTCCAGAGCCTGCCGGTCTATGTGCGCGACAATACCCTGCTGGCGCTGGGCAACAACAACCAGAAGCCGGACTACGCCTGGAACGAGGGGACGGCTTTCCAGCTGTTTAACCTGAGCGATGGCGCAACGGCAGTGAGCGAAGTGCCTGCGGCAGACGGCACTGTCGTATTTACGCTAACGGCGACGCGCAGCGGCGGCACTGTGAGGGTGAAAGGCGAGGGCGATGCCCGCAGCTGGACGCTGTGCCTGCGCAATGTGCAGCAGGTTGGAGGCGTGCAAGGGGCGTCTTATGCGGGGAGCGAGTGGGGCGTGGTGGTGAAACCGGAGGGGAGTGAGGTGGTGATTCAGCTCTGATGCGGTTTTCCTCCCCTCACCCTAACCCTCTCCCATAGGGAGAGGGGACTGTTATGTGCGGGCTGGGGGTTGCCCACTCTTCCTTCCGTGACAAGGGAACCGGTAAGTGCGGGCTGGGTTTTACCCCCTCTCCCTTCAGGGAGAGGGCTGGGGTGAGGGTGAAACAGCCGGCGCCGTTGAAACCACGCCACCCGTCATCGTCTGCACCACCTGCTGTTTATCCATATTTATCGCACGCAGCTTGCCGTTCACCGTCGGTTTTAGCGGTGCGTTAGCCTGCACGCTTCCACTGGCGGTAAGCTGTATATTGCCATCTCCGGTCACAGGCAGCGCGGGCCAGCCCCACTGCTGCAGCACGTTTAGCGGCACGCCTCGTCCGTTGAGGCTGACAGTAGTTTGCCGTGGCGGCAACTGCGAAACGGTGCCGGTGGCTTCCAGAATACCTCGCTCGGTGAAGGCGCTCAGCTCGCTAATATTTACCGTCGAGGCGTTGGCATTGAGCGCCAGCGACGGTCGACGCACATCCACGCGATTAAAGGTCGCCGCTGCGCCGTTCAGCGTCGCGCTACCGCTCCACACTCCCCACTGACGATCTTTCGCCAGCTGCAGATTCGCGCCGTAGCCATCCAGCGCGGTGATCTGCCATGGGAAGGCGGGATCCACATCAATCACCAGGTTACGGCTCAGGCCAAATTTCTTCAGCGTTACGCTATTCAGCCAGGTCGGTAACTCAGCCATCCACTGATTTTTCCAGTTCTGCGGCAGGGTGTACTCCAGCCCGGCGATGGCCACATCGTCCAGCACCAGCGCCTTACCGTTGCGCAACCAGTTACCGGAAGTACGGATCATCCCCCCCTCCCAGCGGGAGGTAAACTGACGCAGCGCCACGCCCTGCGGGGAAAACTCCGCGTTCAGAATCGGGTCAAACAGGTGCAGCGAGCCATAAATAAACTCACTGGCGTTCATCGACAGGCGGCCATCGTCGCTCTGCCAGTCGCCATTGCTTAACGTCAGGTTGCGCAAGCTCAGATCGAGATCGGTCACCGCCCAGTCCGGCCCCTGTAGCCGGGCGTCGGTCACTTCGAGTCGGCCAATTTTAAAAGACGGCAAGGTGGTGATGGGGGTGAAGAAATCGGCTAAGGCTTTATCGCTCTGCAGGCGAATCTCGTTCAGGCGCAGGTTATCCACCACCCACCCGCCGTCGGCATTGCGACGAGCGGTGCCCGTGAGCGAGCCGCGCGCCATATCGGCGCCGATGGTGCTCAGCACCACCTCCTTGCCATTCAGCTCGCCCTGAATCAGCACGTTGCTGGTCTCTACGCCATTCAGGGTCAGCGACCCGGCGCTGATTTGAATCTGCGCTTTTTTGCCCAGCACATTACCTGCCTCGGGCTGCCATGGGTTAACGCCGCCGGTCACCTTCTGCGCGCTCAGATCCCACTCCATATTCGGGCTGTTAAAGGCCATGTTATTCAACTGCAGGCGATCGGCCTGGAAAGGGAGCGGCGCGGTCTGCGGGGAAAGGTTCAGGGTGCCGTCAGAGAGGGTGATGGTATCCATATGCAGCGGATCGGTCACCTGGCGGCTGCTCAGGCCGATATCCACGGTTTTGGCAACCAGCGTGGCAGGTTTCCCGTCCCGGCCAAAGGTGACATTTTTCAGCAGGATATGTGTCGGGGACGAAAAACGGTGATCCATCAGGTCGAAATTGAGCTCGTAATCGGTATTGACGGTGATCCAGCCACTCACCTGAGCCGCGCCCCAGCGGGTCTGGACCAGAAAATAGAGCGCAATAATCGCAATCAATATGGCGACAAGAATATAGACGAGCAGCTTTCCAATAAATTTCATGGTCTTCCATCCCGCAAAACGCACATAGAGGAGTTATGCAACATTTGGGCGCAATGCTCAAGGCGGGATTGGTAAATCGATGTCACGGCAGCCGGACGCGGCTGCCGTGAAAAGGGGATTAGTTCTTCTCTGGCGGGAAGATCAGGTTGAGCACGATAGCGGTGATACCGCCGGCGGCAATGCCGGAAGAGAGCAGGTTTTTCACCCAGTCCGGCGCAAACTGCAGGATCAATGGCTGCTGAGAAACGCCCAGGCCCACGGCCAGAGAGAGCGCAATGATCATGATTGCACGACGGTTCAGCGGCTCACGCGAGACAATGCGCACGCCAGAGGCAGCAATGGTACCAAACATCACCAGCGTCGCGCCGCCCAGTACCGGTTCCGGAATGTGCTGAACAAAGCCGCTCACCGCCGGGAACAGACCCAGCACAATCAGCATCAGCGCCACCACAAAGCCAACGTAACGGCTGGCAACGCCCGTCAGCTGGATCACGCCATTGTTCTGGCCGAAGCAGGAGTTCGGGAAGGTGTTAAAGACCGCAGAAACAAACGAGTTCAGCCCGTTTGCCAGCACGCCGCCTTTCAGGCGTTTCATATACAGCGGGCCAGACACCGGCTGCTCAGAAACATCAGAGGTGGCGGTGATATCACCGATGGTTTCCAGAGAGGTGATCATAAAGACCAGCATCAGCGGCAGCAGCAGACCCCAGTCAATGCCCAGGCCGTAATACAGCGGCGTCGGGACGGTGATCAGTGCACTGTTTGTCGGTGCGGTGTTCTCGGGCAGCATGCCCATGGCCCACGCTGCCAGGTAGCCTGCTGCCATCGCGATCACCAGCGAAGCGACGCGCAGGTAAGGGTTACGCTGGCGGTTAAGCAGAATGATGATGGCCAGCACAATACCTGCCAGCAGCAGATTTTTCGGTGCGCCGAAGGTGTGGTCGTTCATCGCTGCATAGCCGCCGCCGATAGACGTCAGTCCTACCTGGATCAGCGACAGGCCGATAATCATCACCACCACGCCGGAGACCAGCGGGGTAATGATGCGGCGCGCCAGATGCAGCACGCGGGAGATAACCATCTCGGTGCAGCTCGCCAGCATCAGGGTGCCAAACAGCGCTGCCATCATGGTCGGCACATCGGCGCCGCCGGTTTTCAGCGCGGTGCCGCCCATAATCAGCGGCGCCACAAAGTTAAAACTGGTGCCCTGGATCGACAGCAGGCCAGAGCCCACCGGACCCCAGGCTTTAATCTGGATAATAGAGGCCACGCCAGAGGCGAACAGCGACATACTGATGATGTGCTGGGTGTCCTGTGCCGGTAAACCGAGCGCCTGGCAGATCAGCAACGCCGGCGTTATCACCGCGACAAACATCGCCAGCAGATGCTGGCAGGCGGCAAACAGGGTTTGCGCCAGCGGTGGGCGGTCTTCAAGACGGTAAATCAGTTCACTGTTATGCTGCTGCGCAATCGGTTGCGCATCTTGCTGTTCTACGGCGTTAACGGACATCGGCTGCGATCCCAGGAGGAAAAGCGGGCATTCTAGCCGATGGCGCAATAAAAGCAAACGATTGCCAGCGAAATTTACGGATAAAGACCTCCAGTTTGTGCGGCTTTTCTATATCGGGAGAAAAAAGTTCATTACACTTCCATCGCCGGGGCTCATGAGGAGCGCAAACCGGCCAGGATAACGCCGTGTGTGCATGGAACATACGCATAAAAGGAGCCTTCTATGATTCATCTCGATACGTTGTCGACGCTTGTTGCGGCAACGCTGGTTTTACTGCTCGGACGTAAGCTGGTTCATCGTGTTTCCTTTCTTCGTCGCTATACCATTCCCGAACCCGTCGCCGGCGGCCTGCTGGCAGCGCTGGCGCTGCTGGCGTTGAAACAAAGCATGGGCTGGGAAATCAACTTTGATATGACTTTGAAAGAGCCGCTGATGCTGGCGTTCTTCGCGACGATCGGCCTGAACGCAAATCTGGCCAGCCTGCGCGCCGGTGGCAAAGTGCTGGGGGTGTTCCTGATTGTGGTGGTCGGGCTGCTGGTAATGCAGAACGCCATCGGCATTGGCATGGCCTCTCTGCTGGGGCTGGATCCGCTGATGGGACTGCTCGCGGGCTCAATTACCCTTTCAGGCGGACACGGTACCGGGGCGGCGTGGAGCAAAGTCTTTATTGAGCGCTACGGCTTTCAGAATGCCACCGAAGTGGCGATGGCCTGCGCAACGTTCGGGCTGGTGCTGGGCGGACTGATCGGCGGCCCGGTGGCGCGCTATCTGGTGAAACGCTCCTCCACGCCAAACGGCAGGCCGGACGATGAAATGGTGCCGTCGGCTTTTGAAAAGCCCGAGGTTGGCCGTGTGATCACGTCGCTGGTACTGATTGAAACCATCGCGCTTATCGCCATCTGTTTGACCGCCGGTAAGCTCATTGCGCAATGGCTGGCGGGGACGACGTTTGAATTACCGACCTTCGTTTGCGTGCTCTTTGTTGGGGTCATCCTCAGCAATGGCCTGTCGCTGATGGGGTTCTATCGTGTGTTTGAACGCGCGGTGTCGGTGCTGGGGAACGTCTGCTTGTCGCTGTTCCTGGCGATGGCGTTAATGAGCCTGAAGCTGTGGGAACTGGCCTCGCTGGCTCTGCCGATGCTGGCGATTCTGGCAGTCCAGACGCTGTTTATGGCCTTTTATGCCATCTTTGTGACCTGGCGATTGATGGGTAAAAACTACGATGCGGCGGTGCTGGCGGCAGGGCATTGCGGGTTTGGTCTGGGGGCCACGCCAACGGCGATTGCCAATATGCAGGCGATAACCGAGCGGTTTGGTCCATCGCATATGGCGTTTCTGGTGGTGCCGATGGTCGGTGCGTTCTTTATTGATATCGTGAACGCGCTGGTCATAAAACTCTATCTGATGCTGCCCATTTTTGGCTAAGCCTCAGGCGTTGGAGTAGCGCTCGGTTTCAGGCATCCAGCGTTCGATAAGCGCTGCCGCCTGCTCGGGGTAGCGTTCATGAATATGGCGGGCGAGGCGCTGAACTTCGGGGATCATGGCCTGATCGCGCATTAAATCCGCCACCTTAAACTCGGCGTTGCCGGTCTGACGCGTGCCCAGCAATTCGCCCGGCCCGCGGATTTCCAGATCTTTTTGTGCAATCACAAACCCGTCGTTACTGTCGCGCAACACCTGCAGGCGCATTTGGGCGGTTTTCGAGAGCGGGGATTTATAAAGTAATACACAATGAGACGCCACCGCGCCACGGCCGACGCGGCCACGCAGCTGGTGGAGTTGCGCAAGGCCCAGACGCTCCGGGTTCTCGATAATCATCAGGCTGGCATTGGGCACGTCTACGCCCACTTCAATGACCGTGGTGGCAATCAGCAAATGCAGCTCGCCCAGTTTAAATGCCTGCATCACCGCCTGTTTATCGGCCGGCTTCATACGGCCATGTACCAGGCCGATATTCAGCTCCGGCAGGGCGAGCTTTAGCTCTTCCCAGGTCGCTTCGGCGGCCTGCGCTTCCAGTAGGTCGGACTCTTCAATCAGGGTGCAGACCCAGTACGCCTGCCGCCCTTCCTGCATGCAGGCGTTGCGCACGCGGTCGATAATCTCGCTGCGGCGCGTATCCGGAATAGCGACCGTGGTCACTGGCGTTCGGCCTGGCGGCAGCTCGTCAATGGTGGAGGTATCCAGATCGGCGTAGGCGGTCATCGCCAGGGTGCGCGGAATGGGGGTCGCGGTCATGATCAGCTGATGCGGGTGGAAACCCTGCTGCAGCCCTTTCTCCCACAGCGCCAGGCGCTGATGCACGCCAAAGCGGTGCTGCTCATCAATAATGACCAGCGCCAGGCCATTAAACTGCACCTGTTCCTGGAATATGGCATGGGTTCCGACAATCATCTGCACCTGGCCGCTGGCGATGGCCTCTTGTTGCGCAAGGCGTGCTTTGCCTTTTTGCTTTCCGGCCAGCCAGCCGACTTCGATGCCCAGCGGGGCAAACCAGTTGCGGAAGTTATTGGCATGCTGTTCGGCCAGCAGTTCGGTGGGCGCCATCAGCGCCACCTGTTTACCGTGCGCAATGGCGCGCAAGGCGGCAAGCGCGGCAACCAGCGTTTTACCGGAGCCCACATCCCCCTGAACCAGACGCATCATCGGTACGTCGAGCCCCAAGTCGCGCTCAACTTCAGCCACTACCCGAGCCTGGGCACCGGTGGGTTTGAACGGCAGCGAGGCCAGCAGCTTATCTTTTAAATCATCGCGCGGCGTAAGAGGCAGAGCGTGGAAGCGCTGGGCGCCCGCACGCAGGGCCAGCATACTGAGGTTATGCGCCAGCAATTCTTCAAGGATAAGCCGCCGCTGGGCGGGATGTTGTCCGCTCTCTAAATCGCTAAGCTGCAATGACGGCGGCGGACGGTGCAGGGTGCGCATCGCTTCCGGCAGGCTCATCATCCCTTGCGCCAGTTCTGGCGGCAAAAGCTCGGCGATAGCGCAGGTATCCAGCAACTCCAGCGCCTGGTCGGTGAGTTTACGCAACGTCGCCTGTTTAACCCCTTCGGTGGTGGGATAAACCGGCGTCAACGTCTCTTGCAACTCAGGCGTACTGAGATCCCCCTGCACACGATACTCCGGGTGGATCATCTCCGCGCCGTATTTGCCGCGTTTGGCTTCGCCATAGGCTAAAACCCGTCGCCCGGTGGCAAGACTGTTTTTCATCGCCGCGCTGAAGTTGAAGAAACGCATCGTAAGAACGCCGGAGCCATCGCTAATCTGGCAGGTCATCATCCGGCGGCCGCCGAAGGTGATGTTGCAGTTCAGGACTTCGCCTTCAACCGTGGCGTATATGCCAGGCAACAGGTCGTCGATGCGGTAGAGATGGGTGCGATCTTCGTAACGCAGGGGGAAGTGAAGCAGCAAATCCTGCACGGTATGCAGGCCAATCTTCGCCAGTTTACTGCTTTGCGCCGCACCCACGCCCGTAAGCGTGTTAAGAGGAACGGCGTCGAGCAGGCGGCCTTTCATGATTTATCCCGCGTACTGCATGGTAGCCCACCACCCGGCATCGGCTTCGATCTCGCCCTGCGCGTTGACGTGGGGGTAGGGTAACTTTTTCTGCTTCGCCACACGGGCCAGCACCGGATAACCACCTTCGAACAGCAGACGCTGCTGCTCCTCTTCCGGCAACATGCTGTTGCTACGCTGGTACATACCGGCGTTCTGACGCTGTCGCTGTGCTTCGTAGAGAATCAGAGCGGAGGCCACCGAGACGTTTAACGACTGCACCATGCCAATCATCGGGATGATAATGTCCTGATCCGCCAGATCTAACGCTTCCTGGGTGATCCCGGTCTTTTCCTGGCCCATCAGGATGCAGGTAGGACGGGTGTAGTCGATCTCGCGGAAATCGACGGCCTTATCGGAGAGATGGGTCGCCAGCACCTGCATTCCGCGCCCTTTAAGGTGCGAAACGGCTTCGCTGATGGTTTTGTGATTTTTTACCTGCACCCAGCTGTTGCTGCCCGCCGCCGCAGACACCATCGGGCGCATGCGGTGATCCTGCCAGACGGCGTGCACTTCGTGCACACCCACGGCATCGGCGGTACGGACGATAGCAGAGACGTTATGCGGCTTATGTACCTGCTCCATGCACACCGTCAGATCTGGCTGTCGCCTGGCGAGCATCTCACAGATACGCTCGTAACGTTTCGCGTTCATCAGCTTAGTTTCTGTTACGGGTGACTTTGATGACGTCCGGCATCACGCGGATTTTGCGCATAATGTTCGCCAGATGCACACGGTCACGGGCCGTCAGACGAATGAAGGCGCTGTAGACGCGGCCATCTTTCTCTTCCGTGTTCAAACTCTGGATATTGGAGGATGCCGTATTGATGGCAGCCGTCAGGTTCGCCAGTGCCCCCTGGTGGTTGAACATATCGACCTTAATTTCGGTGATAAATTCTTGCTCGGTCTCTTTATCCCACTCAACCGCCATGAACTTCTCAGGCTCTTTCTGGTAGCCGCGGATGTTACGACAGGATTCGTGGTGGATAACCAGGCCTTTACCTGGGCTGACGTGCGCCAGAATCGGGTCGCCAGGGATCGGGCGGCAACATTTGGCGAAGGTGATAAGCACCCCGTCTGCGCCTTTGATGGGCAGATGGGTGTGGCCAGACGCGCCAGGTGCTATCGGCGTGGCTTCGCCCTGTTGCAGATTCTTCGCCACGACCACGCTCATGGCGTTGCCAAGACCGATTTCCGCCAGCAGATCGTCCATCGTGGCGAGCTTCATGCGCTCAAGCTCACGCTGAATGTTCTCTTTCGGAATCTCGTTCAGTTTACGGCTACCGCCCAGAGCATGGTTGAGCAGACGACGCCCCAGGCTGACGGAGTCGTCACGCTTGAGGTTCTTCAGCAGCTGGCGAATTTTGGCGCGGGCTTTGGAGCTGACGACAAAGTTAAGCCACGCCGCATTTGGGCGGGCGCCGGGTGCGGTAATGATTTCCACGGTCTGACCGCTGGTCAGCGGCTGCGACAGCGGATACGGCTGTCTGTCGACGCGGGCACCTACGCAGGCATGACCGATATCGGTGTGCACGGCATAGGCGAAGTCAACCGGCGTGGCGCCGGCAGGCAGTTCGACAATGCGCCCTTCCGGCGTGAAAACGTAAATCTCATCCGGGAAGAGATCGGATTTAACGCTCTCGATAAATTCAAACGAGCTACCGGCGCTTTGTTGCAGCTCCAGCAGGCTTTGCATCCAGCGCTGGGCGCGAATTTGCGCCGTAGTGCTGGTTTCACCGTGCTCTTTATACGCCCAGTGTGCCGCAACCCCCATCTCTGCCATCTGATCCATGTCTTCGGTACGGATCTGCACTTCGACCGGCACGCCGTGTGGCCCGATCATCGAGGTGTGCAGAGACTGATAGCCGTTCGCTTTAGGAATGGCGATATAGTCTTTCATGCGCCCCGGACGCGGCTTGTAGAGGCTGTGCATCTGGCCCAACACGCGATAACAGGTGTCGGAATCATGGACGATGACGCGGAAGGCGTAGATATCCATGATCGAGTGAAAACGTTGCTCTTTAAGCACCATTTTGCAGTAGATGGAGTAGAGATGTTTTTCGCGACCGCTGACGCGGCACGGAATACCCGCTTCCTGTAGACGCCCTTCGATTTCAGAGAGGATTTTTTGAATCATCTCTTTACGGTTGCCACGTGCGGCTTTCACCACCTCTTTGATCACGCGGAAGCGGTTCGGGTACAACGCTTCAAAGCCCAGCTCTTCAAGCTCGGTCTTGATGTGATGAATACCTAAACGGTGCGCCAGCGGGCTATAGATTTCGAGGGTTTCACGGGCGATGCGGCGACGTTTATCCGGGCGAAGTGAGCCCAGCGTGCGCATATTGTGGGTACGGTCAGCGAGTTTAATGAGAATGACGCGGATATCCTGCACCATCGCCATTATCATCTTGCGAAAGTTTTCGGCTTGCGCCTCTTTCTTATCCTGGAATTTAAGCTTATCCAGCTTAGAGACCCCTTCCACCAGCTCGGCAACGCTTTTGCCAAACAGCTGTTCCATATCCTGGTAGGTGGCGGGGGTATCTTCGATCACATCATGCAGCAGCGCGGCCATCAGCGTTTCATAGTCGAGTTTCATCTCGGCCAGAATGCAGGCAACCGCCACCGGGTGCGTGATGTAGGGTTCACCGCTTGAACGTGTCTGGCCCTCGTGAGCGTCACGTGCAACGAGATACGCCTGCTGAAGACGCTTAATCTGGTCTTCAGGCAGGTAGGTTTGAATCAGTTGATTCAGGCTTTCAAACAGATACAAGGGCGACCCGCAGGTTTAATTAACGACGACCTTCAGCAATGGCGGTAACGGCCTGCAGTTCTGCGGCTTCCTGCTCTTGCTGCTCCTGGCGCTCACGCACGTCGAGGATCTGGTTGTTGATCAGACCTTCTTCGATTTCGCGAAGTGCAATAACGGTGGTTTTATCGTTTTCTTCCGGTACCAGCGGATCTTTACCGCCAACCTGCATCTGACGAGCGCGACGCGCGGCGACCAGCACCAGGTCAAAACGGTTACCAATTTTCTCTACAGCGTCCTGAACAGTTACGCGTGCCATACTTGAAATGCTCCACAGATGAAGAAATGACTGGGCATGATACTGAATGTAGGTTCAGTCTGCCAACAGTTTGGTGATTAATGCGTCATGTCGCTGCTTCTGGCGGCTCATACGCAGACGTTCGGCGCGAAGAATGGTTTTGAGATCGCTCAGGGCGGCATCAAAGTCATCATTCACAATCAGGTAATCATATTCAGCGTAATGGCTCATTTCCGCAACTGCCTGAGCCATACGTTTGGCGATTACCTCTTCGCTATCCTGACCACGGCCACGCAGGCGGCGGTCTAGCTCATCTTTCGACGGCGGTAAAATAAAGATGCTACGCGAATCAGGCATTTTATTGCGGATTTGCTGCGCGCCCTGCCAGTCGATATCCAGAAACACATTTACGCCCGTAGCCAGAACTTGCTCAATGGTCTCGCGGGATGTGCCGTAATAGTTGCCAAAGACCTCGGCGTGTTCAAGAAACGCATCTCTGGCAATCATCGCTCTGAATTCGTCGTGATTAACAAAGAAATAGTGTTCACCGTGCACCTCACCTGGACGCGGCGCTCGCGTGGTATGAGAAACGGACACCTGCGTGTCGTACAACGGTTGGGTTTTTAACAGCGCCTGAATCAGACTGGATTTACCCGCGCCACTAGGGGCAGAAACAATATAAAGCGTGCCTTGAGCCATGAGAGTCTTTTGTATGTGTTAGCGAAGAAAGTCCTACATACGGGCTTATTATACACGTCGCCGCTGCGCGACGTAGCCTTTGTCACATTTTTTCCCTCTCTTGCAGATTTTTGCCTGCTTTTTTCCAGATTTATTGCCCGTTTGCTGCAACAAAAACAATTTCTGGATAACGCCTCGTGGAATTGGTTTTTGCCCGTCGCTCCCGGGAGTCGGTCTGCGTTATACCCATTTTCATTGCAGGGAGGGGTAACAATGTGGCGATGGGCTGGAGCAGTAATGATGGTATGGAGCGGCTACGGAATGGCGGTTTGCCCTGTCTGGTCGCACGCAAAAGCCGAGCAAGAGATAAACCGGCTTAGCGCGCAGATTGCCCGCTGGGATAAGGCTTACTGGCAGGATGGGGTGAGCAACGTCAACGACGAGGTGTATGACCAACTTAGCGAGCGGTTAAAACAGTGGCAGCGCTGTTTTGGCGATGAGCACGCGGCACTGATGCTGCCCGCCACGCGGGGCACAACCCGCCATCCTGTTAGCCATACCGGTGTAGAAAAAATCAAAGATAGCGCGGCGCTTCGCGAGTGGATGCGAAATCGTGGCGATCTCTGGGTGCAACCTAAGGTTGATGAGGTGGCGGTCACGCTGGTTTATCGCCAGGGGCGACTGGTGCAGGCGACGAGCCGCGGAGATGGCCTGAAAGGAGAGGACTGGACAACAAAAGTGCAGGCGTTGCCGCGGATACCTGTTCATACGACGGGTCTGCTGGCAAACAGCGTCTTGCAGGGAGAGCTCTTTTTACGCCGTGAGGGGCACATTCAGCAGCAAATGGGAGGGATGAACGCGCGGGCCAGGGTTGCCGGGGCAATGATGCGACATGGTGAAAGCGCACTACTTAACGATATTGCTGTTTTTATCTGGGCCTGGCCTGATGGGCCCGCTTCGATGCCGCAGCGGCTGACGGCGCTCACCCAGGCCGGTTTTCTCTGGACCGAAGCATGGACACGAAAAATCACCCGTGCAGAAGAGGCAGAAGCGCTCCGCCAGCAGTGGTATCACTCGCCGTTGCCCTTCGTAACGGATGGCATTGTGGTTCGCTCGGGGCAAGAGCCAAAGGGAGAGGAGTGGTTGCCGGGCGAGGGGCGCTGGGTCGTGGCGTGGAAATATGCCCCGGCGGCCCGGGTGACAGAAGTGAAGGCAATTACTTTTACCGTGGGACGCACCGGGCGAATAGCGGTAGTCGCCACGCTGGAGCCCGTACAGCTGGATGACAAGCGTGTCCAGCGGGTTAACCTCGGTTCTGTGGCGCGCTGGCAGAGGCTGGATCTTGCGCCGGGAGATCAGATTCAGGTTAGCCTGGCGGGGCAGGGCATACCGCGCATTGACAGCGTGGTCTGGCGAGGGGCGGATCGTACAAAACCTGAACCTCCTGCCTCCGGGTATACCCCGCTAACCTGTTTTTATGCCACACCGGCTTGTCGTGAACAGTTTATCGCCCGGCTCGTACGGCTGAGCGCGCCATCGGTTTTAAATATCGAAGGCGTAGGGGAGGCGGGATGGCGTCTGCTTCATCAGATCCACCATTTCGAGCATCTGTTTTCGTGGCTGACATTGAGCAAGGCGCAGTTGCAACAGACGCCGGGGCTATCAGCCCAGCGCGGGCTTCAGCTTTGGCACCGCTTTGATCTGGCGCGCCAGCTGCCTTTTACTCGCTGGCTGGAAGCCCTTGGGGTGCCACTACCGCGCACCGCTTTGAATGCGCTTCGCGACCAGGATTGGTTAACACTTCAACAGCGGGATGAACGCAGCTGGCAGCAGGTTGCCGGGGTGGGACAAGCGAGGGCACGCAGGCTTATTGAATTTGTTCATCACCCTACGCTAATCGCCCTGACCTCATGGCTGAGGACGCAGGGCGTAAAAGGGTTCCAGGCGGAGGAGATTAGTGGCTGTCGTGGCGATAATGGAAAACCGGCAGACCCAGCTTCAGGCGCAACGCCAGCATGCGAGCCGTAAAGCCAAACAGCAGAGTAGAGATAATCACCACATCCTGGCTGGAAACGTAATGTTGTAAGGCCACATATAACACGGCAGAGGCGAATGACACGCCGGCGTATAGCTCTTTCTGGAACACCAGCGGGATGCGCTTGCAGAACATATCCCGCAATACGCCGCCAAACACGCCGGTCACGACGGCAGCAATGGTCGCAATGACCGGGCCTTCGCCCATATCCAGGGCGATTTGGGCACCGATAATGGAAAAGACGATCAGGCCCAGGGCGTCCAGCACCAGGAACAGGCGGCGCAAATGCGGCATGACGGGGGCGACAATGGTCGTCAACACGGCTGCTACGGCGACAATAATCACGTATTCAGGATGCTTTACCCAGCCAAGCGGGTAGTGACCCAGCAGGATATCGCGCACTGAACCGCCGCCAAGCGCCGTCGCTGTGGCAATAATGATCACGCCGAAAGTATCCATCCGTCGGCGGCCTGCGGCCAGCGCACCGGTCATGGCTTCGGCGGTGATACCAATAAGGTAAAGGATATGTAGCAGCATATAACCCCCAGATGTGAGGGCGTCAGGGTAGCGTTTTGTGGGTTAGCTCACGATTTAGATTTTTTTGTGTGAGGCACTTTCCCATACTTTTTCTAATGCGTGGACAGTGATAATGCTGGGGTTGAGTGATTTAAGGGAAGAATAAGGATTAGATTTACTCGAGGAAAATGAGTAAATGGCCCCAGACGGGGCCATAGGAGACAACGCGGGTTATTCGATGTTTTGAATCTGCTCGCGCATCTGCTCGATCAGCACTTTCAGCTCAATAGCAGAGTTGGTCACTTCAGAGTTAATAGACTTTGAAGCCAGAGTGTTCGACTCACGGTTGAACTCCTGCATCATGAAGTCGAGACGACGGCCTACTGCCTCTTTCTTCTTCAGGATGTTATAGGTTTCTTTCACATGCGCTTCCAGACGGTCCAGCTCTTCAGCAACGTCTACGCGCTGAGCCATCAGCACCAGCTCTTGTTCCAGGCGATTGTTCTCGAGCTGAACTTCGGCCTCTTCCAGTTTGGAAACCAGGCGTTCACGCTGCCATTGCAGGACTTCTGGCATGTGAGTGCGCACTTTCGCCACTTCACCGCTCACCCCTTCCAGACGCTGCTCAATAAGCGCCTTCAGTGCCTGGCCTTCGGTTTCACGTGCGGTGATGAAATCATCCAGGGTGCTGTCGAGCGCGGCGAGGATTTCTGCGGCAATGGCGTCCAGATCCTGTTCCTGAGCCGCCATCACGCCTGGCCAGCGCAGGATATCAACCGGGTTAATTTCCCCTTCGTCACTCTGCATTTTGACCCAGTTCGCGGCATTAACCAGCTGTTTAGCCAGTTTTTCGTTCAGGACCAACTCCCCCTGTGCGCTGGCATCGGGTTCGTAGCGCAGGCTGCACTCGATTTTGCCGCGAGTCAGACGGGAGCGGATACGCTCACGAATCACTGGCTCGAGGCCACGGAACTGCTCCGGCAGACGAAAATAGGTCTCCAGGTAGCGCTGGTTTACCGAGCGCATTTCCCATGTGGCGCTACCCCATGCACCTTTGATTTCACGCCGGGCGTAGGCGGTCATACTGCGGATCATAGTCGTTCCTGTTTTTAAAGGAGAGATGGGGGGATTATAGCTTTCGGGGCCTTCCCAGGATAGGAATAAGCGGCATTAATCCGTATAATGCGCAGCCACATTCGTTTCAAGCCGGAGATTCCATCATGCGTCCAGCAGGTCGTAGCGCAAATCAGGTGCGCCCCGTCACCCTGACCCGTAATTACACAAAACACGCTGAAGGTTCCGTGCTTGTTGAATTTGGTGATACCAAAGTGCTCTGCACCGCCTCGATTGAAGAGGGCGTTCCACGCTTTCTGAAAGGCCAGGGCCAGGGCTGGATCACCGCCGAGTACGGTATGTTGCCGCGTGCCACACATACCCGTAACGCCCGCGAAGCGGCGAAAGGTAAGCAGGGCGGCCGCACTATGGAAATCCAGCGACTGATCGCGCGTGCGCTGCGCGCAGCTGTTGATTTGAAAGTGCTGGGTGAATTTACCATTACGCTGGACTGCGACGTTATCCAGGCCGATGGCGGTACCCGTACAGCCTCTATTACCGGTGCCTGCGTGGCGCTGGCCGATGCCCTGAACAAGCTGGTGGCGGCTGGTAAACTGAAAACCAACCCAATGAAAGGGATGGTGGCTGCGGTGTCCGTCGGGATTGTTAATGGCGAAGCGCTATGCGATCTGGAATATGTAGAAGATTCCGCTGCAGAGACCGACATGAACGTGGTGATGACCGAAGACGGGCGCATTATCGAGGTGCAGGGCACCGCAGAAGGCGAACCCTTCACCCATGAAGAACTTCTTACCTTGCTGGCGTTGGCCCGAGGGGGGATTGAGTCCATCGTAACGACGCAGAAGGCGGCGTTGGAAAACTGATTTTAAGGGCGACGTTGTCGCCCTTTTTTTTGTCTGTAGAAAAGTGAATGAGGAGCGAATCCATGAAAGCATATCAGCGCCAGTTTATTGAATTTGCGCTTAACAAGCAGGTACTGAAGTTTGGCGAGTTTACGTTGAAATCCGGGCGCAAGAGCCCCTATTTCTTCAACGCCGGGCTGTTTAATACCGGGCGCGATCTGGCACTGTTAGGCCGTTTTTATGCCGAAGCGCTGATGGATTCCGGCATTGACTTCGATCTGCTGTTCGGCCCTGCTTACAAAGGCATTCCGATTGCGACCACCACGGCGGTGGCGCTGGCTGAACACCATGAACGCGATGTTCCATACTGCTTCAACCGTAAAGAGGCCAAAACACACGGCGAGGGCGGCAACCTGGTCGGTAGCGAACTGCAGGGACGTGTCATGCTGGTGGACGATGTGATTACGGCGGGAACTGCGATTCGTGAATCGATGGAGATTATCCAGGCAAATAACGCGGAGCTGGCAGGCGTGCTCATTTCGCTGGATCGCCAGGAGCGTGGTCGCGGCGAGATTTCTGCCATTCAGGAAGTGGAGCGTGATTACGGCTGCAAAGTGATCTCTATCGTGACCCTGAAAGATCTGATTAGCTATCTGGAAGAGAAACCGGAAATGGCAGATCACCTGGCGGCGGTGCGTGCGTACAGGGAAGCATACGGCGTGTAATAAATAGCCCGGTGGCGCGATGCTTACCGGGCTTATACTTTTTGCAGAGTGAAACGGATGTTATTGCAATTGCGCGGCGACGAGCGGCCAGCGGGCGTCGAAATCGTCGGTTGGGCGATATTTGAACTCGCTGCGCACGAAACGGGAGAGCATGCCTTCACAGAAAGCCAGCACCTGGCTTGCCAGCAGCGTTTCATCGATGGTGTAACCTTCACCTTCACGCATTCTCTTTTCGCGTAGCACTTGACGCAATTGCGCTTCGATACGCTCAAAAAGCTGGTTAATCCGCCCCTGCAGTCGATCTTGTTCGAACATCAGCGCGTGTCCGGTCAGGATACGGGTTAGCCCGGGGTTACGTTCACCGAATCCCAGAATCAATAGGACAATCAGGCGCAGGCGCGCAGAGGTGTCTTTCTCATCTTTCAGAATCAGGTTGATACGCGTAATCAGACTGTCTTCGATAAACTCGATCAGACTGTCGAACATGCGTGTCTTGCTGGGGAAATGACGATACAACGCCGCTTCCGACACGCCGACAGAGGCGGCCAGCTTAGCGGTGGTGATGCGTTGACTGCCGTCGCTGGATTCAAGCATCAGAGCCAGAGATTGAAGTATTTCTTCGCGACGATTCCTTTTCGCAGTTTGTTTTTCTGCCATGTTACAAAATACCCCTGAAAATAAGCACTTGTCAGGCTCGCATCCACACAGCGACCGCAAACTGGCGTTTGCGGTTTGTTATGACATTATGGCGCTGTGAAATACGGAGTGTTCGGGCGTTTATTTGCGCCCGGAATGGCCGAAGCCGCCTTCGCCACGGTCGGTGGCATCAAAGTCTTCCACCAGGTTAAATTCTGCCTGTACTACGGGTACAAACACCATCTGCGCGATACGCTCGCCCGGTTCAATGGTAAAGCTGTCCTGACCACGGTTCCAGACAGAAACCATCAACTGGCCCTGGTAATCGGAGTCAATCAGCCCGACCAGGTTGCCCAGGACGATACCGTGTTTATGGCCAAGGCCAGAACGCGGCAGAATAACCGCTGCCAGAGAAGGATCGGCAATGTGAATTGCCAGGCCAGTCGGTAACAGGGTGGTGGCGCCCGGAGCCAGTTCTACGGCGTTGTCGAGACAGGCACGCAGGTCAAGACCGGCAGAGCCGGAGGTGGCATAGGTTGGCAGCGGAAATTGCTGTCCAACACGCGGGTCCAGAATCTTAACGTCGATTTTTTTCATCATAACGGGTAACGATCTCGTCCAGTAATTGTTGGCCCAGGAGCGCTTTTCGCTCAAGCGGTAAGCGTTTTTCTCCATCCTGCCAGAATAAGTGCAGCGCGTTGCTGTCGCTGTTAAATCCTTGTGTAGCCAGCGATACGTCATTCGCACAAATCAAATCGAGATGTTTGCGGGTACGTTTTTGCCGGGCGTATTCTTCCACATTATTTGTTTCAGCAGCAAATCCAACAACAAAAGGTCGATTGATCTTTAATGCCCCCACATTCGCAACGATATCGGGGTTTTTGACCATTTTTATTGTAATTTCATCGCCTTGCTTTTTGATTTTCTGCTCGGCAATGTCAGCTGCGCGGTAATCCGCGACGGCGGCGCAGCCGATAAAAATATGCTGCTGCTGGACGTCTGACTGAACAGCCGCATCCATCTCCAGCGCGGTGGTCACATCAATACGGTGGACCTGCGGCGGCGTGGGTAGTGAGACCGGTCCGCTGACCAGCGTCACTTTTGCCCCGCGCTCTGCAGCGGCGGCAGCGATAGCAAACCCCATCTTACCGGAGCTCTTGTTCGTGATGTAACGCACCGGATCCAGGGACTCACGTGTCGGGCCCGCGGTGATCATGATGTTGAGATGTTGCAGATCGTTTACAGGCGAAAAATGGTCAGCGGCAAGATCGACAATCGCAAGCGGGTCGAGCATGCGCCCTGGACCGATATCGCCACAAGCCTGGCTGCCGCTGTCCGGACCCCAGATAAGCAGACCGCGCGACGCAAGCGTCGCAAGGTTATGTTGGGTTGCGGCATTGCGATACATCTGCTGGTTCATGGCCGGCACCACTGCTACGGGGGCCGGTGTAGCCAGGCAAATTGTCGACACAAGGTCGTTAGCCATGCCCGCTGCAACGCGGGCGATTAAATCTGCTGTCGCCGGGGCAAGAATCACGAGGTCTGCCCATTTCCCCAGCTCAATATGGCCCATGGCGGCTTCTGCTGCCGGGTCGAGAAGACTATCGGAAACCGGAAAACCGGAGACGGCCTGTAAGCTCATGGGCGTGATAAAGGCTTTACCGCCTTCGGTGATCGCCACCCGTACTTCCGCTCCGCGCTCGCGCAAACGGCGCACCAGCTCTGGCGCTTTATAGGCAGCAATACCGCCGCTCACGCCAAGAACGATTTTTTTACCGGCCAGGCTCTTCATGATTCTTTCCTGTTGGGTTCACCAGAGAGTGGGGCATTTTATCACAATCCGAAAAGCATCGTGTTGTTGTCCCTTGAATCACTTTGCGAGGCGCTACGCAAGACGGCAAATTTCAGGTCGAGTGCTGTCCGGGCCTGTGGCAGCATGCTTTTGCAATAGTAAGGAGATAAGCATATGGAAATAACCTGCCCGATGCTGCCCCGGGAAAAGCTGCTGAAAGATGGCGTTGCCACCTTAACAGATACCGAGTTACTGGCGCTGTTTTTGCGCACCGGTACGCGCGGTAAAAACGTCTTTACGCTTGCCAGCGAAATGCTCGAACACTTTGGCTCATTGTATAGCTTGCTGTCGGCCGAGCTGGTTGATTTTGAGCGCGTCGAAGGTATCGGCATCGCGAAATACGCGCAGTTAAAAGGAATTGCTGAGCTGGCCCGTCGTTATTACGTGTCACAGATGCACGAGGATGACTCGCTGCTAAGCCCTGACCAGGCCCTCGCCTTTTTACAAAGCCAGCTAAGTGAAGAAGAACGTGAGATCTTTATGGTGATCTTTCTGGATAATCAGCATCGAGTCATTCATCATTGCCGTCTGTTTTCAGGAACGCTGAATTCTGTTGAGGTGCATCCGCGTGAAATCGTGCGGGAGGCAGTAAAAGTAAATGCAGCCGCCGTGATCCTCGCGCATAATCACCCCTCGGGGCGCGCAGAGCCGAGCAACGCCGACAAAGAAGTGACCCAACGTATCATAAAATGTTGTCAATTCATGGACATTAGAGTCGTTGACCATCTGATCATTGGCCGCGGAGAGTACGTTTCTTTTGCAGAACATGGTTGGATTTAGGCCATTTCACGCGATCCATAGGGATCTTTGTCTGTTCGGGACTTGAGCACACCGCCGAGTCAGCGTATACTACGCCACCTTTGAGAATCTCGGGTTTGGCATTTGGGCCTGGCAATCGAGAGTTCACTTAGAACTGCGATGACCGGGCTGTAAAGCCTGACGAGGCGCCGATACCCCATACGAAGCTCGAGCTAATTTGATTTTTGGAGAATAGACATGTCCCGAGTCTGCCAAGTTACTGGCAAGCGTCCGGTGACCGGTAACAACCGTTCCCACGCACTGAACGCGACTAAACGCCGTTTCCTGCCGAACCTGCACTCTCACCGTTTCTGGGTTGAGAGCGAGAAGCGTTTTGTCACCCTGCGTGTATCTGCTAAAGGTATGCGTGTTATTGATAAGAAAGGCATCGATACAGTTCTGTCCGAACTGCGTGCCCGTGGCGAAAAGTACTAAGTACTTAAAGAGGAAATAAATCATGGCTAAAGGTATTCGCGAGAAAATCAAGCTGGTTTCTTCTGCTGGTACAGGTCACTTCTACACCACCACGAAGAACAAACGTACTAAGCCGGAAAAACTGGAACTGAAAAAATTCGATCCAGTTGTACGCCAGCACGTACTGTACAAAGAAGCTAAAATTAAATAATTTTAGACTCCTTGTAGAAAAACCCCGCTTCGGCGGGGTTTTTTGCATTCTGCGTAGCCCAACGGAGGAAACATGCCTGAATTACCCGAGGTAGAGACCAGCCGCCGCGGTATTGAGCCTCATCTGGTCGGCGAAACCATTCTTCATGCGATTGTGCGCAACGGTCGCCTGCGCTGGCCTGTCTCCGATGAGATTCATGCGTTGAGCGACAAACCCGTGCTCAGTGTGCAACGTCGCGCGAAATATCTGCTTCTGGAGTTGCCTGATGGCTGGATTATCATCCACCTCGGCATGTCCGGGAGCCTGCGCATCTTGCCTCATGAGCTGCCACCAGAGAAGCATGACCATGTTGATCTGGTCATGAGCAACGGTAAAGTGCTGCGCTATACCGATCCGCGTCGCTTTGGTGCCTGGCTGTGGACGAAAGAGCTGGAAGGGCACAATGTACTGGCTCATCTCGGCCCTGAGCCGCTGAGCGAAGATTTTGATGCGGATTACCTGAAGGCTAAGTGCGAGAAGAAGAAAACCCCTATCAAGCCCTGGCTGATGGATAACAAGCTGGTCGTGGGTGTCGGTAACATTTATGCCAGTGAATCGCTGTTTGCTGCCGGGATCCATCCGGATCGCCTGGCCTCGTCACTCTCTGCTGATGAGTGCGCGTTGCTGGTAAAAGTGATTAAAGCCGTTTTACAGCGCTCGATTGAGCAGGGCGGCACGACGTTGAAGGATTTTCTGCAAAGCGACGGTAAGCCAGGCTACTTTGCGCAAGAGCTGCAGGTTTATGGCCGCAAAGGGGAGGCTTGTCGGGTATGCGGCTCGCCCATAGTGGCGACAAAACATGCCCAGCGAGCAACATTTTATTGCCGCCAGTGCCAGAAATGACATGGCAAGCCAGGCGTTTATTTCAGCCTGGCTAACAGCGCCTGATGGACATTTTCTGGCAGGAAGTGAGTGACATCCCCGGCATGACGCGCCACTTCTTTCACCAGCGATGAAGAGATAAATGACCACTCTTTTGACGGCATCAGAAAGACACTTTCCAGCTCGGGCATCAGATGGCGGTTCATGTGCGCCAGCTGCATTTCATACTCAAAATCAGCAACGGCACGCAGGCCACGTATCAGGATGTTGGCCTGCTGTGTGCGGGCAAAATTCGCCATTAAATCGCTAAAACCGACCACTTTGACATTGGGCAGGTAAGCCGTAGCGCTTTCTGCAAGGGCGACACGTTCATCCAGGTCGAACAGCGGCTTCTTGCTGGGACTGGCAGCGATGGCCAGGATAACCTGATCAAACATGCTTGCTGCGCGCGTGACAATATCAATGTGACCATTGGTAATGGGATCGAAAGTGCCCGGATAAATCGCCCGTTTAAGCATAACAGCCCTCAATGCGTTTTAGGTGGCAGATACGGTTCCAGTAACTGGAGTAGGCGTTGCAGAGCGCCCTGGTTTTGATACAGCACTTCAACGGCATGGCGGCCGTAAAAATTGCGATAATCGGCATCGGTTAGCAAAGAGGAGACCTCTTTCGCCAGCGTCGCAGCATCGGTCACGGTAATCAGACCGCCTGCACTATCGAGACGGGCACAAATATCTTTAAAATTAAAAGTATGTGGCCCCATCAAGACGGGAATAGCATGCGCTGCCGCTTCCAGGGGGTTATGCCCACCACGTTCAACCAGCGAACCGCCCACGAAAGCGAGATCGGCAATGCCGTAAAGCAGCATCAGCTCGCCCATCGTGTCGCCGACCACAACCTGCGTGCTGGCAGAAGGTACTTCGCCAGATGAACGTGTGATATAGCTTAGACCCGCGCCACGCACAAGGTTAACGGCATCCGGGAATCGCTCGGGATGACGTGGCACCAGAATCAGCAGCAGATTAGGAAACTGTTCTAACAATGCCTGATGGGCTGCGATCACCGCGCTCTCTTCGCCATCGTGCGTGCTGGTAGCAATCCACACTGGACGGTGCGGCGCCCATTGACGACGCAGCGTGACGGCTTTCGCTGCAAGCTGCGGCGTGACGGAAATATCGAACTTAAGGCTGCCGGTGACGGTAACCTGATTGTTCTTTGCACCTAATGTCACAAAGCGTTCACCGTCTTCTTCATTTTGTGCGGCAATCAGGGTAATACGACGTAGCAGCCGGCGTACAAATTTGCCCAGCTTTGCATACCCCGCCGCCGAACGAGCAGAGAGACGCGCGTTGGCAATCACCAGGGGAATTTTGCGTTTATGCAGGGCCGCAATTAGGTTTGGCCACAGCTCCGTCTCCATGATTAACACCAGCTTCGGGTCAACTTTATTCAGGAAACGGCCAACGGCATCAGGTAGATCGTAAGGCAGGTAAACATGCTGAACATCGCTACCAAAAGCTGACTGCACGCGCTCTGACCCTGTTGGAGTCATGGTAGTTACGGTGATCGGCAGATCGGGGTAACGGTGGCGTAAAGCACGAACGAGTGGGATTGCGGCCAGCGTTTCGCCCACGGAGACCGAATGCAGCATGATGCCGCCTGGCTTGAGTGGACGACGGTAGAACCCGTAGCGTTCCGCCCAACGTTTACGATAAGCCGGTGCTTTACGTCCACGCACCCATAGCCGTATCCAGATCAGTGGCTGAATGAGGTATAGAAGGGCGGTGTAAAGCAATTCGAGCATAGTAAATCGCTGGGTTATGGATGTGCTGGGGATTCTATGTATTTAGCTGCGCCTTTGCCATTACTTTTCCTGTTTTTGGTCTATTTAGACGCCTGTACCCCGCCACTTGCGATGCCTATGATTTTTGTATTTTTATGCGATTTGTTGAATTTTACCGCCAGGGGCACCCGGAACCAACGTGAACAAGCCGCTTTTACCGCAAATTATCATGCTTATCATGCTGATTTAACTGCATAAAATGAATGCTCTGATTAAATTTTATTCGTATCGGATTGAAGCGAAAGAAGTGTTACACTAGCGCACAAAAGTGAGTGCGGTATCAGTATTCAGGTAGCTGTTGAGCCTGGGGCGGTAGCGTGCTTTTTTCTGCCTGCCTTTACCGGACAATCACAACAAAAGAGCCGCTTGTGGAAAAGTCATTTCGAAAAATTCTGGTTATAAAGATGCGTTTCCATGGAGATATGTTATTAACAACTCCTGTCATCAGTACGCTAAAACAGAATTATCCTGACGCAAAGATTGATGTGCTTCTTTATCAGGATACGATGCCGATATTGTCTGAGAATCCTGAAATTAATGCGCTGTATGGCATTAAAAATAAGAAGGCCAACGCGGCGGAGAAAATAGCGAATTTCGCAAATTTAATTAAAACCCTCCGCGCTAATCGATATGACCTGATTGTTAACCTGACAGATCAGTGGATGGTTGCGCTATTAGTCAGGCTTCTCAACGTACCCGTTCGGATTTCACAAGATTACAGCCATCGCCAGTCATCATTCTGGCGCAATAGCTTTACTCATCTTGCCCCTTTAGTAGGCGAGAATGTGGTTGAAAGTAACCTCTCAGTACTGGCTCCCCTGAACCTGACCTCGTTCGTCAGCCGTACCACGATGAGTTATAACCCGTCATGCTGGGAACGCGTGCGTAGCGAACTGGATAAAGCCGGAGTCGGCGAACATTATGTTGTCATCCAGCCTACGGCACGTCAGGTATTTAAATGCTGGAACAACGAGAAGTTTTCCGAGGTCATCGATGCCCTGCATGCAGAAGGCTATCAGGTCGTACTGACCTCCGGGCCTGGTAGTGATGATCTGGCCTGTATAAAGGCGATTGCCGAAGGCTGTAAAACGCCTCCCGTAACGGCGCTTGCCGGTAAAGTGACTTTCCCTGAGTTGGGGGCGCTGATTGATCATGCGGAACTGTTTATTGGCGTGGATTCCGCGCCCGGACATATCGCGGCGGCGGTTAACACACCTATGGTGTGCTTATTTGGTGCGACAGACCATAATTTCTGGCGCCCCTGGTCTACGAATATGATTCAGTTTTGGGCCGGTGATTACCGACCAATGCCGCCGCGCGAGCAACGCGATCGCAATGAGATGTATCTATCCGTCATTCCTGCCAGTGATGTTATTGCGGCGGTAAAGAAAATGTTGCCTGTAAGTCATGTGACGACATTGGAAGGTGACGCACTATGATCGTTGCTTTCTGTTTATATAAATATTTCCCGTTCGGCGGTCTGCAGCGTGATTTTATGCGCATTGCTCAGACCGTTGCGGCTCGTGGGCATCATGTTCGCGTGTACACCCAGTCCTGGGAAGGTGAGTGCCCGGACGTATTTGAGTTGATACGCGTCCCGGTAAAATCCCGCACCAATCATGGACGTAACGCGGAATATCATGCCTGGGTACAGGCACATCTTCGTGACCATCCGGTGGATCGGGTCGTTGGCTTTAATAAGATGCCTGGCCTCGATGTCTATTATGCAGCCGATGTCTGTTACGCCGAGAAAGTGGCGCAGGAGAAGGGATTTTTCTATCGTCTGACTTCGCGCTATCGGCACTATGCGGCCTTTGAACGTGCGACCTTCGAGAACGGCAAGCCAACGCAATTACTGATGTTGACGGATAAGCAGATCGCTGATTTTCAGAAACATTATCAGACTGAAGCTGAGCGTTTTCACATCCTTCCGCCCGGTATTTACCCCGACCGGAAGTACAGCCAACAGATTCCAAACAGTCGCGAAATCTATCGTCAAAAAAATGGCATTAACGAGCAGCAGCACTTAATACTGCAGGTCGGCTCTGACTTTAGCCGTAAGGGCGTAGACCGTTCTATCGAGGCGCTGGCGTCGCTACCTCAGGCGCAGCGTCAGAATACCCAGCTTTTTGTCGTTGGCCAGGACAAGCCGCGGAAATTTGAGGCGCTGGCGGAAAAACTCGGCGTTCGCAGTAATGTTCATTTCTTCTCCGGACGTAACGATGTTGCAGAGCTGATGGCAGCGGCAGATTTACTGCTGCATCCTGCCTATCAGGAAGCCGCCGGTATCGTATTGCTGGAGGCGATTACCGCAGGCTTGCCCGTACTGACAACGGCAGTTTGCGGCTATGCACACTATATTGAGGATGCTAATTGCGGCGTCGCCATTGCAGAGCCTTTCCGGCAAGAAGCGTTGAATGAAGCGTTACGCAAAGCGCTGACACAACCGTCACTGCGCGCTGCCTGGGCGGAAAATGCGCGCCATTATGCGGATACCCAGGATTTATACAGCCTGCCGGAGAAAGCGGCGGATATCATAACAGGTGGTTTAGATGGTTGAGCTGAAAGAGCCGTTAGCCACATTATGGCGCGGTAAAGATGCTTTCGAAGAGGTCAAAAATCTGCAGGGTGAGGTCTTCCGGGAGCTGGAAACTCGCCGTACCTTGCGCTTCGAGCTGGCTGGTAAAAGTTATTTTCTGAAATGGCACCGCGGGACGTCCGTGAAAGAGATCGTGAAAAATCTGCTCTCGCTGCGTATGCCGGTTTTAGGTGCCGACAGAGAGTGGCACGCCATTCATCGGCTGAGCAAGCTGGGCGTAGATACCATGTATGGTGTCGGCTTTGGTGAGAAAGGCCTCAATCCACTCACGCGTACGTCTTTCATCATAACGGAAGATTTAACCCCGACGATAAGCCTGGAAGATTACTGTGCGGATTGGGCAACCAATCCTCCGGACGTGCGCGTGAAACGTATGCTTATCGATCGTGTTGCGACCATGGTTCGTAAAATGCACGCGGGAGGGATCAATCACCGCGATTGTTATATTTGTCACTTTCTTCTGCATCTGCCGTTCAGTGGCGACGAAGCGGATTTAAAGATCTCAATGATTGACCTCCATCGTGCGCAAATTCGTGAACAAGTCCCACGCCGCTGGCGCGATAAGGACCTTATTGGGCTCTATTTTTCGTCAATGAATATTGGATTGACGCAGCGGGATATCTGGCGATTTATGAAGATTTATTTTGAGTTGCCATTAAAAGACATTCTTCGCCAGGAGAGCGATCTACTAACGCAGGCAGAAGAAAAAGCCAGTAAAATTCGCGAAAGAACGATTCGCAAGTCGTTGTAACCCGCCCGGGGCTATCCTTTCTCTTTATATTTAGCGGACAAGAATTAACATGTCTCAGTTTAGTGACAAAGATGTCATCCTTTCAGTATTTGATTATGACTATCGAGAAATTAAATCGAACGATAGCCTTAATATTGCATTCGGCATCGATAAAAACTTCCTCTTTGGCTGTGGTGTTGCGATAGCATCAATATTGCTGAATAATAAATCGCTAAATTTTGAATTCCATGTATTTACCGATTATTTTAGCGACGAAGATAAAGTACGTTTTTCCGAGTTGGCTGCGCAATACCACACTTCTGTTAAAGTTTATCTGATTAATTGCGATAAACTTAAGACGCTTCCGTTTACCAAAAATTGGTCCTATGCAACTTATTTCCGTTTTATTATAGCGGATTATTTTTATCATAAAATCGATAAGTTATTGTATCTTGATGCAGACATCGCCTGTAAGGGCACTATTCAAGAACTAGCCGAATATACGTTTGCGGAAAATGAAGTTGCAGCGGTGGTAACAGAAAGGGATAGCGAATGGTGGACCAATCGCGCGAATACCCTTACTACCCCAGCCCTGGCTTCAGGGTATTTTAATGCCGGATTTTTGCTGATCAACATTAATGAATGGCAAAAAAATGACATTTCTACCCGAGCGATTGAAATGCTGCGTATACCTGAGTGGGTAGAGAAAATCACGCATTTGGATCAGGACGTACTGAACATTTTACTGGCAGGTAAAGTGAATTTTATCGACGGGAAGTACAACACACGTTTTAGTATCAATTATGAACTGAAAGATGATGTTGTGAATCCTGTGAATGATAAAACAGTATTTATTCACTATGTTGGTCCTACAAAACCCTGGCATGAATGGGTAAATTATCCGGTATCGCAAAGTTTCCTTGATGCTAAGAAGCATTCTCCATGGCAAAACGTTGAGCTTTTAAAACCAGTAAATAGTAATCAGTATAGATATTGTGCCAAGCATAAATTCAGGCAAGGAAAGACCTTGCAAGGTATTTTGAGTTACATTAATTATTATAAAAGTAAACTTATTAAGTAATGATAAATACTTACTAAAAATTTAAAAATAACGGTTTCATTATGATTCAAAAAAAGACAATAGATAATTTAGTGGTTTTCGTAAAAGATAACGATCCCTTTTATGAAAATATTTTGAAAGATTTTCTTCGTTTTAATCTTAAAGTGACAAAAGTATTCCGTTCAATTGAAGATACTAAAGTCATACTGATCGAAACCGAACGCGGGCCGATAGTACTAAAAGTCTTTGCGCCGAAACATAAAAAAGTAGAGCGATTCCTGAAATCGTGCGTAAAGAGAGATTACTACGAAAACTTAATTTATCAGACTAATAGAGTCAGAAGCGAGGGTGTATCCTCGATTAATGATTACTATCTATTGGCTGAGAAAAAGACATTGAATTTCTCCCATTACTTTATAATGTTAATTGAATACATTGAAGGTACAGGTTTAGAACAATATGTTGACGTCCCTGAACATATTAAGAAAGAGATTTCAGATTCAATAAAAGAGTTACATGATCATGGTATGGTGTCAGGCGATCCACATAAGGCTAATTTCATTGTGTCGGAGCAGGGATTACGCTTGATAGATCTTTCTGGTAAAAAAACGAGCCCATTATTGAAAGCGAAAGACAGGCTTGATCTTGAGCGTCATTACGGAATCAAAAATACACTGCATGATTCTGGATATAACTCGCTCCTCTTTAAAAAGAAAGTTAAAAATATTATTAGAGAAATAAAGGTTAAGCTGGGTCTGAAGAAACGCTAGTTATTTCTGAAGACTTAGTAAGTAACAGTACGTGTAGATAATACGCCTGAAAGGTAAATAACTTGGATTTTAAACAATTAACCCGGTTTAAAGACATAATTGTGCTGGATAAACGCATTGAAAAATGCGACGACCGCGATACTTTTAATATTTCATGGGGTATCGATAAAAACTATCAGATCGGTGCAGCAATATCCATCGCATCGATCCTGGAGAATAACAAGCAGCATGACACGCCGTTTACCTTTCATATTATTTCGGATGTCTTAGATCCTGAGTTTGTTCATCTGCTTACTGAGCTTGCTGAACAGTACAGAACAGTTATTAAGCTCTATCATATTGATGCAGCACCTTTATCGACACTACCCAAAACGAATATCTGGCCCGTGTCGATTTATTATAGACTGCTATCGTTCGATTACTTCTCTGAACGGCTGGATAAACTGTTGTATCTTGATGCTGACATCACCTGTAAAGGCTCACTAGAAGAGTTGATTGCTCTGGAGTTTAACGATCAGTACGGTGCGGTAGTTGTTGATGTCGATTCTATGCAGAAGAAGAGTGCCGAGCGACTGAAAAATCCAGAGTTCGAAGGTCATTATTTTAACTCTGGTGTGATGTATATTAATCTGAAGCAGTGGTTGAATTCGCATCTGACGGAAAAGTTTTTTGATTTGCTTTCTGATCCTCAAGTGACAGAGAATATAAAGTATCCAGACCAGGATATTTTAAATATTATGTTCCTCCACCATGCTGAACTTCTTCCGCGGGAATATAATACAATTTATTCTCTTAAATCTGAGTTTGAAGAAAAGAATAAAGAGTATTACCTTTCATTTATCACAGATAAAACAGTGTTTATACACTATACGGGCGTGACGAAGCCCTGGCATGACTGGGCAAACTATCCGTCAGCCCGTTTTTTCCGTGATGTTTATGCGCTTTCGCCATGGAAAGTAAAGCCCTTGCAGCCAGCCGTAAGAAAACACGAGTGCCGTGAGAAATACAAACATTTATTATATCAAAATAAGTACTTTTCCGGTTTATACACAGCAATTAAATATAATTTGATGAAGAGCTAAATTAGAATGGTTGATAAAATCATCTTTACGGTTACGCCGATATTCTCTATTCCTCCTCGGGGCGCCGCAGCAGTAGAGACATGGATGTATCAGGTTGCTCAACGAACCACCATTCCTAATCGTATTGTGTGTATTAAAAACGAAGGATATTCTGATTATACGCAGGTGAACGATAACTGCAGTATACATCGCATCGGTTTTAGTCGGGTTTACAAACGCATTTTTCAGAAATGGACGCGTCTCGATCCTTTACCCTATTCGCAACGTATTCTTAACATAGCAAACGATTTTCCGATTACCGATAACAGCGTCATTGTCGTACATAACAGTATGAAGCTTTATCGACAGATCAGGGAGCGCGCGCCACAAACTAAAATTGTTTTACACATGCACAACGCGTTGGAAGTCAAAGGTCTTGACGCTGATGTCAAAATGATTGTACCAAGTATCTTCCTTAAAGATTTCTATCAAGCAAAATTGCCACAGGCGAATATAGCAATCGTACCAAACGGGATTGATCTTGAAGCGTATCAGGCAAGTTATGAAGAAAAATCCAAAGTCGATCTGGGTCTTTCTGCAAATGATACGGTCATATTCTATGCAGGGCGTATTGTTCCTGATAAGGGGATTTTGCAATTACTTCAAGCATTCGAGAAAATATCCGAATCTCACGAGAATTTAAAACTCGTCGTGGTTGGCGATCACTTAGAAGTGAGTAAAAGTGATAAAGGTGCATACCAGCGTGAAGTGAGAAATATATCCGAGCGACTAAATGGAAAGTGTTTATTGCTTGGCAGTATGTCTCCCGAGAAAATGAATAATTACTATGCCGTTGGAGATTTGGTTGTAATTCCATCACAAGTTCAAGAAGCTTTTTGCATGGTAGCAATAGAAGCTATGGGTGCGGGAAAACCCGTTTTGGTAAGTACGCGTGGAGGTATGACTGAATTTGTGAAACATAAACAGACAGGTTTTCATCTTAGAGAACCGATGACCATTGATTCTATCGCAGAGGATATCGTTAATACCCTTAAGGATAAGCAATTGACGAATATTGCATTGAATGGAAAAAAATTTGTTTATGAGCACTACAGTTGGTTAGGAGTAACACAAGTTTTTGAAGATGTCATACGCCAATGGTTTGATTAAAGAACACGTTAATAAAAAATAATACCAGTCAGTTAAGCAACTGGCTGGCCCTTTTTTCGGGGCTGTAGTGTATTTCCAGATCTTCTCCCGGGCACCCTCAGAAAAGTTCCTTCTCTTCTTGTCGGTAACCTGACCGGCTGCCACCATGCTTCCTGGTCTTCAGCGTCAGCCTATTCAGCTGTATCGTCTGCTTTATCTACCTGTATCCCAGTTCGATTTCCCAGCTATGGCTGTGCAGGTCTGTCATTTCTGCGGCGGGGTAACGCATCGCATCTGCCATCGACGTCAGCAGGTGGCTGACTTTCCTTTGCGCATCAAAGATAGCAGGCGACGTTTGTACAGGGTGACAGTGCCAGCCTCGGCAAGGCAACGGGAGAAAAGCTTCGGATCCAGATAACTTCAATAAACTAGCTATTTAAGCGATGAGCCGTAACGGGATACCAGATCCAGAGCCTTTTAAATGTGCATAAAAAAACCGGAAACGAGTGAACATTTCCGGATTCTTACACAGCCATAGGATTCATCAACTGATCCTTAACTGATCGATAATACTGCCTTAAGTAGCCTTTATAACATCAAGCTTTTTTCCCTTCATTGCTAACAGAAATCCGACAAAAATCCCCAATAGATCTAACTCGATCTGCTCAACGTTACCGCGAATTATAAAGTATCCAATGAAAGATAGTAAAATAATCATATAAGCATTTAGAGGAGAATAATGATCCTCCTTAAAGGCATGTTTTATACACTCTCTTAAAATACCCGCATATAAAAGAATTAGAGAAAGAAGTCCTGCAATGCCCATTCCGAACCACACAAATAAGGCAAGGTTATGAGGGCCAATCGATTTTTTAAACTTCCAGCCAGGATAGTCTACAACTCTGTTATTATAAACATAGTCATAAGCTTTATTTCCGAAACCGTAGCCTACCACAGGGTTTTCTTTAATTAAATCCAGAGCGCTGCCCTGCGTTCCATTTTCATAACGGTATGAACTGTCGGTTTGCTGCAACTTAAAAACTAACCTTGCAGTTATGTCTTTATGTGAAAATATGGCCGTTAATGCGAGCACCGCAATGATTCCGCCCAAAACCAATAACTTCCACTGTTTATACATTAGCGTCCACACAACGCCAACGATAAGCACAGCCAACCACGCGCCTCGCGAGAGCGTACCTAACATTAAGAAAAGATAAATGACACTTAATGCCAAAAATGCAATACGTGCTTTTGTCGTTTTGAATAGCCATAGGTTCAGCAGCGCTGGAAACAAAAATACCATTGAGTCAGAAATCGTACGATGCTTAAATGTCGTAAAAGGCATAATACCTTGCTGGTAATCTTGTAAATATAGAACCAGTTCGGTAAGTGAGCGTAAGCACAATGCGGTTAAAAATGAAAATAATATTATTTTAGATATTATTTCTCTACTTTCATTTTTTAATAAAACCGAAATTGTTATAGAGCTTAATAGAAGGTTTTCAACAACAGAGTTATTGATGGCTTTGAAGCTTGCTTTAAGATCTGGTGTGTGAAACAACGAAAAAAACGCCAAAACTGTTAATAATACTACGCTACCAAAAATGAAAGTCTTAAATAACGTTGCATAATGACTGGGTTGTTTGTACAAATAGACTATTGTAGAAATTGTCATCAAAATGACAATAAGATGCTTATAGCGAGTAATACCATCTAAAAAGTAAGTCGCAATGAACAAAAAAACCAATGCTCTGTTCCAGTATTGCTTCCAGTTTTTATTCTCATTATTGAAAAGTAATGCTAAGGCCATTTTTTCTCCGACGTTTGCTCACGAGAGTTAAAATTTAGACGTTAATTGGTCAAACACAATAGAAGCGGGTAAGTTCGCAAGCATTTTATTTGCAGAACGGCACTCCAACTGGTTCATCCCATAACCCCCAATCAACCCAGGATCCGTTGGGCCATATAAAGTGATATTTGGGCGATCCAGCGCCGCGGTAAGATGGCTCAGACCTGTATCCACCGACACAACAAATTTCGCGCCAGCCAGTACCCTCGCCACCTCTTCAAGACTCATTCGTGGCAACACTTCCACGTATTCAAACCCGTCTGCCAGCCTTTTGGCTCGCGCCTCTTCATGCGGCGCGCCCCACGGCAGTTTGATTCGAATCCCTGACGCTGCCAGTAATCCGATCAACTCTCTCCAGTTTGCTTCCGGCCAGTGTTTATCATCACGGGTCGTAGCGTGTAAAAATACCGCATACTGGCCTGCATCTGCATTAAGATGATTCAAAAAATGCTGCGCTATCGCATAGTCGCCCTGTGCTCGTGGTTTGCTGTAGCCCAGACTGAGCGCAAAAAGTTCACGAGTACGTTCCACTGCATGTTGCTGCTTTGGGACTGAGTGGCGTTGGTTATAGAAAAGCGAAGCCAGGGGTTCGCGGGCGGACTGCCAGTCCATGCCGTGCTTAATCCCGCGCGCGAGGCGGGTGACCAGCGCAGCGCTTTTAACCAGACCCTGCGCGTCGATAATCGCATCGTATTTTTCAGCCTGTACAGCCTCACGAAACGCTTTACGCTCTGCTTTTACCGGCGCTGAAAACCATGCTTTACGCCAGCGACGAATGGCTACCGGGATAACGCGATCGACCGCTGCATGCCAGGAGGGGATTTGAGCGAAACCTTCCTCAACCACCCAGTCAAATCGAATACCCGGTATTGCCTGCTGTGCGTCAGTCAGCGCAGGTAGCGTATGTAATACATCGCCCATTGAGGATGTTTTGACGATCAGAACCCGCATCTGTCAGCTTTCCTCTTGCAGTAACAGGCTGTTGAGTTCTTCAAGCACGCGCTGTGGAGTAATGTCGATGAGGCTTTGATGGTAACCCTCAGCCGCATCGCCTTTACGTACTTTGTGATAGCCCGTAATCAGGCGGATCACGCGAGCTTTGTGCGACAACGGTGGTGTAAAGTCCGGGCTGCTGGGGCCATAAAGGGCAACCAGCGGGCGGTTAAGAGCGGCAGCGACGTGCATCAGCCCTGAGTCGTTAGTGACTACGGCTTTACAGGCGGCTATCAAAATGACCGCCTGCTCAAGCTGAGTCTCTCCTGCCAGGTTACGACACCACGCCTGCTGCTCGTTGCTGAGTGTGGCGAGAATTTCATTGCCGGCTTCGTGATCTTTGGCTGAGCCAAACAACACAATTTGGAAGCCTTCATCAATAAGCTGTTTTGCCAGTTCGGCATAGTGGTAGTGCGGCCAGCGCTTTGCCGGGCCGAATTCTGCGCCCGGACAGAAGCCGATCATTGGACGTTCTGAAGAAAGACCAAACGTACTGCAAACCTGGGACTTTTCGCCGTCATTCACCTGCAGTTGAGGCCAGAGCAGGGGCTGCGGTAAGTCCTTCGCTGTTTGCATCACGCCTTTATCATAGGCCAGCGCCACATAGCGCTCGACCATGAGTGGCCAGGCATCTTTACCCAGCACGCGCGCGTCATTGAGCAGGCCGTAGCGCATTTCGCCGCGCCAGCCTGTACGATGAGGAATACTGGCAAAAAAAGGCACCAGAGCAGATTTAAAGGAGTTGGGCAGCACATAGGCGCGGTCATAGCGTCGTTCACGCAGACTGTGGCCGAGCTTACGTCGCTCGCCAATTTCCAGCGCCCCGTGGCCGAGCGGCATCGGGATCGCTTCGTTCACTTCTGGCATACGCGATAAGAGCGGACGGCACCACGCAGGTGCCATCACATCAATAATCGCCTGGGGATAACGCGCCTTGAGCGTGCGATAGAGACTTTGCGACATCATCATGTCGCCCACCCATGACGGTCCGATCACCAGTATCCTCATTGCTTGCCTGCCTTACGCGTCGCGGTTCAGCCAGGCCATATATTCCGTTACCCCTTCGGCAACGGTCTTGAACGGCTTGTCGTACCCCGCTTTACGCAGGTTTGTCAGGTCAGCCTGCGTGAACGCCTGGTAGCGGCCTTTCAGTTTGTCCGGGAACGGGATGTATTCAATGCTGCCTTTTTTGTGGTATGCCAGCGTGGCGTCAGCGACCGCCTGGAAGGACTCTGCGCGGCCTGTACCCAGGTTATAGATACCGGACACGCCGTTTTCCCAGAACCACAGGTTCACCGCTGCCACATCGCCCACGTAGACAAAGTCGCGCTTGAAGCCGTCGCTGCCTTCGAACAGTTTCGGACTTTCACCGTTATTCAGCTGAGTGTTAAGGTGGAACGCCACGCTCGCCATGCTGCCTTTGTGCCCTTCACGCGGCCCGTAGACGTTAAAATAACGGAAGCCAACAATCTGGGAATTTGCTTCAGGCAGCACCTGACGGACATATTCATCAAACAGGAATTTGGAGTAGCCGTAGACGTTCAGCGGCTGCTCATACTCGCGGGATTCGATAAAGTCAGATGTACGGCCGCCGTAGGTTGCTGCAGAAGAGGCATACAGGAACGGGATTTCACGTTCCAGACAGTAGTGCAGGATCTCTTTGGAGTACTGATAGTTATTGTCCATCATGTACTTGCCATCCCACTCGGTGGTGGAGGAGCATGCCCCCTCGTGGAAGATGGCTTCGATCTCGCCGAACTCTTCACCCGCCATAATCTGGATAAGGAAATCTTCTTTATCCATATAGTCAGCAATGTTCAGATCCACCAGGTTAACGAACTTGGTGCCGTCTTTCAGGTTGTCCACCACCAGGATGTCGGTGATGCCTTTGTCATTAAGGGCTTTAACGATGTTACTTCCGATGAAACCTGCGCCGCCGGTAACGATGATCATAACTGTAACCTTTGAAGTGTGGAGCCCGGGGACAATCCCGGATGCTAATGGTTCTATCATATCATTAGTATGGCGACCCTTCAGCCATTCACCGATACACCGCAGGGATACACGTGATTTATGCTGCAAAAACGACAACAGATGATGCGTCATCTCGTATCCCCGTATAGCTTTGGGTAATATGTGCCAAAATTTGCCGAGTCTGGAGAATTGCAATGCGTGGGGATTTTTACAAACAGTTAAACAGCGACCTGGAGACCGCACGTGCGGAAGGGTTGTTCAAAGAAGAGCGTATTATTACCTCTGCTCAGCAGGCCGATATCACCGTTGCCGACGGCAGCCATGTGATCAACTTCTGCGCCAACAACTACTTAGGTCTCGCGAATCATCCTGAGCTGATTGCCGCAGCCAAAAATGGCATGGACTCCCACGGTTTCGGTATGGCCTCCGTGCGCTTCATCTGCGGCACGCAGGATAGCCATAAGCAGCTTGAGCAAAAGCTGGCGAACTTCCTCGGGATGGAAGATTCCATTCTGTACTCCTCCTGTTTCGATGCTAACGGTGGTCTCTTTGAGACGCTGCTTGGCGCAGAGGATGCAATCATTTCCGACGCGCTGAACCACGCCTCCATTATTGACGGTGTGCGCCTGTGTAAAGCGAAGCGTTACCGTTACGCCAACAACGACATGGTTGAGCTGGAAGCCCGTCTGAAAGAGGCGCGTGAAGCCGGCGCTCGCCATGTGCTGATTGCCACCGACGGCGTATTCTCTATGGACGGCGTGATCGCCAATCTGAAGGGCGTATGCGACCTGGCGGACAAATACGACGCGCTGGTAATGGTTGATGACTCTCACGCCGTCGGCTTCGTAGGTGAGAATGGCCGTGGCTCGCACGAATACTGTGAGGTGATGGGCCGCGTGGACATCATCACCGGTACGCTGGGCAAAGCGCTCGGCGGCGCGTCCGGCGGCTATACCGCTGCGCGTAAAGAGGTGGTGGAGTGGCTGCGTCAGCGTTCTCGCCCGTATCTGTTCTCCAACTCGCTGGCCCCGGCGATTGTTGCGGCCTCTATCAAAGTGCTGGAGATGGTAGAAGCGGGCAGCGAACTGCGCGACCGTCTGTGGTCCAACGCTCGTCTATTCCGCGAGAAAATGAGTGCGGCAGGTTTTACCCTGGCGGGTGCTGACCACGCGATCATCCCGGTGATGCTGGGCGATGCGGTGGTGGCACAGAACTTTGCTCGCGAGCTGCAAAAAGAAGGAATTTACGTTACCGGGTTCTTCTTCCCGGTGGTGCCAAAAGGTCAGGCGCGCATCCGCACCCAAATGTCTGCGGCGCATTCGCCTGAACAAATTGAACGTGCGGTAGAAGCCTTTACCCGCATCGGTAAACAGCTGGGCGTAATTGCCTGAGGACGTGTAATGAAAGCGTTATCCAAACTGAAAGCGGAAGAAGGGATTTGGATGACCGACGTGCCGGAGCCGGAAGTCGGTCATAACGATCTGCTGATCAAAATTCGTAAAACCGCCATCTGCGGCACAGACGTTCATATCTACAACTGGGACCAGTGGTCACAGAAGACCATCCCGGTGCCGATGGTTGTAGGTCATGAATATGTGGGCGAAGTGGTCGGTATCGGGCAGGAAGTCAAAGGCTTCAAAATTGGCGACCGCGTCTCTGGCGAAGGTCATATTACCTGCGGCCACTGCCGTAACTGCCGTGGTGGACGTACGCACCTGTGTCGTAATACCGTCGGTGTAGGCGTGAACCGTCCGGGTTGTTTCGCAGAATATCTGGTGATCCCGGCGTTCAACGCCTTCAAAATCCCGGACAACATCTCTGACGATCTGGCCTCCATCTTCGACCCGTTCGGTAACGCGGTCCATACCGCCCTCTCTTTCGACCTGGTGGGCGAAGATGTGCTGGTCTCCGGTGCCGGCCCGATTGGGATTATGGCGGCTGCGGTTGCGAAGCACGTGGGTGCGCGTAATGTTGTTATCACTGACGTGAATGAGTATCGCCTGTCGCTGGCACGTAAAATGGGCGTGACCCGCGCGGTAGATGTTTCGAAAGAAAGTCTGAATGACGTCATGGAAGAGCTGGGTATGACCGAAGGTTTTGACGTCGGTCTGGAAATGTCCGGCGCGCCGCCAGCGTTCCGTACCATGCTCGACACCATGAACCACGGCGGTCGTATCGCGATGCTGGGTATTCCGCCTTCGGATATGTCTATCGACTGGAACAAGGTCATCTTCAAAGGGCTTTTCATCAAAGGCATTTATGGCCGTGAGATGTTCGAAACCTGGTACAAGATGGCGGCGCTGATCCAGTCTGGCCTGGATCTGACTCCGATTATCACTCATCACTTCTCTGTCGATGAGTTCCAGAAAGGCTTCGACGCCATGCGTTCCGGTCAATCCGGTAAAGTCATCCTCAGCTGGGACAAATAATAAAAAAGGCCGAATTATTCGGCCTTTTCTTATAAGGCTTGTCCGAAATGTTGTAAATAAATGTCATTTGTCATAAATATTGCGTAATTGAGTTATTGTCTCGTTGTGCTGCTAATTTTAATTACCTAACCTGAACGTCAATACACTTTACACTTAGACGCCGCATACATTGCCAGCCTTAATACTTTCTTAATATAAGGGCTGTACAATGCCGCGTAACCTCAAGGGTATTTGGTAAGTGATGATGAATAGTTCAATCAGGCTCAGTGTGATTATTCCGTTGTACAATGCGGCAAAGGACTTTAATGCCTGCATGGAATCATTAATCGGGCAAACATGGACTGCTCTGGAAATTATTATTGTCAACGACGGTTCTACAGATAACTCCGTTGAAATTGCACAATATTATGCTGAAAACTACCCCCACGTTAAGCTGATTCATCAGAGTAACGCCGGGGCCTCTGTCGCCCGTAACCGCGGGCTTGCCGTCGCTACAGGCGACTACGTCGCCTTTGTCGATGCGGATGACCTGGTCTATCCACATATGTACGAAACGCTGATGAAGATGGCGCTGGAGGACGATCTTGATGTCGCCCAGTGTAATGCTGACTGGTGCGTGCGAGAAACGGGCAGTACCTGGCAATCCATCCCTACCGATCGTCTGCGTTCTACGGGTATATTAACCGGCCCGGACTGGTTGCGCATGGCACTGGCATCACGCCGCTGGACGCATGTTGTCTGGATGGGTGTATATCGGCGTGAGGTTATTCTCAAAAACAAAATTATGTTTGTTCCGGGTTTACACCATCAGGACATTGTGTGGACCACTGAATTTATGTTTAACGCTGTCCGCGCAAGATATACCGAAGAATCTTTATATAAATATTTTTTACATGACCAGTCAGTAAGTCGTCTTAAAAGACAAGGGGATAAAAACCTTAATTACCAGCGTCATTATATGAAGATCACACGATTACTTGAGAAATTAAATCGTGACTATGCAAATCGCATTACGATTTATCCTGAGTTTCATCAGCAAATCACCTATGAAGCATTGCGCGTATGCCACTGCGTACGTAAAGAAAAAGATATCTCAACGCGCCAACGTATGATTGCTGAGATTTATGCTTCCGGGATGTATAAACGTATGGTTATGAACGTGCGCAGCGTGAAACTGGCCTGGCAGGCGATGCTGTGGACATATCGCCTGTGGAAATGGCGCGACAAAACGCTGTCGCCCCACCGTATTACCCGCAAAGTGCTCAATCTACGCTAACGTTTTTGCTACCGGGGGATCGCCCCCATCCCTGCCACTGATGCTGGAAATAGCTCACCAGCATGCTGTGAGCGATGCTGTCGCTCAGTACGCTAAAGAATCGGTCTGCATATACCGGCTCAGGCGCCCCCTTCGGTTTACAGATATTCACGCCGCGGAACGGATTTCGCGGGGTGTCAGGTGCATTGCCTTTCGGCGGCGTCATATTGGGTGTGGAAGTATCCACCTGCGGCTCGTTTAACAGGCTGCTTGGGCGCACCAGCGTAATGTCAGAGGGCAGCGTCGGTAGCATCTGCTGCAATACGCGCACGGTAGAAGGGTGGGGATGCCCAATCGCAATGGCAGAACCATTGCGGCGTGCCAGCTGAACGGCACGATTAAACTGCACGCGGATATCCGCCTCGTTTTGCGTATCGTCCAGGAACACTTTGCGCTTAATCACTTTCACGCCTGTACCCTGTGCCGCACGCATCGCCTGGCTGTTGCCAATGGTCATGCTGTCGAGGAAATAGAGGTTATAGCGCTCCAGCGCCTGCATCACCTTCTGCATTCCAAACAGGCTTGAGGTCATGGCGCTGCCCATATGGTTGTTCAGCCCCACCGCGTACGGTACTTTGCCGTAGGCCTCCCGGATGATGCGTTCAACCTCGTCGCTGCTCATTTCCGGGCGCAGTGTATCTTTTTCTAAGGGCTGTTTGCTTAGCGGTGCCATCGGCAAATGAATCAAGACCTCGTGACCGCTATTGTGCGCTTTGGTGGCCATCTCGCGAGCGTGGGGCGCGTTCGGTAATACTGCTACGGAGATAGCGGGAGGCATCGCCAGCACCTGATTTTCATTGTGCGGACGATAACCGAAGTCATCAATGACGATGGCAAGTTTGCCTGCGTAAACGGGTGCAACCAGCGCCAGTGCGCTGGCGACGGAGAGAACGATACGACGAAATTGAAGCAAAACTTATCTTCCCAACCACGGCTGTGGATTGACCGCCTGACCCTGGCGACGAATTTCGAAATAGAGTGACGGGCGGCCCTGACCGCCACTGCTGCCCACAAGGGCGATGGGTTGGCCGGCGCGCACCTGGGTGCCCACGCTGACCAGAGCGCTCTGGTTATAGCCGTAAAGACTCATATCGCCTTTACCGTGTTCCACCACTACCACCAGCCCGTAACCCTGCAGCCAGTCGGCCAGAATTACGCGGCCATCGGCAATGGCTTTCACTTCGCTACCTTCAGACGCACCGATAACAATCCCTTTCCAACGTAGCTCACCCTGCAGTTGTTCGCCATAGCGATGCAGAATTGTACCGCGTACAGGCCAGTAAGCCTGACCGCGCGGGGAGCCCAGGCCACCGGTACGCGACATCAATGAACGTTCGCTTTCAGTTGGTTTATAGGTGGTGCCTTTACGGGACGCTTCCTGCTGTTTGTTGCGTACAGCCTGCGCCTCGCGCGCCTCTTTTTCGGCACGCGCTTTGGCAGCCGCTTCCGCACGGGCAATGCTGTTACGCAATTTAGATTCGTTAGCGCGCATTTCGCTGAGCTGACTCTGACCAGCCTGAATGGAAGACTCCAGCCCGCTCAGCGTTTTTTTACGCTCGTTGCGCGCCTGCTCCAGCTTCGCCTGCTGCGCCTGCTGTTCGTAGAGCAAGGTCTGCTGCTGGCTCTGCTTCTCTTCCAGCTCGGCTTTTTGTGAGGAGACCTCTTCGCGCGTCTGTTTCAACTGCGCAATGGTCTCCTGACGCGCCTGGTTCAGATAGCCAAAATAGGCCTGCAAACGCTGGCCACGCTGACTCTCTTCACCGCTCAAAATCAATTGAATGCCGGTATGTTCGCCCTGACGGAAGGCCGCGTCGAGCTGCGCCGCAAGATTACGCTCCTGGCTAATGCGCTGGCGTTCAAGTTTGGCGATCGACGCGTTCATTTCATCGATTTGCTTGTTAAGCTGAGTGAGGATGTTTTGAGTTTCGCGCAATTTACGCGTCGCGGCGGAAATCGCCTCTTCCTGCTGCTTAAGTTGCGCAAGCAGTGCGGCGCGCTGCTGTTGTTGCTGGCGTACCGCACGCTCTTTCGCGGCGATATCGGCCTGAATAGATTTAAGCTGATCCCGGTCATCCGCATGGGCGGACGCAGCGCACAGCAATACGCCAGCGCTGAGCGCGCTGGCGTAAAGCAGAGGTCTGACTGATAACCGTATCGGCTTCACGACCCATGTGATTGAAAAAATCGCCTTTCCCCTCATGGGGAAGGATTATTCCACGATGAACAGCGCCTTGCCAGTCATCTCTTTCGGGATTTCCATACCCATCAGCGTCAGCATAGTGGGCGCGATGTCAGAAAGCTTGCCGCCTTCGACCGCTTTCACTGATTTATCACCCACGTAGATCAGCGGAACGGGCAGGTTCGTGTGCGCCGTATGTGCCTGCCCGGTAGACGGATCGCGCATCTGCTCGGCATTGCCGTGGTCGGCGGTGATCAGCAGTTGTCCACCCACCGCTTCCACCGCTTTCGCGACCTGCTCAACGCAGTGATCCAGGGCTTCAACGGCTTTCACCGCGGCTTCCATTACGCCGGTATGACCAACCATGTCGCCATTTGGGTAGTTACAGATGATGGTGTCGTATTTCCCGCTCTCGATTGCCGCCACCAGTTTTTCAGTCAATTCTGCAGAGCTCATTTCAGGCTGCAGATCGTAGGTCGCTACTTTCGGGGAGTTAATCAGAATACGATCTTCGCCGCTGAACGGCTCTTCGACGCCGCCATTAAAGAAGAAGGTAACGTGAGCATATTTCTCGGTTTCGGAGATACGTAGCTGGGTTTTGTCATTCTTCGCCATCCACTCACCGAAGGTATTCTCCAGCGAAGCAGGGGGATAGGCGCAAGGGGCATTGATGTCAGCGGCGTATTCGGTCAACTGGATGTAGTCGAGATTGACCACTTTTTTACGGGCGAAGCCGTCGAAATCGCGGTTTACAAACGCACGGGTAATTTCACGGGCACGATCGGCGCGGAAATTCATGAAGATCAAAGCATCGCCATCGTTCATGGCGGCATCAGGCTGGCCTTCAGCGCGAATAACGGTCGCTTTCACGAATTCGTCGTTTTCATCCCGTGCGTAAGCGGCTTCCAGGCCTTCGACGGCGGTCGCAAACTGGAATTCACCTTTTGCCAGCGTCATCAGGTCATAGGCCTGCTCAACGCGATCCCAGCGATTATCGCGGTCCATGGCGTAGTAACGGCCGATGAGAGAAACCACGCGCCCTTTACCCAAAGCAGCAAACTTCTCTTCAAACAGCTGCAGAGAGTGTTTAGCGCTACGCGGTGGGGTATCGCGACCATCAAGGAAGGCGTGAAGATAGATTTTTTCTGCACCGCGTTCTGCCGCCAGCTCGACCATCGCCAGAATATGATCTTCGTGGCTGTGCACACCACCTGCAGAAAGCAGACCCATAATGTGTACTGCTTTGCCTGCCGCTACCGCTTTATCTACCGCGCCGCACAGGGTCGGGTTAGCAAAGAAAGTCCGTTCTTTAATTTCAACATCCAGACGGGTGAGATCCTGGTAAACAATGCGCCCGGCGCCCAGGTTTACGTGTCCGACTTCGGAGTTGCCCATCTGGCGATCCGGCAGACCAACTTCCAGACCGGAAGCATCAATCAAGGTATGAGGACGTTTAGCCCACAGTGCATCCATGACCGGGGTTTTGGCGTTGAGAATGGCGTTATCCTGACTCTCTTCACGGTAGCCATAGCCATCCAGGATCACCAGTACCATAGGTTTTTTCGAAACCGACATTGCGACAACCTCTGTGCGTAATAGACAAAAAATTTGCGTAATTTTACTACAGCTGAATCGTGCAAATAGCCGCAGAAGATCAAAGAAACCCGCGGGGCAGAGGTTCTTCAGGGCAATTTTGGTCTTTTTTTTCGTGGCAGGCCGCAGAAAATGGATTAGCTTAGTGTCGCTGGCTGTATTTGCTCCAACGCGCAGGTATACTCCTGTCCTGGTTTTTTATTCACTTAGTCGGGAGTCGTTACCCCCCATGCAAGAAATTATGCAATTTGTTAGCCGCCACCCCATACTTTGTATCGCGTGGATTGGTTTACTGGCCGCTGTGCTGTTCACTACTTTCAAAGGCCTCACGTCTAAAGTGAAAGTGATCACTCGTGGCGAAGCAACGCGTCTTATTAATAAAGAAGACGCGGTGGTTGTCGATCTGCGTCAGCGTGACGATTTCCGTAAAGGGCACATTGCAGGCGCTATCAACCTGCTGCCCGCTGAAATCAAAGCAAACAATTTTGGCGAACTGGAAAAGCATAAAGAGAAACCGATTATCGTTGTGGACGGTACCGGCATGCAGGCTCAGGAGCCCGCCAATATTCTCTACAAGGCAGGCTTTGAAAAAGTGAGCGTCCTGAAAGAGGGTATCTCCGGCTGGAGCGGCGAGAATCTGCCTCTGGTTCGCGGCAAATAAACAGGAGTTAAGTCATGGCCAATATCGAAATCTATACCAAAGCGACCTGCCCGTTCTGCCATCGCGCAAAAGCGCTGCTGGACAGCAAAGGTGTCTCTTTCCAGGAGTTGCCGATTGATGGCGACGGCGCGAAGCGTGAAGAGATGATTAAGCGAAGTGGCCGCACGACGGTTCCGCAGATTTTTATCGATGCGCAGCACATTGGCGGCTGTGATGATTTATATGCGCTCGACGCGCGCGGCGGGCTTGATCCTCTGCTGCGCTAAGGCGTTTTAAGACAATAAAAAAAGGGTTTTTTTCATGTCAGAACAAAACAACACCGAAATGACTTTCCAGATCCAGCGCATTTATACCAAGGATGTCTCGTTTGAGGCTCCAAATGCGCCGCATGTTTTCCAGAAAGACTGGCAGCCAGAGGTTAAACTTGATCTTGATACCGCATCCACCCAACTGGCGGATGACGTGTATGAAGTCGTGCTGCGTGTGACCGTAACTGCTTCTCTGGGCGAAGAAACGGCGTTCCTGTGTGAAGTACAGCAGGGTGGTATCTTCTCTATCGGTGGCATTGAAGGCAACCAGATGGCGCATTGCCTGGGTGCATACTGCCCGAACATTCTGTTCCCGTATGCCCGTGAGTGCATTACCAGCCTGGTTTCTCGTGGTACATTCCCGCAACTGAACCTTGCGCCGGTGAACTTCGATGCGCTGTTCATGAACTATCTGCAGCAGCAAGCTGGCGAAGGTACTGAACAACATCAGGATGCCTGATGAGTACTGTTAATGCGTCAATGACTGTGATCGGTGCCGGCTCTTACGGCACCGCTCTTGCCATTACTCTGGCAAGAAATGGCCACCAGGTTGTGCTCTGGGGCCATGACCCAAAACATATCGCAACGTTGCAAGCCGATCGCTGTAACGTGGCGTTCCTCCCTGATGTGCCTTTCCCCGACTCACTGCACCTTGAAAGCGACCTCGCGACGGCGCTGGCGGCCAGCCGTAACATTCTGGTTGTGGTACCCAGCCATGTGTTTGGCCAGGTTCTGCGTCAGATAAAACCGCTGATGCGAGCCGATGCGCGTATCGTCTGGGCGACCAAAGGGCTGGAAGCCGAAACCGGACGTCTGCTGCAGGATGTGGCGCGCGAAGCGCTGGGGGATGAGATACCGCTGGCGGTGATCTCCGGTCCGACATTTGCGAAAGAGTTGGCAGCGGGTCTGCCTACGGCCATCTCTCTGGCGTCCACCGATGAGACTTTTGCCGACGATTTGCAGCAGCTTCTGCACTGCGGTAAGAGCTTCCGTGTCTACAGTAACCCCGATTTTATCGGCGTGCAGCTGGGTGGTGCGGTGAAGAATGTGATTGCCATCGGTGCCGGGATGTCCGACGGTATTGGCTTTGGTGCCAATGCGCGAACAGCGCTGATCACCCGTGGCCTGACCGAGATGTCCCGACTGGGCGCTGCGCTGGGTGCCGATCCTACAACCTTTATGGGCATGGCGGGGCTGGGCGACCTGGTGCTTACCTGCACCGACAACCAGTCACGTAACCGCCGCTTCGGCATGATGCTCGGACAGGGCATGGATGTCACGGGCGCGCAGGAGAAGATTGGTCAGGTGGTTGAAGGCTACCGCAATACCAAAGAAGTTCGCGAATTGGCGCACCGTTTTGGTGTCGAAATGCCAATAACCGAGGAAATTTATCAGGTATTGTATTGCGGAAAAAATGCGCGCGAGGCAGCATTGACCTTATTAGGTCGTGCGCGAAAGGACGAGCGCAGCAACGAAGCCTCCCCGAAATAACCGGGGCCGCAGGGTAATAACCAATAACCCTGCAGCCTGATGTCGGTCGGGGATAATCGCAGGGATCCTTTGTCATCCAACGACACGGCCAGCAGAGACTGGCCGGTCGTACCATTACGTCTGGAGTAAGCAATGCCGTGTGAAGAACTGGATATCGTCTGGAACAATATTAAAGCCGAAGCCCGGGCTTTGGCCGACTGTGAGCCTATGCTGGCCAGCTTTTATCACGCGACGCTCCTCAAGCATGAAGATCTTGGCAGTGCCCTGAGTTATATGCTCGCCAATAAATTGTCTTCCGCCATTATGCCCGCCATTGCCATTCGCGAAGTGGTCGAAGAGGCCTATGCCGCCGACCCGGAAATGATCGCCTCTGCCGCCTGTGATATTCAGGCTGTACGCACGCGTGACCCGGCGGTGGATAAATACTCCACCCCTCTGCTTTACCTGAAAGGGTTTCATGCGCTGCAGGCCTACCGCATCGGCCACTGGCTGTGGAATGAAGGCCGCCGCGCGCTGGCGATTTTTCTGCAAAACCAGGTTTCGGTCACCTTCCAGGTCGATATTCACCCGGCCGCGAAGATTGGGCGGGGCATCATGCTCGACCACGCCACCGGTATTGTGGTGGGTGAAACGGCGGTGATCGAAAATGATGTTTCGATCCTGCAGTCGGTGACCCTGGGCGGTACCGGTAAAACCAGCGGCGATCGCCACCCGAAAATTCGTGAAGGGGTGATGATTGGTGCCGGGGCGAAGATTCTGGGGAATATCGAAGTGGGGCGCGGTGCGAAAATTGGTGCCGGCTCAGTGGTATTGCAACCTGTTCCTCCTCATACCACCGCCGCAGGCGTTCCGGCGCGTATTGTCGGCAAGCCCGATAGCGACAAGCCGGCGATGGATATGGATCAGTTCTTCAACGGTATTCACCATACCTTTGAGTATGGTGATGGCATTTAACTTCTGAGGATGGCGCCGGCATAACCTAGCTGGCGCCAGGCTTCATAAACCACCACCGACACCGCATTAGAGAGGTTCATACTGCGGCTGTCCGGCATCATCGGAATACGAATTTTTTGCTCAGCAGGCAGCGCATCCAGAATCGTTGCGGGCAGGCCGCGCGTCTCTGGGCCAAACAGCAGATAATCCCCTTGCTGATAGCTCACGGCACTGTGCGCTGGCGTACCTTTGGTGGTCAGGGCAAACATGCGCTGGGGTTTCTCTGCATCCAGAAAAGCCGCGAGATCCCGATGGCGAACCACGGCGGTAAATTCATGGTAATCCAGCCCCGCGCGACGCAGGCGTTTGTCGTCCCACGTAAAGCCCATTGGCTCAATGATATGCAGGCGAAAACCGGTGTTAGCGCACAGGCGGATGATATTGCCGGTATTCGGCGGAATTTCTGGTTCGAAGAGTACGATGTTAAGCATGCTGACTGCCCCCTTATTTGCGGGGGGCAGGATAGCATTTTCACTACGCCGCGTCGCCCTGCGACAAGGGGGCCAGTGCAGCCGGAAGCTTACTCAACTCTTGCACCAGAGAGTCTTTGCTGATCTCACTAATCGACCTCGCGCCAGTTAGCGTCATCGCCACCCTCATCTCTTTCTCGATCAGGTTCAGCAGATTCGCCACGCCCGCCTGGCCGTGCGTCGCCAGCGCATAGAGATAAGCGCGCCCCAGCAGCACGCTGTCTGCGCCCAGCGCAATCATGCGTACCACATCCAGCCCGTTGCGGATGCCACTGTCGGCCAGGATGGCGATATCCCCTTTCACCGCGTCGGCAATGGCAGGCAATGCCCGTGCTGAAGAGAGCACCCCATCCAGCTGGCGGCCACCGTGGTTAGAGACCACAATGCCATCGGCACCAAAACGGACCGCATCGCGGGCATCTTCCGGATCGAGGATCCCTTTGATCACCATCGGGCCGTCCCAGAATTCACGGATCCACTCCAGGTCTTTCCAGGAGATGGAGGGATCGAAGTTATTCGCCAGCCAGCCGATGTAATCCTCCAGCCCGGTGGGTTTCCCCAGATAGGTAGAGATATTCCCCAGATCGTGTGGACGGCCGTTAAGTCCCACATCCCATGCCCACTGAGGATGGGTCACAGCCTGCCAGTAGCGACGCATCGCTGCATTGGCGCCGCTCATACCTGAGTGGGCATCACGATAGCGCGCGCCGGGGGTGGGCATATCCACCGTAAAGACCAGCGTCGAACAGCCGGCCGCTTTAGCGCGCTCCAGCGCGTTGCGCATAAAACCGCGATCGCGCAGGACATACAGCTGGAACCACATCGGGCGCTTAATGGTCGGCGCCACCTCTTCAATGGGGCAGACGGAAACGGTGGAGAGGGTAAAGGGAATACCTTTCGCATCGGCCGCCGCCGCGGCCTGCACCTCTCCACGCCGGGCATACATGCCGCACAAACCCACCGGCGCCAGAGCCACCGGCATCGAGAGCGTTTCGTTAAACAGCGTTGTCTCGAGGCTAAGATCGGACATATTCTTCAGCACGCGCTGACGCAGGGCCACTTCCGACAGGTCTTCTACATTACGGCGCAGCGTGTATTCGGCATAAGCACCGCCGTCGATATAGTGAAACAGGAACGGGGGCAGGATGCGCTTCGCTGCGGCGCGGTAGTCACTGGCTGCGGAAATAATCATGCTTTGGTCTCCCTGGTAGTGTCGTTGTCGCCAGGCAGACGGGTAATACGCGCCTGTCGGGCCTGATCTTCATCGAATTGTTTGATGGTGGTGTGGACAAAGCCCAGATGCGCCATCATCGCCTTGCGCGCCGCTTCGGCATCTCCGTTCAGAATGGCGTTCAGCACCGCCTCGTGCTGCTCAGTCAGGCGGGCAAAGACCGGCGGCACCTGATACATACGCTGGCGGCTCTGCTTCACGGAGGATTGCAGCAGGTCGAAAAAACCGCGCATGGTCTGCAGCAGCACCACGTTGTGCGAGGCTTCAGCAATGGCAAGGTGAAAACGGACATCCGCCTGGGAGGCGATATCCGGGTCGGGGCTTTGCGTCGCGTCGAAGCAGGCTTTAAGCTTCTCTTTGTCGGCCTCCGTCGCCCGCATGGCCGCATGCCATGCCGTGCTGGTTTCGATCGCGTGACGCGCTTCCAGGATATCGAAGCTGTAGTCCGGATCGTTCTCCATCAGCGTTTTTAACGGTTGAACAATGTTTTGTTCCGACCAGTCATCATGCTGCCAGCGCACAAAAGTGCCGCCGCCACGACGGCTCAGCAGCACCCCTTCATTCACCAGCGTCGCCAGGGCTTCACGTAACGAGTTACGCGAAACGCCAAGCTGGGCTGCCAGCTGGCGCTCGGCGGGCAATTTCATGCCCGCCTCCAGCTGTTGTTCTTTAATCAGCGTCTTTACGCGAGAGGCAATCTCGTCGGAAAGACGTCTGGGCATCACTATCATGGAATCATCCAGGTTAAGACGTAGGCCTGTAGCGTGGTGATCACGCCCACCATACAGGTGAATATCAGGCTGTGTTTGACGGTAAAGCGGAACAAATCGGACTCCTTGCCCACCAGGCCTACCGCCGCACAGGCGATAGCGATGGACTGCGGCGAGATCATTTTGCCGGTCACCCCGCCGGTCGTGTTAGCCGCGACAAGCAGGACGTCGGAGACGCCAATCTGCTGGGCCGCCGTCGCCTGTAGCGCAGCAAACAGGGCGTTGGACGAGGTATCTGACCCGGTCAGGAACACACCCAGCCAGCCGAGGAACGGCGAGAAGAAGGTAAACGCGTGCCCGGTATGCGCCAGGGCCAGGGCCAGCGTCGACGACAGCCCGGAGTAGTTCGAGATAAACGCGAACGCCAGAACCATCCCGATGGAGTAGATCGGCAGCGCCAGCTCTTTCAGCGTGCTGGCAAACGTCTGCACCGCGGCGGCAGGCTTCATGCGCAGCCACACCACAGAAAGAATAGCGGCAAACAGGATGGCCGTACCGGTGGCGGAGAACCAGTCGAACTTATAGACCGCCGCATAGGGTGTCGCCTCGCTAACCACCGGCGGCATACGCGCGACCATCTTGTCGAGGAAGGGCACGGAGATATTAATCACCATGTCATACAGCGCGCCGCCTGGGGCGAACAGGGCTTTAAACGGCGGAATGCTCCACAGGGTGACGGTTGCCGTCAGGAACAGGAAGGGCGACCAGGCGCGAATGATTTGTCCTGGAGTATAACCGGTACGCGCCAGGGTCTGATCGACGTGTGAGGCGCCCATATCGGCAAAACGGAAAATACGCACCGGCTGCCAGCGCTTGAGGAACAGCGTCAGGCATACCAGAGAAACCAGCGACGAGATAATGTCCGGCAACTCCGGGCCGAGGAAGTTGGAGCTGAGGTACTGAGCGATGGCGAAGGAACCGCCTGCGACCATCACCGCAGGCCAGGTCTCTTTCACGCCGCGCCAGCCGTCCATAATCGCCATGATCCAGAACAGCACAATAATGGTCAGGAACGGCAGCTGACGTCCTACCATCTGGCCAATCTCAAAGCTGTCCAGCCCGGTCACCTGACCGGCCACCAGAATCGGGATCCCCATTGCGCCAAAGGCGACCGGCGCGGTGTTAACGATCAGACAGAGACCGGCGGCATAGAGCGGGTTAAAGCCTAAACCTACCAAAAGGGCTGCGGTGATGGCCACCGGCGCGCCAAAGCCAGCCGCCCCCTCCAGGAATGCCCCAAAAGAGAAGCCGACAATCAGCATTTGCAGGCGCTGGTCCGGTGTGATGGAGAGAATCGACGAACGGATAATGTCGAACTGACCGGTTTTTACCGAGATTTTATAGACAAATACGGCGGCAATAATAATCCATGCGATGGGCCATAGACCGTAGAAGAAGCCATAGACAACCGAAGCCAGCGCGCGATCGACCGGCATTTTATAAAAGAACAGCGCGACCAGCAGGGCGATGGCGACAGTCCAGGTCGCGGCAAGGTAGCCCTTCAGCTTGAGCTTAATCAGCGCAAAGAAGAAGAACAGAATGGGTAGCGATGCGATCAGGCTCGATAGCCAGATATTGCCGGCCGGATCGTAGTTTTGTTGCCAGAGGCTCATTGCAGGTCTCCTGAGGACCACCCGCCCTGTACGCGGTGAGTCTGCGCTCATCTCAACGTCACAATGCGTGTAAAAGTGGTCCTGCCAATAGGGTGATGTAGGGGTAATGACAATGAATGGTTAACCAGATGTTATGATTGGGCAACGATTTTGTGATGGGAAATAATGGAAATGTGAACCAGTGGACAGTCAAAGGGGGAATTGGTTGGGCCAATTTTGGGCGGGGTAAGGCCTGATGCCCTCACCCCGGCCCTCTCCCCGGAAGGGGGAGAAAGGCGCAGTTCCCTCGCCTCTTTAGGAAGAGAGGGAGGGGAAATTATCAGAATGCCGTCTTACAAAAGCCGGTCATCTCTTTCAGGCCCATTTCACGGCCAAGTTCAGTCATCGGGTGCACGACGACCAGACCACGAACGCTTTTCTTCAGCTTGCCCATATCAGCCTGCTCTTTTTTGGTGATCGGGCGGCGGTGCGGCATGTCCATCAGCTTCTGCGCTTCTTTACTCAGCTTGTGGTTTTTCACTGCGCGCAGGCGATCAATTTCGGCTTCCAGCGTCGCGGTCTCTTTTTCCAGCTCGGCATACTTCTCGGCGGACTCAACCAGCGAGAGGCCAGCCATCTGGTGGCGGATCAGATCCAGGCGGTCGCTCAGGCGTTTAATTTCGTTCTTTTCGACTTCTTTCATCACAAATAACTCTAAAAACGGGGGAGATTACAGGGAAGGATACACCAATGTGCGCAGGCTTACTTCTGAAACGCTTTTTTTAAGCTGATCCGGGAAATCAGCTCAGTTAAAGAGAGCACCATGGTGGAGCGCACCATCTGCTGATAACGCTGCTTCTGCATGGCGTAAAGCTCAGGATCGCTGGTATCGAACTGCGGCGCCGGGGGAAGAGCCGTAACGCAATGTAGCTCACCCAGCGGCCCGAGGATCTCGTCGTCGGTGAAACCATACTCGTTGCCGTCGTGATTTAGCTCTTCCCGCAAGGCCATCAACAGTTCGGCATCTTCGTACTCCGGTCGGCTAATAACGCCCAGACCGTAGATTAACTTCAGGCGGACAGATAAATCGCCCAGCGGTCCGTCGCCGTCCAGTAACGGTTCTACCGCATATTTCACCGCGTAATCGTCTTTGCGAAACACCTGAAGCACCAGGATATTCACCGCCTCGGTGAGTAACTCGACGGCGGAAATCAGGAAACTTCGTACAGTTTTGCCAGCATTCAGACGTTCAAGCACACGATTTTCAAAGGCCTGGGTTTGTTCCATTATTGCCTGCATATCTGACAATCTTTTATCCGGGCGCAGGATGACCTGCGCCAGTTCCTGCATCATTTGGTTGCGTTGTAAACGTTAACCGCCTCCACAACCACTTCGCTATTTGCATCCAGTCCGGATACCTGCGCCAGTGCGGCCTGTGGGCCATTATCGTTAATTAATTGCGCCAGTTCCTGAGCCTGCGGATCCTCTGCGCTACGGTAATGCATGGCGGCGGCAATCCCCTTGACCAGGTTTTTGTTAGGCAGGCCATATTCCAGGGTGCCCAGTACCGGCTTAATCAGACGGTCGCCTGCGCTTAGCTTACGCAGCGGCTGACGGCCCACGCGCTCGACGTCATCTTTCAGATACGGGTTTTCAAAACGGCCGAGGATTTTCTGAATGTATGCCGCATGTTTTTCGGCATCAAAACCGTAGCGTTTGATCAGCACCGCGCCGCTCTCTTCCATGGCACCTTTTACCACAGCGCGAATTTTCTCATCGAGAATCGCGTCACGGATGGTCTGATGGCCGGCCAATTTTCCGAGGTAGGCGGTTATAGCATGCCCGGTGTTCAGCGTGAAGAGTTTGCGTTCGACAAAGGCCATCAGGTTGTCGGTCAACTCCATACCCGGAATGGTGGGCAGGGGGCCTTTAAACTGGGTTTTATCGACGATCCACTCGCTGAAGGTCTCAACGGTCACTTCCAGCGGGTCATTGGTCGCGGAGGCAGACGGCGGCACAATACGGTCTACGGCGGAGTCCACGAAACCAACATGCTCTTCAACCCAGGCTTTATCTTCTTCAGCCACGGCGGCCAGCACATGGCCTTTCAGCTGGGAGGTACCACGCACCATGTTTTCACAGGCGATAATGTTCAGCGGCGCGTCATTGCCCTGGGCTTTACGTTTGGCCAGCCCTTTTGCTACGGCGGGGGCGATACGCTCCAGGACGACAGGGCCAACGGCGGTGGTTACCAGGTCGACTTCAGCGATCAGGTCAATGACCTCGTCGCCAATGCTGCTGACCGCGTTAACACCGCTCACGGTATCTACCTGTTCGTTTTCACCCACCACGTGCACCTGATAGCTATGACGGGCATTCAGGGCATCGAGGACTACCTGATTCACATCGGCGAATGTCAGCGTAATGCCCGCGTCTGCCAGCAGTTTGCCGATAAATCCACGACCGATATTACCTGCGCCAAAATGTAATGCTTTCATAGTGTTAACCTTCATTAATGTTTTTACCCGAGAGGGCTGGGGTGAGGAACTTTTCCCCTCACCCTAGCCCTCTCCCCATGGGGGAGAGGGAAGAGAACGAACTTACTTATTCAACAGCGCCAGCACTTCTTCAACGCTGGTGGTGTTAGCCAGACGCTCAATGACGGTTTCATCGTCGAGGGCGTTGGTCAGGCTGGTAATCACCTGAATGTGCTCGTTGTTGCGTGCGGCGATACCAATCACCAGACGGGCGATGTCATCTTCTTCTTCACCGAAACGTACGCCCTGCGGATACTGGCAGAACACAACGCCGGTTTTCAGCACGCGGTCTTTCGCCTCAACCGTACCGTGTGGAACCGCAATGGATTCGCCCAGGTAGGTCGGGGTCAGTTTTTCACGTTCCAGCATCGCTTCAACGTATTCTGGCTGAACGTAACCGCCGGCAACCAGCTGCTCACCCGCAAAGCGAATGGCTTCTTCTTTCGTAGTAGCAGTACGGCCAAGGAAGATGTTTTCCGCGCCCAGTCGGAACAGATGCGCATTGCTCTCGTCAAAGCTGTCCTGCAGGCTGGTACGCACTTTCACTTCGTTGCTTTCATGGCGCTGAGCAGCAACCAGACGTTCGGTCAGGCTGGTATACAGGCCGCTGTCGAGGAAGTTGGTCAACGAAATGTGCTGCGCCTGCGGCACCTGGCGCATCGCGCGTTCGGTCAGGTCGCGGTGGGTGATAACCAGGTCAACGTCCCCCGGCAGGCTGTTAATAGCACTGTTGGTGACGGAGATGTTGGTCAGGCCCGCGTCCTGCACTTTCTTACGCAGGACGCCTGCACCCATTGCGCTGGAGCCCATACCGGCGTCGCAGGCAACGATGATTTTACGCACGTGGCTCAGGTCGTTAGAGACATCGCCAGCCGCCAGCGGGGTTGCGCCTTTGGATTCCGCTTTCATGTCGTGCATACGACGGGTTGCCGCTTCGATATCGTCTTCTTCTTTCACCTTGCTGGTTTTCAGCAGGATAGCCGAGACCACGAAGGAGACCGCCATGGCCGCACAGATTGCGGCGATGTTAGCGAAGTAAGCGCCTTTCGGTGTCATCGCCAGTACCGCCAGGATAGAACCTGGAGAGGCCGGAGAAACCAGACCACCGCCCAGCACGCTCAGGGTGAACACGCCGGTCATACCGCCAAGGATAACGGCCAGGATCAGACGTGGGTTCATCAGCACGTACGGGAAGTAAATTTCGTGGATACCACCCAGGAAGTGGATGATCGCCGCGCCGCCTGCAGACTGTTTTGCACTGCCGCGACCGAAGAACATATACGCCAGCAGCACGCCCATACCCGGACCCGGGTTTGCTTCAATCAGGAAGAAGATGGACTTGCCGAGGTCATGCGACTGCTGAATACCCAGCGGGGAGAAGATACCGTGGTTAATGGCGTTGTTGAGGAACAGGATTTTCGCCGGTTCAACAAAGATAGACGCCAGCGGCAGCATGTCGTGCGCCACCATGAAGTTAACGCCTGCCGCCAGAATTTTGGACAGAACTTCAACCGCAGGGCCAATGCCGAGGAACGCCAGAATCGCGAGGATCATCCCGATGATGCCCGCAGAGAAGTTGTTCACCAGCATTTCGAAGCCGGACTTGATCTTACCATCTACCCAGACGTCGAATTTCTTAATCGCCCAGCCGCCCAGAGGACCGGCAATCATCGCGCCGAGGAACATTGGCATATCTGCACCGACGATCACGCCCATAGTGGTGATGGCACCCACTACGCCGCCGCGGTCACCGCCCACCAGACGACCACCGGTATAACCGATGAGCAGTGGCAGCAGGTAAGTAATCATTGGGCCAACAAGTTTTGCCAGCGTTTCGTTAGGCAACCACCCTGTCGGAATGAACAATGCAGTGATGATACCCCACGCGATAAACGCGCCGATGTTTGGCATCACCATATTGCTGAGGAAACGACCAAAGCTTTGAACTTTGATCTTGAAATCGGATGACATAAAACACCCCTTCTTCTGTGTACGCAGGCTAGTAGCCCGAGGTTTGTTGTTAATGCGGTGGCAGAGGTAGCCCAGCCCTGTTCGAATGTGTGAAATCTGGCACTGAATCGTTATGGTGTCCAGCGAGCGGAATTTTGTGTGATCTCAATCACGTAAATGTAGGGGGTGCGCAGATTATTGACGTGATCCGCGTCACAAATATGACGTGTAAAAAAAATACAGTGGTCAATAAAGTGGCTGAATCTGGACTAAAATGTGAGTTGCGTCACATTGTTCTGGCGCTGGTTTGTTTATGAATTGTGATGAAATTCACAAAATATTTTTATGCAGATTACTCTGGATGTGATCGGGCGCAGAGTCTGTCATGGGAGAACTAAACGGTATGAAAGTGAGCAACATTATCTGTGAGTTGAATGATCTCTGCCTGGCACCCGTAATCTCACCGACGGAGGTGGCCTGCCTTTTTCTCTTTGCCTGAGCCATACTTAACCTTTTGTTGGCATACAGGAGCAGGCAATGAAACTTATCGGCAGTTATACCAGTCCCTTTGTCCGGAAGATTTCCATTCTTTTGCTGGAGAAGGGGATCACCTTCGAGTTCATCAACGAACAGCCCTATAACGCCGACAATGGCGTGGCGCAGTACAATCCGCTGGGCAAAGTACCCGCGCTGGTGACGGATGATGGCGAATACTGGTTTGATTCACCGATCATTGCCGAATACATAGAAAAGCTGGATATCGCCCCGGCGATGGTGCCGCGCGAGCCGAAGGCGGCGCTCTACATCCGCCAGATCGAAGCGCTGGCCGACGGCATTATGGATGCGGCTCTGGCCTCCGTGCGTGAGCAGGCCCGCCCGCCCGCACAGCAATCAGAAACAGAGTTGCTGCGTCAGCGTGAAAAAATCAGCCGCAGCCTCGACTGGTGCGAAACCCTGATTCGCGAGGGCAAGCTGGCCACCGACAGCGTTAACCTGGCGACCATTGCCATTGCTTGTGCCATTGGTTATCTCAATTTCCGCCGCGTCTCGCCGGGCTGGTGCGTCGAGCGTCCACTGCTGGTCAAACTGGCCGAAACCCTCTTCCAGCGCGAAAGCTTCGCTCGCACTGAACCGCCAAAGGCGTGATGTCGCCTATAACACTTCCTGGCGCCAGGCTGTACAATCCCTCTTCATATTGACTCCCTCTCCCGTCGGGAGGGGGGAAGAGACCCAACAGCCAGGCACTTTCATGACTACTCAGCACTCTCTCTACAGCCAGCTACCCGCCACCGATCGTCTGCTTCGCGACCCCAGGCTTCTCCCCGTCGTGGAGAAGTTTGGTCATGTCCGCACGGTCGAAGCGTTGCGCCTGTTACAGGCAGAAGCCCGCGACTTTATTCGTCAACAGCAGGCGCTGCCGCAGTGGGACTGGTTTCTGGAAGTGGAAAAACGGCTGGCGGCGGACACGCCTCCAGGGCTACGCCCGGTGTTTAACCTGACGGGCACCGTGCTGCACACCAATCTGGGACGTGCGCTGCTGGCGGAGGAGGCGGTTGCGGCGGTCACCCAGGCGATGCGCCAGCCGGTGACGCTGGAGTACGACCTGGACGGCGCCGGGCGAGGTCATCGGGATCGCCCACTGGCAGAACTGTTGTGTCAACTCACCGGCGCGGAAGACGCCTGCATCGTGAATAACAACGCGGCCGCCGTGCTGCTGATGCTGGCGGCGACGGCGGCACAGAAAGAGGTGGTGGTGTCGCGCGGTGAGCTGGTTGAAATTGGCGGCGCGTTCCGCATTCCGGACGTCATGCTGCAGGCGGGATGTAGTCTGCGGGAAGTAGGCAGCACCAACCGCACCCACGCCAAAGACTATCGCGCGGCAATCAATGAAAATACCGCGCTGCTCATGAAAGTGCACACCAGCAATTATGCGATTGAAGGCTTTACCCACGCGGTGGATGAAGCCGAACTGGCGCAAATGGGTCGGGAGATGAATGTACCGGTCGTTGCCGATTTAGGCAGCGGCTCGCTGGTGGATCTGAGCCAGTTTGGTCTGCCGAAAGAGCCGATGCCGCAGGAGTTGATTGCCGCGGGGGTGAGCCTGGTGAGCTTCTCCGGCGACAAGCTGCTCGGTGGTCCGCAGGCCGGCATTATTGTCGGTAAACGTGAGCTGATTGCCAAATTGCAGCAGCACCCGCTGAAGCGCGCCCTGCGCGCCGACAAAATGACGCTCGCCGCGCTGGAAGCGACGCTGCGGCTCTATTTACACCCAGAGAAGCTGACCGAACGCCTGCCCACCTTGCGTCTGCTAAGCCGTGATGCCGCCTCGCTACATCAGCTGGGCGAGACGCTTCTGGCGCAGGTTGCCCCGCACTATTCGGACTTTGAGGTGCGCGTTGAGCCTTGCCTGTCACAGCCCGGCAGCGGTTCCCTGCCGGTGGAGAGATTGCCTGGCGCAGCGCTGACGTTCACCCCGCGCGATGGACGCGGCAGCCAGTTAGAGGCACTGGCCTCACGCTGGCGGGCGCTGCCCGTTCCGGTGATTGGCCGTATCAAAAATGGCCGGCTGTGGCTGGATCTACGCTGTCTGGAAGATCAAACCCTGTTTCTGGAGATGTTGCTGAAATGATTATTGCCACTGCGGGTCACGTTGACCATGGCAAAACGACGTTGTTGCAGGCGATTACGGGGATTAACGCCGATCGCCTGCCGGAAGAGAAAAAACGCGGCATGACCATCGACCTCGGGTATGCCTACTGGCCGCAGCCGGATGGCCGCGTGCTGGGGTTTATTGACGTTCCGGGGCATGAAAAATTTCTCTCGAATATGCTGGCGGGCGTGGGGGGTATCGACCATGCGCTGCTGGTGGTGGCCTGCGACGATGGCGTGATGGCGCAAACGCGTGAGCATTTGCACATTCTGCAGCTCACCGGCAGTCCCCAGCTCACCGTGGCGCTGACCAAAGCCGATCGCGTTGACGATGCGCGCGTGGCGGCGGTGCGTGAAGAGGTGCTGGCGACCCTGGCAGAATATGGATTTGGCGATGCGGCGCTGTTTGTCACTGTCGCAACCCAGGGGCAAGGTATTGACGCCCTGCGCGACCATCTGCAACAGCTTCCGGCCCGCGAGCAGGCGGGGCATCAACGTTTTCGTCTGGCCATTGACCGGGCCTTTACCGTGAAGGGGGCGGGGCTGGTGGTCACCGGCACGGCCCTGAGCGGTGAAGTGAAGGTGGGTGATAGCCTCTGGCTGACCGGGGTCAATAAAAGCATGCGTGTGCGCGGTCTGCATGCGCAAAATCAGCCCACGGAGCAGGCCCATGCCGGGCAGCGTATTGCCCTGAACATTGCGGGCGATGCTGAGAAAGAAGAGCTTAGCCGGGGCGATTGGCTGCTGTCTGACGCACCGCCGGCGCCGTCGACGCGGGTGATCGTGGCCCTGCAGGGCGAATTGTCCCTGAGTCAGTGGCAGCCTCTGCATATTCACCACGCGGCCAGTCACGTGACCGGCCGCGTGTCGCTGCTGGAAAACGATCTGGCCGAGCTGGTACTGGATAACCCGTTGTGGCTGGCTGATAACGATCGGCTGGTACTGCGGGACATCTCGGCACGCGTTACGCTGGCGGGAGCGCGCGTCGTTACCCTTCATCCGCCGCGCCGTGGCAAACGTAAACCTGAATATCTGCACTGGCTGGCGCAGCTTGCGAAAGCACCGGACGATCGTGCTGCGCTGCGTCAGCATCTGGAGCGCGGGGCGGTCAATCTGCTGGAGTTCGCCTGGGCGCGCCAGCGCAGTGAGGAAGGGCTACGCGAGCTGACGCGTCATCCCGATTTTATCCAGGCCGGATCCATGCTGCTGAGTACCGAGATTGCCGCCCGCTGGCAGCGTAAAATTCTTGATGTGCTTAGCGCTTACCATCATCAGCACCAGGATGAGCCGGGGCCTGGCCGTGAACGCCTGCGGCGTATGTCACTGCCAACGGAAGATGAAGCCCTGGTCCTGCTGTTGATAGAAAGGATGCGCGAGAATGGGGATCTGCACAGCTATCATGGCTGGCTGCACCTGCCGCATCACAAAGCCGGCTTTACCGATGCGCAGCGCGCCATCTGGCAAAAGGCGGAAGGGCTATTTGGTGATGAGCCCTGGTGGGTACGCGATCTGGCGCGCGAGACTGCGACCGACGAGCAGGAGATGCGCCAGATACTGAGGCTGGCCGCGCAGCAGGGGCTCATTACGGCGATCGTCAAAGATCGTTACTACCGCAATGATCGCATTGTGGCTTTCGCCAGTTTGATCCGTGAGTTGGATCAGGAGCGAGGGTCAACCTGCGCCGCCGACTTCCGTGACCGGCTGAATGTGGGGCGCAAGCTGGCGATCCAAATCCTGGAGTACTTCAACCGCATCGGCTTCACCCGCCGTCGTGGGAACGACCACCTGCTGCGCGATGCGCTGCTTTTTGCTGCGGACAGGCCGCAACCTTAAGCCTCGCGTCGGGAAAGTGCCTGTTTTGCCAGCCAGACGGCGCCCAGTCGGCCCGCCTGGTTACCCAGTTCGCAGGGCAAAATAGGCACCTGCAGGGCCTCCCACTCGTCAAAGGATTGCAGCTTACGGTCGAGCAGCTGATAAATTTTCTCCTGCTCGCTGATGCCGCCGCCGATTAACACCACCTGCGGATCAAACATCGAGATTACGCTGTAAATGCCACGCGCGAGGAAGCGCGCCCACTCTTCCACCGCTTCCCGCAGATGCAGATCGTTTTCCATCAGTTTGAAGAGCGCTTCGCCTTTTGGCATCTCCTCCTCAGAGACCGCCAGCGCCCGGCGACAGGCCTCCATCAATCCTCTGGCAGAGGCGACTTCGTGCATCCCTTCGCCATTATTGCCGACCGGAATCACCCCAAACTCACCGGCGCGGTAGTGCGAACCACGCCAGAGATCGCCTTCTACAACGATGCCACCCCCTATGCCGGTGCCAAGCGTAATGCAGACAAAGTGCTGATAATCGCGCCCTGCACCCCGCCATAGTTCGCCCAGCGCCGCGCAGTTCGCGTCGTTTTCGGCGGTGACGGGGAGATCGGTAAGCTCTGCAAACAGGTCATAGAGGTTTACATCGTCAAGGAAATCCAGCGCCCCGGCCTTAGCCGCTTTGCCGGTATGCGTATTGATATGGCCCGGGAAACTCACGCCAATGGCCGCAATCTCATGATCTTTCTGGTAAGCCTGCACCACCTCGCGCCACTTTTGCCTGAAGGTCTCTTCATCTTCTGGCGTATCAAATTGATCTTCCGCCAGTTCATTACCATCTTCATCGATCACGCCATGTTTTATGTGCGTTCCACCGACATCAAAACCGATAAATAGCCGCATTTACGCTTCCTTTATGAGCCTGTGCACCTTAATTATGGCTCAGACCAAAAAACGGAACGTAAAGTAAGGTAATGCGTGAAGGGGCTCGCAAAGCAGACGCTGGCTGGCGCTGTTTTCACCGCCGCGGTCTACCTTTGAAGGACACTTCACGCAAGGAGATGGCCATGACCAACAATCCTCCCTCATCACGCATTCTGCCCGGCGAGTATGGTTTTCCTCTTAAGCTAAAAGCCCGTTATGACAACTTTATTGGCGGCGACTGGGTGGCACCGGCCGACGGCGATTACTATCAAAATGTCACCCCGGTCACCGGACAGCCGCTGTGCGAAATCGCCAGCTCCGGCAAGCGGGATATCGACCTGGCGCTGGATGCCGCCCACAAAGTGAAAGATCGGTGGGGGCAAACCTCGGTGCAGGACAGGGCTGCCATCCTGTTTAAAATTGCTGACCGCATGGAGCAAAACCTTGAGCTGTTAGCCACGGCAGAGACCTGGGATAACGGAAAACCCATCCGTGAAACCATGGCTGCTGACGTGCCGCTGGCTATCGATCATTTCCGTTATTTTGCCTCCTGTATTCGCGCCCAGGAGGGCGGTATCAGCGAGGTGGATAAAGATACCGTGGCCTATCATTTCCATGAGCCGCTGGGGGTGGTGGGGCAGATCATTCCGTGGAACTTCCCGCTGCTGATGGCGAGCTGGAAGATGGCGCCAGCGCTGGCAGCCGGTAACTGCGTGGTGCTGAAACCGGCGCGTCTCACGCCGCTATCGGTATTGCTGTTGATGGAGGTGATTGGCGATCTGTTGCCGCCGGGCGTGGTGAATGTGGTGAACGGTGCGGGGGGCGAGATTGGCGAATATCTGGCGACCTCGAAGCGCATCGCTAAAGTGGCTTTTACTGGCTCCACGGAAGTGGGACAACAGATTATGCAGTACGCGACCCAGAACATCATTCCGGTGACTCTGGAGCTGGGCGGTAAATCCCCTAACATCTTCTTTGCCGACGTGATGGATGAAGAGGATGCCTTTTTCGATAAGGCGCTGGAAGGCTTTGCCTTATTTGCCTTCAACCAGGGGGAAGTCTGTACTTGCCCGAGTCGTGCCCTGGTGCAGGAGTCTATCTATGAACGCTTTATGGAGCGCGCGATTCGCCGCGTAGAGTCCATCCGCAGCGGCAACCCGCTGGACAGCGTCACCCAGATGGGGGCGCAGGTTTCTCACGGGCAGCTGGAAACCATCCTTAACTATATTGATATCGGTAAAAAAGAGGGGGCGGATGTCTTAACCGGCGGGCGCCGCAAACAGCTTGGCGGCGATTTAAACGAAGGTTACTACCTCGAGCCGACGATCCTGTTTGGTAAAAACGATATGCGTGTCTTCCAGGAGGAGATCTTCGGCCCGGTGCTGGCAGTGACCACCTTCAAAACGATGGACGAGGCGCTGGAGCTGGCGAACGATACCCAGTATGGCCTGGGGGCAGGCGTCTGGAGCCGTAACGGTAACCTGGCTTATAAAATGGGTCGCGGCATACAGGCAGGGCGCGTATGGACCAACTGCTACCATGCTTACCCGGCACACGCCGCCTTCGGCGGTTATAAGCAGTCGGGCATCGGACGTGAAACTCACAAGATGATGCTGGAACATTACCAGCAGACGAAGTGCCTGTTGGTGAGCTATTCCGATAAGCCCCTGGGGCTGTTTTAACTTCCCTGAGCAGGCTGCCCCACGGCGGCCTGCTCAATCTGCTTACGCAGCGTATTCATTACGCCATCCAGCACATACTGCACGCGGAGTGGCTGGTATTCGCGTTTACGGAAGATGGTCACCAGATCCAGCCACCACTCCTCCTGATGGGTAAAGCAGGGCACCATCAAACCCTGCTCTATCTCTTTTTGCAGGCTCTCTTTTGGCGCGAAGACGATCCCCAGATGATTACGCGCCAGTTCGAGCGCCGCATGGGTGTTGTCACAAATATAGTTACCCGTGACTTTGTAATCGCGTATCTGGTCGCTCTGATGTGCGCGGAATCGCCAGATGTTGGCGTCATCGACGATCATAGAATCGATAAGAATACAGGAGTGATTAATGAGATCGTCCGGGCTGTTAATAGGATGATTTTTTATATATTGCGGAGTAGCAAACGCAGTAATGGAATATTGGGTGAGGGTGCTGGCGACCAGGTTTTCATCTTTCGGTTGCGCGTAGGTAATTAATATATCGCAGTCATCAGGGAAGGTGACGCCTTCGTAGAATTCGTTGGTACTGAGATTATAGGTCTTCAGGCTAATATGAATATCTTCGAGATTTTTAATTTCATGGATCACGTAGCGAGCCAGATAGGTAATAATTCCTGTTGGCGCATATATTGTCACTTTTCCGCGCTTTTCGTGCTTATAATCACCAATGAAATTGATCAGTCGCTCGTTTTGTTTGAGTGAACGGTTAATGTAAGGCAACAGTGATTCGCCAAACTGAGTCAATGCCAGATGGCGGGTGGTACGCTCAAATACTTTAAGCCCGACCCGTGCCTCAAAATCAGAGAGATATTTGCTGACATTGGCCTGCGCCATGCCTAACAGAGCGGCAGCATCGCCGATACTGCGGGTCGCAGCGATGACCGAGACGATCTTTAATTCACGCGGTTTGATCTGCAGTTTGCGCATGGGTAACGCCCATCTATATGATTTCATATATAATATTATATAAACAACTTAATTGCACCGCGAATTTTGTAACCATTACTATGCGCCGGGTCGTAATATTATTAATGGACGCATGGAATGGCTTTTAAAAATAAATTTATCCTCGCCGCGCTTTTATTTTCACCGTTTTCCGTCATGGCGGCAGAATTTTCCCTGGGCATGGGGGCTGCATATAATGAATCGCCTTACAAAGGGTATAACGATACGCTCTCTGCCGTGCCGCTGGTCAGCTATGAAGATCATCATTTTTATGTGCGCCAGGCTTCTTTGGGCTGGATTATCTGGAAAGATGAGAAAAACGAACTGAGTTTGACCGCTTCCTGGATGCCGCTGCACTTTGACCCTGACGATAATGACGACGCTCACATGCGCCAGCTGGATAAACGCCGGGCCTCTGCCATGCTGGGGGGCGCATTTTATCGCCACGAGCGCTGGGGTAGCCTTAAATTCACTCTTGCGGCAGATGCCGGGGACGAAAGCGGTGGTGTGATGGGGGAACTGGCTTATTTCAAGCCTGTTCGTATGGCGAGTTTTACTCTGACGCCCTCCGCGGGCGTTTATTATTACGATGAGAGCCTTAACGATAAGTACTATGGCGTATCCGCCTCTGAATCACGCCGCAGCGGCCTGCAGCAGTATGCCGCAGGCGACAGCTGGATGCCTTACGTCGGGCTTTCGGCCCAATATGCGCTTACGTCGCAACTCCTGCTGAACGCCAGCGCCCGCTACGCCGCATTGCCTGATGCGGTGAGAAAGAGCCCGATGATCGATCGTGATGATAGCGTTACGCTGATGATCGGGCTCGCCTGGCGCTTCTGATGATGCGAATCTGCCGCCAGGAAAAAGGGCATTCTTCATTCGCCCGGCGGTGCTACCCCTGCCTGGCGGTTCGCCCGGCGGGGTAGATGTCGCGTCGCACGGGGCGGGTTTATGCCTCGTCTACCCAGATCCGCATTTCCCCTTCGCCGCGATTAGCCCAGCTAAACCACGGAATAAACGTCAGCGTCTGTGCCTGCGGTGGGCAGGGGGCGCGATCGTACTGCCAGAGCGGCGCGTTTGTGCCGTCTTCGCTGTTTCGGCAGTATCCTTCTGCTTGTATTAGCATTTTATGGGCGAAAATCCCCTTTCCTTCAAAGACACGGAATGTACTGTCGGCGGGCAGGGTTAAGTTATGCAGACCCTCGCCGTTATCGGCCTGCTCCAGGCAGTAAACCAGCGGGCCGCGCTGGATGGCCACCTTGCCCGCCTGCTGACGCACCTGCCCGTTGCCATACACCCGGCGAACCGGCATCGGTAGGGTGAGCACCAGCGCATCTCCCTCCTGCCAGCGGCGATTGAGGTACAGATACCCCTGGCGCACCTCACCTTGCAGCGTCTCACCGTTCAGCGTTAATTGCGGAGCATCGCACCAGTCCGGCAGGCGCAGCGCCAGGGTATGTTCCACCGGTACCGGAGAGGTAATGGTGATAGTGACCTGATCCTGCCACGGATAGTTACCGCTGATGCGCAACTGCAACTCCTGGTCTCCTACCGGGAACGCCATACTGTTGCCCACATATAAATTGATGAACAACGCATCGTCACGGACTGTATAAATGTAATGACCAATGGAGGTCAGCACGCGGGCGATGTTCGGCGGACAGCAGGCGCAGCCAAACCAGCGTTGACGAACAGGCTTCACGTGGTCGTAAATATGGTTAAAAGCCAGCGATTTAGGATGCACCTCTAGCGGGTTAACATAGAAGAAGTGCTTGCCATCGAGCGCCATGCCGCCCAGCACAGTATTGTAAAGCGCGCGCTCCATCACGTCGGCGTACTGGCTATTGGCTTCCATCTCCAGCATGCGTCGGGCAAACATCATCAGCCCAATGGAGGCGCAGCTTTCGGCGTAGACGGTGTCGTTCGGCAGATCATAATCGCTACTGAACGCTTCGCCGCTGCTTTGTGAACCAATACCGCCAGTGATGTACAGCTGGCGTTGCGCCATATTGTTCCACAGGCGCAGACAGTCCTGACGCTTGCCTTCGTCCTGGCTTAGGCGTGCCAGATGTGCCACGCCGGTCATCAGATAGACAAAACGCACCGCGTGGCCGATGGCCGTCTGCTGTTCGGCAATAGGCTGATGCGCCTGGCTATAGGCTTTATCTTTCACCATCCACGCCGGGCCGTAGGTATTCCAGTACGACGTTTTTCCGCGCTTCTCATACTCGATGTCGTAAAAGTGCGGCTGCGCGCCGCGCTCCTCGACGAAATATTTTACCAGCGCAAGGTAGCGAGGCTCCTGAGTGACATCGTACAGGCGCATCAGCGCCAGCTCGATTTCAGGGTGGCCGGGATAACCGTGGAGCTGCGTATCATGCGGGCCAAAGACGCTGTCGATATGGTCTGCCAGTTTGCACACCACCTCCAGCAGGTTACGTTTGCCGGTGCCCTGGTACCAGGCCACGCCCGCTTCGATCATATGCCCTGCACAGTAAAGTTCATGACATTCAGCCAGGTTGGTCCAGCGCTCGTCCGGTGCTTTGACTGTAAAGTACGTATTGAGGTAACCATCGTCACACTGCGCCGCAGCGACCAGAGCAATCACCTCATCGGCCGTTTTCTCCAGCTCGGGGTCAGGTTTCTGGCACAGAGACCATGCGACGGCTTCCAGCCATTTCGCGACGTCGCTATCCTGGAAAACCATGCCGTAAAAGTCACCGTGCTCCAGCCCCGCTGCGATACGAAAGTTTGTGATAGCGTGGCTCGGTTCCGCCTCGGCAATCCGGTCGTTCAGGGCATCCCACTGATAGGGGATCACCACATCGCGAACAAGCCGCTGATACTGACCCAGGAAAGGGTCACTGATTTTTAATTTATGCAGGTCGGGTTCCATTATGGACATCTTCTACTCCTCAGGACTGAACATGGCGCTGACGCAGGTCGGTCGCTATGCGCGCCATCATGGGGTTACTGAGTCTGCACCAGCGAATCGCGATCGCCAGTAGCAGGTGGAACAGGGCCGGCAGCAGGGTCTCCATCATGGTGATCCCTTGCAATGACGCAGCGGTCTGATTGCCTGCGCCCGGCTGATAAGCGACAAATATAAATACCAGGCTTATGATCCCGGCGCTGGAGGCCCAGGCCAGCTTGATAAAGAACAGGTTAAAGGCGAAGTTCATCCCGGAGGAGCGCACGCCGGTTTTCCACTCGCCGTAGTCGTCGGCAAACGCCATTAGCGAGAAGTGCAGTGGCAGGGTAAAACCAAGGATCACGCCGTTGCCGAGAATCACCGCCAGCCACAGGGTTTGATGTTCCGGCCCGCCGGGCAGGAACCACATCCCTACCGCCAGCCCAGCCAGCACCAGGTTGGTGTAGTAGTAGAGTTTGACCGTATCGCTACGTCGTGAGAGATAGTTAACGATCACCGCGCCCAAGATCGCCGCGAAGGTGACCATGGTGAAGAAGAGCGAGGTATAAGCTGTGCTGCCCTTCAGCACATAGGTGATGAAATACATGTAGCCGCCGCCGCGGATATTAAAAACATTGATGAGCAAGAACGACATCACCAGCATCAGCAGTAACTGATCGTTTTTACGCAGCCCGGAGAGGTGCTCGCGCAGGGTAAATTTGCCCATCAGCGCCAGGGGTACGCGCTCCCGCACCCAGAAGAAGCAGCAGAGGAACATGACTACCGCCACGGCGCAGAGCACCCCTACGCCAAGCTGATAACCCTGGGCCGCATCACCTTTACCGAGCACCGCCACCAGCCATGGCAGTCCCACGGAGACTAAAAAGCCCGCCACCCCGCACAGCACAAAGCGCCACGCCTGGCAGGAGATCACTTCACTGTGGCGCGTGGTCATGGTGTTGATGAGTGCGCAGTAGGGGACGTTAATGGCGGTATAGCCCACCGATAACAGCAGGTATGTGCCAAACGCCCACATGATTTTGACGCCCATGCCGGCATCCGGCACGGTGAAGGTGAGCACCCCGATAATCCCAATCGGCAGGGCAATCCACAGTTGCCACGGACGAAAACGTCCCCAGCGGCTTTGGGTGCGGTCAGCAATAACGCCCATGATGGGATCGGAAATAGCGTCGAATACGCGTAAGGCAATAAACAGCGTGCCTACCAGCGCGGGGGTTAAGCCAAAGATATCGGTATAGAAAAAGGTCAAAAAATTCATGATCAGGCAGGTGATGACGGTGCCACCGGCATCACCCAGGCCGTAGCCTATTTTTTCGCGGACAGAGAGGCGATCGTCAGCGGCCTGCCCGGCGATATCTCTCTGCGTAATCGAAGTAGAAGTCATGAGGTAACTCCTCGGTAATAGAATTTTTATAGGTGTTACTGTGGGGTACCTCATTCATTCTGCACTGAAAGTCTGGGGCGACAAGGGAAGGGAAAAGTATAAAAAGGTGAGGATTCCGACTTCGTCGTCAAAGTGTGATTTCGATCGGGAAGAAAACGGAATAGCTGTTAATAATCAATGGAAAAGGCGTATTTAAAAGCCATTTTAGCGAGATAGTGAATATCCATGCTTGAATTATCCATAACACTTCCGATTAGCGTTCAGAATGGCGGGTACTTTATCTCCCGGGGTATTGGCCGGCACCCGGCGCGTAAACTCACCTCGTGGGAGATTATCTTTGTCGAAAAAGGGAAATTAACGATCCAGGAGGAGAATAGGGTTTTCGAGGTGCAGGCGGGAGAAAGCTTATTGCTCTGGCCCCAGCGTCGCCATCAGGGCATTGAGGATTTTCCCCCCGATTTACGCTTTTACTGGCTGCATTTTGACGTGAATGAGCAAGCGTTGCGATCGCCACTGGGGACGCAGTTGGCAGTGCATCAACACGGCAAAAGCGGTGATCCTTCGTCGGTGATTTCGCTATTCAGACAGTTTCTTACCGAGCAGGAGAAGTTACAGCGCAGTCCGGCGCTGGAGTACCTTTTACTGCTGATTCTACAACAAATCTCTCTTACGGGCGGCCCCCAACAGCCGCCCGATGAGGCGGGTGTGAGCCTAGCCTGGAAGGCCCGCCAGATTATTAGCACCCGCTTCCATTTACCCCTGAGCACCTCCCAGCTGGCAAAAGAGCTTCACTGTAATGCCGATTATCTGGGGCGGGTCTTTCGCCGGGTGTTCCATCTCACGCTAACGGAGGCCATTCATCGCCAGCGGGTGAGGGCGGCGGAAAAATTGCTGCTTAACGGTGCGGTTTCGCTTAAAGAGGTGGCAACCCGCTGTGGTTTTAATGAGGTGGGCTATTTCCGACAGATTTTTCGCAAACATACAGGCTTAACGCCCGCCGTCTGGAAGCGGCGTTACTGCAAAGAACACATTAATTCGGCCTGACCTTAGGGCAATTTCCCAGTTTTGCTGGCAAGAACCCTAAATCCGCCGTTTACCGTAGTGGGATCAAGGCGGCTTCCCCGTTCACTCTGGCAACCTGACTTTTTTCCAACGTGGATGGAGCAGGAGATGAACCCGTATATTGTCGCGGACCCGGCAAAGTGCATCGGTTGCCGCACCTGTGAAGTGGCCTGCGTGGTCGCGCATCAGGAAGATCAATCATGCACGACGGTCAGCCCAGCGACCTTTGCTTCGCGCATTCGGGTGATGAAGGGGGCGACGTTCACCACGGCGGTGACCTGCCATCAATGTGAAGAGCCCCCCTGCGCCAGCGTCTGCCCCGTGCAGGCCATTCAGCGTGAGGCGGGGATCTGGCGGGTAGAGCAGCAGCGCTGCATCGGCTGTAAAAGCTGTGTGATCGCCTGCCCCTTTGGGGCAATGCAGGTGATACGGGTTAATGAGCGGGCGCTGGCGTTGAAGTGCGATCGCTGCGCCCATCGCGAGAGCGGGCCTGCCTGCGTGGCGGCCTGCCCGACTCATGCGTTACGCTGTCTTGACCCGGTGACACTCCGCGCAGCGCGGCTGCGAGCGCGAGCTTAGGCCTCGTCGCGCCAGGCGCGATCGATCTCTTCGGCCAGAATTTTTACCCCGGCTTCGATTTTCTCCGGGTCTGGCACGTAGTTCATACGCATACACTGATGCGTGTGCGGCCAGGGTTTATCCAGCCCTGGGAAGAAGTAATCGCCCGGCACCATCAGCACGCCGCGTTTTTTCAGGCGCTGATAAAGCAGTTCTGTGGTGATAGGCAGATCTTTAAACCATAGCCAGAGAAAAATCGCCCCTTCCGGTTTGTGGATCAGGCAGCGCTCTTCCGGCAGGTAACGACGAATCATGGCGATCGTCTCCTGCACGCGCTGATAGTAGAACGGCTTAATTACCTCGTTCGACAGGCGCAGCAGGTCGTTGCGCTTAATCATCTCGCACATCATTGCCGGGCCAATACCGCCAGGCGAGAGGCTAATAATGCCGTTCATGTTGGTGATGGCAGTGATGATTTTTTCATTGGCAATGATAATCCCGCAGCGGCTCCCAGGCAGACCGAGCTTGGAGAGGCTCATGCACAGCACAATGTTCGGGTTCCACAGCGGGCGCGCTTCGCTAAAGATGATACCGGGGAACGGTACGCCGTACGCGTTATCAATGACCAGCGGGATACCGTGCTGATTGGCCAGCACGTCGAGTTTCATTAACTCTTCGTCGGTAATCACATTGCCGGTTGGGTTGGTGGGGCGAGAGACGCAGATCATGCCGGTCTCTTCGCCAATGTGCAGGTGTTCAAAATCCACGTGATATTTGAACTGGCCTTCCGGCAGCAGCTCGATATTTGGACGCGCAGAGACGAACAGATCCTCTTCCAGGCCGGAATCGGCATAGCCGATATACTCCGGCGTCAGCGGGAAAAGCACCTTTTTGGTGCTGCCGTCGGCACGACGTCCGGCGAAAAGGTTAAACAAGTAGAAAAACGCGCTCTGGCTGCCGTTTGTCAGTGCAATATTCTGTGGCCCGATCTCCCAGCCCAGTTCGTTGCGCAGCATATCCGCCAGTGCGGTGAGCAGCTCGGTTTTGCCTTGCGGCCCATCGTAATTACAGAGCGCGTCCGTGGCTTTGCCGTTTTCGAGCATATCGGCCAGCAGGGTGCTGAAGTAGCTGTTCATGGCCGGGATTTGCGCCGGGTTTCCGCCGCCCAGCATGATGGCCCCTGGTGTGCGCAGGCCGTCGTTGAGATCCTCCATCAGGCGCGTAATGCCTGAATGGCGGGTGAATTTGTCGCCAAAAAGTGAAAAGGTCATAGCAGATGGTCTATCGGGCTTGTAGTAAATTTGGCTCACCTTAACGCTACAACTGCGCAGGTGCAAATCGAAGCCGCGGGGCTTGTTTGCGTCTATATAGGGCAAAAAACCCTTAGGGAAGTGAATTATGCTGTTTTAGCGCGCCTCGCCGGGGCGGCGAAGCGCGCATTTGGATTTAGTGTTGCCCAGCCCACACCACCATCACTTTGTCGTCATGATGCTGGCGCACAAAACCGTACCCCTGGCTCAGCGTCAGGGTGGTTTGCTTACCTTCACCTATTGCCGGATGGCGAGCGCGGAACTGCCCAAGCAACTGCCAGTGCGCCACGGACTGCGCCTGTTTGCCGGTCACCTCCTGCCAGTTCATCTCCGAGCGGGTGCCCTGCAAAGGGTCCGAGCCGGTTGGGCCAAACGGGCGGGCAGACTCATCGCCATAGAAGATTTGCACCGTGCCGGGCGCCAGCAACAGCAGCTCCGCCGCCCGCGAACCGCCTTCGCGGAACAGGCGCGTATCATGTGACGAGAGGTAGCTCAGCACATTGAAGTCCTGTAATTTCTCTGCCATTTGCTGCCAGGTGAGATCCATATCGGCCAGGCAGTCCACCGCTTTGGCCGCTTGCTCCTGATAATCGAAATTGATCATCGCATCAAAACCGTGCTGGTAGTAATCGCTGCGCATTACGCCATGGCCCCAGGCTTCACCGGTCATCCAGAAGGGGGCGTCATCCAGCTTTTTATCGGGATTCGCCTGCTTCCATGCGACCAGCGCCTCGCTCGATCGCGCTTTTAACTGCTGCCAGGCCGCAAGCTCCACGTGTTTGGCAGTATCGACCCGGAAGCCGTCGATACCGTAATCCCGCACCCACTGACTGAGCCAGGTGACGAGGTAATCACGCGGGGTGGCATCGGGAAGCGGTTTCGCATGGGTATCGGGTTTATGCTGGTAAAAGTTTGGCAAACCCGATGGGGTGGTGGATTCGGTTTTCAGATCCGGTAAGAAGGCGAGCGACATGGTCTGGTCATCAAAGCCGGGGTTGTCGTAATCACCAATGTCGGTTCGGATCCACTGCTTGCCCCACCATTTATCCCAGGCGGCTTTGTCGCTGAAATTGATGTAATCATTAAAGCTATGCCAGCTCTGTCCGGCGGCAGGTTTCCAGTCAGTCCAGCGTTCACCCAGAATCTTTTTTTGCTCATCGCCCTTAAGGTAGAGGGCGCCAAACTGAAAGGCCTGCATATCCGCAAGGGTGGCATAGCCCGTGTGGTTCATCACCACGTCAAACAGGATACGGATGCCGCGGCGATGCGCTTCGTCGACCAGTTGTTGCAGGTCTGCCTCATTGCCCATATTGGCATCAAGCCGGGTCCAGTCCTGCGTGTAGTAACCATGGTAGGCGTAGTGGGGGAAGTCGCCTTTGGTGCCGCCGCCTACCCAGCCGTGGATCTGCTCCAGCGGGGAGCTGATCCATAAAGCATTCACCCCGAGTTGCTGCAGGTAATCCAGCTTGCTGGTGAGCCCTTTTAAATCGCCGCCGTGGAAAGTACCGATCTCCTGCATACCGTCTTTATGGCGACCGTAGCTATTGTCGTTGGTGGGGTCGCCATTCACATAGCGATCGGTTAAGACAAAATAGACGGTGGCGTTTTGCCAGCTAAAGGGGGCCGCTTTATCGGTTTCGGCGCGCTCGAGCAGCAACAGGCCATTACTATTGGCCGCAGGGCGCAGGGTAATTTTGCCCTGTTGAACGGTGGCAGTCTGCTTGCTGTAGAAATCCCGTACGACGCTGCCCTCCGGAAATGTGCTGCTGACATCCAGGGTCACCGGCGCGCCGTCCCATTTCGGACATTGACGGGTGACGCTGGCAACAGTCTGCGCGCTGGCGGCTTTGACACTCAGCATCAGTGTCGGCGTGCCAGAGCGGGTATCGATCTGCATTTGATACTCACCGTCGCGAAACAGGCGCCACTGCGGCTTATCACCTTCACAGGGTTTGAGCGACAGCATCTCATTGAGTTTGACGGGGCCGGCCGGCTGCCAGCACGTCTGGTCAAAAATGAGGCTTAAAGGGCGTGTACCCTTCGCAAGCTTTGCATGGGCGGTATACAGACCTGTGCCTTCTGCCTGAAAGGCAGGAAAACCGTCGGCTGACCAGTCGGCGCAGGCCATGGCAGGCAACAACACAAGCGCTAAAGCTGAGTGTTTCATTTTACATTCCTGTCGCAGCGTTTTGCCTATTTTGCCAGCAGGCTGGCAGCGCAAACTCCTCCCTGGACGAAAGGCTGAGGGAGGAGACGAAAGGGTGAGTGATCTCGCGCTAATTTAGCCACTTATCTGCGATATCGCGCACAATTTGCAGAAAATGATGCTTAACTGAGCAGCGTCCTGATGACATGGTTTCGGATTTAGACTATTTCTAAGGGTGCTCTGGAAGGGTATTTTTGTTATGATTTGAGATTCACCTCTCAATTTTGTGAAAAAAATAAGGTGTTGGAATGTTCAAATCCGACCAGGAGACCTAATGATATCGATTCCCATACGACGATATGGGGCCGCGATACTCATGTTACTCACCATGACATTTTCAGGTGGGGTGCTTGCGAAGACGCACACGGATACAACGAGTCACAAAGCCCATATTAGTAAGAAAGTAAGCAGTAAGACGGTAAGTAATAAGGTTAGCAGTAAACAAGAGTATTCTCGCAATAGTGTAAAGAGCAGTTCACTTCCTGATTTGCGAAAATACCCTTCCGGGACACCAAGGAAAAAAGCGTTTCTCCGGACGGTAATGCCTTATATCACAAGCCAAAACGCTGCGATTACCGCCGATCGTAACTGGTTAATATCTAAACAGTACGCGAGCCGCTGGTCTCCAGCTGAGCGCTCACGTCTGAAAGACATCACCAAACGTTACAAGATCAGCTGGTCTGGCAATACCCGTCGTGTTCCGTGGAACACCTTGCTTGAGCGCGTGGATATTATTCCAGGCAGCATGGTGGCAACCATGGCCGCAGCAGAAAGCGGTTGGGGTACCTCTAAGCTGGCCCGTAGCAACAACAACCTGTTCGGCATGAAGTGCGGAAAAGGCAGCTGTAATGCGCCGGGCAAAGTTCGTGGCTATTCGCACTTTGATTCCGTCAAAGATTCGGTCAATGCCTACGTGGTGAACCTGAATACGCACCCGGCGTACAACTCATTCCGTAAGTCCCGCGCTCAGTTGCGTAAAGCGGACCAGGAAGTGACGGCGAGCACCATGATTCACAAGCTGAAAGGGTACTCGACGCAGGGACAGCGCTATAACAATTACCTGTTCTCAATGTATCAGGATAATCAGCGCTTAATTGCCGCCCATATGTAATCTGTTATCTTATAAAAACGCCTTCCATCCGGAAGGCGTTTTTCTTTGCTCATTCAGCGTTAAATTAATACTTCGCTATGACGATCGCGATAATCCTTCGGCGTGGTGTCGTACTCTTTTTTAAATACCGAATAGAAATACTGCAGCGACGGATAACCACACATTTGCGAAATTTCGTTGATAGAGAGTGAGGTCGAAATTAACAGACTGCGCGCTTTCTCCAGTTTCTCGGCGTGGATCACCGCGTGGATAGTCTCCCCCACCTCCTCTTTAAAACGCTTCTCCAGATTTGAGCGGGAAATCCCCACCGCATCCAGGACTTGATCCACCTTTATGCCTTTGCAGGCATGGTTGCGGATGTAGTGCATGGCCTGAATAACCGCCGGATCGTTAAGCGAACGGTAATCGGTAGAGCGACGTTCCACCACGCGTACCGGCGGCACCAGCAGGCGTTGCAAAGGGAGATGTTCATTATCCAGCAGGCGGTGCAGCAGCTTGGCGGCCTGATACCCCATCTGGCGAGTTCCCTGCGCCACTGACGATAACGCCACCCGTGACAGGTAGCGGGTCAGCTCTTCGTTATCGATGCCAATCACGCACAGTTTTTCTGGTACAGGGATGTGCAGATGCTCGCAAACCTGCAGCACATGGCGTGCGCGGGCATCCGTCACGGCGATGATGCCGGTTTGTGGCGGCAAGGTTTGCAGCCAGTCGGCCAGGCGGTTCTGCGCGTGCTGCCAGTTTTCCGGCGCAGTTTCCAGCCCCTGATAGACCACCCCGCGATACTTCTCTTTCGCCACCAGCTGACAGAACGCATACTCCCGCTCGGCAGCCCAGCGTTTGCCGCTCGAGGCGGGCAGGCCATAGAAGGCGAAGCGATGTACCCCTTTTTCTTTCAGATGCAGAAACGCGCTCTCAACGAGCGCGTGGTTGTCGGTCGCGATGTAGTGCACGCCGGGATAATTTTCCGGCGCGTGATAGGACCCGCCGACGCCCACGATGGGTAGGTCGACATCTTTCAGCAGTTGTTGGATGACGTCATCGTCGTAGTCGGCGATCACACCGTCACCCAACCAGTCTTTAATGTTTTCGATGCGGGTGCGGAAATCCTCTTCGATAAAGATGTCCCACTCCGATTGCGACGCCTGCAAATATTCACCAACGCCCTCTACCACCTGGCGGTCGTAGGCTTTATTGGCATTGAACAACAACGTAATGCGGTGGCGCTTCTCAAACATGGCACGCTTTTCCCAGTGTCATTGACAGGTGACCGATTTATCTTCAGGCACGTCGCTTGGTGGCTGAATCCATCCATACCGCCAGCAGCAAAATGGCGCCCTTAACGATATATTGCCAGAATGTCGGCACGTCCATCATACTCATTCCGTTATCCAGAGACGCCATAATAAATGCCCCCATCACCGCACCCGCCACGCTGCCAATCCCCCCGGCGAGACTGGTTCCACCAATCACACAGGCGGCAATCGCATCCAGCTCGGCGATATTGCCCGCAGAGGGTGAACCGGCTCCCAGACGTGAGCTTAAAATCAGCCCGGCAATCGCCACCATCAGGCCGTTGATAGCAAAGACGGCGAGCTTAGTGCGCTCTACGTTAATGCCGGAAAGACGAGCGGCTTCAATGTTGCCGCCGATGGCATAAATTCGGCGACCAAATGCGGTGCGCGTCGCCATGAACATTCCCGCCAGCAGCAGTAAAACCAGCAACAGCACCGGCGTCGGTACGCCGCGATAGTCGTTAAGCAACCAGATAGCACCCAGCACGATCACCGCCGTCAGCGCCTGACGCCCCACGAATGGTGCCGCGGTGGGGGCGGCGAGCCCCAGCGCCTGGCGACGCATTCTGCCACGCCACTGCCAGGCGACAAACGCCATCAGGCCAATGGCGCCCAGGGTAAAGCCGATACCATCGGAGAGGTAACTTTGACCAATCTGCGACATAGAGGCGCTGGTGGGCGACACGGTGGTGCCGTTGGTAATACCAATCAGAATGCCGCGGAAGGCCAGCATCCCGGCGAGGGTCACAATGAATGAGGGCACTTTACGGTAGGCCACCCACCAGCCGTTCCAGGTTCCGAGCAGCAAGCCGAGCAGCAGGGTAACAACCACGGTCAGCGGCAGCGGCCAGCCCAGCCAGACATCAAAAATCGCCGCCACGCCGCCCAGCAGCCCCATCATCGACCCGACCGAAAGGTCGATCTCCGCAGAGATAATCACAAACACCATGCCCACCGCCAGGATGCCAGTTATGGCGGTCTGACGCAGCAGGTTAGAGATATTACGCGCGCTGAGATAAGAGCCGTCCGTCATCCAGGTGAAGAACAGCATGATCGCCACAATCGCGGCGATCATCACAAAGACCTGCAAATTCAGTGCTTTTAGACCCGAAAAGGCCCCTGGCGTTGGCACGGCGACTTTCACTTCAGACGGGTTGCTTTTCGACATGACGTTCGCTCCTTAATGCGGCTTCCATTACCTGCTCCTGCGTCAGGTTCTGGTTTTTCAGGTTGGCTTTGAGTTTCCCTTCGTGCATAACCAGCACCCGATCGCTCAGCCCCAGCACTTCAGGCAGTTCTGAGGAGATCACAATGACGGCAATGCCCTGCTGCACTAGCTGGTTAATCAATTTGTAGATTTCATATTTCGCGCCAATGTCGATGCCGCGCGTGGGCTCATCGAGAATTAAAATGCGTGGATTGAGCAGCAGACAGCGGGCCAGAATCGCCTTCTGCTGGTTACCGCCGCTCAGGCGACCAATCGCCAGATCGGGCGATGAGGTTTTGACCTTCAGACGTTGCAGGGAGTGTAAAATACAGTGCTGCTCGGCAGCGTCATCCAGGCTGCTCAGGGTTCCGGAGAACTGATCCAGAGCCGCGAGGGTGATATTTTTCCCCACCGCCATGACCGGCACGATGCCATCTTTCTTGCGATCTTCCGGCACCATGGCGATACCCTGGGCGATGGCCTGCTGGCAGTTGTTGATGGTAACCGGTTGCCCGTCGATAAAGAGGGACCCTTCGCGGCGACCGGGCCAGACGCCAAACAGGCACTGCATCGCTTCGGTACGCCCGGCGCCCACCAGGCCGGCGATACCGAGGATCTCACCCCGATGCAAAGAGAAGGAGATATCGTTCACGCGCTTAATGTGGCGGTTCACTGGGTGCCACGCGGTGAGGTGCTCCACGCGCAGCACCTCTTCTCCAATGGTGTGGGGTGCGTTGGGGTAGAGCGCCGTCAGCTCACGTCCCACCATCATGGTAATGATGTCATCTTCACTCATCCCCTCTGCGGCACGGGTGCCAATATGCTGCCCATCGCGAATTACGCAGATGGTGTCAGAGATGGCTTTCACTTCGTTCAGCTTGTGAGAAATATAGATGCAGGCAATCCCGTGGTTTTGCAGGTCACGAATGATGTCCAGCAATACCGCGGTCTCCTGTTCGGTGAGGGACGCCGTGGGTTCGTCGAGGATCAACAAGCGCACCTGTTTATTGAGCGCTTTGGCAATTTCCACCAGCTGCTGTTGCCCCAGCCCTAAGTCGCCGACTCGGGTATCGGGCGAGATCGCCAGGCTCACCTGCGCCAGCAGTTTCTCGCAGCGCAAAGTCATGGTGTCGTAATCCAGTACGCCGTGGCGGCTTAGTTCGGCACCGAGAAAGATGTTTTCCAGCACCGTGAGGTGTTTCACCAGCGCCAGCTCCTGATGAATGATGGCGATGCCTTTGCGCTCCGTATCGCGAATGTGGCTGGCCTGTAATGTCTCGCCCGCGAAGACGATTTCGCCGTCATAGCTGCCGTGGGGATAAATGCCGCACAGCACCTTCATGAGCGTGGACTTGCCGGAGCCATTTTCACCGCATAACGAGACAATTTCCCCGGCATTTAAGCGCAGACTAACGTTATCGACCGCTTTCACGACGCCAAACGCTTTGGTGATACCTTTCATTTCCAGTAGATAAGACATAACTGCCCCGCATGCCCTGAGGAGAGATCAGGCCCCCGGAGGTGGGGGCCATACTGGATTAGAGTTCGCTCTTTTTATGGAAGCCGTCTTTGATGACCGTGGCGTCAATGTTCTCTTTATTGACTTCGATTGGGGTCAGCAGGCGGGCAGGGACATCTTTCAGGCCATTATTCAACGACGCATCCGCTTTAGGCTGCTGCCCGTTGCCCAGCTCAACGGCAATTTCTGCTGCGGTGGTTGCCAGCTCGGTGATGGGTTTATAGACCGTCATGGTCTGCGTGCCGGCAACAATGCGTTTAACCCCAGCGAGGTCGGCATCCTGGCCGGAGATGGCGACTTTACCTGCCAGCCCCTGGGCGCTCAGCGCCTGGATGGCACCGCCGGCGGTGGCATCGTTGGAGGCGACAACGGCATCAATATGGTTGTTATTTGCCGTTAACGCGTTTTCCATAATTTTCAGTGCGTTTTCGGGTAACCAGCCATCGGCCCACTGATCGCCAACCACTTTAATCTTGCCGCCGTCGATATAAGGTTTCAGCACTTTCATCTGTCCCTGGCGGAACAGTTTGGCGTTGTTATCTACCGGCGAGCCGCCCATCAGGAAGTAATTGCCCTCAGGCACCTTGGCCACCAGGCTTTGCGCCTGCAGTTCACCCACTTTCTCATTATCAAAAGAAATATAATAATCGATATCGGCGTTATTAATCATCCGGTCATAAGCCAGGACTTTAATACCTTCTTGTTTTGCTTCTTTGATGACGTTACTTAATACCTGACCGTTGTAAGGAATAATGACTAATACGTCGACGCCGCGGTTAATCATATTTTCAATTTGCGACATCTGGGTCTCTTCATTGCCATTGGCAGACTGAACAAACACTTTGGCGCCTAATGCTTCTGCTTTATTCACAAAAATGTCGCGATCTTTTTGCCAGCGCTCCAGACGGAGATCGTCAATCGCCATTCCGATTTTGACTTCTTTCGCATGACCCGCCGCGCTCGCCAAAACGAGAGAGGCGCATAGGGTGAGGCATAGATTCTTTATCTTCATAATTTTATAGCCTTTTTGTAGGGTGGTGATGCTGAGATAAAAGAAACCTTCACTGCAGGAGACGCAACAAATTCTTAACGGGGAAAGGCAGGCTGGCAATTACAGATTTTTATCTTCTCGTTATGATATTTGGTTTATTTTCGAATTTATGACCGCGATCGGATTTTAAAAAACGTAAGCCATTAATTACACATCGATCTGGAATTAATGCCGAAAAATTAGCTTGTCTGCAGATTAATTTTGCGAGCCAGCGCACGTTTGCGCATTCTCTCAATAGCAGTGTGAAATAACGTAATTGAGCAAGCGGGAATGTCTATTCACTATTACTCCAGAATCACTTTTTCGCCGTATCCCTGATTATGGAGCTCAATATGCAAGCTTATTTCGACCAACTCGAACGCGTTCGTTACGAAGGGCCAAAATCCGCTAATCCATTAGCATTTCGTCACTACAATCCGGATGAGCTGGTGCTAGGTAAGCGCATGGAAGAGCACCTGCGTTTCGCCGCCTGTTACTGGCACACGTTCTGCTGGAATGGCGCCGATATGTTTGGTGTAGGCGCGTTTGACCGCCCGTGGCAGCAGCCTGGTGAGGCGCTGGAGCTGGCAAAACGTAAAGCTGACGTCGCATTTGAATTCTTCCATAAACTGAACGTGCCTTATTACTGTTTTCACGATGTGGATGTCTCGCCTGAAGGCGCGTCGCTGAAAGAGTATCTGAATAACTTCGCCCAGATGGTTGATGTGCTGGCTGAGAAACAGCAACAAAGCGGCGTCAAACTGCTGTGGGGTACCGCTAACTGCTTCACGCATCCGCGTTACGGTGCGGGTGCGGCCACCAACCCGGATCCGGAAGTGTTCAGCTGGGCCGCGACTCAGGTGGTGACGGCCATGAATGCCACGCATCAACTGGGCGGCGAAAACTACGTTCTGTGGGGCGGCCGCGAAGGCTATGAAACGCTGCTGAACACCGATCTGCGCCAGGAGCGCGAACAGATTGGGCGCTTTATGCAGATGGTGGTCGACCATAAACATAAAATTGGTTTCCGCGGCACGCTGTTGATTGAACCGAAACCGCAGGAGCCGACCAAGCATCAGTATGACTACGATGTGGCGACCGTATATGGCTTCCTGAAGCAGTTCGGCCTGGAAAAAGAGATTAAAGTGAATATCGAGGCTAACCATGCCACCCTGGCAGGGCACTCGTTCCACCACGAAATCGCCTCTGCTATCGCGCTGGGTATCTTCGGCTCTGTCGATGCCAACCGTGGCGATCCGCAGCTGGGCTGGGATACCGACCAGTTCCCGGTGAGCGTGGAAGAGAACGCGCTGGTGATGTACGAGATTATCAAAGCGGGTGGCTTCACCACCGGTGGCCTGAACTTTGACGCCAAAGTGCGCCGTCAAAGCACCGATAAGTATGATCTGTTCTATGGTCATATTGGGGCGATGGATACCATGGCGCTTTCCCTGAAAGTGGCGGCGCGCATGATTGAGGACGGCGAGCTGGATAAGCGCGTGGCAAAACGTTACGGCGGCTGGAACAGTGAGCTGGGCCAGCAAATTTTGAAAGGTCAGTTATCACTGACGGAGGTGGCGAAGTACGCTGAACAGCATAACCTGGCTCCGCAGCACCAGAGTGGCCATCAGGAGTTGCTGGAAAACCTGGTCAATCATTATCTGTTTGATAAGTAATCGCCCAACCCGTATGCCCGGCCGCACTATGCTGCCGGGTCATTTGTTAAGGAGCTACCACTATGTATATCGGGATCGATCTTGGCACATCGGGTGTGAAAGCTATCCTGCTTAGCGCCCAGGGAGAGGTGCTGGCTGCGCATACCGAAAAACTGGATGTCTCGCGCCCGCATCCGTTGTGGTCTGAGCAGGATCCTGAACAGTGGTGGCTGGCGACAGATCGCGCCATGAAGGCGCTGGGCGCGCAACATAGCCTGCATGAAGTTAAGGCGCTGGGCATTGCCGGACAGATGCACGGTGCCACGCTGCTGGACAAAAACCAGCAGGTACTACGCCCGGCGATTCTCTGGAATGACGGTCGCTGCGGTGAAGAGTGCGCGATGCTAGAAGCGCGGGTACCTGATTCGCGTGACATCACGGGCAACCTGATGATGCCGGGCTTCACCGCGCCAAAGTTATTGTGGGTGCAGCGCCATGAGCCAGAGATTTTCTCCCGGGTCGCAAAAGTGCTCTTGCCAAAAGATTATCTGCGTCTGCGGATGACCGGCGATTTTGCCAGTGATATGTCGGATGCGGCGGGCACCCTGTGGCTCGATGTGGCGAAGCGCGACTGGAGCGACACCATGCTGGATGCCTGTCAGCTTTCCCGTGAGCAGATGCCCAAACTCTATGAAGGCAGCGAAATCACCGGTGCGCTCACCCCCTCTGTCGCGCAGGACTGGAATATGCCTGCCGTTCCGGTGGTGGCGGGCGGTGGCGATAATGCCGCAGGTGCGGTTGGTGTCGGCATGGCCGATGCCGGGCAAGCGATGCTGTCACTGGGGACCTCCGGGGTCTATTTTGCCGTTAGTGACGGCTATCGCAGCAATCCGCAGAGCGCTGTGCACAGTTTTTGTCATGCGCTGCCAGGGAAATGGCACCTGATGTCGGTCATGTTAAGCGCAGCCTCATGCCTGGACTGGGCGGCGAAGCTGACCGGGCTGGGCACGGTGCCAGCGCTCATTGACGCGGCGCAGCAAGCAAATGAAGAGGCGGACGCCGTCTGGTTCCTGCCCTATCTTTCGGGTGAGCGTACGCCGCATAACAACCCCAACGCTAAGGGCGTCTTTTTCGGTTTAACGCATCAACATGGCCCTGCCGAGCTGGCGCGTGCGGTGCTGGAGGGGGTGGGGTATGCGCTGGCTGATGGCATGGATGTGGTACATGAATGTGGACTGCGCCCCACCAGTATTACGCTTATCGGCGGCGGGGCGCGGAGTGCGTACTGGCGGCAGATGCTGGCAGATATCAGCGGGCATCAGCTCGATTATCGTACCGGCGGTGACGTCGGCCCGGCACTGGGGGCGGCGCGGCTGGCGCAAATCGCGGTGAACCCGAACACACCTTTAGCCAGTTTGCTGCCACAGCTGGCGCTGGAGCAGCAGCACCCGCCTGAGGCCGCGCGTCACGCACGCTATGCCGAGCGACGCGAGGTGTTCCGCAAGATCTACCAGCAGCTGCAGCCGCTCATGTCCTGAAAATAGAGCCGGGCGTCACGCCCGGCCTTGATTAACTGACAAAACGGCGCGTATCAATACGTTGCAACAGCATCGATAGCAACAGACTCACCGCCACCGTGACGGTAAAAATCCAGACGATATCCAGCAATGGCCAGCTCTTCAGCTCTATGCCGCGCGTACGCAGGGCGTGGATCACCAGCGCATGGAAGCCATAAATCGCCAGCGAGTGGCGGGAGATCAGCCCCAGTATCGGCAAGGGCCGGCTGTTCATGGTGTTTTTGGCAATGATCAGAAGCGACACCGCACAGATAAAGACCGCAGGGCCACAGTAGAGATACCAGGTGTCCGCAAAGGCTCCGCGCCATTGCAATTCGTGCATTGTACCCCGTGAGATAACCAGCACCGCCGCCAGGAACAGGGCGGTAGATAAGCCGGTCAGCCAGGGTTTGCGCGTATCCATCATGCCCAGCGCGCGGCCGAGCATACCGTACAGCACGTAGTAAAAAGTATCGCCATTGATATAGAGATTAATGGGCAGCCATTCAAAACCGCCGATCTTTTGCGATACCGTATTCGGGTTCGCCACCACGCCGACTACCACCATCAGCGCCAGTAGCATCCTCCCGCTGACGTTCTTGACCTGGATGAGCGGTGACATCAGGTAGATAACGATAATCGCGAAGAAGAACCACAAGTGATAGAAAACCGGCTTCTGCAGCAGGTTTGTCAGCGAAAGTTCGCTGTTAATTGAAGTGAACAGTGTGATGTAGAGGAAAGCCACCAGGCTATAAAACAGCAGGCAGAGCCCGATGCGTAAAAAGTGTCTTGGGCGGGCACTACGCTCACCAAAAAAGAGAAAACCGGAAATCATAAAAAAAAGCGGCACGCTGACGCGCGACGCAGAGTTCAAAATATTGGCAATATCCCAGTTAACCAGGCTGACACTGTGGGCGTTGGTAATATACCAGGTGGTAGTATGGATCATCACTACCATTAAACAGGCGATCCCTCGCAGATTATCAATCCAGCTAATTTTTTCCTGCATCCTTCCCTCGGTTTCCTCATTAAAAAGGGTATGACTCTTGATTATCACCAGCCGCTCACTGGATAAATCTGAGTTTAGGCCGGTCCGTCTTGCCCAGGCGTGGCCTGATTCGCAGAATAGGTCACCTTATTCTATAAAGCGTAGAGTGTAAAAATAACCGCCACCGCTAAGGGCGATAATAAATATGATGATGCGAGCAATGTTACTGCTGTTACCCGCGCTGTTGGCGGGGTGTAGCTCGTCAGATGCGCCACCGCCGCAAACCGCACAGAACATTAAGGTAAGCCCAACGCGGTCGCTGGATATGGAGGCGTTATGCCGTGGCGAAGCAGCTCACCGTTACAATACCGGTACGCAGACTATCGACGTGACTGGGTTTGAACAGTTCCAGGGCAGTTATGAGATGCGCGGCCTGACATCCCGCAATGAGAACTTTGTCTGTTCTTTTGATGCAGAAGGGCAGTTTTTACATCTTTCTATGCGTTAATCCCGCTGCAAACAGCCTGCCAGGCCGCTTTCTGCCGCGGGCTAGCCCGCTTATTTCCCAATTTTCCTTAAACACCCCCGTTTCGTACTGTATATCTTCCAGCCGACGGGTATACTGATCCCTTCCATTTAAAACCACACGTATCCAGCACGAAATACTATGCAAAAGTTTGATACCAAGACCTTCCAGGGCCTGATCCTGACGTTACAGGATTACTGGGCTCGCCAGGGCTGCACCATTGTTCAACCTTTGGACATGGAAGTTGGCGCCGGCACCTCACACCCAATGACCAGCCTGCGCGCACTGGGGCCAGAGCCAATGGCCACCGCCTATGTGCAGCCATCCCGTCGTCCGACCGATGGTCGTTACGGTGAAAACCCGAACCGCTTACAGCACTACTATCAGTTCCAGGTCGTCATCAAACCTTCTCCGGACAACATCCAGGAGCTGTACCTCGGGTCGCTGAAAGAGCTGGGTATGGATCCAACCATTCACGATATTCGTTTCGTGGAAGATAACTGGGAAAACCCAACGCTGGGCGCCTGGGGTCTGGGCTGGGAAGTGTGGCTGAACGGCATGGAAGTGACGCAGTTCACTTACTTCCAGCAGGTGGGTGGTCTGGAATGTAAACCGATCACCGGTGAGATCACCTACGGTCTGGAACGTCTGGCGATGTATATTCAGGGCGTAGACAGCGTTTACGACCTGGTCTGGAGCGACGGCCCGCTGGGTAAAACCACCTACGGCGACGTGTTCCATCAGAACGAAGTGGAACAATCCACTTATAACTTCGAATATGCGGACGTGGACTTCCTGTTCACCTGTTTCGAGCAGTATGAGAAAGAAGCGCAGCAACTGCTGGCGCTGGAGACTCCGCTGCCGCTGCCAGCCTACGAGCGTATTCTGAAGGCCGCCCACAGCTTCAACCTGCTGGACGCCCGCAAAGCTATCTCCGTGACTGAACGTCAGCGTTATATCCTGCGTATTCGCACCCTGACCAAAGCCGTTGCAGAAGCTTACTATGCGTCACGTGAAGCCCTTGGCTTCCCGATGTGCAACCGAAACAAATAAGAGGCGGCCATGTCTGAGAAAACTTTCCTGGTGGAAATCGGCACCGAAGAGCTGCCACCAAAAGCCCTGCGCAGCCTGGCTGAATCTTTTGCTGCGAACGTGACTGCCGAGCTGGATAACGCCGGCCTGGCGCACGGTAAAATTGAGTGGTTTGCTGCACCGCGTCGTCTGGCGCTGAAAGTGGCCAGCCTGGCGGCGTCACAGCCGGATCGTGAAGTGGAAAAACGTGGCCCGGCCATTGCACAGGCATTCGATGCTGAAGGCAAGCCGAGCAAAGCGGCTGAAGGCTGGGCGCGCGGCTGCGGGATCACCGTGGACCAGGCTGAGCGTCTGACCACTGACAAAGGCGAGTGGCTGCTCTATCGCGCCCATGTCAAAGGCGAAAGCGCAGAAGCGCTGCTGCCAAACATGATCGCCACGTCGCTGGCGAAACTGCCTATTCCAAAACTGATGCGCTGGGGCGCGTCTGACGTGCACTTCGTGCGTCCTGTTCATACCGTGACCCTGCTGCTCGGCGATACCGTCATTCCTGCGACCATTCTGGGCGTGGCGTCCGATCGCGTGATCCGCGGCCACCGCTTTATGGGCGAGCCGGAATTCACCATCGATAACGCAGACCAGTATCCACAGATCCTGCTGGAGCGCGGTAAGGTCATTGCCGACTACGAACAGCGTAAAGCTAAAATCAAAGCGGACGCCGAAGAAGCGGCACGCCAGATTGGCGGAAACGCTGACCTGAGCGACAGCCTGCTGGAAGAGGTGACCTCTCTGGTGGAATGGCCGGTTGTGCTGACCGCGAAGTTCGAAGAGAAATTCCTGGCCGTTCCGGCAGAAGCGCTGGTTCACACCATGAAGGGTGACCAGAAGTACTTCCCGGTTTACGCCAACGACGGCAAACTGCTGCCGAACTTTATCTTTGTGGCGAACATCGAATCCAAAGATCCGATCCAGATTATCTCCGGTAACGAGAAGGTCGTGCGCCCACGTCTGGCGGATGCCGAGTTCTTCTTTAATAGTGACCGTAAAAAACGTCTGGAAGATCACTTGCCTCGCCTGCAAACCGTGCTGTTCCAGCAACAGCTGGGTACGCTGCGCGACAAGACCGACCGTATTGCGGAGCTCTCCGGCTGGATCGCCCGTGAAATCGGTGCGGACGTCAACCACGCCACCCGTGCGGGCCTGCTGTCCAAGTGCGACCTGATGACCAACATGGTCTTCGAATTCACCGACACTCAGGGCGTGATGGGCATGCACTATGCGCGCCATGACGGTGAAGCAGAAGATGTGGCCGTAGCCCTGAACGAGCAGTATCAGCCGCGCTTTGCGGGTGACGATCTGCCGTCCAACCCGGTAGCCTGTGCCGTGGCGATCGCCGATAAGATGGACACCCTGGCGGGTATCTTCGGTATCGGTCAGCATCCTAAAGGCGACAAAGACCCGTTTGCACTGCGTCGTGCCGCGCTCGGCGTGCTCCGTATCATCGTTGAGAAGAACCTCAACCTGGATCTGCAGACTCTGACCGAAGAAGCGGTGCGCCTGTACGGCGACAAGCTGACCAACGCGAAAGTCGTGGATGATGTTATCGACTTTATGCTCGGCCGTTTCCGTGCCTGGTATCAGGATGAAGGCTATACCGTTGACACCATTCAGGCGGTGCTGGCGCGTCGTCCGACCCGTCCGGCCGATTTCGATGCGCGTATGAAGGCGGTTTCCCACTTCCGTACCCTGGACGCTGCGGCCTCTCTGGCAGCAGCGAACAAGCGTGTTTCCAACATTCTGGCGAAGTCTACAGATAAGCTTAACGAACGCGTAAACGCTGCGACCCTGAAAGAGCCGGAAGAGATCGCTCTGGCGATGCAGGTTGTGGTGCTGCGAGACAAACTGGAACCGGTCTTCGCTGAAGGTCGTTACCAGGAAGCGCTGGTGGAGCTGGCAGAGCTGCGTGACGTTATCGATGCCTTCTTTGAGAAAGTGATGGTGAACGTAGAAGATAACGATCTGCGTATTAACCGCCTCTCTATGCTGGAAAAACTGCGCGAATTGTTCCTGCGCGTAGCGGATATTTCGCTCCTGCAGCAGTAATATGGATGTGATAAAAACCCGCCTGTTGGCGGGTTTTTTTATCGCTACAGGGTGGTGAAAAAATAACCTTGCCTCCGGCGGTGCACACGCGTTATCCTGACACCCGTTAAATTTCCCTCAGGAGCGCTCCCCCAAAATGAACAACCACGCCTAATGAACCTCGATCCTTGCCGCACGCAACCGCGTCAGCAGGGGATAACCGATTTCATTCAGGAGTGCTTATGGCTCATTTTGCGCAATCCCCCTCTTTTATATTGCATCAGGTCACCTGTCAGTTTCCCACAGGCGAAACGCTTTTCGGTCCGCTTACGCTGTCACTGGATAACGCCCTCTGCGCGCTGGTTGGCCGTAACGGCAGCGGCAAAACGCGTCTGCTTCGTCTGCTGGCCGGGCTCGAAAAACCGGCCAGTGGTCATCTGGAACGATCGGGCAGCTGCCTGTATGTGGCACAGCAGCACGACATCTCTCCAACCACCACGCTGGCCGGACTGCTGGGTTATGAGGCTATTTTTGCCGCCCGTAAACGGATCGACAGGGGAGATTATCAGCCCGAGGATCTGGAGCTGCTCGACGGGTGCTGGGATCTCCACGAGCGCCTGACTGAGGCGTTTATCGAGGCCCGCCTTCCTGCCTTTGACCCCGATCGCTACGCTGCAGAGTTAAGCGGCGGCGAACGTGTGCGCGCGCTATTGTGCGGGGCGTTTACCGCTAATGCGGACTACTTACTGCTGGACGAACCCACCAATCACCTCGATCAGCAAGGTCGGGCATGGTTTTATGCGGCGCTGGCCCAAAGAAAAGGCCGTGCGCTGGTGGCGACCCACGATCGTGAACTGCTGTCACAGGTGCCCCGTATTCTGGAGTTGGGCCCAGCGGGCCTGCGGAGTTACGGCGGGAACTATGCCGATTATCAACGCCAGCGCAATGCCGAACAGCAAGCCGCCCGCTCGGCGCTGGAGCATGCGGCGACGGAGCGCAAACGCGAGCGCGCGCGAATGCATAAAGAGCATGACGACAGTCTGCGGCGATCGGCGAAAACCCTGCGTACGGTCGATAATCTCAATATTGCCTCCTTTGAACGCGTCAAATACAAAGCGGCGGCGAAGGAGCGGCCCGGTTCGTGGCGCAGGCAACATAACGAGCAAAATATCACCCTGAATACCGCCGTCAGCGAGGCGCGCAAGCGGGTTGAGGAGGATAGCCCGGTGATGTTTACCCTGCCCGGCAGCCAGATTGCGCAGGGAAAACAGGTCGTGGTTCTGGAAGAGCTTGTCCTGCCTTATCTCGCCTTGCCGCCGCTCAACTGGCGCCTGGAGGGGCCAATGCGCGTGGCGATACGCGGGCCAAACGGCTGTGGGAAATCGACCCTGCTGAAAGTGATTCTCGGGGAGTGTCCGCCAGTAACGGGTACATGCCGTGTATCGGTCAAAACGGCTTATCTTGATCAAAACCTTTCCCGGCTGGATTTGTCGCAATCGGTCATGACCCATCTCAATCTGCACAATACGCCGCTGGAAGAGGGGGTACTACGAAGTCGGCTGGCGCAACTGCAGCTGGGAGCAGAGAGCGTCACGCTGCCGTTGGCTGAGCTGAGCGGCGGTGAGCGGTTAAAAGCGGCACTGGCCTGTGTGCTGTGGCGAGAGGAGACGGCCCAACTGCTGCTGCTGGATGAACCGACCAACCATCTCGATCTGGCATCCGTACAGGCAATTGAAGCGGCGCTGGCTGATTTTCCGGGGGCGGTGATAGTGGTTTCGCATGATAACGCGTTTCTGGAGAACCTGGCGTTGACCCATGAACTGCTGTGGCGCGAGGAGGGGTGGTACTGTCGTGCGCGCTAAGATCACAAACCCCCGCTTAGGCGGGGGTTAAACTCATTTACTTCACTGTCTGCTTGCTGAGGGCAGGGCTTGCCTGAATCAGGCTCATTAGCTTCAGCTCGCTTGGGGTGGGTTTTTCTCTTTTCGACTCCCACTCCTGCACCATAGCCACGCTAACACCCATTGCTCTGGCGAAATCATCTAACTTGAGGCCTGTTCCTTTACGTAAACGCTCGAATTCAGTAAAGGGATTAGACTTCTGCGTCAGGGTAACCGTCTGCGGTACATCCTTAAAAACAATTTGTTCAAGACTGCTCAGCAACTCAAACGTCGGATCTTTTAATTCCATTGAGAACTCCTCTTAAATCGCACAACGGGATCAAGAACATCAAAGAGCAAATTAAGAATAGTCGGTAAAACAGACAACAGATCGTCACGTGCGTGATTAATTGCAGGCCATACGTTTGGTTTGGATGATCCAGAGATAGATTTGCATGCTAATGATCTGATTTTTCGATAGTCGGTTTGACAATGTCGAATTTTGTAAATCGTAAGAATTTTATTCGCACAAGCCGTTTTATATGAAAAGAGTATCTTGCCGGCTTCAGCTGGACTATTCTTGTGGGCGTCGGGCACGCGTGTGCTGGTGTGCGTTTTTTGGGTGAAAGGAGTATTAAAAATGGCGACAGGAAAGTCCTGCTCTCGCTGGTTTGCGCCGATTGCGGCGTTACTGATTGTAGTTGGCCTGAGTGGGTGTTTCGATAAAGAAGGCGATCAGCGTAAAGCGTTTATCGATTTTCTGCAAAATACCGTGATGCGCAGTGGTGAGCGTCTGCCTACGCTGACTGCGGATCAGAAAAAACAGTTTGGTCCTTTCGTCTCCGATTACGCCATTCTGTATGCTTATTCACAGCAGGTTAATCAGGCGATGGATTCCGGCTTGCGTCCAGTGGTCGACAGCGTAAACGCCATTCGTGCGCCGCAGGATTATATGACCCAGCGCGAACCGCTAAGCCAGTCAAATGGTGCGCTTGGGGTACTGAGCCAGCAGCTGCAAAATGCCAAAATGCAGGCCGATAGCGCCCATTCAGCCCTGAAGCAGGCCGACGATTTAAAACCGGTGTTCGACAAGGCCTTTGCGAAAGTGGTGACCGAACCTGCCCAGGCTATGCAGCCCCTCATTCCGGCAGCGCAGATCTTTACTCAGCAGCTGGTGCAGGTGGGTGACTTTATTACTCAGCAGGGCACGCAGGTAAGCTTCGTCTCGGGCGGTATTCAGTTCCCGACCTCCCAGCAGGCCAGTCAGTACAATACCTTGATCGGACCGCTGGCGTCTCAGCACCAGGCATTTAGCCAGGCGTGGAGTTCGGCAGTTGCTGCCACCGAATAAAATAAAAAACCCCGCCAGAAGCGGGGTTTTTTGTCTGTAGCTAAAATAAAGCTTGTCATTCATCTACCACATCGGTATAACTATCCCCGTCGGTTTGTTACACAGACCTAAAGCAGTTTAGTTAAGCAGTCCAGATGAGTTATCCATAGATACCCTTCGTAGTGACCCTTCCTTCATCGCTTAAAAATCTGTAACGCAACCATCGCGCCGGAAGGCACAACAAATTTTTAATAAGGTAATTTCTATGTCTGGTAAAATGACTGGTCTGGTAAAATGGTTCAACGCTGATAAAGGTTTCGGCTTCATCACTCCTGACGATGGCTCTAAAGACGTGTTCGTACACTTCTCTGCTATCCAGAACGATGGCTACAAATCTCTGGACGAAGGTCAGAAAGTGTCCTTCACCATCGAAAGCGGCGCTAAAGGCCCAGCAGCTGGTAACGTTGTAAGCCTGTAAGCTTCAACTCAGCAGCACATGAATTCAAAAACCCGCCTTCTGGCGGGTTTTTTCGTTTCTAGCCTTTTATCTGCGGGTTCACGCAGTTTTTCTCGACCTTACCCTCAAGGGCATTGATAAGGTTATCCACCGCCGTCGCCGCCATGTTGTAGCGAGTTTCGTGCGTGGCAGAACCAATATGCGGCAGCGCAACCACGTTCGGAAGTTGGAGCAGCGGTGAATCAACGGGCAGCGGCTCCTGCTCAAACACATCCAGACCTGCGGCGTGAATCTTCCCGTTTTGCAGCGCTTCAATCAACGCTTTTTCATCCACGACCGGACCGCGACCCGCATTGATAAAGATAGCCGACGGCTTCATCTTCGCGAACGCGTCCTTACCTATCAGATGATAGGTCTCATCCGTCAGCGGCAGGATCAGACAGACGTAATCGGCTTCCTGAAGCAGGGTATCCAGCTCGCAGTAGCGTGCATTGAAACGCTCTTCAGCCTCGCTGTGGTGGCGCCGGGCGTTATAAAGAATCGGCATGTTAAAGCCGAAGTGCGCGCGCTGCGCCAGCGCCAGGCCAATACGACCCATGCCAACAATACCCAATGTTTTGCCGTGAACGTCCACGCCAAACCAGTCTGGTCCGATGCTTTTGGTCCATTCACCCGCTTTAACCCGTTCAGCCACCTCCACCACGCGGCGAGCGCTGCTCAGTACCAGCGCCATCAGCGTGTCGGCCACGGTCTCGGTCAGAGCATGAGGCGTGTGCATCAGAAAGACATGGCGGGCATTCAGGGCATCCACGTCGAAGTTGTCATAGCCAACGGAGATGGTTGAGGTGGCACGCAGCGCCGGCATTTTTTCCAGCAACGCAGCATCTACTTTTTCGCTTGAACCCAGCAGACCGACGGCACGGCTAAAGGCATCGGCGTGCTGCGCCACGGTATCCGGGCTGAGGTCTTTTACCTGGGTCACGGTGAAGTGTGATTCAAGGCGTTTTTGCAGATCTTCAGGCAGTGCTTTATACAAAATGACGGACGGCTTCATGCTAATCTCCGTTGATGTTAAGGGTTCAGGCGTGGCGTGCGCCGGCAGGTAACTGCTGATTATTAGCAGGCTTAACAATCAGAGTAAGCCACACCGACACGAAAAGTGCCACCCCCATAAATATGTACGAGGCGGATGGACTGCCGGTGGCGCCGTTGAGATAGCCCACAAACCAGGAGCCGAAGAACGAGCCCAGCGCGCCCATACTGTTGATTAAGGCCATTGCGCCGCCTGCCACATTACGCGGCAGCATTTCCGGGATGATGGCAAAGAACGGGCCGTAAGGGGCATACATTGCCGCACCGGCGATCACCAGCAGGGTATAAGAGGCCCAGAAGTGGTTGGCACCTACCGCCCAGGAGCCGATAAAGGCACAGGCAGCAATCAGCAACAGCGGCCAGACGAAGAGTTTACGGTTCTGCAGTTTGTCCGATGCCCAGGAGGCGATGATCATCGCAATGGTGGCGGCCAGGTAAGGAACAGAAGAGAGCCAGCCCACTTCGACCATGCCGAGGTTTTCACCGCCGCTACGAATAATCGATGGCAGCCACAGCACAAAGCCATACACCCCGATACTCCAGGCGAAGTACTGCATGCAGAGCAGGATAACGTTGCGTGAGCGGAAAGCTTCGCCGTAGTTTCGCACCGCTTTCAGCCCCTGCTGCTCTTTATCCAGCTGTGCCTGTAGAGCCGATTTTTCATCTTCAGAGAGCCAGTTCACCTGAGAGGGTTTGTCTTTTACCAGCACCCACCAGCAGAAGGCCCAAATCACCGCCGGGATCCCCTCGATGATAAACATTTCGCGCCAGCCGAAAGACTGAATGAGATAGCCTGAGACCACCGACATCCACAGTACCGTTACCGGGTTACCGAGGATCAGGAAGGTATTGGCCCGTGACCGCTCGGATTTTGTAAACCAGTTGCTGATGTAGATAAGCATCGCGGGCATGACCGCCGCCTCCACTACGCCAAGGATAAAGCGAATCGCCGCCAGCGCCGGTATATTGTTAACGACCCCGGTAAGGGAGGCACAACCACCCCACAAAATCAGGCAGATGAAAATCAGTTTGCGCACGCTGCGACGTTCCGCATAGATGGCGCCCGGGATCTGGAAGAAGAAGTAGCCCAGGAAGAACAGGGCACCCAGCAGGGAAGAGATGCCTTTAGTGATCCCCAAATCTTCGGTGATCCCCGCGGCTGATGCGAAACTGAAGTTTGCGCGGTCAAGATACGCCAGGCTGTACGTGATAAACACGATCGGCATGATGTACCACCAGCGTTTTATTGCATTCGTCGAGCTGTTCATAGGCTTGCCTCTGTGGTTGAGGTAATGACCGCCGTTGTCTGTAGGGTACACGGTGGTTCTGTGATGTTGCGGGGGTTATTCCCCCAGTTGGCTACGCGTGGGTAATCCTTCGCTGTCGCCCTGCACCTGGATCGCCAGCGATCCGATTTTGTTACCGCGTGAGATAGCCTGTTGCAGCGTTTTGCCTTCCAGCAGGGCGCTAATCACCCCCACGGCAAAACCATCGCCTGCGCCAACCGTATCAACGACGTTGTCCACTTTTACCGCGGCCACGGCACCTTTCTCGCCGCTGCTGGTTTTAAACCAGGCACCATCTGCACCGGTTTTCAGGACCACCGCCTTCACGCCTCTATCAAGGTAGAAATCTGCAATCCCTTCCGGCGTGCGTTGCCCGGTAAGGATGATGCCCTCGTTCAGGCCGGGTAAGACCCAGTCAGCCTGGAAGGCCAACTGGTTAAGTTTTTCAACCATCTCCGCTTCGCTTTTCCACAGCACCGGCCGCAAATTGGGATCGAAAGAGAGGGTTTTGCCTGCGGCTTTCATTGCGCCTGCAGCGTGATCGAGCAGGGCCCATGAGCTCGCCGACAACGCCGCAGCCACGCCGCTCAGGTGCAGATGTCGCGCGGTGGTAAAATAGGCCGGATTAAAATCCTCCACCGACAGATGGCTGGCAGCAGAACCTTTGCGGAAATACTCCACGATGGGATCGGTTCCATCCTCGACCTTAGATTTCAGCTGGAAGCCGGTTGCGAAGCGGCCATCCAGGGTAACGCCCGAGGTCTCTATCCCCTCTTTTTTCAGGGCGTTAAGGATGAAATGACCGAAGCTGTCGTCGCCCACGCGGCTGACCCAGCCCACTTTCAGACCCAGGCGCGCCAGCCCGGTGGCGACATTGAGTTCGGCGCCAGCTACACGTTTAAAGAAACGTTCAACCTGGCTTAGCTCGCCAGGCTCGCTGGCCACAAACATGGCCATGGCTTCGCCAATGGTGATGACATCCAGTGCTTGCGGCATGGCTTAGACCTCGCGCAGTAAATTAACGTAGTGACGGGTGACGGCCGTCAGATCCGGGCCTTCAAGCGGGAACTCGATCCCGCGAGGCGCATCGGCAGGCAGCCGATCCAGCAGCGCCAGCCAGCGGCAGTTTTCTGCTGCCGGGGGAACGGCACGGAAGTGATGTTGATGCGGCTCTGCCGCTTTCACGTGAATATAGCTCACCGCAGGCGCCAGGTGCTGCGCGGCCTCTTCCGGGGAATCACCTACCCACAGCCAGTTGCCCATATCGAACGTCAGGCTCACCGGAAGCGCCTGTACCCGGCAGGCGGCTTTAAAGCGCTGCATAGGGGCGAGCTGACCGAAATCGGTCTGGTCGTTCTCGACCACCAGCGTCATGCCGCTCTCCTGCAGTAGCGGGCGCAGCGCTTCAAGCTGGTTTTTATCGCGAAAATGACCCAAAGAGACCTTCAGCCAGAGGGCATTAAGCGTACTGGCTTCGGCAAGGTAGCGCGGCAGCGCTGGGTTCAGCTCGCCTTCGGCGGTGAACAGGGAATCGGGAGCGGAGTAGCAGGCTAGCAGGCCCAGCAGCTCAATGGAGCGCGCCAGGGTAGGCAGCGCATTCAGTTCAGCGTCGTTGAACAGTTCGCGGCGGATCTCCACGCCGTCTGCCCCCGCTTTAGCAATGACAGGCAGTATGGCGCGCTGGCCTCCTGCTTCACGTATCCGGTCGGCGCCATAGGCGGCGGTGACGACAATAATTTTTCTGCCCACTGGCTGACTCCATCGCGTTATCGATACTATTACGCTAGATGGAACCGGTTCCAAAGAAAAGATCAGTATGTTGAATTTATGATCGTCATCACGAAGGGAGGTTAACGGGCGGTAGAGCCGCGAACAATCAGCTCGCCGGAGAAGTGCTGCTCGCGTACGGTATCACTGGCCCCTTCAATGCGGCGCACAACCTGTTCCACCGCGGCATAGCCAATCTGCCAGGTGGGCTGTTTAAGGGTGGTGATCCCCACGCCTGCCAGCTCTGCCCACTCGAGCTCATCAAAACCCAGTAAGCCGATGTCGCTGCCCCAGTGCAGCCCAACACGGCGCAGAGAACGAGCCACCTGCAGGGTGAGGGCACCGTTAGCGGAGATCACCGCCTTGCGCATACCGCGATGGCGTGAATGGAATTGACGCAGGGCGATGTCCATCTGGTCCCCTTCATGCAGAGGAATTTCCGCGTTTTCAGCAATGACGCCAGGATAGCGGGCCAGGGTAGCGCGAAAGGCCGCCAGGCGTTCGCGGCGAGTATTGACCATACCCAGCGGCTCGCTGAGGAATAGGATCGCTTCAAAGCCCTGTTCGATAAGATGTTCTGTCGCCGTCGTGGCGGCCTGCGTATTGTCCAGACCCACTACGTCGCAGGCAAATTCGGGAATTTTACGGTCGATAAGCACCATCGGCAGCGCCGACTGTTGCAGGCGGTTTAGCCCCTCTTCGCGCATGCCCACCGCGTTGACCACAATGCCTTCAACCTGATAACTGCGCAGCAGATCGAGATAGTGCAGCTCCTGGTCGAGTTCATTATTGGTGTTACAGACCAGCGGGGTGAACCCCTTTTCCCGACAGGCGGCTTCGATACCGCTCAGAACATTGACGGAGTAGGGGTTGGTGATATCGGCGATAATCAGGCCAATGAGCCGCGTACGGCCATGCTTCAGGCCACGGGCCATCAGGCTTGGACGATAGTTAAGATCGGCGATCGCCTGTTCAATACGGGCCAGCAGCGCGTCGGAAAGCAGATGCTTTTCACCGTTGAGGTAACGGGAAATACTGGTTTTACCGGTTTTGGCGGCTTTCGCCACGTCGCTGATAGTGGCCCGTGTTGATTTGCTCATCGCTGATTCCCTTGCCTGAAGTGAGAACACCTTAGCGCGAAAATCAACGATGGCAAGCCCTTACTGGATTGGGCTCAGGGTAATTTCTACGCGGCGGTTCTGCGCTTTGCCTTCCGCCGTGCTGTTACTGGCGATCGGATTTGCCGGGCCCATACCGTTGGTACGAATACGGTTCGCGGCGACGCCCTGGGTGATCAACGCGCTGGCCACGGAATCCGCACGCTGCTGGGAGAGACGCATGTTCAGATCCTGGCTGCCGGTGCTGTCGGTGTAGCCAAGCACGTTAACCGCCGTTTTGCTGTACTCTTTCAGCACCATCGCCACGCCGGTCAGGGTGTTCGCGCCAGCCGGTTTCAGCGTTGCGCTGCTGCTATCGAAGGTCACATTGTTTGGCATGTTCAGAATGATGTTATCGCCGCTGCGCGTCACGCTAACGCCTGTACCCTGCATTTTGTCGCGCAGTTTCGCTTCCTGCACGTCCATGTAATAACCGACGCCGCCGCCCAGCGCGGCACCGGCTGCTGCGCCAATTAACGCCCCTTTGCCGCGATCTTTCTTAGAGGAGGAGAGGGCGCCAACGCCCGCGCCTACCAGGGAACCGAGCCCGGCACCGATGCCGGATTTACCGGCTTCGCGTTCGCCGGTGTAAGGGTTTGTGGTGCAGCCTGAAACAGCCAGTGCGCCACTGACCAGCGCGGCAATCATGAGTACGCGTTTTTTCATCTTATTTCCTTAATCCTTTTTATTCTTTGCCACGACGAGCGTGGCGGTTGATTATGACGCGCAGATATGTAGAAAATTCCAGGGATAACTCTGAATTATGTTTCTAATCATAAACAGCCTCGAAGAAGGCGATGAAAACCTGCAACAGGCAACCCGGGAGCGCACGCTTTGACCACTTCAATTAAAACCATTCTGACCGCGGCCCACTGGGGGCCGATGCTGGTAGAGACCGATGGCGACACAGTGTTGTCATCCCGCGGGGCACTGCCCACCCCTTACCCGAACTCATTGCAGACGGTGGTGCGCGATCAGGTGCACAGTAAGACCCGCGTGCGCTGGCCGATGGTGCGGAAAGGTTTTCTCGCTTCGCCAGATAATCCGCAGGGGGTACGCGGGGAAGATGAATTTGTCCGTGTCAGCTGGGACGATGCCCTGGCATTGATTGATTCGCAGCATAAACGTATCCGCAACAGCTATGGCCCGTCCTCTATCTTTGCCGGATCGTACGGCTGGCGATCTAACGGCGTGTTACACAAGGCGGCGACGCTACTGCAGCGCTATATGAGCCTCGCCGGCGGCTATACCGGCCATCTTGGGGATTACTCCACTGGTGCCGCGCAGGCGATCATGCCGTATGTTGTAGGGGGAAATGAGGTTTATCAGCAGCAGACCAGCTGGCCGCTGGTGCTGGAACATACCGACGTGGTGGTGCTCTGGAGCGCCAACCCACTCAATACCCTGAAAATTGCCTGGAATGCCAGCGACGAGCAGGGTATCCCTTACTTCGATGCACTGCGTAAGAGCGGTAAGCGCATCATCTGTATCGATCCTATGCGCTCTGAAACTGCCGATTTCTTTGGCGAGGCGGCAGAGTGGATCGCCCCGCATATGGGCACCGACGTGGCGATGATGCTGGGCATTGCGCATACCCTGGTTGAAAATAACTGGCACGATACGGCGTTTCTTGCCCGCTGCACCAGCGGTTATGACCAATTCGCCGATTACCTGACGGGGAAAACGGATGGCATCGCGAAAACGGCCGAGTGGGCGGCGGCGATTTGCGGCGTAAATGCTGACAAAATTCGTGAACTGGCAGAACTCTTCCATAACAACCGCACCATGTTGATGGCGGGTTGGGGGATGCAGCGCCAGCAGTTTGGCGAGCAGAAGCACTGGATGCTGGTCACTCTGGCGGCCATGATCGGCCAGATTGGTACGCCGGGCGGTGGTTTTGGTCTCTCTTATCACTTCGCTAATGGCGGTAATCCAACGCGTCGTGCGGCGGTACTGGCCTCGATGCAGGGCAGCGTACAGGGTGGCACCGATGCCGTAGAAAAAATCCCGGTAGCGCGCATCGTCGAGGCGCTGGAAAATCCGGGCGGTTTCTACCAGCACAACGGTATGGACCGGCACTTCCCGGATATCCGCTTCGTCTGGTGGGCGGGCGGCGCCAACTTTACGCACCATCAGGACACTAACCGATTAATCCGTGCCTGGCAGAAGCCGGAGCTGGTGGTCATTTCCGAGTGCTTCTGGACGGCTGCGGCCCGACATGCAGATATCGTTCTGCCGGCCACCACCTCGTTTGAACGCAACGACATGACCATGACCGGCGACTACAGTAATCAACACATGGTGCCCATGAAGCGCGTGGTGCCGCCGCGCGATGAGGCGCGTGATGATCTGGAGGTCTTTGCTGAGCTGAGCGAACGGTGGGAAGCAGGTGGACGTGCGCGATTTACCGAAGGCAAAACCGACCTGGAGTGGCTGGAGAGCTTCTATCAGATCGCAGCGCAGCGCGGTGCGTCACAGGGGGTGACCTTGCCGCCCTTTGCCGAGTTCTGGGAGGCGAATGCGATCGTCGAAATGCCCGAAAATGCGCAAAATGCGCAGTTTGTACGTTTCGCCGACTTCCGTCGCGATCCTGAGGCGCATCCGTTAAAAACCGAAAGCGGCAAGATTGTGATCCACTCAGCACGTATCGCCAGTTTTGGTTACGCCGATTGTCCGCCGCATCCGATGTGGCTGGAGCCGGATGAGTGGCATGGCAACGCCGAGCCGCAACAACTGCAGATACTCTCTGCTCATCCAGCGCATCGCCTGCATAGCCAGCTGAACTACTCTTCACTGCGCGAACAGTATGCGGTTGCCGGGCGCGAGCCGGTCACGCTGCACCCCATCGACGCTCACGCGCGCGGCATTGCCGATGGTGACGTGGTACGTGTCTGGAACCAGCGTGGGCAGGTACTGGCGGGGGCGGTCGTGAGCGAGGGTATCAAGCCCGGCGTGATCTGTATTCACCAGGGGGCATGGCCTGATCTGGAACGTAGCGCAGGGGGGATCTGTAAAAACGGTGCGGTTAACGTTCTGACGAAAGATCTCCCCAGCTCGAAGCTAGGGAATGGTTGCGCGGGGAATACGGCGCTGGCCTGGCTGGAGAAATATCAAGGGCCGGAGCTACCGCTTACGGCGTTTGATCCGCCTGCCAGCTCATAATCCACGTCGGGTGCTGGGTGTCTTCCTGCCAGGCGCTATCCATAATGCGAAAGCCCTGAGCATGGTAGAAATTCACCGCCCGGGTGTTTTTCTGATACACCTCCAGGCTCAGGGCCGGGTAGCGCTGTTTAACATGGTTGATCAGCGCCTTCCCGATGCCTTTACCCGTGTGTGACGGCGCGACAAATAGCGCGCCGATATACTGAACATGCAGGACGCTGATAAATCCGCACACCTCATCTGCCTCGTCCCAGACCCAGGTCTCTGCCGATGGCAGATAAACATCCCGGACGATCGCTTCGCTCTCTTGCCAGTAGCTGGCCTCAATAAACGGATGGGCGAGGGTGGTACTTTCCAGCCATAAGCGCAGCAAGGGAGAGGTGTCATCACTCAGCCATGCGCGGATCATGTTGGCCTCCGGAATAACAAAAACAGCTCGTCACGTGGTCATTCACCATCCCGCTGGCCTGCATAAAGGCATAACAGATGGTGGTGCCGACAAATTTAAACCCGCGCTTTTTCAGCGCTTTCGATAAGGCGTCTGAGGTTGGCGTCGAGGCGGGGACCTCTGCCAGGGTCGTGGCCTGGGTCAGTTGCGGCTGATGGCCGACAAACGACCAGATAAAATCTGAAAATGCTTCGCCATTTGCCTCCATTGCCAGCAGCGCGCGTGCGTTACCGATAATGGCCTGAATCTTACCGCGATGGCGGATAATCCCTGCGTCCTGCACCAGCCGCTCAACGTCGTCTTCCGCCATCTCCGCCACCTTTTCCGGATCGAAATGGTGGAAGGCCTGGCGGTAATTCTCGCGTTTTTTCAATACGGTAATCCAGGAAAGACCGGCCTGCTGGCCCTCAAGGCAGATCATTTCAAAAAGATAGCGGCGGTCGGTTTCTGGTACGCCCCACTCTTTATCGTGATAGGCGATATAAAGCGGGTCTTCGCTTACCCAGCCACAACGTTGCATAGTCCATCTCCCTCATAGTGATTGAATCCACGAAAATTTCCATCGGCCCGGCTTGACGTGGTAGTTAAAAAGACAATAGTTAATACAGGGTTTAATGCGTTCTACGCCATGCCTGAAAACCCGCTTACCCATCTATTAACAATGACTAATATCGCCGAATTCGGCTCTCTTCTGGAGTCGCTTTGATGATGATAAAAAAAATCAGTGGCCGCCATGCCGCGACAGGCATGGTGAGTTTGTTGGTCTGTCTGCTTTCAGGTAACACAGCATTTGCCTGGCAACAGGAATATATCGTTTCAGATAACGTAAATAATACTACTGAGCGCTACACATGGGATGACGATCACCAACCGCGTTATGAAGATATCCTCGCGGAGCGGATCCGCTCATCGCAAAATGCCCCGGCCGTATCGGTCAATTTGGCCGACGCCTCTTCAGCGATGCCGGGGAGTACGATGAGCGTGGGGGTCAATATTCCTGTAGCACGCCGCATCACTACCGGGCCGATTGTCTCCTGGCGCTATGATGGCTCACCCTCCACCATGTATAACGAGTTTGGGGACAGCGTCAGCACGTCATCTCTGACCGATCCCCTCTGGCATGCCAGCGTCAGCACCCTGGGCTGGCGCGTAGACTCCCATCTGGGCGGCCTGCGGCCATGGGCGCAAATTAGTTATAACCAGCAGTTTGGCGATAACCAGTGGAAGAGCCAGGCGGGGTTCAGTAAAACCGCTGCATCGCAGCAGCCAGACAGCTGGATGGACGTCACCGTGGGGGCCGATATTCCGCTTTATCCCCATATGGCGGCCTACGCTTCGCTCTCTCAGTCTGAGAGCATGGTCTTAGGCGAGGATTACCTCTATACGCTGGGTGTTAGCGCTAAGTTTTAAAGTTGTTGTTTTTTTGTGCGTTAAATTCGTAAAAAGTGTACGGATGGTAGGCCTTGTAGCGATAGTAGGTACTAACGCAATTGGGCAGAATCGTATCGTCCAGGCCATTCATTCCCCATTTACGGCATTTCATTCCGTCTCCCCTGCATTTCATGCCGTTTTCCCCCTATGGGTGCAGGGTTTTGCGTATCGTTGTCAGCAGTGAATTTCCCCTTTTCCCTGCAGGACAACTGCCATGAATACATCAACCTCTAACCGCACTCGCTGGCTTACCCTTTTCGGTACAATCGTGACTCAGTTTGCGCTGGGATCGGTTTATACCTGGAGCCTGTTTAACAGCGCGCTGTCCGAGAAACTGGATGCGCCTGTCAGTCAGGTTGCTTTCTCGTTTGGCTTACTGAGCCTGGGCCTGGCGCTCTCCTCCTCCGTGGCCGGTAAATTACAAGAGCGTTTTGGCGTGAAGCGCGTGACCATGGCCTCCGGGATTATGCTGGGTGTCGGCTTCTTCCTGACGGCGCATTCCAACAGCCTGCTGATGTTGTGGCTCAGCGCCGGGGTGCTGGTCGGGTTAGCGGACGGGGCGGGTTACCTGCTGACGCTGTCGAACTGTGTGAAATGGTTCCCCGAGCGTAAAGGGCTTATCTCTGCCTTTTCGATCGGCTCCTATGGTTTGGGCAGCCTTGGGTTTAAATTTATCGATTCCCAACTGCTGGCTTCCGTCGGCCTTGAAAAGACCTTTATGATCTGGGGCGCCATCGTGCTGGTGATGATTGTTTTCGGCGCGACGCTAATGAAAGACGCACCGCAGCAAACGGTGAAGTCGGTGAATGGGGTGGTGGAGAACGACTTCACCCTGGCGCAGTCCATGCGTAAACCGCAGTACTGGATGCTGGCGGTGATGTTCCTGACTGCCTGCATGAGCGGCCTGTATGTCATCGGCGTGGCGAAAGATATCGCCCAGGGAATGGTGAAGCTGGATGTGGCCACTGCGGCGAATGCGGTGACGGTGATCTCTATCGCCAACCTCTCGGGTCGCCTGGTGCTGGGGATCCTCTCTGACAAAATCGCCCGTATCCGTGTTATCACGCTCGGACAGGTCGTCTCTCTGGTGGGGATGGCGGCGCTGCTCTTTGCTCCGCTGAATGAAATCACCTTCTTCGCGGCCATCGCCTGTGTTGCTTTTAACTTCGGTGGCACCATCACGGTCTTCCCGTCGCTGGTCAGCGAGTTCTTCGGCCTGAACAACCTGGCGAAAAACTACGGTGTGATTTACCTGGGCTTCGGGATTGGTAGTATCTGCGGTTCGTTGATTGCATCGCTGTTCGGCGGCTTCTATGTCACCTTCTGCGTTATCTTTGCTCTGCTGATCCTCTCACTGGCGCTCTCCACCACCATTCGTCAGCCGCAGCGTGAAGTTTACTCCGAAGCGCATGCCTGAATAATTACTCTAAAGGCCGGAGCCTCCGGCCTTTGCTTCCCCGCCTTACTACAGAAACGGGTCAGATGAATGTCATCGGACTTGTTTTTTTGTAAATATCTGCAGCGATCACACTCTATGCTGCCACTTTTTCGTCTCCCTGTGGTCTACTCTACCGCGCTTGAGATGGTTTCCCTTAAAAACATCGTCAACGAAGACTCCGCCTGTGCACTGTTAATCTGTAAGTGAAGCAGCAATATTTTTCTTTTTTCCAGGTCATTTTAATGAAATATATTAAAGCGATGACGCAACAAAAGCTGAGCTTTTTGCTGGCGTTGTACATCGGTCTGTTTATGAATGGCGCCGTATTTTTCCGTCGGTTTGATGGCTATGCGCAAAACTTTACCGCCTTGAAAGGAGTTGCTGCGGTTGTTGAGTTGGCTGCTACGGTACTCGTCACCTTCTTCTTATTACGCTTGCTTTCGCTGTTTGGGCGACGGGTATGGCGGGTACTGGCCACGCTGGTGGTGTTGTGCTCGGCGGGTGCCAGTTACTACATGACGTTTATGAACGTGGTGATCGGCTACGGGATTATCGCGTCGGTGATGACCACCGATATTGACCTCTCTAAAGAGGTGGTTGGCTGGCACTTTATCCTCTGGCTGGTCTGCGTCAGTATGTTGCCGCTGCTCTTTATCTGGAGTAACCGCTGCCGTTATACCTTGCTCCGTCAGCTGCGTACGCCAGGTCAACGTATCAGAAGTGTTGCGCTGGTGGTGATTGCCGGTTTGATGGTCTGGGGCCCGATTCGCTTACTGGACATTCAGCAGAAACACGTTGAGCGTACGACCGGTGTCGATATGCCGAGCTACGGCGGCGTGGTGGCGAACTCCTATCTGCCATCAAACTGGATCTCGGCGCTGGGGTTATATGCCTGGGCGCAGGTGGATGAGTCTTCCGATAATAAATCGCTGATGAACCCGGCGAAGAAATTTAGCTATCAGGCGCCAGCAGATATTGATGACACCTACTTGGTGTTTATCATCGGTGAGACGACCCGCTGGGATCATATGGGAATGCTGGGCTATGAGCGTGACACTACGCCGAAACTGGCCCAGGAGAAAAACCTCGTTGCCTTCCGCGGTTACTCGTGTGATACGGCCACTAAGCTCTCTTTGCGCTGCATGTTTGTGCGTGAAGGCGGGGCGGATGATAACCCGCAGCGTACGCTGAAAGAGCAAAACGTCTTTGCGGTACTCAGTCAGTTGGGCTTCAGTTCCGACCTGTACGCCATGCAGAGTGAGATGTGGTTCTACAGCAACACCATGGCCGATAACATTGCTTACCGCGAGCAGATTGGCGCTGAGCCACGTAACCGTGGCAAACATGTGGATGACATGCTGTTGGTCGATGAGATGCAGCGCTCTTTACAGGGCAATCCGGACGGCAAACATCTTATTATCCTGCACACCAAAGGATCGCACTTTAACTATACCCAGCGTTATCCGCGCAGTTTTGCCAAATGGACGCCGGAGTGTATTGGGGTTGATAAAGGGTGTACTAAAGAAGAGATGATTAACTCTTACGATAACTCGGTCACCTATGTGGATCACTTTATCGATAGCGTGATCGATCAGCTGCGTGATAAGAAAGCGATTGTCTTCTACGCCGCCGACCACGGGGAGTCGATCAACGAGAAGGAACATCTGCACGGTACGCCACGTAAGATGGCTCCGCCGGAGCAGTTCCGCGTGCCGATGATGGTATGGATGTCTGATAAATATCTGGAAAACCCGGATAAAGCGAAGATGTTTGCCCATCTGAAACAGCAGGCGGATATGAAAGTGCCGCACCGCCATGTTGAGCTGTACGACACGATCCTTGGCTGCCTGGGCTATACCTCGAAAGACGGTGGTATCAACGAAAATAACAACTGGTGTCATGTCCCGGATACCGGCGTAAAAGCGGTTCAGTAAAGGGTTGGCGAGCGACTCGCCACCTTAAAGGCTTTTTTATTGTAAGGGATTGACGGAGCCGTACCTCAGCAGTAAGATGCGGCCCGCATTCGGTGATTGGCGCAGCCTGGTAGCGCACTTCGTTCGGGACGAAGGGGTCGGAGGTTCGAATCCTCTATCACCGACCAAATTCAAAAGCCTGCTCACTGAGCAGGCTTTTTTGCACCTGAGGCTTGCGAGGATGAGAACCTCCGGGGGCAGAGGTTCGACTCGAGCGAAGCGAGAGAACGTTGCGTCAGCAACGGCCCGAAGGGCGAGCCACGGAGTGGCGAGTCATCCTCTATCACCGACCAAATTCAAAAGCCTGCTCACTGAGCAGGCTTTTTTGCTTCTGGCGCCTACAGTTAGTTACGACAACAAACTAAAACGCTTGTTACCTTCCATTAACCCTGCCTGTTAACGTTTTTGTGACATATTCCATTGTATTTTTTTATATATAGATTGATCTTTTTTCGCGTTGCTTATGGATAACCTCAGCATTTTCCGCTGTGCGTTTTAACGTTCGCGGAATTTAGTGCTCAGATATTCACCATCCTGTAAGAAAATTTAACCCGTCTGAATAAATGTTAATCACTGGTCACAGCAGAATAAGAAGTGAGTTGTGCTGCATCATGGCGGGTAGCATAAATTTCCCTGCTGAAAATAGTGCCTCTGGGTTTTTTTAATCTTTGTTTGCTGATTCTCACACTTAGCGTAAATCCCCGTCACCTGTATTGACGTTTTCACATTCTGTTGACAGATTGTAGGGCACGAGGGGCATTTCAGGGAGAATCTGCGCTGCAACTCAGTTGCTCTTCTGAAAGGAATCTCCATCCCTTATAACGCCTTCGGGCATCACCGACCGGACCGGGTAAAAAATAAATTAAAGGTCAGGCGGCGTAACACAACAAAAAACATCACATTGGAGCAGAATAATAATGAGTATTTCCTTGAAGAAGTCAGGGATGCTGAAGCTTGGTCTGAGCCTGGTGGCAATGACCGTCGCGGCTAGCGTGCAGGCAAAAACCCTGGTCTACTGTTCTGAAGGCTCGCCGGAAGGCTTTAACCCACAGCTGTTTACCTCTGGTACCACGTACGACGCTAGCTCCGTACCTATCTATAACCGTCTGGTTGAATTCAAAACCGGTACCACGGAAGTGATTCCGGGTCTGGCAGAGAAGTGGGAAGTCAGCGAAGACGGCAAAACCTATACCTTCCACCTGCGTCAGGGTGTGAAGTGGCAGGACAGCAAAGAATTCAAACCAACGCGCGACTTTAACGCCGACGACGTTGTGTTCTCCTTTGATCGTCAAAAAAATGCCCAGAACCCGTACCATAAAGTTTCTGGCGGCAGCTATGAATACTTCGAAGGGATGGGCCTGCCAGACCTGATTAGCGAAGTGAAGAAAGTGGACGATAAAACCGTTCAGTTCGTCCTGACGCGTCCAGAAGCGCCATTCCTGGCTGACCTGGCCATGGACTTCGCCTCTATCCTGTCTAAAGAGTATGCCGACAACATGCTGAAAGCCGGCACGCCGGAAAAAGTCGACCTGAACCCGGTCGGTACCGGTCCGTTCCAGCTCCTGCAATACCAGAAAGACTCCCGCATTCTGTACAAAGCCTTTGAAGGCTACTGGGGCACCAAGCCGCAGATCGACCGTCTGGTCTTCTCCATCACGCCTGACGCCTCCGTACGTTATGCGAAACTGCAGAAAAACGAGTGCCAGGTCATGCCGTATCCTAACCCGGCTGATATCGCACGTATGAAGCAGGACAAAAACATCAACCTGCTGGAGCAGGCGGGCCTGAACGTGGGTTACCTCTCCTTCAACACCGAGAAGAAACCGTTTGATGACGTGAAAGTGCGTCAGGCGCTGACTTACGCGGTGAACAAAGAAGCGATCATCAAAGCGGTTTACCAGGGCGCTGGCGTTGCTGCCAAAAACCTGATCCCGCCGACCATGTGGGGCTATAACGACGACGTTAAAGACTACAACTACGATCCTGAGAAAGCGAAAGCCCTGCTGAAAGAAGCGGGTCAGGATAAAGGCTTTACCGTTGAGCTGTGGGCGATGCCGGTACAGCGTCCGTACAACCCGAACGCTCGCCGTATGGCCGAGATGATTCAGGCTGACTGGGCGAAGATTGGCGTTCAGGCCAAGATCGTGACCTATGAGTGGGGCGAATACCTGAAACGTGCTAAAGCGGGCGAACACCAGGCCGTGATGATGGGCTGGACGGGCGACAACGGGGATCCGGACAACTTCTTCGCGACCCTGTTCAGCTGCGCAGCGGCGAAAGATGGCTCCAACTACTCTCGCTGGTGCTACAAGCCGTTTGAAGACCTGATTCAGCCGGCGCGCGCTGCAGAAGATCACAACAAACGTATTGAGCTGTACAAACAAGCTCAGGTGGTTATGCACGACCAGGCGCCTGCCCTGATCATCGCGCACTCCACCGTGTACGAACCAGTGCGTAAAGAAGTGAAAGGCTACGTGGTTGATCCACTGGGCAAACACCACTTCGAAAACGTCTCTGTTGAATAATAAGTAGGGTGTTCTCCCTCTCCTTTTGGGAGAGGGCAGGGGTGAGGGGTGTGCATGCATCCCCTCACCCTTAACCTCTCCAAAGGGAGAGGGAATTTACATTTGTGAGCAATACAGACCACATCCCCTGGTTGTGCGTCATTATAGAGAATCCGGGTTATGTTGCAGTTCATCCTCCGACGTCTGGGGCTAGTTATCCCCACGTTTATCGGTATCACCCTTCTCACCTTTGCCTTTGTCCATATGATCCCCGGCGACCCGGTAATGATTATGGCGGGCGAGCGTGGCATTTCTCCTGAACGTCATGCGCAGCTGCTGGCCGAACTGGGCCTGGATAAACCGCTGTGGCAGCAATATCTCCACTATATCTGGGGCGTGCTGCATGGTGATTTAGGCATCTCGCTGAAAAGCCGTCTCCCGGTGTGGGACGAGTTCGTGCCGCGCTTTAAAGCGACGCTGGAACTCGGCGTCTGCGCCATGATTTTCGCGACCGCAGTAGGCATCCCTGTTGGCGTGCTGGCTGCCGTTAAGCGCGGTTCAATCTTCGATCACACCGCGGTTGGCCTGGCGCTGACCGGCTACTCCATGCCTATCTTCTGGTGGGGCATGATGCTGATTATGCTGGTATCGGTGCAATGGAACCTGACGCCGGTATCCGGGCGAGTTAGCGATATGGTGTTCCTTGATGACACCAACCCTCTCACCGGATTCATGTTGATTGATACGGCAATCTGGGGGGAAGAGGGCAACTTTATTGATGCGGTAGCGCACATGATCTTGCCTGCGATGGTGCTGGGCACTATTCCCCTGGCCGTTATCGTGCGTATGACCCGTTCTTCAATGCTGGAGGTGCTGGGTGAGGATTACATCCGTACCGCGCGCGCCAAAGGTCTGACCCGCATGCGCGTTATCATCGTGCACGCACTGCGTAACGCGATGCTGCCGGTGGTAACCGTTATCGGTCTGCAGGTGGGAACGCTGCTGGCGGGGGCGATTTTGACCGAAACCATCTTCTCCTGGCCGGGCCTGGGACGCTGGCTGATCGACGCGCTGCAACGCCGCGATTATCCAGTGGTGCAGGGCGGCGTACTGCTGGTGGCGACGATGATTATCCTCGTCAACCTGCTGGTCGATCTGCTTTATGGCGTGGTGAACCCGCGTATTCGGCATAAGAAGTAAGGGGCCATCATGTCACAAGTTACTGAAAATAAAGTGGTCGCAGCACCGGTTCCGATGACGCCGCTGCAGGAGTTCTGGCACTACTTCAAACGCAACAAAGGGGCGGTGGTAGGGCTGGTGTATGTCACCGTTATGATCCTGATTGCGGTCTTTGCGAACGTACTCGCGCCCTATAACCCGGCGGATCAGTTCCGTGATTCGCTTCTGGCGCCACCGGTATGGCAGGAGGGGGGAACCTTTGCCCATCTGTTAGGTACCGATGATGTGGGCCGTGATGTCCTGTCACGCCTGATGTACGGCGCACGTCTGTCGCTGCTGGTGGGCTGCCTGGTGGTGGTGCTGTCGCTGGTTATGGGCGTGGTACTCGGCCTGGTGGCCGGATACTTCGGCGGTATCGTTGATAACATCATTATGCGTATCGTCGATATTATGCTGGCGCTGCCAAGTCTGCTGCTGGCGCTGGTATTGGTGGCCATCTTCGGCCCGTCGATCGGCAACGCCGCGCTGGCGCTAACCTTTGTGGCACTGCCTCACTATGTACGTCTCACGCGTGCGGCTGTGCTGGTAGAAGTGAACCGCGATTACGTCACCGCTTCCCGCGTAGCGGGTGCCGGTGCGATGCGTCAGATGTTCGTTAATATCTTCCCGAACTGCCTTGCGCCGTTGATTGTTCAGGCGTCGCTTGGTTTCTCTAACGCCATTCTCGATATGGCCGCTCTTGGCTTCCTTGGCATGGGTGCGCAACCGCCAACACCGGAGTGGGGCACCATGCTCTCCGATGTGTTGCAGTTCGCGCAAAGCGCCTGGTGGGTCGTCACCTTCCCGGGTCTGGCGATTCTGCTCACGGTGCTGGCATTTAACCTGATGGGTGATGGTCTGCGTGATGCACTTGATCCCAAACTGAAGCAGTAAGAGGCACGAGATGGCGTTATTAAATGTAAATGAATTATCGGTGCACTTCGGCGACGAAGGCACACCGTTTCGCGCCGTGGACCGCATCAGCTATAGCGTAAATCAGGGCGAAGTGGTTGGTATCGTAGGGGAATCGGGCTCCGGTAAGTCAGTAAGTTCACTGGCGATTATGGGGCTGATTGACTATCCCGGCCGCGTCATGGCTGAAAACCTGGAGTTTAACGGTCAGGATCTGAAGCGTATCTCCGAAAAACAGCGCCGCCAACTGGTGGGCGCTGAAGTGGCGATGATCTTCCAGGATCCGATGACCAGCCTGAACCCGTGTTACACCGTTGGCTTCCAGATTATGGAAGCCATCAAGGTGCACCAGGGCGGGAATAAGAAAACCCGTCGCCAGCGCGCGATCGACCTGCTTAACCAGGTAGGTATACCGGATCCGGCATCGCGACTGGATGTTTACCCGCATCAGCTGTCCGGCGGGATGAGCCAGCGTGTGATGATTGCCATGGCGATCGCCTGTCGGCCTAAGCTGTTAATTGCGGATGAGCCGACGACCGCGCTGGATGTCACCATTCAGGCGCAAATCATCGAGCTGCTGCTGGATTTACAGCAGAAAGAGAACATGGCGCTGGTACTGATTACGCACGACCTGGCGCTGGTGGCCGAAGCGGCGCACAAAATCATCGTAATGTATGCAGGTCAGGTGGTAGAGACCGGAAGTTCGCACGACATCTTCCGTGCGCCGCGTCACCCGTACACCCAGGCTCTGCTACGTGCTCTGCCGGAATTTGCGCAGGATAAAGCGCGTCTGGCCTCGCTGCCGGGCGTGGTACCGGGTAAATATGACCGTCCGCAGGGCTGTCTGCTCAACCCGCGCTGTCCGTATGCAACGGATAAGTGTCGCGTCGATGAACCCGCGCTGAACCTGCTGGCTGACGGTCGTCAGTCCAAATGCCACTACCCACTCGATGATGCCGGGAGGCCAACACTATGAGTACGCAACAGGCCGCCACGCAACAACCGCTGTTGCAGGCCATCGATCTAAAAAAACATTACCCGGTGAAGAAGGGACTGTTTGCTCCCGAGCGCCTGGTGAAAGCCCTGGACGGCGTGTCGTTCAACCTCGAGCGCGGCAAAACGCTGGCGGTAGTGGGTGAATCTGGTTGTGGAAAATCTACACTGGGTCGTCTGCTGACAATGATCGAAACACCAACCGGCGGCGAACTGTACTATCAGGGCCAGGATCTGCTTAAGCACGATCCGCAGGCGCAGAAGCTGCGTCGCCAGAAAATCCAGATTGTGTTCCAGAACCCCTACGGTTCCCTGAACCCGCGTAAAAAAGTGGGACAGATTCTGGAAGAGCCACTGCTGATCAACGCTTCACTGAGTAAAGAGCAGCGCCGGGAAAAAGCGCTGGCGATGATGGCGAAAGTGGGCCTGAAAACCGAGCATTATGATCGCTACCCGCATATGTTCTCTGGCGGCCAGCGTCAGCGTATCGCCATTGCCCGCGGTCTGATGCTTGACCCGGACGTGGTGATTGCTGATGAACCGGTTTCCGCGCTCGACGTTTCTGTGCGCGCTCAGGTGTTAAACCTGATGATGGATCTGCAGCAGGAACTGGGGCTCTCTTATGTGTTCATTTCGCACGACCTCTCCGTGGTGGAGCATATTGCTGACGAAGTGATGGTGATGTATCTGGGGCGCTGCGTAGAGAAGGGGAGCAAAGACCAGATCTTTAACAATCCGCGTCACCCTTATACTCAGGCGCTGCTGTCAGCAACACCTCGCCTTAATCCGGACGATCGCCGCGAGCGTATCAAGCTGACCGGCGAGCTGCCGAGCCCGCTGAATCCACCGCCGGGCTGTGCGTTCAACGCCCGCTGTCGTCGTCGCTTCGGGCCCTGCACGCAGTTGCAGCCGCAGTTAAAGGACTATGATGGACAGCTGGTAGCCTGCTTCGCAGTCGATCAGGATGAAAACGGCGAGAAACCGCAGCCATAAGCGAAAAACAAAAAACCGGCGATCATCGCCGGTTTTTTTGTGCCTGTCAGGCTGCTATTTGCGCAGGCGAACCTGGTCCACCGCATGATTTTCACTTTTGGTGAGGATCAGGCTGGCGCGTTCGCGGGTAGGGAGGATGTTCTCTTTCAGGTTAACGTAGTTAATCTCGTTCCACAGGGCGGTCGCCACGTTCACCGCTTCTTCTTCAGAAAGCTGGGCATAGTTGTGGAAGTAAGAGTCCGGATCGGTGAACGCCCCTTCACGGAACTTCAGGAAGCGATTGATATACCAGCTTTGCAGTAAATCTTCCGGGGCATCGACATAAATCGAGAAATCAACGAAATCAGACACGAAGACGTGATGCGGATCGTGCGGATAATCCATACCGCTCTGCAAGACGTTTAGCCCTTCCAGAATCAGAATGTCCGGCTGAGCGACCGTTTTGTCACCATCCGGGATGCGATCATAAATGAGATGCGAATAGACCGGGGCGGTGACGTTTGGCACGCCGGACTTGAGATCCGAGACAAATTTCACCAGACGGTGCATATCATAGGAGAGCGGGAAGCCTTTTTTCTTCATCAGACCGCGCTCTTTTAATACCTCGTTCGGGTGGAGAAAACCGTCGGTGGTGATCAATTCTACGCTGCGGTGTTCTGGCCAGCGGCTCAGCAGGGCCTGTAACACGCGAGCCGTGGTACTTTTGCCCACCGCCACGCTGCCGGCGATGCTGATGATATAAGGAATACGTTGACCGTTGGTGCCAAGGAACTGCTCCAGTACGGCCTGTCGGCGCAAATTGGAGCTGATATAGAAGTTAAGCAAGCGCGACAGAGGTAAGTAAATCTCGGCCACTTCTTCCAGAGAGAGATCTTCGTTTATCCCCTTTAACCGCGCTATCTCCCCCTCGGTTAAGGTCATAGGGACGGAGTCGCGCAAAGCAGCCCACTGGCTGCGATTAAACTGGAGATAGGGCGTCATTAGCGTTTGCTCTTTTTTGCTCATAAGCATGCTTCTGTGAGCCTGTGATAGCGCTTCACGTAGTAGTTAATTTTGGACAATGGGCAGGAGGTTAACACCAGATGGGAGGAATAATAAGAAAAAATATAGGCGAGACATGCGTTACGCGGGGAGCATCACGGTAAGAAAAAAACGCTATCGAGCGGGTATTTCTGCTGAATAATTGACCCGATATGGGTGAAATTGCAGCGTTCACCGCATTCTTCGCGCAAAATGTGAGCGAAAGAATGTTTTAAGTGATTTTTTAGTTGCATGACTGCGCAGGTCTCCCTAAAATGCGCGCTACTTGATGCCGACTTAGCTCAGTAGGTAGAGCAACTGACTTGTAATCAGTAGGTCACCAGTTCGATTCCGGTAGTCGGCACCATCAAGTCCGGTGGGGTTCCCGAGCGGCCAAAGGGAGCAGACTGTAAATCTGCCGTCACAGACTTCGAAGGTTCGAATCCTTCCCCCACCACCACTTTCTGGCAGCGTTAACGCCGCCGGAGCTGGTTTAAAAAATAAATCAGCTCGAATAGAAAAAGAGAGAAATCTCTTTTTTTGTTACAGAAAGAACTGGGTAGCCGAGTTTCAGGATGCGGGCATCGTATAATGGCTATTACCTCAGCCTTCCAAGCTGATGATGCGGGTTCGATTCCCGCTGCCCGCTCCAATACGTGCTGATATGGCTCAGTTGGTAGAGCGCACCCTTGGTAAGGGTGAGGTCCCCAGTTCGACTCTGGGTATCAGCACCACTTCACTTCTCCCTCCCGTTTCTCTCTGTTTCAATATCAATGTATTCAACAGTTCAGGCATTTCGCCTGGTTGATGTGGTGATATCACCGATTTATCCGTGTCTTAGAGGGACAATCGATGTCTAAAGAAAAGTTTGAACGTACAAAACCGCACGTTAACGTCGGTACTATCGGCCACGTTGACCATGGTAAAACAACGCTGACCGCTGCAATCACTACCGTACTGGCTAAAACCTACGGCGGTGCTGCTCGCGCATTCGATCAGATCGATAACGCACCAGAAGAAAAAGCGCGTGG
>NZ_DDPB01000002.1:0-137829 GCF_002341985.1 Leclercia sp. UBA2479 | reverse complement strand
CCCCCCTCACCGCCATATTTGAGAAAGAGCTCGTACGAAAGTAGGGGCTTTTTTTTCGCATATTGCACGCCTGCGGGGGGGATGAGAAACCCCGACCGGGGTTCGACAACTGGCGCAGCCAGTTGGACAGACTGAGCGCGCATCGAATCTATCCCCCTCCCAAAAAAAACAAAGCCCGGTTTCCCGGGCCTTGAACAGAACAGCGAACTCAGTAATACGCATTCAGCGTTCGCTGACACAAAGCCGATCGTACGCAATCGTCTTTTGTGAAGCGGACAATACCCACCATCTCATCTTCCTCAAAACGTGCCAGCGCATCGCTTAATCCCGACGGAACGCCCGCCGGCAAATCGCACTGCGTAATATCACCGTTAACGATGACCGTCACGTTCTCCCCGAGGCGCGTTAAAAACATCTTCATTTGCGCAGCGGTCACGTTCTGAGCCTCGTCGAGAATCACAACCGCATTTTCAAATGTACGTCCGCGCATATAGGCGAACGGCGCGATTTCTACCTTGCCAATTTCTGGTCGTAGGCAGTACTGCATAAAGGAAGCGCCCAACCGTTTAACGAGCACGTCGTAAACCGGCCGGAAGTAAGGCGCAAACTTCTCCGAGATATCGCCTGGCAGGAAGCCCAGGTCTTCATCGGCCTGCAGCACAGGACGAGTAACAATAATCTTGTCTACGTCCTTATGGATCAGAGCCTCCGCCGCTTTGGCGGCGCTTATCCAGGTTTTACCGCATCCGGCTTCGCCAGTTGCAAAGATAAGCGATTTTCTCTCAATAGCATTCAGGTACTGCGCCTGAGCGTCATTGCGTGCCACAACAGGAGTAAGATCACGGCTGTCCCTTGCCATGCCAATTGCTTCAACGCCACTCATCTGCACAAGCGAGGTGACCGATTCTTCTTCACGCTGTTTATGGCTGCGTGAATCTCGTCTCAGCACACGTTTTGCTTCACGACGAGCTTTGATCACTGCTTTTTGTCTTCCCATGGATAGCACCTTGAGTTGTTGGTATTCATCACACACGCCGTTGCCGGCGCGATTATGCGCACAAACATCTGAGGTTTGGCTTCCTTTTAAGCCATAGCTTGCCTGGTTGTTGGACATTGCCGAACGGCTACGCGCACCGTTCGGCACGTGGGAAAAATCATGATTTACGTTGGTGGGGGCGTTTTTTGTGGTGAAGAAATCGCTGTCGGAGTCCAGGCCTCCGCGTCGGGTGCTGCGGTTATTGCGTTTACCTTGTCCAGTACAGGACCCTACCATTCGCGATCTCCATAGTGAAAGACATCACTGCCGGGATTTACCGCTTTCCTAGAATAAGTACATCAGGATTTAAAACAAATGCAACATTTATTTTACCTGAATGCAACTTTAGAGTCGCCCTGCAGCAGACCACAGTGTCATTCAGAATTATTACAAAATTATAACATCAGGAAGATCATAGTAAAAAAAGCTCTCCCGCACCACGATGCGGGAGAGTTATTCAGGCTTCGAGTAAACCCTGAGCGAGGTAGTGATTTTTATCCAGGGCACCCGGTAACGCGAAGAAATAGCCGCCGCCAACAGGCTTCACATACTCTTCCAGCGCTTCGCCATTTAGCCGCTTTTGTACGGTTAAAAAGCCTTTATTCAGGTCGTGCTGGTAACAGACAAACAGCAGCCCCATGTCCAGTTGCCCCGAGTTGGTCACGCCCAGCGAATAGCTGTATCCCCTGCGCATCATCAGGCTGGAGGCGGTCTCTTTGGTGCGAGGATTGGCGAGACGAATATGGCTATCGAGGGCGATAGTCTCCCCGTCGGGATCGTGGACGTAGTCCGGCACATCGTGCTCGTTTTTCATTCCCAGCGGCGCCCCGCTCTGTTTATCGCGACCAAAGATGGTCTGCTGCTCTTTCAGCGGCGTACGATCCCAGAACTCCACATGGAACTGAATGATACGCACCGCCTGATAGCTGCCGCCTACGGCCCAGGCCGGTTCGCCCTGATCCGCTGTGACCCATACCACCTCGTTCATCAGCACATTGTCGCTGCTGTCGGGGTTGGCAGTCCCGTCTTTAAAACCGAGCAGGTTAACCGGCGTCTCTTTGCCTTTACTGCGCGCCGCGTGATCGGAGATAAACCCTTCCCGTTTCCAGCGCACGCTCAGCAGGTCCGGAGTATGTTTGATCACATCGCGCAACGCGTGGATCACCGTGTCCTGGGTGTTGGCGCAAATTTGCAGCAGGACATCACCATGACAGAGGGCGGCATCCAGCGAATCGTTCGGGAAGCGCGCCATTTTTTGCAGCGCCTTAGGCTTCAGCTTTTGCAAACCAAAGCGTGCATCAAACAGCGATTCGCCCAGCGAGACGGTAATGGTCAGATTATCCGGGGCAATATAGGCCCCCAGAATACCGGAATCCATGGGCGGCAGGCGTGTATTCTGGGTATCGGGGGCCGGGCCGCCCGTCGTCAGGAAGTCGATACGGGCCGTTAACAGCCGGAACAGACGCGCCAGATCGGCTTTATCGCTGGCCAGAACATCAAAAGCCACCAGCATCATCGATGCCTGCTGCGGCGTAAGAATACCCGCCTGATGTTTACCGAAGAAAGGCTGCGTCTCCATGCGTGCATCCGGGGAGAGCGTCCCCGGCGCGCTTTGCGGTTTTGCCGCATGCGCTACCGGGCAACCCCCTGCCAGAGCGAGCGCGCCGCCAAGCGCGCCGACCCCTTTTAACAACCGACGCCGCGAAGGCTGGGCAACGTCGTACTCATCGTGCTTGTTCATGATGCTTAATCCAGACCCAGCACGCCGCGCAGTTGAGCCAGATCTTCCGCCAGAGTAGTAATCGGTCCTTTCAGGGCATTACGATCCGCCTCGGTCAGCTTTTCATAGGTCTCGTAGCCGTCTTTGGTGCGGTATTTCGCCAGAATGGTGTTCACTTTTTTGAAGTTGGCATCCACCTTCGTCAGGAGCGCGCTGTTCTCTTTTTGCAGTTGAGGACGCAGCAGGTCGACAATCTTCTGCGCGCCTTCCACGTTCGCCTGGAAGTCCCAGAGGTCGGTATGGCTGTAACGATCTTCTTCACCGCTGATTTTGCTGGCCGCGACTTCTTCAATCAGGCCTGCCGCGCCGCCCACGACTTTAGATGGCGGGAATGCCAGCTCGCTGATGCGTTTTTGCAGCTCCAGCACATCGCTATTGAGTTGATCGGCATAGTGCTCCATCCCTTTAGTGCTGTTATCGCCAAACAGCGCCTTTTCCAGACGGTGGAAGCCGGTGAATTTCGGATCGGCCGCTTTTTGCTCGAAATCATCTTCACGGGCGTCGATGCTGCCGTCGAGGTCGGAGAAGAGTTCAGCGATAGGTTCAATACGTTCGTAATGCTGACGGGTAGGCGCATACAGCGATTTGGCCTTTTCGATATCGCCCGCTTTCACCGCATCGGTGAAGGCTTTGGTCCCGGCGACCAGGTCGGCGGTCTCTTTCGTCACATAAGCTTTGTAGGCGGTGATGGCGTCGCCCAGGCTTAGTAAGGCCTCCCCTTTCGCCGCCTCGGCAGTGGCACCGCCTTTAACAATCAGCTTGCCTTTCGGGTTGGTCAGCAGGCCACAGGTCATCTCATACTCACCCGGCTCCAGGTTGGCCGTCATCTTCTGGCTAAAGCCTGGGGCAATGTTCTCACGCTCTTCCACAACCATCACCCCTTTCAGGATCTCCCACTCCAGCGCTTTCTGGCTATGGTTCTGAATGAGGAACTGTGTCTTGCCGCTATTGACCGTGAGGGTCATCGGCTCACACTGCTTGTCATTGACGGTGACTTTCACCTGTGGAATATCGGCTGCCTGCACATAAAACGCAGAGGACAACAGCGCGGCAATACCTGCCTGTAACGCGGTACGACGAAATTGAATAGCCATGACCCTTCCCGTTAATAAGTATGTTGTAACTAAACAAAGCACGTTACAGCGCAGTCCGCGTCGGTTGCGTGCTGGGGCGTGATGGCATAAAAAACAGCACCAGCGCCGGAATAAGATAGATAAAATAGATCGCCACTTCGCTGACGCTCGGCGTCTCCTGATAACCGAAGATGCCTTCAAGGAGCGTTCCCGCCAGTGAGTGGGTAGAGAGGATAGTGCTCAGGTCAAAAGCCACATCCTGGAAGTGATTCCACAGCCCGGCCTCGTGGAAAGCGCGGATAGCCCCCGCCGCCAGCCCGGCGGCCACCAGCAGGATAAACAGGCTGGTCCATTTGAAAAAGGCGCCGAGGTTCAGACGCACGCCGCCCCAGTAGAGAAGAAAACCGAGCACCACGGCGGTCGCCAGCCCCAGTACCGCGCCAAGCGGCGGCCAGATACCCACGTCCTGCTGGAATGCCGCCAGCAGGAAAAAGACCGACTCCAGCCCTTCGCGGGCGACGGCGAAAAAGACCATCATGATCAGCGCCCAGCCGTGATGATTGCCTTTCTGCAGGGCGCTATCAACCGCCTGCTCCAGCAGAATTTTGACGTTACGGGACACTTTACGCATCCAGAACACCATCCAGGTGAGGATCACCACGGCAATTACCGCCACGATGCCTTCGAATAACTCCTGCTCTTTTTGCGGAAACTCGCCGGTGGTTTCGTTGATGGCAATGCCCAGCCCCAGGCAGAGCGCTGCGGCGAGGAAAACCCCAATCCACATCACCCCAATCCAGCGCCCGCGTTGGGTGCGTTTCAGGTAACTGGCGATAAGACTGACAATTAAGGCCGCTTCAAGGCCTTCACGTAACATAATGAGAAATGGAACAAACATGCCGACACCTTAAATGTTTATCGCCGTCAATTGATGCAAAGAAAGGTAAATTCATGTGATAGTGATTATCATTACGGCATGAAGAAATACAAGCGAAATATGCGGCGTTTTAATGACAGGATGTAAACCCCTTGCAGGGTAATCATTACCCTGTTAACTAACGGCTTTATAAGCTCATGAATAAAAGTCCATTTACCCTTAAACGCGGCTGTGGCTAAATGTGCGCCTCGAAAACCTGCTGATTATTAAATATGTCTACTATTTTGCACTTCCTGCTGGCCCTGGTGGTTATCCTGGCGCTGGCGTGGCTGGTCAGTTTCGATCGCCGTAAAATTCGTATCCGCTATATTTTACAGCTCATCGTGATCGAAATAGCGCTGGCGTTCTTTTTCCTGCATGCCGAAAGCGGCCTGTTCATTATTAAATATGTTTCGGGCTTCTTTGAAACGCTGCTGAAATATGCCGCCGAGGGCACCAACTTTGTCTTTGGCGGTATGGGTGACAAAGGGCTGGCCTTTATCTTCCTTGGCGTGCTCTGCCCCATCGTCTTTATCTCCGCCCTGATTGGGATATTGCAACACTGGCGCATTCTGCCGATCTTTATTCGCCTGCTGGGTAGCGCGCTGGCAAAAGTGAACGGCATGGGTAAGCTGGAGTCGTTTAACGCGATCAGCTCTCTTACGCTCGGCCAGTCAGAAAACTTCATTGCTTATAAAGGGGTGTTAGGCGATCTCTCCTCCCGTCGTCTGTTCACGATGGCGGCCACGGCCATGTCGACCGTCTCGCTCTCGATCGTGGGCGCCTATATGACGATGCTGGAGGCCAAATATGTGGTGGCGGCGCTGATTCTGAATATGTTCAGCACCTTTATCATTCTGTCGGTCATTAATCCGACGCGCCCGGAAGCTGAGCCGGATATTAAGCTGGAAAAGATGCACGAATCCCAGAGTTTCTTCGAAATGCTCGGAGAGTATATTCTGGCCGGCTTTAAAGTGGCGATGATTATTCTGGCGATGCTGATTGGCTTTATTGCACTGATTAGCGCCGTCAACGCCCTCTTCTCCAGCATCTTTGGTTTAAGCTTCCAGCAGATCCTGGGCTATGTGTTCTATCCTCTGGCCTGGCTGGTAGGCATCCCGCTCAGCGATGCGTTGCACGCAGGCGGTATTATGGCCACCAAGCTGGTGGCGAACGAATTTGTGGCGATGATCGAGCTGCAAAAAATTGCCGCAGAGATGACGCCGCGCGGGCTGGGCATTTTGTCGGTGTTCCTGGTTTCGTTCGCCAACTTTGCCTCTATCGGTATCGTGGCCGGGGCAATTAAAGGGCTGAACGAGCAGCAGGGCAACGTGGTATCACGCTTCGGCCTGCGCCTGGTCTACGGTGCGACGCTGGTGAGCTTGCTCTCGGCGAGCTTTGCCGGCCTGGTGCTGTAAGTCATGACGGCGGGGTATCCCGCCGTTTTTCGTTAAAACTGTACGCACACCGGCTGGTCAATACGCATCACTGACTCCTGGGCGAAGCGTGATTTATAAATCCCCCGCAGCGCCTCAATATTCTTCTCACTCTGCGCGTCTTTACCGTGAATCAGCATCAGCGCCTTGCTCGGCTCCCGCGCCACTTTCCCGTCGTTCCCCAGCCATTGCCCACGTGCATCAAACACCGTTAAGCCATCACGAAAACGTGGGGTAACGTCCTGATCGACAAACTGTTGCCACTCCGCACCGGTAATCTCTGCCCCTGCCGGGCGGTTAAGCCCGAAATACAGCGTGGTTTGCTGCATCTGGTTATCGGCTTTACATTCCGCTACCGCCGCATGTTGCGACGGTGCGCTGCAGCCAGCCAGCAGTAAAAGTGCGCCTGCCATTAACCCTGTTTTGAACATCATGGTTGCTATCCTCATTGTTATAAGCCCTGAGATATCAACGTAAAACAGAAAATTTAGCAATAAAAAAGCCGGGCGTACCCGGCTTAGAGAGCGTGCGTCAGGCTTATTCCGCCTGCAGCTTAACCGGCGGTGCCGTGTGGTAATGGGCATCCGCTTCAGCAAAGCGTTTCTGCATGGCCGCAGATGGCGCTTTGCCCAGCAAGCTAAAGATCACAATACCCAGGCTGGCGAAGATAAAGCCCGGGATGATTTCGTACAGGCCCAGCCAGGCGAACTGTTTCCAGACGATAACGGTAACCGCACCGATGATCATCCCCGCCAGCGCGCCGTTACGGGTCATACGCGACCAGAGTACGGAGAAGAGGACTACCGGGCCGAAAGCGGCACCAAAGCCCGCCCAGGCGTAGCTCACCAGACCCAGTACGCGGTTATCCGGATTTGCCGCCAGCGCAATGGCAATAAGCGCCACCACCAGCACCATAAAGCGCCCTACCCATACCAGCTCTTTCTGACTTGCCCCTTTACGCAGGAAAGCCTTATAGAGATCTTCAGTAATGGCGCTGGAGCAGACCAGCAGCTGGCAGCTCAGGGTGGACATCACCGCGGCCAGAATAGCGGACAGTAAAATCCCGGCAATCCATGGGTTAAAGAGGATCTGCGCCAGCTCAATGAATACGCGCTCGGCGTTCTGGTTCACCGCGCCCGCTTGCGCCGGATTGTTATTGAAGTAAGCAATACCGAAGAAGCCTACTGCACAGGCACCCGCCAGGCAGAGAATCATCCAGGTCATGCTGATACGACGCGCATGCACGATGGTGTGGTGAGAATCCGCCGCCATAAAGCGCGCCAGAATGTGTGGCTGACCGAAATAGCCCAGCCCCCAGCCCATCAGGGAGACGATAGCGACGAAGTTAAGCCCTTTCAGCATATCGACGTTTTCAATGCTTTTTTGCTTAATCACTTCCAGCGAATCGCCAAACCCACCCACGGTGATAATCACAATGACCGGCGTCAGGATCAGGGCGAAGATCATCAGGCTCGCCTGCACGGTATCAGTCCAGCTGACGGCCAGGAACCCACCGACAAAGGTATAGAGGATGGTCGCTGCGGCACCGGCCCACAGCGCGGTTTCATAGCTCATACCGAAGGTGCTTTCAAACAGACGCGCACCGGCCACGATGCCGGAAGCGCAATAGATGGTGAAGAACACTAAAATTACCACCGCCGAGATGATGCGCAGCACGCGGCTGTTATCTTCGAAGCGGCCAGTGAAGTAGTCCGGCAGGGTTAGCGCATTGTTGTTGGCTTCGGTATGCACGCGCAGACGGCCCGCCACCAGCTTCCAGTTGATCCAGGCCCCGACGGTCAAACCAATCGCGATCCAGCTTTCTGAAATACCAGAGATGAAGATGGCGCCCGGCAGGCCCATCAGCAGCCAGCCGCTCATGTCGGAGGCGCCCGCTGAGAGTGCTGTCACCATCGGCCCTAAACTGCGGCCACCTAAAATATAATCATCAAAGCTATTGGTAGATCGCCAGGCCAGGAAGCCAATAAGGATCATGCCAAAAATATAAACGATGAAGGTCACCAGCATCGGTGTGCTTATTGCCATATAACTACTCCGCAAATGTTCTGCGACAATCATCCGGATTGTCTTGTTATTGCATCATCGGAACGTGATGATGATCTCTATTTCTGTTGGCCGCGCGTATCCTGCCGTAAGCAGTGCTCGCACACAAACGATTTAACACTGCATTTACACCGAATTCATCCCAGAATTTATAGGTCTTTCCTATAGGTTGCACTCGCTCACGCTTTTACGGGTTGCACCTTGTAAAAGTGTTAAGCACCGCATAAAAACGGGCCTTAGCCGCCGCCGGCTACCTCTTTTTTCAGCTAACCAGTCGTTAACAATCCATTCATTTTTCAGCTTGCAAGCCCTGTCACAATTAACACGGTTGCACAAAGTTGCAACATGGTGGATATTTCTCGAAACGTTAGAACATCATTAAAGAACAACAGGAGTTTTGGCATGGGCATGACCACCATGGGGGTTAAGCTGGATGACGCAACCCGCGAACGGATTAAGAGCGCGGCGACCCGCATTGACCGTACGCCGCACTGGTTAATTAAGCAGGCCATTTTTAATTATCTGGAGCGACTGGAGAGCGAAGAGGGGTTACCGGAGCTGCCGGCCCTGCTGAACGGCGCAGCTAACGAGGGCGACGAGACGGCCGACGCAGCGGAAGAGAGCTATCAGCCCTTCCTGGAGTTCGCCGAGCAGATCCTGCCGCAGTCTGTCAGCCGTGCCGCCATCACTGCCGCTTACCGCCGTGCAGAGACCGACGCCGTGCCGATGCTGCTGGAGCAGGCCCGCCTGCCCGAGCCGATCGCGACGCAGGCGCATAACCTGGCATACCAGCTGGCCGAGAAGCTGCGTAATCAGAAAACCGCCAGCGGCCGTGCCGGCATGGTGCAGAGCCTGCTGCAGGAGTTCTCCCTCTCCTCTCAGGAGGGTGTCGCCCTGATGTGCCTGGCCGAAGCGCTGCTGCGTATTCCGGACAAAGCCACCCGCGATGCCCTGATCCGCGACAAAATCAGCAACGGCAACTGGCAGTCACACATTGGCCGTAGCCCGTCGCTGTTTGTTAATGCCGCCACCTGGGGTCTGCTGTTTACCGGTCGCCTGGTCTCTACCCACAACGAAGCCAGCCTCTCCCGCTCCCTTAACCGTATTATCGGTAAAAGCGGCGAACCGCTGATCCGCAAAGGCGTGGATATGGCGATGCGCCTGATGGGCGAGCAGTTTGTGACCGGCGAAACCATCGCCGAAGCACTGGCGAACGCCCGCAAGCTGGAAGATAAAGGCTTCCGCTACTCCTACGATATGCTGGGCGAAGCGGCCCTGACCGCCGCCGATGCGCAGGCCTATATGGTCTCTTATCAGCAGGCGATCCACGCCATCGGTAAAGCCTCCAACGGGCGCGGCATTTATGAAGGCCCGGGTATCTCGATTAAGCTTTCGGCGCTGCACCCGCGCTACAGCCGCGCGCAGTACGACCGCGTAATGGAAGAGCTCTATCCCCGTCTGAAATCCCTGACTCTGCTGGCGCGGCAGTATGACATCGGCATTAACATCGACGCCGAAGAGGCCGATCGTCTGGAGATCTCATTAGATTTGCTGGAAAAACTGTGCTTTGAGCCAGAGCTGGCGGGCTGGAACGGGATCGGCTTTGTTATTCAGGCCTATCAGAAACGCTGTCCGTTCGTGATTGATTACCTGATTGACCTGGCCTCGCGCAGCCGTCGCCGCCTGATGATCCGTCTGGTGAAAGGCGCCTACTGGGATAGCGAAATCAAACGTGCCCAGATGGAAGGGCTGGAAGGCTATCCGGTTTATACCCGCAAGGTGTATACCGATGTCTCTTACCTTGCCTGTGCGAAAAAATTGCTTGGCGTGCCCAATCTGATCTACCCGCAGTTTGCGACCCACAACGCGCACACGCTGGCGGCGATTTATCAGCTGGCGGGGCAGAACTACTACCCGGGTCAGTATGAGTTCCAGTGTCTGCACGGCATGGGTGAGCCTCTGTACGAGCAGGTCACCGGTAAAGTGGCGGAAGGAAAACTCAACCGTCCATGCCGCATTTATGCTCCGGTCGGCACCCACGAAACGCTGCTGGCGTATCTGGTTCGTCGTCTGCTGGAAAACGGTGCTAATACCTCCTTCGTTAACCGTATCGCCGATACCACCCTGCCGCTGGATGAGCTGGTGGCCGATCCGGTACAGGCGGTAGAGAAAATGGCCGCGCAGGAGGGTCAGGTTGGCCTGCCGCATCCGAAAATTGCCCTGCCGCGCGATCTGTACGGCGAAGGTCGCGTCAACTCCGCGGGTCTGGACCTGGCGAACGAACACCGTCTGGCCTCCCTCTCCTCTTCCCTGCTCAACAGCGCCCTGCATAAATGGCAGGCCAAACCGATCCTCGAACAGCCGGTGGCTGACGGTGATATGCAGCCGGTGCTCAACCCGGCAGAGCCAAAAGATATTGTTGGCTATGTGCGTGAAGCCACCGAAGAGGAAGTTAACCAGGCGCTGGATAGCGCAGTGAATAACGCCCCGATCTGGTTCGCCACCCCGCCGCAGGAACGTGCCGCCATTCTGGAGCGCGCCGCGGTGCTGATGGAAGACCAGATGCAGCAGCTGATTGGCATCCTGGTGCGCGAAGCGGGCAAGAGCTTCAGTAATGCTATCGCCGAAGTGCGTGAGGCGGTCGATTTCCTGCACTACTATGCAGGCCAGGTGCGCGATGATTTCGATAACGAAACGCATCGTCCTCTGGGGCCGGTCGTCTGTATCAGCCCGTGGAACTTCCCGCTGGCGATCTTCGCCGGCCAGATTGCCGCCGCGCTGGCCGCAGGCAATAGCGTCCTGGCAAAACCGGCTGAGCAGACCCCGCTGATTGCGGCACAGGGCATCTCTATTCTGCTGGAAGCGGGCGTGCCGCCGGGCGTGGTGCAGCTGCTGCCAGGACGCGGTGAAACCGTCGGTGCTCAGCTCACCGCCGACACTCGGGTGCGCGGCGTGATGTTTACCGGCTCCACTGAAGTGGCCTCGATGCTGCAACGCAACATTGCTACCCGTCTTGACGCACAGGGCCGCCCGACGCCGCTGATTGCGGAAACCGGCGGCATGAACGCCATGATTGTCGACTCTTCTGCCCTGACCGAACAGGTGGTGGTAGACGTGCTCTCCTCCGCCTTCGACAGCGCGGGTCAGCGCTGCTCCGCCCTGCGAGTTCTCTGCCTGCAGGACGACATTGCCGACCATACGCTGAAAATGTTGCGTGGTGCGATGGCCGAGTGCCGCATGGGCAACCCGGGTCGTCTCACCACCGATATCGGGCCGGTCATCGATGCCGAAGCGAAAGCCAACATTGAAAATCACATTCAGGCGATGCGTGCTAAAGGCCGCCCGGTCTACCAGGCCGTCCGTGAAAATAGCGACGACGCCCGTGAGTGGAAAACCGGTACCTTCGTGGCACCGACCCTGATTGAGCTCGCCAGCTTCGATGAGCTGAAAAAAGAGGTCTTCGGCCCGGTGCTGCACGTGGTGCGCTACAGCCGTAATAACCTTGCCGCGCTGATTGAACAGATCAACGCCTCCGGCTACGGTCTGACCCTCGGCGTGCATACCCGTATCGACGAAACTATCGCGCAGGTGACGGGCAGCGCCAAAGTGGGCAACCTGTACGTCAACCGCAACATGGTCGGTGCCGTGGTCGGCGTGCAGCCGTTTGGTGGTGAAGGCCTGTCGGGTACCGGTCCGAAAGCCGGTGGTCCAATGTACCTTTATCGTCTGCTGGCGAACCGCCCGGAGAACGCACTGGGTGTAACCCTGGCGCGTCAGGATGCGCAGTACGCGGTGGACACCCAGGTGAAAACCGTCCTTACCCGTCCTCTGGAGGCGCTGGCAGCCTGGGCAGAGAAACGCCCGGAACTGCATGCCCTGTGCCTGCAGTATGGCGAGCTGGCGCAGGCCGGTACGCAGCGTCTGCTTCCGGGCCCAACCGGGGAGCGCAACACCTGGACGCTGATGCCGCGTGAGCGTGTGCTCTGTGTGGCGGATAACGAGCAGGATGCCCTGGTCCAGCTGGCCGGTGCGCTGGCAACGGGTTGTGAAGTGCTGTGGCCAGAAGATGGCCTGCACCGCGACATGGCCAAACAGCTGCCTAAGGCGGTCAGCGAGCGGATCCACTTTGCAAAACAAGAGGAGCTGGCCCGCCAGCCGTTCGATGCGGTGATTTACCACGGCGACTCTGACCAGCTGCGTGAACTCTGCGAAGAGGTTGCGGCCCGCGAAGGGGCGATTGTTTCGGTGCAGGGCTTCGCCCGCGGTGAAACGAATCTGCTGCTGGAGCGTCTGTACGTTGAGCGTTCGCTCAGCGTCAACACCGCCGCAGCCGGGGGCAACGCAAGCCTGATGACAATCGGTTAACGCTATGCTAATAAAAGCTCCGGTAACGGAGCTTTTTTCGTTTTAGGCCCTGGGAGAAAACATGAAATCTTTACTGATCGCCGGCACCGCGTTGCTGTTAAGCGCCAGTGCGCTGGCGGATGAGTGCGCAAACGCGACGACACAACTGGATCTGAATATCTGCACGGCAAAACAGTATCAGGAGGCGGATAGTAAGTTGAACCAGACATACCAGGCAGCAATGAAGCGTGCGGCTGGCGCTCAGCAAGGGTTGCTGAAAAACGCCCAACTGGCGTGGATTAAATTGCGCGACGCTGACTGCGCCTTTATCGGCTCTGGCACCGAGGGCGGCTCCGTACAGCCCATGATCATCAATCAGTGCCTTACCGAGAAGACCAGCGAGCGCGAAGCCATGCTCGCCAGCCTGATGCAGTGTGAAGAGGGCGATTTGAGCTGCCCGCTTCCCCCGGCCAACTAACGCACGCGGATCCCTTCAATAATCATCCGCTGTACGTTTTCGGCGGTGCGCTGGAAGAACGCCTCATCCTGTAAGGTCTTGCCCGTCACCGCCTCTACCTGCGCCGAGAAGTCAGCATAGTGCTGGGTCGCGGCCCAGATCATAAAGATCAGATGGTGCGGATCCACCGCCGCCAGTTTGCCGCTGGCCACCCAGCCCGCAATAATCGCCGATTTTTCATCCACCAGCGCTTTCACGCCCCCGGTCAGCTCTTCTTTTAGCAGCGGAGCGCCCTGCAACATCTCCAGACAGAAAAGCCGGGAGGCCTGTGGGTAGTCACGCGACACTTCCAGTTTCAGGCGAATGTACTCCGAGATGGCCACCAGCGGAGTGAACTCCTCGCGAAACGCCTTCAGCGGTGCCAGCCAGACGTCAAGAATTTGGCGTAATACCGCCACGTACAGCACCTCTTTAGACGGGTAGTAATAGAGCAGATTCGTTTTCGACACCCCGGCCAGCTCAGCAACCTGTTCGAGACGAGTACCGTGGATGCCAAACTGGGAAAAGGTCTCAAGCGCCGCCGCCAGAATCGCCGCTTTCTTTGCGCTCACCGCCTGCGACCGCTTACCGGTGCCCTTCACTGCGCCTTGTGCCATGTGCTCACTCCTTTTTCTTTGCCAACAGCATAGCAAAACCCCTGACATGACACGATATTCTGCACCGCGATCGCGCATGACTGCCTGATTTATGTGCAGACTTTTTGACCGTTTAGTCCACTTTTCAAATGCCTTTTTTATCAACTTACTTTTAACACACTAATAACATTAACCTTTTCAAAACTGGCATCGCCTTTGCAAAACAGGAGTACGCGGCTGAAGAGGAGATGCAGGATGCAGCGCCACGTCTGACTTTCACCCCATACAGAGTAAGAGAGGTTTGTGATGAAAATTGGCGTATTTGTCCCTATCGGCAACAACGGCTGGCTGATCTCCACCCATGCCCCCCAGTACCTGCCGACCTTTGAGCTGAACAAAGCGATTGTGCAAAAAGCAGAGCACTATCATTTTGATTTTGCCCTCTCGATGATCAAGCTGCGCGGTTTTGGCGGTAAAACCGAGTTCTGGGATCACAACATGGACTCCTTCACGCTGATGGCGGGCCTTGCGGCGGTGACCACCCGCATCCAGATTTACGCGACCGCCGCGACCCTGACGCTGCCGCCGGCCATTGTGGCGCGGATGGCCTCAACCATCGACTCTATCTCCGGTGGACGCTTTGGCGTGAATCTGGTCACCGGCTGGCAGAAGCCCGAATATGAGCAGATGGGGCTCTGGCCGGGCGACGAGTACTTCTCAAAACGTTACGACTACCTGACCGAATATGTCACCGTCCTGCGCGACCTGTGGGGCACGGGGAAAAGCGATTTCAAGGGCGACTACTTCACCATGAACGACTGTCGCGTCAGCCCGCAGCCGCAGGTGCCAATGAAGGTGATCTGCGCCGGACAGAGCGATGCGGGCATGGCCTTCTCCGCCGAGCATGCGGACGTTAACTTCTGCTTCGGCAAAGGGGTCAATACACCGAGTGCCTTCGCGCCGACGGCCGCTCGCATGCAGCAGGCGGCCGAGAAAACCGGGCGCCACGTGGGTTCTTACGTCCTGTTTATGGTGATTGCTGATGAAACCGACGAGGCTGCACGGGCGAAGTGGGAACACTATAAAGCAGGGGCAGACGAAGAGGCTCTGAGCTGGCTCACCGAGCAGAGCCAGAAAGACACCCGCTCCGGCACCGACACCAATGTGCGCCAGATGGCCGACCCCACCTCAGCGGTGAATATCAATATGGGCACGCTAGTTGGCTCTTACGCCAGCGTAGCGAAAATGCTCGACGAGGTTGCCAGCGTTCCGGGTGCCGAAGGGGTGTTGCTTACCTTTGACGATTTTCTGATGGGCATCGAGGCCTTCGGGGAACGCATTCAGCCCCTGATGCAGTGTCGGGCGAATGTCCCGGCTACCACCCGGGAGGTCGCGTAATGACAACCTTACCTGCACGCCCGGAGGCGATTACCTTTGCGCCGCAGCAGAGCGCCCTGATTGTGGTGGATATGCAGAACGCCTACGCCACCCCGGGAGGCTATCTCGATCTGGCCGGATTTGACGTCTCCACCACCCGGCCTGTGATTGAGAACATTCATACCGCCGTCACCGCCGCACGAGAAGCGGGGATGCTGATCATCTGGTTCCAGAACGGCTGGGATGAGCAGTACGTCGAGGCGGGCGGCCCCGGCTCCCCCAACTACCACAAATCGAACGCCCTGAAAACCATGCGCAAACGGCCTGAACTGCAGGGCAAGCTGCTGGCAAAAGGGAGCTGGGATTACCAGCTCGTGGATGAGCTGGTGCCTCAGCCCGGCGATATCGTGTTGCCAAAACCGCGCTATAGCGGCTTTTTCAACACCCCGCTGGACAGCATCCTGCGAAGCCGGGGCATTCGTCATCTGGTCTTTACCGGAATCGCGACCAACGTCTGCGTGGAGTCGACCCTGCGCGACGGCTTTTTCCTCGAATATTTCGGCGTTGTGCTGGAGGACGCGACCCACCAGGCGGGCCCTGCATTTGCGCAAGAGGCCGCGCTGTTCAATATCGAAACCTTTTTTGGCTGGGTCAGCGATGTCGAAAGCTTCTGCCATGCCCTTTCACCCGCCACACTTGCCCGTATCGCCTGAGGAGTCACGCCATGCCTAAATCCGTCATTATCCCGCCAGGCACCAGCACCCCCATCGCCCCGTTTGTGCCGGGCACCCTTGCCGATGGCGTGGTCTATGTTTCCGGTACCCTGCCGTTTGATAAGCAGAATAACGTGGTCTATCCCGACGACCCAAAGGGGCAAACCCGCCACGTGCTCGAGACCATCAAAAGCGTTATCGAGACGGCGGGTGGCACCCTGGAGGATGTGACCTTCAACAGCATCTTTATTACCGACTGGAAAAACTACGCCGCGATTAACGAAATTTACGCGGAGTTCTTCCCCGGCGATAAACCGGCGCGATTCTGCATTCAGTGCGGACTGGTGAAGCCAGAAGCGCTGGTTGAGATCGCCTCTGTTGCGCATATCGCTAAGTGAGGGACTGATGAAACTCTCCGTCTCACCGCCGCCCTGGGCGGGCGCGCCAGTCGTGGTAATGATTTCGGGGCTCGGGGGCAGCGCCAGCTACTGGCTTCCTCAGCTCGCCGCGCTGGAGCAGGAGTATCAGGTGGTCTGCTACGACCAGCGCGGCACGGGTAGCAATACCGCGACGCTGCCCGAGGATTACTCCCTGGCACAGATGGCCCGGGAACTGCACGAGGCGCTTTTAACAGCGGGCATCTCACGCTATGCCGTGGTGGGTCATGCGCTGGGCGCCCTGGTGGGGCTGCAACTGGCCATCGACTCGCCTGAGGCCGTGAGCGCGCTGGTCTGCATCAACGGGTGGCTGACGCTTAATCCACACACCCGACGCTGCTTCCAGATTCGCGAGCGGCTCCTGCATGCGGGCGGTGCTCAGGCGTGGGTCGAGGCCCAGCCGCTGTTTCTCTACCCGGCAGACTGGATGGCCGCCCGTGCGCCCCGTATGGAGGCAGAGGAGGCGCTGGCGCTGGCCCACTTCCAGGGCAAAACCAATCTGCTGCGCAGGCTCGCCGCCCTCAAGTCAGCCGATTTTAGCCATCAGGCTGCGCGCGTTGCCTGCCCGGTGCAGGTGATCTGTTCCGCCGACGATCTGCTGGTGCCAACGGTCTGCTCCACAGCGCTGCATGCGGCCCTGCCCCGCAGCACAAAGGTGGTGATGCGCCATGGCGGCCACGCCTGCAATGTCACCGAACCCGAGTCCTTTAACACCCTGCTGCTGAACGGGCTGGCCAGCCTGCTACACAGACCTGAACCCGTTTTTTAAGGAGTCGAAATGAGCGAAGCACTCAATCCCACCGCAATCAATACGCTGTTTACCCAGGCGCGCACGCACAACGGCTGGCTGCCCCAGCCGGTGAGTGACGAGACCCTGCGCGAGATCTATGCGCTGCTGAAATGGGGGCCCACCTCCGCTAACTGTTCTCCGGCGCGCTTCGTGTTTATCCGTACGCCGGAGGGCAAAGAGAAGCTGCGCCCCGCGCTCTCCAGCGGCAACCTGGAAAAGACGCTTACCGCTCCGGTGACGGCCATCGTCGCCTGGGACAGCACGTTCTATGATCGCCTGCCTGCGCTGTTTCCGCACGGCGATGCGCGAAGCTGGTTTACCTCAAGCCCGGCGCTGGCCGAGGAGACCGCGTTCCGTAATAGCGCCATGCAGGCGGCCTATCTCATTTTCGCCTGCCGGGCGCTGGGGCTGGATACCGGGCCGATGTCCGGCTTCGACCGTGAGAAGGTGGACGCCGCCTTTTTCACCGGCACCCCTCTCAAGAGCAATCTGCTCGTTAACATCGGCTATGGCGATGCCAGCAAAGTGTATGCCCGCCTGCCGCGCCTCACCTTTGAAGACGCCTGCGGACTGGCGTAAGGAGCCATCATGACCCTTCCTGATAAACAGACCTTTCGCGACGCCATGGCCTGCATGGGGGCGGCGGTGAATATCATCACCACTGACGGTCCTGCCGGACAGGCGGGTTTTACCGCCAGTGCGGTGTGTAGCGTCACTGACGAGCCGCCGACCCTGCTGGTGTGCCTGAACCGGGGGGCCTCGGTGTGGCCCATGTTTAGCGAAAACCGCACCCTGTGCGTGAATACCCTGAGCGCCGGACAAGAATCGCTCTCTAATCTGTTTGGCGGCAAAACGCCGATGGTGGAGCGTTTCGCCGCCGCCCGCTGGCAGAGGGGAGAGACCGGCTGCCCGCGGCTGGAAGAGGCGCTGGTGTCGTTCGATTGCCACATTAGCCAGGTGGTGAGCGTGGGCACCCACGACATTCTGTTTTGTAGCATCGTGGCTATTACGTGCCACCCCGCGCCGCAGGGGTTGGTATGGTTTGATCGCGGCTATCACGCACTTATGCGACCAGCCTGTTAACCCTCCTGAAGGAGTTTGCTCATGGCAATGTTCGGTTTTCCCCACTGGCAGTTGAAATCGACCTCTACGGGTAGCGGCGTGGTCGCGCCGGATGAACGACTCTCGTATCCTCAGACCGCCGTGATGGGGGTGCAGCACGCGGTGGCGATGTTCGGTGCCACAGTGCTGATGCCCATCCTGATGGGGCTGGATCCGAACTTATCGATCCTGATGTCAGGCGTCGGCACCCTGCTGTTCTTCCTGATAACCGGGGGGCGGGTGCCAAGCTATCTCGGTTCCAGCGCGGCCTTTGTGGGGGTAGTGATTGCTGCCACCGGCTTTAGCGGCCAGGGGGTAAACCTCAATCTCAGCGTGGCGCTGGGGGGAATTATCGCCTGCGGGGCAGTCTATACCCTGATTGGGCTGATCGTGATGAAAAGCGGTACCCGCTGGATAGAACGGCTCATGCCGCCGGTGGTCACGGGGGCGGTGGTGATGGCTATTGGCCTTAACCTGGCGCCGATTGCGGTGAAAGGGGTCTCTGGCTCGGCATTTGATAGCTGGATGGCGGTGATGACGGTGCTGTGCATTGGCCTGGTCGCGGTCTTCACGCGCGGCATGGTGCAACGGCTTTTGATTCTGGTGGGATTGATCATCGCCTGCCTGCTCTATGCGCTGGTCACTAACGTGCTCGGGCTGGGGAAACCGGTGGATTTTACGCTGGTACACAACGCCGCCTGGTTTGGTGTGCCGCAGCTCACCTCCCCCACGTTTAGCGGCCAGGCGATGATGCTGATTGCCCCGGTGGCAGTGATCCTGGTGGCGGAAAACCTGGGCCACCTGAAGGCGGTGGCGGGGATGACCGGGCGCAATATGGACCCGTACATGGGTCGCGCCTTTGTCGGTGACGGACTGGCGACGCTGCTTTCAGGCTCGGTGGGCGGCAGCGGCGTGACCACCTATGCCGAGAACATCGGCGTGATGGCGGTGACCAAAGTCTACTCTACGCTGGTGTTTGTGGCCGCGGCGGTGATTGCCCTGCTGCTGGGCTTCTCGCCGAAGTTTGGCGCGCTGATCCACACCATTCCTGCTCCGGTGATTGGTGGCGCCTCGATCGTGGTGTTTGGCCTGATTGCGGTGGCGGGAGCGCGCATCTGGGTGCAAAACCATGTTGATCTGAGTCAGAACGGGAATCTGATCATGGTGGCGGTGACGCTGGTTCTGGGGGCGGGAGATTTTGCCCTGTCGCTGGGCGGCTTTACTCTGGGCGGCATTGGCACCGCGACCTTCGGCGCAATTCTGTTGAATGCGCTATTAAGCCGACGGACGGCAGCCGTCCCCCAGGGGGAAGTTGTCGGGCAGGACAGTTAATAGCCAATGCCCCTCCGAAGAGGGGCATTTCTGTTCACCACGATTTAGTCTGAGGTTAGCTCACTGGCCGCTTTACGCTTCTTTTTTAACTTCAGTTCGCTCACCAGCACACCCACGACAATAAAGACGCCGCCAAGCAGGGCCAGGACAGGCAGCCGTTCGCCGGCGATGCGGCCAAAAATACCGGCCCAGACCGGTTCGCCGGTGTAGATGACGGTCGCACGCGTCGGGGAGACACTTTTCTGCGCCCAGTTCATGGTGACCTGAATAATGGCGCTGAAAATGCCCAGACCGAGCGCAACAATAATCAGCCCTGGCGACAGCGCTGGAACGGCTTCGCCGGCAGGGACCATCGCGCCAAATGCCACCAGCGACGCGGTAGCGAGCTGCACCACGGTGACCCGTTTTACATCGACTTGTCCCGCCCACGCACTAATAAGAATGATCTCCGCCGCAATGGCAATCGTGCCTACCAGGGTGATGATCTCACCCGGTCCTAATGCCAGCAGATTATCGCCCGGCCCGGCCAGCAGTATCAGGCCTATAAAGGCCAGCATGATGCCCACACAGGACATGATTCCCGGTATTCTGCCGAGGCATAACCATTGCAATAGTGGCACCAGCGGAACGTACATCGCCGTGATAAAGGCCGATTTACTGCTGGAGATGCTTTGTAAACCCCAGGTTTGCAGGCTGTAACCCATGGCGATCGCCACGCCGATCGCCACGCCGGCTTTGAGCTCTTTAAGCGTAAGCCCGCGCAAAGATTTCAGTGAGATCAACGCCACCGCAATCGCCGCCGTGGCGAAGCGCAGGCCGACAAAGAAAAAGGGATCGCTCAGAGTGACCGCATACTGGACGGCCAGAAACGTGCCACCCCAGAACATAGTGATGAGAATTAATAGCGCTTCCTGGGGTTTAACGGAGAAAGCATAACGAGAGGCAGACATGTAACACCAAAGACAAGAATCAATCCGCTAGTGTGCGATGTCGGTGATAACAGTTCAATGTTGCGGAGATAAAAAAAACCGCCGGGCTATCCGGCGGTGGGAGCAACGTTACGGATTACGCTATCCGTATCGTAGACTTTAGTCACTACTTGCTATTGTTACCGCTGCCGTGACTATTTTTGCCCCCTTTTTTGCCAGCTTCTGACGCACGCTGAGGGTCATTTTTGAAATTACCCCCGCTCTGCTGGCCACCTTTACGGCCTGCTGCTGATGCTCTTTCACGATCTTCTGCGAAATTACCTGACCCACCACGATGGTTAGCCATGTTCTACCTCCAGAGTTCGACATATTAGACATCATACTGCATTCAGTAAAAGAGGATTCTTTCACCTGGCGACACTTACTCAGCGAGTTTATCTGCGCCGCGTGAAACTAAGCTTAGTGGACATAGGGCATCCGGCCAGTGAATCGTAATATTCAGCAACAGGAAATCAGCCTTTCGTATGAAAATTCTTGCCGCTTACACATAAGCACCTCTTATCGTTCCGAAAATTCGATACGGCAAATATGTTTCATATTGCAACAATGCGCCTGATCCCTTTCGCCACAATGATCTTCGGGCTGCAACGACTGAGTGAGGCGCGTCGCGCCTGCAGACCCTAACGCCGGATATCGTCAGACCAGCGCTGCCGCACGGTGCAATGGAGTTCGATTTGTGGCCAGAGCGAATCTTAAGCGACGCTCACCTGCCCCGCAAAAGCAGCAGTGCTCAGATCAAACAACCCGCGCAATAATTTGCACTCCTGCCAGCACGTCATATCTTTAAGGTACTGCAGCGCTCGGCTGCGCGACGATAATTGAGGAGTGAAGCAAGATGGCGAAAATTCTGGTGCTCTATTATTCGATGTACGGACACGTAGAAACGATGGCGCAGGCAGTGGCGGAAGGCGCCAGAAGAATTGGGGGCGTTGAGGTAACCATTAAACGTGTACCTGAAACCATGCCCGCAGAGGTGTTTGCCAACGCAGGGGGTAAAACACAGGATACCCCGGTCGCCACCCCGCAGGAGCTGGCGGACTACGATGCGATTATCATTGGCACCCCAACGCGCTTCGGCAATATGGCCGGACAGATGCGCACTTTCCTCGATCAGACCGGGGGGCTGTGGGCCAACGGCGCGCTGCGCGGCAAAATTGCCAGCGTGTTTAGCTCAACCGGCACCGGCGGCGGCCAGGAACAGACAATTACCTCTACATGGACTACCCTTGCACATCATGGGATGGTGATTGTACCTATCGGCTACGGCTCACCGGAACTGTTTGATATTTCTCAGGTACGTGGTGGTACCCCCTACGGCGCCACGACCATTGCCGGGGGAGATGGCTCCCGCCAGCCCAGCGAGGCGGAGCTGAATATTGCCCGCTATCAGGGTGAACATGTTGCCGGCTTAGCCGTCAAACTGAAAGGTTAACCGTAAACAGGAGGACGAATATGCCAACTCAAGAAGCAAAAGCGCATCGCGTGGGCGAATGGGCGAGTTTACGTAATACATCGCCAGAAATCGCAGAGGCTATCTTTGAAGTCGCAAACTACGATGAGAAGCTGGCGGAGAAAATATGGGAAGAAGGCAGCGATGAAGTACTGGTGCGCGCCTTTGAGAAGACGGATAAAGACTCGCTGTTCTGGGGCGAGCAGACCATAGAACGGCAAAACGTCTGACAACTACCCCCCGCCAGCGCGGGGGGGACTTTTTTACTTCGCCGCGTCGTTTAATACCGCGTTGAATTTGTCGATCTGACAAAAACCATTTGCATCAATCGGGCAGCCCGTCAGCTCCAGCGTCACGCGCTGAGCCGGGGATTTCAGCGTCAGGACATCCGCGTTTCGCAGCTGTTCCGCACTCTGATAAACATACTCAATCTTCATCAGATCCCGGTTACCGTTTTTATCGTGCCAGCGCTGGAAGACGATTTTGCCGCCAATCGGCGTACGCTCGTACTGATCGTGTAGCTGATAAGGCTTAAAGTCGAGCGCCGTCAGCAGCGAAGCGATATTGGAATCATGCCCGACCAGTACCGTGATTTTCGGCGCCTTCGCCTGGTCGGTGACCAGCGCGTTATCGATATATTTCACCAGCGGTTTAGCCACGTTACGTGCCACCTCTGGCGAGGTGAACAGCGAATCCTGATAGCCATTTTTCAGCTTCGACAGTAGCCGCCACTGCTGGTCGGTTTTGATTTCGCCCCACGCCACCTGATCCATCGGGAAGCCTTCGTAATACTGCAGCGTAAAGGCATCCACCAGCGAGTTCCCCACCTTCAACGGGCCCGAAACGCCCGGCTCTTTTTGGTAGTCTGCACTGAAGGTGTCTTTCGCCTCGCTCAAATCACACACCTGCTTCTCCTTACAGGAGGGGGAGTCGGCATAGTGGGTCATCTGCTCCAGCAGTTTGTAACTCTCACCAAGCTGCATCTTTTGCCGCTCGGCCTCCATCGCCTTAAGGGCTTTTTCTTTAAACGCTGGAGAGTTATCGGTAATCACCGGGTTGAAGGTCGGATCCATGGTGCCCATCTGTTCTTGATGATGGACAGGCACGTCGCAGCCCGGGAAGGCGCCGGTGATAAAGAACTGCGCGGTAGCGACCGTGCGTTGTAGGCTGTTGGCGTAGGCATAGACGTTACTGGCCGGCGGACACTCCCCAGCCTTAACCATCCCCTCGTCGGCGAGCCATTCCCGCATGTAATGGCCCATATACACTTCCAGGACGCCGCCCTTGGTGGTGAGCTGCCCGCCCGGTACATCCCACTCCGGCCACTGGCTGGGCGTGGATTGTTCGAGTACGCTGCCGTTATTGGCCAGCGGAGCGCGCAGATTATGGCGGCTCATAATTAAAACCTGCTGAAGCTGATACCCTTCCGGCGCGGTTTGCGCCTGTACCCCAGAACTGAGTGCGACGCTGCTTGCCACGGCGATCGCCAGGAGTGCTCTTTTCATCCCTTCTTCCTCTTTTTTTTACGCATCGCCTTGAGTGTGACATGTTTATGACAGATTGCGCGGATGCGGGTCGCAAAGTGAAACGTTCGACGGTTCACGCCACGAAACGGGTTTTACGCGGTCACCCGAGTTACAACCCCGGCTTGCATCTTCATTAACGAAGGCAATATAGCGCAGACTGTGAAGAAACCACGCCGCAGAGGTGGGATAATCTGGGCTTAGTATTCGTTAGCATGAGGATATGATGGCGAAGTTTGAGATCATTCGCATGGGCGACGAGAGAGGCATCGGCAGTATCGTTCAGCGGAGGGGACTCTTTGGCAGAAAATCCACCTGGACGGTGAAGCCATCCCGGGACGCCAGATGTAAAGATGACTGGTTTCTTGATGAGTGGATATGCAGAGAGGACACCCGGGCGGTCTACCGGGACGATACGCCCCTCGACGCGTTTTATACGGCTCAGTACGCGTTGCAATGCGGTAAGGCGTGAGCACACTCCTCACTTTTTATGAAGGAGAGAGATAGTCGGTTTCGCTTTGTGACGGCCGTTAAATATCCCCCTTTCGCGGCATAAAGAGGGGGAGTCGAGCCTGGCTGCTATTTTTGTTTTGCCATCATGCCGTAAAAACACAGCATGACGACTCGTGATAGCGATTAATTATGTGCGCGTTATCGATGCTTCTCTGTTATCGGTACGGTTTCGAACCGGATGTGCTAAGGCTAATTTATCAATCCGCATGTAATAACATGCCGTCACAAATAGTGCGACCATAAAGGGTATTTCATACAGCTCTTCAATAATATCCTGATGTTCAGGGCGATCAACGAAAAGGAAGGCGAGCACTCTTTTATGCTCAACCGTATCGGAGATGAGGAAAGAGATGAGCGCCAGGGAAAAGATAGCCACCGGGAAAGGAATATCTCTGATTTTGCGTGCTATTTCTGCCCTGAGAGCCCTGGAAAAAAGCGCAACGATCAGCGGTGCAATCCAGAGCACGGAGATGATACGGAAACAGAGATGTGGCACATCCGGGAAATATTCACGCCCCCAGCTAATGCTTCTCCCCAGCAGTACAAACCACCAGTATGCAGACCAGATCCAGAATAGCCGGGTGGGCTTACTAAGGGAGAGTGGCAACATCGCGGCCAGTGTGAATACGCCGCAAAAGAGTAACCAGAGTGCCTGATAATTTTCTATCTGACCCACCATAGAGGCATCAAATAAGGGTAAGGGAGAGAACCGTACCGCCATAAACAGTAACGGCAGCATTAAGGTGAACCAGAACGCAGGACTAAGGTTTTTGGATATTTTCATAATGTTATAACTTTGACAAAAAATTAGGGTAACTTATGAAAATGGCCATCTTTTGTTAATAGATGCTATAAAATTATCAAATTTGTGCGGTTTAGCGATCATTGCTGCCGACCTGTGACAATATATAAACAAACAGACAAAATTCACCCAACCGGCAATGTCCTGTCGCCACAAAATTATGGCATCCCACACTCGCTATTTTCAGCAGCACCCTTAGCGCGCATAACGCTATAGGCTGGTTATGAGATTGTATTGTTTATGATTTTTTAATTCCCCCCAAGCGCATCTATTCAGCTCCGCTATAAAATATTCGAATAAGCTTCTCCTTCAGAAATAAAATTACTTATGGTAATTAATTATTAAGGTATTTTTTTCTGATTAACAGGCGTACAGGCAGGGAAAGTCAGGCGTTATTTAGTCGTTAATGTCACAAATGCCTTTTCTTATTAACCGCCTGTTAAAGCATACTCTATAAATAATGACAGTTGCTTACAGGTATACTGACAAGGTTTTGAGTATGCGAAAGCACCTCCTCTCGGCCCAGTACGTGATAGCACTGGACGTTATGTCTCTACCGCGATTTCCAGAGGCAGATGATCTCCTTTTTACACCCCTCACTGGCAAGATGACCGGCAACACTTATTCGATTTCCCGGTTTGGTCTCCCTGTTTCAGGCTTTATTCTCCACGCGGTAAAACATGATGAATAGTTCAACGACGACAGTCACCCTCCCTGTACGTAAGGGCTGGCGCTGGCAGGACAATATCTGGACCCTGGGTCTGTATGGCACAGCGGTCGGGGCGGGAACGCTTTTCCTGCCGGTGGAAATTGGTACGCGCGGGCCGGTCATCTTCCTGGTGATGCTGCTGCTGGGCCTGCCATTATCCCTGATACCGCACCTGCTCTTATGTCGGGTCTATCTGCGGGAGGAGCAGACCGAAAAAGGTATGCTGCCCATCTTCGGTTCTTTCTTTAGTGGTCACGGCGAGAAGTTGATGACCTTATTCTACTGCGTGACCTTCTTCCCTGTGACCCTCGTTTACGGGGTGGCGCTGGTCAATGCGCTGGATAACTTCCTCGTGGATCATCTGCAGATGACCAGCATCCGCCGTGGGCCGCTTTCATTTATCGTGGTCGCTGCGCTATATGGGGTACTGAGTAAGGGGCGCGATAAGGTCGTCGCGACGATGAGCGCGCTGGCACTGCCCTTCGCGGCATCGGTGCTGCTTATCGCCGTTTCACTGATCCCGGAGTGGCATCTTGCAAATTTCACCGGTGCGGTTGCTGAGGTGAAAACCACTCCGCTGCCGGTGACGCTGAAAGGCATCTGGCTGACGCTGCCGCTGATTACGTTTTCGTTCTGTTGTGCGCCGATGATCTCCCCCCTCACCTCCTGGTATAAAGAGAAAAAAGCCGGGGGCGAGGAAAAGGCGTTGTGGGTGATCCGCGTGGCTTATATCGCCATCTTTACCAGTATCATCTTCTTCGTGCTGAGCTGCGTGCTAAGTATTCCGCATGACAGCTTCGTGCAGGCGAAGGCGGAGAACCTGAACGTGCTCTCTGTGATTAAAGGAAACGGCAGCTTCAACTTCATCTTTTATGTGGCCCCGTTCATCGCCATACTCGGCATGACAAAATCTTTCCTCGGGGTGGGCCTGTCGGTAGCAGAAACCTTTAGCCAGCTGGTGGCCAGCGGATCGGGTAAAAACGCGGCGTCCCGCAAGCGCGCCGCCTCTCTGGGACTTTTTCTGCTCACGTTCGGCATCGTCTACGCGAACCCGGACGTCATCAACCTGATCGAGACGTTTTGTGGGCCGCTCATTGCGGTGATCGTGTTCCTCATTCCCGCCTGGCTTATTTGCACGCGTACTGCGCTGGCGCAGCTGCGTGGCATGACCGTGGTGTGGGTGGTTCTCGGCGGGCTGGCGACTCTCTCGGCGCTACTCTGGCCGATGTTGTAGGACAACGCTGGCAGCTCCAGTGCGTTGTTCCTCAGCCTCCGCCAGACGCCCCGAAATGCCCGGTGCGAAACGAAGCATTTAACAAAAAGAGCGCACTGGATTATTAAGGGAGGAAAATTTGAAAACAGCGTCTACGCTTTCTGAGAAACGTGTTATCAGAAGGGATTAACCGATGGCAAATTTTGTATTGCTGGCCGCTTTGGCAGCGCTCATAGTGTTGGGTCTTATCAGTGTGTTGAAGGCGTTACTCGGCGCCTGGTGCGGTTCAGAACAGCGTTAACAGAACACGCTTTTTTGGGCAGGCCATAAGGTACAAAAAACTGTAATTTCACGTGCTATCTGCGCCTTTATTTTCACTCTAAAGGCGCAGTCTCCCGTGGTGGGATAACGCATACAGCCATTCCTGTTGTTTATCGCGTGCGTAAGCCTGTGTGCATGGCGATTCTGCATGCGTACCAGGCAGTGCCGACATTCTGATCCGTTATTTAGGTGACTCCCAGGCTCGGTTCTGGATAACGACCCTGTACCCGTCAGGATCAATAAAGGTTGCCCCCTGCTTATCCCAGTATGGATTGAACGCGCTCACCACCCTGAAGCCCGCCGCGCTCATCTTTTCACAGGCCTCTTCCCACGCCTGCTTTTCCGGATAGTACATGACCAGCAGATCTTCTGCTGTCGGGGAAGGCTGTACCGGATGGTGCAGACAGAGGGTTAACTCCATATGCCAGTGCAGCCCGGCACGGCCCAGCATGATGCCGCTAAAGCCGTCATGATCGTCAAAGTCGGCAATCTTTTGCAGCCCCAGGCCGCTAGCGTACATATGGAAAGATCGTGCAAGATCGGTCACGGGTCTGGCAATGCGCAGGTGAGGAAACATTCAGCGGGCTCCTGTTGGGCTATTTTCCGGGGTCAGAAGCCTGAGTTTATCGCTGAATCTTATAGGTATTTGTCCATTAGAGCTTACCTCCCTGCCGCTGCCCTTGCGCCTCTGTGCGTGAGGCACGCTCAGAGGCAACTCTGCCCAGTCGCCATAATGAGGGGGCTTTACCGCTCCTCCAGTTGATGGGCAATGGCCCGCAGCTGGTCGGCGAGCGCCTGCAGGTTTTTACCCTTCTCCCCTTTCGGGCCGGTGGAGTGCCGCACCACCAGCCGCGCCGGTAGGATGGACGACAAGCGCAGCGTACTTTCCTCTCCGTGGTCCAGAATGCGGCGCACCGCTTCTTTACCCTGCAGATCCAGATCCAGCGAGACGGTCGTCAGTGCCGGATAGAAGAATGAGCTTTCATAGGTGTCATCGTAACCAATCACCGATTTCTCGCCCGGAATCGGGATCTGATGTTGATGGAAGGCGCTTAGCACCCCCAGCGCCATCTGGTCGTTCCCCACCAGCACGGCGGTAAAGTGGGCTGTCTCACGCAGCATTTGCAGCGCCCCCGCGTAACCGCTCTGCGCATCCCAGTTGCCGCGCACGATGGTGGCAGGCTCCAGGCCATAACTCTTCAACGTCTCCACCCAGCTTTTCAGGCGCAGCTCTGCCGAGACTGAACTGGCCGGTCCCGCCAGCAGCGCGATCTCTCGGTGGCCGAGTTCATGCAGATATTTCACGCTGGCGCGCGTGCCATCCGCCGGGTTAAACGAAACGTTAAACACAGAGCTGTAGGGATCAACATCCAGGAACAGGCAGACGATGTCGTCGTTATCTGACGCGATTTTCTGCGCCTCGTCAGCCTCCAGCGGCACGTTGATGATCACTTTGTTTACCAGCTGAGACTTCAATTCGTTGATCGAATCCTGAATGCTGTGGTTGACGTTCTCATCGATCATGGAGATCAGCACCTGGTAACCTTCAAGATTGGCATAGCGTTTTACCGCCGCCGCCACCTGTGAAGGGGCATGCAGGGCCAGAGATATGGTGACCAGCCCTACGGTCTGCGTCTGCTTGCCGACCAGTTGCTGTGCCAGCCGGTTCGGAACATAACGCAGTATTTCAATGGCTTTCTCCACCTTATGGCGCGTGGCTTCGGATACATTGGCAGATTTGTTCAGTACCCTGGACACGGTCTGATAGGAGACGCCCGCATGGCGAGCCACATCCTCTAACGTCGCGCTTTTCGACTTCATGGTCCGGTTCCTTGTGTCGTTATTGTTTAATTGTAACAGGGGCCATTTAAAAAAACGCTCATCGCAGCATCATGGCGCGGCTCACGCTCTAAAAAAGTATGACGCTCACATTGCCACATTTCTGTCTGAATCTCATCTCTCGTAACAAATATCGCTGTTTTATTTGCACTTAATCACACATTTATGACATCACAATTGCCACGAAAAGAGTTTAGGCATTTTATGACAGCGGATTTGTGAACGTATTACAAAACAATAAGAGGGTTACAATGAACACTACGATCCGCTCTGTATCCGTTGCGTTGGCGGCTGCGCTGGCCTCACCTTCGCTGTTAGCGGCGTCTTCAGTACCTATTGATTTCCATGGATATCTTCGCTCTGGTGTGGGCGTCTCGCGGGATGGCGGGATGGAAGAGTGGCAAAAAAACAAGATTGGTCGTCTGGGTAACGAGACCGACACCTACGGTGAGCTGGAGTTAGGCTCAGAAGTTTACAAGAAGAACGATGTCAGTTTTTACCTCGACAGTATGGTCAGCATGGTGTCCGATGGCTCGAATGACAACGAATCGACCCTGGATGACGACGCCGAGTTCGGCTTGCGTCAGCTCAACCTGCAGATCAAAGGGCTGATCCCGGGCGATCCTAACGCGGTAATTTGGGGCGGTAAACGCTATTACCAGCGTCATGACCTGCACATCATCGATACCAAATACTGGAACATTTCCGGCACCGGTGCCGGTATTGAAAACTATACCCTCGGCCCCGGTGCCATCTCCGTGGCGTGGATCCGTGGCGATGCCAATGACGTGGATTACCGCGTGGATGGCGACAACGATGTCAACATCAACTATATCGACGTACGCTACGCCGGCTGGAAACCCTGGGCAGGCGCGTGGACCGAAGTGGGCATCGATTACGCGATGCCAAACCCCACCAACAAGCAGAAAGAGTACGGCGGCTTGTATGACGCTGATAACGGCGTGATGGTCACCGGCGAGATTAGCCAGGAGATGCTGGGAGGCTATAACAAGCTGGTGCTGCAGTATGCCAACAAAGGGCTGGCGCAGAATATGGTCTCTCAGGGCGGAGGCTGGTATGACATGTGGAACTATGTCAACGATGCTTCGGGTTACCGTGTTATCAACACCGGCTTGATTCCCATCACCGATAAGCTCTCTTTCAACCACGTTCTCACCTGGGGCTCGGCGGATGACACCACCCTCTACACCGAGAAGTCACGCCTGATCTCCCTCGTCGGCCGCGCGCAGTATCAGTTTACGGAGTATGTGCGTCTTATCGGCGAGGTAGGCGGGTTCTATCAGAAAGACACTTACACCGACGGCGCGAAATACAAACAGAGCGGCGAGAAGTACACCATCGCTCTGGGTCTGGCGGATGGCCCTGATTTTATGTCGCGTCCGGAACTGCGCGTGTTTGCCTCTTATCTGAATGACTCTGAGAAGGGTCAATCATTCCAGGATGGCACCGCGAATAATAACTGGAACTTTGGCATCCAGGTTGAAGCCTGGTGGTAAGCATTATTCTCTGATTTGCCTGTTATCATTATTTTATCTCCAACACTGGGTAGTTATTTTGGCCTTTACGGGATAACCATTTATTGGCTATCCCGTTTTTTATTTATTTACGGCCATTAAAATGGTCGTCGAGTAATTGGCGCAAGGTATCGGATTGTCGGCCAAATATCGCATGGACTTGTTGCCCAATAATAATGACCCCTAACGCCCCCTCCTCCTGTATTGCCTGCGAATCCACCTTATTTAAATCTTTTACCGTGACGCGCAGGCGGGTAATACAGGCTTCGATATGTTCGATATTCTCTTCTCCGCCAAACGCCGGAATTAAACGCTGAGTGATTTTGGTATCCATCAGTAGCCTCTCAGTTATATCCGTCATCCTTCACGCTGCAAACGCGATACGCATCCTGGTCTGCAAGCCGAATGATTTAGGGTATCCAGGGGTAAAAAAATGCCTGCTCATTTGAGCAGGCGTGTTATGCGTGGCGCCGGGCGTTATGCCCTGCGCTTCAGCACGCGACAATCCCACGGCAGGAGCACGGTGTCGCCCACCGCCGCGGCATCGGTCATACTGTCGGTATAGCCCTCTGGCAGCGTGACCAGTTGCTGCTGCGCCGTGAAGTTCTGCACAAATACCCAGGTACTCTCGCCATCAGTACGGGCGGTAGCCACCACGCCCGGTGGGAAGTCAGCATTGACGGCCTGCGGCAGCGCCAGTTCGTTAATAATGCCTGCGAAGAAGTCACGCTGGAATTGCAGATCGTTGCGCGACGCCACGTGCCAGGCTTTGCCGTTGCCAAAGCGGTTAACCGTTACCGCCGGTCGACCGGCATAAAAATCATCCCGGTAGGTCGCCAGCGCCTGGGCGGTTTCGGTGTGGATCAGCTCGCAGAGATGACGCACCTGGTACGGCCCCTGCAGACCCGACGCATTGCCCGCCAGCCCCTGCACCAGGTTACGTTCCCCCTCGCCCAGACAGTCGATCTCTTCCGCCCAGATCCCGAGCAGCTTGCGCAGCGGGCCAGGGAAGCCGCCCGTAAAGCAGAGATCGGTTTCATCCACAATACCGCTCCAGTAGGTCGTGACCAGATGGCCTCCCTCGGCCACAAAGGCTTCGGCGCGTTCGGCGAATCCCTGGCGGACCATGTAGAGCATAGGGGCAATCACCAGCGCGTACTGGCTCAACGGCTGGTCGGCATCGATCACGTCAACGGCAATGCCTTTCTCCCAGAAGGGACGGTAGTGCTCATTCACGGTTTTTTCGTACTCCAGGCCCATATTGCGCGGGCCTGCGGCATCGTCCATCGCCCAGCGGCTCTGCTGGTCAAAGATTATGGCCACCCGCGCCTCGGTGCGGCAACCCGCCACAACCGACAGACGCGCCAGCATATCGCCGAGCTTGCTCACTTCACGCCCGACGCGGGTATCCAGATGCCCCACATGGTCGATAACTGCCCCGTGGAACTTCTCTACCGAGCCGCGGCTTTTACGCCACTGGAAATACTGCACCGAATCCGCCCCGTGAGCCACCGCCTGTAAAGACGAGAGGATGTGCATCCCCGGTTTTTTCAGCTTACTGATGGGCTGCCAGTTGGTGGTGCTGGGCGTAGACTCCATCAGCACAAAAGGCTTGCCGCCTTTAAGCGAACGCATCATGTCGTGATACATGGCGGTGTAGCAGGCCAGCGTCGTTTCCTCTTTCTCACGGTGCCACATCGGATAGCTGTCCCAGGAGATAAAATCGATCTCTTTCGCCAGCTGCCAGTAGTCGTAATCGTAAAAGTACTCCATAAAGTTGGTGGTCACCGGCAGGTCGACATTTACCGCTTTGAGTGGCGCCACTTCATGACGGCAGAAGTCGCTCACCTGCGCGGTGTTAAAGCGTCGCCAGTCCAGATTCAGGCCGTGGATGGAGACCTCACCCTGCGGCGCGGGCGATTCAATTTGCGACCAGTCCGTGTAGGTGTGACTCCAGAAGGTGCTCCACCACGCATGGTTGAGTGCATCCAGCGTCTTATAACGCGCTTTCAGCCAGTCGCGGAATTTTTGCTGACACAGGCCGCAGTGGCACTCGCCACCATATTCATTAGAGATATGCCAGCCCAGCACGGCGGGGTGCTGCGAGTAGCGCTCCGCCAGCAGGCGATTAATCTTCAGCGTTTTTTCACGATAGACCGGCGAGGTCATGCAGTGGTTGTGTCGCCCACCGTGCAGCGCCGGTACGCGGTCACGCCCTACCCGAAGCACTTCCGGATATTTTTGCGACATCCACGCCGGACGCGCACCGCTCGGGGTGGCGAGGAATATATGAATACCCGCCGCGTAAAGTTTCTCAATTACCGCATCCAGCCAGGCAAAATCATATTCCCCTTCGCGCGGTTCGAGTTTCGCCCAGCTAAATATCCCGACTGACATCACATTACATTTTGCCTGCTGCATCATGGTAATGTCTTTTTCAATAATACCGGGGTAATTTCCCCATTGTTCCGGGTTATAATCGGCGCCATGCAGTAACGCAGCAACCTTAGGAAATAAAGGCGCGAATTTAGTCATATTTACAGCTTCCTGAAATCAGAGGGGGATTATTTAAATACTGTCATTGATGGCAACACTTTTCCCTGACAATCAAACAGGGCCTGATTCTCGCGGGCATTGCCCTCTTTCCACTCATCGTGGATATATTTCATGCCAGCTTTAGTGGCCCATGTGGTACCCGGAACGGCAATCCAGGTTGGCTCCCAATAAAAGATGCCTTTGCCACGCTGCGCCGGCACATCAATAACGGTCTGCATGAGGTCGTGTATATAGTCGTACTGGCCCTGGACGGTGCCAGGATAACCGCCATCTTTCTCTTCTTTGGCCCGGAAGCTATTTTCTGCGTTGTCACAGTTTTCCAGGGTATAGCCATAGGCGGCTTCCACTACGATCACATCTTTGTTGTAGCGTTGGCTGATGTCATCCATGTTGGCCTTCAGCGCGCTGAGGGGGCCGTTCCAGTAGGTGTACATTGACAGGCCGATAATATCGAACGGCACGTTACGCTTTGTGATTTCATCAAACCACCAGCGGAAGGTGTCATTTTTCGTACCTTCAGCCAGATGCAGCATAATTTTCACCTGCTCGCCTTCGGTGAGGTTCTCTTTCAGGCCGTCGATGGCCGCATTCAGCAGCCCGGCTAAGCGGTCAAACTCCCCGCCGTTTTGCCCCCAGCTTTTTCCCTCCGGCCAGAGGATCCCGCCGTTAATTTCGTTGCCAATCTGCACCATATCCGGCAACACACCCTCTTTCTTGAAGCGGGCTATAACGTCGTGGGTGTAATCGTGGATCGCCGTTTTAAGCTGCGGATAGTCCATTTTCTCCCAGGCTTTTGGTTTGTACTGTTTGCCCGGGTCGGTCCAGAAATCGCTGTAGTGGAAATCGAGCAGTAATTTGATCCCCTGGGCCTTTACGCGTTTCGCCAGCGCGAGCGTGTTCTCCAGGTTGTTGCTGCCGCCGCCATAGGTATTGCCCTGGCCGTCCTGCGGGTCAACCCACAGGCGCAGGCGTACGTAATTCACACCGTTCGCTTTCAGAATCGCAATGGCGTCCTGCTTCTGGTTTTGCGCATTGTAAAACGTCGCCCCATGCTGCTCGGCCTCCAGCAAGGTGGAGATATCCGCGCCTTTGATAAAATCATCCGGCATGCCGTTAAACGGACGGGTTTTCAGCGCATCAGCAGCGAAGGTGCTGACGGCGAATCCGCACGAGAGGCAGAGCGCAAGCAGAGCGGGCTGGAATCTTTTCATGTGCTTATCCTTTGGTACTGCCGGAGGTGAGGCCGGAGACGAAGTATTTTTGTAACGCCAGATAGAGGATCGCCACCGGCACGGCAATCAGCACTGCCCCTGCCGCGTAGGTGGTGTAACTGGCACCCATTTTTTGTGCCACCAGGTTATAAAGCCCGATGGGTAAGGTGTATTTGTCCGGGGTACGCAAAATGGTGCTGGAAAGAATGAAATCCCCCAGCGGCCCGGTGAAGGAGAAGAGCGCCACCACCGCCAGAATCGGCTTTGACAGCGGCATAATGATCTCAATGAAGATACGGAAGTTACTGGCCCCATCCATGCGGGCCGATTCGTCCAGATCCTTCGGGATCGCATCCAGATACCCTTTCATCAGATAGGTGTTCATCGGGATCATGCCGCCGACGTAAATCAACACCAGCGCCAGATGGCTGTTGATCAACCCCAGCAACTGCGAGAGGACGAAAATGGCAATCAGCGCCGAGAACTGCGGGATCATCTGCAGCAGCAAAAACAGCATCAGCCCGTTTTGGCGCCCCTTAAAGCGAAAACGCGAGAAGGCATAGGCGGTAAAACTCACGCTGATTAGCGTCAGCACCATGGTCATAAAGCTGATTTTCATCGAGTTCCAGTACCAGGTCATATAGTTCACCTGGCCATTGAACAGGTCGGCATAGTGCTGGAATGAGAGATTTTCCGGGATGATCGACGAGCTGAGCAGGCTGTTGCCCGCGTTCAGCGAAGCCCCTACCGTCCACACCAGTGGATAGATAATGACGGTGGAGACCAGCAGGATCACCAGCCAGGAGAGCGAGAGGCGGAGCCACTTCTCACGTTTAATACTTTGTGATTGAGCCATTGTTCTCTCTCCTATGCCATGTCGTCATTTTTGAACGATTTGGTGGCACGGAACTGCCACAGCGCCAGCCCGACGACAAAGATCGACAGCAGGATGGTGATAGTTGCGGCAATCGCATACTGGGACGAAGACATGGTGAGCTTATAGATCCACGACACCAGGATATCCGTCCCGCCGGCATTCGACCCCACTACCGCCGGCCCGCCGTTGTTGAACAGGTAGATAATGTTGAAGTTATTGAAGTTAAAGGTGTATTGCGTGATCAAAATCGGGGCAATGGCGTAGAGTACCAGCGGCAACGTAATGGTGCGCAGTCGGGTAAAGCTGCTGGCGCCATCCATGGTGGCGGCTTCGTAGAGATCGTCCGGGATCGCCTGCAGCACGCCGGTGGTCATGGCGAAAACAAACGGGAAGCCGAGCCAGGTCTGCATCATGATCAGCGCGGTTTTGGTCCAGAACGGATCGGTCATCCACGCCTTGGGTGCAATACCAAAGAAGGCCAGAATGGCATTGTTGATGACGCCAAAAGAGTCATTAAACATGCCGGCGAACACCAGAATAGTGACAAAACCCGGCACTGCCCACGGCAGAATAAAGATGGTGCGGATAAGCGGCTTGAAGCGCAGATCTTTCTGGTTCACCAGGATGGCTAATAGCACGCCGACGGAACACTGCAGCGTGGTCGCCAGCAGCGTCCAGACCACCGTCCACTGCAGCACGTCCAGGAAGGTGGAACGCCAGATGGAGAGGGTGAAAATGTTGATAAAGTTCTTGAAACCAACCCAGTCCACCAGCTTCGCCGGCGGGGTGTGGTAGAGGTTGTAGTTGGTGAAGGCGATGGCAAACCCGAACAGAATCGGAAAGACCACCACAAACACCAGCAGAATAAAGCCGGGCGAGATCATCAGATAGGGGAAGCCTTCGCTCAGCAGCATCTGGTACTGCTTGCGCACGCTGTTAAGCTGTTGTCCCTCGTCACGTTTACGACCGTTGGCCCACGCGTCCCGCAGCGAAAGCGCATAGAGTCCCACGCCGAAGGCGATGATCAGCACGCTGATAATCCCTTCTGCCAGCAGGAAGATAGAGTTGTCGCGCGGTACCTCTTCGCCTAACGTCACCAGCCCCCAAAGCCCTTCGCCCAGGAAGTCTGCAAACACGCCGACAAAGCTTACCAGCAGCACGAGAAAGATAACGCCCTTGAGCCACTGACGATGATAAAGCTGGCCGAAACCCGGGATGAGCGCCAACAGCAGGCCGCACCAGGCATGACGCCCGGCTGGCCGCGCGCTGGCATAATTTTCTGGGATGATACTCACTGACCACTCCTTTCAAAAAACGGGCGCGGGGGCGCCCGTTTTGTTACCTCTGACAATTACTGATTGCTGGCCTGCATGGCTTCGATCTGCATCTGAACCTGTTTTTCTGCGCCATCCAGCGCCGCTTTCGGATCCTGCTTACCGGTGAGGCTCAGCTCCAGCGCGGCGTTTGCCGGGCCCCACACTTCACCCATCTCCGGAATGCCCGGCATGGCAGATGCACGCGCGGCCTGCACCGCCACCGCGCTGGCTTTCTCGTCATTCTTGATAAGCGGATCGTCAATCATTGCCGTCAGCGGTGGGATCTCACGGGTGGCCACGTAGCGGGTTTTTACGTACTGCGGCTGATTAATAAACTCGATGAATTTCTGCGCCAGCGCTTTGTCTTTACTCCAGGTCGAGACCACATAGCCCTTCACACCCAGGAATGAGCTCATCGGCTTGCCATCCGGCAGGGTCGGCAGTGGCGCCACGCCGTAGTTGATGCCCGCGGCTTCATACGGCTGGAAAGCCCAGGGGCCGTTGATCACCGCCGCCGCTTTTTTCTCGGTAAACAGGGAGTCGATGGCGTTCAGGCCGTTGTCGCCGATAATCCCCGCCGGGAAGACATTGTCGGCATAGAATTTTTTCAGGAAGGTAACCGCTTCGACCGCGCCCGGTTTGTTCAGCCCAACGTCCTGCGGGTTATAGCCGCCTTTGTCATTTTTACCGAAGATGTAGCCGCCCATCGGCTCAATCGCGCCCCAGCTGTAGTAAATCTGGTCAAATTTCGCCAGCAGGCCGTACTGATCATTCGCCCGCTGTTGCTTAGAAAAGTCGTACCACGCCTGCAGGCTATCCAGCGGTTTGTCGATGAGGTCTTTGTTGTAGATTAAGACCAGCGTTTCGACCGCTTTAGGCACGCCATAGAGGACGTTATCCATTTTGAAAGCGTTAATTGACGCCGGTGTGTACTGCTCAGTCGCGCCAGCCGCCATATTCAGGGGGGTTAACAACCCTTGCACCACGGCCCCGCCCAGTTGATCATTAGGGATGACCAGGACATCCGGGCCGATACCTGCCGGGCCATCCAGACGCAGTTTTTCCAGCTGCTGTGCGTAGGGCATTTCCTGCACGTTGACCTTAACGTCGTACTGCTTTTCAAAGTCGCTCACCGCATCTTTGATGCCTGAAGATTTCTTGATGTCTTCCCAGACGTTAAGTTGCTGCGCGGCATGAACCTGAACGGTGGCGATAGCAGAGAGGATAAGAGCAGCGAGAATGTTCTTTTTCATTATCAACCTCATGTGAAGGTATAACAATTTTAGGGTTGTTATGGTGCCAAGCGATCTATCCTTGCGCCTGCAAAACCTGCTATAGCTGGCCTGCGAAGAATGATGCCTGACCTCTTTGGTTTGTTATACGCTACCCTTCACATCATGATAACTCTACAAAAAACTGTAAGTTGTGTGATCCTCATAACATTAATGAAATATCTGTATAGGGCATGCAAATAGAGGAAGTTATAGTCGTGACAGATAATTTGCGCCGCCGGACAACGTCTTTGTGAATTGTTATACGTAATACACAAACGACAGAAACGACGGCTTACCGGGGAACGTTAATGTCGAATATACAATTGAGGAGTGTCACCAAACGTTTTGGCGACACCGTTACGCTGCACAATGTGAATCTGGATATTCAGGACGGTGAGTTTGCCGTTTTCGTCGGCCCTTCTGGCTGCGGTAAATCGACCCTGCTGCGGATGATTGCCGGCCTGGAAGAGGTGAGCGAAGGTGAGGTGCTGATTGGCAACGAGGTGATGAATGACGTGGCGCCGTCTCATCGCGGCGTGGCGATGGTATTTCAGTCCTATGCGCTCTATCCGCATATGACGGTGGCCGAGAATATGGGCTACGGGCTAAAAGTGAATAAGGTGCCTAAAGATCAGATTCGCCATCAGGTTGAGATGGTGGCCAAAACGTTACAGCTCTCGCATCTTCTGGACCGTAAACCAAAGCAGCTCTCCGGCGGCCAGCGTCAGCGTGTAGCCATAGGCCGCGCCATCGTGCGTAACCCACGCGTTTTTATGTTCGATGAACCCCTCTCCAACCTGGATGCGGAACTGCGCGTGGAGATGCGTTTGCATCTGGCGCGCCTGCACCAGGAGTTGAAAACCACCATGGTCTATGTCACCCACGATCAGATAGAGGCGATGACGCTGGCCGACAAAATTGTGGTGATGAATTACGGCAAAGTGGAGCAGATGGGCGCCCCGATGGATCTCTATTACAAACCGGTGAACAAGTTTGTCGCCGGGTTTATTGGCTCACCCAAAATGAACTTCCTGCCCGCCACCGTCACCGCCTGGCAACCCGGGGAGCTGACCGTGAGCCTGTCGCAGCAACATTCTCTGACCCTGGCGATCCAGACCTCCCCGCTCGCCCCCGGTAGTCAGGTGACGCTGGGCATTCGTCCGGAACATTTAACCACCGATACCCGCCTGGGGACGCGCATCACGTTTAACTGCGAAGTGGTGGAGCGACTGGGTAACAATACCTATCTGTTCGGTCAGTGTTATGGTCACGACAACGTGAAGATCCTCCTGCCGGGCGACGTGAAATTTGCCCCGTGGCAGAAGATTGAACTCGCTTTTGACGATCGCCACTGCATGATCTTTGATGCCGACGACGTGCGCGTCAGTGCGGATATCGAAGAGAACGCCCGCGCGGTCGCCTGACCTTGATCCTGTGGGACGCCCTTTCAGGGCGCCTGCAGGCCACCAATCTTGCTCAGCAGTCGCTTCAGATCGGCAATATCCTGCGCACTCATTCCTTCAGTAATCTCGTTTTCAGCCTGTTTTGCCTGCGTAATCATCTTCGCCAGCATTGCCTCGCCTTCAGCACTCATCGAGACCAGCTTGCGCCTGCGGTTGTCGGGATCGGTCTGCACCGTCAGTAATCCACTTTTACTCATACGATCAATCACATAGGTGCCGGTGGCTTTATCAAAGCCCGCCCGGCTGCCCAGCGTTTGCTGATCGCAAGAGGTCTCCTCGGCCAGCACCACCAGAATGGCGTACTGGACGGCAGATAATCCCGTGTCCACGCACTGACTCCAGCAGAGCGTGGCGTGCTGCCCCGCCCGGCGCATCAGGTGCATAAGTGAGCTATCACCGTGCGGCCACAGCGGCGCGGCATGAATTAAGTCGCGATGATTTGACATTGGCTGTCTTGACTCCCTGAATCGATATCCATATAGTTCGAACACAAACAGTTTAAGTTCAAACTATATCATAAAGGTTCTTATAAACCCCATGAAAATTGTTGTTGGCATGACGGGCGCAACCGGCGCCGCCATTGGTGTGCGCGTGCTAGTCGCGCTCAAAGAGCTGGGCGTCGAGACGCATCTGGTCATCTCGAAATGGGCACGCGCAACCCTCCAACTGGAAACGCCCTACAGTGTACAGGAGGTTCTGGCCCTCGCCTCAAAGAGTTACAGCGAACATGACCAGGCGGCGGCCATCTCCAGCGGTTCGTTTCGGGTGGATGGGATGATCGTCGTGCCCTGTAGCATGAAAACCCTCGCCGCCATTCGCTGTGGCTACGGTGATGGTTTAATTGCCCGCGCCGCCGACGTCACCTTAAAAGAGCAGCGCAAGCTGGTGCTGGTGCCGCGTGAGTCGCCGCTCAACGCTATCCATCTGGAGAACATGCTCGCCCTGACCCGTGCGGGCGCCATGATGTTGCCGCCCATGCCCGCTTTTTACAACAACCCGCAAAGCACCGACGACATCATTAACCACTGCGCGTCGCGCATCCTCGATCAGTTCGGGCTGGATAACGCATTAACGCAACGTTGGGGCGAACCGCGTCCCAGGACTTAAGGAAAGTCAGATGAAATATTACGATGATTTAAGAAGCTTTATTGATGCCCTGGATGAGATGGGCGATATCATGCACGTCCGCCGGGAAGTTGACGGTGATTTTGAGCCGAGCGCCATCACGCGTCGCAGCTATGAACGTCAGTCCCCTGCCCCGCTATTTCATAAGGTTGCCGACGTAGCGCCCGGTTTTCGTCTGTTTGGCGCCCCGGCCAGCCTCTCCTCCCGCAGCGACATGCCCTATGCCCGTGTGGCGATGTCCCTGGGGCTGGCACCCGAGTCCACTGGCCCGCAAATTATCGAAGCGTTATCCGCCGCGCGCAGTCAGCCCGGCATACCGCCGGTACGCGTGGGATCTGCCGATGCCCTTTGCCATCAGAACATTTTGCGCGGCGACGACGCCAGCCTCGATCGTTTCCCTATCCCGTTTGCCCATGATAAAGACGGTGGCCGTTATGCCAACACCTGGGGCACGCTGATTGTCAAAACCCCAGACGGTAAATGGGTGAACTGGTCTATCGCCCGGGTAATGAAGGTGGACGGCAAACGTATGGTGGGGCTGATCGTGCCAAGCCAGCATATTGGCCAGATCTGGGGCGAATGGGTGAAATTGGGTCAGCCAATGCCCTATGCGCTGGTGCAGGGCCCTGCGCCAGCGATTTCGTGCGTGTCCGGTATTCCCATTCCGGCACATGCGGATGAAGCGGACTACATCGGTACGCTGGCGGGAGCGCCAGTGCCGGTGGTAAGGGCAATCGGCATCGATCTGGACGTTCCCGCCACGGCCGAAATTGTTATCGAGGGGCATGTCTCCATCGAGCGGGATTGCCAGGAGGGGCCATATGGGGAGTACGGCGGCTATCTGGGAGAAGGCTCGTCCGCGCAGCCTACCTTCCACGTAGAGACCATTACCCACCGGGACGATCCTATCTGGCCCATGTCGATAACAGGGCGTCCTACCGACGAATCACATACCCTCTGGGCGATGGGCCTGGCCGCCGATGCGCTGACCTCGCTGCGCGAGGCAAATCTGCCGATTACAACCGCCTGGATCCCGGAGGATTCTACCGTGCACTGGCTGCTGGTGGTGGTGCCGCAAAACTGGCGCGAACGGCTGCCGGGCGTCAGTAGCGAAGCGTTAAGCCGCCGCATTGGCGAGGTGCTATTTAAAACCGATGCGATGGTCTTTATCCCGAAAGTGTACGTGGTGGATGACGATTTCGATCCGACCAACCTGCGAGAAGTGGTATGGGTGCTGTCGACCCGCGTGCACCCGGTGGGCCGCCGCGTGGTCTTTGATGACCAGCGAGTGATACGCCTGCCTCAATGCTATGACGAAGCGGAGTACATCGCAGGCAAAGGGGCGAAAGTGGTCTTTGATACCCTGCAGGAGAAACGTCATCTGCATGCCTCCTTTGACCAGGGTTACCCTGAAGCAGTACGCCAGCGCGTACTGGATAACTGGGAATAACCTTCCAGCGGGCTGCGGAAATTACCGCAGCCCCGGCCATCTTTACCCCGCTTTACACCCCCGTTCCGTCTGGTGCTCTACAGTGTGTCATTGTTGTTCACTTTCACTCTTTGCTATGGGAGAGCCTGCATGACCGCACGACGATTATCCTGCCTTGCGCTTTTCGTTGCCCTTTCCACTCCGGCACTGGCGGCCGATGCCCCGGCTTACGGGGAGAAACTGGAAGGCTTTGACTACGCGTGGCCGGTTCAGCACTTTACGTTTACCTCGCAGAAACAGCGTCTGGATATGGCTTATCTGGATGTCAAACCCGAGAACGCGAATGGCCGCACCGTGGTGCTGATGCACGGTAAAAACTTCTGTGCCGGTACCTGGGAGGCCACCATCAAAGCCCTGAGCGCCAGCGGCTATCGGGTCATCGCCCCGGATCAGATCGGTTTTTGCAAATCCACCAAGCCGGAACAGTATCAGTATACGTTTCAGCAGCTGGCAGATAATACCCACGCCCTTCTGAAGCAGTTGGGTGTTGATAAGGTGACGGTTATCGGCCACTCCACCGGCGGCATGCTCGCCACCCGCTACGCGCTGATGTGGCCGCAGCAGGTCGAGCAGCTGGTGATGGTGAACCCAATAGGGCTGGAAGACTGGAAAGCGCGCGGCGTACCGCATATCACCGTTGATGAGTGGAACCAGCGTGAGCTGAAAACCAGCGCCGAGGGCATTCGTCAGTACGAGAAGAATACCTATTACGCCGGGGAGTGGAAGCCGGAGTACGAGCGCTGGGTTACGATGCTGGCCGGGTTGAATAATGGCCCTGGTAAAGCGCGCGTGGCGTGGAACTCCGCCCTGCTCTACGACATGATCTACACCCAACCGGTGATGTATGAGTTCAGTGAACTGAAGATGCCGGTGCTGTTGATGATCGGCACCAAAGACAATACCGCCATCGGCAAGGATCTCGCCCCGCCTGAAATTCGCCAGCAGTTGGGGAATTACGCGGTGCTCGGGAAAGAGACGGCGAAGCGGATCCCCCATGCCACTCTGGTAGAGTTTGACGATATGGGCCATGCACCGCAGATGCAGGACCCGGTGCGCTTCCATCAGGCGTTGCTCGACGGCTTGCAAAAGCACGCCACGCAGTAACCTTCACGGGCGCAGTCGGACGCTGCGCCCGTTGCGTCTTCATACTTCCCTTCCTACCGCCGATCGACGCTTTGCTCTGTTCAGGGGTTGAACCCCGCCTCACTACATGTATTATGTTATAACATAACATTTTTGAGGTCTGGCACGTGTCCGTTAAACATTTACTTTCCCTGGCTGCATCTGCATGGCTCCTGTTCACCGCCCAGGCTTTTGCGGCTGGCCCCTTTCCGCTGACGCTGGAGAATTGCGGCGTCAAACACACGTTTACTCACCCACCAGAACGCGTTGTGACCGTGGGGCAACATGAAACCGAGCTGCTACTGGCGCTGGGTCTGGAGAAGAAAATTGCCGCTACCTCGGTATGGTTTGGCCCCTTACCGGATACGCTTGCCCCCCAGGGCAAAGGGCTGAAAAAGCTGGCCGATAACGCCCCCTCCTTTGAGGCGGTGGTCGCGCAAAAACCCGAGCTGGTACTGGCCCAGTATCACTGGCATATCGGACCCCAGGGCGAAGTGGGCACCCGCGACCAGTTCGCCGCGCTCGGGATCAACACCTGGATCTCCCCTGCGGATTGCATTGGCAAGCGCGTCACCGACAGCTCGAACGGGGATGGCGCGCGCAGCACCCCCTTCTCCATTGCGGAAATTGAACGCGAAATCCGCGAGCTGGCTACGCTATTCGCCGTCCCCCAGCAGGGCGACAGACTGATCAAGGCGTTGACGCAACGCATCGAAAAGGCGCAAAAGCAGGCCGCCAGTAAGCGGAAAACGCCGCTGAAGGTGCTGTTCTGGTTCTCCAGTAGCCGCCTGAACGGCGATCCCTGGGTCGCGGGCAATTTTGGCGCGCCGGGCTGGATCGGCCAGACCCTTGGGCTGAACAATGTTATTGACTCGCACGACGAGTGGCCTGCCGTCACCTGGGAGCGTATTGCCCAGGCGCAGCCGGATATTATCGTCATAGCTGAGATGGCGCGGCGGCTCTATCCCGCCGATGACGTCGCGGTGAAAAAGGCCTTTTTACGCAGCGATCCGGTTACCCAACATATTCCCGCGGTCAAAAATAACCACATCATCGTGGTGCCGGCCATGTCCTTAAATCCGTCTTTGCGCAACGTGGATGCGGTCGAGCTGATCGGTCAACAGCTGGCTACCTTCCAGGCGCAGCCATGAGCACTCTGGCCATGCGTCTGCCCGTCTCACCTCCGCGCTGGCGATACCGCATGCTGTTGGCGGCAGGCGTGCTGGCGCTACCCTTGATGCTGGTGCTCGCCGCCACTGAGGGGGAGATGGCGGTCTCCTTTATCACGGCAGGTCAGGCCATTCTTAACGGGTTAGGGTTGACCGCCTTCGACCTTCCCCAGGTAGAGGCGGGTATTGTCTGGGAGTATCGCATGAGCCGGGCGCTGATGGCGGCGTGCAGCGGCGGCGGGCTGGCCCTGTGCGGGCTGGTCTTGCAGTCGATTCTACGCAACCCGCTGGCGGAGCCCTATCTGCTGGGCATCTCCGCCGGGGCGTCGCTGGGGGCAGTATGCGTGATGTTGCTGGGCATCGGCGGTACCACGCTGGGCGTCAGCAGCGGTGCCTTTCTCGGCGCCTGCGGCGCTTTTGGGCTGATCATGGTCATTACGCGCGGCATGACCGACAGTCCGCCGCGCATTTTGCTGGCGGGCATTGCCGGTACCCAGCTGTTTAACGCGCTGACAGCCTATGTGGTAAGCACCTCGGCCAACGCCGAGCAGTCACGCAGCGTCATGTTCTGGCTGCTGGGGAGCCTGAGCGGGGTGCGCTGGCCCGATGCTGTACTGGCGCTGGCGGTTACGCTGGCGGGGTTGCTCATAATCGTGGCTTTCTCCCGGGCGCTGGATACCTTTACTTTCGGCGATGAAGTCTCTACCACCCTTGGGGTCCCGGTCACCTGGGTACGCGTGGTGTTATTGCTAACCTGCGCGCTGATCACCGCCGTGATGGTCAGCACCATCGGCGCCGTGGGCTTTGTCGGCCTCGTGATCCCACATATCTCGCGCATGGTGAGCGGCCCGGGCCATCAGCGATCCATTCCTTTAACCTTTCTTATTGGCAGCCATTTTATGATCCTCGCGGATATGGTTTCCCGGACGTTGATCGCCCACCAGGTGCTGCCGATCGGCGTGGTCACCGCGCTGGTGGGGGCCCCCGCGTTTGTCCTGATACTGTGGCGCAGCCGGGAGAGAAAAAGATGAATATCTCAGCGAAGGGACTGCAGGTGCAGTTGCAATCAAAAACCGTACTCCATGGTATCGATCTGGAGGTGAGCGCCGGGCAGCGTGTTGGCCTGCTGGGGCCAAACGGTTCGGGGAAGTCGACCCTGCTCCGCTGTCTGGCCGGGCTGCTGCCCGCCGGTGCGCAGCAGGTACGCCTGAATGGGATTGCCCTTGATGCCCTCCCCCTCAAGCAGCGTGCCCGTCAGATGGCGTTTGTTACGCAGCATGCCGAGGTGGATGGGGATCTTAGCGTCGGGCAGATTGTCGCCCTGGGACGTACCCCGCATCGCCGGCTGTTACAGGGCTGGCACGCCGAAGATGAGCAGGCTGTGGCAGAGGCGCTGCGCCTGATGCAGCTCACCTCGCTGCGCGATCGGCAGTGGCGTCATCTGTCCGGTGGCGAGCGCCAGCGCTGCCAAATCGCCCGCGCCCTGGCTCAGCAACCGCAGGTACTGCTGCTGGATGAGCCGACAAACCATCTCGACATTCAGCATCAGCTGGAGCTAATGCGCCTGATTGCCAGCCTGCCGCTGACGGTGGTCGTCGCGCTGCATGACCTCAACCTGGCGGCCCGATTCTGCCAGCGGCTGGTGCTGCTTAAAGGCGGGCGGGTCGTGGCAAGCGGCGAGCCCGCAACGGTATTCACCCCGGAGCAAATTGAACAGACCTGGCGGGTAAAATCCCGCGTACGGCAAGAAGAGGGCGTCACCGTTATCCGCTATCTCATGGACTAGCCTGCCTGCGCCAGCCTCCCGACAAACGAATTAGGAATAATCCTGCCGACAGCAGGGACTATGCTTGAAGCTTAAAAAAGCGTTTCAGGAATAACTTTTCTCATTTGATACCGGAGGCCTGGCATGAGCAACCATGGCAATACCCCTGACGAAGGCGAGCAGGATTTTAGCCTGACGCGTCGTACCCTGTTGAAAGTCAGCGCGGGCACCGCCGCCACCGCCGCCGTTGCGCCGGGTATGGCGTTTGGTGACGAGCGCCCTGCGGCCACGCCCCCCGCTGAACGTCTTCCCCTCTCTTTTACGGTTAACGGGGAACCGCGAACCCTGGAGGTCGATACCCGTACCACCTTACTGGATGCCCTGCGTGAGAATCTGCAGCTGACCGGCAGCAAAAAAGGGTGCGACCACGGTCAGTGTGGCGCCTGCACCGTGATGGTGGATGGCCGCCGTCTGAATGCCTGCCTGACGCTGGCGGTGATGCACCAGGATGCCGATATCACCACCATTGAAGGGCTGGGTACCCCTGAGGCGCTGCACCCCATGCAGGCCGCCTTTATTAAACACGACGGCTACCAGTGCGGTTACTGCACTCCGGGGCAGATCTGCTCTTCGGTCGCGGTATTGAAAGAGATCGAAGCCGGGATCCCGAGCCACGTGACTCTCGATCTGGTCTCGCCGCCGGAAATGACCCCTGACGAGCTGCGCGAGCGCATGAGTGGCAATATCTGCCGCTGCGGCGCCTATTCCAACATTCTTGCCGCCATCGAAGAGGCCGCCGGGGAGCTGAAATCATGAGAGCCTTTACCTATGAGCGCGTAAAGACCCCGGCCGAGGCCGCACAGAGCGCCCAACGCCACGAGGGGGCAAAATTCATTGCCGGCGGGACCAATCTGCTGGATTTGATGAAGCTGGAGATCGAAACCCCCGTCCACCTGATCGACATTAACCACCTCGGACTGGATAGCATTGAAGCCACCGACGACGGCGGTCTGCGTATCGGGGCGCTGGTGCGTAATACCGATCTGGCCGCCGATGCCCGGGTGCGCAAAGATTACGCGGTCTTGTCGCGGGCGCTACTTGCCGGGGCGTCCGGCCAGCTACGTAATCAGGCCACCACCGCCGGTAATCTGCTGCAGCGAACCCGCTGCCCCTATTTTTATGATACCAACCAACCCTGTAATAAGCGTCTGCCCGGCAGCGGCTGCGCGGCGCGCGAGGGCTATAGCCGCCAGCTGGCGGTGGTGGGCGCAAGTGACGCCTGCATCGCCACGCATCCCAGCGATATGGCGGTCGCCATGCGCGTACTGGACGCCAAAGTCGAAACGGTCGATCCGGACGGCAAGACACGGACCTTTCCCGTCGATGAACTGTGGCGCGCCCCGGGCACCACGCCACATCTGGAAACCGTCCTGACGCCGGGAGAGATGATCGTTGCCGTCACGCTGCCTCCGCCACCAGGGGGAACGCATATCTACCGCAAAGTGCGCGATCGCGCCTCCTATGCCTTTGCGCTGGTGTCGGTGGCGGCCATCGTTCAGCCTGACGGCACGGGCCGCGTGGCCCTGGGCGGCGTAGCCCATAAGCCGTGGCGGCTGGATGAAGCAGATGCCCGCCTTCCGGACGGGGCGCAGGCGGTGTATGACAGGCTGTTTGCGGATGCCCATCCCACGCCTGAAAACGCCTTTAAACTCACCCTGGCGAAGCGCACGCTCGCCTCCGTGTTGTCTGAAGCGAGGGCTCACGCATGAAATTCGACAAACCCGCCACCACTAACCCTATCGACACGCTTCGGGTTGTCGGCCAACCCCATACGCGTATCGACGGCCCCCGTAAAACCACGGGCAGCGCGCACTATGCGTACGAATGGCATGATATCGCCCCCAATGCTGCTTACGGCCACGTCGTCGGCGCCCCCATCGCCAAAGGGCGCATTAGCGCCATTGACACAAAGGCGGCGGAAGCGGCCCCCGGCGTGCTGGCAGTGATTACCGCCGATAACGCCGGACCGCTTGGCAAGGGAGAGAAAAATACCGCCACCCTGTTAGGCGGCCCTGAAATCGAGCACTACCATCAGGCGGTTGCGCTGGTGGTGGCAGAGACCTTCGAGCAGGCCCGTGCGGCCGCAGCGCTGGTCAAGGTGACCTGTAAACGAGCGCAGGGCGCCTACGATCTGGCGGCGGAAAAAGCTTCCGTCACCGAGCCGCCGGAGGATACCCCCGACAAAAACGTCGGGGACGTGACTGCCGCCTTTGCTTCGGCGGCGGTGAAGCTCGATGCGATCTACACCACTCCGGACCAGAGCCATATGGCGATGGAGCCCCATGCCTCTATGGCCGTCTGGGAGGGCGACAACGTTACGGTCTGGACCTCAAACCAGATGATTGACTGGTGCCGTACCGATCTGGCCCTGACCCTGAAGATCCCGCCGGAGAACGTGCGCATCGTTTCGCCGTATATTGGCGGCGGCTTCGGCGGCAAACTCTTTTTACGCAGCGATGCCCTGCTGGCGGCGCTGGGGGCGCGGGCGGTGAAGCGCCCGGTCAAGGTGATGCTGCCGAGGCCGACGGTCCCCAATAACACGACCCATCGTCCGGCCACCCTCCAGCACATCCGTATCGGTACCGACACCGAAGGAAAGATTGTCGCCATCGCGCATGATAGCTGGTCGGGCAATCTTCCCGGCGGCACGCCGGAAACGGCAGTCCAGCAAACCGAGCTGCTTTACGCTGGCGCAAACCGCCATACTGGCCTGCGGCTGGCCACGCTTGATCTGCCTGAGGGCAATGCCATGCGCGCGCCGGGCGAGGCCCCCGGCCTGATGGCTCTTGAGATCGCTATCGACGAAATTGCCGACAAGGCGGGCGTGGATCCGGTTGCGTTTCGTATTCTGAATGATACCCAGGTCGACCCGGCTAACCCCGAGCGCCGCTTCTCTCGTCGCCAGCTTGTCGAATGCTTGCAGACGGGGGCGGAACGCTTTGGCTGGCAGAAACGGCACGCGCAGCCCGGCCAGGTGCGCGATGGGCGCTGGCTGGTAGGTATGGGAATGGCGGCAGGCTTTCGTAACAACCTGGTGGCAACATCCGGCGCGCGGGTCCATCTCAACGCTGATGGCAGCGTGACGGTCGAGACGGACATGACCGATATCGGTACCGGGAGCTATACCATCATTGCGCAGACCGCCGCCGAAATGCTGGGCCTGCCGCTGGAGAAGGTCGACGTACGGTTGGGTGACTCACGCTTCCCGGTCTCTGCCGGATCGGGCGGCCAGTGGGGGGCGAATACCTCTACCGCAGGCGTGTACGCCGCCTGCGTGAAGCTGCGGGAAGCCATTGCCGAGCAGCTGGGTTTCGACCCGGCAACAGCTGAATTTGCCGACGAGACGATATCCGCTCAGGGGCGCAGCGCGCCGCTGGTTGAGGCGGCAAAATCGGGTGTGCTGACCGCCGAGGACAGCATCGAGTTTGGCGACCTGGATAAGGAGTATCAGCAGTCCACCTTTGCCGGACACTTCGTCGAGGTGGGTGTGGACAGCGCTACCGGTGAAGTGCGGGTGCGCCGGATGCTGGCCGTTTGCGCCGCCGGGCGGATCCTCAATCCAATCACCGCGCGCAGCCAGGTGATCGGGGCGATGACCATGGGGCTGGGCGCGGCGCTGATGGAGGAGCTGGCGGTAGATACGCGGCTGGGTTACTTCGTCAACCATGATATGGCGGCCTACGAAGTGCCGGTTCACGCCGATATTCCGGAGCAGGAGGTCATTTTCCTTGAGGATACCGATCCCATCTCCTCCCCCATGAAGGCCAAAGGGGTCGGCGAGCTTGGGCTGTGCGGGGTGAGCGCGGCGATTGCCAACGCTATCTACAACGCCACCGGCGTGCGGGTGCGTGATTACCCGATCACCCTCGATAAGCTTATCGATGCCCTGCCGGATGCGGTGTAAGGGAGGCATGATGCTCAATAACATTGCCTCCAACGCGCCGCTTCCCTCCCCTTCCCGCGCCTTTGTCACCGATGACAGCATCGCCGTGCTGCGCTTTGCCGTCGAGGCGCTCACCGCCGGAAAAGAGGCCGTGCTGGTGACCCTGACGGATATCGAGGGCGGCGCAGCCCGCGCGCTGGGGTCGCAGATGTGCGTGCGCGACGATGGCCACTATTGTGGCTTCGTTTCCGGCGGCTGCGTGGAGTCGGCTGTGGCCTTCGAGGCGCTGGATCTCCTGGCCAAAGGTCAGGATCGCCAGATACGGTATGGCAAAGGTTCGCCCTGGTTTGACATTGTCTTACCCTGCGGAGGCGGCATCACCCTCACCCTTCACCGGCTGCGTTCAGCTCGCCCGCTGCTGGCGGTCCTTAACAGCCTGGAAAGACGTACCCCGGCCGGTTTGCATTATTACCCCGCCACACAGCAACTCAGTGCGATAGAGGGCGTTGTCACGACGGGCTGGCGCAGCGGCGGGTTTGAACGCGGCTATCGGCCCCGCGTGCAGTTGGTCCTGCAGGGTCAGTCGGTCGAGGCGCAAGCGACCGCCGCGCTGGCCCAGGCGGCAGGCTATGAGGTAACCGGTTTTACGGACGCTTCAGACCCCCTTATCGATGCGGATACCGCCGTGGTGCTGCTCTGGCATGATCTCCACCGAGAGTTGCCAGTATTGCAGGCCGCTCTGCGCGCTCGCCCCTTTTATATCGGCGCGCTGGGCAGCCAGCGTACCCATTCGCAGCGCAGCGAAACCTTGCTCGCGCTGGGCTGGCATCAAGAGGATATCGCCAGGATTAAGGCCCCCATCGGCCTCTTTCCCCGGGCGCGGGATGCCAGCACGCTGGCCCTCTCCGTGCTGGCGGATATCGCCGCCACGCGGCAGGCCGGAGCGGCAAGTTAGTGGCCGCCCCGGTGGTGATTGTGCTGGCGGCCGGGCGCGGCGAACGCTTTCTGGCCTCCGGCGGGCTGAGCCATAAACTGGAGGCGAGGCTTAACGGGCAAAGGGTGCTGGACCATACCCTGGCCGCCGTTACGGCTTCGCGGCTTGAGTGGCATCTGGTGAGGCCCAAGGGAGGAACCGCCGGGATGGGCGAGTCAATTGCGCTGGGCGTGATGGCTACACCGGAGGCCTCCGGCTGGCTGATCTTGCCGGCCGATTTGCCCTTTATCCAACCCGACACGCTAAGGGCCGTTGCCCACGCCCTGACGCACACCTCTCTCGTCGTACCGCACTACTGTTATCAGCCCGGGCATCCGGTGGGCTTTGACCGTCGCTATTATGCCGCCTTGCGCGCGTTACGCGGCGAGGCTGGTGCGAGGTCTATTGTGCAGACTGCACGTCGTCAGGGGGCTGTGTCAGATCTAATGCTGGAGGATGAGGGAATTGTCAGGGATATCGATACCCTTGGTGATTTGCAGCGTGCTGGAGAAGCATAAAAGAAAAAACCCCGTGATATCGCTATCACGGGGTTCTTCGTATTTGGCGGAAGCGTAGAGATTCGAACTCTAGAACCCTTTCGGGTCGCCGGTTTTCAAGACCGGTGCCTTCAACCGCTCGGCCACGCTTCCAATGAGGCGCACTATAAACACCTCAGTACGCCCTGTAAAGCACCATTGTGTTCGTTTGCCTGAAAAACAGCCAAATCGCAGTCAATCGGTTGAAATAACAACGCACTGACCGTTTTATCAGCACAAAATCTCACGTTTTAAGCCTTAATGCTTTTTGATGTACATATCTTTGGTGTAGTAGTAGCCCAGCTTATCTGGCGTAAAACCGCCCACCCAGGGTTTCACTATGTGCGTACGCACATAGTGATAGACCGGAATAGCAGGAACATCGCGCGCCAGCAGATCTTCGGCCTGCTGATAAAACTTACCGCGCTCCGCCGGGGTTTTGGCCTTCGCGGCGTTAACCAGCGCCTGGTCATAGTCCGGGTTGCTGTACTGGCTGGTGTTCTGGCTGTCACCGGTGCGGTAGTTATTCAGGAAGGTGGCGGCATCGTCATAATCCGCAATCCAGGCGTAGCGCACCGCATCAAACGTATGGGTGTGCATGGTATCCAGCATGGTTTTCCACTCCTGATTTTGCAGCTTTGCTTCCACGCCGAGATTTTTCTTCCACATTGAGCTTGCAGCAATGGCGATGCGCTGGTGCGACTCAGAGGTGTTGTAAAGCAGGTTGAAGCTCAGCGGGTGGCTTTCGTTAAAGCCGGCTTCGTTAAGCAGCTTTTTCGCCTCCGCGATGCGTTTATCCATCGGCCAGCTGGCGTAGTCCGGGTTCTTCAGCGTGACGCCGCCGATATCTGGCTGGCTGATCAACCATGCCTGTCGCTGCCCTTGCCCCAACACTTTATCGGCGATGATCTCTTTATCGAGCGCCAAATTCAGCGCCTTACGCACGCGGACATCGTTAAATGGCGCGCGGGTGGTATTGAACTGGTAATAGTAAGTGGCAAGCTGCGGGGAGACGTCCAACTCGCTGCCCAGCGTTTTTTTCAACTGGGCAAACTGATTGATAGGCACCGTATAGACAATATCGATCTCTCCTGCCCGGTAGCGGTTAACGTCAGACGCTTCAGAGGTGATTGGCAGATAGGTCACTTTGTTAATCACGGTGTGGGCGTTATCCCAGTAACGCGGATTGCGCTCGGCAATGATGCGTTCGTTTACCACCCACTGCGACAGCTTGTAAGCTCCACTGGAGACGATGTGCTCGGGCTTGGTCCACTTCTCGCCAAAACGACTCACCAGGACTTTATCGATCGGCACCATAGACGGGTGCGCCAGCATCGCAAGGAAGGCCGCATTCGGCTGGGTGAGTGTTACTTCGAGCGTGGTGTCATTAATCGCCTTCACGCCCAGCTTATCCGTGGGCTGTTTGCCTTCGGCAATCTCGGCGGCATTCATGATATGCATACTGCCCGGATAGCTGGCGTAAGGAGAGACGGTTTTCGGATCGACCAGCCGCTGCCAGCTCCAGACCACATCCTGCGCGGTAATCGGTGTGCCGTCGCTCCAGGTAATGCCCGGACGCAGATGGAAGGTCCAGACGGTATTGTCTTTGTTTTCCCATTTTTCCGCCAGGCGCGGCTGAATCTCACCCTGCGGAGAGACACTCACCAACCCGTCGAATATATCGCTGATAATATTGAATTCGACATCGCTTTCGACTTTATGTGGGTCGAGCGAGGCCGGTTCATTGCCATTATTCCTGACCAGTTCCTGCTTCTCTGCAAGCTGCGTTCCTGCCGGCACGCTGGCCGCAAACGCCGTTGCGCTAGCGCACAGGATGCCTGCCGTCAGCAAAGAGAGTGTAAAGATAGTGCGTGGTTGTGGTTTCATTTCCTTCGCCTTATTGTCTGTTTTTTGACGATGCGGATTTAACTCTTAGCTGGGTAACTAAAATAAAGCAATATATTTCAGAGACCTATAAGATCTTGATCTCGATAATCTGCTGAAACCATTTTTCCTTCTGCGGTAAAAGCCTTTTAGGAGAGATCATGCTGGGTAAAGCCCTGAAGAACTGAGTAAAGATGGGTAAAATCACTTTGTTACGGCTGCGTCGTTCTCTATTCTTCCCGTTAATTACATCTGTCATAAGAGAGTGACTCATGGATCGTATAATTACTTCTTCCCGCGACCGCGCGTCGCTGCTTAGCACCCATAAAGTGCTGCGTAATACCTATTTCATGCTGAGCCTGACGCTGGCGTTTTCGGCCCTCACCGCGACTGCCAGCACCGTGCTGATGCTGCCTTCTCCAGGGCTGATTCTGACGCTGGTGGGCATGTATGGCCTGATGTTCCTGACTTATAAAACCGCAGATAAACCTGTTGGTATTTTATCTGCCTTCGCCTTTACCGGCTTCCTGGGGTATATCCTCGGGCCGATCCTGAATACTTACCTGTCAGCAGGTATGGGTGACGTGATAGGTATGGCGCTGGGCGGTACGGCCCTGGTCTTCTTCAGCTGCTCGGCCTATGTGCTGACCACCCGTAAAGACATGTCCTTCCTCGGCGGTATGCTGATGGCAGGTATTGTGATTGTGCTGGTGGGTATGGTAGCAAACATCTTCCTGCAGCTGCCGGCTCTGCACCTGGCGATCAGCGCCGTGTTTATCCTGATCTCCTCTGGCGCTATTCTGTATGAGACCAGCAACATCATTCACGGCGGCGAGACTAACTACATCCGCGCCACCGTGAGCCTGTATGTGTCGCTGTACAACATCTTCGTCAGCCTGCTGAGTATCCTGGGCTTCGCCAGCCGCGATTAACCCCCTCACTGTGCTGTATCCCCGGGCCCCGCTTATGCGGGGCTCTGTTTTTTGCTACACTGCAGCGGTTTTTGACTGACGTGTGATGAACTATGTTGAGCTTTGACGGTAAAGAGATCGAGACCGATAACGACGGTTATCTGAAAGAGAGCAGCCAGTGGAGCGAAGCGCTGGCGGAAGTGATTGCCGAAAAAGAGGCCATCACTTTGTCGCCTGAACACTGGGAAGTGGTGCGTTTCGTGCGTGATTTCTATCTGGAATTTAATACCTCCCCTGCGATTCGTATGCTGGTGAAGGCGATGGCTAAAAAGTTTGGCGAAGAGAAAGGCAACAGCCGCTATCTCTATCGTCTGTTCCCGAAAGGCCCGGCGAAACAGGCGACCAAGATCGCCGGCCTGCCTAAACCGGTGAAGTGTATTTAATAGCGAATACCAAAGTTGGTATATTCCCGGCCGGGTTGATGCGGTTCTGATAAGACCTTTTCAACCCGAGCACTGCGCGGCCCCCCTGCCTTCAGCCAGGCGATGAGCTTTTCCACCTGTGCTGCATCACCACAAGCCACAACCTCAACGCTGCCGTCATCCATGTTTCGCGCGTAGCCGGTCAACCCAAGCTGCGTCGCTTCTCGCTGGGTGCTGTAACGAAAGCCCACCCCCTGAACCGTGCCGTGGACCCATGCGATCGTGCAGATATTTGACATCATCGTTCTCCTTATCCTCGTGGCGCGTTGCATTTCCCCCCTGAACTCGGGAAAATGGCGGCCATTTCATTGAATCGACAGAATAGCCAATTATGAGTGTACGTTTAGTGTTAGCCAAAGGGCGCGAGAAGTCATTACTGCGTCGTCATCCCTGGGTCTTTTCCGGTGCCGTTGCCCGAATGGAAGGAAAAGCCAGCCTCGGTGAAACCATCGATATCGTTGACCATCAGGGGAAATGGTTAGCCCGCGGCGCATACTCGCCCGCGTCACAGATCCGTGCGCGCGTCTGGACCTTTGATCCTCAGGAAACTGTCGATATCGCCTTCTTTACCCGCCGCTTGCAGCAGGCGCAGCAGTGGCGAGACTGGCTGGCACAGCGTGACGGGCTAGACAGCTATCGTCTGATTGCCGGGGAGTCCGACGGCATGCCGGGCGTGACGATCGACCGCTTTGGCAACTTCCTGGTTCTGCAGCTGCTGAGCGCGGGGGCGGAGTATCAACGCGCGGCGTTGATCAGCGCCCTGCAAGGCCTCTATCCGGAATGCGCGATTTATGACCGCAGCGACGTGGCGGTGCGCAAAAAAGAGGGCATGGAGTTGACCCAGGGCCCGGTCACCGGCGAACTGCCACCTGCGCTGCTGCCGATTCAAGAGCACGGCATGAAGCTGCTGGTGGACATCCAGGGCGGACATAAAACAGGCTATTACCTCGATCAGCGTGACAGTCGTCTGGCGACCCGCCAGTATGTAAAAGACAAACGCGTCCTTAACTGCTTCTCTTACACGGGCGGCTTTGCGGTTTCTGCGCTGATGGGCGGCTGTGCCAGCGTGGTGAGCGTGGATACCTCTCAGGAGGCTCTGGACGTGGCGAAACAAAACGTTGAACTCAACAAGCTGGATCTGAGTAAAGCTGAGTTTGTGCGCGATGATGTGTTTAAGCTGCTGCGTAAATATCGCGATCAGGGCGAGAAATTCGACGTTATCGTGATGGATCCGCCGAAATTTGTGGAAAACAAAAATCAGCTGATGGGTGCCTGCCGCGGTTATAAAGACATCAATATGCTGGCGATACAATTGCTTAACCCAGGCGGTGTGCTCCTGACCTTCTCCTGCTCTGGCCTGATGACAAACGAATTGTTCCAGAAAATTGTGGCCGATGCCGCTGTAGATGCTGGTCGTGATGTACAATTTATAGAGCAGTTCCGTCAGGCGGCCGATCACCCGGTGATCGCAACCTATCCTGAAGGGCTTTATCTGAAAGGATTTGCCTGTCGCGTCATGTAACTTGAAAAGTGGAATGTTGCCCACACTTATAGTGTAAGTAACGTTTCCCGGGAGGTGACTATGATTGCCAGCAAATTCGGTATCGGCCAGCAGGTCCGCCACTCTCTGTTAGGGTATCTGGGCGTGGTAGTTGATATCGACCCGGAATACTCACTCGATGAACCGTCCGCCGATGAGCTGGCGGTTAACGCAGATCTCCGCGCCGCACCCTGGTACCACGTGGTAATGGAAGATGACGATGGCCAGCCGGTGCATACCTATCTTGCCGAAGCCCAGTTGAGTGGCGAAGCACAGGATGAACACCCTGAACAGCCGACACTGGACGAACTGGCGCAGACCATCCGTAAACAGTTGCAGGCGCCACGTTTACGGAACTAAAAAAAACCCGGTAGCCAGGGCTGACCGGGTTTTTTTATTATTTTGCCATTCCCAGACGGGGTATTTCGATAGCCGGGCAACGATCCATGACCACGTTCAGCCCCGCCTCACGCGCCAGCACGGCCGCCTGTTCGTTAATGACGCCCAACTGCAGCCACAGTGTTTTCGCCCCCACGGCGATAGCCTCCTGCGCGACGCCCCAGGCCGCTTCTGAATTGCGGAACACATCGACCATATCGATTTTTTCTGGCACCTCGGCCAGAGTCCCGTAGCCCTGCTGGCCTAATAGCGTTTTACCGGCGACTTTGGGGGAGACAGGGATCACATGGTAACCCTGATCGAGCAGATACTTCATGACCCGGTAGCTTGGACGCTCGGGCTTATCGCTTGCCCCCACCAGCGCAATGGTGCGGGTCGATGTCAAAATGTTAACGATATCGTTCTCTTTCATCTTTTCCTCCTGGCTTTTTGTGAGTGTAAGCCAAAGCTGAGCAGGCAACCATCTAACCCATACGTTCGTATGAGGGCAAACGGCGCAACTATGTCTATATGTTAGTAAACATGATCACCGAAAAATTTAGATACATTATTCCGCGACGTATCGGATACCCAGGAGCCTGTTATGAAAACCGGCATTGCCACACTGATGATGGTATTGATGATGCCGGTTTGCGCTTCCGCTACCACGCTGAGACTCTCCACCGATATCGATCTGCTGGTGCTGGATGGTAAAAGGGTCTCCAGCTCGCTGTTACGTGGCGCAGATAGCATTGAGCTGGATAACGGCCCCCATCAGATCGTTTTTCGGGTTGAAAAAACCATTCGTCTCGCCAGCCATGAGCAGCGGATCTATATCTCCCCACCGCTGGTTGCCAGCTTCAACACGCAGCGCATCAGCCAGGTCAACTTTAGTTTGCCGCGTCTGGAGACGGAAAAAGAGTCTCAGTCATTTGATAACGCGCCGCGCATTGAGCTGCTGGACGGAGATGCGATGCCGATTCCGGTCAAACTGGATATCCTCGCCATCACCACCACCTCAAAAGGGATCAATTACGAAAGCGATACTGAGCGGTATAACAGCGCCGGGCTGACAGCCTCGCTGCCGCAGTTTGCCATCAGGATGGCCGACGACAGTACGCTCCTGTCGGGCGTGTCTGAACTGGATATGCCGCCCCCTCAATCGCAAACTTTGACCGAACAGCGGTTAAAATACTGGTTTGCGCAGGCAGATACGGAGACCCGCAACCGTTTCATGCAATGGGCGAAGCAACAACCCCCCTCCTGAGCCGCAATTTTTTGCCCTTTCTCTTGCAGCGTCAGATGCTTCCAGTAATCTGTAGCCATTTACATTGATGGAAACCGATAATGGAACTGACTACCCGCTCACTCCCGGAACGTAAACACATTGCGCTGGTCGCCCACGATCACTGCAAACAGATGCTGCTCAACTGGGTGCAGCGCCATAAACCCCTGCTGCAACACCATGCCCTTTCCGCGACCGGGACCACCGGCAATCTGATTAACCGTGAAACAGGTCTTGACGTGAATGCCCTGCTTAGCGGCCCGATGGGCGGCGATCAGCAAGTAGGCGCGCTGATTTCGGAAGGCAAGATTGATGTACTGATCTTTTTCTGGGACCCGCTTAACGCCGTTCCACACGATCCGGACGTGAAAGCGCTGCTGCGTCTGGCCACGGTGTGGAATATCCCGGTTGCCACAAACCTGTCGACGGCTGACTTTATTATCGAGTCACCGCAGTTTAATCGTCAGGTTGATATTCTGATTCCAGATTATCAGCGTTATCTCGCAGAGCGTCTGAAGTAAGTTCTTTGCCGGGTGGCCCCCACCCGGCACGATCTCAAGGTTTTCTGGCTACTGGCACATCCAGGTCACGCAATACCGCCACAAAAGACGACGGCTGCGCTTTATTGAAGAGTAACCACACGCGATGCCGGGCGCGGGTTATCGCCACATACAATAGTCGCCGCTCTTCGGCATCGGGGAAATCTTCCGGAACGGGCAGCAGCGCTTGCTCCATGACCGACTCCCTGGCAGGGGCCGGGAATGCGTCACTTCCCTCCTGCAATCCCAGCACAATGACGTAATCCGCCTGTTGCCCCTTACTGGCGTGGATAGTCATAAAGTCGAGCTGTAATTTCGGCCAGCGGGTCGCGGCCTTTTCCAGCGTGGCAGGCTTCAGATGATGGTAGCGCGCCAGCAGCAGAATCCGCTCCTCCGGTTTGGCATAACCACTCAGCTTATCCAGCAGCGCGTCGAGCTGATCGTCAGCCAGCAGGGTGACCGCTTTTTTATCCCCCGCGGCAAGGCTGTTTAACGGCTTCGCCAGCTGATGCGGATTTTGCTGTATAAAGCGGTTGGCGATCTCACCGATTCGGTTGTTGAAGCGATAGGTGGTATCCAGATCGCAGCGGTCCCCCTCACCAAAATAGTGGTGGAAGGCAGTAGTAAGCGACAACTGCGCGCCGCTAAAGCGGTAGATAGCCTGCCAGTCATCGCCGACCGCAAAGAGCGAGGTGTGTTTGTTTTGCCCCCGCAGCGCCGCCAGCAACGCCGCGCGCTGAGGCGAGATATCCTGAAACTCGTCCACAAGAATATGTTTCCAGGGACTCACAAAGCGTCCTTTCTCCAGAATGAGAATCGCCTGATGAATAAGCCCCGAGAAGTCCACGGCATTCTCCTCTTTCAGGGCCGTTTTCCAGGCTTTTAACAGAGGCGCCATTAGCTTCACCCGCTTCGAGAAGAGATCGCGGATCTCCTCCGGCGCACCGGCAATCATCTCGCTCTGCGCGCCGCCGTGCATACGCATCAGGCTCACCCAGCGGTCCAGGCGCGGCGCCAGACGGCGAGCCAGCTTCTCGTTCTGCCAGAAACTCCCTTCCGGGACGGTCCAGTTAAGCTCCTCTTCAAGCCACTGCCGCCAGCCTTTTGCCTGCGCTTTTTTCTCGCTGCACTGCTGTTGCCAGGCCTTGATAAACAGAGCCTGTCGGGCGGGGGTGTCGTTTTCAAGCTTACTGACGACCGGCACTTTTTTACTGCCCTGCTGAATAATATGCAGCGCCAGCGCGTGGAAAGTTCTGGCGGTGATCTCCTGCGTATGCAGACGCGCTTCGATCCGTTCATCCATCTCCTGCGCGGCTTTACGACCAAAAGCCAGCAGCAGGATCTGATCTGCTGTCGCTTCGCCGCGGGTGAGCAACCACCCGGCACGCGCCACCAGTACTGACGTTTTACCGCTACCCGCACCGGCCAGCACTAATAGCGAGTGTTCGCCGTTGACCACTGCGCGCGCCTGCGCCGGGTTGAGGGGCGAAGATTCTATTCCGGCAAAAAAATCGGCGTAGCGCGTCAGCATGGTATCCGTCCACGCCTGGTTATGCAGCAGACGGCTCTGATCAATATCTTTCAGCCACGCCTGACACTGCCGCCACGCGTCACGGCAGTTATCAAACTCCTCCAGCCGGGAGGCGGGTAATGGCAGCGCCGTCAGCGCCTGGGTGATTTTTTGCTGCAGGCCAAGGGTCTTGTCGCGGGTTAACCAGCTGTTCTGCTCATTGCTCTCTGCGATATCCGCCAGCACCTGCTGTAAGACCTGCGCCGCGATGTCGCTCATCTCAGCACTCCACGTTTGCCACAGTGCATTCAGATGATGATGAAAACGTTGGGTCTCAGCCCACTCGGTACCATGAAGGCGCACCACTTTATCCGCCGGTAGCACGAACTCCAGCTCACCCCAGACCAGACCGCGCTTACAGTGGATAGCCAACAGTTGGTTAAAGGGGATGAGATATTCATGCTTCTCGCCTGAAACCTTAACGCCTGCGTTGAGCAGGACAACCCTGTCATAGGGATGTTGTGCCAGGCGCTTGCCTAACGAAGTTGCTTTCAGTTCCATGTCCAGCCTGATCCACGGGGTGATAGTTGCCTGATAGTGTAACTGCCAGTTTTAAGGTGCTCCAGCGCAAAAAAACGTTACAATCATCAGGCTGTGAACAAACCGGAAGGAATTGAGGGATTATGCGTACCGTTTTGAATATTTTGAATTTTGTGTTGGGTGGTTTTGCCACCACCCTCTCCTGGCTGCTGGCAACCCTGGTGAGTATCGTCCTGATTTTCACCCTGCCGCTAACGCGATCATGCTGGGAAATCACCCGTCTGTCGCTTTTCCCTTATGGTAACGAAGCCGTTCACGTCGATGAGCTAAACCCGGACGGGAAGAGCGCAATCATGAACACCGGCGGTACGCTGCTGAATATTCTCTGGCTGATCTTTTTCGGTTGGTGGCTGTGCCTGATGCACATTGCGGCGGGCATTGCTCAGTGTATTTCTATTATTGGTATCCCGGTTGGTATCGCCAATTTTAAGATTGCCGCTATCGCCCTGTGGCCGGTCGGACGTAGAGTGGTCCCGGTGGAGGTCGCCCGTGCCGCCCGTGAAAATAGCGCCCGTCGTCGATTTCAGTCATAAGGATTACCTGCGCGCATGCTCAGCCCACTGCTACGTCGCTATACATGGAACAGCGCCTGGCTTTATAACGTCAGGATCTTCATCGCCCTTTGCGGCAGCACCGCCCTGCCCTGGTGGCTGGGCGAGGTAAAGCTGACCATCCCCCTGACGCTGGGGGTGGTTGCTGGCGCCCTGGCCGATCTTGACGATCGCCTCGCCGGACGACTGCGTAACCTGGTTATTACCTTAATCTGCTTTTTTATCGCCTCGGCCTCCGTGGAGCTGCTCTTCCCCTGGCCCTGGCTCTTTGCATTAGGACTACTGCTCTCGACAAGCTGCTTTATCTTGCTGGGTGGCCTGAGCCAGCGCTATGCCACTATCGCGTTCGGCGCGTTGCTGATAGCCATTTACACCATGCTGGGCGTATCGCTTTACGACCAGTGGTATCAACAGCCGGTGCTGCTGCTCATTGGCGCTATCTGGTATAACTTGTTAACCCTTGCGGGTCATCTGATCTTCCCCATTCGCCCGCTGCAGGACAACCTGGCGCGCAGCTATGAACAGCTGGCCCACTATCTGGAACTTAAATCACGGCTTTTCGATCCGGACATTGAAGATGAAAGCCAGGCTCCCCTTTACGATGTGGCGCTGGCGAATGGCCAACTGGTGACAACGCTAAACCAGACGAAAGCCTCGCTCCTTACCCGCTTACGCGGCGACCGCGGTCAGCGTGGCACCCGCCGTACCCTGCATTACTATTTTGTGGCGCAGGATATTCATGAGCGCGCCAGTTCCTCTCACGTTCAATACTCGGCCCTGCGCGAGAAATTTCGTTATAGCGATGTCATGTTCCGTTTTCAGCGTCTGCTGTCGATGCAGTCGCAAGCCTGTCAGCAGCTCTCTCGCTCTATTTTATTGCGCACGCCTTACCAGCATGATCCCCGTTTCGAGCGAGCCTTTAGCCATCTGGATGCGGCGCTCGATCGCGTGCAGGCTAGCGGTACCTCGGCCGAGCAGATGAAAGCCCTCGGCTTCCTGCTCAATAACCTGCGGGCGATTGATGCCCAGCTCGCCTCCATCGAATCCGAACAGGCCCTGGCGCAGCCCGGCAATGAGGCGGAAAACCAGCTGGCAGACGACAGTATGCATGGTTTCAGTGATATCTGGCTGCGCCTAAGCCGCCACTTCTCGCCCGAATCGGCGCTGTTCCGCCATGCCGTGCGGATGTCGGTGGTGTTATGTGTGGGTTATGCCTTTATCCAGATTACCGGGATGCACCATGGCTACTGGATCCTGTTGACCAGCCTGTTTGTTTGCCAACCTAACTACAATGCCACCCGCCACCGTCTGGCGCTGCGTATTCTTGGCACCCTCGCCGGGGTGGCGCTGGGCCTGCCGATCCTCTATTTCGTCCCTTCAGTGGAAGGACAGCTGATTCTGATTGTTATTACCGGGGTGTTGTTCTTTGCCTTCCGTAATGTGCAGTACGCTCATGCCACCATGTTTATAACCTTGCTGGTTTTGCTCTGCTTTAATCTCCTTGGTGAAGGGTTCGAAGTGGCATTGCCAAGAGTGATAGATACCCTGATAGGCTGCGCTATCGCCTGGGCTGCAGTGAGTTTTATCTGGCCCGACTGGCGGTTTCGCAACTTACCGCGGGTGCTGGCTCAGGCGGTCAATGCCAACTGTCGTTACCTGGATGCGATCCTCGAACAGTACCACCAGGGGCGCGATAACCGCCTGGCTTATCGTATTGCCCGGCGGGATGCGCACAATCGCGATGCCGAACTGGCCTCGGTGGTTTCAAATATGACGCGGGAGCCACGCGCCACGGCGGAGATCCGCGAGGTGGCTTTCCGGCTGTTATGCCTGAATCACACCTTCACCAGCTATATATCTGCACTGGGCGCGCACCGTGAGCGGCTCACGAACCCAGCGATACTGGATCTGCTGGATGATGCTGTCTGCTATGTGGATGATGCACTGCATCAGCGCCCGGCGGATGAGCCGCGTGTAGAGCAAGCATTAAATGAACTGGCGCAACGTATATCGCATCTTGAACCCGGCACGGAGAGCAAAGCGCCACTGGTTCTACAACAGATCGGTCTGCTTATTGCGTTGCTGCCAGAAATTTGTCGACTACAACAACAGGTTGCTCACTTGCCAGAGTAGCGTTATTGCGCTGGCAATGTTTTATACCACTCAATCAGCTCCCGGCGTCGTATTGCCGGGAGAGCCGCTTCATGTAGCCCCTGGATCGCCCCTTCCAGTGCAAACAGCACTTTGTAACTAAGGTGCTTATTCAACCGCTTGATCCTCAACCAGCATGCCTCAGCGCCGAGTTTGCGTAATGCCTCTTCGTTTGGAATTCCGGCTTCGCATAGAAGCAGTTCGAGTTGGAAGGTCAGGTTGGGGAGATCTTTCAGGCGGTCCTGTTTAAAGCGTTTACAGCGTTCCCGGCGGGCGGCTTCGAGCGCAAACGACGAGAGCCGTAGCAGTCGCTCTTGATCCTGCCAGAGGGTCTCATCCACTCGATAATAGTTTAGTAAGACGGGCCGCCCACGTTTTAACAGCGTTAAGAATGAGGCGCCCTGTTTGACGAAATAGGAGGCGCTTTCTTCGCAGGCCCGCAGGTACAACTCGCCTGCTGAAACCATGGCGAACACCGTGTTGTCTACGGCCAGTGCGTACCCGCCAAACAACGCGCGATGCTCAACTTCTCCCAATGAGGACAGGTATTTTTCAGATTGATAGATCCGTTCATAGGATATCTTTTTCATAATAATTCCTTTTAAATCATGAAGTAACAAATGAAGTTTTTATTAACGGATCCGTTAGTCAAAAAATAGGTAAGTTGCGGGCGATGGGCAAGATGATTTTGAAAGAGGCAGCAACAACGAGTGAATTTTGCGAGACGCTTTCAGAAAATGAGGTTGATCTTTAGTCGTACAGGGGTTACTGTATATCCATACAGTAACTACAGGGCTGGATTGATTATGTACTCTTCAGGCTATTCAAATCGCACAACATCTTTCACTTCAACTGCAGGCAATAGCGCAATGACTTCTTCTGCGCGTCCCTCCACCGGGCTGATTAGTGAAGTGCTCTACCGTGAAGACCAGCCCATGATGACCCAACTCCTGCTGCTGCCGCTTTTACAGCAACTGGGGCAGCAGTCTCGCTGGCAGTTGTGGCTCACGCCTAATCAGAAATTAAGCCGCCAGTGGGTGCAGTCAGCGGGTCTGCCTTTGACTAAAGTTATGCAGGTTAGTCAGCTTGCGCCTTGCCATACTGTTGAATCCATGGCCAGAGCATTGCGCACCGGTAATTACAGTGTGGTTATTGGCTGGTTTACTGAAGCGTTAACGGATGATGAGCAATATTTGCTCGCTGAAGCGGCTGAAGAAGGAAACGCGCTGGGCTTTATAATGCGTCCGGTTCAGGTTGGTCCCCAGGGCAAGGGACACTTTTCTGGGCTAAAAATTCACTCGAATTTGTATCATTAAGTAAAAATAAGAGTTTTCCTGGAATTTTTTTTGCGGCACTTGTACACCATTAATTCCATGTGTAAATCCGACGAAGAGTCTTGTCTGGTGCGGTTTCTCTGATTTCGTCTGGCATGAAAAACCACAATTTATGTTAAATATTGTGTATACAAAACTTTTTTTTTCATATGCCTGACGGAGTTCACACTTGTAAGTTTCCAACTACGTTGTAGACTTTACATCGCCAGGGGTGCTCGGCCTAAGCCGAAGATATCGGTAGAGTTACTCTATTGTCCCCGCCCCCCGGTGAAGGATTTAACCGTGAACTCTCATTGAGATTCTCATGGCGATTTTTGGATGATAACGAGGCGCAAAAAATGAAAAAGACAGCTATCGCGATTGCAGTGGCACTGGCTGGCTTCGCTACCGTAGCGCAGGCCGCTCCGAAAGATAACACCTGGTATACTGGTGCTAAACTGGGCTGGTCTCAGTTCCACGATACTGGTTTTATCAACAACAATGGTCCAACCCACGAAAACCAGCTGGGCGCTGGTGCATTCGGTGGTTACCAGGTTAACCCGTATGTTGGCTTTGAAATGGGTTACGACTGGTTAGGTCGTATGCCATACAAAGGCGACAACATCAACGGCGCATTCAAGGCTCAGGGCGTTCAGCTGACCGCTAAACTGGGTTACCCAATCACTGACGATCTGGACGTTTATACCCGTCTGGGTGGTATGGTTTGGCGTGCAGATGCTAAAGCTAACGTTCCTGGCGGCGCTTCCTTCAAAGACCACGACACTGGCGTTTCCCCAGTATTCGCTGGCGGCCTGGAATGGGCAATGACCCGTGACATCGCTACCCGTCTGGAATACCAGTGGACCAACAACATCGGTGATGCAAACACCGTTGGTACCCGTCCAGACAACGGCCTGCTGAGCGTAGGTGTTTCCTACCGCTTCGGCCAGCAGGAAGAAGCTGCACCAATCGTAGCTCCAGCTCCGGCTCCAGCTCCAGAAGTACAGACCAAGCACTTCACTCTGAAGTCTGACGTTCTGTTCAACTTCAACAAAGCAACTCTGAAACCAGAAGGCCAGCAGGCTCTGGATCAGATGTACAGCCAGCTGAGCAACCTGGATCCGAAAGACGGTTCCGTAGTGGTTCTGGGCTTCACTGACCGCATCGGTTCTGACGCTTACAACCAGGGTCTGTCCGAGAAACGTGCTCAGTCTGTTGTTGATTACCTGATCTCTAAAGGTATCCCAAGCAACAAGATCTCCGCACGTGGTATGGGCGAATCTAACCCAGTTACCGGCAGCACCTGCGACAACGTGAAAGCACGCGCAGCGCTGATCGACTGCTTGGCACCAGATCGTCGCGTAGAGATCGAAGTTAAAGGCATCAAAGACGTTGTAACTCAGCCTGCGGCATAAGTTATCGTCTTATAAAAAAACCCCGCTCTGCGGGGTTTTTTATTGCCTGCGAAAAAGCTAACGCTATTTTTTGCCCAGCAATGCCTGCAGATCGGTCTTCAGCGTCGACATCTTGCTGGCGTATTTTTCTTTATGTTCAGCATCTTCAATCAGCTGAACAATGGTCTCAGACAAGGTTTTCCCCCGACGTTGAGCCAGCCCCGCCAGACGCTGCCAGACTAAAAATTCCAGATCAATCGACTTCTTACGGGTATGCTGGTGTTCAGCATTAAAATGCCGTTTACGCCGCGCGCGGATAGTCTGCTTCATGCGGTTCAGCAGCGTGGGGTTGATATGGCGTTCAATCCAGCCGTTAACCCGAACGGGGTCATTCTCGAGGGTCAACAATAAATCTACCGCTTCTTTCGCCGCACTGGCTTCAAGGTAGCAAGTTATCAATTCTCCTTCGCGGTGTTTTTTGACCAGGTACTTCCATTTCCAGCCGCTTTCGAGATTTTCCAGTTGTTGATATTTCATTGCGATCCCAATGTGACCGTGTAACTCTGTCCAGAATATCAGTTTTTTGCCAATCTGCTGAAAAGAAATCAACGCCTGTGACCGCCAGATGAGATTCACCGCGTGAAACTCCTATTCCTTCGTGGGCAGAGCCTGAGCCTTACGGTATAATCCATCGTTTTACATCTGACTAAAAAACATCAACTTTGACGATTACGAAATTAGCATGGCGTGACCTGGTTCCGGATACCGATAGCTATCAAGAACTGTTTGCACAGCCCGACCTCGCGAAAGAAGACGAATCCGCATTAAGCGACACGCAGCCACGTTTGCATTACGCAATGGAGCAGGCGTTAAGCCCCTGGGCAACGTCGCCTTTTATGTTGCTGAAAGCACCGGATGAAGCGGAGTATCTCAACCTGCTGGCGGACGCCATGCGGCAGTTGTTGCCGGAGAATGACGCCGTCTCTGGCGGTACGTATTGCGTCAACGGCACGACTATCACCTTTACCCCCACTGAGATTTCAGATGGCCGTTTTGCGGTCACTGGCGGTGTTACAACGGCCGGTTGGGTAGAGGCTGAACAGCTTTTTGGCTGCTTGCGTCAGTTTAATGGTGAGGTCAGCCTCCAGCCGGGTCTGGTGCACCAGGCCAATGGCGGTGTCTTGCTTATCTCCCTGCGTACCCTGCTGGCCCAGCCGCTCTTGTGGATGCGCTTAAAGAATATCGCGAGTCAGCAGCGCTTTGATTGGGTCGGTTTTGACGAGTCTCGTCCACTTCCGGTCTCCGTTCCTTCTATGCCACTGTCATTAAAAGTGGTCCTGGTGGGTGATCGCGAAGCACTGGCCGATTTCCAGGAGATGGAACCGGAGTTGGCCGATCAGGCCATCTACAGCGAATTTGAAGACAACATTCAGATTGCTGATGCAGAAGAGATGCAGCAATGGTGTTTATGGGTAAACGCCCTGGCCGAAAGTGCTGGTCTGCCTGTCCCTGCCCCTGATGCCTGGCCAGTGCTGATTCGTGAAGCCGTCCGTTACACAGGCGATCAAGAGACCTTGCCGCTCTGCCCTCTGTGGCTGGGTAAGCAACTCCGTGAAGTGGCCGCATTAACGCCGGATGCCTTCTTCACTGGTGAGCAATTGAGCCAGATGCTTTTGCAACGCCAATGGCGTGAAGGGTATCTTGCTGACCGGATGCAGGATGAAATCCTGCTTGATCAGATCCTGGTCGAAACGGAAGGTGAACGTGTCGGGCAGATCAATGCCCTGTCGGTGATTGAATTCCCGGGCCATCCGCGCGCCTTTGGCGAACCTTCGCGCATCAGCTGCGTTGTGCATATTGGCGATGGCGAATTTATCGACATCGAGCGCAAAGCGGAACTGGGCGGTAATATTCATGCTAAAGGCATGATGATCATGCAGGCCTATCTGATGTCAGAGCTACAGCTTGAGCAGCAGATCCCCTTCACTGCCTCGCTGACCTTTGAACAATCGTATAGCGAAGTAGATGGCGATAGCGCCTCCATGGCCGAGCTGTGTGCCCTGATTAGCGCGCTGGCCGACGTGCCAGTTAACCAGAGTATCGCCATAACCGGCTCAGTGGATCAGTTTGGTCGTGCCCAACCGGTAGGCGGCCTCAATGAGAAGATTGAAGGCTTCTTCACGGTTTGTCAGCAGCGTGGTCTGAACGGCAAACAGGGTGTGATCATTCCGCTGGCAAACGTGCGTCACCTGAGCCTCAGCCAGGATGTGCTGAAGGCAGTGGAAGAGGAACAATTCTTCCTCTGGGCGATTGAAGATATTGCGGATGCGCTACCCTTACTCACAAACCTGATATGGGATGGCGAGGGGCAGACAACGCTCATGCAGACCATTCAGGAACGCATCGCCCAGGCGACTCAGCAGGAGTCTCGTCATCGTTATCCGTGGCCGCTGCGCTGGTTGGGATGGTTTAGTCCAAACTGATCGGACTTGTTCAGCGTACACGTGTTAGCTATCCTGCGTCCTTCACTAAAATAAGGCTTACTGAGAACATGGTAGATAAACGCGAATCCTATACAAAAGAAGATCTTCTTGCCTCTGGTCGCGGTGAACTGTTTGGCGCGAAAGGCCCACAGTTACCGGCCCCGAACATGCTGATGATGGACCGTGTCGTGAAGATGACGGAAACCGGCGGCAACTTCGATAAGGGTTACGTAGAAGCAGAACTCGATATCAACCCGGACATGTGGTTCTTCGGTTGCCACTTTATTGGCGACCCGGTAATGCCAGGCTGCCTGGGCCTCGACGCGATGTGGCAGCTGGTTGGTTTCTACCTCGGCTGGCTGGGTGGCGAAGGTAAAGGCCGCGCGCTGGGCGTGGGCGAAGTAAAATTCACCGGTCAGGTTCTGCCAACTGCGAAGAAAGTGACCTACCGTATTCACTTCAAACGTGTTGTGAACCGTCGTCTGATCATGGGCCTGGCAGATGGTGAAGTGCTGGTAGACGGTCGTCTGATTTACAGCGCAACCGACCTGAAGGTCGGCCTGTTCCAGGATACGTCAGCTTTCTGATTGCTGACTGAAGGCGTTAAAGGCGAAACCTCCGCAATGCGGAGGTTTCTTTTTTAAAGAGACGCTATCAAGCAAGTACTGCCCTGTCTCCGATGGCTTCTCGCCAGCCCCCTAACCATTGCGACCTTTGATTTAAGGTCTGATAGGGACACATTTCTTTAGAACGTCCGGCGATGCCAGCCTGATAACCACGTTGATGAGCCCTTTCAAGGCGATCTCGTTTCTGTCTCTTCATGCCTCGTTTCCCTCATTATTTGATCTGGTGGAAAAGAAAACAGTGATTACTAAATGTGCAATCACATCTAACGAATACCGCGAATAAAGCTCAGCGTCAATGCGCAAAATTCACGCCAGTGTCATAAATGTGAACTATACGGAAGTTCGTTTGTACAAAATCTGTGATGCGGCACAAGTAACAGACTGAGATACCATCAAAAAAAAACCGCAATCAGCGAGAGGCAGATTGCGGTTTTGGATAATGAATTTTACTTATGGCAAGCGTGAAATCTCACTGGCGATGCTTTTGGCTTCCTGCGCCCAGCCCTGCCCCAGCACCTTCACCATCTCTTCGTAGCCATCGTTCTGCTGTTTCAGCTCCAGATGGAAAGGACGTTTAATCAGCTGCCCCTGATGGTTAACCAGCCATTCGCCACTGATAATCACGCGCCCGTCATAGCGCCCGTGAAAACCGGTCACATTGACGTTAAGCGTATCCTGATCGCTACCCAAAGGCTGCGAAGCGACAACCCAGCCAGGTAACTGGCTGCTGAGGTTGGCCACCAGCGAATTGCGCAACTGCTGATCAAGCGGGCTTGCCCACAGATTATTCGTTGCGATGACATACTTAACATCGCTGGTTTGATAAACCACGCCATTACCTGCCAGATAATCCGGCACCGCGACCTGTTCTACCCACAGTAAGCGGTTACCCTGGCTGGCCATGCTGTTGCCTCCCGTTTGGCTAGCCAGCGGCAACTGGTAATAGCTCTTGTTGTCGCTACCCGAGCTACAGGCAGTCAGCACTGCTGCTGCGGCGATCAATAACCATTTTTTCATTATTTAGCCCCCTTCGGCTCAGGGTCCTTTTGATCTTTCGCTTCAAAGACCAGCGCGTTGCTCTTCGTATTCAACGTCTTTAGCACCGGCTGGAGTTCACGCAATACCTGATCGAGGCGCTGCATATCCGCCACCATCTTGTTATACGCGGCGGAGCCTGGCTGGAAGCCCTGCATGCTGCGATTTAGCTCGCGCAGCGTTTTCTGCATATCCTGAGGCAGCTGCTGCATCGACTGGCTGGCAGTGAGCTTATTCAGATTATCCAGCGTGGTCTGTAGACGACGCATCGTGGCCTGGCTCTCATTCAGAGAATGCGTGGCCGCTTCAAGCATCGGGTTCAACGGCAGATTGTTAATCTTATCCAGCGTATCCATCAGGCGCTGCTGGATCTGCGCCAGCCCGCTGCTCATGGTTGGGATGATTTTATACCCGCCAAACTCCCGCATTCCGGTAATGGCTGGCGCTTTCGGATAGAAATCCATATCTACATAGAGCGCGCCGGTCACCAGATTACCGGTCTTCAGCGAGCCGCGCAGACCACGGTTCATCAGCTCGGTAATATGCGTCCCGATATCCTGATCTTCACCAATCTGGTTGATCAGACGTTCCGGCTCAATGCGGATGAGCACCGGAATACGGTAGTCGTCATCCAGCACCTGTTTCAGTCCGGGTACAAAGAAGGGAACCTGACCAACCGTACCCAGGCGGATACCCCGGAATTCTACCGGCGCGCCCGGCTGCAGACCGCGGACAGAGTCTTTGAAGAACATCAGGTAATCGATGTGATCGGTGTAGAGCGCATCCTGTATCGATTTCTGGTCGTCGAACAGCTTAAAGGCGCTTTTCTCTGCAACAGGCTGACCCAGCTCTTGTCCTTCCGGCACATCAAAGCTGACGCCGCCGCCAAACAGCGTGGTGAGCGAGCCCATTTCAACCCGCATACCGGCCGAGGTCAAATCGACGGCGATACCGCTATCCTTCCAGAAACGCACATTACTGGTCACCAGACGATCGTTTGGCGCATTGATAAACAGTTGATAGCTTATGGTGCGTTTTTGGGTATCGAAGGTGCTGGTTTCGACCGAACCGACGCGATAGCCCCGGAACAGCACCGGGTCGCCCGGACTCAGCTGCCCGGCTTTATTGCTGTCGAGAATGACGCGGATACCCTTGGCATCAGGTGGCGCAAGGGGCGGAGAATCCAGAAGCTGATACTCATTTTTTTGCCCGCCTTTGGTTCCCGGCTGCAGCTCAATATAGGCCCCGGAAAGCAGTGTCCCCAGGCCGCTAATGCCCTCGCGGCCAACCTGCGGCTTAACGACCCAAAAAACGGAGTCGCCCTGAAGTACCTTTTCCATACCGGCATTCAGGCGCGCTTTAATTTCGACATGGGTCAAATCGTCGGTCAGCGTCGCACTTTCCACTACGCCCACGTTTACGCTACGGCTTTTAATGGTGGTTTTACCCCCCTCTATGCCCTCTGCGTTAGTGGTAATAAGGGTGACTTCTGGTCCCTGGTGGCTGTAATGATAAAACAGGATCCAGGCACCGATTAGCGCAGTCACGATGGGGAAGATCCAGACCGGCGACCAGTGTTTAACCTTCTGCACTTTCGCCTCTCCACTTTTGTTATCCATGCTTTTTATTATCCTCATGGTCTGGCTCTGGCTCACGATCCCACGATAAACGAGGGTCGAAGGTCAGGGCCGCAAACATGGTCATAATCACGACCAATGCAAACATCAGCGCTCCCAGAGCGGGATAGATATTCATCAATCCCCCTATGCGCACCAACGCCGATAAAACTGCAATGACAAACACGTCTATCATGGACCACCGGCCGACAAACTCGACGACTTCATAAATCAGGTGCATCCGTTCGCTATCACGTTGTCCGTGCCCATTTGCATCCCAGCAGAGCCAGCCAATCGCAATCATCTTCAGGGTCGGCACCATAATACTGGCAATAAAAATAACCAGCGCCACGGGATACGACCCCTCCCCCCACAGCAGAACAACCCCGGCCATAATGGTCGAGGGCATCTTGTCGCCAAGCAGATCGGTAATCATGATCGGCAGAATATTGGCAGGGAGATAGAGCATGATGGAGGTAAAGAGCAGCGCCAGTGTCCACTGAATGCTGTTTTTGCGCCGGACATGCCCTTTGGTGCCACAACGCGGGCAGACTCGCTGATCGGCCGGTAAAATCGCCGTACAGCAAGGGCATGAGCGCAGACCCTGGCGAATTCCGGGAACGCCCACCTGCGGCGCATGCGGGAGCGCTGGCGCAGGAGCGATATCGTCCCATGCCCAGCGGCGATCCACGCACTGGAAAGCGCGCAACTGCAGTACACAGTACAGACACCAGGGAATAAAGCTGCTGCCGACCCCCACATCACCGTAAGCCATGAGCTTCACGAAACTGACCAGCACCCCGGCGAGGAAAATTTCAGCCATTCCCCAGCTTTTCAGCTGGAAGAGGATCCGCGCCAGCAAAATCTTTACACTCAGGGGCATTTTGACGCGATTTACCAGCAGCAAAATGACCACCAGACAGAACGCCGGCACCAGTTGAACGAACAACAAGCAGAAGGTGCCGAGGCTGGCATAATCTTCGCTGAACATAACGCGGGGGATCTCCAGCAGTTCGACTTCGCTGGTGATACCCCCGACCTTCATATAGATGAACGGGAACAGGTTAGAGAGCAGCAGCATAAACAGGGCTGCAAACGCATACGCGGTGGGACGCTGGCGCGGTGCGTCCCACTCGGTTGTCAGCGTTGTCCCACAGCGGGGGCATGCCGCTTTATGACCATGCTCAAGTGCCGGGAGCGCCACGAGCAGGTCACACTGTGAGCATAAAATGTGCCTGTCGGCATGGTGATCTTCACACATTCTGGCTCCATATTTACTTAAGCGCCGTTTTTCAGAGCCTCAAGGTACTCCCAGCGTTCGAATGCTTCTTCCAGCGCCTGCTCGGCCAGTGCCAGATCCGCCAGGACTTTTTGAGTGTGGTCATGCGGCTGGTTGAAGAACGCGCCATCGGCGACCTGGGCCTGCAAGGCTTCAAGGTTTGCTTCCAGCTCTTCCATACGCTGCGGCAACCCTTCCAGCTCGCGCTGGAGATTATAGCTTAGCTTACTGCTGCCTCGTTTTACCGCTTCGGATTTGGTGACAGCGGCTTCCGCATCATTTTTGCTGCGGGATTGCTTCAGCGCCTGTGATTGAGACTGCTGCCCGCGGGCATCGTGATACCCCCCGACATATTGCCCGATGCGGCCTTCGCCTTCGAAGATCCAGCACTCGGTCACGGTATTGTCCACAAACTGACGATCGTGGCTAACCAGCAACACGGTGCCCTGATAACTATCAATCAGTTCTTCAAGAAGTTCCAGCGTTTCCACATCAAGATCGTTCGTCGGTTCATCGAGGATCAACAGGTTGCTGGGTTTCAGGAACAGACGTGCCAGCAGCAGTCGATTACGCTCTCCCCCGGAAAGTGCGCGCACCGGCGTCATGGCGCGTTTCGGGTGGAAGAGGAAGTCCTGCAGATAGCCCAGCACATGGCGCGGTTTCCCGTTTACCATCACCTCTTGCTTACCTTCCGCCAGGTTATCCATCACCGTTCTGTCAGGATCGAGCTCAGCACGGTGCTGATCAAAGTAGGCCACTTCCAGTTTGGTACCGCAGTGGACCCGGCCGCTGTCGGCTTTTAGCTGGCCGAGCATCAATTTCAGCAGCGTGGTTTTACCACAGCCGTTAGGGCCGATCAGGGCTATTTTGTCACCGCGCTGAACCTGAGCCGTGAAGTTGTTTACCAGCACTTTGCCATCAACCTGATAATTGACATTTTCCAGCTCGAAGACGATCTTCCCGGAACGGGCCGCCTCTTCTACCTGCATTTTGGCACTGCCCATTACTTCACGGCGTTGGCTACGTTCGTTACGCATCGCTTTCAGGGCGCGTACGCGGCCTTCATTACGGGTACGACGGGCTTTGATGCCCTGGCGGATCCAGACCTCTTCCTGCGCAAGCTTGCGGTCAAACTCGGCATTTTGCAGCTCTTCAACGCGCAGGTTCTCTTCTTTCTCCAGCAGATAGGTGTCGTAATCGCCCGGATAGGTCACCAGCTTGCCGCGATCGAGATCGACGATACGGGTGGCCATATTGCGAATAAACGAACGGTCATGCGAGATAAAGATAATTGTCCCGTTAAAGGTCTTCAGGAACCCTTCCAGCCAGTCGATAGCTTCGATATCCAGGTGGTTAGTCGGTTCATCCAGCAGCAGCACTTTCGGGCCGCTTACCAGCGCCCGGCCAAGCGCCGCTTTACGCAGCCAGCCGCCGGAGAGGGATGCCAGCTCCATGTCCGGATCCAGACCGAGCTGTTCCAGCACTTCGGTGATGCGGTTTTCAAGCTGCCACAAGCCATGATGATCCAGCAACTCCTGCAGGCGAGCCATCTCATTGAGATTTTTTTCGCTCGGATCGGTCATCACCAGATGTGAAATGTCGTGGTAGCCCTTCAGGTATTCGGCTTGCTCAGAGATCCCTTCCGCAACGAAATCATAAACCGTGCCCGCCACATTACGCGGTGGGTCCTGCTGCAGACGCGAGACGATAAGATCCTGTTCATAGACGATACGACCATCGTCCAGCCCCTGTTCACGGTTCAGGATCTTCATCAGGGTAGATTTACCCGCGCCGTTGCGGCCTACCAGACAGACGCGTTCGTTATCCTCGATATGCAGTTCAGTATCATCGAGAAGGGGAGCATCGCTAAAGGAGAGCCATGCGCCGTGCATACTGATTAATGACATTTACTATTCCTTTCAGGCGGCGGTAATAAGCCAGCAGTTGTGGATCTGACGGTTACGGGCGAAGTCCTGAGAGATCGTCTTTTGACTGATCTCTTCAGCTTTCAGCCCCAGAGCGCTCAGGCCGTCATGATCCATGCGGAAGCCGCGTTTGTTGTTCGAGAACATGATGGTGCCGCCTTTGCGCAGCAGGCGCTTCAGGTCGGTCATCAGGCGCAGGTGGTCACGCTGGACGTCAAACGAGTCCTCCATACGCTTAGAGTTGGAGAACGTCGGTGGATCGATAAAGATCAGATCGAATTGTTCGTCGGTATCGCGCAGCCAGCCCAGTACATCGGCCTGCATCAGGCGATGCTGGCGGCCGGTCAGGCCATTCAGGCGCAGGTTACGTTCAGCCCACTCCAGATAGGTGCGGGACATGTCCACCGTGGTGGTGCTACGCGCACCGCCCAGGCCGGCGTGTACGCTGGCGCTTCCGGTATAGGAGAAGAGATTAAGGAAGTCTTTTCCTTTGCTCATCTGGCCCAGCATCTTACGGGCGATGCGGTGATCGAGGAACAGGCCAGTGTCCAGATAGTCCGTAAGGTTGACCAGCAGACGCGCGTTATATTCTCCCACTTCCAGGAAATCGCCCTTCTCGCCCATCTTCTGGTACTGATTTTTACCTTTCTGGCGTTCACGGGTTTTCAGCACCAGCTTATTCGGGGCAATACCCAGCACGCCGATGGTTGCCGCAATCACATCCAGCATACGCTGGCGGGCTTTCTGCGCGTCGATGGTTTTCGGTGGCGCATACTCTTGCACAATGACCCAGTCGGCGTAACGGTCTACGGCAACGTTGTATTCAGGCAGGTCGGCGTCGTACAGGCGATAGCACTCAATGCCCTCCTGCTTCGCCCACTTTTCATATTTCTTCAGGTTCTTACGCAGACGGTTCGCGTAGTCTTCCGCCACGGTGGTCGGCTTGTTTTCGCCGGATTTCTCTGCGAGATGATAGTTTTTCTGCACGCAGTCCAGCGGGCCGTTTTTGGCTTTGAACTGGCGGTCGGCGCGCAGCTGCAGGCAGCTCAGTAGTTCCGGAGAGGCGCTAAACAGCGACAGATTCCAGCCGCCAAACTGATCTTTCATGATCCGGCCCAGCAGGCTGTGCAGAGCGATCAGAGCCGGCTCGCTGTCCAGACGCTCGCCGTAAGGCGGGTTGCTAATAACCGTGCCGTACGGCCCTTTCGGCAGTGGATTGCTCAGCTGCGCCACGTCTTTCACGTTGAAATCGATAAGCTCGCCAATGCCCGCCCGACGGGCGTTGCTGCGCGCGCGCTCAATGACGCGGGAGTCGCTGTCCGAGCCGTAGAAACGCGAACCGTAAGCCGCCAGCCCGGCACGGGCACGGGTCTGTGCCTCGGCCTTCACCTCTTTCCAGATGGCGTCATCGTGCTGCGCCCAGCCGCTGAACCCCCAGTTGCCACGGTGCAGACCCGGCGCACGATCGGTGGCATACATAGCGGCTTCAATCAGCAGAGTACCTGAACCACACATCGGATCGAGCAGCGGAGTGCCCGGCTGCCAGCCAGAACGCATGACAATCGCGGCGGCCAGGTTTTCTTTGATCGGCGCCGCACCGGCGCGATCGCGATATCCGCGCTGATGCAGACCTTCACCGCTCATGTCCAGTGAAAGGCTCGCCGTCTCTTTGTTCAGCCACACGTTAATACGCAGATCGGGGTTTTCACGATCAACGTTCGGGCGCTCACGATTTTTACGGGTAAAACAGTCGACCACGGCGTCTTTCACACGCAGCGCGCCGTACTGGCTGTTGCGGATCTCATCATTCACGCCGTTGAAGTGCACCGCAAAGGTCGCCCCCGGCGCAAAGATCTCTGTCCAGTCGATCATCTGTACGCCGGTGTAGAGATCGAGATCGCTATAGACCTTAAACTCTTTCATCGGCAGCATGATGCGCGAGGCCAGGCGGCTCCACATCAGGCTCTGGTAAATAAGCCGTGTGTCGCCCTCAAAATGGACACCACCCTGAACCACCTGACACGCTGTCGCGCCCAGGCTTTCCAGTTCAGTTTTTAACAGCTCTTCCAGCCCACGGGCCGTACTGGCAAACAGAGAATTCATATCGTCACTTTTACTCTTAGAAAATTGCTGCGCATTATAGCTAATATGCGCTCTATGTCATAAAGTTGAGGGCTTATTTTCATTTGCGGGAGATTGCCGTGCCTACGTTATCCAGGCTTTTTATCCATCCGGTCAAATCGATGCGTGGTATTGGGCTGACGCATGCACTGGCAGATGTCAGCGGTTTTGCCTTTGATCGTATTTTTATGCTCACCGAAACGGATGGTACTTTCATTACTGCGCGTCAGTTCCCGCAGATGGTACGCTTTATCCCTTCTCCGCTGCATGATGGTTTACACCTGACCGCGCCGGACGGCTCCAGCGCCGTGGTACGTTTTAGCGATTTTGCGCCGGACAACGCACCGACGGAGGTATGGGGTAACCACTTCACCGCGCATATCGCGCCTGATGCCATTAACCGCTGGCTGAGCGGCTTTTTCGCCCGTGAGGTGCAGCTACGCTGGGTCGGACAGGCTCCTACGCGTCGCGTGAAGCGCCACGAGGGCGTTCCCCTCTCCTTTGCCGATGGCTACCCCTATCTGCTGGCCAACGAGGCCTCCCTGCGCGATCTGCAAAACCGCTGCAAGGCCAGCGTGCAGATGGAGCAGTTCCGCCCCAATATTGTGGTAACCGGTGCGCAGCCCTGGGAAGAGGACACCTGGAAAGTTATCCGCATTGGTAGCGTCATTTTTGACGTGGCGAAGCCGTGCAGCCGCTGTATCTTCACCACCATCAGTCCGGAAAAAGGGCAGAAACATCCTGCGGGCGAGCCGCTGAAAACGCTGCAATCATTCCGTACGGCGCAAGATAACGGCGACGTGGATTTCGGTCAGAATCTGATAGCGCGCAATAGCGGCGTGATCCGCGTGGGCGATGAGGTTGAAATTCTCGCAACCGGGCCGGCGAAAATTTACGGCGCCGGCGCAACGGAAGACGAGATCGAGGTAGAGAGCCAGCCGCAAAGCACCGTGACTATTCAGTGGCAAGATAAAACCCTGAACGGCAATAATCAGCAGATTTTACTTGAGCAGCTTGAGCAGGCAGGTATTCGCGTACCCTATTCCTGCCGTGCGGGCATTTGTGGGAGCTGTCGTATTCGGTTGCTGGATGGGGAAGTGACCGCATTGAAGCAATCCGCCATGGGTAATGACGGCACGATTTTGTGCTGCAGCTGCGTCCCTAAAACGTCGCTACAGCTGGCGCCTTAAACGGCCTGCTCCAGACTGAACGAATCCACCCGCATTTGCGGTTTGAGGCGGTCATTCATTACTTTTATTGCATCACCTAACTGCATTGTGCGCCCGGCAATCACCACACCGGGCTGCGCCAGCAGGCAGAGCGCGGCGTTTTCGCCAGACTCAACCACCAGCAAACTCACCTCTTCTGCCGTATCGCTCAAATGAACGCAGGCAGCATCCCCCATCGCCGGACTCCAGCGCTGACCATGGGCGAGGAAATGCCAGCTTTTAGGCATTTGAGGTTTGAGGAAGCGGATCGCCACCAGAGCATTAAGCACCAGTTCAGCACGCTGTTCTTTAGAGAGTTCCAGGTCGCGGCATTTCTCTTCAAAAGAGAAATAGAGCGCGGCATCATCCACGCAAAAACCGCTGGGGGCGAAGGCGTCTGGGGTTAACATCCGGCGGGCAAAACGAGAACGAAAAAGCATGCCATTGGCTAAATCCAGCATCATGCGATCGTGCTCTTCACAATAATACCAGCGCCAGTTATCGTCAGGTTTAATTCGCATTTGCCTCTCCCGTCCCGAAACGTCCTGTCGTAAGAAAGTCCTTATTACCGTCTCGTTTTTTTACTTCAATAATCAAAGACTATAATGTCTAAATAAGCAACAGTCCCGGAATATAAAACAACCAGAGCTGGAAATAAAGCCCTGGTCGTCATAATGAGAGAAAAGATTAGAGGTGATTAACGATTTCTTTTATCAGCGGCGGGCCTTTAAAAATAAAGCCAGAATAAATTTGCACCAGCGAAGCGCCGGCGGCCATTTTTTCGCGGGCCGCCATTATCGAGTCGATGCCACCCACGCCAATAATCGGCAGTTGACCTTTTAATTCCGCTGACAGGCGGCGAATAATTTCTGTACTTTTTAATTGCACCGGTCGGCCACTGAGTCCTCCCGCTTCGTTGCAATGCTTCATTCCCTGTACCAGGGATCGATCCAGTGTCGTATTGGTTGCAATAACGCCATCAATATTATGGCGAACTAAGCTGTCGGCAACCTGGATCAATTCTTCTTCAGAAAGATCCGGGGCGATCTTCACGGCGACCGGTACATATTTATGATGCCGGGACTGAAGATCATTCTGCTTATTTTTTATCGCAATTAATAAATCGTCGAGGGCATCGCCATATTGCAACGAGCGTAAGCCGGGGGTGTTCGGCGAAGAGATATTCACCGCAATATAACCCGCATAGGCATAGACTTTTTCCATACAAATCAGATAGTCATCTTTACCCTGCTCTACCGGCGTATCTTTATTTTTACCGATATTGATACCCAGCACGCCATCGAAATGGGCCTTTTTCACGTTCTCGACCAGGTGGTCCACACCGAGGTTGTTAAAGCCCATCCGGTTGATCAACCCTTCGGCCTCGACCAGGCGGAACAGACGCGGTTGCTCATTGCCCGGCTGCGGGCGTGGCGTGACGGTGCCGATCTCAATAGAGCCGAACCCCATCGCACCCAACGCATCGATGCACTCTCCGTTTTTGTCGAGTCCTGCTGCGAGACCCAACGGATTTTTAAAGGTCAGCCCCATACACTGCACCGGTTTATCCATCACTTTCTGGCGCACTAGCGCTTCGAGCGGCGTTCCTGTGATACGGCGTAATTGCTGGAATGTAAATTCATGGGCGCGCTCTGGATCGAGCTGAAAAAGGGCTTTACGAACGAAGGGGTAGTACATGAACTCTCCTGGATTCCCGGTGTGCAAACCGGGGGCGTATTATCTGCGAATCTTGCCCGAAAGGGAATTGACCTGCGGCAAAAAAAGCGTGGAGCAACGCAATCGTTTACTTTCCCTCTCCTCCTTATTCGTTTTTTAGCATTTCACTTGCGTATAAATCATTTAGTGGAATAAGCGCGCAATGACACACTGCCTGTAAATGTTATCAATGTTAGATAAAAGCAAACAATTGGTTATAAGGAGCATGTATGCGCGTTATTACTCTGGCTGGAAGTCCGCGTTTTCCTTCACGCTCCAGCGCACTGCTGGAATATGCCCGCGAGAAACTTACCTCGCTGGAGGTCGAAGTATGCCACTGGAATCTGCACAACTTTTCCCCAGAGGATCTGCTTTATGCCCGCTTCGATAGCCCGGCATTAAAGGCTTTTAGTGAGCAGCTGCAAGGGGCAGACGGCCTGATTGTGGCGACCCCGGTCTATAAAGCCTCGTTTTCTGGGGCGCTGAAAACGCTGCTTGATCTGCTTGCGGAACGCGCCCTTGAGGGCAAAGTGGTGCTACCTCTTGCCACGGGCGGCACGGTGGCGCACATGCTGGCGGTAGATTATGCCCTCAAACCGGTGCTTAGCGCCCTGAAAGCGCAGGAGATCCTGCACGGCGTATTTGCCGATGATTCGCAAGTCATTGACTATCAGCATAAACCGCATTTCACCCCCAATCTGCAAATCCGGCTTGATAGCGCCCTTGAGACCTTCTGGCAGGCGCTGCATCGTCGTGACGTCCAGGTTCCTGCTTTTGGTCAGTTGAAAGGAGTCGCCCATGTTTAACATCCTCGCCCGCCTGAGCCTGGCCGGTATCATCGCGATCGCCTCCTTTGCCCAAGCCGCCGAACCCGCACCGGAAAATCTGCGGATTGGTTATCAGAAAGGTAGCGTCAGCATGGTGCTGGCTAAAAGCCATCAGTTACTGGAAAAACGCTACCCGAACACCCATTTTTCATGGGTCGAGTTTCCTGCGGGGCCACAAATGCTGGAAGCCTTAAATGTGGGCAGCATTGATTTGGGTAGCACCGGCGATATTCCCCCCATCTTTGCTCAGGCCGCCGGCGCAGACCTTGTGTATGTTGGCGTCGAGCCGCCAAAACCAAAAGCGGAAGTGATTCTGGTGCCGGAAAACAGCCCGATCAAAACCGTCGCCGATCTCAAAGGCCGCAAAGTGGCGTTCCAGAAAGGCTCCAGTTCACACAATCTGTTGTTACGAGCCCTTCAGCAGGCTGGTCTGACGTTTAAAGAGATACAGCCAGTCTATCTTTCCCCGGCCGATGCCCGCGCCGCGTTTCAGCAACATAATGTGGACGCCTGGGCTATCTGGGATCCCTACTACTCCGCAGCCTTGCTGCAGGGGGGAGTTAGAGTGCTGAAAGATGGGGAAACCCTGAAACAGACCGGCTCTTTCTATCTGGCAGCGCGTCCTTATGCGGAAAAGAACGGTGCCTTTATTCAGGGAGTGCTGGATACCTTCAGCGACGCAGATGCCCTGACCCAGAGCCAGCGGCAGGCCAGTATCGCTCTGCTGGCAAAGACTATGGGTCTTCCTGAGCCGGTCATTGCCAGCTATCTGGATCACCGCCCACCCACCGTCATTAAGCCGGTGGATACTCACACCGCGGCGTTGCAGCAGCAGACCGCCGACCTCTTCTACGAAAATCGACTGGTACCGAAAAAAATCGATATCCGTGGCCGTATCTGGCAACCGACAGCGCATAAAGGAGCAAAATCATGAGTCTGAATCTGTTCTGGTTTTTACCTACCCACGGTGATGGTCACTATCTTGGCACCGAGTCCGGTGCACGTCCGGTGGATCAGGGCTATCTTCAGCAGATTGCCCAGGCGGCGGACCGGATTGGGTTTACCGGGGTGCTTATCCCGACCGGACGTTCCTGTGAAGATGCCTGGCTGGTCGCGGCTTCGATGATTCCGGTGACTCAGCGCTTAAAGTTTCTGGTGGCATTGCGCCCGAGCGTCACCTCGCCAACGGTGGCAGCGCGTCAGGCCGCCACGCTGGACCGTTTATCCAATGGCCGCGCTCTGTTTAACCTGGTGACCGGGAGTGACCCACAGGAACTGGCTGGCGATGGCGTGTTTCTGGATCACACTGAGCGTTACGAAGCCTCGGCTGAATTTACCCGCGTCTGGCGGCGTCTGCTGGAGGGGGAGACGGTTACCTTCGAGGGCAAACATATCCACGTCCGCGATGCGAAGCTCTACTTCCCGCCGGTGCAGCAGCCGCGCCCACCGCTCTATTTTGGCGGTTCATCAGATGTGGCCCAGGATCTTGCCGCTGAGCAGGTCGATCTCTATCTCACCTGGGGCGAGCCGCCGGAACTTGTGAAAGAAAAGATTGAACAGGTTCGCGCCAAAGCGGCGGCGCGCGGGCGCAACGTGCGTTTTGGTATCCGCCTGCACGTGATTGTGCGTGAAACGAACGAAGAAGCCTGGCAAGCCGCCGATCGCCTGATTGCCCATCTGGACGATGAAACCATTGCCAGAGCGCAGGCTGCTTTCGCCAGAACCGACTCCGTAGGACAGCATCGGATGGCCTCCCTCCACCAGGGTAAACGCGAAAATCTGGAGATTAGCCCTAACCTGTGGGCCGGGGTCGGTCTGGTGCGCGGGGGGGCCGGCACGGCGCTGGTGGGGGATGGTCCGACCGTGGCGGCGCGGATTAATGAGTATGCCGATCTGGGTATCGACAGTTTTATTCTCTCTGGTTATCCCCATCTGGAAGAGGCGTACAAAGTGGGTGAGCTTCTTTTCCCTCATCTGGATGTTGCTATCCCGGAGGTCCCACAGCCGCAACGCCTGCAACTGCAGGGCGAGGCGGTCGCCAACGAATTTATTCCGCGTAACGTCGCGCAGAGCTGAGGAGGACGTATGGCGAAACCTTCCCCAACCTGGCTGCTGCGTATTGCGCCCTGGGTACTGCCTGTCAGCATCGTGGCTATCTGGCAACTGGCCTCGTCAGTGGGCTGGTTGTCGAGCCGGATCCTCCCCTCACCGGAAGGGGTGATAGAGGCTTTCTGGGCGCTAAGTTCAAGCGGCGAGCTGTGGCAGCATCTGGCGATCAGCTCCTGGCGCGCGTTGATTGGCTTCACGATCGGCGGGACGATCGGTCTGACGCTGGGGCTGATCAGCGGGCTTTCCCGCTGGGGCGAGCGGCTACTGGACACCTCCATCCAGATGCTGCGAAACGTGCCGCATCTGGCGTTGATCCCGCTGGTGATTCTGTGGTTCGGCATTGATGAGAGTGCCAAGATTTTCCTGGTGGCCCTCGGCACCCTCTTCCCTATCTATATCAACACCTGGCACGGTATTCGTAACATTGATCGTGGGCTGGTCGAGATGGCACGCAGCTATGGCTTATCGGGCTTTGCCCTGTTTATCCATGTGATCCTCCCCGGCGCCCTGCCCTCGATTATGGTGGGGGTACGTTTTGCCCTCGGCCTGATGTGGTTAACGCTGATTGTGGCAGAGACCATTTCGGCCAACTCCGGTATCGGCTACCTCGCAATGAATGCCCGAGAGTTCCTGCAGACCGATGTCGTCGTGGTGGCGATTATTCTATATGCCCTGCTCGGCAAACTCGCCGACGTCAGCGCCCAGTGGCTGGAACGTATCTGGCTGCGCTGGAATCCGGCCTATGTCAAAAGTGAGGCACACGCATGAATACTGCACGCTTGAACCAGGGAACGCCGTTGCTGCTGAACGGCGTGACCAAACGCTACGGTGACAATACCATTCTGAACCAACTGGATCTGCATATCCCCGCCGGGCAGTTTGTAGCAGTGGTTGGCCGTAGCGGCGGTGGCAAGAGTACGCTGCTGCGCCTGCTCGCCGGGCTGGAGGCCCCCAATGGTGGTGAACTGCTGGCGGGCAATACGCCGCTGGCGGAGATTCAGGATGATACCCGAATGATGTTTCAGGACGCGCGCCTGCTGCCGTGGAAAACGGTTATCGATAACGTGGGTCTGGGGCTGAAAGGTCACTGGCGGGAGGCGGCAAGCCAGGCGCTGGCCGCCGTGGGTCTGCAGGATCGCGCGAGCGAATGGCCTGCAGCGTTGTCCGGGGGGCAGAAACAGCGCGTCGCTTTAGCCCGGGCGCTGATTCACCGCCCGGGTTTGCTGCTGCTGGATGAACCGCTTGGCGCACTCGATGCTCTGACGCGGATAGATATGCAGGGCTTGATTGAATCCCTCTGGCAGGAACACGGGTTTACGGTATTGCTGGTAACCCATGATGTGAGCGAAGCCGTGGCGATGGCCGATCGCGTGCTGTTAATAGAAGAGGGGAAAATTGGTCTGGATCTGAACGTGGATATCCCGCGTCCGCGGCGCGTCGGGTCGGCGAGGCTGGCGGAACTGGAAGCGGAGGTGCTGGATCGGGTGATGAAGCGTGGGGTAAGTGAGCGGGCATTGATTAAGGTTAATGCCTGATGCCCTCACCCCGGCCCTCTCCCATGGGGAGAGGGAGAAAATAAGAAACGGCAACCAGGGTTGCCGTTTCGCTATTACCTGCTTATCAGGCCAGTGCCTTGGTGATCTTCTCGTACAGATCGCCAGACAGGTTCTCCAGCCCTTTCAACTGCTCGAGCGCCGCACGCATCTTCGCCTGACGCTTCTCGTCGTAACGCTTCAGTCGAATCAGTGGCTCAATCAGACGCGACGCCACCTGCGGGTTGCGGCTATTCAGCTCCGTCAACATCTCGACCATAAACTGATACCCACTGCCGTCTTCGGCATGGAAAGCCGCCGGGTTGCTGCTGGCAAAGGCGCCAATCAGAGAACGTACGCGGTTCGGGTTACTCATGGTAAATGAACGGTGCTTCAGAAGACGGCGAACAGTGTTCAGCACGTCTGCCGCCGGGCTGGTGGATTGCAGAATGAACCACTTATCCATTACCAGGCCATCCTGATGCCACTTGTCGTCATACGCCTGCATCAGCGCGTCGCGGCACGGCAGCTCAGCGGCCACCGCAGCGGCCAGGGCAGCCAGCGCGTCGGTCATATTATCCGCGTCGTGATACTGCTTGCTTACCAGCGTATCAGCCAGTTCGGTTTCGCCGAAGGCCAGGTAGCGCAAACAGGTATTACGCAGTGAACGTTTGCCGATATCAGCATGTTCGATACGGTATTCGTCAAGCTTATGCGCGTTGTACAGCGCCAGGAACTCATCGGCCAGCTCGGTCGCCAGGGTGCGGGTCAGCGCTTCGCGTACCGCCACAATGGCGATCGGATCGATGATCTCAAACAGCTCAGCAATTTCACTGGTGGAAGGCAGGGTCAGGATCTCTGCCGCCAGCGCCGGGTCGATGTTCTCGTCCAGCAGAATGGCGCGGAAAGCGTCAGCCACGTGGACCGGCACCGACAGCGGCTGTCCTTGCTGATGGCGGTTTACGTTCAGCTTAATGTAGGTCGCCAGCAGGCTCTGGGCCGCATCCCAGCGGGAGAAATCGTTGCGCGCGTGACGCATCAGGAAGGTGAGCTGTTGATCGCTCCACTTATATTCGAGCTTAACGGGTGCAGAGAACTCGCACAGCAACGCCGGCACCGGCTGGAAATAGACTTTATCGAATACAAATGTCTGCTCCGCCTGGGTAACGTTGAGCACATTGTGCACCGGGTGACCCCCTTTTTGCAGCGGGATCACGTTTCCTTCGTTGTCATACAACTCGATGGCAAAAGGAATGTGCAGCGGGTGCTTCTCTTCCTGCTCGGCCGTTGGCGGCGTACGCTGGCTGATGGTCAGAGAGTACTGCTCGGTTTCAGGATTGTAATCATCTTTTACGGTAACAATCGGCGTACCGGCCTGGCTGTACCAGCGGCGGAAGTGCGAAAGATCAACGTTGGAAGCATCTTCCATCGCCTGCACAAAGTCATCGCAGGTGGCGGCGCTGCCGTCATGACGCTCGAAGTAGAGCTGTATCCCTTTCTGGAAGTTCTCTTCCCCTAATAGGGTGTGGATCATACGGATGATTTCAGAACCCTTTTCATACACCGTCAGGGTGTAGAAATTATTCATCTCAATCACTTTGTCCGGGCGAATCGGGTGGGCCATCGGGCTGGCATCTTCAGCAAACTGCAGACCGCGCATGGTGCGCACGTTGCTGATGCGATTAACCGCACGCGAACCCAGATCGGAGCTGAACTCCTGATCGCGGAAGACGGTTAAGCCCTCTTTCAGGCTCAGCTGGAACCAGTCGCGGCAGGTCACGCGGTTACCGGTCCAGTTGTGGAAGTATTCATGGCCAATCACGCGCTCGATATCCAGGTAATCTTTATCGGTCGCGGTATCGGTACGGGCCAGCACGTATTTAGAGTTAAAGACGTTAAGGCCTTTGTTCTCCATCGCCCCCATGTTGAAGAAGTCGACGGCGACGATCATGTAGATGTCGAGATCATATTCGAGGCCAAAGCGCTCCTCGTCCCACTTCATGGAGTTGATGAGCGACGTCATCGCCCATGGCGCGCGGTCGAGGTTGCCACGGTCAACGAACAGCTCCAGCGCCACGTCGCGTCCGGAGCGGGTTTTGAAGGTGTCGCGCAGCACATCGAAGTCGCCTGCCACCAGCGCAAACAGGTAGCAAGGTTTCGGGAACGGATCTTGCCACTGCACCCAGTGACGCCCGTTTTCCAGCTCGCCTTCGCCCACACGGTTACCGTTGGAGAGCAGGAATGGATAGCGAGTTTTATCGGCAATGATTTTGGTGGTGAAGCGCGCCAGAACGTCCGGGCGATCCAGATACCAGGTAATATGGCGGAAACCTTCGGCTTCGCACTGCGTACAGAGTGCTTCACCTGATTGGTACAGCCCTTCCAGCGCGGTGTTGGCTGCCGGGCTAATTTCGGTCACGATGCGCAGGGTAAAACGCTCCGGCAGGTTATAAATAACCAGTTGGCCGTTCTCTTCTTTATAGTCTGTCCAGGCCTGGTCGTTTACCGCGATGGAAACGAGCGTCAGGTCTTCACCATCGAGGCGCAGGGGAACAGCCGTCGCGCTCTGGCGCGTCACCTGGCTTACGGCCGTAACAAGAGTTTTTGTGGCATCCAGGTCAAAAGTCAGATCAATATCGCTAATCAGGTATTCAGGCGCACGGTAGTCGTGGCGGTATTTGGCTTGTGGCTGTTGTGTCATAGAAAACCTTTTGCATCGTTTGTCGAATAACGAATCCAGTCTATTCCTGTTGTGTAGATCGCGCTACGCAGAATGTTCATCTTTTCAGTTACAAACACCCTTTTTGCTACATTTGTATAACACGGGGCACGAAATGCCCTCGACCCTAATTCCAGCTTATGGTGTGATCGGGGTTCAATAAATCGCTAAACAAGGTATACTCCAGCGGTTTCAATAGTTGTTTATTGTACTAAACGCTCCCGTGAGAGGATGCTACTGCGCACCTATGACTCAATTCGCTTCTCCTGTTCTGCATACGTTGCTGGATACCGATGCGTATAAATTGCATATGCAGCAAGCCGTTTTTCACCATTACTACGATGTACAGGTAGCGGCGGAGTTTCGCTGCCGTGGTGACGACCTGCTCGGCATCTATGCTGAAGCTATCCGCGAACAGGTCGATGCTATGCAGCATCTGACGCTGCGGGACGACGAATATCAGTGGCTCTCGGCCCTGCCTTTCTTTAAAGAAGACTATCTCAACTTCCTGCGTGATTTCCGCTATAACCCGGAACAGGTCACTATCTCCAACGAAAACGGTAAGCTCAATATCCGCCTTGCCGGGCCATGGCGTGAAGTGATTATGTGGGAAGTCCCACTACTCGCGGTCATCAGCGAACTGGTACACCGTTACCGCACGCCTGATGCCGGCGTCGATCAGGCCCTGATGATGCTGGAAGAGAAACTTGTCGACTTCTCTCGTCTGACGGAATCGCTGGATATGTCTCGCTTCCGCTTAATGGATTTTGGCACGCGTCGTCGTTTCTCTCGCGATGTGCAGCAGGCTATTGCGCAACGGCTTCAGCAGGAGCCGTGGTTTGTCGGCACCAGTAACTATGATCTGGCGCGTCGCCTCTCCCTGACGCCGATGGGCACCCAGGCGCATGAATGGTTCCAGGCACATCAGCAGATTAGCCCCGACCTCGCCACCAGCCAGCGTGCAGCGCTTGCCGCCTGGCTGGAAGAGTATCCCAATCAGCTGGGTATTGCCCTGACCGACTGTATAACCATGGATGCCTTCCTGCGCGATTTCGGGCCAGAATTTGCCGAGCGCTATCAAGGTTTGCGGCATGATTCCGGGGATCCGGTTGAATGGGGTGAGAAAGCCATCGCCCATTATCAAAAGCTGGGCATCGACCCGCTCACTAAAGTGCTGGTCTTCTCGGATAACCTGGACCTGACCAAAGCCGTCGATCTCTATCGCCATTTCTCATCAAGAGTGAATTTAAGCTTCGGCATTGGCACCCGCCTGACCTGCGACATCCCCCAGGTGAAACCGCTAAATATTGTCATTAAACTGGTAGAATGTAATGGCAAACCGGTGGCTAAACTTTCGGATAGCCCGGGCAAAACTATCTGCCATGACAAAGCATTTGTACGCGCTTTGCGCAAAGCCTTCGACCTGCCCCAGGTTAAAAAAGCCAGCTGACGTTTTCAGGGAGCCTTGTGGGCTCCCTTCTCTCATTTATTTCTTATTTCTTCTCTTTTGACTGCGAAATCTGCTTGTCTGATGGCAGATGCCAGGTAACATAGATATCCCCCCATCGTGGGCGGACAAGTATTTATTTTTTCCGACTAATTACAGAGAGAATATTATGAGCGTTGTGCCTGTAGCCGACGTACTCCAGGGCCGTGTCGCCGTTGACAGTGAAGTCACCGTGCGCGGATGGGTGCGTACCCGCCGAGATTCTAAAGCTGGCATCTCCTTCCTTGCCGTCTATGACGGTTCCTGCTTTGATCCTGTACAGGCCGTCATTAATAATTCTCTGCCCAATTACAATGATGACGTTCTGCACCTGACCACGGGCTGTTCCGTGATTGTTACCGGCACCGTGGTAGCCTCCCCGGGCCAGGGCCAGAGCTTCGAACTGCAGGCGACCTCCGTTGAAGTCACCGGCTGGGTTGAAGATCCGGACACCTACCCCATGGCGGCGAAGCGCCACAGCATTGAGTATCTGCGCGAAGTGGCTCACCTGCGCCCACGTACCAACATGATTGGTGCCGTGGCCCGCGTTCGTCATACCCTTGCACAGGCGCTGCACCGTTTCTTCCATGAGCAGGGCTATTTCTGGGTTTCGACTCCGCTGATCACCGCCTCTGACACCGAAGGTGCAGGAGAGATGTTCCGCGTGTCCACGCTGGACATGGAAAACCTGCCGCGTACGCCAGAAGGCAAAGTGGATTACGACAAAGACTTCTTCGGTAAAGAGGCGTTCCTGACCGTATCCGGCCAGCTGAACGGTGAAACCTACGCCTGTGCGTTGTCAAAAATCTACACCTTCGGTCCTACCTTCCGCGCAGAAAACTCCAACACCAGTCGCCACCTGGCGGAGTTCTGGATGCTGGAGCCGGAAGTGGCGTTTGCAGATCTGGACGATGTTGCTGGCCTGGCTGAAGCGATGCTGAAATATGTCTTTAAAGCCGTTCTTGAAGAACGTGCAGACGACATGAAGTTCTTTGCTGAGCGCGTAGATAGCGACGCCATTGCACGCCTCGAACGCTTTGTTACCACAGACTTCGCTCAGGTGGATTACACCGACGCTGTCGCGATTCTGGAAAAATGCGGCGAGAAGTTTGAGAACCCGGTGTTCTGGGGTGTTGATCTGGCGTCCGAGCATGAACGCTACCTGGCTGAGAAGCACTTTAAAGCCCCTGTGGTCGTTAAAAACTATCCTAAAGACATTAAAGCTTTCTATATGCGTCTTAACGAAGACGGGAAAACCGTCGCCGCGATGGACGTACTGGCCCCGGGCATCGGTGAAATTATCGGTGGCTCGCAGCGTGAAGAGCGTCTGGATGTGCTGGATGCACGTATGGTAGAGATGGGTCTGAACCCGGAAGATTACAGCTGGTATCGCGACCTGCGCCGCTACGGCACCGTGCCGCATTCCGGTTTTGGCCTGGGCTTTGAGCGTCTCATTGCCTATGTCACCGGCGTGCAAAACGTGCGTGACGTGATTCCGTTCCCGCGTACGCCGCGCAACGCCTCGTTCTAAATATTTAATTTATGGCCAGCCTTGCTGGCCATTATTTTATGCTGCAATGTCAACTTCTGTCAGTTGAACGTCAATCATTTCTAAAAGCAACCCCGCTAAATCCTCTCAGCTGTTACCTTTTATTTCCAGAATCATCTACAAACAAAAAATAAACCCCAGTCTTATTGCGCCTAATACTTTTCTAAAGCATTAGCACATTTTTTGTGCAATTTTTTGGCGGTCTGGATGTCTGGAGATACATATAAGAAAAAGAGGCTGTAAATGTTTTTGGTAATAAGAAATGCCATTATCAAAAATTAAGATAAGCAATTCATATAGATAGAAATCGAGACGGCGTTTTTATCACCACTCAGCTCTGAAGTTTGAGGTGCTTCACAAAGTTCCTCAAAATTCATATTTAGTTACACATAATTGCTTTTTGTAACCGATTCTTGATGTTTGTAGCACTTTCAGGCTAGCGAAAGGGTAATTTGAATGGAAAGATGCCTGTCAGATACATAAAGACACCAAACTCTCATCAATAGTTCCGGAAACATTTATTGACAGAATTTATTGACGGCAGTGGCGAGTGTCATAAAAAACCAATGAGGGTAATAAATAATGATGAAGCGCAATATCCTGGCAGTGGTTATCCCTGCCCTGCTGGTAGCCGGTGCAGCTAACGCAGCAGAAATCTATAACAAAAACGCTAACAAACTGGATCTGTACGGCAAAGTCGTTGGCAAACACGTTTGGGATAAATCTGGCGGCGACAGCAACAGCGCAGATGACTCTTATGCTCGTATCGGTTTCAAAGGCGAAACTCAGGTTAATGATCAATTAACCGGTTACGGCCAGTGGGAATACAACCTGAACGCCAGCAGCGCGGAAGGTTCTCAGGACACCCGTACCCGTCTGGCCTTTGCTGGCCTGAAAGCGGGTGACTACGGCTCATTCGATTACGGTCGTAACTATGGCGTGTTCTACGATGCGCTGGCTTCTACCGACATGCTGGTTGAATACGGTGGCGATACCCTCTGCCAGACCGACAACTTCATGACCTGCCGTACTACCGGTGTTGCTACCTACCGTAACTCCAACTTCTTCGGCCTGGTAGATGGTCTGTCACTGGGTCTGCAGTACCAGGGTAAAAACGTAAGCGGCCACGATGTTGAGCGTCAGAACGGCGACGGCGGCAGCTACTCTCTGGGTTATGACTTCCTGGACGGCTTCAACGTTACTGCAGCCTACACCAACTCCGATCGTACCAACGATCAGGAAGCTGATGGTAAAGGTAAGCGTGCTGAAGGCTGGGCGACCTCCGTTAAATACGATGCGAACAACCTGTACGCAGCGGTTATGTACGGCGAATCCAGCAACATGACGCGTGAAGCTGATGATCAGTTCGCAAACAAAACTGAAAACTTCGAAGCGGTAGTTCAGTACCAGTTCGATTTCGGCCTGCGTCCTTCCGTAGGTTACGTTCAGTCCAAAGGTAAAGAGCTGTCTGGACGTGCTGACAATGGTGCTGTCTTCAACGGCGGCAGCGCTGACCTGGTTAAATACGTAGAAGTGGGTAGCTGGTACTACTTCAACAAAAACATGAACGTGTACGGCGCATACCGTTTCAACCTGTTGGATGACAACGATTACACCGCTGCAGCGGGTCTGGCAACTGACGATACCTACGTTCTGGGCCTCGTTTACCAGTTCTAATCAGTACACCACTTTGTTATATGCTTAACAAACAGGGCTTCGGCCCTGTTTTTTTATGTGCCAAAGAAAAAAATAGCGACTTTTGAAAAGCCGCACGCTTTTTATCGCAAACGGTTGGCAATGTGTAAATCAACCGTTAATCTGGTAGCGGATTTCACTTCTGTAATCACAATGGAACCTCGTCATGTTTGAGAACATTACCGCCGCCCCTGCCGACCCAATTCTGGGCCTGGCCGATCTGTTTCGTGCCGATGACCGCCCCGGCAAAATTAACCTTGGTATTGGTGTCTATAAAGATGAAACCGGCAAAACCCCGGTGCTGACCAGCGTTAAAAAGGCTGAGCAGTACCTGCTGGAAAATGAAAACACCAAAAATTACCTCGGCATCGACGGTATTCCGGAATTTGGCCGCTGCACTCAGGAGCTCCTGTTTGGCAAAGGCAACACCCTGATTAGCGATAAACGTGCTCGCACTGCGCAGACCCCTGGCGGTACCGGTGCCCTGCGCGTAGCCGCCGATTTCCTTGCAAAAAACACCTCTGCGAAAACTGTCTGGGTAAGCAACCCGTCCTGGCCTAACCACAAGAGCGTGTTTAACTCCGCAGGGCTGGAAGTACGCGAGTATGCCTACTACGACGCGGCAAACCATACCCTCGACTTTGACGGCCTGCTGGCAAGCCTGAGCGAAGCGCAGGCCGGTGATGTGGTGCTGTTCCACGGCTGCTGTCATAACCCTACCGGTATCGATCCGACTCTTGAGCAGTGGCAACAGCTGGCGCAGCTCTCCGTAGAGAAAGGCTGGCTGCCGCTGTTTGACTTCGCCTATCAGGGCTTCGCTCGTGGTCTGGAAGAGGATGCAGAAGGTCTGCGTGCTTTCGCAGCGCTGCATAAAGAGCTGATTGTGGCCAGCTCCTACTCCAAAAACTTCGGTCTGTACAATGAGCGCGTGGGTGCCTGTACGCTGGTTGCTGCTGATGCAGACACCGTTGACCGTGCGTTCAGCCAGATGAAATCCGTGATTCGCGCCAACTACTCCAACCCACCAGCACACGGTGCTTCAGTGGTTGCGACCATTCTGAGCAATGACGCGCTGCGTGCCCTGTGGGAGCAAGAGCTGAATGACATGCGTGAGCGCATCCAGCGTATGCGTCAGCTGTTTGTCACCACCCTGGCAGAGAAAGGGGCAAATCGCGACTTCAGCTTCATCATCAAACAGAACGGGATGTTCTCCTTCAGCGGCCTGACCAAAGAACAGGTGCTGCGTCTGCGTGAAGAGTTTGGCGTGTACGCCGTCGCCTCTGGCCGCGTTAACGTGGCAGGCATGACGCCAGATAACATGGCGCCGCTGTGCGAAGCCATCGTCGCAGTGCTGTAAGACATAGATAAAAAAAAAGCCCGCGATGCGGGCTTTTTTTTGCTTACCAGACAGGCATCTCGTCCTGCAGGAAAGGGTTGTGCAAACGCTCATACCCCAGCGTAGACATCGGGCCATGTCCCGGAATAAACGTCACGTCATCGCCAAGCGGCAATAACTTCTGTTTAATCGCCTGAATAAGCTGGTTATGATCGCCGCGCGGGAAATCACTGCGGCCGACGCCGCCTTTGAAGATCACATCGCCGGAGACGAGCAGTCGGGATGCGCTATCAAAGAAGACGATATGCCCTGGCGTATGCCCCGGACAGTGCAGCACCTGCAAAGAGATATTGCCGACGCTAACGTTATCGCCTTCATTTAACCAGCGGTCAGGCGTTAGGGGCTGGCACTCATCAAGACCAAACATTCGGCTTTGAGAGGGTAATCCCTGCAGCCAGAACTCATCTTCTTTTTCCGGGCCAATTACCGGCACAGCATAATGTTGTGCCAGTTCTGCAGCCGCCCCAACGTGATCGAGATGACCATGGGTTAACAGAATCTGGGTCAAAGTCACCCCGGATGCTGCCACTTCTTGTTTGATCTTCTCTGCGTCACCACCGGGATCAACCAGCGCCGCCAGGCGGGTCTGTTCACACCAGATCAATGAACAGTTTTGGGAGAACGCGGTAACCGGAATAATACGATAGTTCATACTGCTCCTGTGTTCGTTATTACCAGTGCCGGACTGGACCGGTATCAATATGCACAAAGTTGCTACGTGGGTAATATCCTACACCACCTGCGCGCAGAGATAACGCCGCTTTGCGAATATTGGCTAACGAAACACCTTCAATATGAAAGTCCATCGCCTGCCCTTTAGTGTGATAACTTTTTTTAGCCACGCCACGACTGTGCGCACGGAGCTCATTATTAGTATCAAGGGAGCGATAGCCGGAGATAAGTTGCACGGGCTTACGCGTGCCTAACAATCCTTGTAGACGGAAAAGCTGATCGAACAGCAAGGGGTCGATGGCTTTAACTTTATTCGCGCGGAAATCACGGAAAAAATGGTTCAGTTTTGCTAATTCATCCTGAATATAGCCTCTGCCATCAAAAAACTCGGCCTTAATTGACTCACCTGTATGCAGGTTGTTGAGGGTCAAAATACGCGGACGTGGCGTTGAGAGGGTGGCAAATGATGGCGTCGGTAAGAGTGCTGCGCCCAGCGCAACGCCCCCTAATGCCAACAACTTGCGGCGATTAGCGTCAAATTTGTCCATGATAATCAGGTCTACAGGTCAATGTTATCGTTTATATGCACTTCAGCGCACGAAGGGCACCTTACCGGGCTATAAAGCTAACGTCAAGGCGCCCAAACCCAGGAAAGACGGGGCTCACAGCCAGATTGCCCCGTTTTCACCCAAAGTTACGACAACAGAATTTTCCGAACTGCTTCATTTACCTGATTAAAAGTTCCGCTTTCGGCAAGATTTGTGCGCCGGATCGCGAGATTGCATCGTAATTGTAAATATCTGTACGATACTGAGTCTGGCCATTCTCACCAACGAAAGCCGTCAGATAGTAGAGATTAACCGGAATATTATGACGGATATTCACATAACGCGTATCACCCTGCTTCAGGGCATCTGATATTCGGGTGTCATTCCAGCCCGCATCCTGCAATAACATATTCGCAAGCTCAGAGGCTTTATTCACCCTCACACAGCCTGAACTGAGCGCACGAGCCTCTTTCTGGAACAGATTATGGTTTGGGGTGTCGTGCAGGTAAATGGCATCCGAGCTGGGCATATTGAACTTATAGCGGCCCAGAGAGTTATGGGCTCCTGGAGCCTGCTGGAAGCGGAAAGGCAGATTCGACGGGGTGATGGTGCCCCAGTCAACACGCCAGGGATCTATCGGCTCTTTACTGTTCCAGCCACGCAGCACGGTATAGTTATGACGCTCGAGATACCCCGGATCGTTCCACACCTTAGGCAGAATATCTTTGCGCGCCAGGGTCGGCGGGACATTCCACGGCGGGTTGACCACGACGTTGTTTAACGCGCTGCTCATCATCGGCGTTTTCCGATCCGGCCGGCCGACAATAACCCGCGATGCCAGCACTTCGTTGCCGTTCTGATAATAGACCAGCGAGTAAGCCGGAATATTCACCATAATGCCGGTCGTGAGTGTTCCCGGCAGCAGGCGCAGTCGTTGAATATTAAGCGCCAGTACACCAGCACGCTGAGCCGGCGTCAGATTCAGGGCGTCCCGCGTTGAGGGGCCAATCACCCCATCAGCACCCAGCCCCTGGGAGGACTGGAAAGCTTTGACCGCGGCCACCAGGTTGCGATCATAGGCCGCAGGCTTGTTCGGCGCAGCCTGGGCTTTTTTACTGACGGCCGGTGCGGACGGGCTCACCACCACGTTTTGCGGATCGTCACCCGGCAGGGCAATTTTCGGGCCACCGTCAATGACGCCCGACCGCTGCAATATTTCGCGCAGTGCAGGCACATCGCTACTCCACTGTCCCGGACGAAGCGTCGCTGTGCTTTGCAGCTGTGGCCAGGTCTGGGTAGCGGCCACCAGCGTCAGCAACGACTGGTGCATGACCGAATACTGCGGATGTGCGGGTGCAAGGCTAGTGATAAAACGCGGCACCGAGCCTTTGTCCAGCGCTAGCTGCCACTGGTTAATCACCGACAGTGGCGGCGTGGCCAGTTTGTAGGGCTTGTTGCTGTAAAGCCACCGATTCCCGTTAACCGGAATACCGGCAACAAACTGCAGGTAGCCCATCATGGCGTCGGAAAGCACCACGTCGCGGGCCATGCCAGTGACGTCAGGATTGGTCAGCAGTTCAACCCAGGTGGTGAACTGTGGCTGAAAGCCGGCAATGGCTACCTCAGCGAGCTGCTGCTGGAAAGCGCGAACCGCATCGCGATCCTCCCACATGGGCTTCATATCACGGGCGGCATATAACAGCGTCAGTTGATTAACGTAGGCAGGGGTATAACCCGCGGGCAGGTTTGCCAGCAGTTCTTGTCGCAATTGTGCCGTGTTGGTATCGGCAGGCAGCGGTTGAATACCCGCCATTATTGCTGTTGCCGGTGATTGCTCCAGCGGCTGTAATAACGCCGTCGGCTGCGATCCGGTGGTGGCAGAGCTATCTGTCGGCACCAGTTCCGGCTCATCGGCCCATGCGTTGACCAGCGGTGCGGCCAGTAATGCCAGGCAGATGCTCAGCGCAGACAGCCGGCCCCCATATTTCTCGTTTAGCAACATCCCTTGCCCCCTGTTAGCAGTGTACAACGCCCTCTTCAGCGGGCTTTTTTACAGTATAGGAAGGCATACCGCGGTAAGCCTTGCCTTATGTAAAGAATTTTAAAGATATCGTAGCCGCGGGTACATCATCAAGGAATAAAAAAGGCGGCTCATTCGCCGCCTTTTTTATTTTCGAAGTGTTCAGGAGGCGTCTGCCGTGCCCGGGAAGGATTCCGGCGGCTGTGGGGCAAAACCGCGCAGGCCGACAACATGTACGTGTTCGCTGTTCTGGAACACTTTACGCACCAGTTTGTAGGTGGTGCCCTTCTCAGGACTGATATTCTCTGGCGCCGCGATGATCAACTGCATCTCCAGACGATCGCACAGTTCGAACAGCGTGGCGATAGAGCGGGCATCCAGACGCGCCGCTTCATCCAGGAACAGCAGACGGCATGGCGAGATATCCTTGCCACGCAGACGCCGCGCTTCATCTTCCCAGCTCTGAACAACCATTACCAGAATCGACATACCGGTACCGATCGCTTCCCCGGTAGAGAGCGCCCCCGATTCTGCGCGCAGCCAGCCGTCGGAGCCACGGTTAACTTCCACTTCCATTTCGAGGTAGTTACGGTAGTCCAGCAGCTCTTCGCCGATGGTTTGCGGCGTACGCTGCCCCATGTCGATCTGTGGATTCAGGCGCTGATAGAGCTTCGCCAGCGCTTCAGAGAAGGTGAGACGATTACTGTTAAACAGATCCTGATGCTGTTCGTGTTGCTCCGAGAGAACATCCAGCAGCGTGGCATGCGTCTCACGCACGTTTACGTTCAGACGCACGCTATTCACCTGACCGAACGAGACGCTCTGCAGCCCCTGGTTGAGCTGGCGGATACGGTTCTGTTCGCGCTGGATGGTTTTGCGAATGATGTTCGCCGCGCTGCGGGAGCTAATAGCCAGCTTCTGCTCACGCGAGGTCAACTCTTCGGTCAAACGCCCCAGTTCAATCTCCATCTGCTCGATGGCTTCAACCGGATCGTCCGTACGAATAATATCCTGGCGAATACGTTCACGCAGGTGTTGATACACCGCCACGAAGAACTGAATTTTACGCTCAGGGCGTTTTGGATCTTCCGACATGCGCAGCACATCGCGCAGATGTTCGTTATCTGCCACCGCCAGACGCAGCGCACCCAGCGCCTTATCCGACATTGAACGCAGCTCATCCCCGGAGAGATAGGCCAGTTCGCGACGGTGCAGACGACGTTCCACGCCATTGTCTTTTACCATACGCATTACTGCGCACCAGCCCGCCTTGGCGGTGACCACCTGCTCGCGCATTTCGTGGTAGTCACGTTCCAGCTTGCGCAGACGACGGGTCAGGTTGTCCATCTCCGCTTCACAGAAGGTGAGCGCTTTTTCCAGCTGATTGCGACGGGCACGGTTGTTACTGAGTTGGCCGTGGAGTTCATCGCGACGCTGACGCGCGCGCTCTTCTGCCCCACTGTCTGCACGCACGCCAATATCCTGCAGCTCTTTATGCAGGTCGGTTAACAGCTCTTTCTTGGTGTCATAAGAACTTTTCAGGGACGCCAGCACCTGATTGTACTGGTTCAGTTGTGCCGCGTGACCGCGCATCGCTTCACGGGCGCGGGTACGTTCACCTTCGGCCTGCTCCAGGCGATGGCGCAATTTTTCGTTCAGATCGCTGTTTCCGCTCAACATGTCGGCGGAGTCAGAGTAACTAAAGTGCGCCCGGCGCTGGGCGACTTCCGTCAGGGCAAATGCTTGCTGACGTGCTTCGCGCTGTACCTGCTGGGAGTACGCATAATCCTCTTTTAGCTGTTCGAACTGCTCCGGGTCACTCTGCAGAACAGAGACCATCGGCTCCAGCTTCGCCAGCTGATTACCGTACTGCTGCACAAAGCGCGCGGCTTCCTGCGCGTCAGCCAGACGCTCCTGAATCTCATCGACGCGATCGGCGAGTGTGTCATCCGCCAGCAGATTCAGCCGCGGCAGAATACGGTTCAACGCAGCCACGCCCTCTTTCGCCTGGTCAAACTGCACGCGGCTCTGCTGGTTATCATTCTCATGGTTGGCGATCGCACGTTCCAGCTCAGCACGGCGGGTGGTGAGCTTACGGATTTCAGCTTCCGGATCGTCTTCAAAGGCCACGCCCAGATGGCTGCCGATAAAGCGACTAAAGGCCTGGTGCAGACGCTGGGTTTTCTGGACGTCAAAGGACAAGGTCGCATAACGTTCAGAGAGCTTTTCACGCTCGGCGTGCAGGCTTTCAATGCGGTTTTCACGCGCGGCGCGGCCAAACAGCGGCAGCTCCGGGAAGCGCGAGTAACGCCACTGGCGATCGGCGATCTTGACCACAACCGCCTTTTCCAGCTCGTCGACGCTGAAAACACTGTCATCGAACGACTGCGGATCCCCTTCGATCAGGTAGAGATCTTCCGGACAATCTTCCAGGCCCGCCAGCTGCTCTGAAATCAGCGACAGATCCGGCACGACAATGGCGTTTCGCGACGGGCCATACAGCGCGGAGAAGTAAGGCGCATCATCCAGACCGACATCATCGTAAATTTCTGACAGCAACACGCCGCCAAACCGCTCTGCCAGCGTATTCAGACGAGCATCTTCTGCACCGCCCGGCTGGCTTAAGCGTTCAATCTCTTCATCAACTTCACGTTTACGCGCGCCAACTTCGTCACGCTCAACAATCGCTTCACGCTCACGCTCAAGCAACTGCTGCAAGTATTCTGTCACCTCCTGACTGGAGGTAAATTCTTCGCCACACTGCTCGCTCAGCTGATTCAGGCTACTCTGGGCGGCCAGCCAGACCGGTGCTCTTTGCTGCAAGCGCTGCATACGCGATTGCAGCTGTTCCTGTTCCTGACGCAGCGTCATACGCTGTTCACTGGCGCTGGATACCGTGTCGGAGAGAGAGGCAATGCGGGTCTCCAGCTCGTGGTGCAGCGATTCCAGCTCGTCGATATCGACGCGCTTGCCATGGCGTTTACAGAACTCCGCCAGCAGACGCTCAGCATCCTGTTGCTCGCGCAGGCGCTGTTCCAGCTCAGTCAGACGCATGCGCAGGGGCTGCACCTGCTCTGCCTGGTGGCGCTGATTGACGCCGTCACGCAGTAATTCACGCGCCACATCCCAGGCATCATTACGCGCCAGCGGGCCATTAATAGCCACCACCAGCTGATAAGCCTGTTCAAACTGGCTGTGCGCCGTTTGGGCTACACTCATTTTCTGCTCGAGATTGAGCAGTTTCTCGGTGGCTTCCTGCTCTTTGGCCTGGAAGGTTTCCAGCCATTCGTCGGCGCTATCCGGCGTCAGATCCGGCAAATGACAGAGGGCTTTAGCCCGTTCAAGCGCCTGCAGCGCCTGGGTGTACTGAATGGCACGGGTCTGCTGAACATCCAGCGCCTGCTGGTAATCGGCGAGCTGGCTTTTCAGCTCATCCACTTCCAGTTCGGCTGCTTCGGCACGGGCTTCGTTCTCTTCCTGCTTGTCGGCCGCTTCGGCCACCACTTCGTTCTGCTCTTCCAGACGAATTTGCAGCTCATCGAGATCCGCTTCGTAACGCTCAATTTTTTCTTGCTGACGCAGGGCCGTCTGCACCAGGTTCAGGTGATCGCTGGCCGCCTGGTAATCGGCTTCCAGATCCCCTTCGGCACCGTTGTGCTCGCCCAGCTCGCGGGCCATCTCAACGTGTTTGTACTGTTCTGCCACCAGCTGTTTACGCGAGGTAAAGAGCTCGCGACGGTACTCAAGGGCCTTATCCAGATGGATGCGACGCTCGTTGGCGTGGCGCATGTAGTCTGCCGCCACATAGTTGGTGGCTTCGCTGATCAGATGCTTAAACAGATCGCGGTCAGACTGGGTAACGCGAATCGCTTCCAGCGTCATGCGGTTTTCGCGCAGGGCAGCTTCCATGTCCTGGAAGGCTTTACGCACGCCGCTATTTTCTGGCAACAGGTAGTCGCGCAGCGAGCGGGTAATGGCGCTGGAGATCCCCCCGTAAAGCGAGGCCTCAATCAGACGGTAGTATTTGCTACGATCGGAAGCTGAGCGCAGGCGACGGGCCACAATACCCAGATCAAACATTAACGAGTGGTAGTCGGTAATGGAGTTGAACTGTTTAAACTGCACGCCTTCGATCTCATCAAGCTTATCTTTCAGCTCCTGCAGACTCAGGACGCGGGCCTGACGATCGTTCAGGGTCTCGGTGAGCAGTGCGGTAGGCTGAATAGAGGTCGGGAGGCCCTGAATGGCAAAGGGTTTGATATCGACTTTACGATCGCGACCGGCAACCTGTTGCAGACGAACACCCACCACCACGCGCTGGTGGCGGGAGTTAATCACGTCAAGCACCGAATAACAGACGCCCGCCTTCAGCTTACCGTGCAGGCCCTTGTCACGAGAGCCGCTGGTGGCACCCGCTTCGGTTGTATTACGGAAATGCAGCAGGGTTAAATCCGGGATTAACGCCGTAACAAACGCCGCCATGGTGGTGGATTTACCCGCCCCGTTACCACCGGAGAGCGTCGTGACCAGCTCATCCAGATCGAAGGTACGCGCAAAGAAGCCGTTCCAGTTAATCAGCGTTAGTGAGCGAAACTTACCGCGTTCAATCATTACTCTTCCTCCCCGCTATCCGGCTGGTTCTCTTCGTTCTCATCATTGAGTTGCAGATGGTTCTCCACCGGCATCGCTTCACCGTCACGGATCATGCGCAACTGTGCTTCACGCGGATCGTCGCCGGTGCGCACATCGGCACCAAAGCGGAACACTGATTCAGTGATGCGGAACTTGCTGCTGTCATGGCCCATAAACCAGACCATCCCAAGACGGCGCAGGCGGTTCAGAGAAGAACGCACTTTTTCCTGTAATTTCTGACGATCGAGATCCGAACCCGTCGAGCGGTTGTTCACCAGCTTCAGCAGCTTGTTCTCTTCGGCCAGATTCAGCAGTTCGTCATACAGCTCCTGCTGGGTGAAGATACCTTCATTCGCCAGACGTTCCGGGCTGAGGTAGAGATAACAGAGGATCTTACCGACCATCATATCCAGTTCGGAGAGGACCGAACGCGGAATGAGGGTGGTGGAGCGTGGGCGCAGGTAAAAGAATCCTTCTGGCGCACGGATGAGCTCCACGTTATAACGCGCGTAAAACTCTTCGAGGTATTCCTGAAAATCCATCAAAAAGGCGTGATTATCCAGCTCGTCCAGGCCAATGTGACGGCCGGCACGCAGCTGGCTGTCCAGCGCAGGAAATAACGGATTTGCCAGCGCCTGGGCCAGCTTAACTGGCATCACTTGTTCAATATTTGTCAATGACATGCGCCTGTACCTTGGCTCCGTAATCGTTAATCGGCTGCCACTTCGGCGGCAGTCCGGTGAAATCTGCTTGCGCGACGCCCAGACGTACGGCCTGGTCGACCACGATGCGCGCAATATCGAAATGGCGCGCGCGCGGGTATTGGGCAAGATAGTCACGCACCACCAGACCGAGGTCCAGTGGCGTTTGTTTGGCTTTATAAACCGCCAGCTGCTCTTCAATCATTGCTGCCAGCTGCTCACGAATTTCGTTGAACTCTTCATATTCCAGATCGGGCGGCAGCTCCCCGGTCACCTCTTCGTCGCGCAGAGCCATCTCTTCATCGCGCATATCCAGCAGACGGTCAGCGCTGGCGTAGGTCAATGCCCAGGGGGCATCAAAATAGTTCTGTACGGACTGGCGCAGGCGCTGAGCGAAGACGCGGTTTTTATCCATATCGATTGCGGTACGGATGAACTTATGCACGTGGCGATCGTAGCCGATCCACAGATCGATAGCCTGCTGACCCCAGCTGATAATACGGTCGAGCTTGCTTTGTAGATCGAAGACCAGACGATCGACAAAGTGAAGATCGTCGTGGGACAGGGTCGCATCCTGGATGCGCAGCAGATTTGCCTGCAGTTTGTCCCCTGCCGCTTCGAGCGTATCCTGCAGTTCCCGCAGCGTACCGGAGGTTTCTGATAGTAAAAGTTCACAGCTGGAGATGGCCGCACGCCAGTCTTTGTTCAGCAACTGGGCAATATCGTCTTTCACCAGCTGCTGCTGTTCGTCCATCAGGCGCTGGGTAAGGTCGATACTGTCAAAAATCTCGGCCACCGAGTATTTCAGCGGGGCGTAAACATTACGATGCCAGTGGAACTCATCGCCACCTTCATCCGCCGCATCGGCCGCGCGCTTCAGCTCGCCGGCCACAATCGACAGCTGCATAGAGAGACGCAGGGTCGAGAATTCACGCTGGCGAATATAGTAATCGGTGATACCAATACCGAGCGGGGTCAGACGATAGATGGCATTGCCTTCCGCCAGCTCGCTGGTAAAGCGGTTCAGCAGACGTTGACGCACCATATCGTTAATTGCGTTGTTGGCACGCACGCTAATGGTTTCGCTGGTTTGCTCAAACGCATCACTGACATGGCGGAACGCATCCACCAGTTCACCCTCACTCATTTCACCATCCAGCCGTTCGCCATTCAGCGTGGCAACCGCCAGCAGGAAAGAGAGTCGGTCTACCGGCAGCGAGATGGAGAAATCGTTTTTCCTGGCCCAGGCAACCAGTTCGGGGACTGTCTGGGAAAATTCACTCATAGATTATCCTTGCATCTGCGGCTTGCGCGCGGTGACGTGAATATAGCGGCCAAGGCTTAAGTAAGGCTCCTGGCGACAATACCGCGTTTCAATTTCTGTTAAGGCGTCTAAACAGTCATGCTGTTTTTGTTTATCACGCAGATAATCATGAAACACCCTCACGCCTGTTTTACCGGTGATCTCCCAGCCAATCTCCTCCAGCCAGCCATAGACCTGCTGCGGTTCACGGGGGAAATCCGGCGAAAGCGTGCGCCGTTTCTTTTTGTACATACCCTGCTGCACATAGCCGAAATTGCCCACCAGTACGTTACGCATCAGCAGGCCATTGGCGTTGTAAAACATCAGCGATAACGTACCGCCAGGCGACAACATCGACCACAGCGTTTTTAACACCGCCTGCGGCTCAGCCACCCATTCCAGCACAGCATGGAACAATATCAGATCAACCTGCGTTTCCAAATGCTGCGGGATGTCCTGAGCGGCGCAATGTATAAAATGCATGTTCTCGCTCACACCTTTCTCTTCTGCGGCCCGTTGTGCACGCGCAACCATTTCAGAAGAGAGATCGCAAAGTGTGACGTGGTGACCACGCTGCGCCATCAAAATGGCAGTCTGCCCCTCCCCGCCACCAGCATCGAGTACACGCAACGTACGGTCACCCGCTTCGGCAAGAATGTTGTCCAGATCCTGCCAGAGGATCGTCTGACGTAACTGCCCTTTCGTGGTGCCGTAAATATTGCGCGAAAACTTTTCCGCGATGTCATCAAAATTGCGATCCCGCATTGGGAGAGTTCCACTCGCTAACTGCAAAACCGCTATTTTGTCACACCCGCGCGGAGAATGAACCTCTCTGGTGTAATATCACCGGTATTAGCCTGCTATATGGTTAAAAAAGGAACCAAAAAGGATGCTTTTTACACTGAAGAAATACCTTGGCGGCATGATGTTGCCGCTGCCGCTGCTGCTGTTGATTATCGCGCTGGGGCTGGCGTTGCTGTGGTTCAGCCGGTTTCAGAAAGCGGGAAAAATTTTGACCACCGTCGGTTGGCTGGCCTTGTTGCTGTTAAGCCTGCAGCCAGTTGCCGATGGGCTCTTGCGACCCATAGAGGAGCGCTATCCTACCTGGCAGAATACACAGAAAGTGGCCTACATTGTGATTCTGGGGGGCGGCTATACCTGGGATCCCCAGTGGGCACCCAGCTCTAACCTGATTAACAATAGCCTGCCGCGGCTTAACGAAGGTATTCGCCTGTGGCGGGCGAACCCCGGATCGAAGTTGATCTTCACCGGCGCGGCAGCGAAGACGAACCCGGTAAGCACGGCCGAAGCGGGTGCACGCGTAGCAGAATCACTGGGAGTACCGCGAAGCGAGATCATCACACTCGATAGCCCGAAAGATACGGAAGAAGAGGCGGCAGCGGTCAAGAAGGCGATTGGCGATGCGCCCTTCTTGCTGGTGACCTCCGCGTCACATCTGCCACGTGCGGTGATTTTCTTCAGGCATGTGGGGCTGCATCCGCTACCTGCGCCGGCAAACCAGTTGGCGATCAACGCCCCGCTCAACCCCTGGGAGAAGGTCATCCCCTCTCCAGTCTGGTTAATGCACAGCGATCGCGTAGCGTATGAGACGCTGGGCCGAATCTGGCAATGGCTGAAAGGTGCTTCAGACGAGCCAGGGGAGCAGTGATTTAGAGGCCAGATCGAAGTTGGCACGGCTGAAACGGCCGGTATTCACCAGCTGTGCCACTTCATCCCACAACATATAAAGCCAACGACGCCAGAGGAAGGATTCGGACACGGGCGCGCGCTGTAGGTAGTGCCAGAGCAATCCTTCTGCCAGGCCGCTGTCGCTCAGACGAAACAGCTCGTACTCGCGCGGTGCCCAAAGCATAACCCCCGGCCCCACCATCGCCAGCAACTGATCGCTACGTGGATCTTTAAGCATGCTACGCAGCGTAAAGTTGCCGTGAATCAGAACGCTGTTGTCGTTGAAACCTTCGAAAAGTGCGGGCAGACACTGCCGGGTACGAAACAGGATCCGCCTGTCCTGCATCGTTAATCCGGTGTTCTGATACTGATTCAGTGTTCCCCAAAGGACTTCAACGCGCTGGCGATACCAGAGCGGCCAGAGGTTTTCCTGAGTGCTGTCGACCGGGCCGACCAGCCCGCCACTATCGTGTCGATGCCAGGAGAGCAGCGCCTCGACGATCTGATCTTTAAGTTGTTCCCAGCGATCCGGCGTGCGCGCCGGGGCTTCAACAGAGACCCCGCGCAGACGTTCAATCAGTAATACATCCGGGCCGGGATGATCCTCGTGGGTCATGACACCGTAAACCGTGGGCATGCGCACGGTACCGCTGCGCGCCAGCATGGAGATCTTCCACGCCAGCTGCCGGGCAACGCCCGGGGAGGAGAAACTTCTGGCCAGTAGCGGCAGCGGATTACCCTGGCTGTCATACAGAGACCAGAGCGTGGTATCGGCCTTTTCGTGGACACACTCCACGCGGCTCAATTTTTCTCCCAGCAGATGGCTGAGCTCCACTCGCAGCTGTTCCATTTGAGATTACCCCCATCAAGACTACTGCTTTTATAATGAGCGCGCGGACGACGGATGTCACCCTTCTGAGATCAATCCGGGAAAAGATTTCATCAAATGAAGCGAAAAAATCCCCTCGACGGAGGGGATGGGCGGGATTAGCGTAACTCTGCGCGAACGCGCTCAAGATCTTCCTGGGTATCAACTCCTGTCCCGGGCACCTGTTCGGCCACGGCGACATGGATCTTCTCGCCGTACCAGAGCACGCGCAGCTGCTCAAGCAATTCGATCTGCTCCAGCGGGCTCGGAGCCCAGGTCACATAGCGGCGGATAAACCCGGCGCGGTAGCCGTAGATCCCCAGATGACGGAGAAAAGTATCGCCCACGGTTTCGCGCGAAGCGGCAAAACGGTCGCGATCCCATGGAATGGTCGCGCGGGAGAAGTAGAGCGCGTAGCCTTCGGCATCCATCACCACTTTTACGGCGTTAGGGTTAAATGCCTCTTCCGCACTGTGAATGGGCACCGCCAGCGTGGCCATTCCCACCTGACGCTGCGCCAGATTTTCCGCGACCTGACGGATAATCACCGCCGGGATCATGGGCTCATCGCCCTGGACGTTAACAATGACCGTGTCGTCGCTAAAACCGCACTTCTCAACCACCTCGGCCAGACGTTCGGTACCGGACTGGTGATCGGCACGGGTCATGCACACTTCGCCCCCGGCGGCTTCCACCGCACGAGCCACCTCTTCATGATCGGTTGCCACGATCACACGCTCGGCACCCGATTCCCGCGCACGCTCAAGGACATGCACAATCATGGGTTTGCCATTGATATCGACCAGCGGTTTACCCGGCAGACGGGTGGAGGCAAAACGCGCAGGAATGATGACCACAAAACTCATGGTTTGCTCTCTTCTGCCGCCAGCGCGCGGGCTTCGGTTTCCAGCAGGACAGGGATCCCGTCACGCAGAGGGAACGCCAGGCTATCCACTTTACAGATAAGTTCCTGCTTATCCTGGCTGTAATAGAGTTTGCCGTTGCACACCGGGCAGGCAATGATTTCAAGTAAACGGTGATCCATGATTCCTCCGTATAGGTTATGGCTAAAGCTTACCATATTCCTTTTTCAGACCGCGTCTATTTCCCAGCCACTTCGACAGGTAGCAAACAGACCGTGCGGCAGTTGACCCAGCCGAACGCGCGTTGCGCCCTGCCAGGCAGCAAATTCGGTTATTGCGGCGTGCAGCCCCTTCACCAGCCCGGCGGTGACTCGCGTCCCCTCTTCCAGATAGAGAGAAATAATCTCAAGCTCGCCAGCTTTACGGTGCATTTTGGCATCCATTCGCCCCACCAGTTGCCCTTTATGCAGCAAGGGCAGGACAAAATAGCCATACTGGCGTTTGGGAGCCGGGGTATAACACTCCAGCCGATAGCTAAAATCAAAAAACTGTTCGGCGCGTTTGCGGTCCCATACTACCGGGTCAAAGGGGGATAAAACCGCACTGCGGGTTGCTGTCAGTTTTCCCGCCAGCGCGAGTTCCAGTTCAGGTAGCAGATCGCTGTGCAGCCACATTGCGCCTAACGACTCTACCTCCACGGGAATGATCCGCCGTTGCGCCTGCCACTCCTGCAAAAGGGGCGCCAGGGCTGGCTGGCGCAGCCGATAATAATCGGCCAGCCATTGCGGGCGAAAAATGCCCAGACTGCGGGCGCTGTTTTCCAGCATGATAGCTTCAGCCGCGCTCTGAGAGAGCATATCCCGCTCATCGTCCCAGTGCGGCATCATCCGGTGGGTCAAATCGTAGACCCGCTGGAAATTCCGCCGCGCGATCACCATCACTTCCCCGGCGGTAAAGAGTCCTTCGAGATGGCGTTTATGGGGCTTCCACTCCCACCAGCCGCTAGCACCTTTACGCGGATGTTCAAAGTCAGCGGAACGGACCGGGCCGTTTTGCTGGATATGCTCTGTCAGCGCTTTAATTTCCTGGGCGTGTTGTTCCATCCACTCTTTACGGTATTTCCAGCCCATCTTGTCCGGAGCGCGCATGCGATGGCGCACCAGGGCAAAATCACTGCGCGGCAGAAAGCAGGCCTCATGGGCCCAGTACTCCATCAGTTCGCCGTTACTGAGGGCGTTATCAAGCCACTCAGGCGAATACGCACCAAGACGACTGAAGAGCACTAGGTAAGGGCTGCGGGCGACAATATTGATGGTATCGATTTGCAGCAACGACATGCGTTGAATGGCAGGAAGGATGTCCGTAGGCTTTGCGCGGCGGCGAGGCTTTTTTAGCAGCCCCTGGGCAGAAAGATGAAGATGACGTGCAGCTGAAAGCGTAAGCCAGGGGAGAGCCATAGCGTGTCCTGTCAGTTAATGCGCGGTGGCGACCTCATTAGCCTGGCGCGCGAGGGCGATCAGTTCCAGAAGCAGTTTTTCAGGGCGCTCGCCCTCTAACTCTGCATCGACAGGCAAATACCACCAGTTATCACGCGCAAAGGGGCGACATTTTACAGCGTCTTTTTCGGTCATGATTAATGTCTGGCCCGAAGTGGTCATCGCCGCAACCTGCTGCTGGCTCACTGCCTGATGGTCAGCCAGCGGGATTTTTTTTACCAGCGTGGCGCCGCACTGCTCCAGGGTGGCGAAGAAGCGCGGCGGATGGCCAATGCCCGCCATCGCAACCAGGCCCGGGAGTTCAGCCACGTTACGACGTTCACCGCTGAGCAGATTAACTGCCAGCCCCGGCTGCAGCCGCATCGGGATCTCACCCGCCTGGGCCGCGCCGCCATTGACGATGATCGCATCGACGGAATCTAAACGGGAAGCCCGCTCGCGCATCGGCCCGGCAGGCAACCACCAGCCATTCCCAAAACGACGGACACCGTCCACGACCACTATCTCTTTATCACGCGCCAGCGCGTAGTGCTGCAGACCGTCATCCGTAATGACCAGCTGTACCGGAGCATATTCCAGCAGCGCCTGTACGGCTTCGCTGCGTACCGGGGACACCGCCACCGGCACTCCGGTACGCTGGAAGATTAATACCGGTTCATCGCCAGCTTCTGCTGTCGTTGTCTGCGCATTAAGCACCAGAGGATAGCTAGCCGCTTTGCCGCCATAACCCCGTGAGACAACGCCCACGCGAATCCCCTGACGCGTTAACTGCTCTACCAGCCAGATAACAACCGGCGTTTTGCCGTTGCCACCGGCGGTAAGATTTCCAACGACCACAACGGGCACGGGAGCACGCCATGCTTTTTTCAGGCCCAACCTGTAGCTGAGGCGTATGAGACCGCTCACCAGGCCATACAGCCAGGAGAGCGGTAACAGCAACAGCCACAGGGGTGACTCACCGGACCAGATGCGGGCAATCATGCGCCAAACTGCATCTTATGAAGCTGAGCATAGACACCGCGTTGTTCAAGCAGATCGGCATGGCTGCCGCGCTCAACAATGACGCCATCTTCCACCACCACAATCTCATCGGCCTGTTCGATGGTAGAGAGACGGTGCGCAATCACCAGCGAGGTACGGTTTTTCTGCAGCTCATCCAGTGCCGACTGAATGGCACGCTCTGACTCGGTATCGAGCGCAGAGGTGGCTTCGTCGAGAATCAGTATCGGGCTATCACGCAGCAGCGCGCGGGCAATCGCGATACGTTGACGCTGACCGCCGGAGAGCAGCACGCCGTTTTCACCAATAACGGTATCAAGACCGTTATCCATCTTATTGATAAAGTCCATCGCATAGGCCATACGGGCAGCGTTTTCGATCTGCTCGCGGCTGTACTCTTCTGTACGGGCATAGGCGATGTTATTGGCAACGGTATCATTGAACAGGTGGACGTTCTGAGAAACCAGCGCAACCTGGTTACGCAGCGACTGCAGGGTATATTCCCGCAAATCGTGCCCATCGAGTAAAATCTCACCCTCATCGATATCGTAAAAACGGGTCATCAGACTAGCGATGGTCGATTTACCCGAACCAGACCGGCCAACCAGTGCCACGGTTTTACCTTCCGGAATATCCAGATTGATATTACGCAGCGCAGGCGCTTCACGGCCCGGGTAGGTAAAGGTGACGTTGCGGAACTGGACATTGCCTTTTGCACGCTCAATCACGCGCGTCCCTTCGTCTTTCTCCTGCTCTGAATCGAGGATACTGAACAGCGTCTGGCAGGCTGCCATACCGCGCTGGAACTGCGCGTTGACGTTAGTCAGCGATTTGAGCGGGCGCATCAGGGCAATCATTGACGAGAAGACAACGGTAATCGTACCGGCCGTCAGGGTTTCCATCACGCTTGGGAAGCTCGCAGCATACAGTACAAACGCCAGGGCAAGGGAGGCAATCAGCTGAATGATTGGATCGGAGATGGATGAAGCGGAAACCATTTTCATCCCCTGGGTACGCATTTTGTTGCTGACCTTATCGAAGCGTTTGGTTTCAACTTCCTGACCGCCGAAGATCAGCACCTCTTTGTGGCCTTTCAGCATCTGCTCTGCGCTGGTGGTCACTTGTCCCATGGTGTTCTGCATATTTTTACTGATATTGCGGAAACGTTTGGAGACGACGCGAATGGCGATAGAGACAACCGGGGCGAGTACGATGAGTATCAGCGACAGCTGCCAGCTGTAGTAAAACATCATGATGAACAGGCCGATAATCGACGCGCCTTCACGCACCACGGTAATCAGCGCGCCGGAAGAGGAAGAGGCAACCTGTTCTGAGTCGTAGGTAATGCGCGACAACAGCGTCCCGGTGGACTGCTTGTCGAAGAAGGAGACCGGCATGCCCATCATGTGGCTGAACAGACGGCGGCGCATCGTCATTACCACTTTTCCTGACACCCAGGAGATGCAGTAGCTAGAGACATAGCTGGTGATACCACGCATGACCATCAGGCCGATAACCACCAAAGGCATCCACAGCAGCACAGAGCGATCCGTTTTACCAAAACCCTCGTCCAACAGTGGCTTGAGAAGCGATAGCATGAAAGTATCGCTGGCAGCGTTGAGAATTAACGCGACGGCTGCCACGATCAGACCAGGCTTGAAAGGTGCAATCATCGGCCAGAGACGGCGGAAGGTCTGCCACGTGGAGAGATCTTTATCGTTATGCATTCATAAAACCAGCATTTGTTGAAATAGCCGCATATTCTACCCGTTATCGCCGGGCACGCCAAACCACTGATGATACCAACGACGGAAATATTGATATCGTAAACGTTGGATTTGCCACGCTTGCGGTGTAAACGTCACCGTGATTTGCCCGCTCTGGGGCGTAGTGACCCACTGATAACCCTCCTTACGATAGCGATTTGCCACTTTCACCGACGGCAAGCGCCAGGCGTTAAATCGTGAAGCAGAGACCAGTGCGATATGCCCATTAACGCGCTGTATCAAAGGCAGCGTTGAGGAGGTATTGCTCCCGTGGTGAGGCACCTGGATAAGTGTAGACGGAAGATATTGCCAGTGGTGACTCAGCATCGCCTTTTCCGCCTCAGCTTCAATATCGCCTGTTAATAATACGCTGTGTACCCCGTCATCCACTTTCACCACGCAGGAGCGATTATTTCCGCGCCAGCGAACGGCATCGACAGGCCAGTGTGCGGTAAAGGTCAGCCCCTGCCATTGCCAGCGTTCACCGCGAAAACAGGGCATATGGTCTTCCTGACGCAGCGGACTACGAACCCACATATCTGGCCAGGTTTTGCGCAAAGTGTTCAGGCCTCCGGCGTGATCCAGATGATCGTGACTGAGAATAACGCCGTCAGGATATAAATGATGCCAGCGTAGCCAGGGAATAATGTGCAGTTGAGCGCTGTCTCCCCCCGGCCACGCTGGGCCTGTGTCATAAAGCACCGCCCTGCCCTGACGTTCAATGACCATAGCCAGCCCCTGTCCAACATCCAACATATGCAGTGCCCAGCTGTTATCGTGCCTGGCTCGCCAAAACGGGAACGTGAACACAATGATGACCACCAGACCGAGTACCGGCGAGCTCTTCCAGACGCGCATCCGCCAGCCGATAAGCGCAAGCCAGGGAAGGAGTGCCAGCCCGGTCCACCGATTGTCTACCCCAATCCAGCCATTGGGCAGAATTTTCAAAAACCTGAACAGCAGATCAAGTACGGCATCAGTGGCCATCCACAGCCCATTTTCAACCATGCTCAGGGCCACAAGATGGCAAAACATTCCCAGCAAAATGAGCGGTACCGCCACAAAAGTGACCAGCGGTACGGCAACCAGATTCGCCGCCAGCGAAGAAAGGCTGAAACCATGAAACAACGCAACCTGCAGGGGCAGTAGTAAAAACAGCATTCCCAACTGTAGATGCAGCAAGTTCGCAATGGGCTGCACTCCCCGGGGTAACCTCCTATTCGTCACGGGCAACCACTGAAACCAGAAGATAAGCGCCGCTACCGCAAAGGCGGAAAGCAGCAGGCTATGAGAGAGCACAGCCAGCGGATCGACAAACAGGATCGCGGCTATGCAAACCCGCCATACCTGCCATGATGACCAGCGTCGCCCGCTGAGTTGTAAGGCGAGGCAAACCGCCAGCGATACCACGGTACGCAGCGCAGGAGGCTGCATACCGGTCAGCCCCGCGTAAAATGTAGCAAAGCAAAAACCGGCAACTAGCGGGCTTCGCCAGCCTATTCGATGTACAGGGATAAAAAACTGGAAAGCACGCACCAAAAGCCAGAGAGCTGATGCGGCCAGCGCAATATGTAATCCTGAAATCGCCATCAGATGGGATGTACCGGTTTCCCGCATCAGGTCATTTACTTCTGGCTTGACCGTCAGCCGCTCCCCCATCCCTAATCCCAGCATGACGGCTCCCCATTGATATGGCTCCAGCGTCGCACTCAGAGAGGCGAGATAGCGGGCACGCAGACTGCAGCGGGCATCCAGCAGTTGGGCGTGCGCGAAACGCCCGGTCAACGGTAAATGTTGTGACAGGGCATGGCGCTGCGCGTCAAAACCCCCTTCATTGAGCTGTCCATGCACTGGACGCAAGGCGAGCGTCATGCGCCAGCGTTGCCCTGCACACCCGGCCTGGGGAAGCGCCTGACCATAGAGCTTCACCCCGACGGCAGGTGAAAGGCGTTGACCATTGATGCGGATAATTTTCGCCCGGTGCGTAGTGTCACCATCGCTGGCGGTAAGAATGACCTCGGCCTCCTGCCGGCCTTTGGTCAGGTGGGTCATCGGCCAGACTATCGCCTGCCCGGCAAGCAGCCCCCAGGCCATAAAGAGAAGCCAGAAGCCGGTCAACCGCACAGGCCGACAGCGACACCAGGCACCGATGGCCCCTGCGAAGGCGATAGCCTGAATAACATGTAAATCTGGCAACGCAGGCAGCCATAGCAATGGCACGATCGCCAGGATGACGCATGTTGATAGTCCAGTCAGACTCATTTCCACCTCCCTGTTAGCAGGGAGTGTGCCCGGTCATTCAGTCCTGGTCATATGGCTTAAGATGAATAAGGAAGCGCGTACGAAAAGTTTTCAAGATGATTGCAAGGTTGCACTAAAAATTGCGCGGTTCTTTCAGGAAGAGGAATTTAAGACGAAAAAAAGCACCCGCAGGTGCTTTTCTTCAACAACTCATTCACGCCAGCAGGGCAGAATCAGTCGCCATAAATATTGGCGCGATCGCGCAATTCTTTACCCGGCTTGAAGTGCGGAACGTATTTACCTTCCAGCTCTACTTTATCGCCAGTCTTCGGGTTACGCCCGGTGCGTGGTGCACGATAGTGCAGTGAAAAACTTCCGAAACCGCGGATTTCAATGCGCTCGCCCTGTGCCAGAGTCGAGGCCATATGCTCAAGCATCTCTTTCACTGCATCTTCGACAGCTTTTGCAGGGATGTGTGATTGCTGGCTGGCAAGTCTTTCGATCAATTCTGACTTGGTCATGATTCCTCCGGTTCCTTCAAACCTATTAGCTGAACAGCTTATTAAACAAGGGCGGCCGTAGCCGCCCTTTGTTATTGATTACAGGACGAATCCTGCAATCTGTCAAGTAGACTCGTTATCCTTAGAGCCGTAACTGCGTTATAGCTCAAAGGAATCGGATTACTTGAATTACTCGCCTTTAGCTGCTTTGAAAGCTTCAGCCATTGCGTTGTTAGAGAAGTTTGCATCTTCCTGTTTGTTAACAGTTGCGATTGCATCTTTCTCATCAGCTTCGTCTTTAGCACGAACAGACAGGCTGATTGCACGGTTCTTACGGTCAACACCGGTGAACTTAGCTTCAACGTCATCGCCAACGCTCAGAACCAGAGTTGCATCTTCAACGCGGTCACGGGAAGCTTCGGAAGCGCGCAGGTAACCTTCAACGCCGTCAGCCAGTTCTACGGTTGCGCCTTTAGCGTCAACTGCAGTTACTTTACCGTTTACGATTGCGCCTTTCTTGTTCAGTGCAACCCAGTTGTTGAACGGATCTTCTGCCAGCTGCTTAACGCCCAGGGAGATACGCTCACGTTCTGCGTCAACCTGCAGAACAACTGCAGCGATTTCGTCGCCTTTCTTGAATTCACGTACTGCTTCTTCGCCTGCAACGTTCCAGGAGATGTCAGACAGGTGAACCAGGCCATCGATGCCGCCGTCCAGGCCGATGAAGATACCGAAGTCAGTGATAGACTTGATTTTACCTTCAACACGGTCACCCTTGTTGTGGGTTTCCGCGAACTGCTGCCACGGGTTGTTTTTGCACTGCTTCAGGCCCAGGGAGATACGACGACGTTCTTCGTCGATATCCAGAACCATCACTTCCACTACATCACCAACGTTAACAACTTTGGATGGGTGGATGTTTTTGTTGGTCCAGTCCATTTCGGAAACGTGCACCAGGCCTTCAACGCCTTCTTCGATTTCAACGAAGCAGCCGTAGTCGGTCAGGTTGGTAACGCGACCAGTCAGTTTAGTACCTTCTGGGTAACGCTTAGCGATAGCTACCCATGGATCTTCGCCCAGCTGTTTCAGGCCGAGGGATACACGAGTACGCTCGCGGTCGAACTTCAGCACTTTAACAGTGATTTCGTCGCCCACGTTCACGATTTCGCTTGGGTGCTTAACGCGTTTCCACGCCATGTCGGTGATGTGCAGCAGGCCATCAACGCCGCCCAGGTCAACGAATGCGCCGTAGTCAGTGAGGTTCTTAACGATACCTTTGACTTCCATGCCTTCCTGCAGGTTTTCCAGCAGCTGATCGCGTTCTGCGCTGTTTTCGGATTCGATAACGGCACGACGGGATACAACAACGTTGTTACGCTTCTGGTCCAGCTTGATTACTTTGAACTCAAGCTCTTTGCCTTCGAGGTGCAGGGTGTCACGGACTGGACGAACGTCTACCAGTGAACCTGGCAGGAACGCACGAATACCATTCAGCTCAACAGTGAAGCCACCTTTAACTTTGCCGTTGATAACACCGACCACAGTTTCAGCTTCTTCGTAAGCTTTTTCCAGGGTGATCCATGCTTCGTGACGTTTAGCTTTCTCACGAGACAGCAGGGTTTCGCCGAAGCCGTCTTCTACTGCGTCCAGTGCAACGTCAACTTCGTCACCGACCTGGATTTCCAGCTCGCCCTGGGCGTTTTTGAACTGCTCAGCCGGAATGGCGGACTCAGATTTCAGACCGGCGTCAACCAGTACTACGTCTTTGTCGATAGCAACAACAACACCGCGAACGATGGAACCCGGACGGGTTTCGATTGTTTTTAAGGATTCTTCAAATAGTTGAGCAAAAGATTCAGTCATGTTTAATCTTCAGGTTAATATTAACGTCCACCTGGCTCCGTGCCGGATGGGGTTGTTTCACATACCCGCCGTCAATCCATTGCAGCGGGGGTACTACTAAATCGGTCGCGATTACGCGAGAGCCAATTTCTGGCGCGCATATTGTAGCGCTTTTTCAATCACTTGCTCAATAGTTAAACTGGTAGAGTCCAGCACTAACGCATCTTCTGCAGGAACAAGTGGCGCGACGGCGCGGTTACGATCGCGGTCATCACGTTCTTTTATCTCGGATAAAAGGCGATCAAAGTTAACACTAAACCCCTTCTCCTGCAACTGAAGCATGCGGCGTTGCGCTCGCTCTTCCGATGAGGCATCAAGGAAAATTTTCACAGGCGCATCAGGGAAAACCACGGTTCCCATGTCGCGACCGTCGGCGATCAAACCGGGTGTTTCACGGAATGCACGCTGGCGTCGTAACAAGGCTTCACGTACGCGCGGGAAGGCGGCAACCTGCGAAGCCGCATTGGCCACTTCCTGGGTGCGGATTTCACCGCTCACGTCTTCACCTTCGAGAATGACTTCAAGGTTGCCGTCGGTCGAGACAAAACGAACATCCAGATGCGCAGCCAGCGGGACCAGTGCCTCTTCAGACGCGACATCCACATGGTGGTGCAGCGCAGCCAAAGCCAGTACGCGATAGATTGCTCCCGAATCTAAAAGATGCCATTGCAATGCTTCCGCCATTGCTTTGCACAGCGTACCTTTCCCTGCGCCACTTGGCCCATCAATGGTGATTACCGGGGCAACTGCCGTCATCGTTTTCTCCTTAAATAAGGCATACCGTTCATATAAACGCCGCGCATTATACGCGTCATCTTGCGCAACTGTTACCTTTGCGTGCAAATAACGAAATTAATGAAGCAGAGTGTAGAAGAAATGCGCGGGAGTGTGGGTCAGGAAACGTAAGGAAATGCCGCATCCGATGATGCGGCAAAGGATGATTACGCCAGCGTACTGATGCGCGCCAGCTGTTCGAAGTAGTCCGGGAAGGTTTTCGCGGTACATTTCGGATCGAGAATGGTCACCGGGGTATCCGAGAGCGCCACCAGCGAGAAACACATCGCCATGCGGTGATCGTTATAGGTGCCGATTTCAGCCACCTGCAGTTGTGCCGGCGGTGTGACGCGGATGTAGTCTTCGCCCTCTTCTACCTCTGCGCCCACTTTGCGCAGTTCGGTTGCCATTGCAAACAGACGGTCGGTCTCTTTCACACGCCAGTTATAGATGTTACGCAGCGTGGTGGTCCCTTTTGCGAAAAGCGCTGCCGTCGCAATGGTCATCGCCGCATCCGGGATATGGTTCATGTCCATGTCGATGGCGTTGAGTTCGCCACGCGTACAGGAGATGAAGTCCTCCCCCCAGGTCACCGTGGCGCCCATCTTCTCCAGAACGTCTGCAAAGCGGATATCGCCTTGCACACTATTACGGCCGATGCCGGTTACTTTAACGGTGCCGCCCTTAATCGCCCCCGCGGCCAGGAAATAGGAGGCGGAAGAGGCGTCGCCTTCAACAAGATAGTGGCCCGGAGATTGATACTGCTGTGCACCGCGCACTACGAAGCGCTGATAAGCGTGGTTTTCCACCTCGATGCCGAAAGTTTGCATCAGATGCAGCGTGATATCGATATAGGGCTTAGAGACCAGATCGCCTTTGATGGTAATCACGGTGTCCTGCGGTGCCAGCGGCGCGGTCATCAGCAGCGCGGTTAAGAACTGGCTGGAAACGCTGCCATCTACCTCAACATGACCGCCGGTGAAGCCTCCGCGCAGGCGCAGTGGTGGATAGTTTTCCTGCTCCAGATAGTCAATTTTCGCGCCGCCCTGACGCAGGGCATCCACCAGATGACCAATCGGACGCTCTTTCATACGCGGTTCGCCCGTCAGCACAATATTGCTGTTACCCAGACACAGGGCTGCGGCCAGGGGGCGCATAGCGGTGCCGGCGTTACCCAGGAACAACTCGAGCTCTTCGGCTGCGCGCAGCGCCCCACCGTTGCCAGTAACTTCACAACGGGTTCGATCGTCAGAGAGCGTGTAGTGAACGCCCAACGCTTGTAACGCATTGAGCATATGACGTACGTCATCGCTATCCAGCAGGTTGGTCAGGACTGTCGTGCCATTTGCCAGCGCTGCCAGCAACAGGGCGCGGTTCGAAACACTCTTTGAACCCGGCAGATTGATGGTGCCGTCTACTCGCGCGATTGGTTGTAACGTCAGGGATTCCATGAAACTTAACTCTCAACTCAACATAATAAAAACCCCGCAGCGATGCTGCGGGGGTGAAAACAGCGCGATTAACCGTGACGACGTTCGAAGTCGATCATGAAATCGGTCAGGGCCTTCACGCCTTCCAGCGGCATCGCGTTATAAATAGAGGCGCGCATTCCGCCAACGACGCGGTGGCCTTTCAACGCATGCAGACCCGCAGCGAAGGACTCTTCCAGGAACACTTTATCCAGATTGCTATCCGCCAGCTGGAACGGGACGTTCATGCGGGAGCGGTTGGCTTTAGCCACATCGTTGCGGTAAAAGTCGCTCTTATCGATGGTGCCATAAAGCAGTTCAGCTTTCTGCTGATTGATCTTATCCATCTGCGCCACACCGCCATTTTGCTTCAGCCACTTGAAGACCAGACCGGAGAGATACCAGGCAAAGGTTGGCGGGGTGTTGAACATAGAGTCGTTATCGTTCAACACGGTGTAGTCCAGAATGGATGGGCAAGCTGTATGGGCTTTACCCAATAGATCCTCACGTACGATGACGATAGTCAAACCCGCCGGGCCGATGTTCTTCTGCGCGCCAGCGTAGATAACACCGAAGCGGCTGATATCGAGCGGCGCGGAAAGGATAGTGGAGGAGAAATCGGCGGCAACGACAACATCTTTACCGAAGTCCGGGGTCTTATCAATGGCAATACCGTCGATGGTTTCATTCGGGCAGTAGTGCAGATACGCGGCGTTATCAGAAAGCTGCCATTCGCGCATTGGCTTCACAGCGCGCAGTCCGTCGACGGTGACTTTGGCGTCGATAACGTTCGGCGTACAGTATTTGTGCGCTTCTTTTACTGCGCTTGCCGCCCAGTAGCCCGCATCCACGTAATCTGCCGTGGTTTTGTCACCGAGAATATTCAGCGGAACGCCAGCAAATTGACCGCGTCCCCCGCCGTGGCAGAACAATACTTTGTAGTTCGAGGGAATATTCAGCAGATCGCGAAAATCCTTTTCTGCCTCTTCCGCCACCTGGATAAACTCTTTACCACGGTGGCTAATCTCCATCACCGACGTACCGAGACCCTGCCAGTCAACCAGCTCTTGCTGAGCTTGCTTAAGTACCTCTGCCGGTAACATTGCCGGACCTGAACTGAAATTAAAGACCTGAGCCATTTCCCCTCACCACGCTTAAAGCAATAAGTTATAACTGTGGATATCGGTTTTATCATTCAGTGACACGCGCCGCAATGTCTAAAACTTATGACCCTGGAAATGTGGCGCAGGTCACACAATACAATCTACCACCGCCCTGTCACAAAACCGACAAATTGGCTGTCAGGCGAGCCGTTTGGCCCGACTAACCTTCGTCCATTCTGGATTGGTACAGCGCGGGCATAACATATGATCGCCTGCCTGCATGGACACGACATGGCTACACTTTATGCAGGCATACTGCCCGCTCTCAGGTACGGTATTAAAACGGTCAATCAGCATATCCGGCAAGATACACAGCCCGGGCTTGACCTCGTCATCGGGGTAGTAATAGACGCTGATCTGCCCATTGGTTTCCATAATAGCCAGTCGGACCTGGCCCAGTTGTTCAACGCTGTTGAGACGTAGCTCCATAAAGAACTCAAACTCCGTCATATTCGCGCTTTGCACTTTTTCCCAGGCCAGTTGCCCCTCTTCAATGATAACGACCGGCTTCCCTTCGAACAGGTCTTCCAGCTTTTCACTTTTAGACATCAGCCACATCACCAGTCGGTAGAGCAAGGCAAGTGACACAAAAACAATAAACACGGGCACCATCGGCACGTCGTCATAAAACGCGACGTCTCCGGCCGCGGAGCCCAGGGTTAAAATGATTAACACTTCGAAAAGCGACATCTGACGCACGCCGCGTCGACCGGTTATTTTGAGAAATAGAAACACCAAAACAAAGGTATAGAGGCTACGCAGCGCAACTTCACCTAAAAATTCAGGAGGGACTTTATCGAATGCCATCCGTTGGAGATCGAACGCTTTCATTTTTGTTGTTCCTTTACAGTAAGTTACTCCCTGTAAGCATAGCTCAGGTTCCGCTTTCCGCCGCCTGACTGCGCTGCTCAGGGGCTAAATCAAATCTGATTTCTTCTGATTTCAGACGTTGCTCCCAATCGCGGGATTTACTCCCGGTATGCCTGTTCCCTAAAATCTTTCGTCTGGAAATCAAAACTCATTGAAAAGGATTTTTTATGCGTGAATTAACCTGTGACGAAATCTGCGTCGTCAGTGGTGGCTTTGGGCTGCTATCTTTACCGGCCGGCCTTGGTCTGGGGGCGTTTATTCCCACTATTGTGCTTGGCGCTATCGCCGGGCCCTTTACGCTGGGCATTGGCTTCGCCGTTATGGCGGCCGGAATTGTTGGGACCAGTCTGTCGGGTGCCGCAATGATCGTGAGTATCTGCGCCCCTATTCTTTAATCTTTCAGGGTATGCGGTCACCCCATGCCCTGACACTCTCCCGTTAATAGCCATCCTTCCTTAAAAGCCGTATTATTGCGCATCCTGCCATCAACAACTGACTAATCATGACCCAAACCTTTATCCCCGGCAAAGACGCCGCTCTGGAAGATTCCATCGCACGCTTCCAGCAAAAACTGACCGATCTGGGCTTTAATATTGAAGAAGCGTCCTGGCTGAACCCTGTACCTCACGTCTGGTCCGTGCATATTCGCGATAAAGACTGTGCCCTGTGCTTTACTAACGGTAAAGGCGCCACGAAAAAAGCGGCCCTGGCTTCTGCGCTGGGTGAGTACTTTGAGCGTCTCTCCACCAACTATTTCTTTGCGGATTTCTGGCTGGGCGACACCATTGCCAACGGCCCGTTTGTGCACTATCCGAACGAGAAGTGGTTCCCGCTGACCGAAGATGACGAGCTGCCGGAAGGTATTCTGGACGATCGTCTGCGCGCGTTTTACGATCTGGACAACGAACTGACCGCCAGCATGCTGGTGGATCTGCAATCCGGCAATGATGAGCGTGGGATTTGTGCCCTGCCGTTTACCCGTCAGTCCGACGAACAGACCGTCTACATTCCAATGAATATCGTTGGCAACCTGTATGTCTCTAACGGTATGTCCGCCGGTAACACCCGCAACGAAGCGCGTGTGCAGGGTCTGTCTGAAGTGTTTGAGCGTCATATCAAAAACCGCATTATCGCCGAATCAATCAGCCTGCCGGAGATCCCGAGCGAGGTTCTTGCGCGTTACCCGGGCGTGGTGGAATCCATTGCTAAACTGGAAGCCGAAGGTTTCCCTATTTTCGCGTATGACGGCTCGCTGGGCGGTAAATACCCGGTTATCTGTGTGGTCCTGTTTAACCCGGCTAACGGGACCTGCTTTGCCTCCTTTGGCGCGCACCCAGACTTCGGCGTGGCGCTTGAGCGTACAGTTACCGAGTTGCTGCAGGGCCGCGGTCTGAAAGATCTTGACGTCTTTACGCCACCCACCTTTGACGACGAAGAAGTCGCTGAACACGCTAACCTTGAAACCCACTTTATCGATTCCAGCGGTCTGATCTCCTGGGATATGTTCAAGCAGGATGCAGATTACCCGTTCGTGGACTGGAGCTTCTCCGGCACCACCGAAGAGGAATTCGCCACGCTGATGGCTATCTTCCGTGAAGAAGATCAGGAAGTGTATATCGCCGATTACGAACATCTGGGTGTCTATGCTTGCCGTATTCTTGCGCCTGGCATGTCTGATATCTATCCGGTTGAAGATCTGTGGTTGGCCAATAACACCATGGGCACGCATCTGCGCGAAACCCTGCTCTCCCTCCCGGAAAGCCGTTGGGAAAAAGAAGATTATCTCAACCTCATCACCCAACTCGATGACGAAGGTAATGACGATTTTACTCGCGTACGTGAATTGCTGGGGCTGGCAACCGGTAAAGACAACGGCTGGTACACCCTGCGCATCGGTGAGCTAAAGGCAATGCTGGCCCTGGCGGGCGGCGATCTGGAGCAGGCTCTGACCTGGGTTGAATGGACCATTGAGTTCAACGGCTCTATTTTCTCGGCTGAGCGTGCGAACTACTACCGTTGCCTGCAGACCTTGCTGCTGCTCTCTCAGGAAGAAGAGCGTGAGCCGCTGCAGTATCTGCACGCCTTCGTTCGTATGTATGGCGCAGACGCCGTTGAGGCTGCCAGTGCAGCCCTGAGTGGTGAAGCACCGTTCTACGGCCTGCAGGCTGTGGACAGCGATTTGAAAGCCTTCCCGGCGCATCAGTCGCTGTTAAAAGCCTACGAGAAACTGCAGAAAGCCAAAAGCGCTTACTGGGCAAAATAACCGCAAATAGCATTATAGAGAGTAGGCGTATTCCGTCGCCTACGTTATATTACGGGGCAATTTAATTGCCCCGTTTTTTATTTATAAGGCAATCAAGTTTAATTGTAATAATAAAGTTAAATAACGGTAACTATAATAATAGCGACCTGGTTACTGTTGTAACTTTTTATAGTAAATACTCCATTATAATTAACTGTTATGGAGGACGGCCAAAGAAAAAAATCAAATCATTTTATAACTTTTAAAATTTATTTTTATACGGATAATCAAATACTTACTCCGCTTTTGCTGTAAAACCATGCAGAGTGCGGGCCTATAAGCCAGGCGAGATATGATCTATATCAATTTCTCTTCTATAATGCTTTGTTAGTATCTCGTCGCCGACTTAATAAAGAGAGAGTTAGTGTGAAAGCTGACAACCCTTTTGATCTTTTACTCCCAGCTGCCATGGCGAAAGTTGCCGAAGAAGCGGGTGTCTATAAAGCAACGAAACAGCCGATGACCACGTTTTTCCTGGCGATTACTGCCGGTGTGTTCATCTCCATAGCCTTCGTTTTCTACATCACTGCTACCACCGGCACCGCCGCTATGCCCTTTGGTATCGCGAAATTGATTGGCGGCATTTGCTTCTCGCTGGGTCTGATTCTTTGCGTCATTTGCGGCGCCGACCTCTTTACCTCCACGGTGTTGATCGTTGTCGCCAAAGCGAGCGGTAAGATTACCTGGGGGCAGTTAGCGAAAAACTGGGTCAACGTTTACATCGGCAACCTCATTGGCTGCCTGCTGTTTGTACTGTTGATGTGGTTGTCGGGTGAATATATGACAGCCAACGGCGGATGGGGGCTAAATGTCCTGCAGACCGCTGACCACAAAATGCACCATACATTTATTGAAGCCGTGGCGCTGGGTATCCTTGCAAACCTGATGGTCTGCCTGGCGGTCTGGATGAGCTACTCCGGCCGTAGCCTGATGGACAAAGCCATGATTATGGTTCTGCCTGTCGCCATGTTTGTCGCCAGCGGCTTTGAGCACAGTATTGCAAACATGTTTATGATCCCGATGGGCATCGTCATCCGTAATTTTGCAAGCCCGGAGTTCTGGACCGCTATCGGTTCTTCCCCGGAAAGTTTCTCTCACCTGACTATTATGAATTTCATCACAGATAACCTGATCCCTGTCACTATCGGGAACATTATCGGTGGGGGTCTGCTGGTCGGGTTGACATACTGGGTCATTTACCTGCGTGGCGATAATCATCATTGATGATGTCTCAGGCAGTAAATAAAAAATCCACTTAAGAAGGTAGGTGTTACATGTCCGAGCTTAATGAAAAGTTAGCCACAGCCTGGGAAGGTTTTGCGAAAGGTGACTGGCAGAATGAAGTCAACGTCCGTGACTTTATTCAGAAAAACTACACCCCGTATGAAGGTGACGAATCCTTCCTGGCTGGCGCAACTGATGCGACCACCAAGCTGTGGGACAGCGTAATGGAAGGCGTTAAACTGGAAAACCGCACTCACGCGCCAGTTGATTTTGACACCTCCGTTGCTTCCACCATCACTTCTCACGATGCTGGCTACATCAACAAAGCCCTTGAGAAAATCGTTGGTCTGCAAACTGAAGCCCCACTGAAACGTGCGATTATCCCGTTCGGTGGTATCAAAATGGTTGAAGGTTCCTGCAAAGCGTATAACCGCGAGCTGGACCCAATGCTGAAAAAAATCTTCACCGAATACCGCAAAACCCACAACCAGGGCGTATTCGATGTTTACACCAAAGATATTCTGAACTGCCGTAAATCTGGCGTTCTGACCGGTCTGCCAGATGCGTATGGCCGTGGCCGTATCATCGGTGATTACCGTCGCGTTGCGCTGTACGGTATCGACTTCCTGCTGAAAGACAAATACTCCCAGTTCCTGTCCCTGCAGTCTGACCTGGAAAACGGCGTAAACCTGGAAGCGACTATCCGTCTGCGTGAAGAGATTGCTGAACAGCACCGTGCGCTGGGTCAGATTAAAGAGATGGCAGCGAAATACGGCTGCGATATCTCTGGTCCTGCAACTAACGCTCAGGAAGCTATCCAGTGGACCTACTTCGGCTACCTGGCCGCCGTTAAGTCTCAGAACGGCGCCGCCATGTCCTTCGGTCGCGTATCCACCTTCCTGGATGCGTACATTGAACGTGACCTGAAAGCGGGCAAAATCACCGAACAGGACGCTCAGGAAATGATTGACCACCTGGTCATGAAACTGCGTATGGTTCGCTTCCTGCGTACCCCTGAGTACGACGAACTGTTCTCTGGCGACCCAATCTGGGCAACCGAATCTATCGGCGGTATGGGCGTTGACGGTCGTACGCTGGTAACCAAAAACAGCTTCCGCTTCCTGAACACCCTGTACACCATGGGTCCTTCTCCGGAGCCGAACATTACCGTTCTGTGGTCTGAAAAACTGCCACTGAACTTCAAGAAATTCGCCGCTAAAGTGTCCATCGATACCTCTTCTCTGCAGTACGAGAACGATGACCTGATGCGCCCTGACTTCAACAACGATGACTACGCTATCGCTTGCTGCGTAAGCCCAATGGTTGTTGGTAAGCAAATGCAGTTCTTCGGTGCGCGTGCAAACCTGGCGAAAACCATGCTGTACGCAATCAACGGCGGCGTTGATGAAAAACTGAAAATGCAGGTAGGTCCTAAGTCTGAGCCAATCAAAGGCGACGTGCTGAACTATGACGAAGTCATGGACCGCATGGATCACTTCATGGACTGGCTGGCTAAGCAGTATGTGACTGCACTGAACGTTATCCACTACATGCACGACAAGTACAGTTACGAAGCCTCTCTGATGGCGCTGCACGACCGTGACGTTGTTCGCACCATGGCATGTGGTATCGCAGGTCTGTCCGTTGCGGCTGACTCCCTGTCTGCTATCAAATATGCGAAAGTTAAACCAATTCGTGACGAAGACGGTCTGGCTATCGACTTCGAAATCGAAGGCGAATACCCGCAGTTTGGTAACAACGACGCACGCGTTGATGACATGGCGGTTGACCTGGTAGAACGTTTCATGAAGAAAATTCAGAAACTCACTACTTACCGTAACGCTATCCCGACCCAGTCTGTTCTGACCATCACTTCTAACGTCGTGTATGGTAAGAAAACTGGTAACACCCCAGATGGTCGTCGTGCTGGCGCGCCATTCGGCCCAGGTGCTAACCCAATGCACGGTCGCGACCAGAAAGGGGCCGTTGCCTCTCTGACCTCCGTTGCTAAACTGCCGTTTGCCTACGCGAAAGATGGTATCTCTTACACCTTCTCCATCGTGCCAAACGCGCTGGGTAAAGACGACGAAGTGCGTAAGACCAACCTGGCAGGCCTGATGGATGGTTACTTCCACCACGAAGCGTCCATCGAAGGTGGTCAGCACCTGAACGTGAACGTCATGAACCGTGAAATGCTGCTCGATGCGATGGAACATCCTGAGAAATATCCTCAGTTGACCATCCGTGTATCTGGCTACGCAGTACGTTTCAACTCGCTGACTAAAGAACAGCAGAAAGACGTCATTACCCGTACTTTCACTCAGTCCATGTAACGGGAATTGACTGAAATCACGCGGTAAAGCGCGTACAATAAAGGCTCCACGCAAGTGGGGCCTTTTTAACACCTCCCCGCAATAGTCTCTTTTGCCCGCTATCTATACTTGATGGATAACAGCCAAAATAGACTCGACACAGTCAGCACGAGCTGTGCACATAACAGGCCCCGGACGGGCCGAAGCTGGAGATATCACCGCAATGTCAACTATTGGTCGCATTCACTCCTTTGAGTCCTGTGGCACCGTCGATGGCCCGGGCATCCGTTTTATCACCTTTTTCCAGGGCTGCCTGATGCGCTGCCTGTACTGCCATAACCGTGATACCTGGGATACGCACGGTGGTAAAGAAGTTACAGTCGAAGAGCTGATGAAAGAGGTGGTAACCTACCGCCACTTTATGAATGCTTCCGGCGGCGGCGTGACGGCATCAGGAGGCGAAGCCATCCTGCAGGCAGAGTTTGTCCGCGACTGGTTCCGGGCCTGCCACGAAGAAGGCATCCATACCTGCCTCGATACTAATGGCTTTGTGCGTCGTTACGATCCCGTCATTGATGAACTGCTGGAAGTGACCGACCTGGTCATGCTCGATCTCAAACAGATGAACGATGAGATACACCAGAACCTGGTTGGCGTGTCGAACCATCGTACCCTGGAGTTTGCGAAATACATCTCCGGCAAAGGCATCAAAACCTGGATCCGCTACGTCGTGGTGCCAGGTTGGTCAGACGATGACGATTCTGCCCATCGTCTGGGAGAATTTACCCGCGATATGGGTAATGTCGAAAAAATTGAGCTGCTGCCATACCACGAGTTGGGAAAACATAAATGGGTGGCAATGGGCGAAGAGTATAAGCTGGACGGCGTTAAGCCGCCGAAGAAAGAGACCATGGAACGCGTAAAAGGCATTCTTGAGCAGTACGGTCATAAGGTCATGTATTAACAAATACGCCCGGTATTCACCGGGCGTATTATTTATTAGTCAAAGACGCCATTAATAATGGTGGTCACAATCGCCGTACTCAGCGCAATTAAGACCAGATCCTTCCCGACCACGCGCCATTCATAGCCCGGATAAGAGGGTAATTGCCCCAGCATCGACGCCGGAACGGCTTTTTTCGCGATGCCCGGAGGCAGAGGTTTGCCGCGCGCAAGGTTTTTCGCAATCCCCGGCGGCAGTGAATCATACCCCGTTAAGCCGTAATTCAACGCCAGATGCCGGGCATGATCGTAGCTGACGCGGGCATCGACATCATCCCTGACGCTTTTATTTGATTTGCCCTGGTTCTGATGACCGTTTTTTTGTTTATGGTCCGGGTTGCCAGCATTACCTTTATTGGCATTGCCGTTGCCATGATTGCCGCTAATACCCTGCCCGTTACCGTGGCCATTTCCATTTCCCGGATTAGCCATCGCAGGTACGGTTGCAAAGCTTAAGGACAACACTATCGCCAGCGCTGTAGTGATAAAACGACGAGTAGACATGATTGCTGCCTTATTGTGGTAGTACTCGTGTGAATTATTACCTGGCGTAATAAACAAACAATGCGTAAAACTCTGATATGTGATGAGGACAAAAAAGCCTGTCATCGACAGGCTTTTATTTAATCAGGCATGTGCAACCGGGGTTGGATGCTTGCCCGCTTTGCGCAGCAACATCAACAGATAGATAAACGACACGCTGGCAATCATGATGAACAACAAATTGTCGGAATAGTTCTGCATCAGCATGGCGGTAAAGGTGGGCCCCAACAAACTGCCAATCGTGTAGCTCAGCAGCAGCGCCTGGTTCATTGCGACCAGCTGATGATGTTCTACTTTCTCGCAGGCCCAGGCCATCGCCACCGGATAGAGCGTAAAGCCCGCTGCGCCTAAAATGAATAGCGCGGGCGCCATCGCCGCGTTGCTAAGCATCGCCAGACAACCCATGATCACCACGAAGACCTGTACGCGCAAAACCAGCAGGCGACCAAAACGGTCGGCAAGGCGGCCGACAGGCCACTGCCCGACGATGCCGGCACTGACCATCACCGCCATCCAGAAGCCAATTCCGGAATCGCTGACGCCCTGGTGATTCAGATAGAGCGGCATCAGGCCATAGAGTGAACCCAGTACAATGCCAGAAATAATACATCCATTAACGCCCAGACGCGCCTGGCGCAATCTCAGCATCGGCCAGACGTGCGTGGCTTCCTGATGTTCGCTATGTTGGTTCACAATGCGCGTAAAGAGCAGAGGCAGGATTGCCGCCAGCACCATGCCGGTGACCCACGGCAGCACGCTCATCAAGTCGGTCGGGAATTTGCTGACCATTAACTGTCCCAGCACGGTACCGATGTAGTAAACCATCATATAGGCAGCCAGCAGACGCCCACGGTTGCGGGAGGTTCCGCTGCACATCAGCGCACTTTCCACGACCACCCAGATCATCGCGCAGCCCACGCCCGCAATAAAACGCCAGACCATCCAGCTCCAGAAGCCCACCATCAGCCCTAATCCGGCACATCCCACGGCAAATATCAGCGACGCCACATAATAGCTACGGTTAAAACCAAAACGTTTGATCAGGCTTCCCGTCATTAAGGTGCCAAGCAGGTTACCCGTAAAGAAAGACGAGCTAACCATACCCACCTGCCAGGTCGGTAAGTTTTCATGGGCGAGCCAAAGCGGGACGAGGGTATTTAACACCGCAATCGCCAGCGTCAACAAAAGAAGGCCGCAGAGCAGTAACAGCACTGGCCGGGTATAGGTGGACATGGATTAAAAACCGTGAGGAAGTATAGATTTCGTGCGCATCATGCCACTGGTAAAAACAAAGTCAATCCACTGGTTTCAGGGCCTCGCACGATTTGTTCCACGTCGATTGATAAAACTAATCCTGCTAAGCAATGTGGCGCACTCAGCAGAATTCATCCCACTGTTTTTATTGATTTAATGTTTATTGCAAGCGAAACGCTCAGTTGAAAAATTTCATGAAGAAAAAAGAGAAAGCCGGGCACGACGGCCCGGCTTGATATAACAAACAAACGCGTTAACTTGCGACAGCCATACCCACCGTCATATGCAGACCATAAAAGACGCCACGGCCAATCATTTCACCAATCAACACCAGTATAAAAGCCAGTGAGAGAAGCGGCAGCGCAGGCTGATTCCCTTTCAGTTGGGGCACAATCCAACACACCAGCGCGGCGACCAGAATCACCACCCGCCAGGCCATCAGGGAACCGTATGCCGGTACCAGCCACGAGGCCTGCTGGATAGCGCTATGGATAGTCGCCAGCTCTGCCCCCTGCATCAGCGCCACCACCACGCTTACCGTCAACGCAATGAGCGTGATGACCGGCAGCAGACGCATTGCCCAGCCGTCAACATCCGCTATACGCAGTAACAGATAACCCAGCAGCGGCCCGCCAATAAACAGAGTCAGGAAGAAGCTCAGTGGCGTCCAGATGCTGTACCACGTCGGTACCGTGTCGATGGTGTTATAGACCCGCACCATCATCCAGATGAAGATCACGCCGAGCACCATGGTGACGATCAACCACAGCGTACGCAGACCCGCAGGCAGTTTTTTCACTATCGCCAGCAGCCAGCCAAGCCCACCAACTGCAAAGAAGAGTGCGCCGCTGGCAATTTCGTTGCTGAGTGCCGAATCACCAATACGATTCAGGGAATTGAATGCCCGCATCGGCGAACCCAGGTGCAGGGTAGAGGCGATAAAACCGATTCCCATTAGCACCCATAGCCCAAACATGGTGCCTATCAGCCGTTGCTGTTTATCTGCCCGCAACGACCCTTTTAACAGCGCCAATGAGAGGACAATAAAGCCTCCTACCACGCACTGCCCAAACACCGTGAAGATCATTAACGGCCATTCATGCCATCCGCTTCCCATCTCACACCTCCTTCGGATTGGCCAGATAGCCGGTGGTATCACCCGTTGGTCGGCTGTTGGCATTGGGTTTAATGACAATACTTGGTTTTGTAAAGTGCGCCGACGGCAGCGGCGCAACGGCTGCCAGCTTGCCGTGTTTCTGCCGCAGCTCGTCGATCGGGCCGAAGTCCAGCGCACGCAGCGGGCAGGACTCTACGCAGACCGGCTTTTTGCCCTCTGCCACGCGATCGTAACAGCCATCGCATTTGGTCATGTGGCCTTTGGCGGCATTGTACTGTGGCGCGCCGTACGGGCAGGCCATATGGCAATAACGGCAGCCAATGCAGACCTCTTCGTTAACCACCACAAAGCCGTCTTCCCGCTTGTGCATGGCGCCGCTCGGGCAGACTTTGGTGCAGGCCGGGTCTTCGCAGTGGTTACAGGCAATCGACAGATAGTAGGCAAAGACGTTCTGCTGCCAGACACCGTTATCCTCCTGCCAGTCGCCCCCTGCGTATTCGTAAATGCGACGGAAGCTCACGTCCGGGGTCAGATCTTTGTAATCTTTACAGGCCAGCTCGCAGGTTTTGCACCCGGTGCAGCGGCTGGAGTCAATATAAAATCCATACTGAGTGGTCATCGGCTACTCCTTATGCCTTCTCAACCTGGACCAGGTTACTGTGTGATGGGTTGCCCTTCGCCAACGGAGAAGGCCGCTGCGTCGTGAGCACATTGATGCAGCCCGCCTGATCGACGCGGCTGGCATCCGGGTTGTACCAGGCCCCCTCCCCTAGCGCGACCACGCCAGGCAAGATGCGGGGCGTCACTTTGGCCTCGATATGTACTTCACCGCGACCGTTGTAGATGCGCACGCGATCGCCATTTTTAATGCCTCGCTTTTGCGCATCGAGCGGATTGATCCATATCTCCTGGCGGCAGGCCGCCTTCAATACATCGACATTGCCATAGGTTGAGTGAGTACGCGCTTTATAGTGGAACCCGGTTAATTGCAGCGGATAATCCTTGCTCTGCGGGTCGTCATAGTTTTCAAAGCCCGGGCTATAAACCGGAAGCGGATCAATCACGTCGCCTTTTTCCAGCTCCCAGGTGGCCGCTATCTCAGCCAGCTGCGCAGAGTAGATCTCAATTTTGCCGGACGGTGTGGTCAGCGGATTGGCTACGGGGTCGGCGCGGAAGGCTTTATAAGCCACGTGGTGTCCTTGCGGATCGCGTTGTTTGAAGATGCCTTGCTTACGAAATTCGTCAAAAGGAAGCAGATCCGGGATCGCCTCGCGGGATTGCTCATAAAGATGTCGCATCCACCCTTCCTGAGTACGCCCCTCGGTGAACTGTTGCGCCACGCCCATGCGCTTCGCCAGCTCGGTGGTCATCTCATAGATGGTTTTGCATTCGAAGCGCGGCTTGATGGCCTGATCGGCAAAGATGACGTAGGCCATGTTGCCGCATGAGGCATCCAGTGCGAAATCCATCTGCTCAGATGCGGTGCAGTCCGGCAGCAGGATATCGGCATACTTCGCAGATGAGGTCATGTGGCAGTCAATGACCACAATCAGCTCGCATTTTTTGTCATCCTGGAGGATTTCGTGGGTGCGGTTGATCTGCGAGTGCTGGTTAATGAGGCAGTTGCCGGCATAGTTCCAGATCATTTTAATCGGCACATCCAGCTTATCTTTACCGCGTACGCCGTCGCGCGTGGCGGTCATTTCCGGGCCGCGCTCGATGGCATCGGTCCACATAAACATGGAGATACTGGTCTGCACCGGGTTTTCAAGGGTTGGCATCCGCTCAAACGGGAGGGAGTAAGAGCCTTCTCGCGCCCCGCTGTTGCCGCCGTGGATCCCTACGTTACCGGTCAGGATCGCCAGCATGGCAATGGCACGGGAGACCAGCTCGCCGTTGGCATGGCGCTGCGGCCCCCACCCCTGTGAAATAAAGGCCGGTTTCGCCCCCGCGATTTCACGCGCCAGCTTGACGATCCGTTCTTGTGGAATGCCGGTAATCGCAGAGGCCCAGGCCGGCGTTTTGGCGATACCGTCATTGCCCTGGCCCAGAATCCAGGCTTTGTAATGGCCATTAGCCGGTGCGCCTGCAGGCAGCGTGGTTTCATCGTATCCCACGCAATATTTGTCGAGGAAAGGCTGATCAACGAGGTTTTCCGTGATCATCACCCATGCCAGCGCCGAGATCAGCGCGGCATCGGTGCCTGGACGGATAGGGATCCACTCATCCTCACGCCCTGCGCCAGTATCGGTATAGCGCGGGTCAATGATGATCATCCGCGCACTGGATTTTTCGCGGGCCTGCTCTACATAGTAAGTGACCCCGCCGCCGCTCATGCGTGTTTCACCGGGGTTATTACCGAACAGCACGACCAACTGGCTATTTTCGATATCGGACGGGCTATTGCCATCGGCCCAGCCGCCATAGGTATAGTTCAGACCGGCGGCAATCTGGGCGGTGGAGTAGTCACCATAGTGGTTCAGGTATCCGCCGCAGCAGTTCATCAGACGGGCAATAAGCGTCTTACCCGGCGGCCAGGAGCGCGTTAAGGTACCGCCTAACGTACCTGTACCGTAATTCAGATAGATCGATTCGTTACCGTACTCTTTGATTAAGCGCTGCATATTGCCAGCGATGGTATCGAACGCCTCTTCCCAGCTGATACGCTCAAATTTGCCTTCGCCACGTTTCCCCACACGCTTCATCGGATACCTGAGTCGATCCGGGTTATAGACCCGACGACGCATTGAGCGGCCGCGCAGACAGGCGCGTACCTGATGCAGCCCTTCGTAGTTATCATCGCCCGTATTATCGGTCTCGACGTATTTGATCTCGCCATCAACAACGTGCATGCGCAGTGGACAGCGACTGCCGCAGTTAACAGTACATGCGCTCCAGACTACCTTTTCATTTACACCTGCGGGCGCCAGCGCATTCGCGGCTGACGCCAGACGGGTAAAAGGGAGTGTGATCGCGCTACTTGCCACAGCCAGACCGCCAACCGCCGTAGTTTTCATTAACCCACGACGACTGACTTCCGCTGTCAGCAAAGCCTCTGGCGCTTTGATTTTCATAGCTATTCGCTCTGGTTGCTCACAAAGAAAGAGAGTGCGGTAGTTACCGCTATATATTTATATAAATAACGAGATTAGCCCTTTAGCAGTATTTTGTGCTGGCAAATCTGCAGGGAAGTATTACTACTTTAGAGGGAGGGGTTATTGCGTCGAGTCAAAACAAAGGGATAAAAAAAGCGCCCGTAGGCGCTTTTTATGCTTGAAAGCAAATCAACCGATGAACTGCTGACCTTTCATATAAGGACGCAGCACTTCAGGGATTTCGATGCGGCCATCGGCCTGCTGGTAGTTTTCCAGCACTGCAACCAGCGTACGTCCCACAGCCAGACCAGAACCGTTCAGGGTGTGTACCAGACGGGTTTTCTTGTCAGACTTGCTGCGGCAGCGTGCCTGCATGCGGCGCGCCTGGAAATCCCAGACGTTGGAGCAGGATGAGATTTCGCGATAGGTATTTTGCGCCGGCACCCACACTTCGAGGTCGAAGGTTTTACACGCACCAAAGCCCATATCACCGGTACAGAGCGCCATACGACGGTACGGCAGGCCCAGCAGCTCCAGCACTTTTTCAGCGTGGCCGGTCATCTCTTCCAGCGCATCCATGGAGTTTTCAGGACGCACAATCTGCACCATCTCAACTTTGTCGAACTGGTGCATACGGATCAGACCGCGAGTATCACGACCGTAGGAGCCCGCTTCAGAACGGAAGCACGGTGAGTGTGCGGTCAGCTTAATCGGCAGATCGTCCTCATCGATGATTTCGTCACGCACCAGGTTAGTCAGCGGCACTTCTGCGGTTGGGATCAGCGCGTAGTTGCTGCTATCAGCCTCTTCGTCCAGCGGACGGGTATGGAACAGATCGCCCGCAAACTTCGGCAGCTGACCTGTACCGTACAGCGTATCGTGGTTTACCAGATACGGAACGTAGGTTTCGCTATAGCCGTGCTGTTCTGTGTGCAGATCCAGCATGAACTGCGCCAGCGCGCGGTGCAGATGTGCGATCTGACCTTTCATCACCACAAAACGAGAACCGGTCAGCTTAACCGCAGCGGCAAAATCCAGCCCCGCGTGCATCTCGCCTAAGGTCACATGATCGCGAACCTCAAAGTCGAACTCGCGAGGCGTACCCCAGCGTTTCACTTCAACGTTGTCATTTTCGTCTTTGCCGACAGGGACGCTGTCGTCAGGAATGTTCGGGATAGCCAAGGCAATATCACGAATTTCGGTCTGAAGAACGTCCAGTTCAGCTTTCGCCTGATCCAGCTCTTCACCCAGTTTGTTCACTTCCAGGCGTAATGGCTCAATGTCTTCCCCGCGCGCTTTCGCCTGGCCGATGGATTTCGATCGAGAGTTGCGTTCAGCCTGCAGATTTTCAGTTTGTACCTGCAGAACTTTACGACGCTCTTCAAGAGCGCGCAGCTTATCTACATCCAGCTTAAAGCCCCGGCGTGCCAGTTTTTCAGCGACTGCGTCTGGCTCATTACGCAGCAGATTGGGATCGAGCATGCTTATCCTGTGCTTATCGAATTAAAAGAGGAAAAAGTAACCACAGCCTGCGGTCACAGTAATAGACCCTGGATAATTCAAGCTGCGCGAAGGCGGCAAGCAAGCGCAGCCAATGCACATGCAGCTTGAAGTCGAGCGGGTGTACAGTGCCAACATTACCGCAACGATGGACCTAACGGTAGCGTTTTATAGGGCTATTTTGATCCTGTCCGGCCAGCCAGGCGAGCTTTTCGCCAATCTTGCCTTCAAGACCTCTGTTTGTGGGGTGATAATAGCGCGTTTGTGCCATTTCCTGCGGGAAGTACTCCTCACCGGCAGCGTATGCGTTGGGCTCATCATGGGCATAGCGATACGCCTGCCCGTAGCCCATCTCCTTCATCAACTTGGTTGGGGCGTTGCGTAAATGCACCGGCACGTCGTAGTCTGGCCGTTCGCGAGCATCCGCCATCGCGGCTTTGAAGGCCGTATAAACAGCGTTACTTTTGGGGGCGCAAGCCAGATAGACAATGGCCTGCGCAATGGCGCGCTCGCCCTCTGCTGGCCCCACCCGCGTGAAGCAATCCCAGGCTGAGAGAGCCACCTGCATCGCACGCGGATCGGCGTTGCCTACATCTTCCGAGGCAATCGCCAGACAGCGCCGCGCCACATACAGTGGGTCGCCGCCTGCGCTGATGATACGGGCATACCAGTAAAGCGCCGCATCCGGCGCGCTACCGCGCACCGATTTGTGCAGAGCGGAGATAAGGTCATAAAACCGATCGCCTTTGTTATCGAAGCGGGCGCTGCGCTCTCCGGCAATCTCCGTCAGTAATTCGGGCTTCAACACCCGCTTGCTGGCCCCGTCCAGCTCGGCCATATCGGCCATCATTTCCAGGGTGTTTAGCGCCCGACGCGCATCGCCGTTCACCAGCTCGGCAATGGCACGACGCGTTTCATTGGGCAAAACGATATCCTGACCACCATAGCCCCGCGCTTTGTCCTCCATCGCCTGCGTCAGCACCTGCTCAATATCCTCGGTTGTAAGGGATTTAAGCAGATAGACGCGCGCGCGGGACAGCAGCGCCGAGTTCAGTTCAAAAGAGGGGTTTTCGGTGGTCGCACCAATAAAGGTGATGGTGCCATCTTCGATATGCGGCAGAAAAGCATCTTGCTGGCTTTTGTTGAAGCGATGAACTTCATCAACAAAAAGAATGGTGCGACGCCCGGCGTTACGGTTCTGCCGCGCGCGTTCTATCGCTTCGCGGATCTCCTTAACGCCGGAGGTCACTGCAGAGATACGCTCGACATCTGCATTGGCATAGCGGGCAATGACTTCAGCGAGGGTCGTTTTACCCGTACCCGGCGGCCCCCAAAGGATCATTGAATGCAGATGCCCGGCCTCAATCGCTCGTGGCAGCGGTTTACCCGCAGCCAGCAGATGTTGCTGGCCGATGTACTGCGCTAAATTTTCTGGCCGCATACGGGCGGCCAGAGGTTGAAACGCATTATCTGAAAAATCGAGCGACAGATTGCCCACTCACGCCTCTTACTTATTACGTTGGTCATCCACCGTTACGCCCTGCGGCGGGGTAAAGGTGAATTTTGATGCGTCTACAGCGCCATTTTGCTGGGATTTGAGCTGATAGCTGCTGCGCTGGTCGTCTTGCTCAACCGCACCAAATTGATTGATGGTGCCGTTGCTGCTCACGTTGATGGTGAACTGCTTCAGGTTGCCATTGTTCCCTTTTGGGGTCAGGGCAAATTCATCGCCATTCTGCTTAATGTTATACTGCTGCCAGTCGCTGGACTGGTTACGCGCAATCAGCATGAAGGGCGTATTGCTGGTGGCATCTTTTAGCCAGGTCGCCGTGGCCTGCTCGACAAACGGGTTAAAGAACCACAAGGTTTTACCGTCGGAGACCAGGATGCTTTCATCCGGCTGGGTCATATGCCAGTTAAACAGGTTAGGACGTTTAACCCACAGGTCACCTTGACCTTCCTGTACCGCGTTCCCGCTACCGTCGGTGACTTTCTGCGTAAAGCTGGCATGGAAGCTGCTCACTTTATCCAGACGGCTTTTCAGGTCGCTGGCGGCATCAGCCCAGACGCTGCTGGTGACAAGGCTACTCAGTAATGCACAGGCGATTGCGATTTTTTTCATTGTTAGTCCTTCAAAAACGTCGTCCCGGAATGGGCGCTCTTTGTCCACTATTCTGGACCTGCCCGCAGGCAGGTGACAGAAGAAAATGCTTAAATTTAGCTGCTTTACGCATCTTTGCAATAAGCAGCCGCATCACTCAAAGGGAGGCGGCGCCAACACTTCGCGGTTACCGTTATGCCCGGCTTCACTCACAATGCCCTGCGCTTCCATCTGCTCGATAATACGGGCTGCCCGGTTGTAGCCGATACGGAACTGACGCTGCACGCCCGAAATAGAGGCTTTACGCTTTTCGGTAACGAAGTTAACAGCCTGGTCAAACAGCTGATCCAGCTCTTCTCCACCATCGAAACCACCTGCACCACCGCCTTCGCTCTCGCTATCGGAGGTAATGCCATCCACATACTGCGGACGGCCACGCGCTTTCCAGTCCTGCACTACGGCATGCACTTCCTGGTCGCGGACAAAGGCACCATGAACACGGACCGGCGAGGTAGAGTTCGGGCCGGAGTAGAGCATATCGCCCATCCCCAGAAGCGACTCCGCGCCCCCCTGATCGAGGATGGTACGGGAGTCAATTTTACTCGACACGGTAAAGGCGATACGGGTCGGGATATTCGCTTTGATAAGACCCGTAATGACATCTACGGAAGGCCGCTGAGTCGCCAGAACGAGGTGGATACCGGCGGCACGCGCTTTTTGCGCCAGACGGGCAATCAGCTCTTCCACTTTCTTACCCACGGTCATCATCAGGTCGGCGAATTCATCCACCAGTACGACGATATAGGGCAGTTTTTCCAGTACCGGATGTTGCGCGTCCATGCTATCGCCCGGCTTCCAGTAAGGATCCGGAATCGGACGGCCCATCCGCGCGGCTTCAGCAATCTTCTCGTTATAACCCGCCAGATTACGCACGCCGAGCGCAGACATCAGCTTGTAGCGACGCTCCATCTCATTGACGCTCCAGCGCAGGGCGTTGGCCGCATCTTTCATGTCGGTGACCACTTCAGTCAGCAAATGCGGAATGCCTTCATAAACTGACAATTCAAGCATTTTCGGGTCAATCATGATGAAGCGGACATCTTCCGGCTGTGCCTTGTAGAGCATGCTCAGGATCATGGCGTTGACACCCACCGATTTACCGGAACCGGTGGTCCCCGCAACCAGCAGGTGAGGCATTTTCGCCAGATCGGCAACCACCGGATCCCCTGCGATATCTTTACCCAATACCACCGTCAGTGGAGAGGGATTGTCACGGAACTTGGTGTTATCCAGCACTTCGCGCAGGTAAACGGTCTGACGCTTCTTGTTCGGCAGTTCCAGGCCGACATACGGTTTGCCGGGAATAACTTCCACCACACGCACCGCAACGGTCGACAGCGAGCGAGCCAGGTCACGGGACAGGTTAGAAATTCGGGCCGCTTTCACGCCTGGTGCCAGGTTGAGTTCAAAACGGGTAATGACCGGGCCTGGCGAGTAGTTCACGACATCGGCTTTGATGCGGAAATCGGCCAGACGCGCTTCAACCAGGCGAGCCATCTGCTCGAGAGCGAAGGTATCAACCGGCTCCACTTCAGACGGTGGCGGCGTTAACAGATCGAGCGACGGCAGCGGCGTGGTTGGACGCTGAACTGGACGGCTGTCACCATTACGCATTAATAAAGGATGGATCAGACTGTCTTGCGGCTGTTGTTGTGGTGCCACAGGCTGTTGTTGGTGCGCTGGCGCAAACTGCTGCGGTGCCACAGGCTGCTGTTGAGGCGCTGGCGCAAACTGCTGCGGTGCCACAGGCTGCTGCTGAGGCGCTGGCGCATACTGTTG
>NZ_DDPB01000005.1:0-28886 GCF_002341985.1 Leclercia sp. UBA2479 | reverse complement strand
TGGAGGCGCATTATAGGGAGTTCTCTGCAGGCCGCAATAGAAAAATGACATAAAAATGACTGACTGCTGCATTCCCCAGCAAAACCCCGCTTTATACCTGATTACACACAGACTTATCCACAATGCAGCGAAAAAGTGAAAAATGACGAGCGGTGCGCAAACGTTTTCGTTAAAATGCTCGCGCTAAATAAAACGCCCCGCAAGGTGTGTTAGCTGAGTTTTTCTAAAGAAAATTCACCTAACGCTCTCTGTAATCGTGAAATCCAGGGGATTTACCATGCAACAACGTCGTCCAGTCCGCCGCGCTCTGCTCAGTGTTTCTGATAAAGCCGGTATCGTCGAATTCGCTCAGGCGCTTTCTGCACGTGGTGTAGAGCTGCTGTCTACTGGCGGTACCGCTCGCCTGTTAGCAGATAAAGGTCTGCCGGTAACCGAAGTCTCCGATTACACCGGATTCCCGGAAATGATGGACGGACGCGTCAAAACCCTGCACCCGAAAGTTCACGGCGGCATTCTGGGCCGTCGCGGTCAGGACGACGGTATTATGGAACAACACGGGATCGCGCCGATCGACATGGTTGTCGTTAACCTGTACCCATTCGCCCAAACCGTTGCCCGTGAAGGCTGCTCGCTGGAAGATGCGGTAGAAAATATTGATATCGGCGGCCCAACCATGGTGCGCTCCGCTGCCAAGAACCATAAAGATGTGGCCATCGTGGTGAAGAGCAGCGACTACGACGCCATTATTAAAGAGATGGATGCCAACGAAGGCTCTCTGAATCTTGAGACGCGCTTCGACCTGGCGATTAAAGCCTTCGAACACACTGCCGCCTACGACAGTATGATTGCCAACTACTTCGGTAGCCTGGTACCAGCCTATCATGGTGAAAGTAACGAGCCTTCCGGCCGCTTCTCTCGCACCCTGAATCTCAACTTCATTAAGAAGCAGGACATGCGCTATGGCGAGAATAGCCACCAGCAGGCTGCCTTCTATATAGAAGAAGAAGTAAAAGAAGCTTCTGTTGCCACCGCACAACAAGTACAGGGCAAGGCGCTCTCTTACAACAACATCGCGGATACTGACGCCGCGCTGGAGTGCGTGAAAGAGTTCAGCGAACCAGCCTGCGTGATTGTGAAGCACGCCAACCCATGCGGTGTCGCGGTAAGCGCCTCTATTCTGGATGCTTACGACCGTGCTTACAAAACCGACCCAACCTCCGCGTTTGGCGGCATCATTGCCTTTAACCGTGAGCTGGACGCCGAAACCGCACAGGCCATTATCTCCCGCCAGTTTGTTGAAGTGATCATCGCCCCTTCTGCCACCGAAGAAGCGCTGAAAATTACCGCCGCGAAACAGAACGTGCGCGTACTGATTTGCGGTCAGTGGGCAGAGCGCGTACCGGGCCTTGATTTCAAAAGAGTTAATGGTGGTCTGCTGGTACAAGATCGTGACCTCGGAATGGTAAGCGAAAAAGACCTGCGCGTTGTGAGCAAACGTCAACCTACCGAACAAGAGCTGCGTGATGCGCTGTTCTGCTGGAAGGTTGCCAAGTTCGTTAAATCTAACGCCATCGTCTATGCGAAAGAGAACATGACCATTGGCATAGGCGCAGGCCAGATGAGCCGCGTCTACTCCGCTAAAATTGCGGGTATCAAAGCGGGCGACGAAGGTCTGGAAGTAAAAGGCTCCGCCATGGCGTCTGACGCCTTCTTCCCGTTCCGTGATGGTATCGACGCGGCTGCTGCAGTGGGCATCACCTGTGTGATCCAGCCTGGCGGCTCTATCCGCGATGATGAAGTGATTGCCGCAGCCGATGAGCACGGCATCGCGATGATCTTCACCGACATGCGCCATTTCCGTCATTAATTCCCGGAGCAGACAATGAAAGTATTAGTAATTGGTAACGGCGGGCGTGAGCACGCCCTGGCATGGAAAGCCGCGCAGTCTCCACGGGTCGAAACCGTTTTTGTGGCCCCCGGCAATGCCGGCACGGCGCTGGAGCCAACGCTGCAGAACGTGGCGATTGGTGTGACGGATATACCCGCCCTGCTGAGCTTTGCTCAGAGCGAGAAGATCGATCTGACCATCGTCGGCCCGGAAGCGCCGCTGGTAATTGGCGTTGTTGACGCCTTCCGCGCGGCAGGCCTGAAAATCTTCGGCCCGACCGAGGGCGCCGCTCAACTGGAAGGCTCCAAAGCCTTCACCAAAGATTTCCTTGCCCGGCATAAGATCCCGACGGCGGAATACCAGAACTTTACTGAAGTCGAACCCGCGCTGGCTTATCTGCGTGAGAAAGGCGCCCCTATTGTTATCAAGGCGGATGGCCTGGCCGCCGGTAAAGGCGTAATCGTGGCGATGACCCTCGAAGAAGCCGAAGCTGCCGTACAGGATATGCTGGCAGGTAACGCCTTTGGCGACGCAGGCCATCGTATCGTCATCGAAGAGTTCCTCGACGGCGAAGAGGCGAGCTTTATCGTGATGGTTGATGGGGAGCATGTGCTGCCTATGGCCACCAGCCAGGACCATAAGCGCGTGGGTAACGCAGACACCGGCCCGAATACCGGTGGGATGGGCGCTTACTCCCCTGCGCCTGTGGTCACTGACGAAGTGCATCAGCGGACCATGGAGCGCATCATCTGGCCTACCGTGAAAGGGATGGCCGCAGAAGGCAATACCTATACCGGTTTCCTGTACGCGGGCCTGATGATCGATAAGCAGGGCAACCCGAAAGTCATTGAGTTCAACTGCCGCTTTGGCGATCCGGAAACCCAGCCCATCATGCTGCGCATGAAATCGGACCTGGTCGAACTCTGCCTGGCAGCCTGCGAAGGCAAACTCGATCAGCAAACCTCTGAGTGGGACGAGCGTGCCTCTCTGGGCGTGGTGATTGCGGCGGGCGGTTATCCGGGGAGTTACAACACCGGTGACGAGATCCACGGCCTGCCGCTGGAAGCGATAGACGGCGCGAAAGTGTTCCACGCCGGCACGACGCTGGCAGACGACGATCGTGTCTTAACCAACGGTGGCCGCGTACTGTGCGCGACCGCACTCGGACATACCGTTGCTGAGGCACAGAAGCGCGCCTATGTGCTGATGGCAGATATCCACTGGAACGGCAGCTTCAGCCGCCAGGATATCGGTTATCGTGCGATTGCGCGTGAGCAGGGAGAGTAATTCCCCCTCACCCTAACCCTCTCCCTTAAGGGAGAGGGGACTTAAAAACTCTTTTCCGTCGGCTGCCAGGTACAGAAATCTTCGTTCGCCACCAGTAAAAGCTGAGAACCTTCCGGCGCCTCGAGCCACGCGATGCTGACTTCCATAGAAGAGTGACGCTGACGACGTTCAATATGTTCGGTGGCCCAGGACTCCAGTTCAGGCTTCACCGTCTGCCCCTCACAGGTTGTCACCGTACCATCGCTATGCCAGCGCCCCTGACGCAGCACCACGCGCCCCTGACGCAGCGCATCGCTGGTCTGACGGATTTGATCGGCACGATAACGGTAGAGCGCGATTTGGTCGCTGGAGAGTTGCTGCTTTTGCCCCCCCGTTTCGTGCTGCATAAAGCTCAGCTCGCCGCGGTCATCAAAACGTATCCGCACATGTTCCGGGGTGGCGCTGTAAATGTTCAGTTCGATAAGGGCGAGAGTATCATCTTGCCAGCGGTATTCACTGGTTGTGGTACTGCCACTATGCCAGGGGCTGAAAGCGGAAAGCAGGTGAACGTCGTCGTCTGAATCTTTACGCCAGATACGCACTGCCCCCTGATTATCGGCATATCCGCTGGCGGTAAAGGCCGGCAGAGAGGCGTCGCGACTACAGGCAGAGAGCAACAGCACGCCTGCCAGAGCCAGGGCCTGGCGCCAGACAGACAAAAGGGGCGAAACCGCCCCTTCGTTAAAACTGTTCACTGCCACGCGTCTTACTTAACTGCGTCTTTCAGTGCTTTACCAGATACAAAAGCCGGCACGTTTGCAGCGGCGATTTTGATCTCTTTACCGGTCTGCGGGTTGCGGCCAGTACGCTCAGCGCGGTGGTTCACTTTGAAGGTACCGAAACCTACCAGTTGTACAGCATCGCCTTCTTTCAGAGACTCAGTAATTGCAGCCAGGGTGGATTCCAGAGCAGCTTTAGCCTGTACTTTAGACAGATCAGCTTTGTCCGCAATTACATCAATCAGTTGAGTCTTGTTCATAAGTTATCCTTTCAATGTGTTTATCGCTTGCTAAGCATCGAGTGCGACGAAAATGCCAAAAAAGCACTCTCCTGCATACACGCACCGATAGCCACTTATTTTCGCCCCCCAAATGTAGACCAGACGGGGGGCAGAAGGGAAGAGTGCAGGCATGACAAAACAGGCGTTAAATCACGTTTTGTTGTCTCACTGGTTAATATTTATACCAATATTACTCTCACCCGCCTCACGCAAGTCTGCGCGCAGACCTTTAATCAGCTCAATGTCGCGTTCTTCGCACTCTGCCAGAAGGCGGAAAATTTCCCACTGGATGTCCCACTCTTGCTCAACCGCCGGGTTCGCCCTGAGCTCTTCGTCGGTCATTTCACGCCCTTCCTGGGTCATCTCCAGCATCGCAACCGTCGTGATAGAGGCCTTACTGACCTCAATGGCATGCTCCAGCGTTTCGCCACTTAGGCGGGAGTGAATCAGTTCACTTAATGCCACGCAGGCATCAATCGCCGGATAGACGCCATAGACTTCGTAGTCGTCTGCCGCAGGAATCGCCTCTTCCAGCTTCTCGAGCTGAGAGTCGAAATTCACCTTCGCATCTTTCACCGTCAGCGTCTCCCACACCAGGTCGAGGATGCGGCGATAGATCTGCCCCTCACCAAACGCCGTCTCTTTGCAGAATACGGCGTAGTTGGGATACATGCGCTCGCAAAGACAGGCCATAAAGGTGACGTGCTGCCAGCTCTCCAGCTTCTCAAGGCGCAGATGAATCGGGTTTTGTAACATGATGAGATCTCTAATCGGAAATTAGCCGCAGTGTACCTGAATCAGGGCTGAATTTCCTGCCAACGAACAAATGCCGGACGGCCTGATGCCACGGCATCCGCCCAGCGCGTCGGCTCGGGCAGACGGTAGCCTTTCATGCAGCGCTGTACCCATGCCAGGGCGGTGTCTGTACTGACCCGATGCCCGGTTGCCACAAACAGCGGATTGCAGCGCGCTTTACTGCGCCAGACCCATGCCAGCTGTTCGTTTTTGTCTATCAACGGTGCCAGGGCGCCCGGTTCGGCAGAGAGTGGCTCAAACTTGCCGCACAGGCGCTTTTTCGCGACCCCGATAGTGGGGACATCGACCAGCAGGCCAAAATGGCTGGCGACGCCTAAGCGACGGGGGTGGGAAATGCCATGTCCATCAACAAACAGGAGGTCAGGTTTTTGTGAGAGTTGCTCCCACGCTGCCAACAGCGCGGGATATTCGCGAAAAGAGAGGAAGCCCGGAATATAGGGCATGGTGGTGGCAATACGCGCGACCTTGTACTCCACCAGCTCTAACGACGGATACTTCAGTATCACCATCGCCGCCCGCGTCACTTCGCCACCCTGCTCAAATCCGACATCTGCCCCGCCAATGTACTGCGGAGGATCCGTATCCAGACGATCCTCGCGGATCACTGATGAGGCCAGTTCAATTTGCTGAGCGCGTAGCGACGCGAGATCCATAACCACTCCTTAAAGATGATACTGCGCAGAAAGCCGGTGCACCGCCTCCACAAATACGCCTGCATGCTCAGGCGGTACATCCTGATGAATACCGTGGCCGAGGTTAAAGACGTGGCCTTCACCCTGGCCGAAACCAGAAAGTATAGTCGACACTTCTTCTTCAATACGCGCAGCCGGCGCATAGAGCATGGAAGGATCCATATTGCCCTGTAGCGCGACTTTGTCGCCCACGCGACGACGCGCATCGGCGATATCGGTGGTCCAGTCGAGGCCCAGCGCATCACAACCGGTCTCCGCCATGGCTTCAAGCCACTGTCCGCCGCCCTTGGTAAACAGAGTTACAGGCACGCGACGACCTTCGTTTTCACGCAGCAGGCCATCCACAATTTTGTGCATGTAATAGAGCGAGAATTGCTGGTAGTCACGACCGGTAAGCACGCCGCCCCAGGTATCGAAAATCATCACCGACTGGGCGCCCGCTTTAATCTGCGCATTGAGATAGAGGGTGACGCTCTTCGCCAGCTTGTCGAGCAGTGCGTGCAGGGCTAACGGATCGGCATACATCATCTTTTTGATCAGGGTAAAGGCTTTGCTACTACCGCCTTCTACCATGTAGGTCGCCAGCGTCCACGGGCTACCGGAGAAGCCAATCAGGGGCACTTCCCCCTTCAGCTCACGACGAATCGTTCGCACTGCGTTCATCACATAACCCAGCTCTTGCTCCGGATCCGGGATGGGCAGGTTATCGATGTCGGCTCTGTTTTTAATCGGAGAAGAGAAGCGTGGACCTTCACCGGTTTCGAAATAGAGGCCAAGGCCCATCGCATCCGGAATGGTCAGAATATCCGAGAAGAGGATCGCAGCATCAAGCGGATAGCGGCGCAGCGGCTGGAGGGTCACTTCGCAAGCCAGCTCGGCATTTTTGCACAGCGACATAAAATCGCCGGCCTGAGCACGGGTGGCTTTGTACTCTGGCAGATAACGGCCAGCCTGGCGCATCATCCATACCGGGGTGATATCAACGGGTTGGCGCAGCAGCGCACGCAGATAACGATCGTTCTTCAGTTCGGTCATTGTTGCAGTTCCTTAAGCGTCATGGCCTCAGTGTATCACGTCATTCATACTCGGCCCGACACATTGCCACGGTATCTTCTATCAGCCGACGCGCCACCGTTCCCGGTGGGGGTAACAAGGGCAGATTGTCATAGCGATACCAGCTGGCGTTCAGCAGCTCTTTCGGGTCAATCACGATCTCACCGTCGTCATAGTCAGCCATGAACGCGGTCATCAATGACATGGGGAATGGCCACGGCTGCGAGGTGACATAGCGAAGATTTTTAACCGTGATCCCGCTCTCCTCCATCACTTCACGCGCCACCGCCTGCTCCAGGGTTTCGCCCACTTCAACGAACCCGGCAAGCACGGTATGTATGCCGTTACGGTGACGGGTATGCTGCGCCAGCAGGATGCTGTCTTCCCGCCGGATAGCGACAATAATGCACGGCGCAATCTGTGGATAGTAGCGCTCGCGGCAGTGGCTACAGAGCATTGCCCACTCGGTTTTGCTCGGCTGCATGGTATGCCCACAGTAGCCACAGAACTTATGTGAACGATAAAATTCCGCCAGCTGCACGCCGCGTCCCGCCAGTTGAAACAGGCCGACATCCTGATCGATCACCTGACGAACCGATCCCATATCCTGACGGCGATGTTGTTGGATCAACCACACAGGATCGCCCTGCCATTCGCCGATCTGCAGTGCGTGTTGCCCCACAAGATCGAAATTTCCTGCCTCACCGTGTGGTAATTCCCCGGCAGGCAACCATAATTTTTGTTCATGGCTGACGATCCACCAGCCGCGATCTAATTTTTCAATAATACGATCCATATCTATTGCACTACCTTCGCTTCACAGGCATGTTGGTAACATTATCATTACATTTTTGGGTGGGCAGCTTTTAATCTTAACCTTGCGGAGTCAAACATGCTAAACCAGCTAGAAAGCCTGACAGAGCGCGTTGGAGGTAGTAATAACCTGGTCGATCGCTGGCTACACGTGCGCAAGCATCTTCTTGTTGCCTACTACAATCTGGTTGGCATTAAGCCTGGCAAAGAGTCGTTTATGCGCCTGAACGAGAAGGCACTCGATGATTTTTGTCAAAGCCTGGTGGATTACCTGTCCGACGGTCATTTTAATATTTATGAACGTATTATCGGTGAAATGGAAGGCGATACCCCGGTATTAGCCGCCACCAAAATTTATCCGCAGCTGGAGGCTAACACCCAGCAGATAATGGATTACTACGACTCCACGCTTGAGAACGCTATCGATCATGATAACTATCTTGAGTTTCAGCAGGCGCTGTCCGACCTGGGTGAAGCACTGGAAGAGCGCTTCACGCTAGAGGATAAGCTGATCGCACTGGCGCTGGATAACGATCTGACCGCCAGCAACGAAGATCACATCGCCCGGCCTGCTTGAGTTATTAGCCGTTAGCGCGTAATTTATCTACACCGCTTCTGCACTGCAGGAGCTTTTTCTTGTCGGAGTGCCCAGAGCGAAAGCCGGGCTGAGACCGTTAATTCGGGATCCGCGGAACCTGATCAGGCTAATACCTGCGAAGGGAACAAGAGTCAATCTGCTGTCGCATCGCCCCCGGGCGATCGTCTCTCTTGCTTCATCCGTCGTCTGACAAGCCATGTCCTTCACTTTTGGAATGAGCTATGTCTGCAACTAAACTGACCCGCCGCGAACAACGCGCACAAGCACAACACTTCATCGACACGCTGGAAGGCACCGCGTTTCCGAACTCTAAGCGTATTTACATCACCGGCTCGCAAGCCGATATTCGCGTCCCGATGCGCGAAATTCAGCTTAGCCCAACGCTTATCGGTGGCAGCAAAGAAAATCCGCAGTTCGAGGAAAACGAGGCCGTACCGGTGTATGACACCTCCGGCCCGTACGGCGATACCGATATTGCCATCGACGTACAGAAGGGACTGGCAAAGCTGCGCCAGCCATGGATTGAGGCGCGTAACGACAGCGAAGCGCTGACTGTTCGCAGTTCACATTACACCAACGAGCGTCTGGCCGACGACGGTCTGGATGAACTGCGCTTCACTGGCCTGCTGACGCCCAAACGAGCCAGGCCAGGCAAATGTGTCACCCAGCTGCACTATGCGCGCCAGGGCATCGTCACGCCAGAGATGGAGTTCATTGCCATTCGCGAAAACATGGGTCGTGAGCGCATTCGCAGTGAAGTCCTGCGCCACCAGCATCCGGGCGAAGGTTTTGGTGCGCATCTGCCGGAGAACATTACCCCCGAATTCGTGCGTGACGAAGTGGCGGCGGGCCGGGCGATCATCCCGGCCAACATTAACCATCCGGAATCTGAGCCGATGATTATCGGCCGCAACTTCCTGGTGAAGGTTAATGCCAACATCGGTAACTCTGCGGTCACCTCTTCCATTGAAGAAGAGGTAGAGAAACTGGTCTGGTCTACGCGCTGGGGTGCAGACACGGTGATGGATCTCTCAACTGGCCGCTATATTCACGAAACCCGCGAGTGGATCCTGCGTAACAGTCCGGTGCCGATTGGTACCGTCCCGATTTATCAGGCGCTGGAAAAGGTGAACGGCATTGCCGAAGACCTTACCTGGGAAGCGTTCCGCGACACCCTGCTGGAGCAGGCCGAACAGGGCGTGGATTACTTCACCATTCACGCTGGCGTGCTGCTGCGCTACGTACCGATGACCGCCAAACGCCTCACCGGCATCGTCTCGCGCGGCGGCTCCATCATGGCCAAGTGGTGCCTCTCCCATCATCAGGAAAATTTCCTCTACGAACACTTCCGCGAAATCTGCGAAATCTGCGCGGCGTACGATGTTTCGCTGTCGCTGGGCGACGGTTTGCGCCCTGGCTCCATTCGCGATGCCAACGACGAAGCGCAGTTCGCCGAGCTGCACACCCTGGGCGAACTGACCAAAATCGCCTGGGAGTATGACGTGCAGGTGATGATTGAAGGCCCGGGTCACGTGCCGATGCAGATGATCCGCCGTAACATGACCGAAGAACTGGAGCACTGCCACGAAGCGCCGTTCTATACCTTAGGGCCGCTGACCACCGATATCGCACCGGGTTACGACCACTTCACCTCAGGCATTGGCGCAGCGATGATTGGCTGGTTCGGCTGCGCGATGCTCTGCTACGTCACGCCGAAAGAGCACCTTGGTTTACCCAACAAAGAGGATGTGAAACAGGGGCTGATTACCTACAAAATTGCCGCTCACGCCGCGGACCTGGCGAAAGGCCATCCGGGCGCGCAGATCCGCGATAACGCGATGTCGAAGGCGCGCTTCGAGTTCCGCTGGGAAGACCAGTTCAACCTCGCGCTCGACCCTTTCACCGCCCGCGCTTATCACGACGAAACCCTGCCGCAGGAGTCGGGCAAAGTGGCGCACTTCTGCTCCATGTGTGGCCCGAAATTCTGCTCAATGAAAATCAGTCAGGAGGTGCGTGACTACGCTGCCGCGCAGACCATCGAAGTGGGGATGGCAGACATGTCAGAAACCTTCCGCGCCAAAGGCGGCGAAATCTACCTCAAAAAAGAGGAGGCATAATGTACCAGCCCGATTTCCCAACGGTGCCCTACCGGCTAGGGCTTTATCCGGTGGTCGATAGCCTTGAGTGGATTGAGCGCCTGTTGGATGCAGGGGTTCGCACCCTTCAGCTGCGGATTAAAGATAAGCGCGATGACGAGGTAGAGGCCGATGTGGTGGCCGCCATTGCGCTGGGGCGGCGCTATGATGCCCGCCTGTTTATCAATGACTACTGGCGGCTGGCGATAAAGCATCAGGCTTATGGTGTGCACCTGGGCCAGGAAGATCTGGAAACCACCGATCTGAATGCCATTCGCCACGCAGGGCTGCGTCTGGGCGTCTCCACGCACGATGATATGGAGATCGACGTGGCGCTGGCCGCCCGTCCCTCTTACATCGCACTGGGCCACGTCTTCCCCACGCAAACCAAACAGATGCCCTCAGCACCGCAGGGACTGACCCAGTTGGCTCGCCATATTGCCCGCCTGGGGGACTACCCCACCGTAGCCATCGGCGGTATTAGCCTCGAGCGCGCCCCGGCGGTGCTGGAGACTGGCGTAGGCAGTATCGCGGTCGTAAGCGCCATCACCCAGGCTGCAGACTGGCAAGCCGCTACCGCACAGCTTCTGAAGCTGGCAGGAGTGGGCGATGAATGATCGCGACTTTATGCGCTATAGCCGCCAGATATTACTGGAGGATATCGCCATTGATGGGCAGCAAAAGCTGCTTGCCTGCCGGGTACTGATTGTCGGTCTGGGCGGGTTAGGTGCGCCAGCGGCCCTTTACCTGGCGGGAGCCGGGGTCGGCACGCTGGTGCTTGCCGATGATGACGAGGTGCATCTCAGCAATCTGCAGCGGCAAATCCTTTTTACCCCTGACGATCTCAACCAGCCCAAGGCAGAGATAACCCGTCAACGGCTCCATCAGTTGAACCCAAATATCGAATTGATCGCGCGCCAGGCGCGGCTAAGCGGACAGAGCCTGCAGCATGAAGTCGCCCTGGCCGACGTGGTGCTCGACTGTACCGACAACATGTCCACCCGCCAGGCAATCAATGCTGCCTGCGTGTCGCTCGATACGCCGTTAATCACCGCCAGTGCCGTCGGCTTTGGTGGGCAGATGATGGTACTCACGCCACCCTGGGCACAGGGATGTTATCGCTGCCTGTGGCCGGACGATGCCGAGCCTGAACGCAACTGCCGCACGGCGGGTGTGCTTGGCCCGGTCGTGGGGGTAATGGGTACGCTGCAGGCGCTGGAAGCCATCAAACTGCTTTGCGGAATCAACACCGGACATAACGCGCTACGCCTGTTCGATGCGCGTGCCGGCAGCTGGCGGCAGTTGGCCTTGCAGCGCGCCAAGGGCTGCACCGTCTGTGGAGGGCAACATGCGCATTCAGTTTAACGATGAGCCGATGCAGTGCGTAGAGGGGTTAACGGTTGCCGCCCTGCTAGACCAGCTGCGTCAGCTTAAGCCGGGCGTGGCCCTGGCACTTAATCAACAGATCCTGCCGCGCGAGCGGTGGGAACATCAGCAGGTGAGCGAAGGCGATCACATCCTGCTTTTTCAGGTCATCGCAGGAGGCTGAATGTTACGTATTGCTGATAGAACCTTTGAATCACATCTGTTTACCGGAACCGGAAAATTTGCCTCGTCCCAGTTGATGGTGGAGGCTATCCGCGAAAGCGGCAGCCAGCTCGTTACGCTGGCGATGAAACGCGTGGATCTGCGTAACCACAGCGACGCAATCCTCGCCCCGCTGCTGGAGGCCGGGGTGACGCTATTGCCCAATACCTCCGGTGCCAAGACCGCCGAAGAGGCCGTCTTTGCCGCGCAGCTGGCGCGTGAAGCGCTGGGCACAAGCTGGCTCAAGCTGGAGATCCATCCGGATGCCCGCTGGTTGTTACCCGATCCTGTCGAAACGCTAAAAGCCGCAGAGATGCTGGTAAAACAAGGATTTACCGTGCTGCCTTACTGCGGCGCGGACCCGGTGCTCTGTAAACGGCTGGAAGAGGCGGGCTGTGCGGCAGTCATGCCGCTGGGGGCGCCGATTGGTTCGAACCAGGGGCTGGAGACCCGCGCGATGCTGGAGATCATCATCGAGCAGGCCACCGTACCGGTGGTGATAGATGCCGGCATCGGCGTCCCAAGCCATGCCGCCCAGGCGCTGGAGATGGGTGCCGATGCGGTACTGGTCAATACGGCGATTGCCGTTGCCGACGACCCGGTGCTGATGGCCCGCGCCTTCCGCCTGGCGGTAGAAGCAGGCCTGCTGGCTCGTCAGTCTGGCCCCGGTTCACGCAGTATGCTGGCGCAGGCCACCAGCCCGCTCACCGGCTTTCTGGAGGCGCGGTGATGAAGACCTTTACCGATCGCTGGCGCCAGCTCGACTGGGATGATATTCGCCTGCGTATTCACAGCAAAACCGCTGCCGACGTCCAACGGGCATTAGCAGCACGTCATCCCGGCCGTGAAGAGATGATGGCCCTGCTCTCCCCGGCGGCCGATGCTTATCTGGAACCCATGGCGCAGCGGGCGCAGCGCCTGACCCGGCAGCGTTTTGGCAATACGGTCAGCTTTTACGTGCCCCTCTATCTCTCGAACTTGTGTGCCAACGACTGCACTTATTGCGGTTTTTCAATGAGTAACCGAATCAAGCGCAAAACACTGGATGCGCAGGAGATTGCCCGGGAATGCGCCGCGATTCGTGAGATGGGGTTTGAACATCTGCTGCTGGTAACGGGCGAACATCAATCGAAGGTGGGCATGGACTATTTTCGCCGCCATTTTCCGGACATTCGCCGCCAGTTCTCCTCCTTACAGATGGAGATCCAGCCGCTCTCCCAGGAGGAGTACGCAGAGCTTAAAACTCTCGGCCTGGACGGGGTGCTGGTTTATCAGGAGACGTACCACGAGAAGGTCTATGCCCAACACCATCTGAAAGGGAAAAAACAGGACTTCTTCTGGCGGCTGGAGACTCCGGATCGCCTTGGTCGCGCCGGAATCGACAAGATTGGCCTGGGATCGCTAACAGGTCTTTCCGACAGCTGGCGAGTGGACTGTTATATGGTGGCGGAGCATCTGCTGTGGCTACAACAGCATTACTGGCAAAGCAGATACTCCATCTCCTTTCCGCGCCTGCGCCCCTGTGCCGGGGGGATCCAGCCCGCCTCCATTATGGATGAACGCCAGCTGGTGCAGACCATCTGCGCCTTTCGCCTGCTGGCGCCTGACGTTGAACTGTCACTCTCTACGCGTGAATCGCCGGCCTTTCGCGATCGCGTCGTCCCGCTGGCCATTAACAACGTGAGCGCCTTTTCAAAAACCCAGCCAGGCGGATACGCTGACGATCATCCGGAGCTGGAGCAATTCGCGCCGCACGATGGGCGCCGTCCGGAAGAGGTGGCGGCGGCCCTGTCAGGGCAAGGGTTGCAGCCAGTCTGGAAGGATTGGGATAGCTGGCTGGGGCGCGCTTCGCAATCTCGCTGAAACGCACTGTAAAAGTATGAAATGGTGTCGAGACTGCTCGACATCCTCACAACGGGCCGTTGTTCACAAAGGTCCGTTTTTTTATCTTCACTGCGTCAATAATCCTTATTGACCAGGGCGAATACTTTCTTCCTCTTTCGCCCTGCCTTCTCTTTATCATTTACGGCGCACGCTGAAATCTTCAAATAAATTTGAATTAATAAGCCAGGTCTTAAGCCAAATCATCCTCGTTTTAATTAACGGCAGTATACTTATCAACCACAGGCCGGGCGAAACCATAACGCCAGGGTTTCTACATTTTATTTATTCTGGAATGATTTATTACTGATGGCGCTTCAAAACAGAAAGCTTTCTTTTACAACTCCCATTATGGTGAGCTTTGCGGGCATCCTGCTCAGTTTTGTGCTGATCGCGGTGTTTATTATAGGGACTCAGCGTAAAGATTTTCTGGACGACTATCATCAGATTAACCGTAACTTCACCCATAACCTGGCGGTGAATTACACGGAATCTATCCTGCGAGAAAATGATTACATCCTGGGGCGAGCGGCTACGTTTTTCTCGCGTAATGAGCAACTTGAGAAGATGGTCACCGGCGATCCGACGCAGGGTTTGCAACTGCTGATGCATTTGCAAAATCTGATGCCCAGTGTCTCGTCCATCTCCCTGGCCGATGTCCAGGGCCACCATTTGCGAGCCCCGGCCATCATTGCTGATAAAACGAGCGAGACCTTCGATGCCCGCACCCGCCCGTGGTTTATGGCACAGGCTGAATCCAGCACCTTTAGCCGCTATACCCGCCCGTATAAAGACTTCTTCACCCATCATCCCACAGTCACCCTCTTCAAACCGGTGATCTCGCCGGAAGGCAGGCTGAAAGGTACGCTCGCCTTCCACCTCGACCTGGCATCTATGGGCTTTACTCTGCGCCAGATGGTCTCTCCGGTGCAGGGGGAGTTTTTTGTCGTGGAACGGGACGGGAAAGTGATCCTGCATCCGGACACCGGTGTGCTCTTCAAATCCTACGTTAGCGAAAAGCTAATGGATCAGATGACCAGCGGCGAGGGACATATTTACGATGAATCCACTCACGCCTGGTATTATTACTACTCGTTTACGAATCCCGACTGGTTCGTTATTTATCGAGTCTCCAGTGCGGCGCTCGATGCCCTGATCCGTCATGAAACCAACATTGTGGCCTGGGGGCTTGCCCTTGCGGCTATTACCATTTTGCTTTTTGGCCTGTACCTGCGTCATGCCTCGCGAAGCGTGCTGATGAATATCATCAACGCCATTAAAACCGGTGACGTGAAGCAGGCCCCGCGCCTGGAGGCAATGCTGAGCAAAGCCATAGAGAGTAATAAGGAGCGGGAGCTCTCCTGGGTGCGACAAGCCACCATTGATGCGCTGACCGGTTGTAAAAATCGACGCGCCTTCGATACCGATATTGCCGCCCTGATAAACGATCACCATCCGTTCTCCATGGCGTTAATTGATATTGATAACTTCAAAACTATTAACGATACCTGGGGGCACCTCACCGGCGATATCGTGCTACGTAATGTGGCCCGGGAAGGTATTCAGGTAATGCAGCCCCATGGCGTGTCGGTTTATCGCTACGGTGGTGAAGAGTTTGCCGTACTCTTCCCGACACAGCAGAGTGATGCCGCGAGCGCCTTGCTGGAAAACTGGCGCGTACGGGTTGCCGAACGCAACTGGCGTGAAGAGGGGCTCAGCGTGACCTTTAGCGCCGGGCTGGGCGAGTGGCACCAGGAGCCGCAGGCACAGTTTGTGGGTAGCGTGGATGAAGCACTCTACAAAGCCAAACAGTCGGGTAAAAACCGCATCATTCGCACACCTTCCGTCTGACCACTATCCTCATAAGATGCCCGTTTTAACGGGCATTTGCCCTCCTTTGTAAAATTTGTAACCGGTTTCAGAAAATTGCCCGTTTCTTTGTGATGCCAGACACACAATCGCGGTAAAGCGGTTGTTGAAGCAGACGGCACGGGATAATTATCAATAAACACATGTAGATCGAGGCTGACTATGAAGAACATCGTTTTATGCTGTGCAGCGGGAATGTCGACCAGCATGCTGGTTCAACGCATGAAAGACGCCGCGCAGAAAAAAGGGGTCGAAGTAAGCATTAAAGCCGTGCCGGTTGCTGAGTTTAAAGATGAAATCGCTACCGCTGACATCGTATTACTGGGGCCACAGGTTAAATACGAGCAAGCAAAACTGCAGGCCCAGGCCGAGCCGCTGGGTAAAAAAGTCGCGGTGATCGACATGATGGATTACGGCATGATGAAAGGTGATGTCGTGCTGGAAAAAGCGCTGAAACTACTGGAGTAATCATGGAAGATTTAGAAACCACGATCATGGAACTGCTGGTTAATGCGGGCGCGGCGCGCAGTGCGGCTTTAACGGCATTGCAAATGGCGCGTAAAGGCGATTTTGACGACGCTGAAAAGGCAATGGAAGAGTCACGCGAATACGTGAAACATGCTCACGTTATTCAGACCCAGCTTATTGGGCTGGATGAAGGAACAGGCAAACTGCCGGTCAACCTGATTACCGTTCACTCCCAGGATCATCTGATGAACGCGATGGTTATTCAGGATCTGGCGGGCGATATGATCGAACTTTATCGGCGCATTCCATTAGTCAAATAACCCCTTCCAGATATAAAAAAACCCGCCGAAGCGGGTTTTTTATTAGCTGAAGGCACGATTACTCGTTGTCGGAACCGCCCAGACCTGCGTTCAGCAGCTCTGCCAGGCTTGCAGAAGCATCTTCTGCAGTCACCTGTGGTGCAGCTGGCAGTTCGCCCGCTGCGCGACGGCGCATACGATCCTGGTGGTACGCATAACCGGTACCAGCCGGGATCAGACGACCCACGATAACGTTCTCTTTCAGACCGCGCAGTTCGTCGCGTTTGCCCGCAACGGCTGCTTCGGTAAGCACACGAGTGGTCTCCTGGAACGATGCCGCGGAGATGAAGGACTCGGTTGCCAGAGACGCTTTGGTGATACCCAGCAGGTCACGTGCGAAGGTCGCACTGTTTTTGCCGTTCGCTTCCAGATCGCGGTTTGCAATCTTAACGCGAGAGTATTCAACCTGCTCACCTTCGAGGAACTCGGAGCTGCCCGCGTTCACAATGGTGGCTTTACGCAGCATCTGACGAACGATAACTTCGATGTGCTTATCGTTGATCTTAACGCCCTGCAGACGGTAAACGTCCTGTACTTCGTTGGTGATGTAACGCGTTACCGCGTGTACGCCACGAAGACGCAGAATGTCGTGCGGTGCTTCTGGACCATCGGAAACAACGTCACCACGTTCTACACGTTCACCTTCAAACACGTTGAGCTGACGCCATTTCGGAATCATCTCTTCGTACGGTTCGCTGCCATCCAGCGGCGTGATCACCAGGCGGCGTTTACCTTTGGTCTCTTTACCGAAGGAGATAATACCGCTGATTTCCGCCAGGATTGCCGGCTCTTTCGGACGACGTGCTTCGAACAGGTCCGCAACGCGTGGCAGACCACCGGTGATGTCCTTGGTACCGCCGGATTCCTGAGGAATACGCGCCAGGGTGTCACCAGAGCTGATCTGTACGCCATCTTCCAGCTGAACGATCGCTTTACCTGGCAGGAAGTACTGAGCCGGCATATCAGTGCCTGGGATCAGAACATCGTTACCGTTGGCATCAACGATTTTCAGTGCTGGACGCAGATCTTTACCGCCTGCGGTACGTTCTGCAGAATCCAGAACAACCAGCGAGGAGAGACCGGTCAGTTCGTCGGTCTGACGCGTAATGGTCTGGCCGTCGATCATGTCGGTGAAGCGGATGAAACCAGCCACTTCGGTGATAACCGGCATGGTGTGTGGATCCCAGTTTGCTACGGTTTCGCCGCCAGCAACCTGCTCGCCATCACCTTTAGCCATAACAGCACCGTAAGGTACTTTATAGCTCTCTTTAGTACGACCGAATTCGTCGATCAGCTTCAGCTCGGTGTTACGTGAGGTGACAACCAGCTTGCCTGAAGAGTTAACAACAGACTTCGCGTTGCTGAGCTTGATGCTACCTTTGTTTTTCACCTGGATGCTGGATTCAGCAGCCGCACGAGATGCCGCACCACCGATGTGGAACGTACGCATCGTCAGCTGTGTACCCGGCTCACCGATGGACTGTGCCGCGATAACACCGATTGCTTCACCTTTGTTGATGATGTGGCCACGCGCCAGGTCACGACCATAGCAGTGTGCACATACACCAAAGTCGGTGTCACAGGATACAACGGAACGCACTTTAACGGAGTCGACAGAGTTCGCTTCCAGCAGGTCACACCAGTGCTCGTGCAGCAGCGTGTTGCGTGGAACCAGAATGTCTGCGGTACCCGGCTTCAGTATGTCTTCCGCGGTAACACGACCCAGTACGCGATCGCGCAGTGGCTCTTTAACATCACCACCCTCGATAACCGGGGTCATGGTGATACCTTCGAGGGTGCCACAATCGTCTTCGGTAACAACCAGGTCCTGCGCAACGTCAACCAGACGACGCGTCAGATAACCGGAGTTCGCGGTTTTCAGTGCGGTATCCGCCAGACCTTTACGCGCACCGTGCGTGGAGATGAAGTACTGGAGTACGTTCAGACCTTCACGGAAGTTCGCGGTGATTGGCGTTTCGATGATGGAGCCATCTGGCTTCGCCATCAGACCACGCATACCTGCCAGCTGACGAATCTGTGCCGCAGAACCACGCGCACCGGAGTCGGCCATCATGTAGATGCTGTTGAAGGAGACCTGCTGCTCTTCGACGCCGTCACGGTTAATCACGGTTTCGGTCTGCAGGTTGTCCATCATCGCCTTGGATACACGATCGTTCGCCGCAGCCCAGATATCGATAACTTTGTTATAGCGTTCGCCTGCGGTTACCAGACCAGACTGGAACTGCTCCTGGATTTCGGCAACTTCAGCTTCTGCTTCGCTGATGATCTCGTACTTCTTCTCTGGGATCACCATGTCATCGATACCAACAGATGCACCTGAACGCGCTGCATAAGCAAAGCCGGTGTACATCGTCTGGTCAGCGAAGATAACGGTCGGTTTCAGGCCCAGAATGCGGTAACAGGTGTTCAGCATTTTGGAGATTGCTTTCTTGCCCAGCGCCTGGTTGACGATGGAGAAAGGCAGACCTTTCGGTACGATCATCCACAGAATCGCACGACCCACGGTCGTGTCTTTCAGGCTGGTGGTCGCAACGAATTCGCCGTTAGCATCTTTTTCGTATTCAGTGATACGCACTTTAACGCGCGCATGCAGAGAGGCCAGGCCAGCGCGGTAAATACGCTCAGCTTCTTTCGGGCCAGTCAGCACCATGCCTTCGCCTTTAGCGTTAACACAGTCACGGGTCATGTAGTACAGACCCAGTACAACGTCCTGAGAAGGAACGATGATTGGCTCACCGTTCGCTGGAGACAGGATGTTGTTGGTAGACATCATCAGCGCACGCGCTTCCAGCTGGGCTTCCAGCGTCAGCGGTACGTGAACAGCCATCTGGTCACCATCGAAGTCGGCGTTATAAGCCGCACAAACCAGCGGGTGCAGCTGAATAGCTTTACCTTCGATCAGTACTGGCTCAAAGGCCTGGATACCCAGACGGTGCAGAGTTGGTGCACGGTTCAGCAGGACCGGGTGTTCGCGGATAACTTCGTCCAGGATATCCCAAACGACAGCTTCTTCGCGCTCAACCATTTTCTTAGCGGCTTTGATGGTGGTGGCCAGGCCACGCAGCTCCAGCTTGCCGTAGATGAACGGTTTGAACAGCTCCAGCGCCATTTTTTTCGGCAGACCGCACTGATGCAGACGCAGGTATGGACCTACGGTGATTACAGAACGACCGGAGTAGTCAACACGCTTACCGAGCAGGTTCTGACGGAAACGACCCTGCTTACCTTTGATCATGTCGGCCAAAGATTTCAGAGGACGCTTGTTAGAACCGGTGATCGCACGACCGCGACGACCGTTATCCAGCAGGGCGTCGACCGCTTCCTGCAGCATACGTTTTTCGTTGCGTACGATGATGTCCGGCGCAGCCAGATCCAGCAGACGTTTCAGACGGTTGTTACGGTTGATAACGCGACGATACAGATCGTTCAGATCGGACGTTGCGAAACGACCACCATCCAGCGGAACCAGCGGACGCAGATCTGGCGGCAGAACCGGCAGAACGGTCAGGATCATCCACTCTGGTTTGTTACCAGACTGAACGAACGCTTCCAGCAGCTTGATACGCTTGGTCAGCTTTTTACGCTTGGTTTCGGAGTTGGTTTCGTTCAGCTCTTCACGCAGCTGCTCGCACTCTTGCTCCAGATCCATGCTCTTCAGCAAGGCCTGAATAGCTTCCGCACCCATCTTCGCGTCGAATTCGTCACCGAACTCTTCCAGCGCGTCCAGATACTGTTCTTCGGTCAGAATCTGGTTACGTTCCAGGTTCGTCATGCCGCCTTCGATCACAACATAAGATTCGAAGTACAGAACACGTTCGATATCGCGCAGCGGCATATCCAGCAGCAAACCGATACGGGACGGCAGAGATTTCAGGAACCAGATGTGCGCAGTTGGAGACGCCAGCTCGATGTGGCCCATACGCTCACGGCGTACTTTGGTCTGGGTCACTTCAACGCCGCACTTCTCACAGATCACACCACGGTGTTTCAGGCGCTTGTACTTACCGCACAGGCACTCGTAATCTTTTACTGGCCCAAAGATACGGGCGCAGAAAAGGCCGTCACGCTCTGGTTTGAACGTACGGTAGTTGATGGTTTCCGGCTTTTTAACTTCACCGAAAGACCATGAACGGATCATGTCTGGCGAAGCCAGAGCAATTTTGATCGCATCAAACTCTTCGGTTTTAGTCTGCGCTTTCAGAAACTTTAATAAATCTTTCACGGATTTGCTCCCGTCGGAGTTAGCACAATCTGGTGTCGGGGGTTAACCCGACACCAGTGACCTGTTTGAGCGAGAATTACTCGTCTTCCAGTTCGATGTTGATACCCAGCGAACGAATCTCTTTCAACAGTACGTTGAAGGACTCTGGCATGCCTGGTTCCATCTGATGGTTGCCGTCCACGATGTTTTTATACATCTTGGTACGACCGTTTACGTCATCAGACTTAACGGTAAGCATTTCCTGCAGGGTGTATGCTGCGCCGTATGCTTCAAGCGCCCACACTTCCATCTCACCGAAGCGCTGACCACCGAACTGCGCCTTACCACCCAGCGGCTGCTGAGTAACCAGGCTGTAAGAACCGGTAGAACGCGCGTGCATCTTGTCGTCAACCAGGTGGTTCAGTTTCAGCATGTACATGTAGCCAACGGTTACCGGACGCTCAAACTGCTCGCCAGTACGACCGTCGAACAGTGTGATCTGACCGGAAGTCGGCAGGCCACCCAGCTGTAACAGTTCCTTGATTTCAGACTCTTTCGCACCATCGAAGACCGGCGTCGCGATTGGCATACCCTTACGCAGGTTTTCAGCCAGACGCAGCACTTCTTCATCGCTGAAGGTGTTCAGGTCAACTTTCTGGCGAACGTCAGTGCCCAGATCGTACGCACGCTGGATGAATTCGCGCAGTTTCGCGACTTCTTCCTGCTGCTTCAGCATGGCGTTGATTTTCTCGCCGATACCTTTCGCAGCCATACCCAGGTGAGTTTCGAGGATCTGACCAATGTTCATACGAGACGGTACGCCCAGCGGGTTCAGTACGATATCTACCGGCGTACCGTTAGCATCGTGCGGCATATCTTCGATCGGGTTGATCTTAGAGATAACACCCTTGTTACCGTGACGACCTGCCATTTTATCACCAGGCTGGATCTGACGTTTAACGGCCAGATAAACCTTAACAATCTTCAGCACGCCCGGTGCCAGATCGTCGCCCTGAGTGATTTTACGGCGCTTCGCTTCGAGTTTTTTCTCGAACTCGTGTTTCAGCTCGTCGTACTGCTCAGCCAGCTGTTCCAGCTGATTCTGTTTCTCTTCGTCGGTCAGGCCCAGTTCCAGCCAGCGATCGCGTGGCAGCTTGTCGAGCTTCTCAGCTTCAACACCACCGGCAACCAGCACCGCATAGATACGGCTGAACAGACCCGCTTCGAGGATCTGCAGTTCTTCAGACAGGTCTTTCTTAGCCTGTTTGAGCTGCATCTCTTCGATTTCCAGCGCACGTTTATCTTTCTCAACGCCGTCACGGGTGAAGACCTGAACGTCAATAACCGTACCGGAAACACCGTTTGGTACGCGCAGAGAAGAGTCTTTAACGTCAGACGCTTTCTCACCGAAGATTGCACGCAGCAGTTTCTCTTCTGGCGTCAGCTGGGTTTCACCTTTCGGCGTCACTTTACCTACCAGAATATCGCCGCCGGTCACTTCCGCACCGATGTAAACGATACCGGATTCATCCAGTTTGGAGAGCGCTGCTTCACCCACGTTCGGGATGTCGGCAGTGATCTCTTCCGGCCCCAGCTTGGTGTCACGGGACACACATGCCAGCTCCTGAATGTGAATCGTGGTGAAACGATCTTCCTGAACCACACGCTCGGAAACGAGGATGGAGTCTTCGAAGTTGTAACCGTTCCACGGCATGAACGCTACGCGCATGTTCTGACCGAGCGCCAGTTCACCGAGGTCGGTGGACGGACCGTCTGCCAGCACGTCGCCGCGCTCAACCGGCTCACCCAGAGAGACACATGGCATCTGGTTGATGCAGGTGTTCTGGTTAGAACGGGTGTACTTCGTCAGGTTATAGATGTCGATACCTGCTTCGCCCGGGTACATCTCGTCTTCGTTAACTTTGATAACGATACGGGAGGCATCCACGTACTGAACCAGACCGCCACGTTTAGCAACCGCAGTTACACCGGAGTCAACGGCAACAGCACGTTCCATACCGGTACCAACCAGCGGCTTATCAGCACGCAGAGTTGGAACGGCCTGACGCTGCATGTTCGCACCCATCAATGCACGGTTGGCGTCATCGTGTTCCAGGAACGGGATCAGGGACGCACCGACGGATACCACCTGCTGGGTGGAAACGTCCATGTAGTCAACCTGGTCACGGCTGAACAGGCTGGATTCGCCTTTGCTACGACAGGTAACCAGATCTTCTACAAAGTGGCCTTCGTCATCCAGGTTGGAGTTCGCCTGAGCGATAACGTAGTTGCCTTCTTCGATAGCAGACAGGTAATGAATTTCGTCGGTTACAACGCCGTCGGTCACTTTACGATACGGGGTCTCGAGGAAACCGTATTCGTTAGTCTGTGCGTACACGGACAGGGAGTTAATCAGACCGATGTTTGGACCTTCAGGCGTTTCGATTGGACATACGCGACCATAGTGAGTCGGGTGTACGTCTCGAACTTCGAAGCCTGCGCGTTCACGGGTCAGACCGCCTGGGCCGAGTGCAGAGATACGACGCTTGTGCGTAATCTCAGACAGCGGGTTGTTCTGGTCCATGAACTGAGACAGCTGGCTGGAACCGAAGAACTCTTTCACTGCTGCAGAGATTGGCTTAGCGTTGATCATATCCTGAGGCATCAGGGTATCCAGATCGCCCAGAGACAGACGCTCTTTAACCGCACGCTCAACACGTACCAGGCCAACACGGAACTGGTTTTCCGCCATTTCGCCTACGGAACGGATACGACGGTTGCCGAGGTGGTCGATATCATCCACTTCGCCTTTACCGTTACGGATATCGATGAGCTTCTTCATCACTTCGATGATGTCTTCTTTGCTCAGGATACCGGAACCTTCGATCGTGTCACGCAGCAGAGAACGGTTGAACTTCATACGACCAACCGCGGACAGATCGTAGCGGTCTTCGGAGAAGAACAGGTTCTCGAACAGGCTTTCAGCCGCTTCGCGAGTCGGTGGCTCACCCGGGCGCATCATGCGGTAAATTTCAACCAGCGCGCTCAGACGATCGTTAGTTGGGTCGACACGTACTGTCTCAGAGATGTACGGACCGTGGTCCAGATCGTTGGTGAACAGCGTTTCGATACGCTTGTGACCAGACTGGCTCAGCTTCGCCAGCAGATCCAGGCTCAGCTCCATGTTCGCCGGGCAGATCAGTTCGCCAGTCGATTCGTCAACGTAATCTTTTGCCGCGACTTTGCCAGCAATATATTCAACCGGTACTTCGATGTGTTTGATTTCATCTTTTTCCAGCTGACGGATATGGCGCGCGGTGATGCGGCGGCCTTTTTCAACGTACACTTTGCCGTCGGCTTCGATGTCGAACGATGCGGTATCACCACGCAGACGCTCAGGCACCAGCTCCATTTGCAGCTTGTTGTCGCGAATTTCAAAGACCACTTTCTCAAAGAACAGGTCCAGGATCTGTTCAGTGGTGTATTGCAGCGCACGCAGAATGATGGTCGCAGGCAGTTTACGACGACGGTCGATACGGACAAACAGGTTGTCTTTAGGATCGAACTCGAAGTCCAGCCAGGAACCACGGTAAGGGATGATGCGCGCGTTATACAGTACTTTACCGGAAGAGTGTGTTTTACCTTTATCGCTGTCGAAGAAGACGCCCGGGCTACGGTGCAGCTGGGAAACGATAACACGCTCAGTACCGTTGATAACGAAAGTACCGTTGTCTGTCATGAGCGGAATTTCACCCATGTAGACTTCTTGTTCTTTAATGTCTTTTACGGTGCCTTCCGGCGCTTCGCGCTCGTAGATCACCAGACGCAGTTTTACGCGCAGCGGTGCAGAGTAGGTCACGCCACGGATCTGACATTCCTGAACGTCAAACACCGGTTCGCCAAGGCGATAGCTGACGTACTGCAGCTCGGAATTACCGCTGTAGCTCTGAATCGGGAACACGGAACGGAAGGCGGCTTCCAGACCGTACTGCCCTTCAGGATCTTGCTCGATAAACTTCTGGAACGAGTCAAGCTGGATAGAAAGGAGATATGGAATGTCCAGAACTTGTGGACGTTTACCAAAATCCTTACGAATACGTTTTTTCTCGGTATAGGAGTAAACCATAGGGTTCCTCAGCTCGCTGACAAGTCGACCCATCTGTCCGACGGAGGGACAGTTTGTGCAACACCATTTTGTGGACCGGAAAATTGAATACTTTCCGCAATACCTGTTGCTATCACGCTTAAATCATTTCGTCGCGATTTACACAGAGCGAGCACTCTGTCGCAATATATTAAGTCGTCGATAGAAACAAGCATTGTCAGGCAAACCAGCAGTCAAACAGTGTGAAATGCTACTGGCGCCTTACAGCGCAAAAAGGCTGGTGACTAAAAAGTCACCAGCCATCAGCCTAATTACTCAGGCTGCAACCGGAAGGGTTGGCTTATTTAACTTCAACTTCAGCGCCAGCTTCTTCCAGAGATTTTTTCAGTGCTTCTGCGTCGTCTTTGCTCACGCCTTCTTTCAGCGCAGCTGGAGCAGATTCTACCAGGTCTTTAGCTTCTTTCAGACCCAGGCCAGTTGCGCCACGTACTGCTTTGATAACAGCAACTTTGTTAGCGCCAGCAGCTTTCAGAATTACGTCGAATTCAGTTTTTTCTTCAGCAGCTTCAGCCGGGCCAGCAGCTACAGCTACAGCAGCAGCAGCGGAAACACCGAATTTTTCTTCCATTGCAGAAATCAGTTCTACAACGTCCATTACGGACATAGCGGATACTGCTTCAATGATTTGATCTTTAGTGATAGACATTTAAATTGTTCCTGAAAATCAGAATAAGTTTATACGTAAGCAAATGCTTTATAAAGATAACTGCGATTAAGCAGCTTCTTTTGCATCGCGAACAGCAGCCAGAGTGCGAACCAGTTTGCCAGCCGAAGCTTCTTTCATGGTTGCCATCAGGCGTGCAATTGCTTCTTCGTAGGTCGGCAGGGTTGCCAGGCGATCGATTTGCGATGCCGGGATCAACTCACCTTCAAAGGCTGCAGCTTTAACCTCGAATTTTGCATTCGCTTTCGCGAACTCTTTGAACAGACGAGCGGCAGCGCCCGGGTGTTCCATAGAGTATGCAATCAAGGTTGGACCAACAAACGTGTCTTTCAGGCACTCGAACTGAGTACCTTCAACTACGCGGCGCAGCAGGGTGTTACGAACAACACGCATGTAAACGCCAGCTTCACGACCTGCTTTACGCAGTTCAGTCATTTTATCTACAGTAACGCCACGGGAATCCGCAACTACTGCAGACAGCGCGCCTTTGGCTACTTCGCTGACTTCAGCAACAATCGCTTGTTTGTCTTGAAGATTTAAAGCCATTAGCTTTGCTCCTGGATGTTTGCCAGGGCTCATGCCCTGGAACTCACTTCACTCTCCCAAACGGAAAGAGCGTCTTAATACGGTGAGCAGAAACAAGCCAGAGTATCCAAAAATAATCTTAGCGTTCTGTCACCGTCTACGCAGGGGATTAAGTCTCTTGCGAAACACCTGCGGTCTTCGACGGAGGCCTGGATAGGCCAGGCTCCAACGAACAATTCGGTTACCTGCTAACCATAGTTAGCAAACGTGGGCGAAGATTGTAGACAAAATCACCGCCCACGTAAAGGTATTAGTTTGCAGCAGCGCTCAGACCAGACTGGTCAACTGCAACACCTGCACCCATGGTGGTGGAGATGCTAACTTTCTTGATGTACACGCCTTTCGCCTGAGTTGGTTTTGCTTTTTTCAGCGCAACCAGCAGAGATTCCAGGTTTTCTTTCAGTTTGTCAGCGTCAAAGTCCACTTTACCGATGGTGGTGTGGATGATGCCGTTTTTGTCGTTACGATAACGAACCTGACCTGCTTTAGCGTTCTTAACCGCTTCAGCAACGTTAGGAGTTACAGTACCAACTTTCGGGTTTGGCATCAGGCCGCGTGGACCCAGAACCTGGCCCAGCTGGCCAACAACGCGCATTGCATCCGGGGAAGCAATAACAACGTCAAAGTTCATTTCGCCTTTCTTGATCTGATCAGCCAGATCTTCCATACCTACCAGTTCAGCGCCGGCAGCTTTAGCAGCTTCAGCGTTTGCACCCTGAGCAAATACAGCTACGCGAACGGAACGGCCAGTACCGTGTGGCAGTACAGTTGCGCCACGAACGTTCTGATCGGATTTACGAGCGTCGATGCCCAGGTTAACGGCAACGTCAACGCTTTCAACGAACTTAGCGGTAGCCAGTTCTTTCAGCAGAGCGATAGCTTCGTTGATGTCGTACTGTTTGGTCGCATCAACTTTGTCACGGATCACGGACATGCGCTTGGTCAGTTTAGCCATTTCTTAGTCCTCCACTACCAGGCCCATGGAACGTGCAGTACCTTCAATGGAGCGAGTCATCGCTTCAATGTCGGCGCCAGTCATGTCGGCAGCTTTGGTCTGCGCGATTTCCTGCAGCTGAGCGCGGGAAATTTTACCCACTTTGTCTTTGTTCGGCTTACCGGAACCAGACTTGATGCCCGCTGCTTTCTTCAGCAGAACTGCTGCTGGAGGGGTTTTGGTAACGAAAGTGAAAGAACGGTCAGCGTATACAGTGATAACAACTGGGATTGGCAGACCTTTTTCCAGGGATTCAGTTTTTGCGTTGAACGCTTTACAGAATTCCATGATGTTCACACCCTGCTGACCCAGAGCTGGACCAACTGGTGGACTTGGGTTCGCCATACCAGCTGCAACCTGCAGCTTGACGTAGGCTTGTACTTTCTTAGCCATTCTAAAATCCTCTGATTGGGTAATAACGCCTCAAGGAGGCTCCCCGTGAATAAAAATCGTCTTACGGGCAAGGCCCATAAAAACAAAAGGCGCGAAATTGTATTCCAATCTCGCGCCTGGTGCAACGATTAGATCGCCGCTTTTTTGATCGCTGCTTAGGCTTTTTCTACCTGAGCGAAGTCCAGTTCTACCGGGGTCGCACGACCAAAGATAGAAACAGAAACTTTCAGGCGGGACTTCTCGTAGTCCACTTCTTCGACCACGCCATTAAAGTCAGCAAACGGACCGTCATTAACACGAACCATTTCACCCGGTTCAAACAGCGTTTTCGGACGCGGCTTATCACCCACCTGCTGCAGGCGGTTCATAATCGCATCAACTTCTTTGTCGCTGATTGGCGCCGGACGGTCAGACGTGCCGCCGATAAAGCCCATTACGCGCGGTACGCTGCGCACTAAGTGCCAGCTTGCGTCGTTCATCACCATCTGAACAAGCACGTAACCCGGGAAGAATTTGCGCTCACTTTTGCGACGCTGGCCGCCACGGATCTCAACCACTTCTTCGGTTGGAACCATAACTTCGCCAAACAACTCTTCCATATTATGTAATTTGATATGCTCACGCAGCGACGTTGCTACGCGGCCTTCAAAACCGGAAAACGCCTGAACGACGTACCAGCGCTTTTTAGGGGCTTCAGACATCTCAGAACCTCAGGCCAGTGATAAAGGATACCAGGCGAACCAGAATACCATCCAGTCCCCACAGGATCAGTGACATTACCGCGGTAACCGCAGCCACAATTAACGTGGTGTGCAGAGTTTCCTGGCGAGTCGGCCAAATGACCTTACGGACTTCGGTTCTCGCTTCGCGGGCAAAAGCGACGGTCGCTTTACCTTTGGTCGTCAACAGCGCGACACCACCCGCTGCAGCAATCAGAATAACCACTGCCAGCGCGCGTAGCGGCAGCATCATGTCACGATAAAGATAATTGCCTACGATAGCCACAATCAGCAGTACGGCAACAACTACCCACTTCATCGCTTCCAGGCCGCGCCCGCTCCCTTGAGCTTCGGTATTCGCACTCATAAACCAACCTGTCAGAAGAATTCTACAAACATTTTCACCCCGCGAGCGCGAGGCGAACCTAACCGAAATGCTCTATATGAGTTTCGGACTTACGCCCTCTACAGAGCCTGTCTCAGCAATGATTATGACAAATAAAATCACTGATGAGCCAGGTTCTGGTTCGAAAGCGTGCAAAAAGGGCATCAAATGATGCCCTTTCTTTGCGCATTGCGTCAAATGTTATCAGCAATTAACCGAGAACTTTAGCAACCACGCCCGCGCCAACGGTACGACCGCCTTCACGGATTGCGAA
>NZ_DDPB01000007.1:0-123022 GCF_002341985.1 Leclercia sp. UBA2479 | reverse complement strand
CGATTTATTCAACAAAGCCCAATAAAATGCTAATCTTAAGGATTTTGGTGTGTTTCTTTCTCAAACCATAAAAAATGCCAGAGAAAAATATGACGTGTCTAGTGATGATGACTTCAGATTTAAAGTGATGAAATCAAAAAACATAAACTGTCTGAATTGTTGATCTTGTAACTTAAGTGAAATTGCAGAGTGCGACATAAAATATAGTATACGATAAGCATTTAAAACCAGGGGGGATTCTTGTTGGGTATTTTATGGTATGGTCGGTGTCCAAATTTTAATGTTAATTAGGCGTGCGCGGTTATGAATGATGTCTAGATTTTTTCTGCTCTTGTTTTTACTATGTGTCGAAAGTTAAATAATTTATATTTTAAAGGGGTGATGGTTTTCTTGGTTGTGGAATATATTATGTTTGAGTTCTCAGGTCGGCGATGAATTTTGTTGAAGGCCAAAGTCTAACCATCAGGTAATTTAACTCCATTACGGGCTTGTGTATTTCATTGTTTGTGTTTTCTTTATTCATTTTGTTTGAGGGGATGTGCTCTCTACTAGCATTTTGTCTTATGCTGTGCATGCGCTGTAAATAAAATAAGAGAAGTAATTTTTGTGCTGGGAAAATATTTTCAAAATGAGAAATGATGTAATAAAGGAAGTGTGATTTGTCAGAGATAACAGGGTCAGAATTTTCCTCCCACAAATGCCTAATCAGGTCATTCAAAGACAGGAAGAGTTTTTCGTTGCCGCTGTGCTTCATGTTCTTCAAATCAGTTCTGGTCGAGGTAAAACCGGAAAAGTAATTATCTGATATTTCTTCACCATGCGCCAGGTGAGTCAATATCTGGTTGGCAAAGACTGCAAAATCATTTTCTATGTTCTTACTGAGGATCATGGTATTGAAATTGTCGGGGTAAAATTCAACAGCAATGTGAGGACTGGGTGGAACCAGCTTGGGCATTAACCGGCAACAGTGGCGGTTACAGATGCTCACTCCCGGGATCTGATGTTCACAATGCCAGTAAGGGACACCATATCCCATTGCATCTTCCCTTGCGCATACAGGGCAAAAATGAAGTTGCATCCTTTGGGATGAGTGGTTGCCTGTAAGCTGATAAAACCATAGCAAACGCGCCGGAGGGCCCGTCAGTTGCCGAAGTGCTTTTGCATAACCGGGCATTGACCATACCCATAGAGGGAACAGGGTTTGTTCCGCCCAGAGAAGCTCAGCGTTTTCGTGACTAGTCTGAGCAATCTCTGTCAGATGTTGTGTCAGGAAAGGATGAAACGAGGACCGGGCTTCCAGGCCGAGGCTCCTTGAAAATTTCTGCACCGGCAGTCCACTTACTGACAAGCTTCTACAAAGCCGACTAAAGAGGATTTCTCCCGGGAATGCCTTTAACAACATATACCACCACGCCTTCCTATGTAATACATCATGTTTCTGTTGAAGGATCGTTGCAAAGCCGGTCGTAGTGTTCCAGGGCACTGTAACGACATTTGTTTTGCCAGAGTGCACGGAACAGGACAGGCTCACACCTTTTGGCCAGGATCGCCTCAGTTTGTGCAGTATAGTTATTTAACTCCTCCGCAAACTCCTCATGCTGGGGGCGGTTCAAATCGGCTGTGACTGTGAATGATTTATGCACCCGTCTGACCGGTTTTTGCCTGATTTCACGGCTTTTGAGAAAGCTTTTGCCGTTATTCTTCTGAGGTAATACTGTCTCTTCAGATTCTGATAATTCTGGCAGTTCCTCGCCATAAATGAGAGCATCTGCCTGGATAAATTCGTCTGCGCGACTGGTTAATACTGATTCGGAAAGACCCAACAAAGCGGGTGTAATGACTTCATTACCGGTACCAATAACTTTTAATTGCGCAGTAACAAATAATCGCTGTGCTATCGCAAGATTTCCTTTCGACAGCTTATGCATTTTTATGTTGAGCTCATCATTCAGGGGAGTGTAGACATTAGTCCACTGATAGCGCCACAGATACTGAATGAAAGATTGCCAGTCTGTCGTCTGGTACGCGAGCGGATTAAGACGAATGAAACCTGCGGTTTCTGCACGTCTGGCGAAACGTAACCGTTGGCGCATTTTGTCTTCGAATTCTGGATTTCCGCAAAAGACTAGCGGGACACCTAATGTATCGACGATGTCATGAAGAAAATTGATAAGCTGTTCATCACCGTTTGTGCGGGTCAGTCTTTGCATTTCGTCAATAACCAGCACGCCAATGAAGGCCGACTTAATTTTCTGAGCAATGAGCCGGAGTAACGTACCAGTCCTTGATGGCGGGATGGTACGCTCAAGCCCAAGTGCATCGTCGATAGCGGTAAGTAAGATTTCCGTCAGGTCACGTGCTTTCGAATTTGGAGGGCAATTTATTTTAAGCCAGACAACCTGACGAAGAGGGGTAAGATCGTGGCCCTGATAAACATTATGGTCTATGATCTGTGGAAAATGTCCCAGTACCTGCTCAAGCATGGTTGATTTACCCACACCGCTTATGCCGGTAATGGAAAAAGTCCCTGCCCGGGGTCGATGAAATCCATCGCCGAGAGCTTCACCTAAGCTTCCCTCTACGCTGTAATGAAGAAACCGAACCGTGTGAATATCAAGTGGGTTACGGGTTGTATAACCTGTTCGCAGAAGTCGTACTATTGCCTTGTAACAGTCGAAGAATGTTCCCTGAGGACAGCGGAAGGCATCTATACGATCAACATACTGTTCACGCACCTCAGTGCTCAGTTCACGCTCGTTTGCATTAATTTCAGGAAAGTTGCTGAGAGCCAGCATGACATCCTCCCGGGACATCAGGGGAGGGAGTGCTTCAATTAGAGGGTTACCTCTGTATTCTGGCAAATCTGCCTGGTGATATTTTGCATTCACAGCCATGGCTATTTATCCTTCTTGTAAGGATCGTTTTGTTTTGTAAGCCACGCTTTCCTCGCTTCGGGACCTGGCAAAATCACAATGTTGTTTGCGGGGGGAAGTTTGTAATTCTCACTGGTCTTTCTGGAGTCTCCCTGTTGAGCATACAGCACTTCTTTTCTACGATTTTCCCTTATGTTTTTATAGCGCCCACGACCCTTTTTCCTCAGTGCTGCCAGCAAAATCTCGCCTTCCTGTTCATTAGCTTCAATCAGATTACGCAATGCCATCGACTCAGGTGTAATAACATTACTGCTTTTATGCATATCGACAATATCAGAAACAACTTCTGCTTCCATATGAGGAAGGCCCTGAAATATTTTTCGCCTGGACAGCAGTTCTCGTTGCGAAAAAACGGTATCTTTTCCGCTTCTTATATAAATTTTATCCATGGAGTTATCATTAATCCGAACATCAACACGTGTCTGACCGAAACTTCTGGCCCCGACCATCTCATCCTCTGAACACTCATAGAATCGATTACCATACTGAATTCCCTTGCCAGTAATACTTGCGCTATCCGGGTACAGAAGTCTTGATATAATTTCGTGCTCAGTGATCTGATAACCACCAAAACGGAAGTTATTAATACTGACATTCCAGCTATTGACGGGGGTAGCGATCAGATTATGCTCAAGAAGAAGAGGGTTAATATACAGAAGTTCTGTATTCAGGGCATGGTTATACTCATCAACGGCACGTATCATGATTTCTGTAAACGCTTTAAGCGTATAACATGACCTTAATTGTGGCCGGGTCTCACCCCTGACAACAAATCCCCCTCTTGTCGTACCCAGAAGCTTATGGATTGCCTTTTGGTTAAGTATGCGGAACCTGCTTTCAACGACGCCTTTTAGGTCAGCCCTGTAGGAAGGAGCAAACATTAATTCCGTGAAGGGAACAACTGCAGACTGCGTTTTAAGACCCAACATTTCTGCATTATCGCAAAGTAACTTTGTTGGTACATGTGAGCATGGCCAGCGGTCGTCACTGATGTCATTGACACCAAATAACCTACAGTACTGTCCTTTCGGTGAAAAGCAGTTAGCAAGTGCCTGAGATGCTGCTCGCCAGGAAGCATAAAGATAAGACACATGCATGCCGGTTATCATCCGGGTTGCACGATCAGCAACGAGATACACTGTCGGTCGTCCAACCACATCTCCTGTTAATTCAGATACCAGATGCACATCAGCAACTGTCGCATCAATTTCGAATACTGAGCCCGGCAGTGTATCAGAGTCAGCAGAAGACCCCGCTAAAGCCCGTTTGTTAAGTAAAAAATCTCTTTCTGTTGTGCGCCGACGTGCAATCTCAGTAAGAGAGAAAAGTTTAGTGATGCGATATCTGAACTGTGCCAGAGAAGGATAGGAAATGGCGCAGTCCTGAGTTATTGAAGCCAGTTGAGGGAAGTATTCTTCAAGATAGATGCGCCAGCATTCAGCTTGGCTTTTGCCCTTCGGTTTGAGGTAGTGTTTTTTCAGGATTTTTTTTATGCTAGCTGAGTCCCGTTCTCGCATGATGTAGGTTTCTGCTCTGCCGTCAATGAGGGCGCGCCCTTTCTTTTTACGACCAACAGAAACAGACTTAACTGTTTTTTTGACCCCATTCCCTCCACTCCTGGCGTATGCTGGCGTCAGGGACTGTTTACCTCTTCCGTACTTCCAGCAGTTCGATAATAATTTTTTTATTGTGGAATAGCTGGCGTTGTTGTCCTTTGCATAATTTCTTAACAAAGGACTTCGCTCGTTCAGAGCGTACAAAAAGAGAAAATCAGGATCAGACAACAGTGGGCTAATCAGGGCGAAATTCTTATCTCTCCGGATCCTGTTTTTATCCGGAATATCATTGTCTGTGACCATCATCCATACAGGAATAGGATAGTTGAAGTGCACAATGTTTCTTTCCTGAACTCCCAACTTAAATGGTTCAATGTAAAACAGTTTCGGACGTGTGATTTTGTTGTCGTTGAGTTCATACAAAATCATGGTTCCTGTTTCCTTGTACAGGGCAAGGACTCGGTACAGGGCATCGGGGAGCCCTTCAGTTTTTGAAACTGACCAGACGGAATTCTTAATTATTTTCATATGCTAATCCCATGTCACATGCGCTGTTTCGTAAAACGACAATACATCCATTGCTAACGATGTCCGAGGTGAGATCAACTTCGATGCTTTTGGTTGCTAACATAAATTTCAGCGCGATGAAGGCATCATCAGTGCTGATCCTTAAAGATGAAGCTATTTTTTTTACCATATGAAGAAGAATATACTGACCGGGAGGAAACTCCCTTAATAAGGACACATCAAGATGATAATCGGGCAGTCCGTTCATCCTGAAAGGAGCAGTAAACCAGCTAATATTGCCACTTTTTATTCTGGTAACCTCTGACCCTGTATATATCTGAAAACATACATTAATGCCCTCCCAGAACAGTCTCTCAATTTCTTGTTTTTCGGCATCACGTTTGGAAATGATTTCATCAGGTTTCACTGAATAAGACTTATATTTGATGGTTCCGTCCTGGTTTCTGAATGTCAGAACGAAATCTGTTGTCATGACGGCGGGCACTGCTGGCTTATCTGTGTCGCAGACTTTCCTGCGTAATGCCGGATGGGGGACATTGAGAATGTTGGCTATCTTTTGCGTTAGCGTGACGGGGAGAAGCGGAAACTGTTCGCGAATGTCAATTACTGAATCATTGAATTCGGCAAGGTAATAAAACTCGCTTTCAATCCCGGACAGCGTGTTGTGCTGTCTGAACGTTTTCAAACCGCGTATGGCTGAGCGGATACCCGTTGAGTTTGTAAAATCTTGTGGCCGTATCCAGGGCTGATAGTTTTCCCCGGTTCCAAGGCCAATCCCGTCCCTGAGTGCTTTTTCATAGCTCTCAAAAGATGTAAACCGTCTTCCTCTAGTCATACCGATCTCGATAAAATCTAAGGCGAATTAGTTACGACTTTCATCTTTTTTAAGTTTAGTTGCATACGCACAGTTTACAAAGTGAACATGGCAAAGAAAGAGATGAAAAATTATTGATGAATCATACTTATAGTAAAAATAATGACATAACTTATTTATGATAAGATTGATTAGTGACATAACTTCTGCATTAGTGACATAACTTTAATATGACACGACATCCGGCCTTTTTTATTCCACACGCCTCACAAAAAACGATCCCGATCTTTGCCTGCTTTATCCGCTTTGGCTATATGACTAGTCATGAAATTTAAATGACTAGTCATATAGGGAGTGCGCATGAAAGCATCTTTGCCAGCCAATTTTTTATGGGGCAACTCGGTCTCCAGCATGCAGACCGAAGGGGCCTGGAACGAGGGTGGGAAGGGGATGTCGGTCTACGACATTCGCGAAGCGGGAGAGAATACCTCAGACTGGAAAGTCGCCACCGACTCGTATCATCGCTACGCGGAAGACTTCGACCTGATGCAGGATCTGGGCATGAACTGCTATCGCTTCCAGATCGCCTGGAGCCGCGTCTGCCCGCAGGGTGACGGTGATTTCAACGACGAGGGGATCGCCTTTTACGATCGCTTTATTAACGATCTGATCGCCCGCGGCATTGAGCCGATGGTCTGTCTCTACCACTTCGATATGCCGCTGGCGCTGGCCCAGGAGTACAACGGATTTACCGATCGCCGGGTGATGGAGGCCTTTATCCGTTATGGCAAGAAGATGATCGACTGCTTCGGCGATCGGGTGAAATACTGGCTGACCTTCAACGAGCAGAACATCTTCCATATGCCCGAGGCGTTTCGCATTTCCGGCTATATGAAAGGCGAGAAAACCCTGCGCGAGCTGTACGAACTTCAGCATCACACCATGGTGGCGCATATGGCGCTGACCGAGTACCTGCATCAGACCCGCCCAGGTCAGCTGATGGGCGGTATGCTGGCGCACCAGCTGATCTATCCCGCCACCTGTAAACCGCGCGATATCTTTTGCGCGCAACAGTATGACGAATTCCTGAACCAGAACCTGCTGCGCGTCTTTGCCGGTCAGGGCTACAGCCCGGCGGTGATGGCGGTGGTGGCGCAGGAAGGTTTTGAAGATATCTACCGGGCCGAGGATCTGGCCCTGCTGGCACGTACCAAAAATGACTATATGGCGTTCAGCTATTACGCCAGTAAGACCCTGGACAGCGACGCGATCCCGGAAGAGACGCCGGTTAACTATTACTTGCTGCACGGCGAGAAAAACAACCCCTATCTGAAAGCGACAGAGTGGAACTGGCAGATCGATCCGCTGGGCTTTCGCACCATTATCACCCGCTACTACAACGACTGGCGGCTGCCGGTCTTCCCGATTGAAAATGGCATCGGCGTGATTGAGTCCTGGGACGGCGTAAATCCGATTGAGGATGACTACCGCATCGACTACCACCGGGAGCATATCGAGGCGATGAAGGCGGCGATGATTGAAGATGGTGCCGAGGTGATCGGCTATCTCGGCTGGGGCTTAATCGACATTCTGAGTTCGCAGGGGGACATGCGTAAACGCTACGGCGTGGTGTACGTTAACCGCGAAAACCATGACCTGAAAGACCTGAAGCGCGTGCCGAAAAAGAGCTACGCGTGGCTCAAACAGGTTATCCATAGCAACGGGCGCGAGATGTAAGCCGTACGCTGCCGGGCCGTTTTTGTGACTGATTAAGGGAACTATCCGTATGTCTGATACAAAAATTACACCTGCGATGCAGTCCTTTGTCGACAGATTTGTGGAGTTCTCGGCGCGCCTGGCCAATCAGGTGCACCTGCGCTCTCTGCGTGATGCGTTTGCCACGGTGATGCCGATCTTTATCCTCGCCGGGCTGGCGGTACTGATCAATAACGTGGTCTTCCCGTGGATTTTCACCGGGGAGACGCTGGCCCACTATCAGGTCTGGGGCGAGGCGATTATTAACGGTACGCTGAATATCGCGGCGCTCCTGCTGGCCCCGATCATTGCCTGGTCGCTGGCGCGTAACAAAAATTTCGACAATCCGGTCTCGGCAGTGGTCATCGCCGTCAGCAGCTTTATCATAATGATGCCGATGCGGCTGCAGATCGTCCCCGTCGGCAGCGACACCGCGGTGAGCGTTACGCAGATTCTTACCTTCGCCAATATTGGCTCGACGGGCATTTTCGCCGGGGTGCTGATTGGGCTAATCTCGGCGGAGATCTTTATCGCCATCTCCCGGCTAAAAGCGCTGCACATTTCGCTGGGGGATAATGTCCCTCCGGCGGTGAGCAAATCCTTTACCGCGCTCATTCCCACCATCATTACGCTCTCGCTGTTCGCGGTGCTTGCGGCCTTGCTGGCAAACGTGCTGCACACCGATTTGATTCACCTGATCACCACTTTTATCCAGCAGCCGCTGCGGCTGATTAATACCAGCTTGCCGGGAACGCTCTTTATCTACAGCTTTGGCAACTTCCTGTTTACGCTTGGCATTCATCAGTCAGTGGTTAACAGTGTGATTCTGGAACCCTTCCTGCTGATTAATACCAATGAAAATATGCTGGCCTTCGCCAATGGACAGCCCATCCCGCATATCATCAACAGTATCTTTGTCCCCACCTTCGGCATGGTGGGGGGGACCGGGAGCACCCTCTCACTGCTGATCGCCATCTTTATCTTCTCGCGTCAGCAGTCGGCGAAACAGGTGGCTCGCCTGTCGCTGGCGCCGGGGCTGTTTAACATTAATGAACCGGTGATATTCGGCCTGCCCATTGTCTTCAACCTGCCGCTGATGATCCCCTTTGTGCTTCTTCCGGCGCTGGGGATCTGGTTTGCCTGGCTCTGCACCACGCTGGGATTTATGTCGCGCTGTGTTGTCATGATCCCCTGGACCACGCCACCCATACTCAGCGCCTGGCTGGCCACGGCCGGCGACTGGCGAGCGGTAGTGGTACAGTTGGCAATCATCGTATTTGGTGTATTCTTCTACCTGCCTTTCCTCAAGGTTGCCGAGCGAGTGGCATTGAAAAACAGTGAGATAGCGAACTAAACATAAGGAAACGGCGATGGCGGCGAAGTACATCACCATAGCGCGGGAAATTAAAAAACGCATTATTAGTCAGCAGTATGCCGCCAACGAACCGCTGCCCGACCAGTTTGCGCTGGCTGCGGAGTTCAGCTCCAGCCGCATGACCATCCAGCAGGCAATGCGTCAGCTTATTGTCGAAGGGCTGGTCTATACCCGGCAGGGGCAAGGCACTTTTATCCGCAAGAATTTTCTACAGCTCTCTCAGTGGGATCTCTCCGGCAGCGACTACTTTGGCGCCACCAAAACCTGGGAGCATCTTGGTACGGTCTCCAGTCAGGTCGTCCATTTCGAACTGCGCTTTCCCAACGAAAAAGAGCAGGCCTCACTGATGATAAACGCCGATGCCCCGGTGTATGACTTTATCCGCCTGCGCCTGCTTAATGGCGAGCCGATGTCGCTGGACGCTACCGTCATGCCGCTCAACCTGGTGCCGGGGCTGAACAAAAGCCATCTCGAAAGCTCGGTGTTCCGCTACGTGCAGGAGACGCTGGGGCTAAAAATCATGGGGTCATATCGGGTCGTCAGAGCCCTGAAACCCAGCGCGCTGGATATGCAGCATCTGGTCTGCGAGCAGTCCGATCCGGTGCTGGAGGTGGAGCAGGTGATCTATCTGGAGGATGGCACGCCGCTGGAGTACGCCCACTGTCACTACCGGTACGACCACGGCGGGATTGTTATTGTGAATAACGGATAAAAAAAAGCGGGCCCCGGGCCCGCTTTTTTATGTCGCTGGTTTATCAGTTCAGGCGAACTGGCATACCGGAGCGGTTCTGAATAGCCTGGTCAACAACGGAGGCATCTACGTCAGCCTGGCTGGTGATCGCCTGCACGTTGCTCTTCAGGGTGATCGGCACGGTAACGTTGTTATCGATCTGATCTTCGCTGGTGGAGAGCGGGTTATGCACTTCCAGATAACGGCTGCCATCTGGCTCGGTGGTCGCTTTTACAGGTTCGTTGATGAACTGTACGCGGGTACCGACCGGCACGTTTTCGAACAGGAATTTGATATCGTCATTACGCAGACGCACACAGCCGTGGCTTACGCGCAGGCCGATACCAAAGTTGGCATTGGTGCCGTGAATAGCATAAAGGCGGCCAATGTAGAGCGCGTACAGACCCATCGGGTTATCCGGGCCAGCCGGAACAACAGCCGGCAGCGGCTCGCCAGCGGCAATATACTCCGCGTGCATCTTGGCGGTTGGCGTCCAGGTTGGGCCCGCTTTCTTACGCTCAACTTTGGTGGTCCAGTTCATTGGGGTGTCTTTACCCAACTGGCCGATACCGATTGGCAGAACGATGACGGTATTGGTCCCTTTCGGATAGTAGTAGAGACGCATTTCAGCACTGTTGATGATAATACCTTCATGCACGGTATCGGGCAGGATCAGCTGCTGAGGAATATTCAGCACAGTACCGCCTTTCGGCAGGTACGGATCGACGCCAGGGTTAGCTTCCATCATGTTGGAGAGACCCAACTGATATTCAGCAGCAAAATATTCCAGCGGCTGCGTGTTACCTTCTTCGATGGTCACAACCTGATTCTGACCGACCAGACGGCTACCGTCAGTGGGCAGAGGATAGGTGACAGCAGAAGCGGTCTTGCAAAACCCTACGACGGCAAACGCCGCTGCTAATAGCGATGTTAATTTCATATTCATGTTATGCGAGGTATCTGTGCCACTGTGGCATGTAGTTAAAAGGGCTGAATGGTATAGGGAGCGCATTATATGTCCATTACCCCATTCAGGGAATTCAGATGTGTACGAAATCACATTTTTTTCGACATTGTTAAAGTTTAGCGTCTCGTCGCAACATCGGGATCTCAATTCGGAATTGTGGCATAATGCCGCGTTTATCACACTTTTCGCAGGAATCTCCCCGTGTTAGTTACCAGCAACGTCACTATGCAGTTTGGCAGTAAGCCGCTGTTCGAAAATATTTCCGTCAAATTTGGCGGCGGCAACCGTTACGGCCTGATTGGTGCCAACGGTAGCGGCAAATCCACCTTCATGAAGATCCTCGGCAGCGATTTAGAGCCGACGCTGGGCAATGTCTCAATGGACCCCAACGAGCGCATCGGTAAGCTGCGTCAGGATCAGTTCGCCTTTGAAGAGTTCACCGTGCTCGACACCGTGATCATGGGACACGGAGAGCTGTGGGAAGTGAAGCAGGAGCGTGACCGTATCTACGCCCTGGCCGAAATGAGCGAAGAAGATGGCTACAAAGTGGCCGATCTGGAGACGCAGTATGGCGAAATGGACGGTTACTCTGCCGAAGCGCGCGCGGGTGAATTGCTGCTCGGCGTGGGCATTCCTGTAGAACAGCACTACGGCCCGATGAGCGAAGTCGCGCCAGGCTGGAAACTGCGTGTGCTGCTGGCACAGGCGCTGTTCTCTAACCCTGACATTCTGCTGCTCGATGAACCGACGAACAACCTGGACATCGATACCATCCGCTGGCTGGAGCAGACGCTGAACGACCGCGACAGCACCATGATCATTATTTCGCACGACCGTCACTTCCTGAATATGGTCTGTACGCACATGGCGGATCTGGACTACGGCGAGCTGCGCGTTTACCCGGGCAACTACGACGAGTATATGACGGCCGCAACCCAGGCGCGTGAACGTCTGCTGGCGGACAATGCCAAGAAGAAAGCGCAGATTGCGGACCTACAGTCCTTCGTTAGCCGCTTCAGCGCCAACGCCTCTAAATCGCGTCAGGCAACCTCGCGTGCCCGTCAGATTGACAAAATCAAGCTCGACGAAGTCAAAGCGTCAAGCCGTCAGAACCCGTTCATTCGCTTCGAACAGGACAAGAAACTGTTCCGTAACGCGCTGGAAGTGGAAGCCCTGGCTAAAGGCTTTGAAAACGGTCCGCTGTTTAAAAACTTTAACCTGCTGCTGGAAGTGGGCGAGAAAATTGCCATTCTGGGTGCCAACGGCGTGGGTAAATCTACCCTGTTGAAAACGCTGGTGGGCGAACTGCAGCCGGACAACGGCACCGTGAAGTGGTCCGAAAACGCGCAGATCGGTTACTACGCGCAGGACCACGAGTACGAGTTCGAAAACGACCTGACGGTCTTCGACTGGATGAGCCAGTGGAAGCAAGAAGGCGATGACGAGCAGGCGGTACGCAGCATTCTGGGGCGTCTGCTGTTCAGCCAGGACGACATCAAAAAGCCTGCCAAAGTGCTCTCCGGTGGTGAAAAAGGCCGCATGCTGTTCGGTAAGCTGATGATGGAAAAACCAAATATCCTGGTGATGGATGAACCTACCAACCACCTGGATATGGAATCTATCGAATCGCTGAACATGGCGCTGGAGATGTATCAGGGCACCCTGATCTTCGTCTCTCACGACCGTGAGTTCGTCAGCTCGCTGGCGACCCGCGTGATCGAGATTACCCCAGAGCGCGTGGTGGACTTCACCGGCAACTACGAAGATTACCTGCGCAGCAAAGGTATCGACGGCTAATTTCCCGTGGTCTTCCACGCTGCAGATGCGTTGGCTGCACCTGCTCACCCCGGTTACTTATTTATGTAAGCTTCCGGGGATCCACAGGTTTACCGCCTTCCTGCAGCGCGAAATACTCAGGGAAGGTGTCGTGCTTTTATTCCCGCTCCCTGCGGGAGAGGGGTAGGGTGAGGACATCAGACCGCACTACGACGTTACCTCTCTCTTCCCTCTCCCCGTGGGAGAGGGTTAGGGTGAGGGCATCAGACCGCACTACGATGTTACCTCTCTATTCCCTCTCCCTGTGGGAGAGGGTTAGGGTGAGGGCAACAAGCCGCACTACACCTCCCACTCACCCCCTTCGACACCGTTCACCCGCAGCTTACGTGTTTCCCCTGCCGGTAACGACACCTTCAGCACCTTCCACGCCGGGCGATAATCCCCCCGCGCATTCACCTTCAGATTAATGCTCGCCCCGTCGCAGACCATCTCCCATTCCACCCACAGCGCATTGCCCTGCTGATAACCCCAGCTCTCGCCGTCGTCCTCAAACAGCAGGCCAGACGTGGTACCCACGCCTTTTAACGGGAACAGCTTCAGCTCGCGAGCATCATCTTTTTCAGCATTCACGTGCGTGATGCGCTCGCTCAGCGGCAGACCGGCACCGGCACGCACCAGCAGCGGCAGCTTCTCCAGCGGCGCGTCGCGCACAATCCACTGGCCGCCAGCAAACCACTCGTGGGTATAAAAATCGTACCAGCCGGCTTCGTTATCCGGCAGCCAGAGGCGGCGCGCACGCTGCCCGGCTTCGACCACGCTTGCCACCAGCAGGTCGCGGCCCAGCAGGAAGTCGTCGCACTCTTCAAAGGTCTGCGCATCATGCTCATGATCGAGGAAAGTAGGACGCAGCATCGGTTCGTCGTCGGCATGCGCCTGCCAGAGCAGCGTATAGAGATAAGGCAGCAGGCGATAGCGCAGCTCAATTGCGCTGCGAATGGCCGGCGTCACGCCGGGATACATCCACGGCTCGTTAACGGTCTGGTCATCATTCCATGAATGGATGGTAAACCGCGGATGCATCACGCCGTTCTGTACCCAGCGCACAAACAGCTCGGCATCCGGCTTATCGCCAGAAAAACCGCCGACGTCATGCCCGACGTTAAAGAGCCCGGAGAGGCTCATCCCCAGCCCCATACGAATGTTATAGCGCAGGGTCTCCCAGTTGGTGCGGTTATCACCGCTCCAGGTCTGGACGTAGCGCTGCATCCCCGCGCAGCCGGAGCGGGAGATCAGGTACGGGCGTTTTTCCGGGGCGAAGCGCTGCTGCGCCTCCAGCGAGGCGCGCATCATCAGCAGCGGCATCACCGGGCGAATATGCTTGATGGCGATCGGCTGGCCGAAGCCATAGCAGCGCGCTTCGCCGTCCCAGACTTCATACTCGTTGTTATCGTTCCAGGTGGAGTCGATCCCCATCTCCAGCAACTGCGTGGTCACGCCTTCCTGCCACCACTGCACCGTCTGCGGGTTGGTAAAGTCGAGGTGCGAGCCTTCGTCATCCCAGAAGCTGGAACGTTCTGGCGCATTGGTTTCTGAATCACGAATGAACAGACCTCTTTCTGCCACCTCGTTATAGCGCGGGTGATCCTGTAGCAGGCACGGCTTGATGTTGGCCGCCAGTTTTAACCCGGCGTCGTGGAATGCCTGAGTCATCACCTTCGGCTGCGGCACTTTGTCATGGTTCCAGTTGAAGACGTAGCGCTTGCCGTTGATCGAGGTATAGCCGGACGAGAGCTGGAAGGAGTCGCACGGAATCGCGTGTTCTTCGCACAGGCGAATAAAGTGCATCAGCTGATTCTGCGCGTCCGGCGCGTCGGTATAGTGCATGGTCGATCCGCTGTAACCCAGGCTCCATTTCGGACCGAACAACGTCTTCCCGGTGAGGCGCACAAAGGCTTTGGTGACATCCAGCACCCGTTTCCCGGTAAACATGTAGTAATCGATGTCACCCGCTTCTGCCTGCCAGCGGCGGTAGGCGGTGTGGTAGTTATCAATTTCGTTGCCCAGATCCAGCCAGCAGCTGCTCAGGTTGTCGTAAAACAGGCCATAGCTCACGTCATCCCGGCGGGTGAGGGTGAACGGAATGTGTTTGTACAGTGGATCGGTGCTGGCGGCGTTGTAGCCCATCGCGTCGAGGTTACGCATCTCGTAGCGTTTACCGTTGCGCTGCAGATCGCCGGCTTTCTCGCCCAGGCCGTAAAAACGCTCATCCTTGCGGCGGCTCAGGTAGTGTGCCACGCCGTCGCCGTGGGCATTCAGCAGGTAGGCGCTGGTCGGACGGTCATTCACCAGCGGCTGCCACTCGCCCGCGTCATCGCAATAGTGCCACTCCAGCCACAGCGGCTGGTGGACCGTCACACGCAGCTGCTGGGTAGCAACCTTCAGCATGTCGCCCTGCTGCGTCAGCTGCCAGGCCGGGCAGGAGAAGCCGCTCAGATCGTCGCGATGGCGTCCTTCCCAGGGCACATCTTGCGCCGGGGCGATACTCCAGGTGCGGTCCAGCGCCAGTTCGCCTTTGCGCTTAATCAGCACGCGGAACAGGTTCTCTTCCAGCACATACAGACACAGCCGGTGCTGATTATCGACCAGCAGCTCAATATGGTTCGCCGACTCTGTTGCGACGGTCCAGTTTTTCAGGGTTTTCATATGCAATAGATCCACTATCAGGCGCGCTTGGCGCGACGTTCAGCAATAAATGCTACCAGGAAAACAGCGCCAATCAGGTCAAAGAAGCCCATGGCAATAAAGAGGGGGTTGAAGCCGATTTTGTCGGCGGTCACACCAATCAACAAAGAGAAGAAGAAGCTGGCGATCCATGCCGCCGAGCCGCGCATCCCGTTGACCGTCGCCATCTGGCCTTTATCAAACGACTCCACGACCAGTGCACTCAGCATGCAGGAGATGATCTGATGCCCGAAGCCGCCGATAGAGATCAGCACGATGGTGATATAGGGATCGCGGGTGATAGCCACCACGGCCAGCGAGATCATCAGAAATGCGCCGGTAACCGAGCTTGCCACCACGGAGTTGACGCGGGTGCAACCGAACAGGCGGGTGTAGAGGCGGGTCAGGTAGCCGCTTGCCACGCTGCCAAGGTCAGCGGCGAGGAACGGCAGCCAGGCAAACATCGCTATCTGCTTCAGGTCCATGCCGTGCTCTTTAGCGAGGTAGAGCGGCACCCAGAAGCTCAGCACAGCCCACGCCGGTTCCGCCATAAAGGCCGGGATGGCGATACCGTAGAAGCGTTTGTTCTTTGAGACGGTTTTCAGCGCAGTCAGGAAGGGCAGCTTCACCGCAGGTGGTTCGTTATCCTGCTTAATAAACGCCAGCTCATCTTTGCTCAGGTTCGGGTGCTGCTCCGGGTTGTGATAAAACGCCCACCAGAGGATCACCCACAACAGCGCCAGCACGCCGGTAAACATAAACGCCCCCTGCCAGCCAAAGGAGGCGTGGGCGAAGTAGATGATAGGCGGAGCCAGCATGGCGCCAATCGAGAAGCCTACCCCCGCCCAACCGGCGGCCACAGGACGTTCTGATTTTGGGAACCATTCGCCGATAGTTTTGGCGTTGGCTGGCGTCGCGGCTGCTTCCGAGGCACCCATAAAAAAGCGCAGGATCGCCAGGTGCAGCCAGCTACCGGCACCCGCATGGAAGATACACATCAGCGCCCAGATACCGGCGCAGACCATAAAGCCAATCTTCAGGCCAATCACGTCAATCAGCCAGCCGCACAAAGGCTGGAAAATGGTGTAGGCGATCTGGAAGGCACCCACGATCCAGGAGTATTGCTCGGTAGTGATCCCCAGGCTCTCTTTTAGCTCCGGAGCGAGAATGCCTAACGAGTTACGGGTGATGTAGTTGACGGTGACGCCCATTAAGAACAGTACCAGTACATACCAGCGCAGGTTCTTAATCACGCGACGGGTTTTGCTTGTCGCTACGGTGTTATTGATGTCCTGACTCATTTTACTCTCCACAAGACGGACGGTAGGGGACATAGGTTCAGGTGTCACACGGCGCTTTATGATGTTGATTGTTATCCGTTTACCAGTGCAAAGTTGCTATACAACTAGTATGGAAGTTGTGTGACAAGTTCACCTTAAGGGAGAAAATGAGAGGGCAATAGTGGATTTTGTGCAAAAATTCTCATTATTGACCGTAACCCTTTGGCATGATGGCCTCCAGGTCAGTTACAAACTGATAACAAGGCTATGAAAATTTTTTCATTTAGCAAATGGAGCCAGATCACAAAATGGATAAAAGGTTAAAAATCACCGAAATCGCCGCCCGCACGCAGCTCTCTATTAGCACAGTTTCACGGGTACTGGCGGGTAAAGCGAATACCAGCGAAAAAGCGCGTAACCGGGTGCTGGCGTGTGCGCGGGAGTTGGGGGTGATGGACGGTCTGGCGGCCGGGCGCCTGCTGCTGAATAGCCTTGTGGTCTTTGCGCCGCAGCGGGCGTTTGACGAGCGGTCCGATATCTTTTACTACCGGGTCATCCAGAGTGTAAGTAAAGGTCTGGCGTCGCATGATGTGCGCCTGCGTTACTGCGCCCTGGAGGAGAACGACAGCGATGCGCAGCTCTTTCTGACGCGAATGAATGAGACCGAGACCCAGGCCGCCATCTTGCTGGGTATCGACGATCCCCATATTCACGATCTGGCGGTGGACGTGGGTAAACCCTGCATGCTAATCAACTGTCGCGACCGCCATATGCGCTTGCCCGCCGTGGCACCCGACCACCGGGCAATTGGCGAACGGGCCGCTGAGTACCTGTTCGAAATGGGACACCGGGAGGTGCTAAACGTACTCTGTCTGCGGCGTTACACGATGGAGTTACGTCTGGCCGGGATACGCGATGCGTGGCAGTCTCACAACCTGACGTTCCGCGATAAACGCGATCTGCTGGTGGCGCCCAGCTTTAGCGCACGCGAAACAGAACAGCTCATCGGCGAGTGGCTCACGCAAATGCAGGGGAGGGATCTGCCCACCGCGTTTTTAGTGGGGGGGGATTTTATGGCGGCGGGCACCATCAGCGCCCTGCAAAAACAGGGGCTGCGGGTGCCGCAGGATATCTCGGTAATGAGCATTGACGGCTTCAATCTCGCCGCCATTCAGGATGTGCCGCTCACGGCGGTGCATGTTCCCCGCGATGAACTGGGAACCGAAGCGGTGCATATGCTTCAGCAGCGGCTGATGCGCCCGGAAGCACCGGTTGGCACTTTGCTGCTCAACGGCACGCTGGCCGTGCGGGAATCTGTCCGGCGGATACGTCAGGGGAAACGACGCACCGCCGTAGAACGTGAAGGACTTTACGATAACTAAGCCATGCCCAGCGCGCGCTTGCCGTGAATATTGAGATCGTTCAGGGTAAAGCGGTCTTGCCAGTCTGTTTCGTAATCTTCGCGTGGAAAATCTCCCGGTGATGCCCCGGTCTCCAGCGCGGCCTTAACTTTCTTCGCATAGGCGAGATTCTTTTCGCACATCGGCGCGGCCGGGATGTACATGACGTTGCCCCAGCCCTGCTGATTTTCTACCGGTGCGACGGCGTGGATCACATCGCAGTGCCACCAGACGGAATCGCCCGCTTCCAGCGCCGGTATGCTGGTCAGCGCCTCGATGAGCAGCGGATGCCACTTCTCTGAGATGGGCAGCACGCGACCCGGTGCGACACCGCAGAGTTCATCTTCCGGCACGTCGTCCAGCAGCGGACGCAGCAGAATGTAGGCCATTGCTTCCGGGATGGGGACCACGTGCAGCAGCCCCTGATCCGGGATCATGTCCGACAGCGCCGTCCAGCCCTGGAAGGTGCGGAACACAGAGCACTTGGTGGTGTTGTCCACGGTGTACTCCTCCACATCGGTGCGGTGCGCAGCGTTCCAGGGATCATACTCATCCACATTGCCATCAAATACGCGGGCAAAGGCCTGTTGATAGGCCGGCAGCAGCCAGCGCTCCAGCGCGCCGGAGTCGGTGTGCGCGCCCAGCCCTTTAGAGGTGGTTCCCGGTGGACGGCGGCGAATGCGATCCGGATAGATGACGCTTACGTCCGGGTTAAACCACTGCTTACCGTTGCTTTCGAATGTCCATAAACGGTTCAGGAATGACTGCACCTGCGCCATCTCTTCACTCTGGCGCGCCTGCATTTGCGCCTGAGACCAGTAGATCGGGTAAATCTCCGGGCGGGAGGCGGTGAGGGTGCCAAAGAAGTTATCCCCTGGCCCTTTGTACACCTCGTCGAAGTGATTACGATCCAGATAGTCGAGCATGGCATTATCCCATGCCAGCGCCTGCTCACGGGGGAAGTGGCCTTTAATCACTGCGCAGCCGCGGCGTTTCACTGCGGCACGCTGCGCCTCGCTAAGCGTCCCGTTTTTAACGTCGGCGAAGGGGATGACTGGCCAGACGGGAACGCCGCTCTTTTTCAACGCAGCGATCTCAGCCACGCGGTCGGCGATCTTAGCGTGCAGACGATCAAATACCGCCTGTACGTCGCCGATCTGTGCGCGCAGTTCACGCTTCATCTGACGGATTGCCGCTTTGTGGTCGGCGGGCAGGGTTTCACTGGTAAAGGTTAAGCTCATCACACCCTCTCTTTCTTTCATTCGAAAGTAAAAAACATTACAAGTGATACTTTAAGTTAAAAATAAGTTAATGCAAGTTGAAAAACTTGATCGGGTGCACAGGACGAGAATGAAGAGAAAGAGAAGACGTTTCGCCGGCAGGGCGCCGACGAAAGGGGAATCATTGACTGAACGGTGCGCTGTTATCGAGCACGGCCTGAATCACGTTCAGGGCACCCTGATGGTTATTGTCATCGGTCTGATAACGGGAAATCGCTTTGATCGCTTCCCCCGCATTGCCCATGGCGAAGGGGTAACCGACAAACTTCAGCATCTCGGCATCGTTGCCGCTGTCGCCGATAGCGACGCAGGCCTGCGGGGAGATAGCCCAGCGCTTCAGCAGGCGGCTAATGCCGTTCGCTTTATGCAGGCCAGGGATAATTAAATCCACAAAGCCAAAACCGCTGGTTACCGGTTTCATGATGCCGTCGAGAGAGACATGCAGCGCGTCGATCAGGTTCGGGATATCAGAGTCGGGCAGGTTCAGTGAGAATTTGAACAGCACATCGTCAATCTCGTGATAATCGCTGACGCGCTGGAGACGGTGGTAGTGCTTTGACATTAGCGCCACAAACGCGTCCGGGGCCTTATCGCTGACGTAAGCGCTCTGCAACCCGCAGGCCACGAAGTTCAGCTGTTGATCTTTCAGCAGTTCGCCAATCACGATCTGCGATTCATGACGGGTAAGCTCGCCGTGGAAAATCTGCTCGCCGTGATCAAAGACCAGCGCGCCGTTTTCCGCCACGAAAGAGATCTGCTCTTTGAGCTCCGGGAAGAAGGAGATGAGCTGGTAGTACTGGTTGCCGCTGGCGACAACGAACTCTATGCCACGGGCCTGAAGCTGTTCGAACTGTGCTTTGAAGCGGTCACGGTCGTACTGCTTGGCGTCATTGAGAAAAGTTCCGTCCATATCGGTGACGATAACTTTAACGGTCATAAATTGCGCTCCTGAATATTGCTGCGACCAGCAACATTCTAATAACAAGGTGACGGGGAGCACAAATTTAATTTCATTCGAAAGTCAAAAACACAACGGCAGCCGGAGCTGCCGCTTAGTGTTTTCTCCCTCTCCCCGTGGGAGAGGGCCGGGGTGAGGGCATCAGCGTGCGCACTTCCCTTCGCCCTCAGGGGAGAGAGGCCGCCGCGTTACAGCGTATGCTCCGTACGCGCAATGATATCGTCCTGGGCATCCGGCGACAGGGCGGTAAAGAACGCCGAATACCCCGCCACGCGCACCACCAGGTCGCGATACTGATCCGGATGTCTCTTCGCCTCCAGCAGCGTCTCGCGCGACACAATGTTGTACTGAATATGCCAGCCTTTATGTACCTCGAAGAAGGTGCGCAGCAGCACCATAAGCTTCTGGCGATCGCTGTCGTTATCAAGCGTGGCCGGGTTCAGCTTCTGGTTTAGCAGCACGCCGCCAAGGATCGCTTCGGTCGGTAACTTACCGACAGAGCCAATCACCGCCGTTGGGCCGAGGTGGTCGGTACCGGAAGCCGGGCTTGCCCCCTCCGCCAGCGGGGTATGCGCTTTACGCCCGTCCGGGGTGGCCATGGTGGCAGCGCCAAAGGGCACGTTCGCCGAGATGGACGAGGTCCCGGCATAGTACTTGCCGCCTATCGGACCGCGACCGTAGCGCGGATTGTGGTACTGCTTCAGTTCGTCGATATAAGTCTGGTATGCGCGCGTCAGCAGCAGATCCACGCTGTCGTCGTCATTGCCGTACTTCGGCGCGCCGTTGATAAGGCGCTGGCGCAGCTGTTCGTGCGTCAGCCCGTCGAAGTCGTCCGCCAGGGCGGCGGCAAGCTGCTGCTGCCCAAGGGTAGCCTGCTCGAAGACCAGTTTCTTCACCGCCGCCAGGCTGTTGCCGAGGTTCGCAATACCCACCTGCAGGCCCGAAACCCAGTCATATTTTGCGCCACCCTGCTTGATACTTTTCGCGCGCTCGATGCAGTCATCCACCAGCGCCGAGCAGAGAATATCGTGGACATTCTCTTCCAGCATGGTGTCCACCACGTACTCAATTTCGATAGATTTACGGGTGTAGTAACGTATCTGGCGATCCCAGGCGGCCATCACCTCGTCGAAATCGGTAAAGTTGCCGGCTGAGAGCGCCTTGACCTGGGGCAAGAACACCTTACCGCTGGTGGCGTCCCGGCCGCCTTCCATTGCCGCCAGCATTACGCGGGCGAAATTAATAAAGCTCATGCCGGTACAGCGGTAGCCCCATTTGCCGCCAACGGCGGTTTCGATACAGCCAATTGCCGCATAGTCGTAAGCATCCGCTTTTTCCACGCCGAGCTTGATAAACTCCGGAATGACGATTTCATCGTTGTTAAACGCCGGCATGCCAAAGCCGCAGCGGATCACCTGCACGCAGGCGTCGAGGAAGTCATTGCTCATGCCCGCGTGATAACGCACGCTGAGGTTTGGCTGGGTAGAGCGCAGACGGCCGCAGGATTCAAGAATCGCGTAGGAGAGCGGGTTCACCGCATCCATCGGTTCACCGTTGACCAGCTTCTGGCCGCCAATGGTCACGTTCTGATAGAGCGGACTCCCGGCCGAGGCTTTCGAGTGCGAGCCGGAGCGGATCTTGTTTACTTCCAGCAGTTTCAGCCAGCAGCTGTGCAGCAGCTCAATGGCGTGCTCGCGATCCAGACTCTGTTGCAGCTCCACGTCGCGACGGTAGAAGGGGTAGAGGTACTGGTCCATGCGGGCAAACGAGACCGAATGACCGTTTGACTCAATCTGCAGGATCAACTGGATGAAATAGCAGAGTTGCAGCGCCTGCCAGAAAGTCTCTGGCGGCTGGTGCGCAATCACATCGCAGTTTTCCGCCATCGCCAGCAGTTCATCGCGGCGGCTTTCGCGGGTTTCAGTGGCGGCCATCTCACGCGCCAGGGCGGCAAAGCGTTCAATATGCAGGCTGACCGCCTCCAGCACGATATCAATTGCCTTCAGGAACTGATCGCCGTGCAGGTCGTCAAGGCAGGTGAGGTTGATTCGCGAACGGCGTTCATCCACCTTATGGCGCAGACCATCCAGCCCTTTTTCCAGCAGCAGCGGGAAGTTCACCGCCAGGTGGGCATCGCCGGAGGTCATGTTACCTTCGGCCTTGATGATACCGCTCTCCAGTAACCCTTTTTGCTCATCGGTGAACATGCCGTAGCAGCGATCCTGCACCGTCTGACCACGCCACCACGGGCAGATCTCATGCAGCACGCGTTTGTTCTCATCGCTCACCGCAAAGCCTGCGCCAGGACGGTCGGCCAGGTCGTCGATCTCTTTCTCAATCCAGGCGACGGTATACTCCGGGAAGATGGGCGCGGCGCGGACTTCGCTCGCCTGGTTTCCGATAATCAGCTCATCGTGTTTGATCCAGATGGTCCGCTGCGCCAGATGGTGTGCCAGCGCCAGCGCGCGGCGCACCGGGATCGGTTTGTCCATATGCTGCTGGTACATCTCGGTATAGTGCTGAGCACGCTCGGTACAGACCGGCGGCTTGACGATATGAACCAGCGCGGTTTTATGGGCTTTAATGCGATCGCTCAGGGTAGTGAGATTCAGGGTCGTCATAACGTTATCCTCGTAGGGTCGCCGTTAACCCTTTCTGGCTGGCATACTGCTGTGCAAAGGCCAGTAAATCAGGGTTATCGAGCGGTTTATCAGGGGCAGAGTAGGGTTCGCCGAGCAGGCTGTACTTATTCATGCCCAGCGTGTGATAGGGTAAAAAATGGATATCGCGAACGTTGAGTTTGTCGGCGGCAAAATTAGTAATGGCGGTCACCGAGGCCTCATCGGCGTTAAAACCCGGGATCAGCGGTACGCGGATGGTAAGGGTTTTTCCCGCGGCGGCGAGCCGTTTCAGGTTGTCCAGTACGCGCTTCGCAGAGCCGTTGGTCCACTGTTTAAAGCGTGCGCTATCGACCTGTTTCAGGTCGGCCAGGAAGAGATCGACATAGGGTAATGAGGGTTCAATATTGTGCCAGGGAACATGCAGGCAGGTCTCCACGGCGGTGTGTATGCCTTGCTCCCGGCTGGCCTGAAACAACGCCTGCGCCAGCGCTGGGTTCATAAAAGGTTCGCCGCCGGAGAGAGTCATACCGCCGCCGCTGCGATCGTAAAAAGGCTTGTCGCGAACCACCCTGGCTATGATCTCCTCTACCGGCTGCGCTTCCCCGCAGACGGTGAGGGCCTGAGTTGGGCAGCAATCGGTCAGCGCGTTGAACGCGGCCTCATCCAGCTTTTCGCGATGAATGACCAGGCCATTTAACGCGCGTTCAATAACGTCTGGCGTCGCCTGCTGGCACAGCTCGCACGCCTCCATGCAAAGGCGCGCATCAAACAGCAGATCGCGGTGACGACGGCGGCTTTCAGGATTTTGACACCAGCGGCAGCTCAGGGAGCAGCCTTTCAGGAACACGACGGTACGGATACCGGGGCCGTCGTGGGTAGAGTAGCGCTGAATGTTGAAGATCATGATTATGCCTCTGGGTTGCGTATGAAGATTAAATTACTTTCGAATGAAAGTTATCTTGATGTGCGTCAACTCCAGGAAAGGTTTTGCCGTGCTAGGGTAAATGCAGATTCATTTTTGAGGACACTATCATGGAACTCTATCTCGACACTTCCGACGTCGCTGCCGTAAAAAGACTGGCGCGCGTCTTCCCGCTGGCGGGCGTGACCACGAACCCGAGCATCGTGGCGGCAGGAAAAACGCCGCTGGAGGTTCTGCTACCGGAACTGCACGACGCGCTGGGAGGCAAAGGGCGCTTATTTGCTCAGGTCATGGCATCACACGCGGAAGGGATGGTGGAAGAGGCCATTAAACTGCGCGGCATGATGGCGGACCTGGTAGTTAAAGTGCCGGTGACGGCAGAGGGGCTGGCGGCAATCAGGATGCTGAAAGCCGAGGGGATCCCGACGCTGGGTACCGCCGTGTATGGGGCAGCGCAGGGGATGTTATCTGCGCTGGCGGGAGCGGAATATGTCGCGCCGTATGTTAACCGCGTAGATGCGCAGGGCGGGGATGGGATCCAGACGGTGGTCGAACTTCAGCAACTGCTCACCCTGCATGCGCCGCAGGCGAAAGTGCTGGCGGCCAGTTTTAAAACGCCGCGCCAGGCGCTGGATTGCCTGCTGGCGGGCTGCGAATCGATTACCCTGCCGCTGGATGTGGCGCAGCAGTTGATTGCTTCTCCGGCGGTTGAGGCGGCGGTGGCGAAGTTCGAACACGACTGGCAGGAGGCGTTTGGCCGGACGTCGATTTGATTCTGTTGCCGGGTGGCGCTGGCGCTTATCCGGCCTACGGTTTTCTCCCTCTCCCTGTGGGAGAGGGCCGGGGTGAGGGGATCAGGCCACAACAAGGCTTAACCTCCGCACACCTCACATCCCGGGTTACGCATCAGCTTCATTTCGCGGAACTGGCAGGTCATGGCGTCATACATCACGATTTTTCCGGCGGCAGGCGTACCGTAGTGCGCCAGCACCTTGATCGCCTCCATCGCCTGCAGCGACCCGATGATACCGACCAGGGGGGCCATCACCCCCGCCTCCACGCAGGTGAGCGCGTTTTCACCGAACAGACGGCTCAGGCAGCGATAGCAGGGCTCACCCTCGGTCCAGGTGAAAACGCTGATTTGCCCTTCCATGCGAATGGCCGCGCCGGAGACCAGCGGCGTTTTGTGGGCGAAGCAGCCGGCGTTTAGCTGGTGGCGAATGGCGACGTTATCGGTGCAGTCGAGCACCAGATCGTGCCGGGCAATCAGGGCAGAGAGCGCTTCGTCATCCAGCATCGCGTCAAGGAGGGTGAACTGAACGTTGGGATTAATACGTGCCAGCGCCGCGTGGGCAGAGGCCACTTTGGGCTGGCCGAGCGTGGCGTCGCTGTGCAGCGTCTGGCGCTGCAGGTTTGAAACCGAGACAGTATCGAAGTCCAGCAGCGTCATCTGGCCAACCCCCGCCGCGGCCAGGTATTGCGCCGCCGCGCAGCCCAGGCCACCGAGTCCGACCACCAGCACGCTGGCCGCCTTCAGCGCTTCCTGACCCTCAAAGTCAAAACCGCGCAGCACAATCTGGCGGTTGTAACGCATCATCTCCTGGTCGCTCAGCTCAGCCGTCATATCAGCCTCCGAACAGGTGGTTAAAGCGTTCGACCTCAACCCATTCGCCCGCCTCTACGTTGCCGCGCTCACGCTCAAGCACGATAAAGCAGTTGCCCTGGCTGAAGGAGCTAAAGATATGCGACCCCTGATGCCCGGTGGAACTCACTTCCAGCTCGCCGTTTGCGTTGTGCGCCAGGATGCCGCGCTGGAAATCGAGGCGACCAGGGGATTTCTTGAGCCGCGTTGCGGTGCGTACCCGCTGGCGAACCGGCAGCGGACTGGCATTGCTGCCGGAGAGCTTCGCCAACAGCGGGATCACCAACTGATAGAAGGTGAGGGCGGCCGAAACCGGGTTGCCCGGCAGCCCGCAGAACCAGCTCTGTTGCAGTTTGCCGAAGGCGAAAGGTTTGCCCGGCTTGATCGCCAGCTTCCAGAAAGCAATCTCTCCCAGCTCGTCGAGTATGGTTTTGGTGTAATCCGCTTCGCCTACCGATACGCCGCCGGAGCTGATCACCACGTCTGCAACGCGGTCTGCTTCCATAAAGGTGGCGCGCAGTTTTTCCGGATCGTCCGGAATAATGCCGAGATTTATGACGTCACACCCGAGCTGCTCCAGCATCAGATGGACCGCCAGCCGGTTGGTGTCATAGATTTGACCCTCCTGCAGCGGCTGGCCCGGAAGCTGTAATTCATCGCCGGTGGAGAAGAGCGCCACGCGCACTTTGCGTACTACCGCCACCTCGGCGATACCGAGAGAGGCCAGCACCGGCAGCTCAGCCACCGTCAGCGTCGTCCCGGCGGCAAACACCGTTGCCCCGAGGGCGATATCTTCTCCGCTGCGGCGAATGTTCTGACCCGCTTTTACCGGCGCGGTAAAACGTACGCCGCTCTCCGTCTGCTCGGTCTCTTCCTGCATGACCACCGCGTCGCAGCCTTCCGGCACCGGCGCGCCGGTCATGATGCGAATACAGCTTCCTACTGGCCACTCGCCATGGAAGGGCTGCCCGGCAAAGGCTTTCCCGGCAACCGGAAGAGCGGTGCCTGCGGCCAGATCCGCCAGACGGACGGCGTAACCGTCCATCGCCGAGTTATCGAAACCCGGTACGTTCAGCGGCGAGACGATATCGGCTGCCGTTACGCGACCAAAACACTGCAACAGAGGCAGGGTTTCGGACGCCGTTAGCGGCGTCAAACGTTCAAGCATCTGCGTAAGTGCCGTCTCAAGCGGCATCAGTCCGGCGGTAAAATCCATAGGTAACTCCAGCGGGATGACAACGAAAGCGCCCATTATGGCAGAAAAGTGCCGCTAACTGTATGACACCATGGGCTTAGGCTTTACATCACTGTATCGTCTTTCTATATTCAAAAATTATCTGAAGCTCCATCAACGATAATGATATTTATAAAAAAAGCCGCGAACAGGTGATGTGAAATGAGCAAGGCAGTCATCGCAATTCATGGAGGCGCCGGGGCAATTACCCGATCGCAGCTAAGTATGGAGCAGGAGAGGTGCTATATCGAGGCGCTCTCCTCTATTGTGGAAACCGGCCAGCGGATGCTGGAAGCGGGAGAAAGCGCACTGGACGTGGTAACCGAAGCCGTGCGCCTGCTGGAGGAGTGCCCGCTGTTTAACGCCGGGATCGGGTCGGTTTTTACCCGCGATGAAACCCATGAGCTGGACGCCTGCGTGATGGATGGCGTCACCCTGAAAGCGGGGGCAGTGGCCGGCGTGAGCCGTCTGCGTAATCCGGTGCTGGCCGCACGACTGGTAATGGAGCAAAGCCCGCATGTCTTACTGGTGGGGGAAGGGGCGGAGAATTTTGCCTTTGTGCAGGGGATGGCGCCGGTTTCGCCCGAGCTCTTTTCAACGCCGGCGCGTTTCGAGCAACTGCTGGCCGCACGTGCCGAAGGTGAAACCCGTCTCGATCACCACGGCGCCCCGCTGGATGAGTCCACCAAAATGGGTACCGTCGGCGCCGTAGCGCTGGATAAAGCCGGCAACCTGGCGGCCGCCACCTCCACCGGGGGCATGACCAATAAACTGCCCGGCCGGGTGGGCGACAGCCCGCTCCCTGGCGCAGGGTGCTATGCCAATAACGCCAGCGTCGCCGTCTCCTGCACCGGTACGGGCGAAGTATTTATCCGCACGCTGGCGGCCTATGACATCGCGGCCTTAATGGATTACGGCGGCTTAAGCCTCGCAGAAGCCTGCGAACGGGTAGTGATGGAAAAACTGCCGGCGCTGGAGGGCAGCGGCGGGCTGATTGCGGTCGATCGTGAAGGTAACGTGGCGTTGCCGTTTAACAGCGAAGGCATGTACCGCGCCTGGGGCTACGCTGGCGATGCGCCATCGACCGGTATTTATCGTGAATAAGGGGGTATCAGGTGCCGCACAGTGATGAACTGGATCAGCAGCAGGTGCTGTCCGTTCGCAACCTGAATGTCGCGTTTCCTGAAGAGCGGCAGCTGATCCCGGCAGTTAAAAACCTCTCGTTAACGCTGAAACGCGGCGAGACGCTGGCCATTGTAGGGGAGTCGGGCTCGGGAAAATCGGTTTCCGCCCTCTCGTTAATGCGCCTGATTGAGCAGGCCGGCGGCGTGCTGACCTGCGACCAACTGCAGCTTCGCCGCCGTAATGGCCTGGTGAGCGATCTCGCCGGGCTGAGCCAGTCGCAGATGCGCGACGTGCGCGGTGCGGATATGGCCATGATTTTTCAGGAACCGATGACCTCTCTCAATCCGGTGTTCCCGGTCGGGGAACAGATTGCCGAGTCCATTCGCCTGCACCAGGGGCTGAATGGCGAGCAGGCGCTGGAAGAGGCCAGACGGATGTTAGAACAGGTGCGTATTCCGCAGGCGCAGACTATTCTCTCCCGCTATCCGCATCAGCTCTCTGGCGGTATGCGCCAGCGCGTGATGATCGCGATGGCTCTCTCGTGTCGCCCGGCGGTGCTCATTGCCGACGAGCCGACCACGGCGCTGGATGTCACCATTCAGGCGCAAATTCTGCAGCTGATTAAAGTGTTGCAGCAAGAGATGGCGATGGGGGTGATCTTCATCACCCACGATATGGGCGTGGTGGCCGATATTGCCGATCGCGTGCTGGTGATGTATCAGGGCGAGGCGGTGGAGACCGGCAGCGTAGAGCAAATTTTTCATGATCCTCAGCACCCTTATACCCGTGCCCTGCTGACAGCGGTACCGCGCCTTGGGGCGATGAACGGCAGCAATCTGCCACGCCGTTTTCCGCTGATTTCCCTGAAAAACGGAGGCCAGCAGGAGGCTGAAACCGAGCAGGACACCGTGATGCCAGGGGACCCCATTCTGCAGGTGCGCGATCTGGTAACCCGCTTCCCCCTGCGCGGAGGGCTCTTCAACCGCGTCAAACGCGAAGTGCACGCGGTCGAAAACGTGAGCTTCGATCTCTGGCCTGGCGAAACCTTATCGCTGGTGGGAGAGTCCGGCAGCGGCAAATCAACCACTGGCCGGGCATTGCTGCGGCTGGTGGAGGCGCAGGAGGGGACCATCACGTTCAACGGTGAGCGAATCGATACCCTGGAAGCGAGCAGGCTGCAGCCGCTGCGCCGGGATATTCAGTATATTTTTCAGGATCCCTACGCCTCGCTCGATCCCCGCCAGACGGTGGGCTATTCGATCATGGAGCCGCTGCGGGTGCATAAGATGCTTGAGGGGGAGGCCGCGCAGCGGCGGGTGGCCTGGCTGCTGGAGCGGGTGGGTCTTAAGCCCGAACATGCCTGGCGGTACCCACATGAGTTTTCAGGCGGACAGCGACAGCGAATCTGCATCGCGCGTGCGCTGGCGCTCAACCCGAAGGTGGTGATTGCCGACGAGGCGGTTTCGGCGCTGGATGTCTCTATTCGGGCGCAGATTATTAACCTGCTGCTCGACCTGCAGCGAGAGATGGGCATCGCTTTTCTCTTTATTTCGCATGACATGGCGGTCGTAGAGCGCATCAGCCACCGGGTGGCGGTGATGTATCTCGGACAGATTGTGGAGATTGGGCCGCGTCGGGCAGTGTTTGAAAATCCGCAGCACCCCTATACCCGCAAACTGATGGCGGCGGTGCCGGTGGCCGATCCGGCCCATCGTCGCCCGCAGCGGGTACTGCTGCAAGATGAGCTACCCGGCAATATTCGCAAGCGGGGAGAGTTCACCGAGCGGGTGACATTGCGCGAGGTGAGCCCCGGCCATTTTGTGGCGTTACCGCCGCAGGGTAATGCGGTTTCACGGTTATAACAGACGACAGACAGCAGGGAACAACAGGAGAATACCATGACCAAATTTGTTGCTCGCACATGGCTGTTAGCCGCGAGCGTAACGGCAGCGCTGGCTGCCGCGCCAGCCTGGGCGGCTAAAGATGTAGTGGTGGCCGTGGCCTCCAATTTTACGACGCTTGATCCCTATGACGCTAACGACACCCTGTCGCAGGCGGTAGCGAAGTCGTTTTATCAGGGGTTGTTTGGCCTGGATAAAGAGATGAAGCTAAAAAACGTCCTGGCAGAGGGCTATACCGTCTCTGACGACGGGCTGGTCTACACCATCAAGCTGCGCAGCGGCGTGAAGTTTCAGGACGGCACTGATTTTAACGCTGAGGCGGTGAAGGCGAACCTCGATCGCGCCAGCGATCCGGCTAACAGCCTGAAGCGCTACAACCTGTACAAGAATATCGCCAGCACCGAGGCGGTGGATGCCACCACGGTGAAAATCACCCTTAAAGAGCCGTTCTCAGCCTTTATCAATATTCTGGCGCACCCGGCGACGGCGATGATCTCTCCGGCCGCGCTGAAGAAATATGGCAAAGAGATCGGTTTTCACCCGGTGGGTACCGGCCCGTATGAGCTGGACACCTGGAACCAGACCGATTTCGTGAAGGTGAAGAAATTCGCCGGATACTGGCAGAAAGGGCTACCGAAGCTGGACACCATTACCTGGCGTCCGGTGGTGGATAACAACACCCGTGCGGCGATGCTGCAAACCGGTGAAGCGCAGTTTGCTTTCCCGATCCCTTATGAGCAGGCGGCGATCCTCGCAAAAAACAGCAAACTGGCGCTGGTGGCCAGCCCGTCAATCATGCAGCGCTATATCAGCATGAACGTGACGCAAAAGCCGTTCGACAACCCCAAAGTGCGTGAAGCCATCAACTATGCCATCAACCGTCAGGCGTTGGTGAAGGTCGCCTTTGCCGGTTATGCCACGCCGGCAACCGGCGTGCTGCCTCCGTCGATCGCCTTTTCCCAAAGCTATCAGCCCTGGCCATACGATCCGGCAAAAGCGCGGGAGCTGCTGAAAGAGGCCGGTTATCCGAACGGCTTTAGCACCACCCTCTGGTCCTCGCATAATCACAGTACCGCGCAGAAGGTGTTGCAGTTTACTCAGCAGCAGCTGGCGCAGGTGGGCATTAAAGTCCAGGTTACCGCCATGGACGCCGGACAGCGTGCGGCAGAAGTGGAAGGTAAAGGGCAGAAAGAGAGCGGCGTGAGAATGTTCTACACCGGCTGGTCTGCTTCTACCGGCGAGGCTGACTGGGCGTTATCACCGCTGTTTGCTTCACAAAACTGGCCGCCGACCCTCTTCAATACGGCGTTTTACAGTAATCCGCAGGTGGATAAAGATCTGACCGATGCGCTGAAAACGACCAACGCAGAAGAGAAAGCCCGCCTCTACAAGGATGCGCAGGATACCATCTGGAAAGAGTCGCCTTGGGTACCGCTGGTGGTAGAGAAACTGGTCTCGGCGCATAACAAGGCGCTGACCGGGTTCTATATCATGCCGGATACCGGGTTTAGCTTTGACGACGCCGATTTAAAATAAAGCACTCACTCCTGCGGGCGTTGCGCCCGCAGGATGAGAGGAATGTGCATGCTGAATTATGTGATTAAACGCTTGCTGGGTCTGCTGCCTACGCTACTGATCGTGGCGGTACTGGTCTTTTTATTCGTGCATATCCTGCCGGGCGATCCGGCGCGATTGATTGCCGGACCCGAGGCAGATGCCACGGTGATTGACCTGGTGCGTAAACAGCTGGGGCTGGATCAACCGCTGTATGTGCAGTTCTGGCACTACATGGTGAATGTACTGCAGGGGGATTTTGGCACCTCGATGGTGTCACGGCGTCCGGTTGTCGACGAGATTGCCAGCCGCTTTATGCCCACCTTCTGGCTGACTATCACCAGCATGCTGTGGGCGATGCTATTCGGGCTGGGCGCCGGTATTGTCGCTGCCGTCTGGCGTAACCGCTGGCCAGACAGGCTGGGAATGGCGCTGGCAGTCACCGGTATCTCGTTTCCGGCGTTTGCGCTGGGGATGCTGTTGATGCAGATTTTCTCCGTTGAGTTGGGCTGGTTGCCTACCGTGGGCGCCGATACCTGGAAACATTACGTTCTGCCTTCCGTTACGCTCGGGGCAGCGGTAGCGGCGGTGATGGCGCGCTTTACCCGCGCCTCGTTCGTCGATGTCCTTAACGAAGACTATATGCGTACAGCGCGGGCCAAAGGGGTAAGCGAAAAGTGGGTTATCCTCAAGCACGGACTGCGCAACGCCATGATCCCGGTGGTGACCATGATGGGGCTGCAGTTCGGCTTCCTGCTGGGCGGCTCAATTGTGGTTGAAAAAGTCTTCAACTGGCCAGGGTTAGGACGCCTGCTGGTCGATTCGGTGGAGATGCGTGACTACCCGGTGATTCAGGCGGAAGTGCTGCTCTTTTCCCTGGAGTTTATCCTCATTAACTTAGTGGTGGACGTGCTCTACGCCGCCATTAATCCGGCTATCAGGTACAAATAAGATGCGATTGTTAAACTGGCGCCGACAGGCCGTTCTGAACGCAATGCCTGGGCTGAAGCCAGACCGGATCCGCACCCCGTGGTTTGAATTCTGGCGTCGTTTTCGCCGCCAGCCGGTGGCGATGATCGCCGGGCTGTTTGTGCTGCTGCTGATTGCCGTGGCGGTGCTGGCGCCGTGGATTGCCCCTTTCGATGCGGAAAACTACTTCGATTACGATCGCCTTAACGATGGTCCGTCGATGATGCATTGGTTCGGTGTGGATTCGCTCGGGCGCGATATTTTTAGCCGCGTGCTGCTCGGGGCGCAGATCTCTCTGGCAGCGGGGGTCTTCGCGGTACTGATTGGCGCGGCGATCGGCACCGTACTGGGGCTGCTGGCAGGGTATTACGAAGGCTGGTGGGATCGGCTCATCATGCGCATTTGCGACGTGTTGTTTGCTTTCCCCGGCATTCTGCTGGCGATTGCGGTGGTGGCGGTGATGGGCAGCGGTATGGCTAATGTCATTATTGCCGTGGCGGTATTCTCCATACCGGCCTTTGCCCGACTGGTGCGCGGTAATACGCTGGTATTGAAGCAGCAGACATTTATCGAATCGGCGCGCAGCATGGGCGCCAGCGATGCCAATATCCTCTTCAATCACATCCTGCCGGGCACCGTCTCGTCGATCGTGGTCTACTTCACCATGCGTATCGGGGTATCGATTATCTCGGCGGCCAGCTTGTCGTTCCTCGGACTGGGTGCGCAACCGCCTACCCCGGAGTGGGGGGCGATGCTGAATGAAGCGCGGGCAGATATGGTGATTGCGCCCCACGTTGCGCTCTTCCCCAGTATGGCTATTTTTCTCACCGTGCTGGCGTTCAACCTGCTGGGCGATGGGCTGCGCGACGCGCTGGATCCGAGGATTAAGGGTTAATCTGTAAGTAAAATGCGGGATTTGTGCCAGGCTAAATACTTTTCACTGTAATGAAAGGAGACCCGTTATGAAAATCTGGATCGTGCTTAGCCTCGCGGCAGCGGTAAGTTGCTCTGTTATGGCCTCGAAAGGGGGATTTGAATCCCAGCCCCAGACGCAGGTTGCCGACACGCGCTAAGCCTTCAGTTAACGTCAGTCTCTGTACGAAAAAGCCATCCCGTCGGGATGGCTTTTTGTTTATTTATCGACGCCGAAGCCTTGCTTCACAATCGCCTGCAGCACATCCGGGAAGTAGATATGCTTGTAATAACCGCTCACGCTTTCGCTCCAGGTTTCACCGTCGGGGCGGTTGATGGCCTGCCAGTGCGCCGTCATCTGTTGGTTATACTGCGCGATCTTCTCTTCCAGTCCTGCGGTAACGTAAGCTTCATCGTGACGGAAGGTCTCGAGCGGAAGTCGTGGCTTGTGATGGGAGGGAACATCAACATGGCCAATCACCACGCCCGCCACCGGGAAGGTGTGTTCTGGCAGTTCGAGCAGATCAATCAATGCCTGCGGACGCAGACGGATACCGCCAATAGGGACAATACCCAGCCCTTCAGAGCGAGCCGCCGCCATGACTGAGCCCAGCGCGATGCCTACGTCGGTTGCGCCAGCGACGAGGCTCTCGATACTCTGATGTGCCACCTGTTCGTGGCCTGCCAGCTGCATGCCCACCTGCGTTTTATACATATCCAGCACGAAGGTGATAAACACCGGCGCTTTAGCTATCCACGGCTGGCCGCCCGCAATCTGGGCAATTTGCGCACGTTTTTGCGCATCGCGCGTCACGACAACGGAAACCTGCTGGGAATGTACGGAAGTGGGCGCACGGTATGCGGTGCTGATAATGCGCTCGAGCGTGGCGTCATCAACGGCCTGGTCGGTGAAGCTGCGTTCGCTTTTATGGTCGTTAAAGAGATCGATAATCGTATTCATAGTGTCTCCGGTGTGAAGAGCAAGAGACTACCAGCCCGCTGAGGTTTTCCCTTTAACACTCTTTGCGGTATGCAGGCCCAGCCCTCCCCGCAGGGAGGGCTGGGGTTACCAGTTACGGCAGTTTATAAGCAATCACATAGTCGCCGCGATCCGGCGAGTTACGTGCGCCGCCTGCGGTGATCAGCAGATACTGCTTACCGTCTACCGGCGATTTATAGCTGATAGGGGTGCTCTGGCTGCCAACCGGCAGACGGGCTTTCCACACCTCTTTACCGTTGGCGGTATCGAACGCACGCAGGTAGTAATCCTGCGTTGATGCGATAAATACCAGACCTCCCTGGGTCGCCAGGGTACCACCAATGGTTGGCATGCCGATGGGGATTGGCAGCCCCATCTTCACGCCAAACGGACCGGTGTCCTTCACGGTACCTACCGGCACCTGCCAGGCGATCTTCTGGGTTTTCAGGTCGACAGCGGTCAGGGTACCGAACGGCGGTTTCTGGCACGGGATCTCAATAGGCGACATAAAACGTACTTTGGCGTTAATGGCGTAAGGCGTGCCCGCCAGCGGCACCGGACGGCTGATGGCGGCCGCTTCGTTACCGTCGTTTTTCGCGCCCTGAATTTCAGGGGAGGCCGGGATCAGTTGCACTTCCAGCCCGACGCGCATGTCATTAATAAAGAGATATTGGTTCACCGGATCGAGAGACAATCCGCCCCAGTTCATTCCCCCCAGAGAGCCTGGCAAGTTCAGGGAGGGGTCATCACCCGGCGGCGTGAACAGGCCGTTGTAACGCTTCGATTTAAACTGAATACGGCACAGCAGCTGATCGAACGGCGTGGCGCCCCACATGTCAGACTCTTTCAGCACATCCGCGCCGATGGACGGCATGCCCACGGAGAAGGGCTGAGTCGGAGAGTAGTTCTCTTTCGGGATCTGGCCCTGGGTGACCTTACGCTCTTCAACTTTGGTCAGCGGCTTGCCGGTTGCGCGATCAAGCACAAACAGCTGCCCGGATTTGGTGCCGAAAATCAGCGCCGGAGTGGTTTTACCTTCGCCGGTAGGGAAGTCAGAAAAGGTAGGCTGCATCGGGACATCAAAGTCCCACAGGTCGTTATGAACGGTCTGATAAACCCATTTCACCTTGCCGGTGCTGGCGTCGACGGCCACCATCGAGGCACCAAACTTACGATCCAGCGCGTTATGTTTCACGCCCCACAGATCAACCGCCGCGCTGCCGGTAGGCATAAATACGGTGTTGGACTGCGGATCGTAAGACATCGGCGCCCAGACGTTCGGGGTTGAGCGGGTGAACGTTTCGCCCGCAGCAGGCGCCTGCTGGTCATCCGGCTTACCGGGATCGAATGCCCAGCGCAGCTGGCCGGTGATCACGTCGAAGCCGCGCACCACACCGCCTGGCATATCGGTCGCCACGTTATCGGCCACACGGCCGCCCACCACGATGGTGGTTCCGGCCAACGTTGGGGCTGAGGTAGGGTAGTACTGACCGGTATCGGCACCTTTACCCATCTGCGCGCTTAAGCTCACGCGACCATGGTGACCAAAATCTTCGCAGAACGCGCCGGTGTCAGCATCCAGCGCAATTAGCTCTGGCGTCACGCTGTTCATGATAATACGGCGTTGACACTGGGCATCGGCATGCAGGGAGACGGTAGCAACCGGCGAGGAGTCTGGCAGCGTAGGCTGCTGCAGCGGGGCGTTGGCATCAAAGTACGCCAGGCCGCGACAACGCATCCACTTCTTCTGCGTGGCGTTGATTTCGGTTTTCCATAACGCTTTGCCGGTGGTTGCGTCTACGGCAATCACGTTGTTGTGCGGCGTACAGAGGAAGAGTTTATTGCCAATCTGCAGCGGGGTGTGCTGATCTTCAGCGCCGCCGCCGTTCGGGCTCAGCGGAATATCCCCCGTACGGTACGTCCAGGCCACCTGCAGATTTTTTACGTTATCACGGGTGATCTGGTCCAGGGCCACAAAGCGCGATGCGCCCGGCGTGTTGCCATAATTTGCCCAGTTAACCTGTTCTTCACCGGGTTTCACTTTCGTCAGCGGCAGTGTCGCGCCCGATGCGCTCACCGGATCGTGGGGAACAAACATGCCCCCAACGGTACCGGCGAAGGCCACCACCAGAACGGCGGTGATGGCGGCCGTCCCTTTCCAGCACGGCTTTTTGCCTGCCCGGCGTAACAGCAACGGCAAAGAGAGCGCCACCAGGATGGCGATACCGGTCAGGGTCAACAGGCGTGATACCAGCGGCCAGAAGTCGATGCCCACGTCCGCTAATGCCCAGATGAGGGTTCCTGCCAGAACCACAAAATAGAGAAGGGCACCGCTGAGGCGCTGGCGGACAATCTGGATAGCCGAGAGTATCAGGCCGCACCCGGCGATAAGGAAGTAAGGGCTCCCTTTTAAACTGACCAGTTCCCAGCCATACCAGACGAAGAAAAGCCCCATCGCCAGAATGATGAGACCTAAAACCCCTAACCAGGCCGCACCAGGTTTGGGAATATTTTGCACGGACATACTTTTACCCTGTTGGTTATAAAAAAGAGGGACCAAAAAAACGCGTGACACAAATGCTCATTGTGTGAGTGATTTTAATCAAAAGTGAGGTTTTATAATCGAAAGCGCGAAATTGTACAACAGTGAAATAACAATGTGGTTACCAGAATTCGCTTTCATTCAAAAGTTTCGCCGCTGTTTACCTACCGTTTAAGCTGGCAGTATCATGGCCCTCTCTTTGGCACAGCAGGAACAGAAAACGATGGTGAAGGTACGCGAAGCGAAGGCGGAAGATTACGCAGCATGGTTATCGCTCTGGAAGGGCTATCTGGCGTTTTACGGATCTGAGCTGGATGACGCCGTGACGCTGGCGACCTGGCGTCGAGTACTTTCCGCTGAGTCGGGCATGATCTGCCGGATCGCCGAAAGCGAAAGTCGGGTAGTGGGGTTCGCTATTTGCGTGCTGCATGAAGGCACCTGGGTCACTACACCGCTGTGCTATCTGGAAGATCTCTATGTTGATGCGTCAATGCGCGGTCAGGGTGCGGGCAGGGCATTGATCGAGGCAATCATTGACGAAGCGCGGGAAAAAGGGTGGTCGAAGGTCTACTGGGTCACGCGAGAGGGTAATCCGGCGAGGGCGCTGTACGACAAGCTGGCCACGGTGGATGACTACGTGCGCTACCGGATAACGATTTAAGAGTGATTAATGGCCCTCTCCCGGCAGGAGAGGGCAAGAACAAGGGTTAAACCCGGCTACCCCACAGGTCATACTCGTCCGCGTTTTCAACTTTAACGCGAATAATATCACCCGGTTTCACCTTCGTTTCACCGTTCAGATAGACCGCACCGTCGATTTCCGGTGCATCGGCCATGCTGCGGCCAATGGCACCTTCTTCGTCCACTTCGTCAATGATGACCATGATTTCGCGGCCCACTTTCTCCTGCAGGCGCTCGGCAGAGATCTGCTGTTGCAACTGCATAAAGCGATTCCAGCGCTCCTCTTTCACCTCTTCCGGCACCTGATCCGCCAGCTCGTTAGCCGTTGCGCCTTCGACCGGGCTGTACTTGAAGCAGCCTACGCGATCCAGACGGGCCTCTTTCAGGAAGTCGAGCAGCATCTGGAAATCTTCTTCGGTTTCACCCGGGAAGCCCACGATAAAGGTCGAGCGCAGGGTCAGTTCCGGACAGATTTCGCGCCACTGTTTGATGCGCGCCAGCTGACGGTCAACGGAGCCAGGGCGTTTCATCAGCTTCAGGATACGCGGGCTGGCGTGCTGCAGCGGAATATCCAGATACGGCAGGATTTTGCCTTCGGCCATCAGCGGGATCACGTCATCGACGTGCGGGTAAGGATAGACATAGTGCAGACGCGTCCAGATACCCAGTTTTGCCAGCTGTTCGCACAGACCCACCATGCTGGTCTTCACCGGCTCGCCGTTATGGAAGCCCGAACGGTGCTTCACATCCACGCCGTAGGCGGAGGTATCCTGCGAGATCACCAGCAGCTCTTTCACGCCCGCATCGGCCAGACGCTTCGCTTCCGCCAGCACTTCGCCAATCGGGCGGCTCACCAGATCGCCACGCATGGACGGGATGATGCAGAACGTGCAGCGGTGGTTGCAGCCTTCGGAAATCTTCAGGTAGGCGTAGTGACGCGGGGTCAGCTTCACCCCCTGTTCCGGCACCAGGCTCAGGAACGGGTTGTGCTTCGGTTTCGGCACGTAGTGGTGAACGTGCTCCAGCACCTGCTCATAGCTGTGCGGCCCGGTGATCTCCAGAACCTTTGGATGCACTTCGCGGATCTGGTCCACTTTGGCGCCCAGGCAGCCGGTCACGATCACTTTGCCGTTTTCGGTCAGGGCTTCACCGATGGCTTCGAGGGATTCCTGCACGGCGCTGTCAATGAAGCCACAGGTATTCACGATAACCATATCGGCATTGTCATAGCTCGGCACCACATCATAGCCTTCGGTACGAAGCTCAGTGAGGATGCGTTCTGAATCCACCAGGTTTTTTGGGCAGCCCAGGGAGACGAAGCCGATTTTCGGCGGGTGGCTAACATTGCTCATAGATTAAAAAGTAGTCAGTTATAGGATTCTCAGGGCAGGGATTGTACAGCGTTCCACAGGCTATTTATAGCGATCTGTGCAGGCTGCTTATCGGCCAGGTTGTAACATTGTAAATAATGTTAATCCGTTAATATTTATTGACCTGAAACATTAATTTGTACAAAAAACAGCCATAATCTAACTGGGTACATAGCTGACAAAGGGGGGAAAAGCATGTCCGTTGACAGACTCAAACGCGATCTTCTGAGCAAACTGATTAACGCCCGCATCGATCTGGACACCTATTTGACGCTAAGGAAAGCGAAAGGGTATATGTCAGTCAGCGAAAGCGACCATCTGCGAGATAACTTCTTCGAACTTTGTAATTACATGCGTGAGAAAGCGCCTCTTTTGCGTGAGCACTGCAGCGCTGAGGAGCAGGCGGTACTGTACCGCGCTGCGCAGTCGCTCTCCGCCGTAGGCGTTTGCATGATGACCGGGGGACACGACTGCCCCACTTTTATCGCCGTTAACGCAGAGAAGCTGGAAGTCTGTTTGACAGATTTAACCCGCTGTATTCAGTCTCTGAAGACGCAGCAACCGCTCAATCAGAATTAAGCCCCGGGGGAGGCCACTCCCCCTTATGTTTAAGTTTATGTAAAAGTGTTAACGCCCCTGCGCTATCTGGCTAATCTTTAAGCCATACGTCGAAAAGGAGTGCGTTATGCGTCGATCTTCGCTTATTTTCCTGCCATTCATGCTGGTCTCCACCGCTGTGCTTGCCGCGCCTGCTGAAGTGAAAGTGGATGTGCTGCAAAACAAACTCGATCACCCCTGGTCGCTCGCTTTCTTGCCCCAGAATCAGGGCATGTTAATCACCCTGAAGGATGGTCAGCTTAAACGCTGGCAGGCCGGAAAAGGCCTCTCCGACCCGATTGTTGGCGTGCCTGACGTCTGGGCTAATGGGCAGGGCGGCCTGCTGGATGTGGTGCTGGCGCCGGACTTCGAAAGCTCGCGCCGGGTGTGGCTCAGCTATGCCGAGGCCGGGAGCGACGGTAAAGCCGGAACCGCCGTAGGCTACGGGCGCTTAAGCGACGATTTCTCTCGTCTGGAGGCCTTTAAGGTGGTCTTCCGCCAGCAGCCGAAGCTCTCGACGGGCAACCACTTTGGCGGCAGGCTGGTCTTTGATGGCAAAGGCTATCTCTTTATCGGTCTGGGCGAGAACAACCAGCGTCCCACGGCGCAAGAGCTGGATAAATTGCAGGGTAAGGTTGTGCGGCTCACCGACGAGGGCGAGATCCCCAATGACAACCCCTTCGTAAATACCTCGGGTGCGCGTCCGGAGATCTGGTCTTACGGTATCCGCAACCCGCAGGGCATGGCGATGAACCCCTGGAGCGACACGCTATGGCTCAATGAGCATGGCCCGCGCGGCGGCGATGAGATCAACATTCCAGAGAGGGGTAAAAACTACGGCTGGCCGCTGGCGACCCACGGTATTAATTACAGCGGCCTGAAGATCCCCGAGGCGAAGGGTGAGCACGTCGAGGGTACTGAGCCGCCGCTGTTTGTCTGGAAAAAATCCCCGGCCCTGAGCGGGATGGCTTTCTACAACAGCGATGTTTTCCCGCAATGGAAAAACAAACTCTTTATTGGTGCGCTGAAAGAGAAAGACGTGATTGTCATGACGGTGAATGGCAACAAGGTCACGGAAGAGGGGCGGATTCTGGGGGAGAGGGATCAACGCATTCGTGATGTGCGGGTCGGCCCGGACGGCTACCTATATGTGCTGACGGATGAAACGGACGGGCAACTGCTGAAAGTCAGCCCGTCCGGTACCTGATTAGCTCACCGGGATCATGACCACTTTACGGTAGGCGGGTCGTTCACTCAGGGCGGCCATCCAGCGTTCGAGGTGGGGGCGCGGCGTCCAGCTAAGGCCGATGTTGGTCAGGTTCCAGACGAAAGGCGCGACGGCAATATCCCCCAGACCGAAGGCGTCACCGGAGAGCCATGGCCCGGCGGCCAGCGTCTCATCCAGCATGGCAAACAGTCCTTCGAGGGTCTGCTTCGCCGCCTCAATGGCAGCGTGGTCGCGCTCAGCTTCTGGCGTTCTCACCAGCCCCATCAGCACCACCCGGTGTGCAGGGGAGAGGGTCTGGTTGGCCCAGTCCATCCATTTCTCGCCGATCGCGCGGTCGGCCGGGGCATCAATCCATAGCCGGTTAAGCCCATACTGTGCGGCCAGATAGCGGACGATGGTGTTTGACTCCCACAGCGTGACGTGGGTTTCGTCGTCTCGCAGCAGCGGCACCAGCCCGTTTGGGTTCATCGCCAGGTACTCCGCCTCCTGATTCACGCCATACTGCAAACCGGCCATGATCTGGTTGAACGGTAAATCGAGCTCCTCCAGCGTCCAGAGCACTTTTTTGACGTTGGTTGAGTTATTTCTGCCCCACAGCGTAATCATAATCACCCCTTTAAATGACAAACAACCGGCGGTTGCGATTCAATGTCCAGGGGGCATAGAGTGAGATAATCCAAACAATTACGCAACAAAAGAGAAAAAAATCGACAGCGTCAAAGCGTATCGGGGGGTTATTGCATAAACTTTAAAAACTTTACCAGGATTTGGTTTTATTGAACGCATTAGTACGTTATTACTCATCGTTTCTTGCGACGCGGTGACGTGGCGTGATTTTTGAATGGAAACTCGGGTGGCATTATGACGCGAAAAACAACTTCTCTGCGCAGTCTGGCGGCAGGCTCAGCGCTTCTTTTTCTTTTTGCACCCACGCTCTATGCAGCAGAACAGGCGGCACCGGAAGCCCCGCCGGTGGATGCTCGCGCGTGGATCCTGATGGATTACGCCAGCGGCAAAGTGCTGGCAGAAGGGAATGCAGATGAAAAACTCGACCCGGCCAGCCTGACAAAAATCATGACCAGCTATGTCGTTGGTCAGGCGTTGAAAGCAGGAAAGATCAAGCTGACCGATATGGTCACCATCGGTAAAGACGCCTGGGCCACCGGTAACCCGGCGCTTCGCGGCTCGTCGGTCATGTTCCTGAAGCCGGGCGACCAGGTGGCGGTCTCGGATCTGAATAAAGGCGTCATTATCCAGTCGGGCAACGATGCCTGCATCGCGCTGGCGGATTACGTGGCGGGCAGCCAGGATTCGTTTATTGGTCTGATGAACGGCTATGCGCAAAAGCTCGGCTTAACCAATACCACCTTTAAAACCGTGCACGGCCTTGATGCCCCAGGGCAGTTCAGTACCGCCCGCGATATGGCGCTGCTGGGTAAGGCGCTGATTCACGACGTGCCGGAAGAGTATGCCATCCATAAAGAGAAAGAGTTTACCTTCAACAAGATCCGCCAGCCGAACCGCAACCGCCTGCTCTGGAGCAGCAATATCAATGTCGACGGGATGAAAACCGGTACGACCGCCGGTGCCGGGTATAACCTGGTGGCCTCGGCAACGCAGGGGGATATGCGCCTGATCTCGGTGGTGCTGGGCACCAAAACCGACCGCATCCGCTTTAATGAATCGGAAAAACTGCTGACGTGGGGCTTCCGCTTCTTCGAAACGGTCACCCCGATTAAGCCGGATGCGACGTTCGTTAGCCAGCGCGTCTGGTTCGGCGACAAAAGCGAAGTGAACCTTGGTGCCGGTGACGCCGGTTCGGTGACCATCCCACGTGGTCAGCTTAAAAATCTGAAAGCCAGCTTCACCCTGACCGATCCTCAGTTGACCGCCCCGCTGAAAAAGGGCCAGGTGGTAGGCACTATCGATTTCCAGCTGAACGGGAAATCTATCGAGCAGCGCCCGCTTATCGTGATGGAAGCGGTGGAAGAGGGCGGTTTCTTTAGCCGGATGTGGGATTTCGTCATGATGAAATTCCACCAGTGGTTTGGCAGCTGGTTCTCTTAAGCAAACGCAAACGGCAACCCGAAGGTTGCCGTTTTCATATCTACTGTTCTTAAGTGGGCGAAGGATTAATACATCAGCTTAATCTGCTGCGCCTTCGCCAGCGCCACCATCTCATCGTCCGGACGGCAATTACTGACAATCACGTCAAATTGCCCTAAATCCCCCATCCGCGCCGGGCGTACTTTGCCAAATTTACTGTGGTCGGCCACCAGAACATGCTGCTGCGCCATACTCAGCGCCCAGTGTTTCACCGGTAACTCATCCAGATTGAAGCAGGTCGCCCCGTGACGGGGATGCAGGCCTGCCGCGGAGTAGAAGGCGATATCCGGACAGAGGTTGTTTAAGGTGTCATGCAGATTCAGCGGTTTGAAAATCGCATTACTGGCATGGAACTCGCCGCCGCAGAGAATCACCCGGCACGCCGGTTTTTCCTGAAGCGCGAGAAAAGTATTCAGCGAGTAGCAGACCCCGGTAAAAGGCAGGGCGTTGTCGATAGCGTCGATAATCCAGGGGGTGGTCGTACCGCAGTCGAAAAAGAGCGTCTGATGAGGCTGCACCAGGGTGGCGGCCAGCCGCGCCGCCTTGCGCTTCTCTTCTACCAGCCGGGTCTTCTGGTCACTCAGTAAGTAGTGGCTGGCGCTGCGTGGCTCCAGCACGATATAGCCACCGAGAAGCACAACCGGACCGCTCTCACTATTAAGATCGCGCCGCACCGTCATCTCCGAGACGCCAAGCAGGGCGGCGGCCTCTTTCAGATGCAGTTTATCGCTGCGCTTGAGTGCGTTAATCAGTTGAGCCAGACGTTCTTCGCGACGTGTTTCCATAGGTCCTCGGCAGTTGGTAAGCCCCCGCTACGCTGGGGGCTCAAGTGTAACCTGCCGAACGAGGGTTAGTCACGTATCCAGCCTTTACGGATGGGGAGGGCGAAACAGATGCGGTACAGCTGAGAGAGGGCGCGATAAAGCGTCTCGCCAAAAAGGTTCCACAGGATCTGCGCGCTGAGGCAGCCCATCATCCCCACCATCAGTCCGCCGAGCATATCCAGCGGCCAGTGAACGCCGAGGTAGACGCGAGACCAGGCGATAGCGAGGGCCACCGCCATCAAGATGATTCCGGACCAGAGGCGATGCCAGAGGACGAAGGCCAGGGCAAAGGTGAAGATCACCGTGCCATGGTCGCTCGGGAAAGAGTCATCGGCGGCATGGTGCAGGAAGTTATAGCCAATATGATCAACGAACGGACGATCGTGCGGGAAGGTGTGGCCCAGCCCCCAGGAGGCCAGCAAGCTCACGCCCAGCGCCATCGCAATCTTGATGACCAGTTGACGCTGGGCACCTACCTGTTTGCGGGGTCCCCACAGCCAGAGAATGACCACCAACGCCGGGACGATATTAATTAAGTCTTTTGCCACAAAGGTGGCGAAGTCGATCATCCACGCCGGCGAAGTGGGGGTGGCATTGATCCAGTAAAACAGTCCATAGTTCAGATTTTCTAACATACCCTCGTCACTCTTTTGCAAACCAGCGGGTCATCAGCGCATAGGCTGCCAGCTGGGAAAACCAAACCCACCAACCCGCCCACAGGTTGTGTGAGAAAAAATGTGCGCCACGCATCACCTGGCCGTACCCCATCACCAGCCCGAGCACCACCCCGAGTGCCATCATTCCCCAGGCGAGGCGGGGGCGATCGTGCCAGAAGGCAAAAAACAGCCCCATGACCATAAAGCCGCTCGACGAATGGCCGCCGGGGAAGCAGCGCCCGGGGCCGCTGTTCAACGGCGTGGTGCCAAATAGCGGAAACGAGACGGCATCACCGCCGTACTCCACCAGATCCCAGGGGCAGCTATGATGGCTAACCGCTTTCAGCGCGCCCACCACCAGCGTGCCCAGCCCCATCAGTAGCGCCCCGACGACCAGCTGCGGATTACGTCTCCAGACCCCGTAGAGCAGCGTGACGGCCGCCAGGGTGATGGTGAGATATTTCGCAAGCCGATGGTTAAGCACATCCAGCAAGACATTCTGCTTGAGCGGAAAGGTGTGCAACGCGGCGTCGTACCAGTAACCGGTCATTAGCCTGTCCAGGGTTTCATCCCGGCCTAACCAGCTAAAAAGCGCGGCCAGAATCAGTAGCGCAATAAGCTGATAACCATAAAAACGGTTCGGCAAGGGGTAAAGTCTTTTTGTCTTAGTTGTCTTTAACTTAGACAATTCTGAAGCCGGGGTAATCTGTGTCATAATAAAGGTCAATGACGGAAAAACCTCAAGCATACGGATGCCAACTTAAGGAAACCTTAAACGACAGCGAAATGTGCGCAATTTCGGCTGCGTCTGGTTAATTTGCTACCGCTGGGGCGGCCATTTCATTACACTCAGCGCGATTTTTATCTAAGAAAGAGACTCCATGTTAAACCGTTCTTCTTCCGGCAACCGTCTGGGTCGTCAGGCGTTGCTGTTTCCTCTGTGTCTGGTGCTGTACGAATTTTCGACCTATATCGGCAACGATATGATTCAGCCGGGTATGCTGGCGGTCGTCGAGCAGTACAACGCGGGGATTGAGTGGGTACCCACGTCCATGACCGCCTATCTGGCCGGCGGGATGTTTTTGCAGTGGCTACTGGGGCCGCTGTCGGATCGCATTGGCCGCCGCCCGGTGATGCTCACCGGGGTGGTCTGGTTTATTGTTACCTGTCTCGCCATCCTGCTGGCGCAGAACATTGAGCAGTTTACTTTCCTGCGTTTCTTGCAGGGGGTAAGCCTCTGCTTTATCGGTGCCGTGGGCTATGCCGCAATTCAGGAGTCGTTTGAGGAGGCGGTCTGTATCAAGATCACCGCGCTGATGGCGAACGTCGCGCTGATTGCGCCGCTGCTCGGTCCGCTGGTGGGCGCCGCCTGGGTCCACGTGGCGCCCTGGGAAGGGATGTTTATTCTGTTTGCGTTGCTGGCGGCCATCTCATTCTTTGGCCTCTGGAAAGCCATGCCCGAAACGGCGACCCGGCTGGGTGAGACGCTTTCCATGCGGGAGCTGGGACGCGACTATAAAGCGGTGATGAAAAATGTGCGCTTCGTGGCGGGGGCGCTGGCGACCGGCTTTGTTAGCCTGCCGCTGCTGGCGTGGATTGCCCAATCGCCGGTGATTATCATCAGCGGCGAGCAGCTCAGCAGCTATGAGTATGGTCAGCTGCAGGTACCGATCTTTGGCGCGCTGATTATCGGCAACCTGGTGCTGGCGCGGCTCACCTCGCGTCGTACCGTGCGTTCTCTCATCATTATGGGGGGATGGCCAATTATGCTGGGCCTGCTGCTGGCCGCAGTGGCAACGGTCGTTTCTTCGCACGCTTACCTGTGGATGACCGCCGGGCTAAGCCTCTATGCGTTCGGTATTGGCCTGGCCAACGCCGGGCTGGTTCGTCTGACCCTCTTCGCCAGCGACATGAGCAAGGGTACCGTCTCGGCGGCGATGGGAATGTTACAGATGCTGATCTTTACGGTGGGTATCGAGGTGAGTAAGCATGCGTTCAGCTTCGGTGGCAATGGTCTGTTCAGCCTCTTCAATCTGGCAAACGGTCTGCTGTGGCTGGTCCTGATGGTGATATTCCTGAAAGATAAACGGGTCGGAAACGCACTTCAGCCCGATTAACCAGCAGGCCGGGCGATGGCCCGGCCTGTCAGTAGTTAATTAAACGGCGCTTCGCGTTTTAACACTTTATCAATCACCTGCAGCACGCCCTCTTCGTTGTTGTGCGGCGCTTCAAAGCGGGCTACCGCTTTGATGTGATCCCCGGCGTTAGCCATCGCAAAACCAAAGCCTGCCTGTTTGAGCATCTCTACGTCATTCCCGCTATCGCCAAACGCCACCACTTCATGATCTTCAATGCCCCACAGCGCCTGCAGCAGGCGCAGGCCATTGGCTTTATGCACGCCGGGAATAATCAGGTCGATGCTGCCGTTGCCGGTATGAACGGGCACCATGATGTCGCCCAGTTCGTCGTGGATCAGCGCCTGAATGCGCGGGATCTCTTCATCCGAGACATTGAGGCCAAACTTGAAGAAAATGTCGTTGAAGTTATCGAAATTCTCTACCTTTTCCAGGCGGTGATAATATTTTGCCGCAATCTCGTGAAAGGCATCGCCATAGTGTTTCAGGGTGTAGGCGCTGTTCTTACCGCAGGCGATCACCTCTATCCCCGGCAGGGTGCAGAGATAGCGTGAGACGGTGGCGAAGTGCGATTGCGTCAATTCGCCGTTAAACACATCCTCCCCGGCATTCACTACCCAGCCGCCGTTTTCGGCGACAAAAGCGATCTCATGGGCAATCTCCGGGAAGAAAGAGATGAGCTGGTAATACTGATTGCCGCTGGCAACCACAAAACGTATTCCCTGTTCCTTCATTTGCGCGTACTGCTGCAAAAAGCGCTCGCGATTGTACTGCTTGCTATCGCTTAAAAAGGTGCCATCCATATCCACTGCAATCAGTTTGATGCTCATTATCCATTCTCCGTGGCAGATTCTGCCTGAGGCGCCGGTTTTGCCACCGCTCGCGCCACCAGCGCAGCAATAATCACTAACCCTAACACGACCAGCATTGCACTACGTAACCCGTAATGCTCGCCCAGGAATCCTAACAGCGGCGGGCCTACCAGAAACGCAAGGTAGCCGGTTGTCGCCACTACGCTGACGCGGGTTGGCGCATCCGGACCGGTATCGCTGGCCGCAGAGATAGTGAGCGGGAATCCCAGCGAGGCGCCCAGTCCCCAGAGGATCACCGAGACGCCGGCTACCCAGTCCACATCTACAAAGATAATCAGCGCGATGCCCAGGCCACCCAGCAGGGCGCTGGCGCGCACTACGCTGACGCGGCTGTAACGGTCGATGAACCAGCCGCCGGTGAAACGTCCTACGGTCATACCCAGCGTAAACCCGGCATAAATCAGCGAGCCGGAGGTAGGGCTAAAGCCGTGGCCGTCCACCATCAACAGCGGCAGCCAGTCGTTGGCAGACCCTTCGGCAAAGGCCATGGCCAGCACCACGACGCCAATCAACATCAGCTGAATATCGCGATAGAAGGGCAGCCCTTTTTCGCCCCCGCTGGACTCTTCGCCGGCATTTTTTCCGGTGCCGTCAGGAATGGCGGTTATGCCAAGCAGGATCGGCGCGATACAGACCAGCGCAGCAAAAAGAATGTGCAGATTTGCGGCCACGCCAGAGGCGGTGAGTGCCATGCCCACCCCTGCGCCCGCCAGGGTACCGAGACTGTAAAAACCGTGCATCATGGGCAATACCGTTTTGCCCATCTCGCGCTCGACCGCCGCCCCTTCAACGTTGATGGCCACTTCCGCCGCCCCGAAGCTGCCGCCGAAGACGGTAAGTCCCAGGGCAAACATCAGCGGTGACGTGAACCAGAGCGCCGTGCTGAGGATCACCATTCCTACCACTGCGCAGCACATAGTCGTGCGAATCACTTGTCGCGTACCAAAACGCTTCACCAGCCAGGCAGAGCAGAGAATGCCGCTCATCGAACCGACGGAGAGGCCAAACAAGACGATCCCCATCTCTGCCGTCGATACCGATAAAATATCGCGGATAGCGGGGGTACGCGTGGCCCACGAGGCCATGAGCAGCCCGGGAATAAAGAAGAACATAAAGAGCGCCCACATACGGCGCTGCAGAACTCTGCGAGGCGAAATGGCAGTCATGTTTTGTTCACCAGAGGGAGATTACTGACGACAACAGTAGCAAGCTTGTGTACATTTGTACACAAACTGGCAGAGGGTAAAATGAGCAGACGACCAAACGATCCGCAGCGCAGGGAGCGTATTCTTCAGGCGACGCTGGACACCATCGCCGAACACGGTATTCATGCCGTTACCCATCGTAAAATTGCCAGCTGCGCAGGCGTGCCGCTGGGTTCGATGACCTACTATTTTGCGGGCAAAGATGCGCTGCTCGAAGAGGCATTTACCTGGTTTACCCAGCAACAGATGTCCGTGCAGTACCGTGACTTCTTCGCTGGCGTCACCGGGCCCGAGATGGCGTGCGAGGCGATCACCACCCTGATATACAGTTCCCAGGTCACCACACCGCACAATATGGAGCTGATGTACCAGCTCTATGCGTTTATGAATCGCAGCGCTCCGCTAAAAAGCGTCATGCAGGACTGGATGAAGACCAGCCAGACGACGCTTGAGCAGTGGTTCGACCCGGTCACTGCCCGGGGGCTGGATGCCTTTATCGAAGGGATGACGTTGCACTTCGTCACGGACAGAAAACCGCTCACGCGGGAGGAGTTGCGTGCCATGGTGGGGAGAATTGCGGGGGAGGGGGGCTAAACGGGGCGCGCCACGTTAATACTGAAATAACACCCTAAATAAAAATAAATAACGCAGTTTCCCCCCTCGTCCTCTATTTTGCGCGTCTGACGGATATATTCATGGACGCCCGCCCTCTTAATTTGCATATTTGTGCGACTCTGGTGTCAGGATAATAATGACCCAGCCCTCGTTTAACATTTGTTTAGAAAGCAGAGGCGATCATTATTCATATAAGGAGAAATATGATGATGAACCTGCATAAAACAATTGGACGTGGCCGACACCGCATTTGCTATCAACATCCGCAGGATAGTAGTAAGTGCATTAAAATTCTCTACAATCCGGACGACGGCGGAGTAAAAGAGGTACGCCGCGAGGTTGGCTACTACCGCAAGCGCTTAACGCAAATTCAGCACTGCCGCGCGATCCCTGATTTTCACGGTAAAGTGGAAACGGCGCTTGGCGAAGGGTACGTTTTTGATCTGATAAGAGATTATGACGGCGAAATATCCAAAACGCTGGGGCACTACATTAAAAACGATTTACTGAGCGCCGAGGAAATTGACAACCTCCTCTATGAACTGCGCAATGATTTAATTGCCCATCGCATCGCGACCATGAACCTGAAGGATTATAATATCCTCTATCGCCGTACCTCAGAAAAAGACGGCTACCTGGTGGTCATCGATAATATTGGCGAATCCGAATTTATCCCGGTTGCTTCGTTATTTAGCAGCCTGCATCGCCGCAAAATTGACAGAATTTTCGCGCGTTTTATGGATACGCTCCCTCTGGCACCCGCCTGTGCTTCGCGATCCTGATCACTGATGCCGGCATGTCCCTCCTGCCGGCAGCGTTTTTTGTTCGCTCTAAATCTATACAAATGTAAATTCTTGTGTAATTTTAGGTTGTCCATTCCTGTTAACTATTTGATTTAAAATATCTAATTTCGTTTCCCATAATTCTTTTTCGCTCGCTAAAAACAAAACGCAAAAGGATGCGCTACGCTTTCTACATCCTCCCCGGGATCCGTTTACCCATCTTCTGCGGAGCTCGCCATAACAATAACGGGAAAGCGACTATGACTCTCAGCCATGAAGATGAAGCAAAGATACTTCTGTCTGCGTTTGAACAACGCCTTGAGCAGCTTCTCCCTGCCGGTGAACAGGTAGGGCAGGTCTATGCGGCAATGCGCGATGCAACGCTTATAGCCGGCAAGCGGATGCGTCCGTTATTGCTGGTGTTGGCCGCCACAGACATGGGGTGCAAACGCGAGCAGCCGGGCCTACTGGATCTGGCCTGTGCCATCGAAATGGTCCATGTTGCCTCGCTTATCCTGGATGATATGCCCTGCATGGATAATGCGCAGATGCGCCGTGGGCGGCCGACCATTCACTGTCAGTATGGCGAAAACGTCGCCATACTTTCTGCGGTCGCGCTCCTGAGTCACGCCTTTAACGTTATCTCACGCGCGCCCGCGCTCACGCATGAGGCGAAAGCCCGCGCCATTGCCGAACTCTCTATGTCCGTCGGGCATATGGGGCTGGTGCAGGGGCAATTTCGCGATCTCAACGAAGCCCGGCAGGCGCAAAATGTAGATGAGATCCTGCTGACCAACGAGCTGAAGACCAGCAGCCTGTTTAACGCGACGTTGCAGCTGGCGGCGATTGCGGCCCAGGCTCCGCCTGCGGTTAATGAGCGGCTACGTTTTTTTGCCCGCGATCTGGGGCAAGCATTTCAGCTGATTGACGATCTTACTGACGGCTCCAATACCACCGGTAAAGATCCCCATCAGGATGAGGATAAATCCACACTGGTGGCGGTCCTTGGCGCCCAGACCGTTTTTCAGCGGCTGCTTGAGCATGTCAACAGCGCCGACCAACACCTGGCGACAGCCTGTCAGCACGGAAGTGCCGCCCGCCGCTATATTCGTGCATGGTTTGATAAACAGTTGTCGCACATCAGCCAGAGTCTTTCCCTTTCGGAGTGTCAATGACCAGTCTGTCGCAACGGAAAAGCGATCATCTCGATATCGTCCTCAGGAATACCGCAGGTGTCAGGAAATGCACCAGCGGCTTTGAACGCTGGCGGTTTGAACACTGCGCCCTGCCAGAGCTGCACCTTGATGAGGTTGATCTTTCAACCTCCCTGTTTAGCCGAACCCTGCAGGCACCGCTGCTCATCAGCTCCATGACCGGGGGCACGCAGCGGGCGACCCTGATTAATCAAAACCTGGCCAGGGCTGCCCAGACGCTGGGGCTGGCAATGGGGGTGGGATCGCAGCGCGTAGCGCTTGAAAGCCCCGCAACCCAGGGATTGACCCGTTCCCTCCGGGACGCGGCACCGGATATTGTCCTGCTGGCGAATCTGGGCGCGGCGCAAATTGCCGGTCCTCAGGGACGCGATTTCGCGCAGCGTGCGGTAGAGACCCTGGCGGCTGACGCACTGATCATTCATCTCAACCCTCTGCAGGAGGCCTTGCAGCACGGCGGTGACCGCAACTGGTGCGGCGTGCTTAATGCCATTCAGCAGACGGTAGAAGCGCTGCCGGTACCGGTGGTGGTGAAAGAGGTGGGCAATGGTTTATCGGTGCCGGTTGCGCTCCAGCTGGCAGAGGCGGGGGTCGCCATGCTCGATGTGGCCGGTGCCGGCGGAACCAGCTGGGCCGCCGTAGAGGGTGAACGCGCCATCTCGGCGCACGACCGTGCGGTGGCCATGGCGTTCACCGACTGGGGGATTCCTACTGCGGTGGCCTTAAAAGATCTTCACCAGGCGCTGCCGGAGATGCCGCTCATCGCCTCGGGCGGTATCGCTAACGGCGTGGAGGCGGCGAAGGCGCTCTGCCTGGGGGCCAGCCTGGTCGGACAGGCGGCTGGCGTTCTGCAAAGCGCGCTGATCTCCAGCGATGCGGTCATCGCCCATTTTGAGACCATGATTGCCCAGCTTCGGGTTGCCTGCTTCTGTACGGGCAGCGACAGCCTGGCGGCGCTTCGCAAGGCCACCCTGGTAGCCGGGACCCCATGACAACACGCCGATGGGATCTGATTCTGGCGGGAGGCGGGCTGGCCAACGGGCTGATCGCCTGGCATCTATCGCACCGTCGTCCTGAACTTCGCGTGCTGATGCTTGAAGCGCAGACGCGTCCCGGCGGGAATCATACCTGGTCCTTCCACCAGGACGATCTGACCCCTGGCCAGCACCGCTGGCTGGCTCCGCTCGTCAGTTACCGCTGGCCGGGTTACGACGTCCGCTTTCCGGCGCTGACGCGTACGCTGCGAAGCGACTATCTCACGCTCACTTCAGACCATTTTGCCGATGTGCTCAGCCAGGATCTGGGCGATAGCCTGCAAACCGGGGTGAGCATCGCCTCCCTCACGCCGACGAGCGTTACGCTGACGGACGGTACCTTACTGGAGGCCGCGGCGGTGATTGATGGCAGGGGCTATCAGCCAGAGACGCATTTACGTACCGGCAGCCAGTCTTTTCTCGGCCAGCAGTGGCGGCTCAAGAAGCCGCACGGCCTGACGCGCCCGATCCTGATGGATGCGACGGTCGACCAGCAGGGCGGGTATCGCTTTGTCTATACTCTCCCTTTTTCAGCCACTGAGCTGCTGATCGAAGACACTCACTATATTGATGATGCGCGGCTTGAGAGCGTCGATGCGCGGCAACATATCGCTGACTATGCCCGCCAGCAGGGCTGGCAGTTAGAGACGCTGGTGCGCGAGGAGCAGGGGCATCTGCCGATTATGCTCTCAGGTGATATTCACGCTTTTTGGCGGGCACGTGAGGGACAGCCCTGCAGTGGCCTGCGGGCGGGGCTTTTTCATGCCACCACCGGCTACTCCCTGCCGCACGCGGTTGCCCTTGCCGAAGTCATTGCCGACGCGAAGGATATCAACGCACAAGCCTTGTCCCGGCTGATTCACCGATATGCCCTGCGCCAGTGGCGCGCTCAACGTTTTTTCCGCGTCCTCAACCGCATGCTTTTTCTGGCGGGAGAGCCGGATAACCGCTGGCGGGTGATGCAGCGATTTTACGCCCTGAATGAAGGGCTGATAGGCCGTTTTTACGCCGGGCAGCTTACGCCCGGTGATAAAGCACGAATTCTGGCAGGCAAACCGCCTGTTCCGGTCGGCGAAGCGATGCTCGCCATTTTGCAACTTACTCCCCGGCTGCGAGCCTTTTATCATGACTAAAACCATTATTATCGGCGCCGGATTCGGCGGCTTAGCGCTCGCCATCCGGCTACAGGCGCAAGGGATTGACACGCTGCTGCTGGAGCAGCGCGATAAGCCTGGCGGGCGTGCTTACGTCTACCAGGAAAAGGGGTTTACGTTCGACGCAGGGCCGACGGTCATCACCGATCCCAGCGCCATTGAAGCGCTCTTTACCCTCGCCGGAAAGCGGATGGAAGATTACGTCGAGCTGCTGCCGGTGACCCCGTTCTACCGCCTGTGCTGGGAGACGGGGGAGGTATTTGATTATGACAACGTCCAGGACAAACTGGAGGCGCAAATCGCGCGCTTCAATCCGCGCGACGTCGAAGGCTACCGCAAATTTCACGCCTATTCGCGGGAGGTCTTTAAAGAGGGGTATCTGAAGCTCGGCACCGTTCCTTTTTTATCATTCCGCGATATGCTGCGGGCCGGCCCCCAGTTAACCCGCCTGCAGGCCTGGCGCAGCGTTTACAGCATGGTCTCCCGCTTCATTGAGAACGAACAGCTTCGCCAGGCATTCTCCTTCCACTCGCTGCTGGTAGGGGGGAATCCCTTCGCCACCTCCTCTATTTATACCCTTATTCATGCCCTGGAGCGGGAGTGGGGGGTCTGGTTCGCCCGTGGCGGCACGGGCGCGTTGGTGCAGGGGCTGGTGAAGCTCTATCAGGATCTCGGGGGCGAGATCAGGCTGAACGCTGAGGTGACCCGGCTGATTGCCGACGACAACCGCATCCGCGCCGTTGAGCTAAAGAACGGGGAAACTATCCAGACCGCGGCGGTGGCGTCTAACGCCGACGTGGTGCACACCTACGAAAAGCTGCTCGGCCATCATCCTGCCGGCGCGGCGCGTGCGGCCTCTCTGAAGCGTAAGCGGATGAGCAACTCGTTGTTTGTGCTCTATTTTGGTCTCAATAAGCAGCACGATCTGGCGCACCATACCGTCTGCTTTGGCCCGCGCTATAAAGCCCTGATCGATGATATTTTCAATAAAAACACCCTGGCAGAGGACTTTTCGCTCTATCTGCATGCCCCCTGTGTGACCGACCCTTCCCTGGCGCCGCCCGGCTGCGGCAGTTATTACGTGCTGGCGCCAGTGCCCCATCTGGGTACTGCCGATCTCGACTGGCACACAGAGGGGCCGCGCCTGCGCGACAGGATCTTTGACTATCTTGAGCAGCACTACATGCCGGGCCTGCGTAGCCAGCTGGTGACCCATCGCATCTTTACCCCCTTTGATTTTCGTGACCAGCTGGGCGCGCACCTCGGTTCGGCCTTCTCCATTGAGCCCATACTGCGCCAGAGCGCGTGGTTCAGGCCGCACAATCGCGACAGCAAAATCGAGAACCTTTATCTGGTGGGCGCAGGTACCCACCCAGGCGCGGGGATCCCGGGAGTGATCGGTTCGGCAAAAGCGACCGCGGGGCTGATGCTGGAGGCGCTTTCCGGATGAATAACACCCTGATGGAGCACGCTGACCAGACTATCGCCGTCGGCTCGAAAAGCTTTGCCACCGCGGCGAAACTGTTCGATGCCCCCACCCGACGCGGCGTGCTGATGCTCTACGCCTGGTGTCGTCATTGCGATGATGTGATAGACGGGCAGGCGCTGGGGTTCAATATTGAGACCCCGGAAGCGACGCCGGCGGAGCAGCGCCTGGAGACGCTCAAAAGCGAAACCCGCCGTGCCTGGGAAGGGGCCGTGATGACGGAACCGGCCTTTGCCGCTTTTCAGGAGGTGGCGCTGGGCCACAATATCCCCTTGCCGCTGGCACTGGCCCACCTTGAGGGTTTTGCCATGGACGTGCGCGAAACCCGCTACGAATCCTTCGAGGATACGCTGCTCTATTGCTACCGGGTCGCGGGGGTGGTGGGGTTGATGATGGCAAGGATCATGGGGGTGCGCGACGAAGCGGTGCTCGATCGCGCCTGTGATTTGGGTCTGGCATTTCAGCTAACGAATATAGCCCGGGATATCGTTGAAGATGCCCGCGTGGGCCGCTGCTATCTTCCTGCCCGCTGGCTGGCGGAGGTAGGCCTTACACCGGAGCAGGTCGCCGACCCTGGAAAGCGTCAGCAGGTTGCCCGCCTGGCACAGCGGCTGGTGGCCGAGGCCGAGCCTTATTATGCGTCAGCCCGGGCGGGACTGGCCGGTCTGCCTTTGCGCTCGGCGTGGGCGATTGCCTCCGCGCACGGCGTTTACCGGGAGATTGGCGTGAAGGTTAGCGCAGCAGGAGAGCAGGCCTGGGATAAACGCCAGGGCACCAACGCCCTGGAGAAATCCGCATTGTTGATGAAGGGCGCCGCCCTGGCGCTCACTTCTCGTTTCGGCTCGCAGGCGCCGCGGCCGGCTGGTCTGTGGCAGCGTCCGCTTTTGGCGAGCGCGTAGCCTGCGCATCGGCCTTACGCTGACGTAAGGTCGCCTGCAACTTCTCCACCGGCGGGGCATAGAGAAAGCCAAAGGAGACGCAGCCCTCTTTTCCCCGCACCGCATGGTGCAGACGATGGGCCAGGTAGAGTCGCTTCAGATAACCACGGCGCGGTATATAGCGGAACGGCCAGCGCTGGTGCACCAGCCCGTCATGGACCATAAAGTACAGCGCGCCGTAGAGCGTCATGCCTGCGCCAATCCACTGCAGCGGCCACATCCCCCAGGTTCCCCATGCAATCAAGCCAATCGCTAACAGCGCAAAGACGACGGCATAAAGGTCGTTCACTTCAAACCAGCCCGTGCGGGGTTCATGGTGAGAGAGATGCCATCCCCATCCCCAGTCGTGCATGATGTACTTATGCGCAAGCGCCGCGACAAGCTCCATGGCGGCAACGGTCAGGAGTACGATCAAGGTGTTGTAAAGCGCGAGCATGCTTGCTCCTGTTTATTAGTCCTGGTGATTAAGCGTAACACCTAATTGCGGGAGTGGAGGGGGAGAGGAGAGATTTGTTGGGGGATTTTAGACAACAAAAAACCCATCAACCTTGAACCAAAACGGCGGGGTTGATGGGCTCCACAAATTGGGGACATCAAAGAAAAGCAGTGGCAATAGTTATGACTGACGTCTGGAGGAAAAGTTCTGTGCAGAGCGAAAATATTTTCATCTTTACGCAAATTTTCCGTTAGCCCAGTCCCGGCCAGATAATGATAATCAAGGTCCCCGCCAGCGTTAACAGGACGTTAGCGATAGCATAGGTGCCCGCGTAGCCCAGCGCTGGAATGTTGCTGCGGGCGGTATCGCTGATAATCTCCATTGCCGGGGCGCAGGTGCGTGCCCCCATCAGCGCGCCGAACAACAGGGCGCGGTTCATGCGCAGCACCCACACGCCGAACAGGAAGCTTAAAACTACCGGCACCAGACTGACGATAAGGCCTGCGCCGAGCATCTGCCAGCCGACAGACCCCAGGCTGTGGCCAATGCCGCTGCCCGCGCTCAGGCCCACGCCGGCCATAAACACCATCAGGCCAAACTCTTTCACCATATTCAGCGCACCCTGCGGGATATAGCCAAACGTCGGGTGGTTCGCACGTAAAAAGCCGAGCATGATCCCGGCAAACAGCAGGCCAGCGGCATTGCCGATGCCAAAACTAAAGTTGCTGAACTGGAAAGTGATCATCCCAATCATCAGGCCAACGATAAAGAAGGCGCAAAACGCCAGCAGGTCGGTCACCTGGCTGTGAATAGAGATAAAGCCCACGCGGTCAGCCACGGTCTTAACGCGGCGCGCGTCACCGCTCACCTGCAACACATCGCCTTTGTTCAGCACCACGTTGTCGTCGATCGGCATCTCGATCTGGCTGCGGATCACCCGGTTCAGGAAACAGCCGTGATCGGTCAGCTTAAGCTGCGACAGACGGCGACCAACGGCGTTGTGGTTTTTCACTACGATCTCTTCGGTCACAATACGCATGTCCAGCAGATCGCGGTCAAACACCTCTTTACCGTTACGGAAGCTCGGATCAAGGCGGGCGTGAGCATCCGGATAGCCTACCAGGGCGATATCGTCCCCCATCTGCAATACCGCGTCTCCATCGGGGTTCGCCAGAATGCCGTTACGCCGAATACGCTCGATATAGCAGCCGGTCTGACGATAAATGCCCAGCTCGCGCAGGTTCTTACCGTCGGCCCAGGCGACCAGCTCTGGCCCTACGCGATAGGCGCGGATGACTGGCAGATAAACTTTGCGTTTGCTGTCTGTATCCAGACCACGTTCGCGCGCAATCTGCTGCGCGCTGGTCTGTAAGTCCTGATGCTGTAATTTAGGCAGGTAGCGGGCGCCGACGATCAAACTCACCAGGCCAATCAGGTAGGTGAGGGCATAGCCCAGGCTGAGGTGATCCAGTGCAAGAGAGAGCTGGGCATTATCCATGCCGAGATGACGTAGCGTATCCCCCGCGCCCACCAGTACCGGCGTGGAGGTCATCGAACCCGCAAGCATGCCCGCGGTTAACCCGATATCCCAGCCAAACAGCTTCCCTAAGCCCAGCGCGATCAGCAGGGCACTGCCGACCATAACCAGCGCGAGCATCAGATAATTCTTACCGTCGCGAAAGAAAATAGAAAAAAAGTTGGGTCCGGCTTCCACGCCAACACAAAAAATAAACAGCATAAAACCGAGATTCAGGGCGTCGGTGTTAATGCTGAAATGTTGTTGGCCTAATAATAAAGAGACCACTAAAACGCCAATGGAATTACCAAGTTGTACTGAACCGAGGCGTAATTTCCCGAGGCAAAGACCCAGCGCCAGTACGACAAATAATAACAGGATGTAATTCCCGTTTAACAAATCTGCGACGTTTATATTCACGGAGGATAACTTCTTGTTTACCAGTAAGTGGTTGAATAGATGGGGTATTTAGGCTACTGTTTCTGCTATCAGAAGAGAGGCTAACAACGCCTTTTTTCGCAACATAATATATCCCAAACAATAATATCAGACCATTAGTTTAATCGTTACGGTGCACTGCCACCGACAACGGTTAGGCAACCATGCAGCGTGTTTTGGCAAGGAATGCCGCATATCGTATCAAATTGGGCGTCCGGGGGACGATAAATTTATTTGAATGAAGAGAGGCAGGGGGGTTGTTTGGATATTAAACGTCACTGGCCAGGAGTTGCTCGCTGTTTTTTACTGTACACGGCAGTCTGTCTCTGCCTGACATTAAATGTTAAAGGGGCATTTCTTGCTGGCAGGCATCCTGAGTTAGGGCTGCTGTTCTTTATCATACCCGGTGCCGTTGCCAGTGCGCTTACGCGCAGCGGAGAGGTGGTGAAGCCGTTGCTGGGGGCGACGCTGGCGGCGCCGTTCTGCCTGCTGGTGATGCGTCTGTTTACTGTCTCTGGGCGCTCCTTCTTTCAGGAGCTGGCGTGGTTGCTAAGCGGCGTCTTCTGGTTTGCGCTCGGCGCGCTGGTCGTTATGTTTGTGCGGCGGGCGCTCATCCATCCGCGCCGCAAAATAAAAACGCCCTCAAAGTGAGGGCGCTTTAACATTACTGAGCGGCAAACAGGCCCAGGTTCTCTTTGGCGTAGGCTTCAAAATCGGTAAAGCCGCCAATGTGGGTCTGGTCAAGGAAGATTTGCGGCACGGTTTCAACCGGTTTACCCACGGTCTTTTCCAGATCCGCTTTGGTAATACCTTCCGCGTGGATATCAACATAACGGTAGTTGAAATCGTCACGCTCGGCGGTCAGTTTCTCTGCCAGCTCTTTAGCACGTACACAGTACGGGCAGCCCGGACGTCCAAAAATAACTGCAAACATGGTTCTCTCCTGAATTGAAAGCCTGACGGCGAATAACGCTATATTGCCGATAACTTACGGTAATAGAAAGCAGGTTTCGCCTGTTGCATTAATATCTTCAGGCTATGTTTCGCCAATTACAGCGCCAGATTCTTTGCCTATACTGGCTCCATTGCTGTTTTTAGCCAGGAGAAGAGAGACACTATGACCCCGACGATTGACCTGTTACGCGCTCACCGTTCCATTCGCCATTTTACCGACCAGCCCATTACTGATGCTCAGCGCGACGCAATCATTGCCGGGGCGCAGGGGGCCTCCAGTTCCAGTTTTCTGCAGTGCACCTCAATAATCCGCGTTACCAATCCGGCGATGCGTGAACAGCTGGTTGGCCTGACGGGCGGGCAGAAGCATGTGGCCCAGGCGGCGGAGTTCTGGGTCTTTTGCGCCGATTTTAACCGCCATCTGCAGATCTGCCCGGACGCGCAGCTCGGTCTGGCGGAGCAACTGCTGTTAGGCGTGGTGGATACGGCGATGCTGGCGCAGAACGCGCTTACGGCGGCGGAGTCACTTGGGCTGGGTGGCGTCTACATCGGCGGCATTCGCAACAGTATCGAGGCGGTAACGGAGCTGTTAGCGCTGCCCAAACATGTGTTGCCGCTGTTTGGCCTGTGCCTGGGCTGGCCCGCAGATAACCCGGACGTGAAGCCGCGCCTGCCCGCCGCGCTGGTGGTACATGAGAATCACTACCAGCCGGTTGATAAAGCGATTCTGGCCCAGTACGACGACGAGCTGGCCCACTACTATATGACGCGCGGCAGTAATAACCGTCGCGACACCTGGAGTGACCATATCCAGCGCACCATCATTAAAGAGAATCGTCCGTTCATCCTCGATTATTTGCACAAACAGGGCTGGGCAACGCGATAACCCCATTTTTCCTGCGCCTGCCTGCGTGTATGATACGCAGGCTTTTACCAGATCATGTCTGAGAGGTGCAGGGTGAAAATTGCCATATTGTCCCGGGATGGAACGCTCTATTCGTGTAAACGCCTGCGCGAAGCGGCGGCAAAACGCGGCCATCTGGTGGAAGTTCTCGATCCGCTGTCCTGTTATATGAATATCAGCCCGGCGGCATCCTCCATTCACTACAAAGGGCGCCAGCTGCCGCACTTTGACGCGGTGATCCCCCGCATTGGCTCAGCCATCACCTTTTACGGTACCGCCGCGCTGCGTCAGTTTGAGCTACTGGGTAGCTATCCGCTCAATGAGTCTGTCGCCATTACCCGCGCCCGGGATAAACTTCGGTCCCTGCAACTGCTTGCCCGTCAGGGAATCGATCTGCCCGTGACGGGCATTGCCCACTCCCCGGATGATACCAGCGACCTGATCGACATGGTCGGCGGCGCCCCGCTGGTGGTGAAGCTGGTTGAAGGCACGCAGGGCATCGGCGTGGTGCTGGCCGAGACCCGCCAGGCCGCAGAGAGCGTTATCGACGCCTTTCGCGGCCTGAATGCCCACATCCTGGTGCAGGAGTATATCGAAGAGGCCAAAGGCCGCGATATCCGCTGCCTGGTGGTGGGCGATGAAGTGGTGGCCGCCATTGAACGCCAGGCCAAAGAGGGCGATTTTCGCTCTAATCTGCACCGGGGCGGCGTCGCCAGGGTAGCCAATATCACCCTGCGTGAGCGGGAGATCGCGCTGAAAGCCGCCCATACGCTGGGGCTCGATATTGCGGGGGTGGATATTCTCCGCGCCAACCGCGGTCCGCTGGTGATGGAAGTGAACGCATCGCCAGGCCTTGAGGGGATCGAAAAAACCACCGGCGTGGATATTGCCGGTAAAATGATCGCCTGGATCGAACGTCAGGCAACGCCTGGCTTCTGCCTGAAAACGGGCGGATAAATAGATTGCCGCGCACATATTGCGTAAGCTATGCGAATTACAGTTAAGAGGCTCAACCTTTATGGAAACTCTCGTCGTACCCACGTTGGATACGCTACGTCAATGGCTCGACGATATGGGCATCAGCTTTTTTGAATGCGATACCTGTCAGGCATTACACATTCCCCACATGCAGAATTTTGATGGCGTGTTTGATGCCAAGCTCGATCTGATTAACGATGTGGTGCTGTTTTCTGCCCTCGCAGAGGTCAAACCCTCGGCGCTGCTGGCGCTGGCATCCGATCTCTCGGCCATCAACGCCAGCTCGTTGACGGTGAAAGCCTTCCTCGACATTCAGGACGATAACCTGCCGAAGCTGGTCGTGTGCCAGTCTTTATGCGTGGGGGCCGGTGTGACCTATCAGCAGTTCGCCGGGTTCTTACGCCAGAGCGAAGAGCAAATTTCGATGGTGATGATGGAAGCCAGCGCACACCACCTGCTCTATAACGCGGAAGAAGATCCAGAGAATAACGATTCATCCTCCCATTTTCTGCACTAACCTCGCCTGAGTAATACGCAGCCGCCACCAGCGTGGCTGCGTAACGCCATTTTTTCTGCTGCTTTTTCCCCTCATTGATAGCGTTAATCACTTCGTAATGACTCTTTTGGCTTACCACATAGACATTTACCGCGCGAAAAATTGATAAAAGGCGTTTTTTAATCTGGGCTATAGCCGCAGGAACGAACTACATTTATTCTTGCGAAGCTTTTTTTACTGTGAGCAAACCTGCCACCAGAGTTTTTTCTTCTGATCCCGGCAGAGCGACAAAATATGCATGATTCTTGCATAAGTGAGAATGCACATTTTAAGTTCGTTTTAATGAACTCCTGGAAGGAATAAAGCTATGACCGTCTTAAATAAAAAATGGTTATCGGGTCTGGTTGCGGGGGCCTTGATGGCGATCTCCGCCGGTACGCTCGCCGCGGAACAGAAAACGCTGCATGTTTATAACTGGTCTGACTATATCGCGCCGGACACCGTCGCGAATTTTGAGAAAGAGACCGGCATCAAAGTGGTTTACGACGTTTTCGACTCCAACGAAGTGCTGGAAGGAAAACTGATGGCGGGCAGCACCGGCTTCGACCTGGTGGTACCGTCCGCCAGCTTCCTGGAGCGTCAGCTTAGCGCGGGTGTCTTCCAGCCGCTGGATAAAAGCAAGCTGCCGAACTGGAAAAACCTCGATCCTGAAGTGCTGAAACTGGTCGCAAAACACGATCCGGAGAATAAATACGCCTTCCCGTATCTCTGGGCTACCACCGGTATTGGCTACAACGTGGATAAAGTAAAAGCGGTGCTTGGCAAAGATGTGCCTCTCAACAGCTGGGATCTGGTCCTGAAGCCAGAGAACCTCGAAAAGCTGAAAAGTTGCGGCGTCTCATTCCTGGATGCACCAGAAGAGATTTTTGCCACCGTGCTTAACTACCTGGGCAAAGATCCAAACAGTAGCAAAGCGGACGACTACACCGGTGCGGCGACTGACCTGCTGCTGAAGCTGCGTCCAAATATTCGCTATTTCCACTCCTCACAGTACATTAACGACCTGGCGAACGGCGATATCTGCGTGGCAGTCGGCTGGGCGGGCGACGTCTGGCAGGCGGCTAACCGCGCGAAAGAGGCGAAAAACGGCGTGAATGTCTCTTACTTCATTCCGAAAGAGGGGGCGCTGGCCTTCTTTGACGTCTTTGCGATGCCTGCCGACGCGAAAAATAAAGACGAAGCCTATCAGTTCCTCAATTACCTGATGCGCCCAGAGGTGATTGCCCACATTAGCGATCATGTCTTCTATGCCAACGGCAACAAGGCCTCGGTACCGATGATCAGCGCGGAAGTGCGTGACAATCCGGCTATCTATCCGCCAGCAGATGTCTTTGCCAAGCTCTTCACCCTGAAAGTGCAGGAACCGAAAATCGACCGCGTACGTACCCGTGCGTGGACGAAAGTGAAAAGCGGTAAATAACGTCTGACGTCCTTGCCGGGCAGCCCGTAGCTGCCCGGCCACTGCACGTTGTTAGTGCAGTGGCACTGTTTTAGTTTATGCCGGAGAGCACCCCGTGAACGACGCGACCCCCCGCCCACAGGCGAAAACCCGTAAAGCGCTGACCCCGCTGCTGGAAATCCGTAATCTGACCAAATCTTTCGACGGCCAGCACGCCGTGGATGACGTCAGCCTCACTATCTATAAAGGCGAAATTTTTGCGCTGCTTGGTGCGTCGGGCTGCGGCAAGTCGACGCTGTTGCGAATGCTGGCGGGCTTTGAGCAACCCACCGCCGGGCAGATTATGCTCGACGGGGTAGACCTCTCTCAGGTGCCGCCTTATCAGCGTCCAATCAATATGATGTTCCAGTCTTACGCGCTGTTCCCGCATATGACCGTGGAGCAGAACATCGCCTTCGGCCTGAAGCAGGACAAGCTGCCGAAAGCGGAAATCGCCAGCCGCGTCGCGGAGATGCTCAGCCTGGTACACATGCAGGAGTTCGCGAAACGTAAGCCGCATCAGCTGTCGGGTGGGCAACGCCAGCGTGTCGCGCTCGCCCGTAGCCTGGCAAAACGCCCCAAGCTGCTGCTGCTGGATGAACCCATGGGCGCGCTGGATAAAAAGCTGCGCGATCGCATGCAGCTAGAGGTGGTGGATATCCTGGAGCGCGTGGGGGCCACCTGCGTCATGGTGACCCACGACCAGGAAGAGGCGATGACCATGGCCGGGCGTATCGCCATCATGAATCGCGGCAAGTTCGTGCAGATTGGCGAGCCGGAAGAGATTTACGAACACCCGACAACCCGCTACAGCGCCGAATTTATCGGCTCGGTTAACGTCTTCGAGGGGCTACTGAAAACCCGCGAAGAAGACGGGCTGGTGATTGACTCGCACGGGCTGGTCCACCCGCTGAAGGTCGACCCGGATGCCTCGGTCGTGGATAACGTGCCGGTTTACGTGGCCCTGCGCCCCGAAAAAATCATGCTCTGCGACGACGTCCCGGCCGATGGCTACAACTTTGCCGTGGGTGAGGTGGTACATATTGCCTATCTCGGCGATCTGTCGATCTATCACGTGCGTCTGAAGAGCGGACAGATGATCAGCGCCCAGCTGCAAAACGAACACCGTTACCGGAAAGGCCTCCCGACCTGGGGCGACGAAGTTCGCCTCTGCTGGGATGCTGACAGCTGCGTTGTGCTGACGGTATAAGGAGTGGCCATGAGTAAAATTGACTCACCGATGCCCGCGCGCGCTGCGGGCGGGACCCGCTGGCTGACGCGCCTGCAGATGGCGCACGGGCGCAAGCTGGTGATCGCGCTGCCTTATCTGTGGCTGGTTCTGCTGTTTTTACTCCCTTTCCTGATCGTCTTTAAGATCAGCCTCGCCGAGATGGCGCGGGCGATCCCGCCCTATACCGATCTGATGGAGTGGGCAGACGATCAGCTCTCGATCACCCTGAATATCGCCAACTACCTGCAGCTGACGGACGATCCCCTCTATTTCGAGGCCTACCTGCAATCGCTGCAGATTGCCGGGGTATCCACCCTCTGCTGTTTACTGCTGGGGTATCCGCTGGCCTGGGCAGTGGCGCACAGCAAGCCCTCGACGCGCAATATCCTGCTGCTGCTGGTTATCTTGCCCTCGTGGACCTCTTTCCTGATCCGCGTGTACGCCTGGATGGGGATCCTGAAGAACAACGGGGTACTGAATAACTTCCTGATGTGGCTTGGGGTCATCGACCAGCCGCTGGTGATCCTGCATACCAATCTCGCGGTCTATATCGGGGTGGTGTATGCCTATCTGCCGTTTATGGTGCTGCCTATCTATACCGCACTGACGCGCATTGATTACTCGCTGGTAGAAGCCTCGCTGGACCTCGGCGCCCGCCCGCTGAAAACTTTCTTCAGCATCATCGTGCCGCTCACCAAAGGGGGGATCATTGCCGGCTCGATGCTGGTCTTTATCCCGGCCGTGGGAGAGTTCGTGATCCCGGAACTGCTCGGCGGGCCGGACAGCATCATGATTGGCCGCGTGCTGTGGCAGGAGTTCTTCAATAACCGCGACTGGCCGGTGGCCTCGGCGGTAGCGATTGTGATGTTACTGCTGCTGATCGTGCCGATCATGTGGTTCCACAAACATCAGCAGAAACAGATGGGAGACCACGGATGAACAACTTACCGGTCGTGCGCTCGCCGTGGCGCATCCTGATCCTCATCATCGGCTTTACCTTTTTATATGCGCCGATGCTGATGCTGGTCATCTACTCTTTCAACAGCTCGAAGCTGGTGACGGTGTGGGCGGGCTGGTCGACGCGCTGGTACAGCGAACTCTTCCATGATGACGCCATGATGAGCGCGGTGGGGTTGAGCCTGACGATTGCCGCCTGTGCGGCGACGATGGCGGCCATTCTCGGCACCATTGCGGCGGTGGTGATGGTGCGCTTTGGCCGTTTCCGCGGGGCCAACGGCTTTGCCTTTATGATCACCGCCCCGCTGGTAATGCCTGACGTGATTACTGGCCTGTCGCTGCTGCTGCTGTTTGTGGCCATGGGGCATGCCATTGGCTGGCCTTCGGATCGCGGTATGCTCACCATCTGGCTGGCGCATGTCACCTTCTGCACCGCTTACGTGGCGGTAGTGATCTCATCGCGCCTGCGCGAACTGGATCACTCCATCGAAGAGGCGGCGATGGATCTCGGCGCGACCCCGCTGAAGGTCTTTTTTGTGATTACCTTGCCGATGATCATGCCTGCCGTCGTCTCGGGCTGGCTGCTGGCCTTCACCCTGTCGCTGGATGACCTGGTCATCGCCAGCTTCGTATCGGGCCCGGGCGCCACGACCTTGCCGATGCTGGTCTTCTCCAGCGTGCGTATGGGGGTGAACCCGGAGATCAACGCCCTGGCGACGCTGATTCTGGGCGTGGTAGGTATTGTTGGCCTGATCGCCTGGCTGTTGATGGCAAGGTCTGAAAAACAGCGTGTACGTGATATCCAGCGTGCAAGACGCGGCTGAAGCTCCTAAAATCAGCCAACAAGCTTAACGGGTGCCGCGACAACGCGGCGCCGTTTCATGGAAGACACCACGTTGGGACTGATAAGCAAATCAAGCCATTCACACGCCCGCCTTAACGTTCCTGCCCTGGTGCAGGTGGCGGCGCTCGCCATTATTATGATCCGCTGCCTCGATTTACTGATGATTTTTAATACCCTGGGTCTACGGGGACTCGGCGATTTTATCCATCGCAGCGTTCAGACCTGGAACTTAACGCTCATCTTCCTCGGCAGCCTGCTGCTGGTCTTTATCGAAATCTTCTGCGCTTTTTCGCTGGTTAAGGGGCGAAACTGGGCGCGGCTGATCTATCTCAGTACCCAGGTGATAGCCACGCTTTACCTGTGGGCGGCCTCGCTGGGCTATGGTTACCCTGAGCTGTTCAGCATTCCGGGGGAGTCCAGGCAGGAGATCTTTAAAACGCTGGTGATGCAGAAACTGCCGGACATGCTGGTGCTGCTGCTGCTGTTTGTGCCCGCCGCCAGCCGACGGTTTTTCCGTCTGCAATAACGTGTATAATCGCTGCCCCCAGACGTATTAAGGTTTCTGTATGCAGTGCGCACTCTATGACGCCGGCCGCTGTCGCTCCTGTCAGTGGATTGAACAGCCGGTCTCGCAACAACTTTCCGCTAAAATGGCCGATCTGCAGACCTTGCTGACAGGGTTGCCCGTCGAAGCGTGGTGCGCACCCGTCAGCGGTCCTGAACAGGGTTTCCGTAATAAAGCCAAAATGGTGGTCAGCGGCAGCGTAGAGAAACCGCTGCTGGGGATGCTGCATCGCGATGGTACCCCGGAAGATCTGACCGACTGCCCGCTTTATCCTGCCTCCTTTGCGCCGGTGTTCGCCGCATTAAAGCCCTTTATCGCCCGCGCCGGGCTCACCCCCTACAACGTGGCGCGCAAACGGGGCGAGTTAAAATACCTGTTGTTGACCGAAAGCCAGCAAGACGGCGGCATGATGCTGCGCTTTGTTTTGCGCTCCGTCAGCAAGCTGGAGCAACTGCGTACGGCTCTGCCGTGGCTGCAGGCACAGTTACCGCAGTTGAAGGTCATTACCGCCAACATTCAGCCGGTGCATATGGCGATTCTGGAAGGGGAGGAGGAGATCTTCCTCACCGAGTCCCAGGCGCTGGCCGAAACCTTCAACGGCGTGCCGCTCTGGATCCGCCCGCAGAGTTTCTTCCAGACCAACCCCGCCGTAGCGGCCAGCCTCTATGCCACCGCCCGCGATTGGGTGCAGGCTTTACCGGTGAATCACATGTGGGATCTCTTCTGCGGCGTTGGCGGCTTTGGCCTGCACTGCGCCACGCCCGACATGACCCTGACCGGCATTGAGATCTCCCCTGAAGCCATCGCCTGCGCAAAGCAGTCCGCCGCCGAACTGGGGCTGAAGAATCTGCACTTTCAGGCGCTGGACTCTACCCAGTTCGCCACCGGGCAGGGTAGCGTGCCGGAGCTGGTGCTGGTCAACCCGCCGCGTCGCGGCATCGGCAAGGCGCTGTGCGACTACCTCAGCCAGATGGCGCCGGCGTATATCATCTATTCCAGCTGCAACGCCCAGAGCATGGCGAAAGATCTGCACCATCTGCCAGGCTATGCCATTGCCCGCGTGCAGCTTTTCGACATGTTCCCCCATACCGCCCACTACGAAGTGCTGACCCTGCTGGTACGCAAAGTTTAAACAAAATGTGAACTCTTCCGCCGCCGGAAACGGGTAAGCTTGAGTAGTACCAGGAATGAAAGGCTAACCGATGAAACAGATCTTATTGGTGGAAGACGACGGCGATATCGCCGCTTTGCTACGTCTCAATTTAGAAGACGAAGGCTACCAGATTACCCACGAAGCAGACGGTAGCCGCGCGCTGCTGGCTATCGAAGATACGCGCTGGGACGCGGTGATCCTCGACCTGATGCTGCCGGGGGTGGATGGCCTGCAAATCTGCCGTCGCATTCGTCAGATGAGCCACTACCTGCCGGTGATCATTATCAGTGCCCGCAGCAGCGAAACGGAGCGCATTCTGGGTCTGGAGACCGGGGCCGATGATTATCTGGCCAAGCCCTTCTCGGTGCAGGAGCTGGTCGCTCGCGTTCGGGCGCTGTTTCGCAGGCATCAGGCCATGGGACAGCAGCCAGCCGGGCGTATTGAGGCGCACGGCATGACCATTGATCCGCTGGCCCGTAGCGTGACTCTGCATGGCCAGGCGCTGGATCTCACCCCGCGTGAATTCGATCTGCTTTACTTCTTTGCCCGTCATCCGGGTGAGGTGTTCTCCCGGCTGGCCCTCCTGGAACAGGTGTGGGGCTATCAGCACGAAGGCTACGAACATACGGTTAACACCCATATCAACCGCCTGCGCATCAAAATCGAGAAGGATCCCGCCGAGCCGGAGGTGATACGCACCGTCTGGGGCAAGGGCTATAAGTTTATGGGGAGTACATCATGACGCTGACCCGCCGCCTGACGCTGCTGTTTGTGTTACTGCTGGTGCTGTGCGCCGCGGTGGCCTGCTCGGTGCAGCTCTGGACCAGCAAGCAGTACGGCAACGCCATGATTCAGCGCCTCTCAGGCGGGCTGGCGCAGCATATTATCCAGCGTGAGCCACTGCTGGATAACCAGGGAAGGGTGGATCGCACCGCCCTGAAACCGCTCTTTGACCGCCTGATGACCTTCAACCCCAGCGTTGAGTTGTATGTCCTCTCGGCGGATGGCGAGATTCTGGCCGATGCTGCTCCGCCGGGGCATATAAAGCGCCAGCGGATAGACATCAACCCGGTGCTGCGATTTATGGGCGGTGAGATGATGCCGGTTTACGGCGACGACCCGCGCAGCCCGGATCGGCAGAAGGTCTTCAGCGCCGCGCCGCTGCGTCAGGATGGTGAGCTGCGTGGCTATCTCTATATCATTTTACAGGGCGAAGAGCTGAATGCGCTGGCTGAGATGGCCTGGGAAAAAACGCTCTGGCATACGCTTCTCTGGACGCTGCTGCTGGTGGTGCTCTTTGGCTCTCTGGCGGGTGGGCTGGTCTGGTACTGGGTTACTCGCCCGGTGCGGGTCTTAACGCAGGAGGTCAGCTTTCTTGACCAGGACAGTATCCGCGCCATTAAACAGCTGGCCGCCCAGCCGCAGGAGGAAAACCCCGCCAGCGAGGTAGCCTTACTGCGCAACACCTTTATTGAACTGGCTCAGCAGATAGCGTCTCAGTGGGATCGTCTGGCCGACAGCGACCGGCAGCGCCGGGAGTTCACCGCCAATATTTCTCATGATTTACGCACGCCGCTCACCTCGCTGCTGGGTTATCTTGAGACTTTATCGCTGAAAGCCGATTCATTGACGCCAGAAGAGACGAAGCACTACCTGACCATTGCGCTGCGCCAGGGGCAGAAGGTTCGCCACCTTTCGCAGCAGCTGTTTGAACTGGCACGGCTGGAACACGGCAGCATTCGGCCTCAGCGCGAGCGCTTTGCCCCCGGGGAGCTAATCTCTGATGTAGCGCAGAAGTTCGATCTGATCGTACAGACGCGGCAGCTGCGTTTAAAAATTGAGGTGCCGCAGCAGTTACCGATGGTCAACGCCGACCTCTCCATGATTGAGCGCGTGGTGACGAATCTGCTCGATAACGCGGTTCGCCATACGCCACCGGGCGGCGAAATCTGGCTGAAGGTGTGGCAGGAGGGCGAGGCGCTGCAAATGGAGGTGAGCGACAGCGGGCCGGGTATTGATGCCGCGATGCGTGAAGAGCTCTTCCAGCGACCCTCAGCGTTAAAGCCGGAGGCGCGCGAGCATCGCGGCGGGCTGGGATTGTTGATTGTTCGCAGAATGCTGGAGCTACACGGCGGCGGGATCAGGCTGATGGAGGCGGAGCAGGGGGCGCGTTTTCGCTTCTACGTGCCCCTGTAAATAAGGCCGGGGCATGCCCGGCCTGAGAGTCTTTACTGCGGGAACCACTGGTCGCTGATTTTCTGATAGGTGCCGTCAGCTTTGATCGCTTTCAGCGCGCCGTTCAGTTTCTCGAGCAGGGCTTTGTTATCCGGGCGAACCGCAATGCCCAGCCCAGTACCGAAGTACTGTGGATCGGTAACTTTCTCGGTGGCAGTACCCAACTGCGGGTTGGTTTTCAGCCACTCATTCACCACGGCGGTATCGCCAAATACCCCATCAATACGGCCATTTTTCAGGTCGATAATCGCGTTCTGGTAGCTGTCATAAGCCACCGTTTTCACTTCCGGGTGCTTGTCCTGCAGGTACTTCTGGTGCGTCGTACCGTTTTCCATGCCGATGCGTTTGCCTTTCAGCTGCTCGAAGGATTTATAGGTATCTTTCTTCGCAATCACCACCGCCGAGTTGGCATAGTACGGGTCAGTGAAGGAGACCTGCTTGCTACGCTCCGGGGTGATGTCCATACCGGAGATCACGGCGTCATATTTTTTGAATTTCAGTGACGGGATCAGGCTGTCAAAGGCGTGGTTAGTAAAAGTGCAGTCGGCCTGCATTTGCTTACACAGCGCTTTAGCCAGGTCGATATCAAAACCGACGATCTGGTTGCTGGCATCCAGCGATTCGAACGGTGGGTAAGTGGCTGAAACGCCAAAGCTGATTTTATCGGCAGCCGTTGCGCCAGCGGCGAAGGTTGCCAGTAATGCGGCCAGAACTAACTTTTTCATTTTGAAGCTCCCGTCTGTCTATCTTGTCGTTATATGCCGTGTCTGCGGCTGGAAGTAACAATGTCAGAAAATGAATTTATATTCAATAAAAACGATTAAATATTTCTTAGGGAATAAAAAAAGACGGGCAGTGATGAGACTTGCCCGTCTTTGTTACTTTGCGTTATGCACTCAGTTGCGGTGTTCGAACGCCAGCGCTTTACGTTCAATCAGGCGCATCATCAGCGTCAGCAGGCCGTTCACAACCAGGTAGATGAGTCCGGCTGCGCCAAATACCATCACGTCATACGTGCGGCCATAGAGCAGCTGCCCGTGACCCATCACTTCCATCAGGGTAATGGTGTAGGCCAGAGAGGTACTCTTAAAGACCAGCACCACTTCGTTGGAATAGGAGGAGAGGGCGCGCTTAAAGGCGTACGGCAGCAAGATTGCCAGGGTGTCTTTCTTGCTCATCCCCAGCGCACCGCAAGATTGCCACTGGCCTTCCGGAATGGCGCGAATCGCCCCGTAAAACAGCTGGGTGGTATAGGCTGCGCTATTCAGCGACAGCGCAATCAGCGCACAGAGCCACGGCTCAGAGAGCAGATGCCAGATAACCGGATACTCCTGCAGCGTCGGGAACTGGCCCGGGCCGTAGTAAATCAGGAAGATCTGTACCAGCAGCGGCGTACCGGTAAACAACGTAATATAGCCGCGCACAATCCACACCAGCACCGGCGTTTTTAACGTCAGGACGATGGTGAAGATCAGCGCCAGGATCAGCGCCACAATAATGGAAGCGACCGTTAAGGTCAGGCTGGTGTGCAGCCCTTTCATCAGCTCGGGTAAGTAATCCAGCATCAGCCTGGTCTCCGTTCAAAACGCGTTGCACGCAGGTCAATGCGCTTCAGGATGTACTGACTCAGCAACGTGATCACCAGGTAGATGGCCGCCGCCACGATATACCAGGTAAAAGGCTCCTGGGTGCGGGTGGCGATGCTTTTGGTTTGCAACATCAGGTCGTTAACGCTGATTAGGCTGACCAGTGCGGTGTCCTTTAACAGCACCAGCCACTGGTTACCCAGCCCAGGGAGCGCATGGCGCCACATCTGCGGCATAACCAGACGGAAGAAGATGGCGGTTTTCGACATCCCCAGCGCCTGGCCGGATTCCCACTGCCCCTGAGGCACCGCTTTCAGCGCACCGCGCAGGGTCTGCGAAGCGTAGGCGGAATAGAGCAGGGAGAGGGCAATCACACCGCAGAGGAACGGGCTAACGTCGAAGTTCTCAATCTGCATCTGAATCGGGATCTCGACGATCCCCAGATTGAGGGTAAAGCCGTCAGACAGCGTTAACAGCAGCTGCGACGAGCCAAAGTAGATAAACAGCACCACCAGAATCTCTGGCAGACCGCGCAGTACGGTCACCAGCCCGGAGCCAATCCATGCGACGGGACGCCATTTCGCTGACTCCCATACCGCAAAGATCATTGCCAGCACCAGGCCGATGAGCAGCGCACAAACGGCAAGGCCGACGGTCATCCCGGCGGCGCTTGCTAATGGAAACATTTCGTTCATCAGATCTTACTTCTGGAACCATTTTTTGTAGATGGTATCGTACGTGCCATCTTTCTTCACTTTTTCCAGCGCAGTATTAAATTTCTGCTGCAGCTCGGTGTTGCCCTGACGTACCGCGATACCCAGACCGGTACCGAAGTAGGCTTTGTCGGTCACGTTCTCGCCAACCGCCGCCAGCTTATCGTTCGTTTTCAGCCACTCGGTCACGACCGCGTTATCACCGAAGACGGCATCAATACGCCCATTCTGCAGATCCAGTTTGGCGTTCTGGTAGCTGTCGTACGCCACGGTGGTGATTTCCGGGTGTTTGTCAGTGATGTATTTCTGGTGCGTAGTGCCGTTCTGTACGCCCACTTTCTTGCCTTTCAGCTGATCAACAGAGGTGTATTTTCCCTTCTGACCAATAAACAGCGCGGCGTTGTCATAATATGGGGTGGAGAACAGAACCTGTTTCTCGCGCTCAGGGGTGATATCCATCCCCGCCATGACCGCATCAATGCGGCGGAATTTCAGGCTCGGGATCAGGCTGTCGAACGCCTGGTTCGTGAAAGTACAGGTCGCGTCCATCTCTTTACACAGCGCATTGGCCAGGTCTACGTCAAAGCCAACAATCTTGTTGTTCGCATCTACCGCTTCAAACGGAGGGTAAGAGGCTTCTGTCGCAAAACGAATGGTCTGAGCCGCGGCAGCGGAGAGGCTTACGCTTGCAAGCAGGGCGGCAATCACTAGTTTTTTCATTATCGTTCTCTCGATGTTAGTGAGACAGGTAGTTTCTGAAGGCGTCGGTCTGCGGCTCGGCAAAGCAGCGCGCATCCCCTTGCTCGACGATGTGACCGTTTTCCATATAGACCACGCGGCTGGCGGTTTTACGCGCCACTTCCACTTCGTGCGTCACGATCACCTGAGTAATATTGGTTTCCGCCAGTTCACGGATGATGCTCACAATCTGGGCGGTGATTTCCGGATCCAGCGCGGCGGTCGGCTCATCAAACAGCAGCACCTGAGGCTCCATCATCAGCGCGCGGGCAATGGCCACACGCTGCTGCTGGCCACCCGAAAGGTGCAGCGGATAGCGATCGCTGTAAGGCTTCAGGCGCAGGCGCTCGAGGAGTTTTTCCGCACGGGCTAACGCCTGCTCTTTGGTCAGGCCCAGCACGCGGCAGGGGGCTTCAATCAGGTTTTGCTGTACGGTGAGGTGCGGCCAAAGATTATATTGCTGGAAGACCATGCCGACATTTTGACGTAAATCGCGGATCGCTTTGTCCGACGGTGCCTTCGCGAAATCAAAGTGATTGCCGGCAATATCCAGGGTGCCTGAACGTGGCATTTCAAGCAGATTCAGCACGCGAAGCAGCGAGCTTTTACCCGCGCCGCTTGGGCCAAGCAGAACCAGCGTTTCGCCTTCTGGACAGTTCAGCGTGATATCGAACAGCGCCTGGTGTGCGCCGTAAAAGCAGTTAATGCCATTTAGTTGAATACTCATCGGGGCAGTCTTTACTCATCCAGGCAATCTATAGCAATTGAGGCCGCAGATAGTACCGTTGACAGAATAGTTATGCAATATTTATGCGTTAAAAGTTAAATATAAACCGTATTCAGTAGTAAACATAGCACAAAATAGCGAGAGGTCAGGGGGGTGAGAATAAATGTCGGCATTCCAGATGAAATGCCAGACATTTTACGGGGGTTAACGCTTTCCCGGGGCGCGGATAACCTGCTTTATTAGCGGTTTTCGATGGACTGGCGTAGCGTACCGGCAGAGGCGTGAACGCTGCCGCCCAGATAGCGCACATCATCAACGGCCCAGCACTGACCCTCGCGGATCATCAGCACTTCATCCTGCCAGGTCTGGCTACCCTGCGTCAGTTTCACCCGCAGCGGAATATTGCGCGCGTCAGTATTCGGAATGGTCGACGCGCTTTCCACCACGGCGCTATCCGGCAGGGTGCTCTGGCTGGAGAACGGATCGGATTTCAGCAGCGCGCTGTGCTGTGGATCACGGCTGGCCTCGTTCAGCTGTTGCGCCAGCCGATCGCTCAGATAAGGGCGCAGGGCGGTAACATCGTTACGGCGGGTCGAGATGCGGGTGTCATAAAATTGTTGAGCGACGGCATCCGGGCCGCCTTCAATGCAGGGGCCGCTGCGGGTGCCAATATCCTTGAAAGCCGGTGTCACCGGCGTGGTGCAGGCGCTGAGCAGCAGCGCGCACGGCACTAAAAGCGTCATAGCGGAGTAGCGCATGTTCATTTCCTTTTGGCTAATAATTAACTCACCTTTCAATGATAGCGTAACGATCCGATAATGGTTTTGATCTTATACGCTTAGGCACAGAATGCGACGAGGATGAAACTGATGAAATATTCAACGACCCCAACCCTGGAAGGACAGCCGATCACCGAGTACTGCGGCGTGGTAACCGGCGAAGCTATTCTTGGCGCGAATATATTTCGCGACTTTTTTGCCGGCATTCGCGATATCGTCGGCGGTCGCTCGGGCGCTTATGAGTCAGAGCTCCGCAAAGCGCGGGAAATTGCGTTTAAAGAGCTGGGCGAGCAGGCGAAGGCGCTGGGGGCCGATGCGGTGGTGGGCATCGACATCGATTACGAAACCGTCGGTAAAGACAGCAGCATGCTGATGGTGAGCGTGAGCGGCACTGCGGTGAAAACCCGCTGATGCGGCGCGCAATTGCACTCGGCGTGCTGGCTTTACTGCTGGCAGGATGCAGCAGTAAAGAGAAGAAGGACGCCGGGCAGGTTATCGTCGATAAAGGCGCCTATGAGCTGGACGTCAGCCGCCAGGCCCAGGCGGCTTATCCCCGTATCAAGGTGCTGGTGATCCACTATACTGCCGACGATTTTGACCGCTCGCTCACCACGCTTACCGGCAAAGACGTCAGCTCGCACTACTTAATTCCGGCTATCCCTACCCTGCATAACGGCAAACCGCGTATCTCCCAGCTGGTACCCGAGCGCGATCTCGCCTGGCATGCGGGGGTCAGTTTCTGGCGCGGGGCCACGCGCATTAACGACACCTCTATTGGCATCGAGCTGGAAAACCGCGGCTGGCAGAAAAGCGGCGGCGAAAAGTTCTTCACTCCGTTTGAGCCCACGCAGATCGCCGCCCTGGTTCCGCTGGCGAAAGCCATTATCGCCCGCTATGACATCAAACCGCAGAACGTGGTGGCGCATTCGGATATCGCTCCGCAGCGAAAGGTCGATCCGGGGCCGCTCTTTCCCTGGCAGGCGTTGGCAGCACAGGGAATTGGTGCCTGGCCGGATGCTCACCGGGTAGCGTTTTATCTGAACGGGCATTCTCCTCATGAGCCCGTGCAGGCAAGGCAGCTTCTCGATCTGCTGGCCCGCTACGGCTACGAAAATGCCGTTAACGGCACGCCGGCGCAGCAGAAGCGGGTGATTATGGCCTTTCAGATGCACTTCCGCCCCCGGCTGTGGAACGGCTTCGCCGACCGCGAAACCATGGCTATTGCCGAAGCATTGCTGGAGAAATACGGACAGGGGTAATACTTTGGTATTACCCCAAACAGCATGATTCGTTTATTTTATTTGAGATTCATCTTAAGTGAATTGTGGATTCATTTTTAGTTAATTGACTTAAAAATCACCAGGTTTAATATGACTGCATAGCTTGCTAAGCAATGCCAGAAGAAAATCAATTATTTTCATTTTCCGTCAGGATGACACTTATCATTTAATTCAGGTTAAATTTATCTGAACCCACAATGATTTTATTTTTGTGGGCTATTGAAAACTTCAAATACCTTAGAGACAAAAAAATGTTAAGTATCTATGCAAGTAATTTGCGTCCTCAGTCTGAGGTCGATGCTATTGTGTCTGCAACAGCGTCTTTTCCTGAGCGTAATATAAAAAAGTGGCAGAAAATTCCTCTCTACGGCTCGGACTACGTCCATGTGCTGCACAGCGGTGAAATTGAATTACGCCGCACCTCGGACGATCTGAGCATGTTTACCATCAGGAAACAGCTTATTCTGGGCATTAGCGCTATGTTTTATGACAGTGAGCATACCTATGCCATCGCGCGAACCAATGCCGTGATTTGTTCAATTAAAAAAGAGGATTTTATTCAGCTTATCACCGAACAGAATCTCTGGCCGCAATTAACCAAAGTGCTTTCCTGGTATATTTGTGCCATGGGTAAGCGTGACGATATTCTCATCGCCCGCAGCGCTTATTCTGTTGTGCGTGAATTTTTACTCGAGATCCATGAGCTGATGGTTAACCATAACCGTGATATTAATATCTACGATTATATTCAGGAATATACCAACCTCGCCCGCAGTACCATCATTAAAATTCTCTCCGACCTGAAAAAAGGTCACTATATCGTGGTTGAAAAAGGCAAATTAGTCTCTTTAAACTCTTTGCCGGAGCGCTATTGAGTCTCCTTCGTGACCTCATCACCGCTTTCATCGGGTGGTGAGGGAACCTTTCCTTGTGCATAGTCCCGTTCCTGCTCTTTCAAAGCCATCATAAAGCGTTCTTTTAACGACGTATCATTACTCTCTTCTTCTGCTCCCGGTAACGGTTGGGTTGAAAGATCGCCGTCGGGCGCCTGCTGCCAGTTGGCCTCGTTATCGACAACGGGCGACGCCATTTGCAGCGGCGGCAAGGTCACGGGTTTCGGTTCCGGGAAGGGCTTCGATATGTATACATAGTGCATCTCCGAAGGGCGGGCTTCGGGCTGAACCACCTTCGCCGGTTTTGGCGCCGGGGTCGGATGGCGAGCCTGCCAGAACATATGCGCATAAAGCCCGGCGATGACCAGCGCGCAGAGCCAGAATGCACCGCCCATTAGGCGGGTGAAGACCTGCCGGGGAGAAGGCAGCCGCCAGGAGAAGTAAACCGGTTCCTGGGTGTAATAGCTGCGCTGGGCAGCCAGACAAATCGTGGACATCTTACCGTTTTCCTTGTACTGACGCGGTGCTGACCGGCGTCAGGATCGCCGGGGTACTGTTATTTACGCGCATTAACGCCATCAACGTCTGTTCACCGGCGAGGCCATCCACACGCAGCGCCGTCTGGCTCTGGAATTCGCGGGTACGCGCTGCCAGCGCAGCGGTCCAGGTTGTGGCATGGGTTTTAGGCTCATGCAGCGCTTCGCTGAGCTGGTCATCAAGCCAGCGCATCTCCTGCGAATCGCTGCTGGCGCCGATACGCTCTTTGCCCTCCGGCGTCAGGCGATGCAGCAGGGTATAGTTCCCGGTGGCATGCTGGGTATACCAGTTGCGGCTGACTTGCCAGGTGCGGTTATTCATCAGCAGATCGAGGGAATCTTTCCCGGCCCGGACCACGACCGCATAGTTCATATGGTTGCCGCTGTTCAACTCGCCGATCCAGGGATAGCCCTCTCTTTCAAGGTCGGCGAGCGTGGCGTGGCCCTGTTTACAGGCCAGATTGACGCGGCCAGCGCTTTCGCAGCGATTCTCATCCGTGGATGCGTCATACCCCCAGACGGTATAGAGCTGGTGCAGGGCATCCGGCTGATTCACCACTTCATTATTAATATCAGGCAGCGCCGGCGCGACCGGGGCAGGGGCATGCAGAGTCCAGCGTGCAGGCACCGACAGATGAAGCGGGAGCTTCGCGTGAATGGCGGCGGTAAAATGCCAGCCGCAGGCGGCGAACAGCACGGAGGCAAACAGCCCCCCCACTGCGTTACGCCGGGTATTGCGCTGGCGCGGCAGCAGTTCTCCCGCGGCCAGGCGCAGGTGGCGTGCACCCACCTGCGGTGCGCGCTCTGTCCAGCTGGCGAGCAACGCCAGCTGCGCCAGGGCGTTCAGTTTGCCAACGGATCCTTTGGTCAGGGCGTGCATGCGACGGATCCGGGCGGGAACGAAAGGCGAGGTCTCAGCCCCATGATGCGTCACTTGGGCCTGCACATAGCCGATGAATTCGCGGCAGGTGAGAGGACGCAGCGTATGACAGGTATGCAGACGCGATCCCAGAGCTGACGCCTGGCGCGCCCGCGTCTCTTGCTCGGGCGTACCGGTAATGACAATGCTCAGTGGGAAGGCTCTCTCCTGGGCACGGGTCAGCAACATGCCCAGAACCTCCCAGCCGCCTTCACGCAGGGCCTGTACGGCGCTGATGGCCAGTACCATGCCCTTTTTGCCGCAGGCGGGGAAGGTGTCGAGCCAGAGGCTCAGAATGGCATCGATAGCCTGCAGGCGATTTTTGTCCTCTTTTGCCTTCGGGTTTAGCTTATAGAGAAGCGCACTGGCGTTCAGCTTTGGAAACGCGTCGAGGGTCACCATCGCTCTCTTCTGCACCTGCAGCTCGGCAATAAAGGCGCCGAGCAGCGCATCGTCGTCAGAAAAGAGTCCCACCACGCCGGGCGCGCAGCTTTTCTCATCCAGCAAACCAAACACATCCTGGTGATAGGGCACCAGGAACTCACCTGGCGCGCGGGTCACCGTCCGGAATGGCTGGCCCGTGAATTTGAAATGACTCAGATACATAACGACTCACCGAATAATGGCATTAATAAGGAATAGCGGCTGAAAATAAGGCAGGGGGCGGACGTAAGCAAAATATTCAGCGGAGAAAAATAACCACGCTTTGTCGCTAACATCTGGCTATTCTCGGGTCAACAGATTTCTCAATTAAAGTTAATAGCGAACCCGGTGGAGGTACGCGCAAGCGATATTTACTATTGCCGCCATTGGTACAGCGGCATGCTGTTATTTTTCTGCATATTAAAAGGCCCGTTAAAAATGAGGATGCAGCGTTTTTCCGGACTCTTCACCCCCGTCATCATGTTTATGGTGCTGCTATTTAGCGGGCATCAGGGTTATGTCGTGCTTAAAAACTACAAAAAGGCCAGCTATAACATGAGTGAAGCGGAACAAACGCCCGTCTCTTCTCCGGTCCAGCGTAGCGTATTTACCCTCTTTCAGCCGGCCGTGCAGCAGCGGGCTGAGCAGGCGATCGTCAAACAACCCTTAAACGTGGAAGTGGAAGGCATCATCAGTAGCGATGAGTCCTGGCTGTCGTTTGCCATGGTGAAAACCCCTTCCGGCGTCCAGAGTTATCGGGAGGGGGAGAGCCTGGTGGGGGTTAACGACGCGTGGATTGAAGAGATCAATACCGACAACATCGTCGTCAGTTATCAGGGGGTTGAGCAGAAGCTGGCTCTCAAGCGCCCCGACTACTTTAAAGGGGAGACAGGCACGAAGCCGCTGCCTCGTCCGGCTACCGATGCCGGGCTGGAGAATATCCATCTGAACGATGTTCTGGTTCTGAAACCCTATATCGACCACGGCCAACTCGAAGGCTATCAAATAAAGCCCAGAAATGCCTCCAGCTGGTTCCACGACGTGGGGCTGCAAAAAGGGGATGTGGTCGTAAAAATCAATTCCGTTGATATGACGAAAGAAGAACAGGCGAAAAATATGCTCGCCAGCTGGTCGAAATTAAGAGAGGCCAACGTGGTGGTTAAACGTCACGCTCACCTCGAAAATATTCGGGTTAATGTTGTAAACAATTAACAAGTGTAAAGAGATGAAGAAATTTCCCTGGGCGTGTATTGCATTGACCGTCGCGTCACTCTATTCCGGTTCGTTGCTGGCCGCTAATTTTAGTGCCAGTTTTAAAAATACCGATATTCGCGAATTTATCGATACGGTCAGCCGTAATCTGAATAAAACGATTCTGGTCGATCCGTCCGTGCAGGGTACGGTGTCAGTTCGCACCTATAACGTGCTGACGGAAGACGAATATTACCAGTTCTTCCTGAGCGTGCTGGATCTCTACGGTCTGTCGGTGATTCCCATGGACAACGGGATGGTGAAAGTGGTGCGTTCAAACGTTGCTCGTACCGCAGGTGCGCCGCTGGCGGACAGCAAAAATCCTGGCAAGGGGGATGAGATCATCACCCGCGTTGTGCGCATGGAGAATGTCCCGGTTCGCGAACTGGCGCCGCTGTTGCGCCAGCTGAACGATGCCACCGGCGTCGGCAACGTGGTGCATTTCGAACCCTCTAACGTGCTGCTGCTAACCGGAAGAGCCTCGGTGGTCAATCGGCTGGTGGACCTGGTGCAGCGCGTGGATAAAGAGGGCGTGCAGCGCCGCGAAATTGTGCCGCTGCGGTATGCCTCTGCCAGGGAGCTATCGGATATGTTGAACAACCTCAATAACGAAGAGCAAAAAGGGCAGAACGCGCCGCAGCTCGCCACCAAAGTGGTGGCCGATGATGAGACCAACAGTCTGGTGATCAGCGGGTCGGAAGATGCGCGAGCGCGCACCCGTGCGCTGGTGGGGCAGCTGGATCGTGAGCAGAATAACGAGGGCAACACCCGCGTCTTCTATCTGAAATATGCCAACGCCGCGAAGGTGGTGCCGGTGTTGACCGGCATTGGCGAGCAGCTGAAAGACAAAGCCAGTACGGCGAAAGTGAAAACCACCAGCAGCGCTAATGAGCTGAATATCACCGCTGACGAAGCGACGAATTCGCTGGTGATTACCGCCCAGCCTAACGTCATGAATTCCCTTGAGAAGGTCATCGATAAGCTTGATATCCGCCGACCGCAGGTGCTGGTGGAGGCCATCATTGCCGAAGTTCAGGACGGAAACGGTCTGGATCTCGGCGTGCAGTGGACCGGCAAGCATGGCGGCGTACAGTTTGGTTCGACCGGGCTGCCTATCAGCCAGATTAAGAACGGCACGATGAAGGGGGCCTCCTTCACCGGGCTGGCGACCGGCTTCTTTAACGGTGATTTCGGCGCCCTGATGACGGCTCTCTCCACCGGCTCCAAAAACGACATCCTCTCCACGCCGAGCGTGGTGACGCTGGATAACAAAGAGGCCTCGTTCAACGTGGGTCAGGATGTGCCGGTACTGGCCGGTTCCCAGACCACCAGCGGCGATAACGTCTTTAACTCCGTCGAGCGTAAAACGGTGGGCACCAAGCTGAAAATTGTGCCGCAGATTAACGATGGCGACATGATCCATCTGAAGATTGAGCAGGAAGTCTCCAGCGTAGATGCCAACTCCACCGAAGACGCCAGCCTTGGCCCCACCTTCAACACCCGAACCATCAATAACGAAGTGATGGTGCACAGTGGGCAGACGGTGGTACTCGGCGGCCTGATGGAGAATGTCACCAAAGAGACCGTCTCTAAGGTGCCGCTGCTGGGGGATATTCCGCTGGTGGGCCAGCTCTTCCGCTACACCTCGGAAGATACGTCGAAGCGCAATTTGATGGTGTTTATCCATACCACCGTGCTGCGCGACGACGATAACTACAGCGCCGCATCGAAGGAGAAATACGACCAGATCCGCGCCCGTCAGCAGCAGCGGATGGAAGAGAAAAAGCTGGGGATCGTTTCTAACGTGGATAATCCGGTGATGCCAGCGTACCCGTCTGCGTCTGCCGCAAGCGCCGCCCCAGGCAGCACTAACGCCGCCACGTCACATAACCCCTTTAAAGAGTGAGGGGCAACGTGGACGAATTGACCCAATTTCTCTGCAGCAGCAGCTACGCAAAAGAGAACGGCGTGCTCTATTACCAGGATGAGGTGTATATCCGTGACGATGCCCCGGCCTTTGCGCTGCTGGAGATGCGCCGGGTACTCGGGCGCGCTTACGAACCCGCCATCCTGACGGCTGAGGCCTTTGAAGAGCTGCTGGCTAAAATCTGGCAGCAGAGCAGCGGCGTCTCGCAGCAGCTGGTTGACGATATGGACGCCGACATCGATCTGATGGCTTTAACCGAGGAGATCCCCGACAACGAGGATCTGCTGGATAACGACGAAAACTCGCCGGTGATCCGCCTGATCAACGCCATTCTCGGCGAGGCGGTGAAAGAGGGCGCCTCGGATATTCATATCGAAACTTTTGAACGCACGCTGAGCATCCGCTTTCGCGTGGACGGCGTGCTGCGCCCGGTGTTGCAACCGGCGCGCAAGCTTGCGCCCCTGCTGGTGTCGCGTATTAAAGTCATGTCTAAACTGGACATTGCGGAGAAACGCCTGCCGCAGGATGGCCGTATCTCCCTGCGCATTGGCCGTAAGGCGATTGACGTGCGTGTCTCGACCATTCCGTCACAGTACGGCGAGCGTGTGGTCATGCGTTTGCTGGATAAAAGCAACCTGAAGCCGGATATCAACAAGCTCGGGTTGATTGATGAAGAGCTGGAAAAACTGAAGGGGCTGATTGACCGTCCGCACGGCATTATCCTGGTCACCGGGCCGACAGGCTCCGGGAAAAGCACCACCCTGTACGCCATCCTGTCGGCGCTGAACGGCCACGAACGCAATATTCTGACCGTCGAAGATCCGATCGAATATGAGCTGGAGGGGGTAGGGCAGACGCAGGTGAACCCGCGCGTGGAGATGACCTTTGCCCGCGGCCTGCGTGCGATCCTGCGTCAGGACCCGGACGTGGTGATGATCGGGGAAATTCGCGACGGCGAAACCGCGCAAATTGCGGTACAGGCCTCACTCACCGGTCACCTGGTGATGTCGACGCTGCATACCAACAGCGCAGCAGGCGCCATTACGCGTCTGCGTGATATGGGGCTGGAATCCTTTTTGATTGGCTCATCGTTGCTCGGGGTCATTGCCCAGCGTCTGGTGCGGCGGCTCTGTACCCACTGCCGGACCACCAGCCCGCTGGATGCCAATGAAAAGGCGCTGTTCAGCTTTATGGAGACGCCGCCCAGGGCAATTTATCGCGCGGTAGGCTGTGAACATTGCCGCCAGAGCGGCTATCAGGGGCGGGCGGGGGTCCATGAATTCCTGGTGGTGGACACCGCCATGCGCCGGGCTATCCACGAAGATAAAGATGAAATGTCCCTCGAAACCCAGCTGTTTAAGGAGGCGTATAGCCTGCGTGAAAACGGCTTGCTGAAGGTGATAAGCGGCATTACCTCACTGGAAGAGGTCATGCGCGTCACCGCCGAACGCGGAGGGGACGAATAATGGCTTTCTACGCCTGGACGGCGACCAACGCGGCGGGCAAAACCCAGCGCGGCACGATGCAGGCCGAGGGGCAAAAGCAGGTTCGCCAGTGGCTGCGAGAACAAAAGTTGCTGCCCGTGAGCATCAGCGAAACGCATCAGACCTCCGCCAGTGGGAAAGCAAAGACCGGGGCAAAACTCTCTACGCCGGTGCTGTCGATGTTTACCCGCCAGCTCTCTACGCTGGTCAACGCCGCGCTGCCGCTGGAGAGTGCGCTGAAGGCCATTTCCAAACAGACGGAAGATAAAAAGCTGGCGTCGATGGTGGTAGAGATCCGCGAGAAGGTGGTGGAGGGGCATACCCTCTTCGACGCCTTTAGCCAGTTCCCGCGCACCTTCGACAAGCTCTACTGCACCCTGGTGATGGCCGGTGAAAAGACGGGCCACCTGGGGGATGTGCTGGAAAAACTGGCGGAGTATAACGAGCAGCGCCAGAAGATGAAGAGCAAGCTGACGCAGGCGATGGTCTATCCCATCACCCTGACGGTGGTGGCTGTCGCGGTAATCAGCATTCTGCTGGTGGCAGTGGTGCCGCAGGTGATTGAACAGTTTACCCATATGAAGCAGCAGCTGCCGCTTACGACCCGTACGTTGATTGCGGTCAGCGATTTTCTGCAAGCCTGGGGAATCTATATAGCGGGAGCGCTGGGCGGGGGGGTAATCGGCTTTAAGAGCTGGGTCCGCAACAGTAAAAATCGCTTTCGCTACGACAGCTGGCTGGTAAACCGCTCGCCGATTAAAAAGCTGGTGTGCGCCATCAACAGCGCCCGCTATATCCGCACGCTGAGTATCCTGCAGGCCAGTAGCGTGCCGCTGCTGGAGGGGATGTACATTGCGATGGACGGTATCGAAAACCTCTACGCGCGCCGGGTGCTTGAGCAGGCGGCCGATACCGTACGGCAGGGGGCAACCCTCTTTGCCGCCCTGGAACAGGCGAAGTTATTTCCGCCCACCATGCTTTATATGATCGCCTCCGGCGAAGAGAGCGGGGAATTAGGCAACTTAATGGATCGCGCGGCAGAAAATCAGGAGTCGGCCTTACAGCACCGAATTACCTTAACGCTGTCGGTATTTGAACCTGCGCTGGTGGTGAGTATGGCGACCATTGTTTTATTCATTGTGCTGTCAATATTACAACCGCTTCTGCAACTTAATAACATGGTAGGTTAATAAATGGCTATGAAACGTAAAAACCTGGCTCGCCAGGCGGGCTTCACGTTGCTCGAATTAATGGTGGTAATTGTTATTCTCGGCGTACTGGCGAGTATGGTGGTGCCCAATTTAATGGGGAATAAAGAAAAAGCCGATGCGCAAAAGGCAACCAGCGATATTGTCGCCCTCGAAGGCTCACTGGATATGTATAAGCTGGATAACCACCGCTACCCCACCACAGAACAGGGTCTGCAGGCGCTGGTTACCAAACCTGAAATTGCGCCAATTCCAAACGGTTACCGCGCGGGGGGCTATATCCGCCGCCTGCCGCAGGACCCCTGGGGCAGTGATTATCTGATGGTAAGCCCCGGAGAACACGGCGCGATCGATCTCTTTTCGGCAGGACCGGATGGCGAAGCGAATACCGCCGATGACATCACCAACTGGTCTCTCGATAAAAAAGAGAAATAATGAAAAACCAACGCGGCTTTACGTTGCTGGAAATTATTCTGGCGCTGGTGATATTCGCCAGCTGCGCCATGATGGTGGTATCAACAATACCGTCACGCAGCGGCGCGGATATATTTGGCCAGCAATTAAAAGCCGTTGTTGATTATGGATCGGAACGCGCAGTGATGGACGGAAATATCGTTGGGTTAGTTATTACCGCCGAGAAATATCAGCTGGTCACGCTCGAAGATAAAAATGGCGAACGCCTGTGGGCGCCCTTATCCGCGGGCCGTATTACGACTCAGGGCGAATTTCCGCCAGCGATGCACGTCTCGCTCTCCCCCCAGCGGCTGGCCGCCACCACGGACGCCGAGCCGCAGATTGTCTTTCTGCCGGACGGTGAAATCAGCCGCTTCACGCTGGCGCTGCAAAGCGAAGATAAAACGCACGCGTTCCGGGTGGTATCGCAGGGCGCTGCCCCGGTATCGGTTGAAAACGATGAGTAACGGTACAGCAAAACAGCAGGGGATGACCCTGCTGGAGGTGATGGTCGCGCTGGTGATCTTCTCCACGGCCGCGCTGGCGCTGATGAACTCTGTCACCCTGAACGTGCGCTTTACCCATGGCCTGGCCGATACGCTGCAGGCCAGTTGGGTAGCGGAAAATCAGCTGGCGGAAGCGCAGCTGGAGAAAACCGCGTTTCCTGACGCCGAAGCGCAGGGCAGCGAGATCATGGGGGGCCGCAGCTGGACCTGGCGCAAACAGCGGGTCAAAACGGCGAAAGCGGGCTGGGCCAGTGACATTCGCGTATATGCGGAGGGCGACGAAAGCCAGCCGGTGATTGCCCTGCACATCATTCCTCCAGGAGAGCTGAAGTGAAACCTATGCAGCGCCAGCGCGGCTTTACGCTGCTGGAGGTCATGATTGCGCTAACGATCTTTGCGGTTATCAGCACGCTCGCCTGGCAGATTCTGGACGGGGCGATGCGCACCAGCTCGGCCACCGATGCCAGCGCGGCAAAACTGAACCAGCTACAGCGTGCCTGGAGCCTGCTGGAGCGCGACTTCTTCCAGCTGCAGGCGCGCGCGCCGCGTAATGAACCGGGGCGCTTTCGGGAAGAAGAAAATGCCCTTGAGCTGACCACCCTGAGCGGCGTGAGCGGCTCGGTACAGCTGGAGCGCGTGCGCTGGCGGCTGAAAGAGGGACGGCTGTATCGCGATGTCTGGCCGGCGATCGACAGCCCGGCCGGCGTCGAACCGGATGAGGTGCCCATTGTCAGCGACGTGAAATCCCTGCAGTGGCGCTTTTACCGCGACGGATGGTTAAAAAGCTGGAGAGACAGCGATCATCAGCCCGACGGCGTGGAGTTGACGCTGACCATGAACAATGGCGAAAGCTGGCGCTGGGTTTTCACTACCCCGGGCGATCGGCCGGAAGTAGCGGAGGCGCCGAAACAGCAAGAGCAGCCAGCGCCAGGATCGTTAACGCCGCCGCCTCCGGAGGCGACGCCCTCTCCTGACAAGGGAGCACTGCCATGAGGCAATTAGCGAAGCAGCGAGGCGTGGCCCTGCTGGTGGTCTTGATCCTGCTGGTGATGATGTCGGCGCTGGCGGCAAAAATGAGCCAGCAGTTTTGCCGCAACCTGCAAAAAACGCACTATCAGGTGAGTCAGCAGCAGCTGCGCTGGGCGATGCAGGCCCAGGAGAAAGAGGTGAAAACACGCCTGCAGGTGGATGCGAGCGGCGAAAGTAAACCGCTTGATCCCGGGGGGGAGTGGCACCAGCCGCTCCAGACGCGGGGGGAAGATTACACGGTCACCGGGCAGGTTGAGGACGCGCAGGACTGCTTTAACGTCAACAACCTGCTCGCAGACGCGCCGACGGCGGGGCAACCGGCGGGGGCACTGCCAGAAAAATCCCGGGCTGAGCAGAGCATGGAACAACTGCTAACTGACGGCGGCATCGGCCAGCACCAGGTGGAAGAGATTTACACCCAACTGATGGATTACCTCGATGGGGACGGCACCACCGTCAAAGGGGGGGCGGAGACCGATGCCTGGGCGGGCCTACAACCAGCCCGCCAGCCAGCGAACCAGATGATGACCAACATTGCGGAGATCAAACTTTTACCGGCATTCCCTGCCGCCGCCTGGCCAAAGGTGAGCAAACTGCTTTGCGCATTGCCGGACAGCGCCAGCAAGGTGGATGTGAATACGCTTCGGCCCGATCGGGCCGCGGTTCTGGCCGCACTGTTTCCCGGCAAGTTAACCGCCGATGACGCCGCGCGGGTGATCGCTGCCCGTCCCGAGGCGGGGTGGGAAAGTGGTGAAGCTTTCAGCCAGGCGCTGGAGAAACTTTTCCCGCAGTTAAAAGACGATCTGCCGCAGGTTGCCCAGCAGATCGCCGTAAATAGCCGCTATTTTCGCGTGAATTATACCGGCAATACCGACGCCCTGACGCTCAGAGTGGTGAGCCAGCTTCAGGTTAACCCTGAAGCGGGCGAGATTGTGACATGGCAGCGTCGTTACCGAATGATTGAATAACCAAAGTTGAACGTTATGAAACAGGTGCTTTTTATTCGTCCCGACCGGGATGAGGGCGGAAAAATAGGGTGGTGCGAATCCGGAAGCCAGCAGGTGGAGATCCTGGATGGCCCGGAGGCGCTGAGCACGCTGGCGGATCATCCTCTCGCCGGTCGCGTTTGCGTGTTGTTACCTGCCAGCGAGTTTATTTTCCGCCACTTTACACTGCCGAAAAAAATCGGTGCCAACGCCTCCGCCCCTTTCTCCTGGATGGCCGAGGAGACCTTGATCGGCGACGTGGACAATCTTCACTGGACGGTGATCGGGAAAAAGGGGCGCGAGGTGGATGCGGTGGCCATCGATGCGTCTCGGCTACGCCAGTGGCTGACGCCGTTGTACGCGGCGGGGCTTACCCCCGTTCAGGTCTTGCCGGATGCCTGGCTGCTGCCGGCCACGCCGGGAGGCAGTACGGTGGCGGTCCTGGAGGGCGAATACTGGGTCCGTTTCCCCTCAGGCGAGGCATCGGTACTGGATGCAGCCTTGCTATCGCTGGTGTTACAGCGCGCGGGAGAGAGCGTGCTGCACAGTTATGGCGCGCTGCCTGCAGGGCTGACGGCGCAAGGATCCCTGCCCTGGCAACACCCTCTGGTGCTAATCCAGCCCCAGTGGCAACGCTGCCGGGTCAATTTGCTCCACGGAGCGTTTAGTCCGAAACCGCGTCACCTGGCCGCCAAAAAAGGGATGAGAACGGCGATGATCGCGGCGGGGTTGTTGTCCCTGACGCTTCTGTTAGGGCCGCGTGCCGCGCTGGCGTGGAAGCTGGTACAGCAGGAGAACCAGGTGCAGGAAGATATTGTGCAGCTCTATCAGCACTACTTCCCCAGCCTGCGCCATCAGACCAACATCAAATACCATTTTGGTCAGAATCTTAAAAAGCAGAGCCGGGGCTTCTTCCTCCAGCTCGACGACCTTGAAGCCGTTAAAAAGGCGGTGCCTGCGATGGGCATTGATGTGCTGGAGTACGACGCCACTCATGACACCCTGACCCTGAGCGGCAGTGCGCAATCGCCCGAGGCGCTGCAGGCCTTTGTGAACCAGGCAAGTATGAAATTTGATTTTACGCTGCAGCCTGTTTCAAAGGAGGCGCCCTATACCGCCATGATCACCGGAAAATATAAATGAAAGAACGCCTCGCGCAACTGACATGCAAATATCAAAATTATAGCGCCAGAGAGAAAGCGATAATAAAACTGTGTGGCGCGGCGCTGTGCTGTGCCGCTGTTTATTATATGGCAATGGTTCCCCTGGATAATATTATTCAAACCGCGCAGTTAAAACTCGACAGACAAAAGGAGATATTAAACTGGATGCGTAACGAAATCGATATTAATCATCTTCAGGTCCAGCAAATTAAAACGGACAATCCCCGCAGCGTGGTTGAAAACAGCGCCCACGAAATCGAGTTACCCCTCAGTAATATACGTCAGGAGGGGCAAACCCTCTCTTTTGTGGTCGAGCGGGTCAACATTTATGTGCTGAAAAACTGGCTGCGGGAGATCAATATCACCTCTGGCGTGCGGCTGGAGAAAATGAACCTTACTCCGGTCGATCACCTGAGCGATGTGAAGGCTGAAATTCAGTTAACCTGGCGAAAAGCCGCGTGAATGGGCTCGCGCTTATACGCCAGAGTTATCCTCTGGCGTTCTGCGGGATGAGCGCGGTGCTGGGGGCGATTGTAGGCAGTTTTCTCGGGGTGGTTGCAGAGCGTGTTCCGCCGATGGTGATGGAGGAAGAACACGATAAAAATTTGCTCTTTCCGGCATCGCACTGCCCGGTATGTCAGCATTCACTTCGTCCGTGGGAGAACGTTCCGCTTATTAGCTGGCTGGCGCTGCGCGGGCACTGTAGCCAGTGCCAGGCCGCCATCCCCCTGCGCTTGTTTCTGCTGGAACTGCTTTGCGCCCTCTTTTATGGCTTCACCGCCGGGTGGGGGGCCGATCTCCTCTCCCTGGCATCTCTTTGGCTGCTGGTGGCGTTTCTGCTGCCGTTAGCATTGATAGACGCTGAGCATCAGCTGCTGCCCGACTGCCTGACGCAGCCGCTACTGTGGGCCGGGTTAGTATGCCACGCTCTCGATCATCAGTTGCCCCTGTCGGACGCGCTCTATGGCGCGGTGGCGGGTTATCTGTCGCTCTGGCTGCTGTACTGGGCATTTCGCCTGGCGACCGGGCGTGAAGGGCTGGGCTACGGCGATTTTAAATTACTGGCGGCTCTGGGCGCCTGGTGTGGCTGGCAAGCCTTGCCCGCTATTGTGCTGGTGGCGGCGTTGTTGGGTATCAGCGGATATTTCATCTTTAACCGCCAAACGCATTCCGCCATTGCGTTTGGCCCGGCGTTAGCTTTGGCCGGGGTTGCGATCTATCTCGCGCAATTCTTTCTTTAAAAGAAGCAAGTTTTTTTGGTGATTTTTTCGATGAAGGAAAGAAAGGAGATAATTTACCTTCGGCGTATGATCAAAAGATATCAATCTAACAGGAGTTTGGGTTGTCTCTTTTATTTGGAGGACGTGCAACACAGTTAATTTCGCGTAACGGGTTTTCTGTTTTATTACACACATTGCAATGAATGCTTTCAGCCCGATGGAAAGTATGGGCTGTCCCTATCTGAAAAATAAGTTGATCAGGAAATAACAATGAAGTTTATTAAGCCAAAATATCTGGCCCTTTTTGTTGCGGCAGCAACCAGTTCGGCATTTGCCGCGCTGCCGGGTACGCCTTCAATTACCACCGGCAATGACAAATTTGCCCTGGTGCAAGTAGACCAGACGGCCCACGATTACAATAACCTTATTAAAGTTCACAAAGACGGCGTTGACGTTAAAGTCGAATGGACCGTCTGGAGCGGCGATGCCCCTACCTCGGCCAAAGTGCTGCTCGATGGCCAGACAGTCTGGACCGGCGCGGGTAGCACCGCAGGTAACGCGACCTTCAAGGTCAAAAAAGGCGGACGCTATCAGGAGCAGGTGCAACTCTGTAACGATAGCGGGTGTTCAACCAGCGCCAGCAAGCTGATTATCGTGGCCGATACCGACGGAAGTCATCTCCTGCCAATGAACACGCCGCTGCTGGAAAATAATAAAACGTTCACGCAGCACACCGACAAGGTGGTGGGCGCCTATTTCCCGGAATGGGGCGTGTATGACCGTAACTTTACCGCCGATAAAATCCCGGTGGCTAACATCAACCATCTCCTGTACGGCTTTATTCCTATCTGTGGCGGTGACGGCATCAACGACAGCGCCAAAGCGTCAGGGGCGCTGGAAGCGCTGAAACGCGCCTGTCAGGGACGCCCGGATTATACCGTGGCCATCCATGACCCCTGGGCGGCCCTGCAGAAGCCTCAGCAGGGCGTAACCGGCTGGGACGAGCCTTACAAAGGTAACTACGGCCAGCTGATGGCGATGAAAAAGGCGCATCCGGATCTGAAGATCCTGCCTTCCGTAGGCGGCTGGACGCTTTCCGATCCGTTCTTCCAGATGAATAACCCGGAACTGCGCGCCCGCTTCGTCTCCTCGGTTAAAGAGTTCCTGCAAACCTGGAAAGTGTTCGACGGCGTCGATATCGACTGGGAATTCCCGGGCGGCGGCGGCGAGAACCCAGGGCTGGGTAACCCGCAGACCGATAAAGCCACCTACACCGCGCTGATGCACGACCTGCGTCAGATGCTGAACGAGCTGTCCGCTGAAACGGGCCGGACTTACGAGCTGACCACCGCGATCGGCGCGGGCGGCGATAAGATTGAAGACGTGGACTACAATACCGCGCAGCAGTATATCGACCACATCTTCCTGATGAGCTACGACTACTACGGCGGCTGGAGCAATACTGAACTGGGCCATCAGACGGCACTGTATGGCGCCTCCTGGAAGCCAGACACCAACTACACCACCGATAACGCGGTCAATGCGATGTTGGCTCAGGGCGTACAGCCAGGCAAGATCGTGGTCGGCGCGGCGATGTACGGTCGCGGCTGGAAAGGAGTGCACGGTTACACCGGCGATAACCCGTTCACCGGCACGGCAACAGGCCCTATTCCGGGCTCCTGGGAAGCGGGGATTATCGATTACCGCGACATCGTCAAGAATATGCTGGGCAAACCTGGCTGGGAATATAAGTACGACGCCGCGGCCGAGGCACCGTATCTGTTTAACCGCTCCACCGGCGAGCTGGTGAGCTACGACGATGCGCGCTCCGTCAAAGCGAAAGGCAACTACGTGATGAATAAAAACCTCGGCGGGCTGTTCGCATGGTCCATCGAGTCTGATAACGGCGATATCCTGAATGCCATGAACGAAAGCCTGGTAAGCGGCGGCTCTGCGCCGGTGGATCCGGTGGTGACTAACCATGCGCCGGTAGCGTCAGCGACAGATATGAACGTGACAGGCCCGGCCTCCGTAACCCTGGACGGTTCTGCCTCTTCCGATCCGGATGGCGATGCGCTGACCTGGAAATGGACCCAGGTGTCCGGTACGGCGGTGACCCTGGCCAACAGCACTCAGGCGATTGCTAACTTCAATCTTCCGGCTGTCGCCAGCGATCAGACTTTCGTCTTCCGCCTGACCGTGACCGACGCCAAAGGGCTGAGCAACGCGATTGATGTGCAGGTGGTGAATAAAGCGCCTAAAGCCAACCAGGCGCCGATCGTCAATGCGATGGATCCGGTAACGGTTGAGGCGGGTGAAGCTGTCTCCCTGCATGCTCAGGCGACGGACCCGGATGGCGATGCGCTGACTTACAGCTGGAGCGTACCGGCAGATATGAATGCGACCGGAACAGATACCGCTAACGTGCGTATCACCGCCCCGGAAGTGAGCAATGCCTCGACCTATACCCTGAGCGTGATTGTTTCTGACGGGAAAACCAGCGTGCAGTCTAACGTCCCGGTGACGGTCAACCCGAAAGCGGCGCCAGCGCCAGCGGACGAAGAGACCACGCCATCTGACGAAGGAACCACACCGGCAGACGAAGGCACCACGCCATCTGACGAAGGAACGACGCCAGCAGACGAAGGGACAGCGACCGGCAACTGCGACGCCCCCGTTGATGCTAACGCCAGCCAATATGCGGCCTGGGCGGCGAATAAAGTCTACAACGCCGGCGATACCGTCAGCTTCGACAACCTGGTGTGGAAAGCGAAGTACTGGACGCAGGGCAACCAGCCTGGATTCGGCGCACAGGCCTGGGAGCTGGTCAGCCAGGTGAAATTCAACTGGCGCTCTGATGTGGTCTACAACGGCGGCGACACCACCACGTACGAAGGTAATCAATACCGTGCGAAATGGTGGACCCGCGGTGATAAACCGGGCAACAGCGATGTCTGGGTGAAAACCGGCCCAGCGTCAGATTGCAATTAATCTCTCTGTAGCACGTAACACCCCCCGGATGGGGGGTGTTTTTTCTATGTCACCCGGCGCACTGATCTCACCCCAAAGCAGGTACTGATGAAAACGTTACTGCTCATTATGCTCCTCGTCAGCCAGGGCGCTTACGCCAACTGCTGGGACAAAGCCGCACAGGCCTACCACGTCGATCCCTATCTTCTGTACGCCATTGCGCACGTCGAATCCGGGATGAATCCCTGGGCGATTGGCAAAAATGCCGACGGTACCCGGGATGTCGGCCTGATGCAGATCAACAGCATTCACTTTCCGGCGCTGGAGAGTCGGGGAATTAGCGAATACCAACTGATATTAGAGCCCTGCACCTCGATTATGGTCGGGGCCTCTATTTTGTCCGGCATGATTAAGGTGTATGGCAATAACTGGGAGGCGGTCGGGGCCTACAACGCCGGGTTAAAAAAAGAGAATTACCCGCAGCGGATGCTGTATGCCCGAAAAGTCTGGCAAAAATACCAGCAGTTAAAGATGCCTGCCCGCCATAGCTGAGTGCCGCGACCCTTGTTGACGTATCAGCGATGCAGCTTACCGTGATCCCGCAGCCATGCGGCCGTGCGCACAATACCCTCATCCAGCGTCACCACGGGCGCATACCCCAGCTCGCGTTCGGCGCGGCTAATATCCAGCGTAAAATCAAAGTTCAGCTTAGAGACGCCGTAGTGGGTGAGGGCGGGCTCTTTCGACGCTTTATTGCCAAGCCGCTCCATGCTGCGGGCAATGATATCCAGCATCGGGTAGGGCACGGAGCGGATCCGACAGTGAATATTTAGCTCGTCTATCAGCCGCTGTACGATGCTGCGTAAGGAGCGAGGCTCGCCGTTGGTGATGTTATAGGCCCGTCCGGAGGGGAGAGCGTCGGCGCTGCTCTGACTCGCCAGCCACATGGCATGGACGGCATTTTCGTAATAGGTCATATCCACCAGCGCATCGCCGCCACGTGGCAGCAGCACGCTGCCGTAGTGGTGCATCATCTGCGCCAGGCGCGGAATAAAGACCTTATCGTGCGGCCCAAAGAGACTTTGCGGACGCAGTACCGTAAAGCGGGTGTGGGGATTCGACTGCGCCAACAGATCGATCACCTCTTCGCTGGCCGCTTTACTGCGGGCAAACTCGCAGGCGTAGCGCTGAGGACGAAAGTCCTCTTTAACATCCCGGTGATGGTGATAATCGAAATAGAGCGACGGCGAAGAGATATGAATGAAGTTACGCACGCCCCAGGCCACGGCCCACTCGCCCAGACGACGCGTGGCGCGCACGTTAGCAAGATCGAAGGCTTCCTGCGTGCCCCACGGAGAGGTAAAGCTGGAGCAGTGCCACAGGGTGTCAATTCCGGCCAGCATCACTTTGGCCTGCGAGGAGACCAGCTCCGTCAGGTCGGCATGGACAAACTCAGCCCCCATCTTCTGCAGCAGTTTACCCATCGCTTCGTTGCGACCGGTGGCCCTGACGCTAATGCCTTTGTTGCGCAGAAACTCGACCGCATTTCGACCTAAGCCGCTGGTGGCGCCGGTAACCAGTACCTTCATATCAATCCACTGTGTTGAAAAGAATTTCGTGCGCATTCTTCCGTGAAATACGCCACGATGCAATGGTAAAGGCGAAAGATTAAGAGTTTTATTTATACCCCTATCCGTCAGGCTGCTTATGCCCTGGCTTTGTTATTCGGCCCGGTTCCGGGTCTGAACAGGGGCCTGGCGCGATAGCGTCAGGGCTGAGGTTTTTCCGCCAGGCGGGCAATACGTTTTGCCATGCCGCGAAAAATGAACAGATGCGCCGGAATCATCAACAGCCAGTAGAACAGACCCGGCATGCCGTGCGGATGCCACCAGGCGCGGACGTCAAGCTCGCGGTGATCGCCTCTGTCCTTCAGAGCAAAGCACAGCCGCCCCAGCCCGGGGGCCTTCATACCAAAGAGTAAGGCCAGCTGCTTTTCCGGCTCAACGATAATCACTTTCCAGCTATCTACCGCGTCGCCCACCTCCAGCATCGCCCTTGCCGGACGGCCCTTCGCCAGCCGGTGGCCCACCAGCAGATCCAGCGCGCCGCGGGTCTGCCAGAGCAGGTTGCCAAAGAAATAGCGCTCTTTGCCGCCAATCTGATTCACCACCGCCCACAGATCGCTAAGGCTGGCGTCAGTTTTCACGGTACAGCCCGCCTGTTTAGGGAAGTAGCCATACTCCGGCCGCCAGCGGGCAAAGGCCTGCGCATCAAAGCCCCAGTCGCTGGAGTTGACCAGTTTCTCTTCTTCTTTCAACGTATTGCGAACCGCATCGTCAAACGGGATTAACGGCTGGGGGATCAACGCCCGCAGCGCAGCGTCGTCGGCCAGCAGATCGTGCTTCAGCCCCTGAATCAAGGCCTTGGCGGTTGTCGGGGGCACGGAGGTGATGACGTTTAAAAACCACACCGAAATCCAGCGGGTCGGGAAGGGGATAGGGATCAGCGGCCGGTGGCGACCGCTCACCCGCATAAAATGTTCAAACTGCTGTTGATAGCTGAGCACCTCTGGCCCGGCGGCCTCCAGAACCCGGTGGCGCTGCGCAGGATGGTTGAGCAGTTCCACCAGATAGTGCAGCAGATTTTCCAGCGCGATGGGCGTGGTACGCGAGCGCACCCAGCGCGGCGGCGTGAGCACCGGCAGGTTATAGACCATGTCGCGCATCACTTCGAAGGCGGCTGAGCCCGCCCCAACGATAATCCCCGCCCGCAGTTCGGTAAGGGGAATATTCGCCCCGCGCAGGGTCTCGGCGGTGAGCTGGCGTGCGCGTAGGTGATCTGACTGCTCCTGCTCCGGCGCCTGTAATGAACTGAGGAAAATAATCTGCCTGACCGGCGTCGCCAGCAGGGCATCGCGCACGTTCATCGCTACCTGACGCTCGTGGGCAATAAAATCCCCCCCTTCGCCCATGCTGTGCACCAGATAATAGAGCGTATCCACCCCTTCCAGCAGCACGGACAACTCTTTCGGCCAGTTGAGATCGACGCTATGGCAGGAGACACCCGGCAGGTTCTGTTTTTGCAGCCGTTCAATGCTGCGTGCCACCGCCAGCACCCGATGCCCCTGCGTACTGAGGGCAGTGACCAGGTGTTGGCCGATATAGCCGCTGGCGCCCAGCACCAGAATTCGTTGTGGCACGCGGGGCTCCTTAGCGCTGCAGGAAGGCCTGCCAGTGGCTTACCACCTCGGCGAGCTGAGCGCGACTGACGTCAAGGTGCATCACCAGACGCACTACGCCGGAGGCGTTGATCAGCACCCCCCGGGCTTTCAGATACTCGCCCAGCGCGGCGGCACGCTCATCGCCCACCCGCACAAACAGCATGTTGGTGTCATGACGCATCACATCGGCCCCGATCTCGCGCAGTTGCGCGGCCATCCAGGCGGCGTTGTCGTGATCCTCTTTCAGGCGCTGGACGTTATTTTTCAGGGCGTACAAGCCCGCTGCCGCCAGGATTCCGGCCTGACGCATCCCGCCGCCGGTCATCTTGCGCCAGCGGTTGGCCCGTTTGATGTACTGGGCATCGCCCACGAGCAGCGAGCCAACGGGGGTGCCGAGACCTTTCGAGAGACAAATGGTGAAGGAGTCACAGTACTGGGTGATGGCTTTCAGATCGCAGCCATATTCCACCACCGCGTTGAAGATACGCGCGCCATCCACATGCAGGCCCAGCCCGCGCTCGCGGCTAAATTCCCACGCCGCTTTGAGATACTCGCGCGGCAGCACTTTACCGTTATGGGTATTTTCCAGGCTTAACAGTTTCGTGCGGGCGAAATGGATGTCGTCGGCTTTGATTTTGGCCGCCACTTTATCCAGCGGCAGGGAGCCGTCGGCGGCAGCGTCGATGGGCTGCGGCTGGATACTGCCCAGTACCGCGGCACCACCGGCTTCGTACAGGTAGTTATGCGCCCCCTGGCCGACAATGTACTCTTCGCCGCGTTCGCAGTGGCTAAGCAGGGCCACCAGGTTGGCCTGGGTGCCCGTAGGCAGGAACAGTGCAGCCTCTTTACCGCTCAGTTCAGCGGCGTAGCGCTGGAGTTCGTTAACGGTGGGGTCATCGCCGTAGACGTCGTCCCCGACCGGGGCGGCCATCATCTCTTCGAGCATGGCGCGCGACGGGCGGGTAACGGTATCACTACGTAAATCAATCATCTCACATCCCTATAGTTAGACAGGCAATGTGAGACATTTTTACCTGAGCCAGTTGGTTTTGGCTAGCTCCATCACCTCGTCGCCGCGACCACTAATAATCGCCCTCAGCATATACAGGCTAAAACCTTTCGCCTGCTCCAGCTTGATTTGCGGCGGGATCGCCAACTCCTCTTTGGCGACGACCACATCCACCAGCACCGGGCCGTCGATAGCGAACGCGCGCGTAAGCGCCTCGTTGACGTCGGAGGCCTTTTCGACGCGGATCCCGGGGATACCGCAGGCTTCGGCGATACGGGCAAAGTTGGTGTCATGCAGTTCGGTGCCGTCGGTCAGATATCCCCCGGCCTTCATCTCCATCGCCACAAAACCCAGCACGCTGTTGTTAAAGACCACAATTTTGACCGGCAGCTTCATCTGTACCACCGACAGGAAATCGCCCATCAGCATGCTAAACCCACCGTCGCCGCACATCGCCACGACCTGACGCTGCGGTTCGGTCGCCTGGGCGCCCAGCGCCTGCGGCATGGCATTTGCCATCGAGCCGTGGTTAAACGAGCCGAGCAGACGACGCTTGCCGTTCATTTTCAGGTAGCGTGCGGCCCAGACGGTGGGCGTGCCCACATCACAGGTGAAAATTGCGTCCTCGGCGGCGAGATCGCTGATCTGCTGCGCCAGATATTGCGGGTGAATGGCTTTGTCGCTCGGTTTCGCCAGATCGTCCAGCCCTTTACGGGCGTCGCGATAGTCGCTTAGCGCTTTATCGAGGAACTTACGCTCGGTTTTCTCTTCCAGATGGGGCAGCAGCGCGGCGAGCGTCGCTTTAATATCTCCCACCAGGGCCATATCCACCTTACTGTGGGCACCGATGCTGCCGGGGTTAATATCAATCTGAATGATTTTTGCGTCGGTGGGGTAGAAGGCACGATAAGGGAACTGGGTACCCAGCAGGATCAGCGTGTCGGCATTCATCATCGTGTGGAAGCCGGATGAGAAGCCAATAAGGCCGGTCATCCCCACGTCATAGGGGTTGTCATACTCAACATGCTCTTTCCCGCGCAGTGCATGGACGATGGGCGCTTTTAGCTTTTCCGCAAAGGCCAGCAGTTCATCATGCGCTCCCGCGCAGCCGCTGCCGCACATCAGCGCGATATTGCTGGAGTATCGCAACACCTGCGCCAGCTTTTTCAGCTCTTCTTCTGCCGGGGTGACCACCGGTAACGGGGCAGGATACCAGTGGCTGCTGGCTGTTTCTGGCGCGGGCTTCAGGGCCACGTCGCCCGGCAGCACCACTACCGAAACGCCACGGTTCAGAATCGCTTTGCGCATGGCGATGGCCAGTACCTGCGGGATCTGCTCTGGGGAGGAGACCAGTTCGCAGTAGTGGCTACATTCCCGGAACAGCTCCTGAGGATGAGTCTCCTGGAAATAACCGCTGCCGATTTCGCTCGAGGGGATGTGAGCGGCGATGGCCAGCACCGGTACGTGGTTACGGTGGCAGTCAAACAGACCATTAATCAGGTGCAGGTTGCCCGGTCCGCAGGAGCCAGCGCACACGGCGAGTTCTCCCGTCAGCTGTGCTTCTGCCCCGGCGGCAAAGGCGGCCACCTCTTCATGGCGGGTGGGCATCCAGTCGATGGTCCCCATGCGGTTAAGGCTATCACTCAAGCCATTAAGGGAGTCACCGGTAACTCCCCAGATGCGTTTTACCCCTGCCTGTTCCAGCGTTTTTGCAACATATGCCGCCACGGTCTGTTTCATGGTGATCCAACTCCTTTTTGTGATATCGCTTACAAGCTTAGAAGAAAATTACCGCTCTGCCCCCCTGGTATCAGCTGCTATCCATTCGAAACAATTAGACATATTCTGGCTGCAGTTCAGATAAAACAGGAGTAATTTCAAATGGTTAAATCATTGTTAATTGCTGTTAATAAAACGCTAACACACGACGATATGGGCAAGCTGTTGTTACGCCTTGCTGTGGGCGGGTTAATGCTCTTTCACGGCCTGCATAAGCTTTTCGGTGGCGTGGAGGGTATTAGCGGCATGCTGGTCGCCAAAGGTTTACCGGGATTTATCGCTTACGGGGTGTTGGTGGGGGAGGTGGTGGCACCGATCCTGATTATTCTGGGGATCCTGACTCGACCGGCGGCGCTGGTTCTGGCGTTTACCATGGTCGTCGCGTGGCTAATGGTGGGAACAGGCAAAACCTTAGCGCTGGATGCGGTAGGGGCCTGGGCCATTGAAAGCCTGGTCTACTTCTTCGTGGGGGCACTGGCGGTAGCGCTGTTGGGAGCGGGTCGTTACGCCCTGGCAAGCCATCCGGCGTGGAAATGAAAGTAAAAACGCCCGGCGATGTCACCGGGCGTTTTTATCAGGCGAGGACTAAATCCCCCTGCGGATGGCAGGAGCAGGCCAGCACGTAGCCGTCGGCGATTTCGGCGTCGGTCAGCGTCATGGTGCTGCTCACGGTGTACTCGCCGGACACGATCTTCGTCTTACAGCAGCCGCACACGCCAGCGCGACAGGCCGCGGCCACAGGCACCTTGTTGCTCTCCAGCGCCTCCAGCAGCGTGGTGCCCACGCGGCCAAAGAAGGTTTGCGCAGGTTGCAGCTTAGTGAACTTAAGCCCGCTGGTTGCCGCTTCGGCGACAGGGGTGAAGAACTGCTCTTTAAAGAAGCGGGTCACACCCAGCGCTTTAACCTCTTTTTCCACGATATCCATGTACGGCGCAGGGCCGCAGGTCATCACGGTGCGGGAGGCAATATCCGGCACGCTTTGCAGCAATTCCCGGCTCAAACGACCCGAGACAAAACCGTGGGTAGCGTTATTTTCTGCCACCAGCGTGACCGGGTAGTTACGCCACTCCTCGGCAAAAATCACATCCTCTGGCGAGCGGACGCTGAAGATCACCTGCACGTCGGCCTGTGGGCGGTTTTTTGCCAGCCAGCGGCGCATTGACATTACGGGCGTCACGCCGCAGCCGGCGGCCAACAGCAGGAATTTATCCTCAGGCTTATCATCACAGGTAAACTCGCCCTGCGCGTCTGAAAGCCAGATGTAATCCCCACGTTTTACGTCGCGGGTCAGCCATTCGGAACCTGCCCCTTCATCAATGCGACGGATGGTAAGCATAATGTACTCGCTCACGCCCGGCGTGGAGGAGAGGGTGTAGGCGCGCAGGGTGTCCGCAGAGTTGCGGACACTGACCAGCGCATACTGACCTGCACGGTACGGATAGTAGTCATGGCACAGCAGTGACAGCGTCCACACATCCGGCGTCTCCTGATGGATGTGATGGACCTGCATCCGCCACGGACATTGTGAGGTTGGCATGGTCATGAATCTCTCCTTACGCGCTCAGCAGCTCTTTCATATCTTCTTCAACGGTGGTCACGGAACGCAGACCAAATTTCTCGTTCAGCACGGCCAGCAGGTCAGGCGTCAGGAAGCCTGGCGCGGTCGGGCCGGTGACGATGTTGGTCACGCCCAGTGAGAGCAGGGTCAGCAGGATAACGATCGCTTTTTGCTCGAACCAGGAGAGCACCAGCGACAGCGGCAGGTCGTTCACGCCGCAGCCCAGTTTCTCTGCGAGGGTAACGGCCAGAATGATGGCTGAGTAGGCATCGTTACACTGACCGGCATCGACCAGACGCGGCAGGCCTTCGATGTTGCCGAAGTCCAGCTTGTTGAAACGGTATTTCCCGCACGCCAGCGTCAGGATCAGGCAATCATCCGGTACGCTGGTGGCGAAATCGGTGAAGTAGTTTCGCTCGCCGCGCGCGCCGTCGCAGCCGCCAATCAGGAAGATGTGACGCAGTTTTTCACGGCTCACCAGGTCGATGAGGGAATCCGCCGCACCGAGCAGGGTTTCGCGGCCAAAGCCCACGGTGATCAGATGTTCGATTTCGCTGTAAGGGAAGCCAGCCATCTGCTGCGCCTGGGCGATAACCGGGCCGAAATCGTCGCCTTCGAGGTGGCTCACGCCCGGCCAGCCGACGATGCTGCGGGTCCAGATGCGGTCATCATACGCGCCCACGGTAGGGTCGATGATGCAGTTAGAGGTCATCACGATGGGGCCAGGGAAGCGGGCAAATTCTACCTGCTGGTTCTGCCAGCCGCTGCCGTAGTTCCCGACCAGGTGTTTGAATTTACGCAGCTCCGGGTAGCCGTGTGCAGGCAGCATTTCACCGTGGGTATAGACGTTAACGCCGGTGCCTTCGGTTTGCTTCAGCAGGTTGTAGAGGTCTTTCAGGTCATGCCCGGAGATGAGGATACATTTGCCTTCGGTCGCCTTCACGTTGACCTGGGTTGGCGTTGGGTGGCCGTAGGTGCTGGTTTCACCGGCATCCAGAATGCTCATCACCCTGAAGTTCATCTGGCCGATTTCCATTGAGCACTCCAGCAGCGCGTTCATGTCGGAAGGCCAGGTGCCGAGCCATGCCATGATTTTGTGGTACTGGGCATAGATGTCGTTGTCGTACTGGCCGAGAACGTGCGCGTGTTCCATATAGGCCGCCGCACCTTTCAGGCCGTACAGGCAGAGCAGGCGCAGGCCGAGAATGTTCTCGCCAATCGCCGCTTTGTCTTTGTTCGGGGTAAATTCCGCCGCCTGACGCTGCAGGTCGCCCAGGTCGTCGCTGACAAGCTGCAGTTCGTCCATTGGGTTATCCACGCGCGCGCTGGCGTCGGCGTTCAGGCACTGAGCCTTCAGCGCTTCACGCAGGGCAATGGCTTCGCGGGCATAGCCGACGATGCGAGGAGAATCAAAGTTAACGTTGGTCAGCGTGGAGAAAAAGGCGCGTGGCGCGAAGCTGTCGACGTAGTGGTCGATAATACCGTATTCGCGGGCTTTGAATGCCCATGCGGAAAGCCCTTGCAGGGAAGCGATCAGCAGATCCTGCAGGTCTGACGTCTCGGCGGTTTTACCGCACATGCCCTGCGCGTAAGAGCAGCCATTGCCTGCCGGGGTACGGATGGTTTGTTCACATTGCACACAAAACATAATCACACCTGTTAAAGTTATATTTGATATACATGTTTAAGATTATGCTGGTGCCAGATCAGAGAAAAGCGCTTTCTGATACAAAATGGAGGGAGATTGATTTAGCGCAATTTTGGCGGCAGAGACCTACCGCCAGAGGGGTATCAGGCCGAGAAGAAGGCCATCAGAATGGGCACCAGCAGGCTTAGAACAAAGCCGTGAACAATGGCCGCCGGCACCAGCTCCAGGCCTCCAGAGCGTTGCAGGACGGGCAGGGTAAAGTCCATCGACGTGGCGCCGCACAGCCCCAGCGCCGTGGAGCGGCTGCGTCGTACCAGACCCGGAATCAACATAATGGCAATCAGCTCGCGGGCCAGATCGTTAAAGAAGGCGGCGCTGCCGATGACCGGGCCAAAAGATTCGGTCAACAGAATGCCGGAGAGGGAGTACCAGCCGAAGCCGGACGCCATCGCCAGTGCGGTGTTGAGCGGCAGGTCGAGGATAAAGGCATTAATGACTCCCGCCAGTAACGAGCTGCCGACCACCACGACCGCCACGATCATGCCGCGACGGTTAAGGACAATCTGTTTCAGGGTCATGCCGCTATTTCTCAGCTGAATACCGACCAGGAACAGCAGGAAGATAAGGGTATATTCACTGGCTTCGGTCGCGTGATGTAATACCGTCCATCCGGTGAGCCCAAGCAGAAAGCCGAGCACCACCACTCCGCATAATTTTAATGACTCCAGCGCCATCGCTATACGCGAGGGTAATTTTTCCTGCTGATGATGGTTTTTCCACGGAATAGTGCGCTCCAGCCATAACAGGGCGGCAATATTGCACAGCAAAATAACCACAACGGTGATGGAGGAGTAATAGAGTATCGCCAGTAAATTGGTCGCCAGGTTATCCAGAAAGGCGAGGCTGATGCCCATAAAAAAAAGAATGACGTAAACTATCCAGCTCAACAGGCGATTAATTAGCTTTAATGCAGCTGCGTGTCGGAGGGGGATAAAGTAGCCTGCTATCAGTGGTAGCAGAATGATTAATAATCCTGAAAACATGAACAACACAATCCTTATTGAGTAGCTGAATAGCGCCGATGACACTACCGAAATAGAGCTGCTCAGTAAAGGTGCAAATGGAAAACCGGGTAGCGCAGAGCCACCCGGTATTATTTTTAATCGCGTTTTTCCAGCAGTGTACGGTACAGCACGCCACCCAGGATACCGCCCACGATCGGCATCACCCAGAACAGCCACAGCTGCTCTAACGCCCAGCCACCCTGGAAGATCGCCACCGCGGTGCTGCGCGCCGGGTTAACGGAGGTGTTAGTCACCGGAATGCTGATCAGGTGAATAAGCGTCAGTGCCAGACCGATGGCAATCGGCGCGAAACCGGCCGGTGCGTGTTTGTCGGTAGCGCCATGAATGACCAACAGGAAGCCGGCGGTAAGCACGATTTCAATCACGATGGCTGACAGCATCGAGAAGCCGCCCGGTGAATGTTCGCCAAAACCGTTCGAGGCAAAACCGCTGGCCGCCGCATCAAAGCCTGCCTTACCGCTGGCAATCACATACAGAATAGCGGCGGCAATAATCCCGCCTACCACCTGGGCCACCACGTAACCAATAATGTCTTTCGCCGGGAAACGTCCGCCCGCCCACAGGCCCAGCGTCACGGCCGGATTGAAATGGCCGCCGGAAATATGCCCCACGGCGTAGGCCATGGTTAATACCGTCAAGCCGAAAGCCAGCGCAACGCCAGCGAAACCAATCCCTAATTCCGGAAATGCGGCTGCCAGAACAGCACTGCCGCAGCCACCCAATACCAGCCAGAATGTACCAAAACATTCCGCCGCTAATTTTCTGAACATAACCACCTCAATGTAAAAACGAGCTTTTTCCATCGCTCACAATTTATCGTCATAAAATATGACGATGTTTAACGGCGTTATTTTAAAAATGAACCGCATGGTTCACCAGTGAAATAAAACCCACAAATTTGATTCAGGGCAATGCGAGGTTATTCCTTTTTTAATTTTCGGGAGATAACGGGCGACGAATATTAATATCCGGCCTCTTTAAATTTCAAATGAAAGTGCCTTGTCATATTCTTATTTTTATATTTACTGGCATAACTCTCCTGACAATCTTCGACTGTCGGGCCGGAGTTCCTGGCGCTATACTGCTGATAACTTAAAGGAAAGAGTGTCATTGTCCCGGAGGACCTATGCTGCTTGAACGGGTGGAAATCGTAGGGTTTCGCGGCATTAATCGCCTGTCGCTGATGCTGGAACAAAATAACGTCCTGATCGGGGAAAATGCCTGGGGTAAATCTAGCCTGCTGGACGCGCTCACGCTGCTGTTATCATCGGATGCCGAACTCTATCATTTCGTTCGCGATGACTTCTGGTTCCCACCGGGCGATATTCAGGGGCGGGAACACCATCTGCACATTGTTTTGACCTTCCGGGAAACCGATCCTGGCCGCCACAGGGTACGTCGCTACCAGCCTCTTGCCGGGTGCTGGGTGCCTTGTCAGGATGGTTATCAGCGTATCTTCTACCGTCTGGAGGGCGAACTCGCGGACGATGAGAGCGTACTGACCCTGCGCAGTTTTATCGATGCGGAGGGTAATCCCCTGGAGAGGGACAATATCGACGAGCTAGCGCGTCATCTTATCCGTCTGGTGCCGGTGCTGCGCTTACGGGATGCCCGCTTTATGCGCCGCATCCGCACGGGGTCGGTGCCTGCTATGCCGGAGGTGGAAGTTACCGCCCGTGAGCTGGATTACCTGGCGCGCGAGCTGGTGGCGCGTCCGCAAAATCTTAGCGATGGCCAGATCCGTCAGGGCCTCTCTGCTATGGTGCAGTTGCTTGAACACTACTTCTCCGAGCAGGGCTCCTCGCCCGTGCGCAACCGGTTGATGCGCCGGCGGTCCCACGATGAGCAACGAAGCTGGCGTTATCTCGATATCATCAACCGGATGATCGACAAACCCGGCGGACGATCGCACCGGGTGATTCTGCTGGGACTCTTCTCTACCTTGCTGCAGGCAAAAGGGTCCGTGCGACTGGATCGGGATGCCCGACCGCTGTTGTTGGTTGAAGATCCGGAAACGCGCTTGCACCCCATCATGCTATCAGTGGCCTGGCATCTGCTGAATTTGCTGCCGTTACAGCGCATCACCACCACCAACTCGGGTGAGCTATTGTCACTTACGCCGGTGGAGCAGGTCTGTCGGCTGGTGCGTGAGTCAGGTCGCGTCTCGGCATTTCGCCTTGGACCGGGTGGAATGAATGCTGAAGAGAGTCGCCGCATCGCTTTTCATATCCGTTTTAACCGTGCCTCTTCGCTCTTTGCCCGCTGCTGGCTGCTGGTAGAGGGCGAAACCGAAACCTGGGTCATCAACGAGCTGGCCCGTCAGTGCGGGCACCATTTTGATGCTGAGGGTATTAAGGTCATTGAGTTCGCCCAGTCCGGCCTCAAGCCGCTGATTAAATTCGCCCGCCGGATGGGCATTGAGTGGCACGTCCTGGTGGATGGTGACGAGGCGGGGAGAAAATATGCCGCTACTGTCCGTGGGTTACTCAATCACGATCGAGATGAGGAACGCGATCATCTGACCGAACTGCCCGCGATGGATATGGAACATTTCATGTACCGACAGGGTTTTGCCGATGTCTTCCACCGGGTGGCGATGATCCCCGCCGATGTCCCCATGAACATGCGGCGGGTTATTACTAAGGCGATTCACCGCTCATCCAAACCTGACCTGGCCATTGAGGTCGCGATGGAAGCAGGGCGCCGTGGGGTCGATTCGGTTCCCACGTTACTGCGAAAAATGTTCTCCCGTGTGCTCTGGCTGGCGCGCGGCCGGGCGGATTAACGAAACAGACCGCTCATTTGCGCCGGCACCGCATCCAGTAATTGATATCGGCGGCGATACTCAGCCCGTTTTTTACTGGCGATGTCAGCCTCGCTTTTACGGGGGATGACGCAGGGAATGTGATAATAGCCGCTGGCATCACACTCGCCGGCCACAGAGGCCCAGAAGGCGCTGTAGTCGGCGTGAATTTTATCTTTCTTATCGCGGTAGCGCAGGCTGCGATAAATATGGGTTTCGTTGCTGACTGCCAGGATCTGGTTGACGTTAAACGCCTGGGCAAACTGACAGACGGCTTCCATCACCAGACGTTTCGGGAAGAGACCATGACAGGCCTTGGTCGCCTTCTGAATCTCTTCGTGTGGCAATTCGCGTTTGCCCCCCTGTAATCCGCCGATGAACAGCGTGGGTTGATTCTGGTATTCACAGAGCGTAAAGGTCATCTCTGCCAGCGTCTCTCCGCTGCTGTTACGCATTAAAATCGTGCTGTCGCCCTCTTTATCCAGCGAGATCATCATCGTGAACTCCAGGGTGTAAGTGTCGCCATCTTTGCCCTGCAGCTGCGCCAGTACCAGGCCGTTGCCGCGCAGATAGTTGCGCAGCTCTTCAGGGGGGAGGGTGGCGTAGAGGCGGCTGTAGTGATAACGAACGGCGTCCAGCTTCTGCTTACGGGTTAAGTTGGCCGCCAGATAGGGGCGATGCAGGCGCACGGGCAGGCGGGGCTGGCGGATCAACAGCTGATTGAGCTCCGGCAACTGGGCCAGAACGTTCATCCACTCCAGACTTAAACGTGGCATCATTAACGAGCGCAGCAGAAATTTACGGCGGAAGCTGCGCTGGTGCCAGAATTTACCCGGCCGCCATTTTCCGCTGAGCAGGTCAAAAAACAGTCCCAGGCGAGTGAGGGGGCGAGAAGGCGTGAGCGCGTTATCAGTAAGCTGCGACATAGTGAAACCATCCATTATTATTGATGGGGTGATTTCATCATTTGTTAACTTAACGAATTATCAATAACTCTGGTACTCTCATCACTATTCAAACCTTGTTTAACCCCAGTTGATATTAGCCTTCTCATTTTGATGGAACATTCGAAGGAACCAGGATCGTTATGAAGATCAGAAGTAAGCTCAAAAAGCGGTATATCCTTGCTGCGATTATTATTTTCGTTGCGCTGATTGCTGTCTGGAAGACGCTAAATAAACCCACTCCTCTCTACCAGACGCTTATTGTCCGCCCGGGCGAGCTGCAACAAAGCGTATTAGCTACCGGTAAACTTGATGCACTGCGTAAAGTCGACGTGGGCGCACAGGTGAGCGGGCAGCTGAAAACGCTGTCGGTTGAAATTGGGGATAAAGTGAAAAAAGGGGAACTGCTGGGGGTGATCGATCCTGAGCAGGCTGAGAACCAGATCAAAGAGGTGGAAGCGACCCTGATGGAGCTGCGCGCCCAGCGCGGGCAAGCCGAAGCAGAGCGTAAATTGGCCCAGGTGACGCTGGCGCGCCAGCAGCAGCTGGCCAAAACCCAGGCCATCTCTCGTCAGGATCTGGATACAGCGGCCACAGAACTGGCGGTGAAGCAGGCGCAGATTGGCACCATTGATGCGCAAATCAAACGCAATCAGGCCAGCCTCGACAGCGCCAAAACGAACCTCGAGTATACCCGCATCGTCGCGCCGATGGCCGGTGAGGTGACGCAAATTACTACCCTGCAAGGGCAGACGGTGATTGCCGCTCAGCAGGCTCCAAACATTCTGACCCTCGCAGACATGAGCACCATGCTGGTGAAAGCCCAGGTCTCCGAGGCGGACGTTATCCACCTTAAACCCGGTCAAAAAGCCTGGTTTACCGTACTGGGTGACCCGCAAACCCGCTATGAAGGGGTGCTGAAAGATATCCTGCCAACACCGGAAAAGGTCAACGACGCCATTTTCTACCATGCCCGCTTTGAGGTCCCGAACCCAAAAGGGGTGTTGCGTCTGGAGATGACCGCGCAGGTGCATATCCAGCTCACCGGCGAGAAAAATGTGCTGACCGTACCGCTGGCGGCGCTGGGCGAATCGACCGGAGATAATCGCTATAAAGTCAAAGTGCTGCGTAACGGCGAGACCCGTGAGCGTGAAGTCAGCCTCGGCTCGCGCAATGACACGGACGTGGTGGTTGTGAAAGGGCTGGAAGAGGGGGATGAGGTCGTCGTCAGTGAGACCCTGCCGGGAGCGGGTAAATGACCGCTTTGCTTGAACTGAATGCAATTCGCCGGAGTTACCCTTCGGGGGATGGCGAGGTGGAGGTGCTGAAAGGCATCTCTCTGCAGGTTGAAGCGGGGGAGATGGTCGCCATCGTCGGTGCCTCGGGCTCCGGTAAATCCACCCTGATGAACATTCTCGGCTGTCTGGATAAACCCACCAGCGGCACCTACCGCGTGGCGGGCACCGACGTGTCGACCCTCAGTGGGGATGCCCTGGCCAAACTGCGCCGCGAGCACTTCGGGTTTATCTTTCAGCGTTATCACCTGCTCTCGCATCTGAGCGCCGTACAGAACGTCGAAGTGCCAGCCGTTTACGCGGGCGTAGAGCGCCGCAAACGGCTGGAGCGGGCGCAGGCGCTCTTAACCCGGCTGGGGCTGGGCGAGCGCGTCGATTATCAACCCTCGCAGCTTTCCGGCGGTCAACAGCAGCGCGTCAGTATCGCGCGTGCTCTGATGAACGGCGGGCAGGTGATCCTCGCTGACGAACCCACCGGGGCGCTCGACAGCCACTCTGGCGAAGAGGTGATGGCAATCCTGCACCAACTCCGCGATCAGGGGCATACGGTGATCATTGTCACCCACGATCCCCAGGTTGCCGCCCAGGCAGAGCGCATCGTGGAGATCCGGGATGGCGAACTGGTCAGTAATCCTCCGGCAAAGCAGGGCCAAACACGCAGTCAGCAGGTGGCGCTACCGCCCCCCTCCGGCTGGCGCCAGTTTGCCAGCAGTTTTCGTGAGGCACTGACCATGGCCTGGCTGGCGATGGCGGCCAATAAAATGCGAACCCTGCTGACGATGCTCGGCATCATTATCGGCATCGCTTCGGTGGTCTCGATTGTCGTAGTCGGTGATGCGGCCAAGCAGCTGGTGCTGGCCGACATTCGCGCTATCGGGACCAACACCATTGATGTCTATCCCGGTAAGGATTTTGGCGATGACGAGCCGCAGTTTCAGCAGGCGTTGAAGTATGATGATCTGGCCGCGATCCAGAAGCAGCCGTGGGTCAACTCGGCCACGCCGGCGGTGTCGCAAAACTTACGCCTGCGCTATGGCAATATTGATGTGGCGGCCAGCGCTAACGGGGTGAGCGGCGACTATTTCAACGTTTACGGCATGACCTTTAGCGAGGGGGCGACCTTCAACGCTGAGCAGCTTGCCGGGCGCGCGCAGGTGGTGATTCTGGATGCCAATTCACGTCGTCAGCTCTTCCCGAATAAGGCGAAGGTGGTGGGCGAGGTGATTCTGGTGGGCAACATGCCCGCAACGGTCATCGGCGTCGCTGAAGAGAAGCAGTCAATGTTTGGCAGCAGTAAGATCCTGCGCGTCTGGTTGCCCTATACCACTATCTCCGGGCGAATTATGGGGCAGTCGTGGCTGAACTCCATCACCGTGCGTGTGAAAGAGGGATACGATAGCACCCAGGCCGAGCAGCAGCTTGCACGCCTGTTAATGCTGCGGCATGGCAAGAAAGATTTCTTCACCTGGAACATGGACGGCCTCTTGAAAACGGCGGAAAAGACCACACGTACTCTTCAGCTGTTCCTGACGCTGGTGGCGGTCATTTCACTGGTGGTGGGTGGCATCGGGGTGATGAATATCATGCTGGTGTCGGTCACGGAGCGAACCCGGGAGATTGGCATCCGCATGGCGGTGGGCGCCCGGGCCAGCGATGTGCTTCAGCAGTTTTTAATCGAGGCGGTGCTGGTCTGTCTTGTGGGCGGTGCGCTGGGCATCTCCCTCTCGCTGTTAATTGCGTTTACGTTGCAACTCTTTTTACCGGGCTGGGAAATTGGCTTTTCGCCGATGGCGCTAATGACCGCTTTCTTGTGCTCAACCTTCACCGGCATTTTGTTCGGCTGGTTGCCTGCACGCAATGCGGCAAGGCTGGATCCGGTGGATGCGCTAGCGCGAGAATAAGCGAAATAAAAATGCCAGCCGATCGGGCTGGCATTTTGACTGCATGATGTACACAATGAAGCAGAGAGCTAGGCGGTCGCCTCGACTTCGTAGGGCACAATCACACTTGCGTGATTGCCTTTTGGCCCTTGATGTACATCGAACCGGACCGACTGCCCGGCTTTTAACGTTCTGTAACCATCCATTTGAATGGTGGAATAGTGAGCGAAAATATCTTCGCCGCCGCCTTCAGGGCAGATGAAACCAAACCCTTTGGCGTTGTTGAACCACTTAACAGTACCCGTTTCCATGCTTCGACATCCTTCGTAAGTCTTATTAATTAAGATGGAATGAACCGGTGGCGGAGCGGGGGCTGTTCAAAACCTCGCCAACTCTCGCCAGTCTAATTTAGATAAACCAAACAGATCGTCAAGCGTTTGCCGGCGGGGGAAGGGGAAAAATGAACCAAAATTTGAAGCAGTTAACGCTATTGCCGGGTATTGTGACAGACATCGCGGATGGCAATAATAGATGAGAGTTATCTGACAACTGGGGTAGATTGAAGTTATGTATGATCCTCAGTCAGGGCAGCGTACAACGATGATGATGACTGACAATGGGTAAGACGAACGACTGGCTAGATTTCGACAAGCTGGCGGAAGATGAAGTGCGCGACGCGCTAAAACCGCCATCTATGTATAAAGTTATGTTAATGAACGATGACTACACGCCAATGGAATTTGTTATTGACGTGCTACAAAAGTTCTTTTCTTATGATGTAGAACGTGCAACGCAACTGATGCTTGCCGTTCACTATCACGGCAAAGCCATCTGCGGAGTATTTACCGCAGAAGTCGCAGAGACGAAGGTGGCGATGGTGAACAAGTATGCGAGGGAGAACGAGCATCCGTTGCTGTGTACGCTGGAAAAAGCCTGATTCAGGCATGAAAATTGGGGGAGGTGCCTATGCTCAATCAAGAACTGGAACTCAGTTTAAATATGGCTTTCGCCAGAGCGCGTGAGCACCGACATGAGTTTATGACCGTCGAGCACTTGCTGCTCGCACTGCTTAGCAACCCATCCGCCCGCGAGGCGCTCGAAGCCTGCTCGGTGGACCTGGTGGCGCTACGTCAGGAACTCGAAGCCTTCATCGAACAAACCACACCGGTCCTGCCCGTGAGTGAAGAGGAGCGCGACACGCAGCCGACGCTCAGCTTCCAGCGCGTCTTGCAGCGTGCGGTGTTCCATGTCCAGTCCTCCGGACGTAGCGAAGTGACGGGCGCTAACGTACTGGTCGCTATCTTCAGCGAGCAGGAGTCGCAGGCTGCGTATCTGCTGCGCAAACATGAAGTCAGCCGCCTCGATGTGGTGAACTTTATCTCTCACGGAACGCGTAAAGACGAGCCGAATCAGCCATCGGATCCCAGCAACCAGGTCAATAACGAAGAGCAAGCAGGCGGGGAGGAACGTATGGAAAACTTCACCACCAATCTTAATCAGCTTGCTCGCGTTGGCGGTATCGATCCGCTGATTGGCCGCGATAAAGAGCTGGAGCGCGCTATCCAGGTACTGTGCCGTCGCCGTAAAAATAACCCGCTGCTGGTGGGGGAGTCGGGCGTGGGTAAAACCGCGATTGCCGAAGGGCTCGCCTGGCGTATTGTTCAGGGCGACGTTCCGGAAATCATGGCCGATTGCACCATCTATTCGCTGGATATCGGCTCTCTGCTTGCGGGTACCAAATACCGCGGTGATTTCGAAAAACGCTTTAAAGCCTTGCTGAAACAGCTGGAGCAGGACACCAGCAGTATCCTGTTTATCGATGAGATCCACACTATCATCGGTGCAGGTGCGGCCTCCGGCGGCCAGGTGGATGCAGCCAACCTGATTAAACCGCTGCTCTCCAGCGGTAAAATCCGCGTGATGGGCTCTACCACCTATCAGGAGTTCAGCAACATTTTCGAGAAAGACCGTGCGCTGGCACGTCGTTTCCAGAAAATCGACATTACCGAGCCGTCGGTTGAAGAGACCGTGCAGATCATCAATGGTCTGAAAACGAAATACGAAGCGCACCACGATGTGCGTTATACCGCGAAGGCGGTGCGTGCGGCGGTAGAGCTGGCGGTGAAATACATTAACGATCGTCATCTGCCGGATAAAGCGATTGACGTGATCGACGAAGCGGGCGCTCGCGCTCGCCTGATGCCGGTCAGCAAGCGTAAGAAAACCGTCAACGTGGCAGATATCGAGTCCGTGGTGGCACGTATTGCGCGTATCCCTGAGAAGAGCGTTTCTCAGAGCGACCGTGACACGCTGCGTAACCTGGGCGATCGTCTGAAAATGTTGGTCTTCGGACAGGATAAAGCCATTGAGGCCTTAACCGAAGCCATCAAGATGGCGCGCGCCGGGCTGGGGCATGACCACAAACCTGTCGGTTCCTTCCTCTTCGCCGGCCCAACCGGGGTAGGGAAAACCGAGGTGACGGTACAGCTCTCCAAAGCGCTGGGTATCGAGCTGCTGCGCTTTGATATGTCCGAGTATATGGAGCGTCACACCGTGAGCCGTTTGATCGGTGCGCCTCCGGGCTATGTAGGCTTTGACCAGGGCGGTCTGCTCACTGACGCGGTGATCAAGCATCCGCACGCGGTACTGCTGCTTGATGAGATCGAAAAAGCGCACCCGGACGTGTTCAACATCCTGCTGCAGGTGATGGATAACGGGACGCTGACAGATAACAACGGGCGCAAGGCGGACTTCCGTAACGTGGTGCTGGTGATGACCACCAACGCCGGGGTACGCGAAACTGAGCGTAAGTCTATCGGCCTGATCCACCAGGATAACAGCACCGATGCGATGGAAGAGATCAAGAAGATCTTTACGCCGGAGTTCCGTAACCGCCTGGACAACATTATCTGGTTCGATCACCTCTCTACCGATGTGATCCATCAGGTGGTGGATAAGTTCATCGTCGAGCTGCAGGTTCAGCTGGATCAGAAAGGCGTGTCGCTGGAAGTGAGTCAGGAGGCCCGCAACTGGCTGGCCGAGAAAGGCTATGACCGTGCGATGGGTGCCCGTCCGATGGCGCGTGTAATTCAGGATAACCTGAAGAAACCGCTGGCCAACGAACTGCTGTTTGGTTCGCTGGTGGATGGCGGTCAGGTGACCGTGGCGTTGGATCAGGCGAAAAATGAGCTGACGTACGATTTCCAAAGTGCGCAGAAGCATAAGCCGGAAGCGGCACACTAACGTCACTGAAAAGTAACAAGCCGGGTTAACAACCCGGCTTTTTTTTGCCCTCAACCGCTCAAGGCTGGAATTTTGCGAGGCGCTTTCCAGAATAATGAACAGAATATGGCTGGATATAATTACAGTGGTAAAGTGTTTTTATACCGGTATAAGTGGCGTCCTGAGAGTGCGGATAGACATGCGTTAAGGAGGATGAATGGAAAGTAACACCCCTTTGGTTTATCCCTACAGCGAGCTAGCGCGTTATCCGGATCTGGCGACCCTTACGGAACGATGCACTTTGCTGACCGAAATTCTGCTCGACAGCTCGTCGCTGCCACAAATTCAGCCGGTTTGCCGTTGTCTGGGGGCTTATCTTGCAAGGGTAAAAGAGACGCTGGAAGGCGCAATGCGCGATTATCAGACTGTAGCGTTCGATGAAGAGTCGGTGCAGTATCTGCCAGAGGGGTGGCGACTGAAAGAGACCGAGGGCCGGTGTGATTACTGCCGGGCACTAAACCATGTGCTACTGGTTTCCCATTTCGACCGCGATATGCTGCCGTATCTGACCCGCTTGCTGCACGATATGACGCTGTCTATGCGTGATGGCCTCGCGCTGCGCGAGCACTGCCTTGTGTTCAAGGTTACTCACTAACAAAACAGTATGACTGTTCTCCTCACCATGCCTCTCGATCTCATCGTTTGGGATCCCGATGCCGGGAAGTGAATAGCGGTTGAGAAGCCTCTTTTTTGACCCTCTCCCCCGCATCAGCGATGCCAGCGCGAGGGTAGTGGAAACCTCTATTACGGGACCCCTTTTAAGGTTCCTCTGAGGAAAGGGAGAGGCGCAGGCAATAAAAAAGGCCGGGAATAATCCCGGCCTTTTTCAATATTCATCTGCCTTAGCAGGCAATAACAATTAGCGACTACGGAAGACAATGCGACCTTTGCTCAGGTCGTACGGGGTCAACTCAACAGTCACTTTGTCGCCCGTCAGAATGCGGATGTAGTTTTTGCGCATTTTACCGGAGATGTGTGCAGTCACCACGTGACCGTTTTCCAGTTCTACGCGAAACATGGTGTTAGGCAACGTATCAAGTACGGTACCCTGCATTTCAATATTGTCTTCTTTGGCCATCTAATCCTCTGGGGTATCACTACCAAGTTTTGAACCGGCAAGATAATGCCGAAATTCATCAATTAAGTAAAGAATTGTGCGGTTAAAACGCAACAAAGCAGCTTCGGCGCATTGCCCGACGTGACGGTACGACCGTACGAAAAGCGCATACGTAAAGGGGAGAAGACAGGATAAACGCCAGGACGTTATCTGATGCAAGCTATTCCCAAACGGCGGCGGGGCAACAGGCAGAACCTACTCTGCGGCACCAATTATAGCACCATGATAAAAAAATATGCGCAAAACATTTATCCCCGAGGCATAAATAACGTAGTGGGCACCCAAAAGTTTTGCGGTAATTTTTGCGGACGCATTGTTTCAAGATGCTGTAAATATTCGCGGCGGGTAATCTCCACGGCGCCCAATGACGCGGTGTGGTCATTCAGCACCTGGCAATCCAGCAGCTGACCGCCGTTTTGCACGAAATGATCGCAAAATACCAGCAGGGCCGTTTTTGACGCATTCACCGCGCGACTGAACATCGACTCGCCACAGAACAGGGACCCCTGAGCGACGCCGTACATCCCCCCGACCAGCGAATCTCCCTGCCATACCTCGATAGAGTGGGCATAACCCAGCTCATGCAGACGATGATAGGCATCAATCACTTCACGGGTGATCCAGGTCCCTTCATGCCGATCGTTAGCACAGCCCTCGATCACCTTGCCAAACGCGTGATTAAGCGTGACGCGATAGGGGGAGCGGCTATGGAAGCGCTTCATGCTGCGGCTGAGATGAAACTCCGTGGGCCAGAGTACCGCCCGGGGATCGGGTGACCACCACAATATAGGATCGCCTGGAGAGAACCAGGGAAAGATCCCCCGCTGGTAAGCCATTAAAAGACGCGACGGGCCTAAATCGCCGCCGAGAGCCAACAGGCCGTTAGGTTCACGCAATGCTCCCTCCGGAGAAGGGAACGCAAGAGAGTGGCGAGAAAGCTGGACCAGGCGCATGACAGCAAAACTCCAGTACGCGAGTAAGGATCGGTTCAAATATAAACCCAAATACTTCGCGTTGCAGGAGAGCGGCATAGGCGCAATTCTCCGGTGACTCGCTCAGCAAGTCACTGGAGTGAGCGACGAATCTGCCGGGAGCAGATTTGAACGCTGCTCGCAGCGCCACCGCAAAACCAGACCCAGCGATGGATCTAGTCACAAAGCCAACGTACCTGCAGCTCGAAGTATGACGGGTGTAGACTACAGACGTTGTTTAAACTGGTAGTAGCGACCCTGTTTCGCCAACAGCTCTGCGTGACTACCTTGCTCAATTATATGTCCGTTGTCCATCACAATTATTTGATCCAGTGCAGCCAGTCCACGCAGGCGATGGGTCACCATCACCAGGGTTTTTCCGCGCATCTCTTTGGCCAGCAAATCGAGAATTTGGCTCTCTGTCGTCGCGTCCAGCCCTTCGGTAGGTTCATCCAGTAGCATAAGCGGTGCGTCATGTAGCAACGCGCGGGCAATCGCCAGACGACGCAGTTCGCCGCCGGAAAGTTGACGCCCCCCTTCACCGAGCCAGCTGTTCAGCCCTTCATCTTCCAGCAGCTTATGCAGGCCCACTTTTTCCAGCATGACACAGAGTCTTTCATCGCTGGCGGCAGGGGCCGCAAGCAGCAGGTTATCGCGCAGCGTGGCGCTAAATAGATGAACACGCTGGGGCACAACGCTCACGGCGTTACGCAGCGCAGCTTCGCTGAACTGGGGCAGGGGGGTGTCATTAAAGCGAATAACCCCCTCTTGCGGATCCCAGGCGCGAGTGAGCAACTGCAGCAACGTCGATTTTCCGCAGCCGGTTCGCCCCAGCACCGCAACGTGTGCACCCGCGGGAATGTTCAGATTCAGACTATCCAGCGCTTTTTGCGCTTTATCGTCGTAGCTAAAACTGACATTTTCGAGCGTGAGCGATAGCCGGGCAGGACACTCACAGGATGTTTCGCTAAAGCGCACTTCCGGCGTCTGCCCAGTGATTTCGGTGATGCGCAGCGCAGAGGCGATAACCTGGCCCAGATGCTGGAACGCACCCGTGACCGGGGCCAGCGCTTCAAAAGCGGCCAGCGCACAGAAGACAAAGAGCGCAATCAGTGCGCCGGGCTGAGTGTTATCACCCACGCCGCCTGCGGCCAGCCACAGCATCGCAACCACGGCAACGCCACCAATCAACAGCATCAGCGCTTGTGAAAGGGCCGTCAGTTCGGACTGCTTGCGCTGGGCTTCGTGCCAGTTAAGTTCGGTATTCTCCATCTGATGACGATAACGCTGGCTGGCGCCAAATACGGTCAATTCTGCCTGCCCCTGCAGCCATGCTGTCAGTTGCTGGCGATACTCGCCACGCAGATGGGTCAGATTTTGCCCGGTTGTTTTCCCGGCACGATAAAACAGCGGGGGCAGTAAAAACAGCGTCAGCAGCATGATCCCGCCCAGCACCAGCGCAAGATGTACATCAAGCAGGCTCAGCCCCAGCGTCACGACCACAATCACGACAAACGCGCCCACTAATGGCGAAATCACCCGAAGATAGAGGTGATCGAGCGTGTCCACATCCGCCACCACGCGATTAAGCAATTCGCCCTGGCGATAACGCGCCAGCCCGGCGGGGGAGAGGGGAAGGAGTTTGCTGAAGGTATCGACGCGCAGGTGTTGCAACACGCGGAAGGTGGCATCGTGGCTCACCAGACGTTCGAAATAGCGGCCGGCGGTACGGGTGATGGCGGTGCCGCGGACCCCGGCAGCGGGCAGCATATAGTTAAAGCTGTAAAGCCCCGCAAAGCCAGCCACGGCGGACGCTGAGAGGAACCAGCCGGAAAGGGTAAGCAGGCCAATACTGGCTAACAGGGTAAGAATCGCCAGAGCGACGCCCAGGGTTAGCATCCATTTATGACGCTTATAAAGCGCAAGATAAGGCAATAACGCGCGCATCAAATATCCTCCTGACGATTGGCCAGCAGGGCGGCAAAGGGCCCCTGCGCCGTAGCGAGCGTGGCGTAATCTCCCTGCTCGACAAGACGGCCATTTTCCATCACCCAGATCTGGTCCCATCCGGCAATGCCTTCCAGCTGGTGCGTCACCATTAATGTGGTTTGCTGCAACGAGGCCGTATCCAGCGCGGACATCACCCGCTGTTCGCTGTGCGCATCCAGGCTGGCGCCCGGTTCATCAAGCAGTAAAAGCTGACAGGGGTTGAGCAGGGCGCGGGCGACAGCGATACGTTGCGCCTGGCCTACCGAGAGCCCGGCAGACTGGTCACCCACCCGGGTATCCACCCCGTTGGGTAACAGCGGCAAGAATTCGCTGACCCAGGCGCGATCGAGCACCGATTTCAGCTCCTCTTCGCTGGCATCCGGGCGCGCCAGAAGGACATTTTCGCGCAGCGTGGCGGCAGGCAGCTGCGGGTTTTGCCCAACCCAACTCAGATGGGCACGCCACTCGTCGGGATCCAGTGCCGAAAGTTCGGTCTGGTTAACGCGCAGTGATCCGCTGTAGGCCATAAAACCGGAGAGCGCATTTAACAGCGAGCTCTTGCCAGAACCACTGGTACCCAAAAGCACTACGCGTTGACCCGCGTGCAGGGTGAAATTCAGCGGTCCTGCCAGCACTTTACCTTCAGGTGATAATACGCAGAAATCCTCAGCCTGAATGGCTACCGGCTGTGTTGTATTTAGCGTGACATCGCCGCGCTGCGGATGCGCAAGCGGCGTCTCCAGGAAGGTTTTCAGGCTGTCGGCGGCACCCACGGCCTGCGCTTTGGCGTGATAGAAGGTTCCCAGATCGCGAAGCGGCTGGAAAAATTCTGGTGCCAGAATCAGGGCCAGGAAACCTGCAGAGAGCGTAACGGCCGTGCCGTAGTGACCAAAATCAAGGGCGCCGAGATAAGAGAAGCCAAAATAGACCGCTACCAGCGCAATGGAGAGGGAGGTAAAGAACTCCAGTACGCCGGAAGAGAGGAAGGCGAGACGTAAAACTTCCATGGTGCGCTGACGGAAATCCTGTGAGGCCAGGCGAATATTTTCGATTTCCGCATCGCCCCGGCCGAACACACGCAGCGTCTCCATACCGCGCAGACGATCGAGGAAATGCCCGCTCAGACGGCCCAGCGCCAGAAAATTACGGCGGTTTGCATCGGCCGCACCCATGCCTACCATCGCCATAAATAGCGGAATAAGCGGGGCAGTACAGAGCAGAATCAGGGCCGCGACCCAGTTATAGGGGAAGATCGCGATAACAATGAGCAGCGGTACGCAGGCGGCGAGCGCCATCTGTGGAAGATAGCGAGCATAGTAGTCGTGCATATCGTCAATTTGCTCAAGGATGAGGGTCGCCCAGCTCCCGGCCGGCTTGCCCTGAATCCAGGCGGGGCCCGCCTGCTGGAGTCTGTCCAGCACCTGGCGGCGAATCTCATAGCGTATATGCTGCCCCGCATGAAAACCCACCCGCTCACGCAGCCAGACGACCCACGCACGCAGAATAAAGACCAGCATCAGCACGACAAAGGGCAATAACAGCGCCTCGCGCGGTATGTTCTCCATTATCATCATGCTAAGAATGCGGGCCAGCAGCCAGGCCTGACCGACAATCAACAGGCCGCTGATAAAACCCAGAAGTCGGGAAATATTCAGCCAGCGGCGGGAAATAACGCTTTGCTGTTTCAGCCAGCGAGTTAACTCTTGTTGACGGGTTTTTTCCATTGCGTGCTTTGCAGGTGAAGTTATCAGAAATTAGGCACGGCAATGTTACACGCCAGGAAAAATAAAGGCGACCTATGGCCGCCTTTATTTACGTTTGTTACTGACTTGTAAAGATTATTTGCTCTGTTCAGCCAGCCCATCAAGGTAACGTTCTGCATCCAGCGCAGCCATACAGCCGGTGCCCGCAGAAGTGATTGCCTGACGATAAATGTGGTCCATCACGTCACCTGCGGCGAACACGCCCGGGATGCTGGTCTGGGTCGCATTACCGTGAATACCGGACTGCACTTTGATGTAGCCGTTTTCCAGCTCAAGCTGTCCTTCGAAGATGCCGGTGTTTGGGCTGTGGCCGATGGCAACAAACAGGCCCGCCACTTCCAGCGACTCTACGTTATCGGTGTTCTGAGTATCGCGGATACGCAGGCCAGCAACGCCCATCTGGTCGCCGGTCACCTCTTCCAGCGTGCGGTTAGTGTGCAGCACGATATTGCCGCTGGCCACTTTATCCATCAGACGCTTGATCAGGATTTTTTCCGCGCGGAAGGTTTCACGACGGTGAATCAGATGCACTTCCGAAGCAATATTTGCCAGATAAAGCGCCTCTTCCACGGCAGTATTGCCGCCGCCGATGACCGCCACTTTTTGATTGCGGTAGAAGAATCCGTCGCAGGTGGCGCAGGCGGATACGCCGCGTCCTTTGAAAGCCTCTTCTGAAGGCAGGCCCAGATAGCGAGCAGAAGCCCCCGTAGCGATGATCAGCGCATCACAAGTGTAAACACCACTATCACCGGTCAGCGTGAACGGACGGTTTTGCAGATCGACCTTGTTGATGTGATCGAACAGAATTTCGGTTTCGAACTTGGTCGCGTGCTCGTGCATACGTTCCATCAGCAGCGGCCCGGTCAGGTCATTCGGATCGCCTGGCCAGTTTTCCACTTCGGTTGTGGTGGTCAACTGACCGCCTTTTTCCATGCCCGTGATCAGTACCGGTTGCAGGTTAGCGCGTGCAGCATAGACCGCTGCGGTGTATCCCGCAGGTCCAGAACCAAGGATTAGCAGCTTACTGTGTTTGGCCGTGCCCATGAGATCCCCATTGTTGTTGGCAGACATTTCCCGCGATTGTAGGGAATTTGTCGCTTTAAAAAAAGGGCACAGCGATTTTGTTAACGATATGTGCAATAGCAACCAGCAATCAATCGTCCCCGCGATCAACCTTTTGTGCGAACAACGCATGAACAATCGGTCGAAAGTAAGGCGATAAAATGAGGATTAATGCCCGGTCGTAATGAATATCCGGCATGTTGTACTAAAAATCGATGTTTTGCTTTGACAATCCCCTGCGCTTTTGCGAAAACATTCAAGGAAGAAAAAAATGCGGTCTTTGTGTAGCGCATAGTCATGCACATAATCGCCATTTTTATCCGGTCAGCGAAATCTACGCATGGTGTGGACAGACGCCATACGTGATGTTGATGACAGCCCACGGGCAACGGTCTTCTTACCACATAACCCCAATTGCTATCGCGCAAACTACAAAACAGGCGATGCGATTAACGACGGGTATAGACTCTGAACAGTGAAGTGCACAGGGTCCTGGCAGGAGTTAGGGAAGGAATACAGAGAGACAATAATAATGGTAGATAGCAAGAAGCGCCCTGGCAAAGATCTCGACCGTATCGATCGTAACATTCTTAATGAATTGCAAAAGGATGGGCGTATTTCCAACGTCGAGCTTTCAAAACGTGTGGGACTTTCCCCGACGCCGTGCCTCGAGCGTGTGCGCCGACTGGAAAGACAGGGTTTCATTCAGGGCTATACGGCTCTGCTTAACCCGCATTATCTGGATGCCTCACTTCTGGTATTTGTTGAGATTACTCTGAATCGTGGCGCGCCGGATGTGTTTGAACAGTTCAACGCTGCTGTGCAAAAACTGGAAGAAATTCAAGAGTGTCACCTGGTTTCCGGTGATTTCGACTACTTGTTGAAAACCCGTGTACCTGACATGTCTGCTTACCGTAAGCTGCTGGGTGAAACCCTGCTGCGACTGCCTGGCGTGAACGACACCCGTACTTACGTGGTGATGGAAGAAGTCAAGCAGAGCAATCGTCTGGTTATCAAGACGCGCTAACACGGAACAGGTGCAAAATCAGCGTACTTTGGTTACACTCCTGTTAATCCATACAGCAACAGTGTCGGTTTACCGGCACTGTTGTCCGTTTTAGCAAACAGGCAGGAAATGCCTGGTACCTGGAGAGCCTTTCTTGAGCCAGGAATATACTGAAGACAAAGAAGTCAATTTATCTAAGCTAAGCAGTGGGCGCCGACTCCTTGAAGCGTTACTGATTGTTACTGCCCTTTTTGCCATCTGGCTAATGGCAGCCTTACTCAGCTTCAACCCTTCCGATCCCAGCTGGTCACAAACCGCGTGGCATGAGCCTATTCATAATCTGGGCGGTATACCCGGTGCCTGGCTTGCGGATACCCTGTTCTTCATTTTTGGCGTAATGGCCTACACCATCCCGGTGATTATCATCGGTGGATGCTGGTTCGCCTGGCGTCATCGTCAGAACGATGAGTACATCGACTATTTTGCGGTCTCGCTGCGCCTGATTGGGGCACTGGCGCTGATCCTCACCTCCTGTGGGCTGGCGGCGATTAACGCCGACGATATCTGGTATTTTGCCTCTGGCGGGGTGATCGGCAGTCTGCTAAGCACCGCGCTGCAGCCGATGCTGCACAGCAGCGGCGGTACGCTGGCGTTGCTCTGTATCTGGGCCGCAGGCCTGACGCTGTTTACAGGCTGGTCATGGGTGAGCATTGCCGAGAAGATTGGCAGCCTGATTCTGAACATTCTCACCTTCGCCAGTAATCGTACGCGTCGTGACGATACGTGGGTCGATGAAGATGAGTACGAAGACGATTATGAAGAGGCCGAAGAGCACGCCGAGCAGCGTGAATCGCGTCGCGCACGCATCATGCGTGGGGCATTGGCCCGTCGTAAACGTGTCGCCGAGAAATTCAGCAACCCGTTAGCCCGCAAGACCGACGCGGCGCTCTTCTCCGGTAAACGGATGGATGACGACGAGCAGGTTGCATACAGCGCGGGCGGCGCAGCCGTTGACCCTGACGATGTGCTCTTTTCAGGCCATCGTGCGACGCCGGGCGATTACGATGAATACGATCCACTGCTCAATGGCCATTCCGTCACTGAACCTGTAGCGGCCGCCGCGGTTGCGACCACTGCAGCGCAAGCCTGGGCCGCGCCAGTGGAGGCGGTTACACCTTCTGCGCCCGTACCGGCACCCGAATCAGCAGTGCAGCAGCCGCTGGTTGACTGGCAAACTGCCCCTGGCGTTCATACCCCTGAGCCGACAATTGCCCCTGAGCCGCAGAGCTATGTGCCGGTTCAACAGGAGCCGTGGCAGCAACCTTATCAGCCAGAGCCGGTTTACGAGCCGCAACCTTATCAAGACTATGAACAACCCGTTGCTCAGCCGTATCAAGAGCCGGTCGCGCCGCAGCAACCGTTAGCGACTGAACAACCGTACGTTGCGCCGCAACCCGAGCCTGAAGTGGAAGAGACCAGGCCGGCTCGTCCGCCTATGTACTATTTCGAAGAGGTCGAAGAGCGCCGTGCTCGCGAACGTGAACAGCTTGCAGCCTGGTATCAACCGGTGCCGGAGCCGAATTCTGCACCAGTCTCTTCGCAACCCGTTTCTGCAACGGCGATGCCAGAGGTTGATCCGACGGCCTCCGTTTCTCCGGCGGCAGCCGGCGTGAAGCAGGCTACTGTTTCAGCAACCGCAGCCGCAGCGGCCGCTGCACCTGTCTTTAGCCTCGCCACAGGCGGATCCGGTGCGCCGCGCGCCCAGGTGAAAGAGGGCATTGGCCCGCAACTGCCTCGCCCGAACCGCGTCCGCGTCCCAACCCGGCGTGAGCTGGCTTCCGCCTCTTTCGGGATTAAGATCCCCTCTCAACAGCGTCAGCCAGAAGAAAAAAGGGTGGATGCGGAATACGATGAGGCTGATGAGTTGCATCAGGATGAGCTGGCTCGCCAGTTTGCTGCGCAACAACAGCAGCGCTATGGTGAAGAGTACCAGACTGAGGTGCAGCCTTACGCGTCTCAGAACGAAGAAGATGACGCTGCCGAAGCAGAACTGGCTCGCCAGTTTGCTGCCTCTCAAGAGCAGCGCTATTCAGGCGAGCAGCCGTCAGGCGCGAATCCCTTCTCGTTGTCGGACTTTGAATTTTCACCAATGAAAGATCTGGTGAATGACACCCCGAGCGAGCCGCTGTTTACGCCGAGCGTTATGCCGGAGGCGGAACCGCCTCGTCAACAGTATGCGCCAGCGCC
>NZ_DDPB01000013.1:0-544513 GCF_002341985.1 Leclercia sp. UBA2479 | reverse complement strand
GCCGGTGCACTAACCCGGTGTTTACAAAAAGAATACGGTGGAGCGGTAGTTCAGTCGGTTAGAATACCTGCCTGTCACGCAGGGGGTCGCGGGTTCGAGTCCCGTCCGTTCCGCCACTTATTGAAAGCCCTGAGCATCTGCTCAGGGCTTTTTTTTCGTCCGCGCTATTATTATTGCTTGAACAGCAAAAATCCTCTGCGTTTCACGATCTTTTTCTGCATAACGACAGCAGCGATAATCTTCCTCACTTAATAACAAAATGATTTATGAGGAATGACATGACTATCCCTGCACTTGGTCTGGGCACTTTCCGTCTGAAAGACAACGTTGTTATCGCGTCGGTAAAAACTGCCCTTGAACTGGGCTATCGCACCATTGATACGGCGCAGATTTATGATAATGAAGCGGCCATTGGCCAGGCCATTGAAGAGAGCGGTATACCGCGTGACGCGCTTTTTATCACCACCAAAATCTGGACCGAGAATCTCAGCAAAGAAAAGCTGATCCCAAGCCTCATAGAGAGTCTGAAGAAGCTGCGTACTGAATACGTTGATTTGACCCTAATCCATTGGCCTTCGCCAAACGATGCGGTCTCTGTCGAAACGTTCATGCAGGCACTGCTGGAAGCGAAAGAACAGGGTTTGACTCGCCAGATCGGGATCTCTAACTTCACCATTCCACTGATGGAAAAAGCCATTGCAGCCGTGGGCGCGGAGAATATTGCAACGAATCAGATTGAATTATCGCCCTATCTGCAGAATCGCAAAGTAGTGAGCTGGGCAAAAGAGCACGGTATCCATATCACCTCTTATATGACCCTGGCTTATGGTAAAGCGCTAAAAGATGACGTTATTGTTCGTATCGCCGACAAACATAATGCGACACCAGCTCAGATCATTCTGGCCTGGGCTTTAGGAGAAGGATTCGCGGTGATCCCTTCCTCGACTAAACGTGAGAATCTGGCGAGCAACCTGCTGGCGCAGGATCTCAAGTTGGATGACGAAGATAGAAAAGCGATCGCGGCGCTAGAGTGTAACGATCGTCTGGTGAGTCCGGAGGGATTAGCGCCAGACTGGGATTAATGTTTTCTGGCTCTCTGAACCCTTACTCAGCTCCTTCGGGAGCTGTTTTTATACGTTCACTCAGAAAATCAATGAAGGCGCGGATCCGCGTGCTTACCGCTCTGTCGCTGTAGTACACGGCACTGAAAGGCATCTCAACGGGCAGACGTTTATCTGCCATCAACTCTACCAGCTCGCCTCGGGCTATTTCTTTATCAATCATGTAGTCAGACAGACAAGCGATCCCATTTCCCTCCAGACAGAGCTGTTTTAGCGTCTCTCCGCTGTTGGAAGACAATCCACACTCAATTTCATGTAGCTGCCCGTCATGGCAGGCTAGCGGCCACGTATTCAGGGACAAAGGCTCGGTAAAACCCAGGCACATATGTCGTTTGAGATCGTTCACCGTTGCGGGTTCGCCAAATTCTTCAAGATAGGCCGGAGAAGCAATAATCTTACGATAACTTTTAAACAGAGGGCGAGCGCGGAGGCTGGAGTCGGTTAATGTACCCGCCCTAATGGCGACATCAACCTTTCTCTCAATAAGATTAATAAATGTCTCTGAGGAGACCAGCGAAAGCGTCATTTCAGGATAACGTTCACGGAAAGGTTTGATGAGCGGCATCAGGAAATGCAGCACGACCGGCGTGGCGGCATCAATGCGTAATAACCCGCGCGGTGTGTTACGGCTCTCGATGATCTCGGTTTCTGCCGCTGCCATCTCCTGCAGTATGGACTGCACCCGGCGGAAATAGCGCTCTCCCTCTTCCGTCAGGCTGAGTTGCCGCGTCGTGCGGTTTAACAAGCTGACGCCAAGCTTCATCTCAAGCTTCTTCACTGACCGACTTACTGCTGAGTTGGCTTGCCCAAGCTGCTCCGCAGCACGACTAAAGCTTCCGCTTTCGACCACGGCGACAAAGATTGCCAGCTCTTCTGAGGTTGCTTTCATTGTTGCTATTTCCGCAAAATTATATTGATACTTTGACCATTTTTGTTATTTAAGCACTAACGCATACTACGTGTCATCTTAATCCTGATGAGACGGAGTTATTATGCCACTGGCATTACTTGCCCTGACGATCAGTGCCTTTGCAATTGGCACGACCGAATTTGTTATCGTAGGTTTAGTCCCTACCATCGCCGAACAACTTGCTATTACGCTGCCTTCAGCGGGGTTGTTGGTTTCCATCTATGCGCTCGGCGTCGCCATCGGCGCGCCAGTCCTGACCGCGCTCACAAGCCGTTTGCCGAGAAAGCAGTTACTCATAGGGCTGATGGTACTTTTCACCGCCGGGAACATGCTTGCCTGGCAGGCGCCAGATTATACGACGCTGGTGATTGCGCGCCTGCTTACCGGCCTGGCTCATGGGGTGTTCTTCTCGATTGGTTCGACCATAGCGACAAGCTTAGTGCCGAAAGAGAAAGCCGCATCGGCTATTGCCATTATGTTTGGCGGATTAACGGTCGCGCTGGTAACGGGAGTACCGCTGGGGACCTTTATTGGGCAGCACTTCGGCTGGCGTGAGACGTTTCTTGCGGTCTCTTTACTGGGCGTCATTGCGTTAGTGAGCAGTGTGTTATTGATCCCATCAAATATTCCGGGTCGTACAGCGGCGACACTGCGTGAGCAACTGCAAGTGCTCACACACCCGAGACTGTTGATCATTTATGTCATTACCGCCCTCGGTTATGGTGGCGTGTTTACGGCGTTTACCTTCCTGGCACCTATGATGCAGAACCTGGCTGGCTTTTCCCCCAGCGCAGTGAGCTGGATCCTGCTGGGTTATGGTGTCTCTGTCGCGATAGGCAATATTTGGGGCGGTAAACTTGCGGATAAACAGGGTGCCGTGCCGGCATTGAAGATTATTTTTGCAGCCCTGGTGATATTACTGATGGTGTTCCAGTTTACTGCGTCGATTCAATATGCCGCGCTGGCAACTGTACTGGTCATGGGGATTTTTGCCTTTGGTAATGTTCCGGGCCTGCAGGTCTATGTCGTGCAGAAAGCGGAGCAGTATGCCCCGAACGCGGTAGATGTGGCATCTGGCCTGAATATCGCGGCATTCAATATTGGTATCGCACTGGGGTCGATCGTTGGCGGACAAACGGTACAGCATGCTGGGTTAGCGCAAACGCCATGGATAGGTTCCCTTATTGTTCTGGCTGCATTGGTGCTGGTTGGCATCAGCGGCCGTCTGGATAAGACCGACAGCCCCGTTCTGAAAAATGCGTCTGAAGGCTAGTCAATCATTTGATCCTTTTGGTTTAGCGAAGTGATAGTCCTGATAAAGCATCAGGACTATCAACGGTTATGCGGCAGCTTTCATAAACCCATTAAATGTTTCTCACCCATTGCATTGAAAGTGTGACCTGAAAACCTTATAACAATAGTACCCGCCCGTTTTTTGGGCGGTCCATGAGACTGAGGCCGTTTTCAACAGTGCGAAAGAATACCTATGCCATGCGCTATGTAGCCGGACAGCCAGCGGAGAGAATTTTACCTCCGGGCTCGTTTGCGACTATCGGCCAGGCATTGCCAGCCGGTGCGCCGTTAAGCAGCGACGAAAAAATTCGCGTGCTGGTGTGGAACATTTTTAAGCAGCAACGCGCCGAATGGTTATCTGTTCTGAAGAACTTCGGCAAGGATGCGCATCTGGTGTTACTGCAGGAGGCGCAAACGACCCCTGAGCTGGTCAGATTCGCTACCACAAATTACCTGGCTGCCGATCAGGTTCCGGCCTTTGTCCTGCCGCAGCATCCCTCCGGCGTGATGACGCTCTCTGCTGCACACCCGGTCTACTGTTGTCCGCTACGCGAGCGAGAGCCTATTTTGCGGCTGGCCAAATCGGCACTGGTCACGGTCTACCCATTGCCTGACACCCGTTTACTGATGGTCGTAAACATACACGCCGTGAATTTCAGTCTGGGCGTCGATGTCTACAGTAAGCAGTTACTTCCAATAGGCGATCAAATTGCTCACCATAGCGGGCCGATTATCATGGCCGGTGATTTCAATGCCTGGAGCCGCCCGCGGATGAATGCGCTGTATCGCTTTGCCCGTGAAATGTCACTGCGCGAAGTGCGTTTTACCGATGATCAGCGCCGCAAAGCGTTCGGTCGTCCTCTCGATTTCGTCTTCTATCGTGGTTTGAACGTGCACGAAGCCTCTGTACTGGTTACGCGCGCTTCCGACCATAATCCTCTACTAGTTGAATTCAGTCCCGGCAAACCTGAGAAGTAATGGTTCGTCAGGTCTGCCGTGGGGCAGACCTGTGCTGGTGAGGTGCTGCCCTTTCTTTTTTCTAACAACAAAGGACAGTACGATGACAACACAATCCCATCATGACAACGTAGAAAAACAGTTCGGTTCACAGGCAAGCGCTTATCTGACAAGTGCAGTACACGCGTCGGGACGCGATTTAGTGCGTCTGGGCGAGCGTCTCGCCTCATTTCCAGACGCCCAGGTACTGGATTTAGGCTGTGGGGCAGGGCACGCCAGCTTTATTGCCGCCGGGCAGGTTGCAGGGGTGACCGCCTATGACTTATCCAGCCAGATGCTCGATGTGGTTAACGCGGCAGCAAAGGAAAAAGGGCTGACCAATGTGACTACCCGACAAGGGTATGCAGAATCATTGCCGTTTGCCGAGGGGAGCTTCGACGTGGTGATCAGCCGCTATTCAGCACACCACTGGCATGACGTCGGACAGGCGCTGCGCGAGGTTAAGCGGGTACTGAAACCTGGCGGTATTTTCATCATTATGGACGTGATGGCGCCAGGCCACCCGGTACGTGATATCTGGTTACAGACCGTCGAAGCGCTGCGCGATACCTCGCACGTACGTAACTACAGTAGCGGCGAATGGTTAACGTGGATGACCGAAGCGGGATTAATAGCTCGCACGATGGTGACCGATCGCTTACCGCTGGAGTTCAGCTCCTGGATCGCCAGAATGCGCACGCCAGAAGCACTGAGCCAGGCGATTCGACTCTATCAGCAGAGCGCATCCGCTGAAGTGAAAGCGTACTTCGAACTGCAGAGTGACGGCTCTTTTACCAGCGATACCCTTTTTGCTGAGGCGCAAGAGGCCAGCTAAATAAAAAAAGGCACCGAGGGGAATCGGTGCCTTTTTCTTTCTGCGCCTGTTATCAGGAGTCTGGCGTTGCGTTGTTTTTTACAAACAACGTCAACTGGTCGCCTGGCTGCAGGTTGTCAGTATCATCATTCCAGCGCATCACATCTTTGATGTTTACGCCGTGCGTTTTCGCGATACTGGAGAGCGAATCACCTTTGCGAACACGATAGGTAATGCTATCGCTGTTGCGGGCAAGACGCTGCGCGCTAGTACCCGCACCAACGGTCAGGTTCTGACCTACCTTCAGGTTTGAACCACGCAGATTGTTCCACTGCTGCAAATCTTTGCTGCTCACGCCGAGTCGTGAAGCGATGCCCGAAAGCGTATCGCCTGAACGAACCTTATAGCTACGGCTACTGACCGGTGAGTTATCGGCGAGCAGGGTTGACTGCACCGCAGCGATTTCACCAGACGCCAGCGAGTTACGTAACTGTTCTGCATGCTTCTGCGGCACCAGCACGTATTTCGGACCACTGTTACCTAACGTCGTACCCTTCACGCCAGCGTTAAAGGCTTTCAGTTTCGTCACCGAGATGCCCGCCATATCGGCAACCTGCTTAAGTTCTACAGGATTGCTCAGACGCACTCTCGCCAGTGCCCGACTCTCGTCGGAAGTCGGTAACTGCACCCCATAACGTTTGCTGTTTTTGAGAATATCGCTCAAAGCCAGCATTTTTGGGACATACAGTTTGGTTTCCCGTGGCAGTGGAAGCGACCAAAAGTCCGTGGGTTTGCCACGCGCTTTATTCGCTTTCATTGCCTTCAGTACACGACCTTCACCGCTGTTGTAAGCCGCGACAGTTAGCAGCCAGTCACCGTCAAACATCTTGTTCAGACGCTGCATCATATCGAGAGCGGCCGTAGTTGAGGCGACCACATCACGACGCGCATCGTAGCTGCGAGTCTGTTTTAAACCATAATTGCGCCCTGTGCTCGGTATGATCTGCCAAATACCTGCGGCATTGGCACCAGACGTTGCGTGTGGGTCAAAAGCGCTCTCCACTATGGGTAGGAGTACCAGCTCCATCGGCATGTTACGTTTCTTAACTTGCCCGGCTATCCAGTACATATACGGCTCTGCCCGTAAAGTTACATCGTGGAGATAGCTCTTATTTCTTAAATACTTCTGTTTCTGTTCGCGTATCCGGCTGTTTTCCGGAATTCCCATCTTTAGCTCGTCGCCAATAGAGGCCCACAAGTCCTGTTCCTGCGCAAATGACGTCCCATCGTCCATCCATCGCGCCGAACTTGTAAACTTCCCTGCTTCCCCTTGACCAGCTGCAGAAAGGCTCTGTGCGTGCTGTTGTACGTTGCCAGTGTTCTGAGACGCCTGGCAACCCACAAGCAGGACAGAGGCGAGTAAAATCGCTTTTGCCTTCATGTGTGTGTCAATAGTTGCTTAAAAGACGAGCGATGATAACGACCAATTTTTGAAAAGGCAACCCGCAATTGTTAAAAGTTGTCTTTCTTAGCCCTCAACCATGCGAAACAGCCCTCAGGGTGTTGCACAGTTGTTTCTTTGTTGATTTTATCAATTAAAACAGGATCATCCGTTCGTAGAAAAACATTAACTTTACGTTCATTTTTCAGAATAACAGGGAGTGTTTTTTGGTTTTTTGCACGTAACTCATTAACTTTATGGTAGTAATCGTTTATCGCCCGATCCTCAGGCAGAATGTGTCGGGCAAACTTCATATTTGCTAATGTATATTCATGCGCACAACAAATTAACGTCTCGTCAGGAAGCGCATTTATTTTTTGGAAGGATTGATACATCTGGGCTGGCGTACCTTCAAAAAGTCTTCCGCAGCCGCCAGAGAACATCGTGTCACCGCAAAAAAGATAAGGGAAACTGAAGAAAGAAACATGTCCCAAAGTGTGACCTGGTGTAGCAATTACGGAAAACTCCGACCCCAGTATGAGGATCTTATCGCCATCTTCTACTACGCGTGTCGTACCCTTATCTTGCGTTTCAGCGGGGCCATATACCACAAGATGCGGGAATTTAGCGCGCAGCGCCGTCACGCCGCCCACGTGGTCATGGTGATGATGCGTTAACAGAATGGCGTCAGGCTGCCACTGGTTCTCCTCAATCGCCTGCAGAACTGGCGCGGCTTCGCCGGGATCAACGATCACACAATGGTTTGTATCATTGGTCAAAACCCAGATGTAGTTGTCCTGAAACGCGGGAATACTGATAAGATTCATTTATTACCTCTGACTACGTAGCGGGTGTGTTGATGAAACCGGCAAGGATACCTCAGACAGTCTCACCACCGGAGCGATGGGCCGATTTGCCCTGGGGTGAATACTACCGCGAAGCGCTCGAGCAGCAACTCAAACCCTGGTTTGCAAAAATGTATGGTTTTCACCTGCTTAAGATTGGCAATTTAAGCGCGGAAATCAACTCGGAATGCTGTGCTATCTCGCACCAGGTGAGTGTCTCTCTGGCTGGTCAGCCGCTACAAGTCAAAGCCAATCCATTGCACCTGCCTTTTGCCGAAAAGTCTGTCGATGCTTGTCTGCTGGCGCATACCTTACCCTGGTGTGGCGATCCTCACCGTCTTCTGCGGGAAGCCGATCGGGTGCTTATCGATGATGGCTGGCTGATTTTAAGCAGTTTTAACCCGATGAGTCTGATGGGGCTGCGCAAGCTGGTGCCCGTATTGCGTCGCACACCGCCCTATAACAGCCGCATGTTTACGATGATGCGCCAGCTGGACTGGCTCTCATTACTCAACTTTGAAGTGATGTATCACAGCGGTTTCCAGGTTTTACCCTGGACGCGGCGGGGCGGGAAGTTGCTTAGCACGCATTTCCCGGCGCTGGGCTGCATGCAGGTCATTGTGGCGCGCAAGCGGACTATCCCGCTCACGCTTAATCCGATGAAACAGAGCAAAAGCAAAACGCCGCTGCGTCAGGCTGTGGGTGCCACCCGGCAATACCGGAAGCCTTGATCAAGCCTCCGGCTGATAACCCACATCTTCATGAACCGGATTCATTGCCGCTGCCCGCGCCAGCTCATCACAGCGTTCGTTCTCTGGATGTCCCGCATGGCCTTTAACCCACTCCCAGGTAATCTGGTGCTGGCTTAGTGCGGTATCAAGACGTTTCCACAGGTCGACGTTCTTAACGGGTTTTTTATCTGCTGTCTTCCAGCCGCGTTTCTTCCAGTTATGGATCCACTGGGTGATCCCCTGGCGCACATACTGGCTGTCGGTGCTGAGCACTACATCGCAATGCTCTTTTAAGGCCTCCAGCGCCACAATAGCCGCCATCATCTCCATGCGGTTATTGGTGGTGAGCCGGTAGCCTTCGCTGAAGGTTTTTTCATGCTCGCGATACCGGAGAATCGCGCCATAGCCGCCAGGGCCGGGATTGCCAAGGCAAGATCCATCGGTGAAAATTTCTACCTGTTTACGCATCTCTGGTAGACTTCCTGTTTTGAAACGATCGGTAAACGACAAGTCTGACATAAATGACCGCTATGAGCACTGCAATTACACGACAGATCGTCCTCGATACTGAAACCACCGGTATGAACCAAATCGGGGCGCACTATGAAGGCCACAAGATAATCGAGATCGGGGCGGTCGAGGTCATCAACCGTCGTCTTACCGGCAACAATTTCCATGTCTACCTCAAGCCAGACCGGCTGGTTGATCCTGAAGCCTTTGGCGTTCACGGTATCGCCGATGAGTTTCTGCTCGATAAGCCCACCTTTGCTGACGTCGCCGACGACTTTCTTGAATACATCACCGGCGCAGAGCTGATCATTCATAACGCATCGTTCGATATCGGCTTTATGGACTATGAGTTCAGTAAGCTTAATCGCGGCATTCCTAAAACGGATACCTTCTGTAAGGTGACCGACAGCCTGGCGCTGGCAAGAAGAATGTTCCCGGGCAAGCGTAACAGCCTGGATGCGTTGTGCTCGCGCTACGAAATCGATAACACCAAGCGAACGCTGCACGGCGCACTGCTCGATGCCCAGATCCTGGCCGATGTCTGGCTAACGATGACCGGTGGTCAAACGCTGTTAAAGTTTGGCAGCGATAATGACGCACAGCAGCAGCAAAACGAAGGCGGCATTCAGCGTCTTGTTCGTCAGGCGAGCAATCTGCGGGTTATACGGGCAGGTGATGAGGAGCTGGTAAATCACGAATCACGTCTCGATCTGGTGCAAAAGAAGGGTGGGAGCTGCCTCTGGCGGGCATAAAGCCTGCTTTTTTGCTGTTAATATCATCGGGTGGGCGATTTTTGCAGCAAACGATTAAAAACAAGAGAAAAAGCATTGACGGGGTCTGAGGCAGACCGTAATATTCGCCTCGTTCCCAAGGGAACAATGCGGAGCGGTAGTTCAGTCGGTTAGAATACCTGCCTGTCACGCAGGGGGTCGCGGGTTCGAGTCCCGTCCGTTCCGCCAACATTCAGAAGGCCTGAATCAGAAATGATTCAGGCCTTCGTCGTTTCTACTCTGTCTGTCCTTTCTATCCCCTCTCTTTCTTATCTCACTATTCCTTTTTGTTAACATTTAATTAATTTAAATGGTGCAATTTATTAACAATTGCAGCTTTTTGGTGCAATATTTGCACTGTTATTGTGCGTTTTATCGTCTGCGGGCTTTTTATTCGTTTCTCGATGTAACATTTCTGTAAAGAAATAACCCTTTTTTTATCATCAGCTTATCTGAGCGATCCCAGAAATTTCCTGAACCAATGCGTAATTGGTTCGTTAATTGCTTAATCATTAAGGCAATAAGTAAAAATCTATATCAATAACTTATTGTTAATAAAAATAAAGTAATGATGAAAGCAGGCGAACCAATATGGAAAAAACGTCCGGATTTCTGGCAAATTCCAGTACCGCGCTTGAGCAACTGCGCGGGCTTATCAACCAGCATGAGTCAACACCAGGCATTCCGCTGCCCACTGAACGTGAGCTGTCGGAAAAACTCGGCGTAGGGCGACGGGAAGTTCGTCGTGCGCTGGATGTGCTGGAAGAGGAAGGGCGTATCTGGCGCAAGCAGGGCAAGGGCACGTTTATTGGCCCCGCCGCACCCGTTGAACCCTTAGCCTTGCAGGGGCTGGTTCAGCAGACCAATTTGCTGGAGGTCATGGAAGCCCGTCTGCAGCTCGAACCCGGCTTAGCCCGTCTTGCGGCACTGCGTGCCACCAGGGAAAACCTCGCGCTGATGCAGCGCATGCTTGAACGTATCGACAAGGTCAGCCCGGACGACCGCGATCTGAATGAACTGTGGGACAGCGCTTTTCACCGCGCCATCGCCGAAGCCGCAGGTAATCGCCTGATGCTTGGCCTCTTTGACGCCATCGATGCCGTCAGACGCGATCCTGCCTGGCAGCATCTGCGTGAAATGGCGCGTACGCCGGAGCGCGTCGACGTTTATAACGACCATCACCACAAAATCATCACGGCGATCATTCATCGCCAGCCCAACGAAGCTGCTGCCGCTATGCGCGAGCATCTGCTGAGTCTGCAAACCGCCCTGATCCAGGCGATCAACTTTGAGGATGCTCCCCTGCTATGACGACAATCCCTTTTAAGGAGACCGCGCCAGTACTGCGTCTGCATAATCTCAACGTCAAGTTCGCCGGCTCGCCGGTCAGCGTGCTGGACGGTATTTCACTCAGCGTTAAAGCGGGGGAAACCCTGGCGCTGGTGGGAGAATCAGGCTGCGGAAAGAGCATTACGTCGCTGGCGCTAATGGGGCTGCTCCCCTCAAGCGCGCAAATTGTTAGCGGTGAGATGCAGTTTCGACGCCATGATCTGCGCCAACTCTCGGCGCGTGAATACGCCGACCTGCGCGGCAGCGAAATGGCAATGATCTTCCAGGAGCCGATGACCTCGCTCAACCCGGCCTTTACCCTGGGCGATCAGCTTAGCGAGGCGGTCATGCGCCATCAGAAGGTTTCTAAGCCTGAAGCGATGGCCGTTGCACGACTGATTCTGGAAAAGGTGCAGATCCCGGCGGCAGAAATGCGCCTGAAATCGTATCCGCATCAGCTCTCGGGTGGCATGCGCCAGCGCGTGATGATTGCGATGGCGTTGATCAATCATCCGCGTCTGCTGATTGCCGATGAACCAACGACCGCGCTGGACGTGACTATTCAGGCCCAGATCCTGACGCTGCTAAACACCCTTAAAGACGAGACCGGCACCGCCGTGCTGATGATCACCCACGATCTTGGCGTGGTGGCGGAGGTCGCGCAGCAGGTGGCCGTAATGTATGCCGGGCAGGTGGTCGAGCAGGGGAGCGTTGAGGCGATTTTTGCCGACCCGCAACACCCGTATACCATCGGACTGATGGGCTCTATCCCTTCGATGGGCGCCCGCAAAGGCCAGCTCTCGACCATTCCTGGTGCGGTACCTTTGCCGCAATCCATGCCTGAAGGCTGTCGTTTCGCCACGCGCTGTCCGTTTGCGCAGACTCGCTGCCATAACGAAAAACCGCAGCTCAGTACGCTGGGCGCGGGCCATCAGGTTGCCTGTTTCCGCGTACCGCTTGAGCAGCACATCGCCCTGGGAGAAATTGCATGACCACACCCATTCTGGAAGCTCGCGATCTGAGCAAACTCTTCCCCGGGCCGAAAAAGCTCTTTGCCCCACAGCGCTTTGTCACCGCGGTGGATCGGGTCTCGCTCTCGGTTATGCCTGGCGAAACGCTGGCGATAGTCGGCGAGTCGGGCTCGGGTAAATCGACCCTGGGCCGTCTATTGCTACGTCTGCTGGCGGCGAGTGAAGGGCGCGTTTTTTATCAGGGCGAGGAGATCACCCATGCTTCGGGTTCCCGTCTGAACCAGCTGCGTCGTGAGTTGCAAATTATCTTTCAGGATCCCTTTGCCTCGCTAAACCCGCGCATGACGGTGGAGCAGATCGTCGGTGAGCCGCTGTGGCTGCATCAGGATATGAAAAAAGCCGATCGTCAACACCGGGTGGTGGAGCTATTAAAAACCGTTGGATTACCGGCCGCCTGGGCGGAGCGCTATCCCCACGAGTTTTCCGGTGGGCAGCGTCAACGTATCGGGATCGCACGCGCACTGGCTTCGGGGCCAAAGCTGCTGCTGGGGGATGAGCCTGTCTCGGCGCTGGATGTCTCGGTTCAGGCGCAGGTGGTCAACCTGCTGGAAAGTCTAAAACATCAGCTGGGTCTGACCATGGTCATCGTGGCGCACGGCCTGGCGGTGATCCGCCACATGAGCGACCGCGTAGCCGTCATGTACCTCGGGCAGATCGTCGAGCTGGCGACGGTAGATGAAATTTTTGACGCGCCGCTGCATCCCTATACCCAGGCGTTGATTGCCTCTGCTCCGCAGATGCAGCCGGGTGCCCAGCGCGATACCCCCTTGCTACAGGGCGATTTGCCGAATCCGGCGGATCCCCCCAGCGGATGTCGTTTCCACACTCGCTGTCCTTACGTCACGGATGAATGCCGCCAGGTAGAGCCGATCGATCAGGTTCTGGAAGGTGGACGTCAGGTGGCCTGCCATCGCTGGCAGGAGATCAACCGCGATCGCAGTGTTATCCAGATAGCACCGCCATCGGCAGCCTTTTTGCGACGCCGCGCGCTGTTCGAACACGCGGCAACCCACTCCTCTCTTCCAGCCAGGAACTCATGATAATGACAATGCGAAATTCTCTTTTGACCGTACTGGGAAGTGTTATGTTGCTGGGCGCGGCGCTGCCTGCGCAGTCTGAAACCGTGCTGCGCATCGGCCTCGGTGCTGATCCCGATATGCTCGATCCTCACCTGGCGCGCACCTATTATGGCCGCTTTGTCTTCGCCTCGCTGTGTGACAGGCTGGTGGACGTGGACGAGCACCTGAAAGTGGTGCCAGGGCTGGCAAAAGACTGGACATGGAGCGAAGACGGTAAAACCCTGACCATGAATCTGCGCGAGGGGGTCACCTTCCACGATGGCGAAAAGTTTGATGCGGCTGCGGCGAAATATAACCTCGATCGCGCCCTCACGCTGAAAGGTTCTCTGCGTAAAAGCGAAATCTCCTCCATCGAATCGGTGGAAGTGAAAAGCCCAACCCAGATTGCTATCCACCTGAAGACCCCGGACGCGGCGCTGCTGATGCAGCTTACCGACCGTGCCGGCGCAATGATGGCGCCGCAAGCCGCGGTGAAACCCGACTTCGCCGCGCATCCGGTCTGCTCTGGCCCCTATAAATTTGACAGCCGCGTCTCGCAGGATCGCATCGTGCTGAGCCGTTTCGATAATTACTGGAACAAAGAGGCCTACCACTTCGACAAAATCATTTATCTGCCGATCCCGGATGCGTCGGTGCGTCTGGCGAACCTGCGCGCGGGCGATCTGGATCTCACGGAAGGCGTCGCCGCAAGCGATGTCAAAACCGTTGAGGCCGACAGCAAACTGGCGCTGGCGAAGGTCACTGGCCTCGGCTACCAGGGCATCACCTTTAATATCAATAACGGCAAGGTGTCGAAAAACGATCCGTTCCAGGATGCTCGCGTGCGTGAAGCCTTCTCACAGGCGATTGACCGCGATGCGCTGAACCAGGTGGTGTTCGAAGGACTCTATACGCCAGCAAACCAGGCGTTCTCGCCGGTCAGTCCTTACCATGTGAAGGTGCCGGTGCCGCCGCGCGACGTTGAAAAAGCCAAAGCGCTGCTGAAAGCCGCGGGTGTGACCACGCCGCTGAACGTCAATCTGCTGGTGCCGAATAACCCCACCTCGCAGCAGGTAGGCCAGGTATTGCAGGCGATGGTGGCGGAAGCGGGCTTTAACCTCAATCTGCAAATGACCGAGTTTGCCACGTTACTGGATCGCCAGCAGAGCGGCGATTATCAGCTGAGCTTCTCCGGCTGGTCAGGCCGCCCTGATCCCGATGGCAGCATTTATGGCTTCATCAACAGCAAGGGCAACCTCAACGATGGGCGCTACAGCAACGCGCAGGTAGACGAGTGGCTGGCGCAGGCACGTCTGAGCAACGACCCGGCAGTACGCCAGCCGCTCTACAACAACGTCGTGAAGCAACTGCAAACCGATATGCCTATTGCCTACCTCTATTTCGAACCGCGTATTTTCGGTCTGAATAAGAACGTGCAGGGGTTCAAGCCCTATCCGGACGGTATCGTGCGTCTGGCGGGCCTGTCGCTGGCCAAATAACTGAGGGCGTGAGGAGAAACCATGCTGGAACTGATTTGCAAACGCCTGCTGCTGGCCATCCCGACCTTGCTGCTTGTGAGCATGATGGTCTTCGGGCTGCAAAAGTTGCTGCCCGGCGACCCGCTGATTGCGATGGCGGGAGAGGAGCGTGACCCGGCGGTCATCGCTCAACTGCGCGCGGAGTTAAACCTCGACGCACCGCTACCGGTGCAGTATTACGACTGGCTGACCCGCGCGCTGCAGGGCGACCTCGGTGTCTCCTTACGTACCCATGAACCGGTTACCACGCTGATTGCCAGCAAGTTGCCGGTAACTCTTGAGCTGTCGCTGCTGGCGATGATCATCGCGCTGGTGTTTGGCATCAGCATGGGGATCCTTGCCGCGGTGAATAAAAATAGCTGGGTGGATCATGGGGCTAACTTCGTGGCGATCTCCGGGATCTCGATACCGCACTTCTGGCTGGGGATCCTGCTGATTCTGGTCTTCTCGGTCAATCTGCAGTGGCTTCCCGCCTCAGGCTATGTGCCGTTTAGCGAAGATCCCCTGCAGAACCTGCGCACGCTGCTGCTGCCTGCATCGGTGCTGGGTACCGGCCTGGCGGCGACGCTCATGCGCCATACCCGAGCCTCGATGATCGCGGTATTGAAGGCAGATTATATCCGTACCGCGCGGGCCAAAGGGCTGCTGCCCAACGCGGTGATCCTCAAGCACGCATTCCGCAACGCGCTGGTGCCGGTGATCACCCTTACCACGCTGTTGTTTGGCGAGTTGCTGGGCGGGGCGGTCCTGACAGAACAGGTCTTCACTATTCCAGGCTTCGGCAAAATGATCGTCGATTCTGTCTTTAACCGCGACTACGCGGTAGTGCAGGGCGTGGTGCTAATTGTGGCTATCGGCTTCCTGATGCTGAACCTGCTGGCGGACGTCCTCTACGTGCTTATCAACCCGAAAATGCGAGGTTAATTATGGCGGAACTGACTACTCAATCCGTTGCGGCCGTCACCCCCCGCGCGCAAAACCGGGTGCTGAAAAAATTTCTCGCCAACAAGAGTGCGGTGATAGGGGCAGTGGTTGTCGGGATCTTTGTCCTGATTGCGCTGCTGGCACCCTGGATTGCCCCGTTCGATCCGGTGAAAGCGAACTTCCTCGCGGTCCGTAAGCCGCCGTCGGAGCTGTTCTGGTTTGGCTCCGACGAACTGGGGCGCGACATTCTGTCACGCATCATCTGGGGCGCGCGTACCTCGCTGATGGCGGGCTGTGTCTCGGTGGTGATTGCGGTGGTTATCGGCGTCCCGCTGGGGCTGGTGGCGGGCTACTTCCAGGGGATCTGGGATGGCGTCATCTCCCGTTTTATCGAGGCGCTGCTGGCCTGCCCGTTCCTGATCATGGCTATCGCGCTGGGGGCGTTTTTAGGCCCGAGCCTGACCAACGCCATGATCGCCATCGGTCTTTCGGCGATGCCGATTTTTGCTCGCCTGACGCGTGGCCAGGTGATCGCTATTCGCAACGAAGAGTACATCGACGGCGCGCGGGCAATCGGCCTGCCGGACCGTTGGATCATCATCAAATATGTGCTGCCAAACGTGATGTCACCGATTCTGGTGCAGGCCACGCTGGCGATTGCTTCAGCGATTATTGCCGAAGCCAGCCTTTCGTTTTTGGGGTTGGGCCAGCAACCGCAAACCCCTCCTGGGGCTCGATGCTGAACACGGCAAAAGGTTTTCTTGAACAGGCGCCCTGGATGTCTGTTTTTCCCGGTATCGCCATATTCCTGGCGGTGCAGGGCTTTAATTTACTCGGTGACGGCCTGCGCGATGCGCTCGACCCGCGCCACGACTAAGGAGTCATGATGACCAAAGCGCTTGATTTTACGACCGGTTACGATTCTCGCCGTCCGCCCATGATGGGACATAACGCGGTGGCTACGTCACAGCCGCTGGCGGCGCAGGCAGGTATGCGTATGCTGCAACTGGGTGGTAATGCGGTCGATGCCGCGGTCGCCACCGCCATGGCGCTGACCGTGGTGGAGCCAACGGGTTGCGGCATCGGCAGCGATGCCTTCGCCATCATCTGGGATGGCGAAAAGCTGCATGGTCTGAACGCCTCCGGGCGCTCGCCGGCCAGCTGGCATGCGGATCTCTTTGCCGGGAAAACCGCCATGCCCGAGCTGGGCTGGGATGCAGTAACCGTGCCTGGCGCGGTCTCCGGCTGGGTGGCTCTGGCAGAGCGTTTCGGCACGCTGCCCCTCACCACGCTGGCACAGCCTGCCATTGAATATGCGCGGAATGGCTTCCCGGTATCGCCGCTGATTGGCCATCTCTGGCAGCGCGGTTACAACAAACTAAAAGATCAGCCCGGCTTTAGCGCCTGCTTCGCGCCGGAAGGCCGCGCGCCGCGGGTGGGCGAGATCTTCCGCAATCCGGCGCAGGCGGAGTCGCTGGAGCTGATTGCCAAAACCAATGGCGAGGCCTTTTACCGGGGCGAGCTGGCAGAGAAAATTGCCGCCTTTGCAACCGAGCATGGCGCACACCTGACGAAAGACGATCTTGCCAACCATCGCGTGGATTGGGTGGAGCTGCTGTCACGTGATTTTGCCGGCGGTTCCGTTCAGGAGTTACCGCCTAACGGCCAGGGCATTGCGACGCTGATCGCGCTGGGCATTCTGGAGCAGTGCGGCATTGAGAAGCATCACCCGGACTCCGTGCAGTCGCTGCACCTCTCCATTGAGGCCATGAAGCTGGCACTGGCGGATCTTGACCGCTATGTGGCCGATGAAGCGCATATGGAATTTGCCGCCAAAGAGCTGCTGAGCGACCATTATCTGAAGTCACGCGCCGCGCTAATCGACCCGGATAACGCCTCTGACTTTGTCTACGGTTCACCGACTCAGAGCGGCACGGTCTATCTTTCTACGGCCGACGCCAGCGGAATGATGGTCTCGTTCATCCAGTCTAACTTTATGGGCTTTGGCTCAGGCGTAGTAGTGCCAGATACCGGTATCAGCCTGCAAAACCGCGGTTGCGGCTTTGTGCTGGATCCTAAACACCCGAACACGCTGGCGGGCAGCAAGCGTCCGTTCCACACCATCATTCCTGGCTTTGCGATGGACGGCAACGGCAAACCGCTGATGTCCTTTGGCGTGATGGGCGGGCCGATGCAGGCGCAAGGGCATATGCAGATGGCGCTGCGAATTATGCTGCACGGCCAGAACCCGCAGGCCGCGATCGATGCGCCGCGCTGGCGCGTAGTGCAGGGCAGGGAGGTGATCGTCGAATCCACCTTCGATCGCAATACCATCGCCGCGCTGCGTGCACGTGGGCATCAGATTGTGGTGGAGGATCCGCTGCAAGAGTACAACTTTGGCGGCGCACAGGTGATCTATCGCTTGCCGGAGGGGCACTATGTTGCCGCGACGGAGAGCCGCAAAGATGGGCAGGCGTTAGTGAGTTAGTGATTGTCCTTAGGGGAGAGGGAACGGCATTACACGGTTCCCTCGCCCCTTTGGAGAGTGGGTCAGGGTGAGGGGAACTCACTCAATACGAAACGGATCCGCATCCTGCCAGGCAGGGAACTTCTCCCGATACTCCTTTAACGCCGTCAGTGAGAGCTCAGCGTCAATGCGCGTCGCCTGATGTGGCTCGGCAGTGGCAATGATCTCGCCTTGCGGGCTCACCACCCGGCTATCACCACGATAATGGTGACCATTGCCGTCGGTGCCTACCCGGTTACATCCCGCGACCCAGGCCTGGTTTTCAATGGCTCGCGCGGTCAGCAGAGCTTGCCAGTGCAGCGAGCGCGGAGCGGGCCAGTTGGCAACATACAGCGCAAGGTCATAATCGTCGCGGTTACGTGACCAGACCGGGAAGCGCAGGTCGTAACAGACCAGCGGCAGAATACGCCAGCCGCGCCACTCAAACACCACGCGCACATTACCCGCCTCGTAATGCTGATGCTCATCGGCCATTCTGAAGAGGTGGCGCTTGTCGTAGAAATGCACCTTACCTTCAGGCTCCACCAGCAGGAAGCGGTTCACCGGGCCACGTTCAGTTTGCAGGGCAGCGCTGCCTGCGATCAACGCGTTGGCTTGCTGTGCCTTTGCCTGCATCCAGGCCACGACCTCTTCCTGTGCCAGCGATTTTGTCGCGGCTTCCATGGCAAAGCCGGTAGTAAACATCTCCGGCAACACAATGATATCGCGACCGGAAATCGCCTCCAGCTGACGATCAAAATGACGCAGGTTGGCAGGGCCATCCATCCAGACTAAGGGTTGTTGTAACAGCGTAATTTTCAAACCAGGCACAGTTAAGACTCCTCACAGGACCGCATCAAAACACTGTAGCACGAGGCCCGGCGAAATGGGGGCAATAAAAAACCCCGCACGGGGCGGGGTTTGTCGGTCCGATTTGGCTTACGCCGCTTCAGGCTTGCGGACCTTCTCCGGCAGCTTTACCGGCTGGGTCGCCAGCTCTTCAGCATCGAAATCATCAACATTGATACTGCGCAGACGACTCTCTTCCGCTTTCACCAGCACAGCCGCTTCATCCGGGGTGATGATCCCACCCGCCATCGCCTGCTGAGCCAGTTCATCCAGACGGGTAAACGGCAGGTTTTTGCCCAGCTGTTTACAGATTTTCTGGTGAATCGGGTCGGCCGCCATGACATCCAGCAGCGCCTGTTCCAGCAGACCGACCGGGTTATGCTCCGTCGGGGCCAGATACTGACCGCGGCCGATACGGGAGCGGGTTGCGCTCGGTATTTGCAGGATCTTCGCCACTTTGTGATCCAGCTTATCGCTCGGCGCCAGGTAGTGACGTCCGGTCGGGAAGATCACCACGCGCAGGGCACCGGCCACAAAACGGTTCGGGAAGTTCGCCAGCAGATCATCAATGGCCTGTTCTGCCTGATAAAGCGCATCCTGTACGCCCCAGTGCACCAGCGGCAGATCCGCTTCATGACGGCCTTCATCGTCGTAGCGTTTCAGTACCGCCGAGGCGAGGAAGATCTGGCTCAGCACATCGCCCAGACGGGCTGAGATGCGTTCACGACGCTTCAGGCTTCCGCCCAGCACGGCCATGGAGACGTCCGAGAGCAGCGCCAGGTTAGCACTCAGGCGGTTAAGGTGCTGGTAGTAACGTTTAGTGGCATCGCCGGTTGGGGTGGCACTGGTGAGACCGCGCGTCAGACCCAGCCAGAAGCTACGCATTTCGTTGCTTCCCACGTGACCAATATGTTTAAAGAAGAGCTTATCGAACGCGTCGAGATCGTTGTTCTGCGCCGCCGCCATCTCTTCCAGCACATAAGGATGGCAACGAATCGCCCCCTGGCCGAAGATCATCATGCTACGGGTCAGAATGTTTGCCCCTTCTACGGTGATGGCAATAGGCGCACCCTGATAGCCTCGCGCCAGGAAGTTGCCTTCGCCGAGCATAATGCCTTTACCGCCTGCGATATCCATCGCATCAATAATCGACTGCTGCGCACGGTGGGTACAGTGATACTTCACAATCGCCGACAGCACCGCCGGTTTTTCGCCGAGCATGATGCCGTAGGTAATTAATGATGCCGCGGCGTCCATCACGTAGGCATTGCCTGCGATACGCGCCAGAGGCTCTTCGATCCCTTCCATCTTGCCGATGGCAATTTTGAACTGACGGCGGATATGCGCATAAGCACCAATCCCCATCGCCACCGATTTCAGGCCACCGGTAGAGTTCGACGGCAAGGTAATACCACGCCCGACCGACAGACACTCCACCAGCATACGCCAGCCCTGACCGGCCATTTTCGGACCGCCAATAATGTAATCAATTGGTACAAAGATATCCTGCCCGCGCGTCGGCCCGTTCTGGAACGGCACGTTCAGCGGGAAGTGGCGGCGGCCAATTTCAACGCCAGGCGTGGAGGTCGGGATCAGCGCACAGGTAATGCCCAGCTCTTCATCACCGCCCAGCAGTTTGTCCGGGTCAGAGAGTTTAAAGGCCAGCCCCAGCACGGTGGCGATAGGTGCCAGCGTGATGTAGCGCTTGTTCCAGGTCAGGCGCATACCTAGCACCTGCTCACCCTGCCACTCACCCATGCAGACCACGCCGGTATCCGGAATGGCGCCCGCATCGGAGCCCGCTTCCGGACTGGTCAATGCGAAGCAAGGGATCTCCTGGCCACGGGCCAGTCGCGGCAGATAGTGATTTTTCTGCTCTTCCGTACCGTAATGTTGCAGCAGCTCACCCGGGCCTAATGAGTTAGGTACCCCGACGGTGATCGCCAGGATGCCCGAAACCCCGGCCAACTTTTGCAGCACGCGGGCTTGCGCGTAAGCCGAGAACTCCAGGCCGCCGTACTCTTTTTTGATGATCATCGCGAAGAAGCGATGTTCTTTCAGATATGCCCAAAGCTCAGGCGGTAAATCGGCCATCTCATGGGTGATAGCAAAGTCGTTTGCCATGCGGCACGCTTCTTCTACCGGGCCATCGATAAAGGCCTGCTCTTCTGCGGTCAGACGCGGCTGAGGATAGTTGTGCAGTTTTTTCCAGTCCGGCTTGCCCTGGAAGAGGTCACCTTCCCACCAGGTGGTGCCGGCGTCGATTGCCTCTTTCTCTGTACGGGACATCGGCGGCATCACTTTACGGAAACCGCGGAATACCGGGGCAGAGATCATCGACTTACGCATCGACGGTAAATTGAACGGCAACAGGATGATGGCCAGCGGCAGTACCACCCAGATATTCCACAGGCCAGCTAACCCCAGCGCTGCGGTCCATGCCAGTAAAATCAGGCTGCTCAGCAGCAAATTGACGCGGTGATAAAAGAGCGCACCGATCAGAACAACGGTTGCGATAAGACTCAAAATCATCATAAAGAAAAGCTCCCTTGCTTGTAGGAGGTCTGACCACTTGTGATGATATGGTTGTAGTGGATGTCACTTCTTTTAGCAATGTGTTTACAAAGTAATTACAACCTGGTTCACATTGTTCATGTTTTACCCGGCACAAAAAATCAAAACCGCCGACGAATCGTGTGGCTTTAGCTTCTCGCTTTTCGCGCTATCCGTTACACTCGCACTGTTATTTCATCAATACTGAAGGATTATCCTCATGTACCAGGATCTTATTCGTAACGAACTGAACGAAGCGGCGGAAACGCTGGCCAACTTTCTGAAAGATGAAGCCAATATCCACGCTATTCAGCGCGCGGCGGTCCTGCTTGCCGACAGCTTTAAAGACGGCGGTAAGGTGCTCTCTTGCGGCAACGGTGGCTCACATTGTGACGCCATGCACTTCGCCGAAGAGCTGACCGGTCGTTATCGTGAAAACCGTCCGGGCTACCCGGCGATTGCGATCTCCGACGTGAGCCACATCTCCTGCGTGAGCAACGACTTTGGTTACGACTATGTCTTCTCTCGCTATGTTGAAGCGGTGGGGCGTGAAGGGGATGTTCTGTTGGGCATTTCCACGTCTGGTAACTCCGGTAACATCATCAAAGCGATTGAAGCGGCCCGGGCGAAAGGGATGAAAGTCATCACCCTGACCGGTAAAGATGGCGGCAAAATGGCCGGCACGGCGGACATCGAGATCCGCGTTCCTCACTTTGGCTATGCTGACCGCATCCAGGAAATTCACATTAAAGTGATTCATATCCTGATTCAGTTGATCGAAAAAGAGATGGTTAAGTAAATCTTCGCCGGGGGCATCATTGTCCCCGCTGTTGTGGAGGTCATGTATGTGCGAACTGCTCGGGATGAGCGCCAATGTGCCAACCGATATCTGCTTTAGTTTTACCGGGCTGGTGCAGCGCGGAGGAGGGACCGGGCCGCATAAAGACGGCTGGGGTATTACCTTCTATGAAGGCAAAGGCTGTCGCACCTTCAAGGATCCACAACCCAGCTTTAACTCACCTATAGCCCGTCTGGTGCAGGATTATCCGATAAAATCCTGCTCAGTGATTGCCCACATTCGCCAGGCAAATCGCGGCGAAGTGGCGCTGGAAAATACCCACCCCTTTACCCGCGAGCTCTGGGGACGTAACTGGACTTACGCGCATAACGGGCAACTGTCGGGCTATAAATCGCTGGAAACCGGCAACTTCCGCCCGGTGGGCGAAACCGACAGCGAAAAGGCTTTTTGCTGGTTGTTGCACAAACTGACCGAGCGCTACCCGCGCACGCCAGGCAATATGACCGCGGTATTCAAATACATCGCCTCGCTGGCCACCGAGCTACGTGAGAAAGGGGTATTTAATATGCTGCTGTCGGACGGGCGTTACGTCATGGCGTTTTGCTCTACCAACCTCTTCTGGATCACCCGTCGGGCGCCGTTCGGTGTGGCAAAGCTGCTGGATCAGGATGTGGAAATTGATTTTCAGACCGAGACCACACCCAACGATGTGGTCACGGTGATCGCCACTCAGCCGCTGACGGGCAATGAGTCCTGGCAAAAGATCATGCCAGGAGAGTGGGTCTTATTTTGCCTCGGGGACCGCGTAGTTTGACGCCAGCTGTGGATGAACCACTTCGTGGCTAAGCGGCTTGCTGACCACATAGCGGCCATCCACGACTGATACGGTCGGCGGCTTAAGCGTTTGCTGGAAGTAGTCATAGCCCGGTTTGAGCTGTTTCCAGAAATCGGCGTAATAAGAGTATTTATGACGCTGCATATTGGCATCGGTCATGCGGAACGGATAGATACTCACCTGAACGCCAGGCTGGCCAAACACCAGTGCGCCGGTCACAAACTGGAAGATCTCATCAATTCCGCTGTCGGTCATGGCGTAGCAGCCAACTGAGACGCAGGCACCGTGGATCATCAGGTATTTGCCGTCATAACCATGCGCACGGTCGTACTGATTCGGGAAGCCGATATTGATCGCTTTATAGAAGCGGCTATCGGGTTTGAGCTGGCTGCGCTGCACGGTATAGAACCCTTCCGGACTCTTAAAATCGCCCTGACGCTGTTTCGGGCCAAGACCGCCGGAATAGTTACAGATTTTGTAGCTATCGAGCAGCTGATACGTCTCACCCATCTTCACGTAAAGATCGAGCGTCCGCTCCTCTTTAAAAATCTGGATATAGACAGGGGACCCCATCAACTGCTGCTTATACTCTTTGCTGACCGGCGTTGTCGAGCTATCGCTGCTGAGCAGCCCGGCAAATGACACGCACGGAATCAGAAGCATCGCAATGAACAATGCGATTTTGCGCATACTACATGTTCCTTGATAAAACTAAACCAACTTGCCAGGACGGCAAAAGAGACCCGAAATCAGATTTATCTGCATTTAGGAGCGCTCACATTAGCACCACTGGAGTTTTTCGCAAGATCCAGGGCGCGGGTTTACAAAATAGTTTTACGTTATATCCCATCTCGTCTGCGATGGCTGTGAGAACTTTGCGCATTAGCTCGCATTTTAGTGCCCGGGACGCCGCAATTCCTGCCGCCTGAACCAGGGAAATGGTACACTTCGGCAGCCTTAAGACCGAAGGATTAGAAAGGATGCTTTTCTCAGGAGTTGGCTCAACTCCGCCGCTTATCCGGGTGCCTCAACCCTTCCTTTCTTCCTGTGTATCGATTATTGACCCGTCTGGCTTGTTGGCCGGTCAGGTCGTTTATGGGTATTTCTAACACTATGATAAGAATCAAAAAAGGACTTGATTTGCCGATCTCCGGCATTCCAGTGCAGCAGATCTCTCCAGGCTCGCGCCCGCATCATGTCGCTGTTCTGGGGGATGACTACGTGGGGATGCGGCCTGCCATGCTGGTACAGGAGGGGGACAGCGTTGTAAAAGGACAGGCGCTGTTCGAAGATAAAAAGAACCCGGGCGTGCTCTTTACCGCCCCGGCCAGCGGCACCGTGGTGGCTATTCATCGCGGCGAGCGGCGTGTTCTGCAATCGGTGGTGATTCGCATTGAGGGCGACAGCCAGCGTGAGTTCGCCCACTACCCGCTCGCTGAGCTGCCAACGCTCAGTCGTTCGGCAGTGCAAGCGCAACTGTTGGCTTCTGGTCTCTGGACGGCGCTACGCACGCGTCCTTACAGTAAAACGCCGGTTCCCGATACGGTCCCGGCAGCCATTTTCGTGACCGCTATCGACACCCATCCCCTGAGCGCTGACCCGCAGCCGATTATTTTGGCCCAGCGTCAGGACTTTGATGCCGGGCTAACGGTACTGACGCGTCTGACCGACGGGCGGGTACATGTCTGCCAGGCCAGCGGCGGGAAGCTGGGCGGTCATGCACAGGGGCAAGTGACCTTTAATGCGTTTGCTGGCCCGCATCCGGCCGGGCTGGTAGGTACGCATATCCATTTCCTTGAGCCGGTGAGCCTGACAAAACAGGTCTGGCATCTCAATTATCAGGATGTCATCGCCATCGGTAAGCTCTTTACCACCGGGGTGCTCTCCAGTGAACGCGTGATCGCGCTTGGCGGCCCACAGCTGAAAACGCCGCGACTGGTGCGTACCGAACTGGGTGCCGATCTTAACGAACTGCTGGCCCAGGAGACCCTGGATGGGGAAAACCGTCACATCTCCGGTTCGGTGCTGAGCGGCAGGCATGCCACAGGTGCGCAGGCATACCTCGGGCGTTTTCATCTGCAGGTCAGCGTCGTGCTGGAAGGGCGTGAAAAAGAGCTTTTCGGTTGGGTGATGCCGGGCGCGGAGAAGCATTCCGTCACCCGCACCACCCTCGGCCATTTCCTGCGTAAAAAGCTGTTTAATTTCTCGACGTCCACCCATGGTGGCGAACGTGCCATGGTTCCCATCGGCAACTACGAGCGGGTAATGCCGCTCGATATTTTGCCCACTCTGCTCCTGCGCGATTTGCTGGCCGGTGATACCGACGGCGCACAGGCGCTGGGCTGCCTGGAGCTGGATGAAGAAGATCTGGCGCTCTGCACCTACGTTTGCCCAGGAAAATACGAATATGGACCGGTGTTGCGCGAGGTATTAACCCGCATTGAGCAGGAAGGATAACCGATGGGCCTGAAACATCTCATTGAAAAACTGGAGCCGCACTTTACGCATGGCGGCAAACTGGAAAAGTATTACCCGCTGTTTGAAGCGACCACAACGGTGTTTTACACCCCGGGTCAGGTGACGAAGGGGGCTGCGCACGTACGCGATGCCATCGATCTCAAAAGGATGATGATCCTCGTCTGGTTTGCCGTCTTCCCTGCGATGTTCTGGGGCATGTACAACGTGGGCCTGCAAACCATCCCGGCGTTGCACCATCTGTACGACGCCCAGCAACTCCAGCAGGTTATTCAGGGCGACTGGCACTACCGCGTGGCGCAGATGCTCGGCGTGAGCTTTGCTGCCGATGCTGGCTGGATAAGCATGATGACCCTGGGGGCCGTCTACTTCCTGCCTGTTTATATGACGGTTTTCCTGGTCGGTGGCTTCTGGGAAGTGCTGTTTGCCATCGTGCGTAAGCACGAGATTAACGAGGGATTCTTCGTCACCTCAATTCTGTTTGCCCTGATTGTGCCCCCCACGCTTCCTTTGTGGCAGGCGGCGATGGGCATCAGTTTTGGCGTGGTGATGGCGAAAGAACTCTTCGGCGGCACCGGACGTAACTTCCTCAATCCGGCCCTGGCCGGCCGTGCTTTTCTCTTCTTTGCCTATCCGGCCCAAATTTCTGGCGACCTGGTCTGGACGGCGGCTGACGGCTTCTCGGGCGCAACGCCGCTTTCGCAGTGGGCGGCACACGGCGGTGAGACGCTGGTCAATAACGCCACCGGCCAGCCCGTTAGTTGGTTTGATGCCTTCATCGGCACCATTCCGGGGTCGATAGGTGAGGTATCAACGCTGATGATCCTGATTGGCGGTGCCATCATTCTGTTTGGTCGCGTCGCCTCCTGGCGCATCGTGGCCGGGGTCATGATCGGCATGATTGCCATCGCCTCGCTCTTTAACCTGATAGGTTCCGACACCAACCCGATGTTCTCTATGCCATGGTACTGGCACCTGGTACTGGGCGGTTTTGCCTTCGGCATGATGTTTATGGCAACCGATCCGGTCTCGGCTTCATTTACCGACAAAGGGAAGTGGTGCTACGGCATCCTGATCGGTGCCATGTGCGTGTTGATCCGCGTGGTCAACCCGGCTTATCCGGAAGGGATGATGCTGGCGATCCTGTTTGCCAACCTGTTCGCGCCGCTGTTCGACTACCTGGTGGCGCAGGCCAACATCAGACGGAGGAAGGCACGTGGCTGAGAACAAAAATAACGATAGCATCGGCAAGACCTTGATAGTGGTGCTGGTGCTGTGCCTGGTGTGCTCCATTGTGGTGGCGGGCTCTGCCGTAGGGCTGAAGTCGCGCCAGCAGGAGCAGCGAGCCCTGGACAAACAGCGCAATATCCTGGCGGTAACGGGACTCATGCAGGGTGAGATGAGCGCTGAAGAGGTCGCACAGACCTTTGCCGAGCGTATCACGCCGAAGCTGGTGGAGCTAAAAACCGGCGCGATACTCGACAAGGATCCAAACAGCTATAACCAGGGGCTGGCGCTAAAGGATCCCAAAATGAGTACGGTACTGGAGGCCAGCGAAGATCCGGCGGGTATTAAGCGTCGCAGCAACGTTGCTGAAATCTATCTGGTGCGCGATGAACAACAACGTGTGCAGCAGCTGGTTCTGCCGGTCTATGGCAACGGCCTGTGGTCAATGATGTATGCCTTTGTGGCCCTTGATACCGATGGTCGCACCGTTAAAGGCATCACCTGGTACGACCAGGGAGAAACCCCGGGGCTGGGCGGTGAAGTCGAAAACCCGGGCTGGCGTGCGCAATTTATTGGCAAAAAAGTGCTGGACGATAACGGGCAGCCGGCGCTGAAAGTGATGAAAGGCGCTGCGCGGCAAGGCGACGAGTACGCGGTAGATGGCCTTTCTGGCGCCACGCTCACCTCGAACGGCGTACAACACAGTTTCGATTTCTGGATGGGCGAACTGGGTTTTGGGCCCTTTCTTAAAAAAGTACGTGAAGGAGAGCTGAATCATGGCTGACGCGGGCGAGCTGAAAGAAGTCAAACGGGTTTTGATTGGGCCGTTGATTGCCAATAACCCTATCACCCTGCAGGTGCTGGGGGTCTGCTCGGCGCTGGCGGTGACCACAAAACTGGAAACGGCGGTAGTCATGACTCTGGCGGTGACGCTGGTGACGGCGTTCTCCAGCATGTTTATCTCGATGATTCGCCACCATATCCCCAACAGCGTACGCATTATTGTGCAGATGGCGATCATCGCCTCGCTGGTGATCGTGGTGGATCAACTGTTACGCGCCTTCGCCTATGAAACCTCGAAACAGCTGTCGGTGTTTGTCGGCTTGATCATCACCAACTGTATTGTGATGGGCCGGGCTGAAGCCTACGCCATGAAAATGCCGCCGTTGGCAAGCTTTATGGATGGCATTGGCAACGGCCTCGGTTACGGGGTGATTCTGCTGACCGTGGGCTTCCTGCGAGAGCTGATTGGCAGCGGAAAACTGTTTGGGATTACGGTACTGGATACCGTGCAAAACGGTGGCTGGTACCTGCCGAATGGCCTGTTTTTGCTGGCACCAAGTGCCTTCTTCATTATCGGTTTGTTGATCTGGGCGGTGAGAACCTGGCGCCCGGAGCAGCAGGAAAAGGAGTAACCGACAATGGCTCATTACCTTAGTTTGTTTGTGCGCGCGGTGTTTGTCGAAAACATGGCGCTCGCGTTCTTCCTCGGGATGTGTACTTTTCTTGCCGTCTCCAAAAAGGTATCGACCGCGTTTGGTCTTGGCGTGGCCGTGACGGTGGTGCTGGGGTTGTCGGTCCCGATTAACAATCTGGTCTTCAACCTGGTGCTGCGCGACGGTGCGCTGGTGGAAGGGGTGGATCTCAGCTTCCTTAACTTCATTACCTTTATTGGCGTGATTGCTGCGCTGGTGCAGATTCTGGAGATGATCCTCGATAAATACTTTCCATCCCTTTACAACGCGCTGGGGATCTTCCTGCCGTTGATTGCGGTGAACTGCGCCATCTTTGGCGGGGTGTCATTTATGGTTCAGCGTGATTACAACTTCACCGAGTCGGTCGTGTACGGATTTGGCTCGGGTATTGGCTGGATGCTGGCGATTGTCACCATGGCAGGGATCCGCGAAAAAATGAAATACGCTAACGTGCCGGCCGGTCTGCGCGGCTTAGGGATCACCTTTATCACCACCGGTTTAATGGCGCTGGGCTTTATGTCCTTCTCCGGTGTGCAGCTATAAGGGCTTAATAAATGGAAATTATTCTTGGCGTCGTGATGTTTACGCTCATCGTTCTGATGCTGTCCGGGTTGATTCTGGTGGCGCGTGCGAAGCTGGTTAATGCCGGTGATGTCACGATCGATATTAACGATGAAGCGGACAAACAGATTCGCACCGCGGCGGGTGATAAGCTGCTCAATACGCTCTCCGGCAACGGCATTTTTGTCTCCTCCGCCTGCGGCGGCGGCGGCTCCTGCGGACAGTGCCGGGTTGTCGTGAAAGAGGGGGGCGGTGATATCCTCCCCACCGAGCTTGCGCATATCAGTAAGCGCGAGGCGAAAGAGGGATGTCGTCTGGCCTGCCAGGTGGCGGTGCGCCAGAACATGAAAATCGAACTGCCTGAAGAGATTTTCGGCGTTAAGAAGTGGCAGTGTGAAGTGATCTCCAACGATAACAAAGCCACCTTTATCAAGGAGCTGAAGCTGCGGGTACCGGAAGGCGAAGATGTTCCCTTCCGTGCAGGGGGCTATATTCAAATCGAATGTCCCGAACACACCGTGGCTTACGCCGATTTTGATGTGCCTGACGAGTACCGTGCGGACTGGGATAAATTTAATCTTTTCCGCTTCGTCTCTGACGTCAAAGAGCCCACGCTGCGGGCGTACTCTATGGCCAACTATCCGGACGAGAAGGGCATCATCATGCTTAATGTGCGTATCGCCACGCCGCCCCCGGGCGTGCCTGATGCGCCGCCGGGAATTATGTCCTCCTATATCTGGTCGCTGAAAGCGGGCGATAAGGTCACGATTTCCGGGCCGTTTGGCGAGTTCTTTGCCAAAGAGAGCGAGGCCGAAATGGTCTTTATCGGCGGCGGTGCTGGCATGGCGCCGATGCGCTCACATATCTTCGATCAGCTAAAGCGTCTTGGCAGTAAGCGTAAAATCAGTTTCTGGTACGGTGCCCGTTCGCGGCGTGAGATGTTCTACGATGACGAGTTTGAACAGCTGGCGCGAGAAAATCCTAACTTCAGCTTCCACGTTGCGCTCTCCGATCCGCAGCCGGAAGATAATTGGACGGGCTATACTGGCTTCATTCACAACGTGCTGTATGAGAACTACCTCAAGAACCATGCCGCGCCGGAAGACTGCGAGTTCTACATGTGCGGTCCACCGGTGATGAACGCGGCGGTTATCAGGATGCTGAAAGATCTTGGCGTGGAGGATGAGAACATCATGCTGGACGACTTCGGAGGCTGATATGTTTGTTTTTATCGCCACCTTTGCGGTATTTGTGCTGGTTATCTTTGCCATGTCGCTCGGCTGGATCATCAAGCGTAAAAGCCTGCAGGGCAGCTGCGGTGGGATCTCCTCCCTGGGCATGGAGAAAGTGTGCGACTGCCCTGAACCGTGCGATGCGCGGAAAAAACGGATGGAACGTGATGCCCGGCGTCAGCAGGGCAGAATACTCTAAAATCATCAGGCCGCGCTCGCGGCCTGATTAACGATTAATGCCACTGGCTGGCCTGCGCAGGGGAATCGACCACGACACCGTCGGCACCCAGCATTTTTGCAGTCTGGAAATCTTTGCTGGCGTTGATGCCCAGTAAAATAATGTGCGCATTCCCCTGCGAACGGAAACAGGTCATCGCCTCTTTGTCCCACGTCAGCGTCGCCGGCGAAATGCTTTCGCCAAGCGTGAATTTTTCGACTATCTCAACCTTACGGTTAAGCTCCAGGCCATACCAGTATTCATCCATGGTTTTGGCTGGGGCATCGCACAGATGATTCAGCGAAATGTTTGCAAGACGAGTCCGGGTTTCACTGCGGGTCACAAAGCGCGGTACCGTAGGCGGCAATGCGTCCAGGTAACGATCTTCCGTGGAATAAACGCGAACCCGCTGTAAGCTATTCGTCTCTTGCAGGGTGGCCGTCAGCTGTTTCGCCATCTCCTCCGGCGCCGCATCCGGCGATTTAATATCAATAAAGAACCGGGTCTCTGGCCACTGTTCCAGTACGGCTTTTAGCGTCGGGATGGTGGCATTTGCAATCGTCTCTTTCCATTTGGTAGCGGCATTAAAGGTCGTAAGCTCGGCAGCGGTGTAGGCAGAAACTTTTCCCTTCATTGACGTTAACGCCTGCAGGTCGCTGGGACGATAAAGCACCGGCACGCCGTCACGGCTAAGCTGTAAGGTTATCCAGATGGCCTGAGCCTGATTTTGCAGCGCCAGCTTAATGGCCGGCAGGGTATTTTCTGGCGCGTCGCCCGTGCCGCCACGATGCGCAATGATTTCTGGGCTGGCCCAGAGCGAGGTGCTGAGAAACAGCAGCGAGGCGGCAATCCGTTTGTTCATGAAACGATCTCCAGAGATTTTTTAAAATAATGAATTATAAGGTTTTTATAGGGTTCTCTTTTTAACATAGCCGTATGACGGTAATGAGACGCTAAAACGGCTGTCGCATTAAATGTTGTTTGTTATACTGTATGCAATTACAGGTATGGTGAATGGAATGCGCAAAATCATTCATGTCGATATGGACTGCTTTTTTGCTGCGGTAGAGATGCGGGACAATCCGGCGCTGCGGGATATTCCCATTGCTATCGGCGGCAGCCGCGTAAAGCGGGGCGTCATCAGCACGGCAAACTACCCGGCGCGCAAATTTGGCGTGCGCAGCGCCATGCCTACGGCGATGGCCCTGAAGCTATGCCCCCACTTAACCCTGTTGCCGGGTCGCTTTGAGGCCTACAAAGAAGCGTCGCTGCATATTCGCGATATCTTCTCCCGCTACACCTCTCTCATAGAGCCCCTGTCGCTTGACGAAGCCTATCTCGACGTTACGGAAAGCCTGCATTGCCACGGCTCGGCAACGTTGATGGCGCAGGAGATTCGCCAAACCATCTCCAACGAACTCAACCTCACCGCCTCGGCGGGGGTGGCGCCGGTAAAATTCCTGGCCAAGATCGCGTCCGATCTTAATAAGCCCAACGGTCAGTATGTGATCACGCCCGATGACGTCCCGGCGTTCTTAAAAACCCTGTCGCTCAGTAAAATCCCCGGGGTGGGCAAAGTCTCTGCGGCAAAGCTGGAGAGCATGGGGCTTCGCACCTGCGAAGATGTGCAAAATAGCGATCTTGCTATGCTCCTTAAGCGGTTCGGTAAATTTGGCCGGGTGTTGTGGGAGCGAAGCCAGGGGATTGACGATCGCGACGTCAACAGCGAGCGGCTGCGAAAATCGGTTGGTGTGGAGCGCACCTTGATTGATGACATTCATGACTGGGCGGAGTGTGAAAAAATCATTACCGAACAGCTCTATCCCGAGCTAGAGCGGCGACTGGCGAAAGTGAAGCCAGACCTGTTGATTGCCCGTCAGGGGGTCAAACTTAAATTTAACGATTTTCAGCAGACGACCCAGGAGCACGTCTGGCCGCGTCTCAACAAAGACGACCTTGTCGCCACCGCGAAGAAAACTTGGGCAGAGCGTCGGGCAGGGCGGGGCGTACGGCTGGTGGGTTTACACGTCACGCTATTGGATCCGCAATTAGAGCGGCAGCTGTTGCTGGGGTTATAAAAAAGCCCGGCGGAGCCGGGCTTGATGGCTAGCAGAAATGCTTACTTCGCCGGGATGGCTTTCAGCAGTTCTGTCAGCAGGGTCCAGTAGTGGCCCACGCTTTCAATATGAACTTGCTCGTCTGGCGAGTGCGGACCCGTAATGGTTGGGCCGATAGACACCATGTCCATATCCGGGTACGGTTTTTTAAACAGACCGCACTCCAGACCGGCGTGAATCACCTGAATGTTCGGGGTGCTGTTGAACAGACGCTGGTAGGTTTCACGAACCAGGGCCATTACCGGCGAGCTTGCGTCCGGCTGCCAGCCTGGATAGCTGCCTTTTGCGGATGTTTTCGCTCCGGCCAGGGCGCCCAGCGACTCCAGCATACTCACAACGTACTCTTTACCGCTGTCGATAAGTGAACGGATCAGGCAGATGATTTCTGCGCTGTCGTCGCTCATGGTCACCACGCCCACGTTCAGGGAGGTTTCCACCACCCCTTTCGCGACGTCGGAGTTACGGATCACGCCGTTTGGTGTGGCATTCAGCAACTGAACAAAGGCGTCACGGGATGCGGTAGTCAGCGCCGCTTTGTCGCTGGAGACGGCTTCGAGCACCACGGTCAGGTTCTTCTCTTTCACCGAGAGTTCGTTTTTCAGGATATCCAGATAAACGTTCGCCAGGTTTTTCAGCGCGTCGGCTTTGTCAGCCGCAACGGCGACGGTGGCGAAGGCTTCGCGCGGGATGGCGTTACGCAGGGTGCCGCCATTGAAATCGACAAGGCGCAGATCCAGTTCGGCCGCGTGGCCTGCCAGGAAGCGTGCCAGCAGTTTGTTCGCATTGCCCAGGCCCAGGTGAATATCGCCGCCGGAGTGGCCACCTTTCAGCCCTTTCAGGGTCAGCTTAAAGGTCTGGAAATTGGCGGGTACCGCTTCACGGGTCAGCGGCAGGGTGGCGATGAAATCGATACCGCCAGCGCAACCCATGTAGATCTCACCCTCTTCTTCGGAGTCAGTGTTGATCAGGATATCTGCCTGCAGCCAGTTCGCCTGCAGACCAAATGCGCCGTCCATACCCGCTTCTTCCGTCATGGTCAGCAACACTTCCAGCGGGCCATGCTCAACGCTGTCATCAGCCAGTACGGCCAGGGCAGAGGCCATGCCGATACCGTTATCCGCGCCCAGCGTGGTGCCGCGCGCTTTAACCCACTCGCCGTCGATGTACGGCTGAATCGGATCTTTAGTGAAGTCGTGAACGGTGTCGTTGTTTTTCTGTGGAACCATGTCCAGGTGCGCTTGCAGTACTACTGCTTTGCGGTTTTCCATGCCTTTAGTGGCAGGTTTACGGATCAGAATGTTACCAACCTGGTCGCGCTCGGCGTGCAGCCCTTTTTCCTTCGCCCAGCCCATGATGTGTTCGGCAAGCTGTTCTTCGTGATAGGAAGGGTGAGGAATGGAGCAGATTTTGGCAAAAATATCCCACAGCGGTTGTGGAGATAGTTGAGACAGTTCAGACACTATGAGTCTCCTTGTCGATATCCTGCAACAGGGATGCAGGACACGGGGTTAGCAGGTTTAGAGTCACCACAAGTCAGACTTGCGAGATGCGGTTGAGAATACCACTTTCTCTGGCAACGCATAGTATTAAGCATGCAAAAACTCCACCCCATGCCGCTTAACACTGGTTTTTAGTGCGTCAGATCTCTATAATCTCGCGCAACCTGGTTCACCCCTCATTTTTTTAAGCCGTATACAAACAGGCTGGGACACTTCACATGAGCGAAAAATACGTCGTCACCTGGGACATGTTGCAGATTCACGCACGCAAACTGGCTGCGCGCCTGATGCCTTCCGAACAGTGGAAAGGCATTATCGCCGTTAGCCGTGGCGGTTTGGTACCGGGGGCGCTGCTGGCACGTGAGCTGGGTATTCGTCATGTCGATACCGTCTGCATCTCAAGCTACGACCATGACAACCAGCGTGAGCTGACAGTACTCAAGCGCGCCGAAGGTGATGGCGAAGGCTTTATCGTTATTGACGACCTGGTCGATACCGGTGGCACCGCGGTCGCTATTCGAGAAATGTATCCAAAAGCGCATTTCGTCACTATCTTCGCAAAACCGGCGGGTAAACCACTGGTTGATGATTATGTGATTGATATCCCGCAAGATACCTGGATTGAGCAGCCATGGGATATGGGCGTGGTCTTCGTACCGCCTATTTCAGGCCGCTAAATCCTCTTTTTAACGCCCGGTGACGCCGGGCGTTATTGTTTTTGCCTGTAGCACGTTACAATAGCCTTCTCTGACGTATCTCTAGAGGCAGCGCGAAATGACCCAGGCGAATCTCAGCGAAATTCTCTTCAAACCCAAATTCAAACATCCGGAAACCTCGACCCTGGTTCGCCGCTTCAACAGTGGCACAGAGCAGCAGGTGCAGTCCGCGCTGGATGGCAAAAATATTCCTCACTGGTATCGCATGATTAACCGCCTGATGTGGATTTGGCGCGGGATCGATCCGCGTGAAATTCTGGAGGTGCAGGCGCGCATTGTGATGAGTGATGCCGAGCGTACCGATCCGGAACTGTACGACACGGTGGTGGGATATCGTGGCGGCAACTGGATCTATGAGTGGGCAAAACAGGCGATGCTCTGGCAGCAGAAAGCCACGCAGGAGCCAGACCCGGCCCTCAGCGGCCAGTACTGGCTGCACGCCGCCGACCTTTACAGTATCGCGGCGTATCCGCATCTGAAGGGCGATGAGCTGGCAGAGCAGGCGCAGGCGCTGGCAAATCGCGCCTATCAGGAGGCCGCGCAGCACCTGCCGGGGCGGATACGTGAAATCGAATTCACCATTCCCGGCGGCCCCTCCGTGACCGGGTTCCTGCATATGCCCGCAGGCGAGGGTCCCTTCCCGACGGTAATGATGTGCGGCGGCCTCGATTCTCTGCAGACCGATTATTACAGCCTTTATGAACGCTATTTCGCCCCGCAGGGCGTCGCGATGCTCACCCTGGATATGCCCTCTATTGGCTTCTCTTCGAAATGGAAGCTGACCCAGGATTCCAGCTTGCTCCATCAGCACGCCCTGAGATCGCTGGAAAAAAATCCCTGGGTCGATCATACCCGCGTCGCGGCATTTGGTTTCCGTTTTGGTGCGAACGTGGCGGTGCGTCTGGCCTATCTGGAGTCGTCGCGCCTGAAGGCGGTGGCCTGTCTCGGTCCGGTCGTCCACGCCCTGCTTAGCGAACCCGCCCGGCAGGGGGGCGTGCCAGAGATGTATCTGGATGTGCTCGCCAGCCGCCTGGGCATGCAGCAAGCCTCCGACGAGGCGCTGCGCATCGAGCTCAACCGTTATTCGTTAAAAACGCAGGGCTTGCTGGGGCGCCGCTGCCCAACGCCGATGCTCTCGGGCTACTGGAAGAACGATCCATTCAGCCCGGAAGAGGAGTCACGTTTAATCACCTCGTCATCTGTCGATGGCAAGCTGCTGGAGGTGCCGTTTAGCCCGGTTTACCAGAATTTTGACAAAGCACTGCAGCAAATCTCGCGTTGGATCCATCAGAGATTGTGTTGATTGATTGCTAATTTTTTGTGGTTTGGTAAAACAGTGGCTTCACAAAAGGAGATCGCAATGACGTTACCGAGTGGACATCCGAAAAGTAGAATGATCAAAAAGTTCATGGCTCTTGGCCCGTATATCCGGGAAGAGCAGTGCGAAGGGGCACGCTTTTTTTTCGATTGCCTGGCAGTTTGCGTCAATGTTAAGCCCGCGCCGGAAAAGCGCGAATTCTGGGGCTGGTGGATGGAGATGGAAGCAGAAGAGAGCCGATTTACTTACAGCTACCAGTTTGGTCTGTTTGATAAAGATGGGCACTGGCAGGCGGTCGCCATTAAAGATCCCGAGGTGGTGCAGCGTCTGGAACACACCCTGCGTGAATTCCATGAAAAAGCACGCACTCTGCTGGCAAGTTTTGAACTGAAACTGGAACCTGCCGATGATTTCACCAATCAACCGGTGAAACTTACCGCCTGATTGCGGGGTCACCAATACAAAATAAAAAAGCCCGGCGGCTCTGGCAGCCGGGCTTTTTTTTAGTATGAATTAGAACTGGTAGGTCATACCTAGGGCAAAGATGTCGTCGCTGCTCACGCCCAGCGCATTATCGTCGTCGATCTGGTTGATTTTATAATCAACAAACGCGGACATGTTTTTGTTGAAATAATAGGTCGCGCCCACATCGATATATTTCACGAGGTCTTCGCTGCCGATCCCTTCAATATTTTTGCCTTTAGACTGGACATAACCCAGGGATGGGCGCAGACCAAAGTCAAATTGATATTGTGCCACTACTTCAAAGTTCTGTGCTTTATTCGCAAAGCCACCGGAAATAGGGGTCATATTACGGGTTTCGGTATACATAGCCGCCAGGTAGATATCGTTAGCGTCATATTTCAGACCGGTACCCCAGGCTTCGGCTTTGTCGCCGTTACCACGTGCCAGCAAGTTCTGATCGTTAGTACGATCGGAGTTGGTATACGCGCCGCTCACCGCAAACGCGCTGCCGCCGAAGTCATAGCTTAAAGAGGTACCGAAGCCGTCGCCGTTCTGTTTCTTGGCGTCACGGTTTTCATTTTTACCCTGATATTGCAGAGTCAGGTCCAGGCCGTCTACCGCACCGAAGAAGTCGGTGTTGCGATACGTCGCCAGGCCGCTGGAGCGTTTGGTCATGAAGTTATCGGTCTGACCAGAGGAGTCGCCGCCGAATTCCGGGAACATATCGGTCCAGGCTTCTACGTCGTACAGTGCGCCCAGATTACGGCCATAGTCGAAAGAACCAATATCTTTAATTTTAAGACCGGCGAAGGCCAGACGGGTCTTTTGCGTAGCGTCGCTCTCGGCTTTGTTGCCAGAGAATTCTGCTTCCCAGCGACCGTAACCGGTCAGCTGATCGTTAATTTGAGTTTCGCCTTTAAAGCCGAAACGGACGTAGGTCTGGTCACCATCTTTGGCGTCGTCATCACTGAGGTAGTGCATGGCTTTTACTTTACCGTACACATCCAGTTTATTTCCGTTTTTATTAAAAACTTCTGCTGCGTGAACAGATGCGGAAGCAACAACGCTCATTACCACTAATGCCAGAGTACTCTTTTTCATTTTCAATCCTGAGTGTTTTGTAAACGCGCTAATATTCGCTGAGCAATAAGAATCGACTTATTACCCCGTGAAAAACAGGAAGGGTTTTAACGTCCGCGGGTGAACGTTTTATGACAATTTCAGAATAATTTCAAAAAGCGCTGATTTATTATTTCAGTAATAAAAATGTAAAAATCTGCCGCTACGCTTCCTGATCCCGCGCAATAAAGTGTTCCCCTCTGCGCAAAGCCTGTTGGCAACGCGGCTCAGTCCTGCTAAAACGTCTGATTAACATCATTTTCCCTTATTGTTGAACGGCAGAGAATCATGAGTGATAGCCAGACGCTGGTCGTAAAACTCGGTACCAGTGTATTAACAGGCGGATCGCGCCGCCTTAATCGCGCCCATATCGTTGAGCTGGTGCGCCAGTGCGCACAGCTGCATGCCGCAGGGCATCGCATTGTTATTGTTACCTCCGGCGCGATTGCCGCCGGGCGCGAACATCTGGGCTACCCTGAACTCCCCGCAACGATTGCCTCCAAGCAGCTACTCGCCGCCGTGGGCCAAAGCCGTCTGATTCAGCTCTGGGAGCAGCTCTTCTCCATTTACGGCATCCACGTAGGCCAGATGTTGCTGACCCGCGCAGATATGGAAGACCGCGAGCGTTTCCTGAACGCGCGGGATACCCTGCGCGCGCTTCTGGATAACAACATTGTGCCGGTCATCAACGAAAACGATGCGGTGGCCACCGCCGAAATCAAAGTCGGCGATAACGATAACCTCTCTGCACTGGCGGCTATTCTGGCGGGAGCCGATAAACTGCTGCTGCTGACCGACCAGCAAGGGCTGTTCACCGCCGATCCGCGTACCAACCCACAGGCTGAACTGATCACCGATGTGAAAGGGATCGACGATGCGCTGCGCGCGATTGCCGGCGACAGCGTTTCGGGCCTGGGGACGGGTGGCATGGGCACAAAACTGCAGGCTGCGGACGTGGCTTGCCGCGCGGGCATCGACACCATTATTGCGGCGGGCAGCCGTCCTGGCGTGATTGGCGATGTGATGGAGGGTATCTCTGTCGGCACGCGTTTCCATGCCGAAGCGACGCCGCTGGAGAACCGTAAACGCTGGATCTTCGGTGCCCCCCCGGCGGGGCAGCTCACCGTGGACGAAGGCGCGACCGCGGCAATTCTGGAACGTGGGAGCTCATTGCTTCCAAAAGGCATTAAAAACGTGACAGGTAACTTCTCCCGTGGTGAAGTGATCCGCATCTGCAATCAGGAAGGGCGCGATATTGCCCACGGCGTTTCTCGCTATAATAGCGATGCGCTGCGCCGTATCGCAGGCCATCACTCCCAGCAGATTGACGCGATTCTCGGGTATGAATATGGCCCGGTTGCTGTTCATCGTGACGATATGATCATTCGCTAAGGAGCCAGAAAATGTTGGAACAAATGGGCGCCGCCGCCAAAGCCGCCTCGTACAAGCTGGCGCTCCTCTCCAGTCGCGAGAAAAACCGCGTGCTGGAAAAAATCGCTGATTATCTGGAAGCGCAGTCCGCTGAGATTCTGCTCGCCAACGAACAGGATCTGCTGGAAGCCCGTCGCAATGGTCTGAGCGAGGCGATGCTCGACCGCCTGGCCCTGAATCCGGCGCGTCTGAAAAGCATCGCCGACGATGTGCGTCAGGTCTGCAATCTGGCCGACCCGGTTGGACAAATTATTGACGGCGGTCTGCTGGACAGCGGCCTGCGCATTGAACGTCGCCGCGTACCGCTGGGCGTAATCGGCGTGATTTATGAAGCCCGCCCGAACGTGACGGTGGATGTAGCCTCCCTGTGCCTGAAAACCGGCAACGCCGCGATCCTGCGCGGCGGGAAAGAGACCTGGCGTACCAACGCCGCGACCGTGAAAGTGATTCAGCAAGCGCTGGAAGAGTGCGGTCTGCCAGCCGGTGCCGTACAGGCGATCGAAAGTCCGGATCGCGCGCTGGTAACCGAAATGCTGCGCATGGATAAGTACATCGACATGTTGATCCCGCGCGGTGGCGCTGGCCTGCACAAACTGTGCCGCGAGCAGTCAACGATCCCGGTGATCACCGGAGGGATCGGGGTGTGTCACATCCTGGTCGATGAGAGCGCCGAGATCGACCCGGCGCTGAAGATCATCGTTAACGCTAAAACCCAGCGTCCGAGCACCTGTAACACCGTTGAAACGCTGCTGGTACACCGGGGCATCGCCAGCACCTTCCTGCCGGCGCTGAGTAAGCAGATGGCGGAAAGCGGCGTCACCCTCCATGCGGAACCAGATGCGCTGGCACTGCTGCAAAGCGGCCCGGCGAAGGTTGAGGCGGTGAAAGCGGAACAGTACGACGACGAGTACCTGTCGCTGGATCTGAACGTCAAACTGGTGGCCGATCTGGATGAGGCCATTGCGCACATCCGTGAACATGGCACGCAGCACTCTGATGCGATCCTGACCCGCACGCTGCGCCATGCCGACCGCTTTATCAATGAAGTGGACTCATCGGCGGTGTACGTCAATGCCTCTACCCGCTTTACCGACGGCGGCCAGTTTGGTCTGGGCGCGGAAGTGGCAGTAAGCACCCAGAAGCTGCATGCGCGTGGCCCGATGGGGCTTGAAGCCTTAACCACCTACAAGTGGGTCGGCTTCGGCGACGACACGGTGCGTCGCTAACGACGCTGATGCACGCGGGTGGCTTGTAGGGCCGCCCGCGTTACTCCTCCAGCCGCTGCCCTGTGCGCTCTTGCGCCGCCGAGTCGAGCGCGGCCATCTGCTCCTGTAACGCTGCCAGACTGAGCGGCCGCCCAATCAAGTACCCCTGGGTTTCATCGCACTCCATCATCATCAGTTTTTGCAGCTGTCCTTCCGTCTCAACCCCCTCCGCCGTGATGCTCAGCGAAAAAGCTTTGCCGAGGCCGATAATATTTTCAACGATGGTATTGGCACTGTCGCTCTCCGGCATGCCGGAGATAAAGGACTTATCGAGCTTGATCCCATCGAACGGGAAGTTGCGCAGATAGCTGAGGGAGGAGTAGCCGGTGCCAAAATCGTCCATCAGCAATTTCACCCCCAGCTTCTTAAGCGCCAGCATCAGCTCAAGGCTATTTTCCGGGTTCCATAGCGTGGCGTTTTCAGTGATCTCAATCTCCAGCCGCGCCGGGTCGAGCCCGGAGAGGGTTAATGCGTCACGGATGCGCTCTACCAGGCTCCAGGACTGGAACTCCACGGCAGAGATGTTGACCGACACTGAGAGGCCATTCAGAGATTGCTGTGCATCGCGACAGGCGGTCTTAAGCACCCAGTCGCTGAGCGCAACGATAAGGCCGGTCTCTTCTGCCAGCGAGATAAACTGATCGGGCATGAGCAGGCCAAGCTCAGGATGTTCCCAGCGAATAAGGGCCTCCACGGCGATAATCCGCGATGAGTTATGTCCATAGCGCGGCTGATACACCAGGCGGAACTGCTCTTTCTTGATGGCCTCGCGCAGGCCGTTTTCCATCTCGCGGCGTTGCACCATCTGCTCGGCCATTTCCGCAGTGTAAAAGAGCCATTTGTTGCGCCCGCTGCTTTTGGCTTTATAAAGCGCGATGTCCGAGAAGCGCAGCAGTTCGCCCGCGTCGACGGCATCCTGCGGGGCCATCGCAATCCCGATACTGGCGCCGATAAATATCTCATTGCCGTTGATAAAGAACGGTCGCGCCAGCTCGGCGAGAATACGTTCACACAGATGTTCGATATCCTGCCGATCGAGAATGTCAGAGATAATCAGGATAAATTCGTCTCCCCCCTGGCGTGCCACCAGATCGTAGTCGCGCACGCAGTGGCGTAGACGGGCCGAGACCTCATGCAGCACGGTATCGCCAGCACCGTGACCGAACAGATCATTCACCGGCTTGAACTTATCCAGATCGAGGCTGATCATTGCCAGCGGATGCGCCTGCGTAGGCTGCGCTTGCAGCTTACCTTCCAGAAACTCGCGCATTCTTACCCGGTTAGGCAGGCCGGTCAGTTCGTCATGGCGCGACAGATACTGCACGCGCGCCTGGGCTTCAACTTCGAGCGTGACGTCCGTGGCGGTGCCCCGGTAGCCAGTAATCCCTTCCGGCGTGATAACAGGCTTCAGGGCGATATGACAATAGCGCTGGTGGCCCATTGCCGAAAGATAGCGGCAGTGAAGCAGCCGGCGATGGCCCGTCTGGCCCGGCAGGGTGATCCACTCCGCCAGCGGTTGACCCTCAGCCTCTAAAAATTCGGTCACCGGACGGCCAATCCATGCCGATATGCTGTGCCCGGTAATGCCGGGAAAGCGGTCCGAAAGCCAGGTAAAACGCAGGTCGGGGTCCGTTTCCCAGATCCAGTCCGTGGTGGCCTCGGCCACGTCGCGAAAGCGCCTTTCGCTGGCGGTGAGGGCAAGACGACTTTGGGTCAGCAAAAAGGTATTTTCATCAAACATCCGGGCTTTTTTTAGCGCGTTGCGTCCCAGAATCACCCCGGCAAAGCCGGTACAGAGCGCCAGTAAAATCAGCAGCGGCAGGATGTAGCGCATCAGTTCCCGACCGGGGTTTTCACTTTTCCACTCAAAAGCGATCTGCTGCCCGTCGATAGGCAGGGTGGCAACGCCGCGACGCCCCGCTAACGCCGGCGCATTGCTACGTTGCACGCGGGCCTGGGCGATGCCGTACTCTTCCCCCATCGCCATCAACTTTTTGTCATCAAGCACATCCACAAACACCAGTACAGGCGCCGGGCCAGGAATGCGTGCTATGCGTGAGTCATCGCCAGGGGTAATGCGTGCCGCTAACACCAGGGCGGGATGCCCAGCTTTCATGACGATGGTGCTGGCCAGCGGTTCCCCGTCCGGCCTGTCGATTTTATGCAATAGCTCTGGAATGGGGTTATCCCCCAGCCACGCTTGCAGAGGCCGCGTGACCAGCGCGCCGTCGATCACGCTGTAGCGCGTCTGGCCGGCACCGTCGAGTACGAATATCCCCTCGTACTCAAAATCACGCCAGAGCGTGGCGCCCATATTTTGCCGGGTATAAGCCCATTCAACATCCACATAGGGGTGAAGGTGCTGATAGGCCTCGCCCCACCAGGCATAGTCTTTAATATGGGTGGTTAGGGTATCAATGCGGTTATGGATCGCTTTTTCCAGCAGCAGGGCGCTATGTTTATCGGTTTCCTGGTTGATATTGTGCACGATAATCAGCAGCACAATGATGGCGATGACAAACAGGGCCGATAGCAGTGACACCATGAGCATCAGGGCGCGTTTGATAAAGGAGGCCGTACTTTTATGCTCCAGAACCGGCCCGGTCGTCTCATCATTGACAAAAAGTTTCTGCATCCGATACCCACTCCCGATTTTATTGCCGCAGTCTGGGGAAGTATCGACCTGCGCTCACGGGGCTTTATTGTAGAGAGATAAAAATGAAGATAGCTGATTTCGAAAGGAAAGAGAGTAGGGAGTGGCCGCGAGCGGGTCTTTTAATGATAAATGTGAAGGCAGGAGGGACTGCGTTTTAGTTAGGGTTACCCATACATTTTGTGCTGATTATTCAGGGCTTGATGCAAAAAACATCAACTGGAAGGCGAAGGTGTTGACGGGGAAAGCGCTTTTTCTTAACCTTGCAAACCGTTGTCACGTTCGTGGCAGGCCTGAAAAGCCGATATAGCTCAGTTGGTAGAGCAGCGCATTCGTAATGCGAAGGTCGTAGGTTCGACTCCTATTATCGGCACTCACACAACAAAATCCTTTAAAAACAATATCTTAAGGCGATTATCGATCTCAAGGTACAATCTTATTTTAAGGGATTATATGACCAACAGTTGCCGCTATGGTTAACAGTGGCTATTCAGGGATGTTAGCACGTAGCGGCCTGTAGTTGTAAAGCTCGAACAGGTACAAAGCGTGAACAGTCCACACGAACCGCTATCAACTCGAAGCTGATGACGCTGCCAACGTCTCTAATCAATCCCGCAACTTTTAACCGCTCCACACTTAGCGCGGTGTCCCGTTAAAGCCTGTCGTGATGACACGCCACGGATAAACGAGCAAATGTTGGGAAGCCTAACCAGTCCGGGAAAGGAGCTGGCTCTGCCGTGGTGTTCACCGAGCCATAAATGATCGGTACTCGATAAGAGAGCGGTTAACTGACAAACTGATGATACGCCTTTGGCGCTTTTTGTGGGTATACCCAACACGGTGCTAAATGGTTGCTATTGATCAAATTTTCGAAACCTTCAAATTACCAATGATTCAACGACAAATGTATAATCTCTTGAAACTTAATGATTCCACTGGTGATTGATATGGCTGATGAAGAGTCCACAAATAGCAAAGTTGCAGATGTTGCGAATGCAGTTGCAGCAGTGGCAAAGGAAGTTCCAATTTATCAGGATGCGCTTCAGCCAGCGGCACAAGAGATTGGTAAAGCACTTGGAACCGTAGCCAAACTTGTTAATGTCGCTTTAGCGCCAGTTAGTGGTTTAGTGTGGGGATATGAACAGATTCGCGAGTTTACTGCCACCAAAGTTGCTGAAAAACTCAAGGATGTTCCCCGAGAGAAAATTGTAACTCCTTCCCCGCACGTTGCAGGTCCTGCAATAGAGGCCCTAAGGTATACAGGTCATGAAGAGTCGTTAAGTGAAATGTATGCTTCATTGCTAGCCACTGCTATGAACAAGGATACAATACAAAAAGCCCATCCTGCATTTGTCGATATTATTAAGCAGATGACTCCGGATGAAGCAAAAATTGTTCGTGGATTTGCTGCTAGTGAAAGCATAAATCCGCTTATATCAGTACAAGCGTCGATTCCAAATAAAACCCTCATGGATGGGCACACAACTGAACTGAGATACTTTTCTCAAATCGGGCATAGGGCCGGATGCGAGTTTAAGCACTTGGTGCCAGCATATCTTGATAATTTGGTTAGGTTGGGGTTGTGCGAGATACCAGAAGGCACATCTTACACAAATGATGAGTGGTATCGCCCTTTAGTTGAAAACCCGATTATCACTGAGCTGATAGCTAAAATCGAAAAAAGCAATCGTAGTGCTGATATTGTTAAAGGGGCGGTGTTGGTAACGGATTTTGGACGCCAATTTGCCCTGGCGTGTTGTCCCCCTATAGTTGTCAGCATGCAGAGTGCTTCGTCTTAAAACTGTTTTGGTTCAGTCAATCACTTAATATCACATCATGGGACCAGTATGGTCCCTTTTATTTTTCGTTGCCTTCAGTCTGGAACGTCTTTGAGTGTGGGCTTAATCGAATATGCTAACAGACTTGACCAGTCATATTTGTAACTGATGCAGTAATCAGCGTTATTAATTCTTCTTCCGTCAAAGTTTCAGGGGTCTTTCCTGGGTGCATAGCTGTGATTGGATATCTAGCGTATTTTTCTAATTCTATATAACTACCTAAAACAATCACTTGATTATAAAGCTCTATCAAATTTTCTTTATTATTCATGATATATCCTAAATGATTTTGTTTGTCGGCTACAGCCCACACAGTAATATTTACTTTCTTATCACCCCCTCCTAGTGGAGGAGGCTGGTTCTTTCTTGCTCTAGTTTACATCCTGCTGTTGGAAATATCCCTGTCTCTGTTGTGGATCTGTTAAGTATAACGATTAGCCCCCTAATAATTTCACTGGATCTGCATCAAATATCCTAGTCTTGCCACTGCGTCACACAGCTTTGCATGTGTTGCAATTTGCCTCAGGTACACGAACTCGGGAAGGGGAGGTGTTAAGCACTCCCCCTTTGCAACCATCCTCGAGCCTCTTTCAGATCCCTGTTCTGGTTTGCCCGGACGCTGGCGTTCAGATTGAGTTGTCAAAAGTTGTCACCCACCGGCAGCGTCAGTGGGGATTTTGGCAGAATGCGCTCTAAGTTACAGTTGCTTCAGATAAACAATTACGCCTATCAATGTAGATTTAGCACACCCTTTATTGAATTAAGTTCTGCTGACGTCAAGTACAAAAATATCTATTAAATTTTTTAATTCGTGGGGTAAAAATCCTTCAATTTTGGTTTTCAGCTCTTCAGCTGATTGAAACTGATGCGTTTTTTTTCCTGCAACCGCAACTTCTTTTCCAAACCAAAGTACAAGAAAAATTCCTTGTTGCTCCGCATCAGGATGAATGGAGTAACGTTCATACAGTTGTGCGGATGCAGCATTGTATAATTCTCGATGCCACTGCCCTTTAACCTCTGTAACTAATAAGCAACGTTTGCCGTTTAATATTTTTGTGGCTGTAAAATCACTTCTATTATGGTTTTTTAGCTGATGCTCTGGAGTAATTGAAATTCCTTGGGGTTCTAAACGTAAGTTTAAACGTTCGGCAATAATTGCTGTTGAATCATTCTCGCTGATATGCTGTCCATTCTGATAGAATCTATCGGTAGAATTAAACTCGCCACCATATAATGCGCCTTGAAAATCATTTAGTTCTTGAATTATAAGTTGACGTAAAGATTCGACCGTAACAATTTCTCCATTATCTAAATACTTTACAATTTCATTTGGAGTAGGAGGGACAAAATCATGAAGAGCTTGTTTTCGAACTTGCTGTGTATGAATGCTTTGCAGTGCATTTTTCAATAATGTGAATTTTGGATCGGATAATAATCTTTTAGTTACGGGTAATGCATCTAATGAGTCATCTGAATTAATTTTCCAGACTAAATCATTCATGAATCTAGATGCTTTCTCTTCATTTGAACTGTCGTTGATCAAATCGGACGAAGGATTGGTTTGAGGCCAAAGATTGTAAAAAGCTGTAAGAATATATTCAATTTTAATTGCTGAAAGTTCTGGCCAAGTTGACTGATTGTTATAGGGAATTCTATCAGAAACACCATGAAATAAAAGGATGTTTTCCCTGTCGAGGGACAAATAGCTCCACCTGGTTTGATTTACTTCATCATTAAAATAAAAATCCCGAAGATACCAAAATGTTTTTTGTAAACTAACAGGAGAATTTTTTAAAGATTCGACGTCTTCTAATAGTAAACACTTGTGAGAAATTAATTTTTTTAAAGAGTCTCTGTTACTGTTTTTAACAGCAATCTCGAAAAGTGTATACAGGGTGTCACTATCTATATCTGGATATTTTTCAAGCCATTCAAGAGCTAGTTTTGAACGCAGATGGTTAAAAACTGTTTCATTTTCAAGTAGCCATACTTCTGGGTATGCGCATGGTTGTTGAAGCTGGGGTTCAACATATTCTCTTAAGAACTCCTCAGCAAAATTTTTATCATTATCGAAGAGAATTCTATCTATCTCAGCTTTCAATAACTCGGATTCATCAGAGGTTAATGCACTAAATCCCATATTAATTCCAGTGCGTAAAGAAGCTAGCATTGATGAAGGTACACGCTCCAAGCTTCTTTCCGCTCGGAAGATTTCTAAACAGGCTGCATACAATACCATTTCATAATGTGAATATTTGGATTCACACTGTAATTTAGCGAGTTCTCGGAGGTTTGGCACGTGAGCTGAAATAAATCCGATACAATTTTTTAAGGCATTTCTAACTAATGAAATATCGCCAACTTCTTTTGCTATCTGGTCTGGTTTAGAGAGAGTAAGATGCGCAAAATGGAGAAGACAATTCCAGTGCTGCCCACTTTCGATCAGAGTTCTATTTTCATTAATATAAGCTATATTAGTAAATCTTTTTTCTTGTCGTTTTTTTTCATATCTTTTCCTCTTGCGATCAAGTTTACGATGTAAACCAGAATTTTTCTTTTCCATATCTTTAAAAGCTTTCTTTAACCGCATCCATACTTTCATAAACTCAGGTTTGGAACATGCGTGTTGGCGCATTAAATGACGCAATTCATCTTTTCCACGAAGATTATTAACACCAAATCGTCTGTGAGGACTGAAGAAACCAGCCCAAAGCTCATGGTTATCGATTTCAAAAGCATAGGTGATAATAAATTTATAATCTTCGTTACGCATTTGAAGGCCAGAGTGAGCATATAATGAATTTTGAAATGTATGTGTCTTAAGGTCAAATATTTCATCTCGATCTTTCAATGGGCCAAATACAAAAGAAATAATTCCTTGTCTTAATTTATTGTTTGACTGAATGACTTCAACTGATTTGCTATGTTGTTGCTGTAAAGGATGAACAAAATTAAGATTATGCAGCCAAGCCCATACTTTTTCTGGTGAGTATGGAGGTGCTACAAATTCAAAGTAACGATCAACAATTAATCCAACTATTTTACTAATACCCAGTCGACAATAGCACTCGTAGCTATCTTTTCCACAAGTACAAGTAATTTCATAAGTTAATGAATTAAGTAACGGTTCGAGATGATATGTAGGTAGTGACCTCACAAACTTCTTAATGAAATATCGAGTGCCAACTACTCTTTCTAAAGGTTGTCTTTCAGTGGGATATAAATGTGTACATAGTTTTAAGTAGTTTGACAAGAATTTTAGTGAGAAATTCTCAACACCAATTTTTTCAATTATTTTAGCGGACATATTTAATGACAAATTGGTAGCTTCAAAAAGTAATATCTGAAGTGTTGGAAAAAGGTCATAATCTTTTAAATGCAACAAACAATCAACTGCGGAAGTTCTGATATTATTGGATTCTCCAATGTCTCCTGCAATTTCATAAATATCGTTAGCAAGCGATTCAACTACTTCTGAGCCAGAGATTAATTCAAAAATGAGTCCTCTTAAATGACTGTCATTACTTCCAACTATTAATGATCTAATTTGTTCAGAAACATCTCTTGTAAAAAAACCAGCTACGCTGAATCTACGCCAAAAATCACCTCTCCGGAAATAAGGATCTTTTTCTTGAATTTCTTTCAGTTTTGTTAAAAGTAGTTTTTTTGATGATGGTTCTAATTGTGAGGGGTCACCGTTAGCCAATACAGCATAAGCATCAATTCCAATCAATTTCTCTTGTATTGACTTGCTTCCTAATGCTGCCATCCATCCGATTAGGCCTCTCAATTCATCGCGAGCTACATTGTTTGGTGCAATAATAGGAAGGCATTTCCACAGAGTAAGTGGATCACTATTATTATTTATTCTTTTAATTAAGTGATAAGCGGCGCAGTATTCAACTACTATCTTATGTACTGGACGATGTTGATATTCACATTCTCCTAGTCTAAACAACCTTGTTGAAAGGATGTCACTAGATGCTTGATTTTTAGGAAGAAGTGTTTTTAGTAACGGATAAATTATACTTTCGTTCGCTTCTGATGTTGTTATACCTTCCGATGCTGATAGAAGTAATTTTGCGAATGCTTCTGAAGCAAGTTCGATTTTTTGTTCTACTGTTAAATGTGATGGCTTCAAGGGAGTTTTAGCATTAGCCTCTTTCGCTAAACGTTCAACTGCTAATGAAAAAATTGAACGTTTATTTATAAAATGTCTATTACTTTCAATATAAGCGTCTGCAAACATTTTTAAAAATTGCGGATTTGGCAAAAGCATCTCTAAGTTAAAACGACAAACTTCTCTTTCGAAACTATCAAAATCTTCGCCAGATGTATGAAATTCAAATATTTCAGATTGTTGTTGCCGATCAAATTCGTTCAATCTAACTATTAGAGGTGGGGACCCTAAAAATTGCTCAAATGCTATAGTTGATGATTGTCCCCATTCACTTGAACGACTTGACATAATTACTAATGAAGGGGTGTTTTTCTTGACTTCACTCAATAATCTATAAATGCTTGATTGATCGATTGTTGCAACTTCATCTACCGCATCGATCAATAATGGAGTGTTTTTTTCATTAATTCCTGCGAACAAAAAAACGCTGGCATTAACAGTTTCTGTCTCTAATCTTCGGGCAAGATTATTCATTAGCTCTGTTTTACCGCCACCTGGTTCAGCTAAAATCACAATGTACCTTGAAGCTTGGAGTAATTCAGTTTCAGTGAACGTTTTGTCACCATAAAAAAGGTTTCGTTCAAGATAGATTGATGAAGGCCTAGCCAAAGTATCGTTTTTCATAGTTCCTTTCATGAATTTTCAATGAGTTCATTATGATGAAAATTTTAACACAGCTCTTACTACTGCCGCATGTTCATGTTGAACATGGTAAATCTATCAGATAAACAACTGGGTTCGCTGCATTGTGATTTCTTAGTATGAAGGGTTCAGTTCTCTCCATCTGTTACTTAGATATCATTTTTTTAACCTAAGTATTCATGTGTGGGGTTTTTAGGACTGAAGTTGTGGGGGGGTTGGGCTTGCTGTAATTTTGCCGCCTTGTCTCAGAGAAGAACTGATGGGGGTACTTCTGGGGGTATCTGGCAATGAGGTTCTTGATTTTTTTGATTGATTACAATAGCTTATCATACGTGACTTGTTCCTATTATCGCACCATCCCCCTTTCAACCAATCCGCTTAGCAAAACAGACCGCATCATCGCGCCCCACATACACCCCGTAATTGGGAATGTTTTGATATCCCTGTTTTAAGTAAAAATCTACCGCCCGAGTATTCACGACACGGGTTTCTAAACAGAGCTCCTGATACCCAAGCTCGCGCGCGGCCTGCTCCAGCCAGGTCAGAATGGCTGTGCCAATACCGGGTTGTGTTCTGCTCGAAAACATTCTTTTTAGTTCGGCAGTGGTAGCCGACACCGGACGAAACGCGCCGCAGCCGACTGGCGTTTGGCTGGCATCTCTGGCGATAACCCACCTCGCCCCCGGCGCCATGACATCGTCCAGCTTGAAATTGCTTTCCCCGCTGGAGCCCGTAATGCGGGATAACTCAGCCGATAGATATTCAATAAGTCGCTGCGAATCAGCACTGCGTGGGTCGGATTCTTCAATTGTGATCATGTCAAGCCTTGTGTTGCATGAGTATTATAAGTTTGTCTATGCACAATATGATAACGATGTTACTTATACAAATATGAAATATTAATCATTTCTGAAACGGAAATCTCTCTGTTGAATTAAGTTTAAGCTGCCTATAGCCTGGGCCATTATGACTTTAGCTTAAGGTGAGTATATGGCGCTGCAAGGAAGCTTGATTCTTAATGGCGCTGATTATGCGCCTTTCAATTTATTTGGTGTCGGTGTTTTTATGGATTTTTTAGGTCAAGGGTTTTATCGAAATAATCTCTCATGTATGGCAAATGCAGGAGATGGTCCTATTGCACCAGGAAAGTACTGGATCGTTGACAGGCAAAAAGGCAACTGGTTATCTCAAAAACGCGTTGAATTTAAAGACTCAGCCAATGAATACTCAGCTTGTTCAGGTTCCCTGTATGCGCTCACTTAAGGTTCGTGGGTGGGTCGAGGTGCAGGCTCGTGGTTAATAAACATTTCCTATACTATTCTTGCCACATATCATTGTTTTTATTAGTTATTATGGCTGTGGGTCGAGTCTTGCCAGGCCCCGAAAGTTATATCGACGGTAGTCTGGCAACAATGTTTTGTCGATTTCTTTATAGCGATGTTAATTGCGAAACTCTGTACGATACGCTGTTTTATATAGATATGTTTGTCATCCTCTCATTAGCAGTGCTTATTTATTTAGCATTTTTAAACTTAATCAATAGATACAGGAAGAGATAACATGCCGATTCCACCCTATATGTGGCTTAAAGATGATGGTGGTGCAGATATTAAAGGATCTGTTGATATTAGATATCGCGAAGGCAGTATAGAGATCATTGGCCTCGGCCATGGTATAAATTTACCGGTAGACAATTTAACAGGTAAGATTACAGGTAGTCGACAACATTCATCAATGATGATTGAAAAAGAGGTGGACAGTTCTACACCCTATTTATATAAAGCCGCCGCGACTGGACAATCAATGAAAAGTGCGGAAATTAAGTTTTATAAAATAAATGATGCCGGTCAGGAGGTGTGTTACTACACGGTTTTGATGGAAAAAGTAAAGGTTACAGGCGTTAATTGTAGCGTACCTAATATAAAGTTAGCAGGAAACAGTAAAATCAATCACGTTGAAAGCGTCAGCCTTCAATATGAAAAAATAACCTGGAGAATCGAAGACGGTAATATCCAGTTTACCGACGCCTGGAATGAGCGAAATACGGCATAAAATTGTCTGAGGAAGAGGTAAATTGTGATCATGTGATCACGTCCATTGAATACGGCTATGCTTACTTAGTTTCGCGGCTGTAGGAATAGTAAAAAGGGTTGTATGAATTATTATGCTTAAATATTGATTAATCATGCTATTTGTTCGTGGATAACTTCTTATCAACAATGTTAAGGTATGGAACCCACCCTATGGAGGTCACCATGCTGGATATTACGCATTTTGGACTGTTTGCTCTGTCTGTTCTTCTTCTTTCCATCACGCCGGGGCCAGATATCGCCTACGTTGTCGGGCAGAGCGTGGCCAATGGGCGCCGGGCCGGGGTGATCTCTGCGGCGGGGGTAGCGTTGGGAAGTTGTACCCATGCGGTTGCCAGCGCGGTAGGTCTCACCGCGTTAATCGCCGCCTCTCCGCTGATGTTCACCGTGATTAAATATTTAGGTGCAGCCTATCTGATGTATCTGGGCAGCAAGATGATCCTCGGCACGCTAAGCCAGAAGAAGGCCGAGGATACAGCGCGGCCGACCATAAAGCCGCTACTGCACCCTTACAGTTTGCTGTCAAAAGGCTTTATTACTACCCTCACCAATCCGAAGGTACTGCTGTTTTTCATCTCCTTCTTCCCGCAATTTGTCTCCCCGGGCGGCGAGCATCAGGCGGTCTCATTCCTGCTGCTGGGGCTGGTTTATGCGCTCATTGCGTTTCTCACCGACGTGACTTTTGCCGTTCTGGCGGGCAGCGCCGCAGGAGCGGTATCGCAAAATAAAACGCTGCAAACGCTGTTGGATCGCGTTGTTGGCGCGACCTTTATCACCCTGGGTATTCGCCTGGCGCTGACCCGTCGATAATCGAACGATTCACAAGGGCATCCCCTCAATATTCAGGATTGCCCCTTCGATGGCTTAACGTTAACCTCTGTGTTTTCGGAGCTCCTGAATGACTGTTACCGATGCCCTGCTGGCCTTTACTCTCGCTGCCACGCTACTGACACTGACTCCCGGCCTTGATACCGCCCTGATCCTGCGCACCGCCACTGCGGAAGGTGGCAAAAAAGCCTTTCATGCAGCACTGGGGATAGATGTGGGCTGTTTTATCTGGGGAGCAATGGTGGCTTTTGGGCTGGGGGCGCTGCTGGCAGTGTCTGAATTCGCCTATACGCTACTGAAGTGGTGTGGTGCAGCCTACCTTTGCTGGTTAGGCATTCAACTCTTACTGCGCCCGCGTCAGCAATTTACCCTTAATCAGGCTGCAACCCATCCATCGGGTAACTGGTTTGTTCGCGGGATGCTGGGCAACGTGCTCAACCCAAAAATGGGCGTGTTTTACGTCTCGTTTTTACCGCAATTTATCCCGAACGGTCACTCGCCGCTGCTCTGGACGTTTTTGTTGGTGGGTATCCACGTGCTGATTGGCACCCTCTGGTCGCTGACCTTGATTGTGGCGACGCGCTACGCCGCCGGAGTACTAAAAAAGCCCGCCGTGGTGAAATGGATGGATCGCACAACGGGCTGCGTCTTTTTGCTGTTTGCCGCCAAACTGGCCATCAGTAAGCGCTAGCATTACGCTGGCCGCTTCGCATGCACCCGGGTAAGAGAAGCGGGGAATTTCTCAAGTTTGTTGGCCGGGCGAATCGGCCGTCTCACCAGTTCGCCTCCGCAATTTGGGCAGCGATTGTCCAGCGCGTGTTCAGCGCACACTGCGCAATAAGTGCATTCAAAAGAGCAGATTCTTGCCGCCGTTGATTCAGGCGGCAAATCGACATCGCACCATTCACAGTTGGGACGTAATTCCAGCATGGCGTGCTCCTGTAAGTGAAAAAACGGACTGCGTTATCGGCCCTGACTTTTTTAGCGCGGATCGTTAACCCGCCTCCAGCATGCCGAAACTGACAATTCGCGAACGGCCCAGCTCCTTCGCGCGGTATAGCGCCACGTCGGCCGCGCGCAGCAGGGTATCGCTCTGAGCATGTTCCGGGTAGCTGGCGATGCCGATAGAGACGTCAACCGGGCCAAGTTCAGCCAGGCCATAGCGCAGCGACAACCCCCGTACCCCGTCATAAATTTCCGTTGCGCAAGCGTGGGCGGCAGCTTCATCTGCCCCGGCGAGCAGCGCCAGAAACTCCTCGCCGCCATAGCGGAAAGCAAGGCCGGATTCATGCACGGCGCGCTGCACAATCGTCGCCACGCTTTTAATGACCAGATCGCCCGCCTCGTGACCAAAACGGTCATTAATGCTCTTGAAGTGATCGATGTCGATCATCAGGCAGCTCACCGGCTCCTTATTACGCATCGCCTGCGCCATTTGGGTTCGCAGGGTATCTTCCAGATGATGGCGGTTGCGCAGGCCGGTCAGCGGATCGAACAGGGCTTTTTCCAGCAGGGCATCGCGCAATCTCTGGTTAGCCAGCGCCAGGCCCAGCGCCTCTGCCATTAACTCCAGATAAGCACGCGACGGAGCGTTTTCAGGGGTAAGGTTCTGGAAAGAGAGCAGCCCAATGGCTTCTCCCTGGGCGATAAGGGGCACGCATAAGGATTGATGTGCGCAGGATGCCGGCAAGTGATAGCAGGTGATATCCGGCTCACCGCTCCTCGGAGGGTGGCTCTGCCCGCGCCGTACCGCCCAGCATGCATCCGGATGGAACGCCGTTTTGTCCCCCTCTGGTGCCAGCCATTCCGCGGCGCAGCGCATCTCCCAGAGTTCGCGATCGAGAATATATAAGCGCCCGGAAACGCCAGGCGCGATATTGGGGGCAAACAGCTTCGCCACGTTAATGACATCCGCAAAGTTCTCGCATCCCTGCAGGCGCTGCGTCATCCGTGCCAGCAGTTCGCGGATGGCCCAGTCGGCATCGCGCTCTTTTTCCAGCCGCTGTCGGGCCAGGCCGTTTTCACGGAAGATACGGATGGCCTGCGCCATATCGCCAATTTCATCGATCTGATTGAAGTTCGGCGTTTCAACGGCGTAATCCTGCGAAGCCAGCCGGTGCACCACGTCGCTCAGGCGCACCACCGGGTGCAGGACGCGGCGTTTAAGAATAAAGCCCAGCACGAACAAGAAGAGCAGGGCGGTGAGGCCCACCATCACTTCCGAAGCGGTGCGCAACGTTTTTGATTTGTTGGTGGCGGCGTGAACGTCGGCGATGATTCGTTTGTCCAGCATCTGGCGAAAATGGTCAATTTGTCGCTGGGCGCGTTCAAGCTCTTGTTCATAAGGTGAGCCATAAAGCAGGTCCAAGGCCTGTTGCTCTTCCCCCCTGGCCATATCCGCCAGTGCCGCCTGCTGTTCGTCCTGCAACTCATCGATAATTTGTAATCCGTCACGCAGCAGGGAGAGCTCTTCAATAGAGGCGCCATTATCCTTCAGCTGCGTCAGCCGGACTTCCACGTTCTTCAGTTCGCGGGCCTCCTGCCGGTACGCTTCCAGTGCGGAGGGATCTTTTTTGATGACAAACAGGCGGGCTAAGTCAGACAGCCTCCAGGCATCTGTTTCGATCTCTTCGCTGAATTGATCAAACATCTGCCGCTGTTTCACGGCCTGACGCTCAACGTTGTCAGCATGAGAAGCCATTAGCATCACAATGCCTGAGGCGATAGTCAGACAGACGGTGGCGCCGTAGGCCCAGTTGGTAATCGTAGCGATTCGCACCTGTTGGATCCTTTTACGACGAAAGTGGGGTGGCGTTCTTTCAAATTATAGAAAATGTTTGATTTCAGCTAATAAAAAAGGCGGCACAGTGCCGCCTGGTTTATCGTTTACCGATGCCCCTTCACAAATCGGGCGGGGTTTTCCCCTCTTCAAGGAAATCGGCATCCAGCTCTTCGGTGTTGCCAGCATGGTCACGACCGGAGAAGAGATTCCAGCAGGCGATAAACAGCGCCGCAATCAGCGGGCCAATCACAAAGCCGTTGATCCCGTACAACTCCATACCGCCGAGGGTGGAGATAAGGATCAGATAGTCTGGCATTTTGGTGTCCTTGCCCACCAGCAACGGACGCAGAATGTTATCCACCAGCCCAACGATAATCACAAAGAAGCCGACAATAAACAGCCCTTGCCACAGCTGGTGCGTGGCGAAAAGGAAGATGGCGGCAGGCACCCAGACGATAGCCGAGCCGACGGCCGGGACGAGCGAGAGGAACGCCATCAGCGCGCCCCACAATATGCTGCCGTCGATACCGACAATCGCGAACGCAATCCCGCCAAGCGTGCCCTGAACGACTGCCACTACCGCTGTACCTTTCACCGTTGCCCGTGAGACGCCGACGAATTTGGCAAACAGGTGCTCTTTCGCAAAGTTGCTCAACGGCAGCGAATCCAGGATCTGGCGTACCAGGTAAGGCCCATCCTTCAGCAGGAAGAAGAGCAGATAGAGCATAATGCCAAAGCTGATGGCGAAGCCAAATGTGCCTTTGCCGATCAGGAATGCGCTGCCAGCCAGGTACTGCCCACCCCGCAGCGCGGCTTCAGAGAGTTTTTTCTGAATCTCCGCCGCATTCGCCAGGTTGTGATCGGCAAGAAAGCCGCTCGCCCAGCCGGGCAGGCGGTTAAGGATACCGGCCACCACTTCCGGGAACTGGGTATTGTTTTGCTGAAGCTTGGTGTACACCACGTTCAGCTCAATGGCGAGCGACGAGAGGATCACCATCAACGGAATAAAGACGATCAGGCAGATAATGCACAGGGTCAAAAACGACGCCAGACCGTTGCGCTCGCCCAGCAGGGTGCGCAGTTTGTTTTTCACCGGGTTGAAAATGATGGTCAGGATGGCCGCCCACAAAATGGCAGAGAAGTAGGGGGAGAGCACATCAAAAAAAGCCCAGGTGACAAGGGCGAGAATAAAGATGAAGAAACCTTTGGTCAGTCCGTTAAATCGCATAGTGAATCCTGATAACTAAGTAACTGTGACGACTATAGAACCCTTTAACGGATTTACCAATAATTGCGCGCGTGCTTCATCAGATAAGCGGGCGGGCGGGGGCCCGGGTCCAGTAATGGCCTCTAAAGACTGCGTAAGGCATACAAAGGTTTAGCAAACAGTAAACAGATACCACTTTCGCCTGACCGAGAAAGTTTGCCCCCCGCGCCATGCTGTAAGTATCTTCTTGCGGAGGACATTATGGCCTGGCGACCAATACTCTACGTGATCCTCACAGCTCACCCCAGACTCAGCGCACGACGTGCCCGGCTGCGGCTGGTTGGCTAGCTTTTTGTTAACAATCGCGGTATAACACACCTTCTTTGGATGTTTAGATGTCCATACGTTTAGAAGGTAATATGCAAACAGAACACGAAAATGGGCAGCTAAAGCGCACCATGAAAACACGCCACCTGATTATGCTCTCGCTGGGTGGGGTCATTGGCACAGGGTTATTCTTCAATACCGGATACATTATTTCGACGACCGGCGCGGCGGGCACGCTGCTGGCGTACCTGATTGGCGCACTGGTTGTGTGGCTGGTGATGCAGTGTCTGGGCGAACTTTCCGTCGCGATGCCGGAGACCGGCGCATTCCACGTCTATGCCGCCCGCTATCTGGGCCCGGCGACCGGGTACACCGTCGCCTGGCTTTACTGGCTCACCTGGACGGTCGCGCTCGGGTCAAGCTTTACCGCCGCCGGATTCTGCATGCAGTACTGGTTCCCGCAGGTGCCCGTCTGGGTGTGGTGCGTGGTGTTCTGCGTCGTGATTTTTGCCCTTAACGTCATCTCTACCCGGTTCTTTGCCGAAGGGGAGTTCTGGTTCTCGCTGGTGAAAGTTATCACCATCATTGCCTTTATCATTCTCGGCGGCGCGGCGATCTTTGGGTTTATCCCGATGCAGGACGGCTCTCCCGCGCCGGGCCTGAGCAATATCACCGCTGAAGGCTGGTTCCCGCACGGCGGCCTGCCGATCCTGATGACCATGGTGGCGGTGAACTTCGCCTTTTCGGGAACGGAGCTGATCGGCATTGCGGCGGGGGAGACCGAAAACCCGCACAAGGTGATTCCGGTAGCGATCCGTACCACCATCGCCCGGCTGATCATTTTCTTTATCGGCACCGTCTTTGTGCTGGCGGCCCTGATCCCGATGCAGCAGGCCGGGGTAGAGAAAAGCCCATTCGTGCTGGTCTTTGAGAAAGTGGGTATTCCTTACGCGGCGGATATCTTTAACTTTGTGATTCTGACGGCAATCCTTTCGGCGGCGAACTCGGGGTTATATGCCTCTGGCCGGATGCTGTGGTCGCTCTCGAACGAGAAAACGTTGCCGCGCTGCTTTGCCCGGGTTAACAAAAATGGCGTGCCGCTGACGGCGCTGTCGGTATCGATGCTGGGCGGCGTACTGGCGCTGTTCTCAAGCGTGGTGGCCCCGGATACGGTATTCGTCGCGCTCTCTGCCATTTCCGGTTTCGCGGTGGTGGCGGTGTGGATCAGCATTTGCGCTTCGCACTTTGTCTTCCGCCGCCGTCATGTGCAGGCTGGCCTGCCGCTCTCTGACCTGCACTATCGGGCGCCGTGGTATCCGTTAGTGCCGGTGCTTGGTTTTATCCTCTGCGTAGTGGCCTGCGTCGGCCTGTGGTTTGACCCCAGCCAGCGCATTGCCCTTTATTGCGGACTCCCCTTCGTCGCCCTGTGTTATGGTGCGTACTACCTGACCCGAAATCTGACAACGCAGGAGCATCAACATGTCGCAGAATAATCCGCTTACCGCCATCCTCGAAAAACAACCCTTTGTGGTGCTGGATGGCGCGATGGCAACGGAGCTGGAAGCGCGCGGCTGTAATCTTGCAGACGGCCTCTGGTCTGCCAAAGTGCTGGTGGAAAACCCGGATCTTATCCGTGAAGTGCACCTTGATTACTATCGTGCTGGCGCGCAGGTGGCGATCACCGCCAGCTATCAGGCCACGCCTGCAGGCTTTGCGGCACGCGGGCTGGACGAAGCGCAATCCCGGGCGCTGATTGGTAAAAGCGTGGAGCTGGCGCGCAAAGCGCGCGAGGCATATCTGGCCGAGAACGCCCAGGCGGGCACGCTGCTGGTGGCGGGCTCCGTCGGGCCCTATGGTGCTTACCTGGCGGATGGCTCCGAATACCGCGGCGACTACGTGCGCAGCGCGGAAGAATTTACCGCGTTCCACCGCCCACGGGTAGAGGCGCTGCTGGACGCGGGGGCCGATCTGCTGGCCTGCGAAACCCTGCCGTCATTCCCTGAAATTAAAGCGCTGGCCGCGTTGCTGACAGAATACCCCCGCGCCCGGGCATGGTTCTCGTTTACCCTGCGCGACAGCGAGCACCTGAGCGACGGCACGCCGCTGCGTGAAGTCATTGCTGTGCTGGATAACTTCCCACAGATTGTGGCGTTGGGTATCAACTGTATCGCCCTGGAAAACACCACGGCGGCGCTGCAACATCTGCAACGCCTGACGGCATTGCCGCTGGTGGTCTACCCGAACTCGGGCGAGCACTATGATGCGGTGAGCAAGACCTGGCATCACCACGGTGAAGCGTGCGAGACGCTGGCGGGGTATTTGCCGCAATGGCAGTCGGCCGGAGCGAAGTTAATTGGCGGGTGTTGTCGGACGACGCCGAAGGATATTGCTGAGTTATATGCGCTGCGCTGAGTTTTGTGCAGCTTGATGCCCTCACCCCGGCCCTCTCCCACAGGGAGAGGGAGAAAACCGCGAAAAGACGAAAACCGAACGCTCCCCTCTCCCACAGGGAGAGGGAGAAAACCGCGAAAAGACGAAAACCGAACGGTCCCCTCTCCCTTGAGGGAGAGGGTTAGGGTGAGGGGGGAGACGCGCGCACAACCTCACGCCACGTCTGCCAGCACAAACATCCCGTACGGATGAATCTCCAGGTAATACGACTCCCCCAGGTCCGGCTGTAGCCGCGTGGCATTCACCTGCAACAAAATTTCCTGCCCGTGCCACTCCACAATCACTTCATACTGCGGTCCCATATAGGCCACGTGGCGAATCACGCAGCGCTGGCTTGCCTCGCCGTGCTGACTCAAGGTGATGGCCTCCGGGCGTACCCCAACGGTGCCTGTTCCCTGCGCGGCGAAATGCAGCGGACGGGGCAGCCGGTAGCCGTGGATTTCCACCGCCTCTTCACTGAAGTTCGCCGGAAAGAGGTTGGCATCCCCCATAAAGCTCGCCATAAAGCGCGACGCGGGCTGACGGTAGAGATCCTGCGGGGAGCCAATCTGCATAATATTGCCTTTGTTCATCACCAGTACGGTGTCAGAGACCGCAAACGCCTCGCTCTGATCGTGGGTCACATACAGCGAGGTGATATTGAACTGCTTCTGCAGCTCGCGAATTTTATCGCGCATGCTGCGTCTGAGGTTGGCGTCGAGGTTACTCAGCGGCTCATCAAAGAGCAGAACTTTGGGTTTGAGGATCAGCGCACGGGCCAGCGCCACGCGCTGCTGCTGCCCGCCGGAGATCTGATCCACATAGCGATCTTCAAATCCCTCCAGGTCCACCATCGCCAGCGCCTCCTGGACGCGGGTTTTAATCTCCGCGCGCGAGACGCCCAGCATCTTCAGGCCGTAGCCGACGTTCTCCCCCAGCGACATATGCGGGAAGAGGGCGTAGGACTGGAACACCATGCAGATATCACGCTGCTGAATGGAGCGGTGTGTCACATCTTCACCGTCGATATAAATCTGCCCTTCGGTCGGCTTCTCCAGTCCGGCCACCAGACGCAGGACGGTCGTTTTGCCGCAGCCAGATGGGCCAAGCAGCGTCACCATTTGTCCTTGCGGAATCGCCAGGTTGATATTCTCAATCACCGTGTTAGCGCCGAAGCGCTTGGTCACGTTACGCAGTTCAACGAAATGTTTCTGAGTCATAGTGTTACGCCTGGTTTTTGGCTTTTGAACGGGAGATACGTGCCTCACCGATCAGCCAGTCAAAGAGGAAAATGATCGCCAGCATGACCACAATCAGGATCGAGCCGTAGGCAATCGCCACGCCATATTCGCCGTCTTCCACGCGGTTCAGAATGTAGGCCGTTGCCACGCGGGTATCCGGCGTGACGAGGAACACAATGGCGCTGACGGTGGTAATAGCGCGCACAAAGCTGTAGATCAGCGCCGACAAAATGGCGGGGCGCAGCAGTGGCAGCAGGATGTGGGTAATGGTTCGCAAGCTCCCGGCACGCAGACTGAGTGAGGCTTCATCCAGCGACTTGTCGATCTGACCCAGCCCGGCGATCCCGGCGCGAATGCCCACCGGCACGTTACGCATCACCATGGAAATAATGACGATGGCGGCGGTGCCGGTCAGGTACACCGGCGCGCTGTTAAAGGCCAGAATATAGGAGACGCCAGCCACGGTGCCCGGTACGGCGAAGCAGAGCATGGTGGTGAACTCGATAGTCTTTTTCCCTTTAAACTGCTGGCGCACAACCACCCAGGCAATCAGCAGACCGAAGGCGGCGGTGATCGGCGCGGCGATCCCGGCGTAGAGCAGCGTGTCGAGCAGCGAAGGCCATGCGCCGTCGCTCATGCCCTGGCCGAACAACTTGATAAAGTTATCCAGCGTCAGGGTGTAATCCACTCCCCAGTTGACGGTGAAGCTGCCGTAGAAGATGCTGCCGTAAAGCAGGGCGTTGAAGGCGATCCACACCGCCAGCAGCGCGATCACGCTCCACACCAGCGTCACCGGTAGCGGCTGCACATCACCGCGGTAGGATTTACCGGAGACGGTCACGTAGGAGCGTTTGCCAATCCACATGTACTGGATACAGAACACCAGCAGCGAGAAGAGCAGCAGGAAGGCACCCAGCGTACTGGCCGCCTGATAGTCCAGCTGCGAACCGGTGATATAGAAGTAGATTTGCGTCGCCAGCACGTCGAAGTTGCCGCCCAGCACCAGCGGGTTACTGAAGTCCGCCAGCGACTGGACAATGACAATTAAAAAGGCGTTGGCCAGCGCCGGTTTCAGCAGCGGCACGAAGACGCCGTTAAAGGTCTGCCAGCGGCTGGCGCGCAGCGTATAGGAGGCCTCTTCCAGCGACGGATGAATCGTTTTAATGGCCCCGTCGAGGATCATAAAGGCCATCGGCGTAAAGGCCAGCACCTGCGCCAGCCAGATGCCGGTAAAGCCGTACAGCCAGTTGGTATTGGTTAAACCGAACCACTCCACCATAAATTCGGTCACATAGCCGGAGCGCCCCATCATCAGCGTTACGCCTAAGCCCACCACAAACGGCGGGGTCACAATGGGCAGAATGGAGAAGATGCGGCCGATGATCGCGCTGCGTTTGGCGATACGGGTGGTGTAAATGGCCAGCACCAGCCCGAAGAAGGTGCAGCCGATACCGACGGCAATCGACAACAGAATGGAGTTAATGATCACCTGAATGATGTGCGCCTGCGAGAGCACATTCATAAATGCCAGCGGAGCAAACTCGCCGGCATCGTTGGTAAACATCGGAATAAAGATGGCGATGCTGGGCCAGACGATAAAAATGCCGATCAGGGCAACAATGGTGATAAGGGATCCAATGACAAAGCGGTCACCGCCCAGCCACTCCAGGCGGGTAAGGGCCAGGGTCATGATGGCACCCAGCGCCACGAACAGCACGATGGTGGCATAGCCTAAACCGCGCCCTTCCAGGGTAGCGCTTATGACCACAAACGCCATGCACAGTAGCGCCCAGCCGGCGTCCAGATAATGGCGGCTGCGCTGTTCGCGTTTCGCTTCGTTAAACGGACGCACCAGCAACAGGCTTGGCAGCACGTACCACAGCCAGCTGATATTAACCTGCGACCAGCTGTAGGCGTCGAGGATCTCGTCGCTGGTGGACTCCAGCAGGCCGTAATCAAGGCTCCAGCTCGGCAGCAGGGCAAAGGCCAGCCAGCCGAGTAAAACCCAAAGGAATACCGCATCCCGTTTTTTGACGGGATGGAGAGCGAGTGTGTGTGACATAAGTTTTCCAGGTGTTGGAGACCCGGCGGCAAAATGGCGCCGGGTGATAACCACTGTTTGCGGGCTTATTTACCCATCTTCACGTCGCTGACCCATTTGTTGATCAACGCTTTTCGCACATCCGTGGAGCCATACTTATCCATGTCGTAACTGATCAACTTCAGATCGTCGAGCTTGAGGGAGTTCGGCGAAGTTTCCGCCGTGGTGTTGGTCAGGATCTGATAGGATTTGCCTTTCTTCCATGCCAGCTCCTGAGCCTCTTTCGACAACACCCAGTCGACGAACAGCTTCGCGTTCTCTTCGTTACGCGCCCCTTTCAGAATGCTCACGCCGCCAATTTCATACCCGGTGCCTTCGCACGGGGAGATCAGCTCCAGCGGCGCCCCTTGCTCTTTTTCCAGGGAGTAGTCGTGCAGGAACCCGATGCCGATGGCCGTTTCGCCGCGTGCGGCGTTACGCGCCGGGGCAATGCCGGATTTGGTGTACTGAGAGACGTTACCGTTAAGCTGCTTCAGGTAGTCGAAGGCCTGATCTTCACCCCACAGCTGGACAAAAGTTGCCAGCGCGGTGTAGGCAGTGCCGGAACTTTGCGGATCGGCAATCTGGATCTCGCCTTTGTATTCCGGTTTGGTCAGATCTTTCCAGCACTGAGGCACCGGCAGGTTCTTCTCTTTCAGACGCTGGGTATTCACACCAAAGCCGAGGATCCCAACGTAGACCGCCGAAGAGAGGTTGCCCTTCACTTTGGCCGGATCGCGGAATTTCTCCATGATCTGCTCAAGATTCTTCGATTTGTACGGCTGCAGCAGCCCCATTTCGCCCGCCTGAGACTGCGGATCCAGGGTGCCGCCATACCAGACGTCGGCCTGCGGGTTTTTCTTCTCGGCATCCACCTTCGCCAGCGTGCTGCCGGAACCGTTGCGGATAAACGAGGTTTTGACGTCGTACTTATCGCCGAACGCTTTGGTCTCGGCTTCGCACATTTCGTTGGTTGCGCTGCAGTAAACCACCAGGCGGCCTTTAGCCTGTGCGGCACCCGTTAAGGTAGCCAGCGCGATCCCGGAAGCAATGAGGGTAGAGAGAAGTGTCGTTTTCATTATTCAGCCTTTTATGACGTTATGTGACTGCGAGAAGCGGTGATGCCCGCCATCAGCAATGGCATCAGTAACAAACCCATCAGCACGGCGGCGATCGAGAGCAAACTGAACATTCCCGACCAGCCGTAGCGTTCGATAACCTGCGACAGCGGCCACCCGGCTAGCGCGGCCCCCAGATAAGCGAACACGCCAAGAAAACCGGTAATCGACCCTGCAGCCTGTTTATGTCCACACTCCACGGCGGCAAGGCCAATGAGCATTTGCGGACCAAAGACAAAAAATCCCACCGTAAAAAAACACATCGCCAGCAGGGCGTAATGGTGGACCGGCGCCAGCCACAGGGCGGCCACCGACACCATCAACCCCAGCGTGAAAAGCAAAATCATCGGCGCACGCTGACCACTGAACAGCAGATCCGATCCCCACCCGGCAAAGAGCGCCCCCAGCAGTCCGCCCACTTCAAAGAGCATCACCGTAGCGTTAGCGCTCAGCAGGTTTACCCCGTGGCTCTCTGCCAGCCAGATATTCCCCCAGTCGTTCAGGGCGATGCGGATGAGATACACCAGCACATACGACGCCCCGAGCAGCCAGATCATCGGGTTTTGCAGCATGGTGCTGCGTAACATCTGCCACAAACCCATCGGCGGGCTCTGCTGTTGCTGGCGTAACTCGAGCGGATCGTTACGCCATTCGCCGACCGTCGGCAGACCCTCTTCCTGCGGTGTGCCCCGCAGTTGTGTGGTCAGCCACAGGCCAAGCATGATGCTGATTATCCCCGGTGTCAGCATCGCCGCCTGCCAGCCCCACCAGTGGGCGGCAGCGGCACAAATCAGTGGAATAATTGCACCACCAATATTGATGGAGGTATTCCAGCATCCCCACCAGAAGCCGCGCTCATTGCGCGAGTACCAGTGGGTCAACAATCTGGCGCAGGGCGGCCATCCCCATCCCTGGAAGAAGCCGTTCAGCGTCCAGATAAACAGCAGCAGCGGGAAGGCATCGCTAAAGGTGAACAACACGTTCAACACCCCTGTCGCCAGCAGCCCGATGCCCATAAATGCCCGCTGACCGTGGCTGTCGTGCCAGAGTCCGGCGGCAAATTTCGACAGCCCGTAGCTCAGGTAGAAGAGCGAGCCAATCAGCCCGATATCACTCTTACTCAGCCCCAAATCCATCTGCAGCGCGGGTAACACATAGTTAAGGCTTTTACGCGTCAGGTAGAACGCGGCGTAGCCAATCACCATACACAGCAGCAGCCTGGGGCGAAGCGCCCGATAACGTTGTGAAACCTGTTCGGCAGACAGTACGTGCATGATCTTCTCCGTTTGAGCTGACTCTAGTTAAGCGCGACTGAAATGGGATGAGAGAAAGTCTGGAGTGACTAAGACTTTTTCCTGGTTAATGCGGTGTTTGTTGCAAATTTGTGGGCAGGTTAACAATTACGCGCGTCCCCGCGTGGGATTCCAGCGTCAAATCGCCACCCAGGGCAGAGACGCGCTCACGCATCCCCTGAATACCAAACCCGGCTGGCTGCTGTGAACCCATCCCGCTGCCGTTATCACGCACTTCAAGATGCAGCTGATCATGGCGCTGACAGAGCAGGATCGTCACCTCGCTGGCGTCGGCGTGCTTGCTTACGTTATTCAGCAACTCTTGCAGCAGGCGGTAGAGGGTGAAAATGACGGTTTCACTCTGCGGCGGGGCAGGGAGCTGGTAGTCAAACCGGCAGGTGATGCCGCGCTCGGTAAAGGCAAACTCATTCACCAGATGATGTAGCGCCTCCTTCAGGGAGAGCTCATCCAGCACCGGTGGGCGAAGCTGGCGCAGTAGCTGGCGGGTGGAGTGATGAATACGACGTGCCAGTTCGTTAATCTGACCGGCGGCTTCCACGGCCAGCGGCGTATCGCCCGCCCGTTTCACCAGCTGAGACTGGATCTGGATAGCGGTGATGTTCTGGCCAATCTCATCATGCAGTTCGCGCGCAAGGTGCTTGCGGGTATCTTCTTCAGTATGGATCAGCTTTTCTGTCAGCTCTCGCCGGGCCTGTAACTCCGCTTCCAGCCGACGGCGGTAGCGGTCAAGGTTCATCGCCAGATGCTGCTGGCGGCTGATGGCGATCCCCAGACCCATCCCCAGCAGAGACTGGGTGGCGAGGAAAATCTCCAGCTCCAGCAGATCGCTAAATCCGATCCCGACCTGCCGGGCAATGGTGATCATCATGCTGCCGAGTAACCCGGAGAGTACGCCGCCCTGCCAGCCAAATTTCCACGCCATCACCACGTTGGGCAGGAATACCACAATCAGCAGTAACCGCTCCAGCGATGGGGAGAGCACCATCTGGGTGCCGATGCCGATAATGAAAAAGAGGCTGCACCAGATAATAAGGGACGTCCGCAGCGGCGGGTTGCTGGTATCCAGCCCCAGCAGATGATAGCGATGCTGCTGGCGCAAAAATTCAAATACCAGATAGACAAACGGAGTAAGCAACACCCCACCGGTAAACGAGGCCAGTAATAGCAGGGTAGCGGGGCTTTCCAGAAACGGTGACAACAGCAGGGTTTGCAGCAGGGCATTAACCGTTACGGCCGCAATCAGCATCGAGAGACGTTGCCAGTAGAGGGGAAACGCGTGCCAGTAGCGCTGGGCTAACCAGGCGCTGAGCAGGCCGGTTAGCGGCACCGCGAGCATGACTTGGTGGGTAAGTAATTGCTCCTCGTGCAGCCACAACAGCGCCGCCAGCACGGGCAGGATCAGCGCCGGCCAGTAGCGGCGTGCGAGCAGAATCAGCAGGGCCAGATAAACGCCCTGTGGCAGAAAAAGCGCCGCCTGCTGGCCATTGTGGGTGAGGTAAAAACTGAGCGTCCATAGCATCAGCCAGCCGGTGCCCCAGGCCAGCATAATAAACAACGAAAGAATAAGATGTCGCAGTGGGCGCCGCATCAGTGGCCCGTGAGTAACTGGTTGTCGAGTGCAAAATGCACCAGCTCAATGGTGCTGTTGCACTGTAATTTGCCAAGCACGTTGGCGCGATGGACGTGTATGGTTTTGTGGCTCAGGGCCAGTTTAAAGGCAATCTCTTTGACGCTCTCGCCTTTGACCAGCAGCTCAAACACCTCCCGTTCGCGTGGGGTGAGCACGTTGAGCACGCTGGACGTCGGCTCGCCGCCGCGCAGCGCTTTTACCGCATCGGCACATAAATAGTGGCCACCCATGCCGACGGAGCGTACCGCCTGTACCAGCTCTTCCGGGCCACAGCGTTTGGTCAAATAGCCGCTGGCGCCCGCATCAAGCGCGCTTTGAACAAACGCCGGCGTGTCATAAATGCTCAGAATAATGGCGCGAAACTGAGGGCGTAGCTGACGCAGCCGCTTAAGCAGGCTCAGTCCGTTCTCATCGGGCATGGCGACATCCATCACGGCGACGTCAATCGCGTCCCGTGAGAGGGCTGGCCAGGCCTCAGCGGCGCTGCTGTACTGGCCTTCGACCACCAGATCATCTTCCAGATTTAATAGCTGGGCGAACCCGGAACGGACCACTACGTGATCGTCTACCAGCACGACTTTGATCATTTCAGCACCCATTGCACAAGAGTAACTCTATGATGCCCGTTGCCGCCGGGCTGGCAATGCTGTGGCTGCGGTTATGTAACGGATGTAACAGAATTGCAATAAAGCGTTCCGTCAGTTTTTAACTATCTTTTGCCGCTTTTTTTCTAAAAACGAATCGGAATGAGCGATGCGATTTTGTTCCTTTATGAAAATGATCTCGCCGGAAATACTGCTCCCATAACAACAAGGGGGACAGAGACTATGGCGATTTCATCGAGAATGACGTTACTCGGCGCGCTGGCGCTGTGGGCATTTCAGGCGCAGGCGGTGGATGTCACCGTCGCGTACCAAACCTCTGCCGAGCCGGCGAAAGTGGCCCAGGCGGATAACACCTTTGCAAAGGCGAGCGGCGCCAACGTGGACTGGCGCAAATTCGACAGCGGGGCTGCTATCGTGCGGGCGCTGGCTTCCGGCGATGTACAGATTGGTAACCTCGGCTCCAGCCCGCTGGCGGTGGCGGCCAGCCAGCAGGTGCCAATTGAAGTTTTTCTGCTGGCGTCCCAGCTTGGCCAGTCTGAAGCGTTGGTCGTTAAGAAAAGTATCACGAAGCCCGCCGATCTTATCGGCAAGCGCATCGCCGTTCCCTTTATCTCCACCACCCATTACAGCCTGCTGGCAGCGCTCAAACACTGGGGCATCAAGCCGGGGCAGGTCCAAATTCTTAACCTGCAACCCCCGGCAATTATTGCCGCCTGGCAGCGCGGCGATATCGATGGCGCCTACGTCTGGGCACCTGCCGTGAATGAGCTGGAAAAAGAGGGTACCGTGCTCACCGACTCCGAAAAAGTGGGGCAGTGGGGGGCGCCAACGCTCGACGTATGGGTTGTGCGCAAAGACTTTGCTGAAAAACATCCCGAGGTCGTCAAGGCCTTTGCCAAAAGCGCCATCGACGCCCAGCAGCCCTACATTGTCAATCCGGATGAATGGCTGAAACAACCCGATAATCTGGAAAAACTCTCTCGTCTGAGCGGCGTACCGAAGGCGGACGTGCCGGGGCTGGTGAAGGGCAACACCTACCTGACCCCTGCCCAGCAGGCTCAGCAACTGGCCGGGCCGGTGAATAAAGCGATTGTGGATACCGCAGGCTTCCTGAAAGAACAAGGCAAAGTGCCGGCGGTAGCGGCAGATTACAGCCAGTACGTTACCGACCGCTTTGTCAAATAAGGTTGCCTGCGATGCTGAATATTACCCATCTGTCTGCGGATTACGCTGGAAAGCCCGCACTGGAAGAGATCAATCTGACGCTCGACCGCGGTGAGCTGCTGGTCGTGTTGGGGCCGTCTGGCTGCGGTAAAACCACGCTGTTGAATCTGATTGCCGGGTTTGTTCCTTATCAGCATGGCAGCATCCAGCTGGAGGGAAAAAAGGTCCAGGGGCCAGGCGCGGAACGTGGCGTGGTGTTTCAGAACGAGGGGCTGTTGCCCTGGCGTAACGTGCAGGAGAACGTGGCCTTTGGCCTGCAGCTGGCGGGCCTTGGGCGTGAGCAGCGCCTGACCGTTGCCCGGGAGATGCTAAAAAAAGTGGGGCTCGAAGGGGCGGAAAAACGCTATATCTGGCAGCTTTCTGGAGGCCAGCGCCAGCGGGTGGGAATTGCCCGCGCGCTGGCGGCGAATCCGCAGCTTCTGCTGCTGGATGAGCCCTTTGGGGCGCTCGACGCCTTCACCCGTGAACAGATGCAAACCCTGCTGCTGCGTCTGTGGCATGAGACCGGAAAACAGGTGCTGTTGATTACGCACGATATTGAAGAAGCGATATTTATGGCCACGGAACTGGTGTTGTTATCGCCCGGGCCTGGACGCGTGCAGGAGCGCTTGTCGCTCGACTTTGCCCGTCGCTACGTGGCGGGTGAGCCGGTGCGCAGTATCAAATCCGATCCGCAGTTTATCGAGCAGCGCGAATATGTGCTGAGTCGCGTGTTTGAACAACGGGAGGCATTCTCGTGAGCATTGTCTTCGGTGAAAATACGCGGCGCTCGCGCTTCGCATTACGCTGGCCCTTCTCCCGTCAAATCACGTTGAGCGTGAGTACGCTGGTGGCGCTGCTGGCCGTGTGGTGGGCCGTTGCGGCCCAGCAGTGGATCAGCCCGCTCTTTCTCCCCCCGCCGGGTCAGGTGCTGGAAAAACTGATCAGCATCGCTGGCCCACAAGGCTTTATGGACGCCACGCTCTGGCAGCACTTAGGGGCCAGCCTGGCGCGTATTCTGGTGGCGCTGCTGGCGGCAGTGGTCGTCGGCATCCCGGTGGGGATCGCGATGGGGTTAAGCCCAACGCTGCGCGGCATTCTGGATCCGCTGATAGAGCTTTACCGGCCGGTGCCGCCGCTGGCCTATCTGCCGCTGATGGTTATCTGGTTTGGGATCGGTGAAACCTCAAAAATCTTGCTGATCTATCTGGCAATTTTTGCTCCTGTGGCGATGTCTGCCCTGGCGGGGGTGAAAAGTGCTCAGCAGGTGCGGATTCGTGCCGCGCAGTCGCTTGGCGCCAGCCGCGTGCAGGTGCTGCTTTTTGTGATTTTGCCCGGTGCTTTGCCGGAAATTTTAACCGGGCTGCGTATTGGTCTTGGCGTGGGCTGGTCGACGCTGGTGGCGGCCGAGCTTATCGCCGCCACGCGTGGGTTGGGGTTTATGGTGCAGTCGGCAGGAGAGTTCCTGGCGACTGACGTGGTGCTGGCAGGTATTGCGGTGATTGCCGTGATTGCCTTCGGATTAGAACTGGGGTTGCGCGCGTTACAGCGTCGTCTGACGCCCTGGCATGGAGAGATTCAATGAGTGAACGTCTGACCATTACCCCGCTGGGGCCGTACATTGGCGCGCAAGTCTCGGGCCTGGATGTCAGCCGCCCGCTGAGCGATAACCAGTTTGAGCAGCTGTACCATGCGGTGCTGCGCCATCAGGTGGTCTTCCTGCGCGAGCAGGCCATCACGCCACAGCAGCAGCGTGCGCTGGCACTGCGTTTTGGCGATCTGCATATCCACCCCGTCTATCCCCATGCGGAAGGGGTGGAGGAGATAATTGTGCTGGATACCCATAACAATAACCCGCCGGATAATGACAACTGGCACACCGATGTGACCTTTATCGATACGCCACCTGCCGGGGCGATTCTGGCGGCGAAACAGTTACCCGAAACGGGCGGAGACACGCTGTGGGCCAGCGGTATTGCGGCCTTTGAGGCGTTATCGGCACCCTTCCAGACGCTACTGAGCGGACTGCGAGCGGAGCACGATTTTAAGAAATCGTTCCAGGAGTATAAGTACCGTAAGACCGAAGAGGAGCACCAGCGCTGGCAAGAGGCGGTGGCGAAGCATCCTCCGCTGCTGCATCCGGTGGTGCGTACCCATCCGGTGACGGGCAAACAGGCGCTGTTTGTGAACGAAGGGTTTACCACCCGTATTGTGGACGTCACCGAAAAAGAGAGCGAGGCGCTGTTACACTTCCTCTTCGCGCATATCACCAAACCGGAGTTTCAGGTGCGCTGGCGCTGGCAGGAGAACGATCTGGCTATCTGGGATAACCGCGTGACGCAGCACTATGCCAACGCGGATTACCTGCCGCAGCGCCGGATTATGCAGCGAGCGACAATTTTGGGGGATAAACCGTTTTATCGTGCGAGCTGATTCCCTTCACCATCTCCTCGCCCCTTTGGGGCGAGGAGATGGGGTAGTACGGTGTTCAGCTTTTCCCTTTTAGGGTGAGGGAGGTAAATGCGCCTCAATATACCGCTGATAGCGGTTCGCCTTCAGATAACACAAATCCACCAGCACCAGCCCATCAACGCAGTTGTTGAAGGCCGGATCGCTGCCAAAATCGATAAATTGCACGCCGCCGGGTTCGCACAGTTCAGAGTACTGTTTATAGAGCGGCGGAATGCCGCAGCCCATATTACCCAGCAGTGATTTCAGCCGGGTCAGGTCATCAACATAATCTACCCCACCAAACTGCGCCAGCACGTCAGGCAGCGACGCGGGATAAGGCTGGCGAGAAGCCGCCAACGGGTGGCTCGCCGGGAACCAGAGGCGGTAAAAGGCCACCAGTAAATCCCGGGCGTCGGGCGGTAGTCCCCCTGAAATTGAGACCGGGCCAAACAGATAACGATAATGCGGATAGCGAGCCAGCCAGGCGCCAATGCCAGACCAGAGATAATCCAGCCCGCGACGCCCCCAGTAGCGTGGCTGAATGAAGCTGCGTCCCAGCTCAATGCCATGCGCCAGCACCTCTTCCATTTTGTCGTCGTACTGGAACAAGCTGTAGCTGTACAGCCCCTCCACGCCACGTTTTTCGACCTGAGCGGCCGTGGGCATAAAGCGGTAGGCGCCAACGATCTCCAGCTCCTCTTCATCCCACAGGATCAGGTGCAGGTAGTCATCGTCATAGCTGTCGGTATCGCGTCGTCTGCCGCTGCCTTCCCCCACGGCCCGGAACGAAATTTCCCGTAAACGCCCCAGTTCGCGCAGAAGCGGGGCCTCTTCCTGCCCGTTGCGTTGCCATAAATAGATGATTTTTCCGTCGCCGGTTTTCCCGAGACACTCCGCCAGCGCCAGCTCTCGTTTGAGCAGCGCCCGATCTTCGGGGCGGGCAATCGCAGAGACAGTTTTAAAGATACCGGGCAGTCCTTTCCCCAAACGCACTACGTGCCGGCGGCACTGCTCTGCCATCTCACGGGGCGATAAGGTGGGGCTAAACCAGCTGTGCCAGGTAATCTGCTCGCCGATCTTAATCGGCAGCGCGCTGTGGCGGCGGCGGAACATTTGCTGCATCAATAACAGCAGGGGAAGGGTAGGGGAGATCAGCGTGGTGGCGTAAAACAGCAGGCTGTTATGTGCCTGAATGTGCACCGGCAGCAAGGGGGCCCGAAGCTTACCGGCGAGTTTAATAAAGCCGGAATGCCACTTTTTATCGCGGATCCCTTTGCGGGTGGGGCGCGACACCTCGCCCGCCGGGAAGAAGATAAGCACACCGGCGTTTTGCAGATGCTGTTCCATCTGTATCAACGACGTTTTCGCCGTTTTACCGCCCAGGTTATCCACCGGGATAAACAGCGAACTTAACGGCTCAAGGTGCGTCAGCATACGATTGGTTACCACTTTGACATCGCGGCGAACGCGCGAGACGGCGTACATGAGCGCCAGCCCGTCGAGAGTCCCTGTGGGGTGATTTGCCATGATGACCAGCGGGCCGTGTTCGGGGATTTGTTCGAGATCGCGGGCGGAGACGGTGCAATGAATATCCAGGTGCTCCAGAACCTGCTCCACCATATCGAGTCCTTTCAGGTGGCGGTGGGTAGCGGCGAACTGCTGAAACTCTTCTTCATAAAATAGCTTTTTTAGCAGGCTTTTTTGCCAGGGCGCAGGCCTCGCCTGAGGCCAAAGGTCATCGAGAACGCTGTCGAGACTAAACATGGTGGCTTCTCCTCCTGTCCTGCCGAGACAGTAGTAGGGCCAGATGTCGTTTCTATTGCAGATTAGTGAAGATTCGTGCGGGGGGGTTCAGGCCGGGCAGGGCAAAGCCGCTACCCGGTCGAGTGGGGGATTAGCGCAGAATTTTCTTCTCAGCCAGATCCAGCGCGAAGTAGCTGAAGATCAGATCCGCGCCCGCGCGTTTGATCGCTCCCAGGCTCTCCAGGATCACTTTCTCTTCGTCGATGGCGCCCGCCTGTGCGGCGAATTTGATCATCGCGTATTCACCGCTCACCTGATAAGCACCCAATGGCAGCTCGGTACGCTCGCGGATGTCGCGCAGAATATCCAGATAGGCCCCCGCCGGCTTCACCATCAGGCAGTCGGCACCCTGAGCTTCGTCGAGAAGGGATTCACGGATCGCTTCGCGGCGGTTCAGCGGGTTCATCTGATAAGTTTTGCGGTCGCCTTTCAGCGCGGTTCCTGCGGCTTCACGGAACGGGCCGTAGAAAGAGGAGGCAAATTTAGTGGAGTAGGACATGATGGCGGTGTCGGTAAAACCCGCCGCATCCAGCGCCTGGCGAATCGCCTGCACCTGGCCATCCATTGCCGCCGATGGCGCGATGAAATCAGCCCCTGCGGCAGCGGCGACAACCGCCTGTTTGCCGAGATTAAGCAGAGTAGCGTCATTGTCTACGCCGTGATCGCACAGTACGCCGCAGTGGCCGTGAGAGGTGTATTCGCAGAAGCAGGTATCGGACATAACGATCATCTCCGGCACGGCCTCTTTGCAGATCCGGGACATGCGGGCGACGAGGCCATCCTCTTTCCACGCATCGCTGCCGGTGGCATCGGTGTGATGGGAGATACCAAAGGTCATCACCGAGCGGATCCCGGCGTTGGCGATACGCTCGATCTCACGTGCCAGATGCTTTTCCGGAATGCGCATCACGCCCGGCATAGCATCAATGGCTTTGTAGTCATCGATCTCTTCTTCAACAAAAATCGGCAACACCAGATCGTTTAAGCTCAGTGTTGTCTCTTCAAACATAGCGCGCAGTGCGGGTGACTTGCGCAGGCGACGGGGACGTGCAATTAAATCGGTCATGGTATGCCTGACGTTTGCGAAAATAAGGAGCACCAGTTTACCTGAACTGCTGCCGGACTGTTTTACTAAAGTTGTCGTTTAGCCTTAAGCCCCGGATCGGTACGGTACCCGCGGGTTTATGAACCTGATTAATGTCAGGAAATAAGTAGGGCAATAATATCGTCATCCTCAAAAAGTGTTTTCTTTATGTTATTTCTTATCTAACGCCTTGTGACTAACGGGTAATTTATCTTTCATGTTTCTTTTTAATATTCATGATAATTTTTTTTCGCTTTGTTGATTTATTTTTCTGATCTTTCGTTTTTTACGCTGTATCTTTTGTTTTAATATAACAGCTTGTTTTTAAATTGTTTTTTAATTTATTTTTGTCGATTAAAAAGTGTTTATTAATTCTGTCTGTTTTCGGACATAATTCATCGATTCATTGAACCATTTTGTTTTGAGGCGGCATAATTCATTGCGCAATTTATTTGCTGTGTATTTATGGACAAACTTGCTTACGTCCCTGAGGAGGGATGACCCAATGCAAAAATGGAAAAAGAAACTTGTTGTATCTCAAATTGCATTAGCCTGCACGATGGCTATCGCTTCTCAGGCAAATGCAAAAGATATTTCTGGTACAACCTATAATACCTTTGGCTACGATGGTACCGCCGCCTCTACGCTGTATAACGGTTACACTGACTGGCGCAATGCCAGTGCCACGGTTGATGGCGATATCTATCCGGTTATCAACAAATCTGTCGTAAACGGGGTGATCTCTGGTTACTACCTTGATGATGCAGTCGGCGGTAAAACCAACTCGCTCTCCATCAGCAACAGTACCCTTAATGGTATGGTCACCTCTGAATGTATCACCACGGAGTGTGCGGGCGGCGTGAATCGCGACGGTTCTACCCACTACCAGTACGACCGCTTCGCATTGAGGGTGAATAATACCACCATTAACGACACCTATGAGCATTACGCTTACGACGTGGTAACAGGCGGCACTACCACCAACTACTGGGATACCTACGCGCTCGGCAATGCTATCAGTCTGGATGTTGAGTCTGATATCGTTATCGAAAACAACTCCCGCATCGCGGTTATAACCCTGACTCAGGGTTATAACTACCCGGACAATACCCCTTACGACAGCACCGTTGGCATCGAAAACAGCGCGCATGTCTTCAATAACACCCTCAAAGTGACCGACTCTGCTGTCACATCCGGTGCCTACAGCGACCTGGGAACCACCGGTTTTTATGGTCAGTCAGCGAAGCCGAGCGACTACGGCAATCCGGGTGCCACCTCACAGGATGATGCTGCGCTCATCGTTGCGGCTGGCGCGGCAGATAACGCCATGCAGACGGTGGCAAGCTTTGACCACTCGACCCTGACAGGCGATGTGTTGTTCTCCAGCACCTTTGATAATAACTTCTTTGTCAATGGTGACCCGGCGACCGATACCACTGCCGACGGCGTTTACAACCCAACCACCAACGGCTGGGACGGTACCGATAAACTGGATCTGACCTTAACCAATGGCAGCAAGTGGGTCGGTGCGGCGACCTCCAGCGTGGAGATGATCGCCCCGTCTCAGATGTATGGTCTGGGGTATAGCAGCGTTGATCTGACTACCCTGTTACCAAACAGCATCTGGCCTGATTCAACCTTCAACAGTAACAACCATCTGGTGGGTACCCAGGTTTATCAGAGCGGTATTTTCAACGTTACGCTGGATAACGGTTCAGAGTGGGACACGCGTAAAGAGTCGAACATCGATGCGTTGACCGTGAAGAACCATTCTCAGGTTAATGTCGAAAACTCCGGCCTGCTGGCCGATAGCATTACGCTGACTAACGCCTCTACCCTGAATATCGGTGATGCCGGTAGTGTGGCAACCAACAGCTTGTACCTCGACAGCAGCAGCCAGGCAACCCTGACTCAGGAGCTTGCCGATCTGTACGCGAACACCATCACCGTCGATAACCGTTCTGAGCTGGCGCTGGGTCTGGGCCAGGTTGATACCCATAAACTGGTGCTGACCGACGGCGGCGTGCTGAACGTTGCCAGCCGCGATTATGTGTTCAATTCCGATCTGAACAACGCGCGTTATATCACTAATGACAGCACGAAGAGTGGGTACGATTACGGTGTGATTGCCATCAACGCTGATGGTCATCTGGCCGTTAATGGTGAAACCTCAGGTAACTACAAAGTGCGTCTTGATAACGCGACCGGTAAAGGCGGCGTTGCAGATTATCGCAACAAAGAGCTTATCCGTGTTTATGATAACAACGCTGATACCCGCGTCTCCTTCACGGCGGCTAACCGCGCCGATCTGGGTGCATATACCTACCAGGCACAGCAGAAGGGCGATACTGTTGTTCTGAATCAGGAACGCTTAACGGATTACGCCAATATGGCGCTGAGCATTCCTTCTGCGAATACCAATATCTGGAATCTGCAGCAGGATACCGTAGGCACCCGCCTGACCAATGGGCGTCATGGCCTGACGGATCAGGGCGGCGCCTGGGTTAGCTTCTTTGGCGGTAACGTCGATGGCGACAACGATGTCATCAAGTACGATCAGGACGTGAGCGGCATCATGGTGGGTGTAGATACCCAGATTGATGGCAACAGCGCGAAATGGACCGTCGGTGCAGCTGCAGCCTTCGCTAAAGGCGACATGAATGACCGTTCAGGTCAGGTGGATCAGGATAGCCAGACGGCGATGATCTACTCCGCTGCTAAATTTGCCAACGATATGTTCCTCGATGGCAGCATGAGCTATACCCGCTTCAACAATGATCTGAGCGCGACCATGAGCAACGGCGAGTACGTTGACGGCAGCACGAATACCGATGCCTGGGGCTTTGGCCTGAAGCTTGGTTACGACTGGATGCCGAACGACGCAGGCTACTTAACGCCATATGCCGCGGTTTCTGGCCTGTTCCAGTCGGGTGATGACTATCGTCTGAGCAACGACCTGCAGGTGGGTTCGCAGTCTTATAACAGCATGCGTTATGAACTCGGTTTAGACGCGGGTTACACCTTCGGTTACGGTGACGATCAGGCGTTAACGCCATACTTCAAACTGGCTTATGTCTATGACGATGCCAGCGAGAATGCTGATGTTAACGGCGATAGCATTGATAACGGAGTGAAAGGCTCTGCGGTAAGTGCGGGTCTGGGAACGCAGTTCAGCTTTACCAAAAACTTCAGCGCTTATACTGACGCCACCTACCTGGGCGGCGGCGACGTTGAGCAGGACTGGGGTGCTAACCTGGGTGTGAAATACACCTGGTAGTCGTTGTAAAATGGGGAGGCTTTGCCTCCCCATTGTATTTTCAAGGATGATTTGAGGTCTGCATGAACCGTTACGCAAAGCCGGTTCCTGAATTCTCCCGGCTTGAAAAGTGCCTTTTTGACCATAGCAAAACGTTCAAACTGGCAGGACAACACTCTGTATTTGGGGAAGTCTTCGAAGAGGAGCAGTTTGCGTTATTGCTGCAAACCGGCACGCTGGCAATTCATCGGCAGCAAGATGACTTGTTGATGGAAATAGTTACCGCACCCTATATCTTTGGCATTAATGCCGGAATGATGGGCTGTAGTACCGAATACAAACTTATCACCCATTCACCCTGCACGGGTTTTTACCTTCCTGCGGCCACGGCCCGCACCCTCATACAACAAGCCGGCCTGTGGCGGGAGGCCTTTTGCTGGCTCTCATGGCATCATCGGGTCATGGAAATACGCGATAAACAGCTAGTAGGAAACAACTCCTATAGCCAGATCCGCTCGACACTGCTGGATATGGCCCAGTGGGATGAGACGCTGCTTATGCGCGTGGGGGTAATGAATTACATCCAGCGACGCACGCGGATTTCGCGCTCTGTGGTAGCCGAAGTGCTGGCCGCGTTGCGTCAGGGGAATTACATCAATATGGTTCGGGGTAAACTGGTCAGTATCAACCGTTTACCCGCAGAGTATTAACGCGATCAGGAAGCAGGAACAACCTGAGCTTTGTTGTCACTGAGTTCCGTGACCAGTTTATTAATACCATCGCTCATGTTGACGAAACGGGTATTGGGGGAGCGAGTGACCACCACAAAGGCGCCAACGTTCGATTGTGGGATCATCGCCATATAGGTAATAAAGCCGCCACCGCCGCCTGTTTTCTGAATAATTCCCGGATGCCCGTTCTTTGGCGCCATATACACCCAGCCCAGACCCAGCGCGTCCGCTTTGCCCGGTACATCCATGCCAATGACGCGCTGGAACTGGCTGCGCTGATAAATCAGCGTCTGCATCCGGTCAGCCTGAGTGCTGCGCGAATAGAAATCGGAAGAGAGGAACTGCTGCATCCAGCGCATCATATCGCCGGGTGTGGAATAGACACCGCCGCTGCCAATGGCTGCCAGCGTGTTGTTACATGGGCTGGCCCCTTTCTCTGCCACCATCAGGCGTTTGCACTGATCCGGTGAGGGGGTAAAGGTGGTGTCTTTCATGCCCAACGGGCGCGTAATCTGCTCTTCAAACAACTGGGTATAAGGTTTACCCGAGGCGGTAGCCAGGGCATCAGCCAGTAAATCGAATGCCAGGTTTGAGTAGGCTGCCTGGGAGCCCGGCGTGGTTTTCAGGTTCGCGGTGCTCAGATAGTTCCAGCGCTGTTCGCGGGTTGGCCAGACGAAGACCGGCCGATGCGCCGCACCGCCCGGTTGTTCACGCGGCAGGGCGCTGGTGTGCGTCGCCAGATTAACCAGGGTGATAGGGGTGCCCTGATAGGTTGGCACCCGTGCACCCGGTGGCGCATATTTGCTCAGCGGGTCGTTAAGCTTCACGACCCCCTGATCGAGTAATTTCACCAGCATCTCGCTGGTCATTAATTTGGTTAAGGACGCAATACGAACCACGGAGTCCAGCTGCGGATGAATATTATTGCCTGGACGCGTTTCGCCAAAGCTCCGAAACACGCGCTGATTACCATCAATAACAACCAGTGCCATACCGGTTGCGCCGCTGCCGTAATAGATCAGGTTTGCGTAACGGTCGGCAATATCAGAGGCAAGTGCCGGGGTGGTCAGCGGTTGGGCAGCCTGAACCGTCGAAAGGCTCACCGCACACAGCGCGGCAATAGATAGCAGACAAGATTTCAACGAAAAGCATCCATAAGAGAAATGAAGATAATTAAGCGTATTTATACTACTAACGTGCCCGGTGCAATGGGCTGAATAGCCTAACGATAGCGGGAAAAACGTAACCGCGAGTAAATAAAAACAATTTCATTACGTGCCATCTCCCATTTTGTGACATCGGGCTTATGATAGACCCCTACGTAGCTCAGCGACCCGGAGAAGGTGATGTCAGAAAAGCGTGTGGTGATGGTTGTCGATATGCAGCAAGGTGTTTTTGCGACCCCTCGTATTCAGCGCGAACAATGTGTTTCACGTATCAATCAGTTAACCCAGGCCGCCGATACGGTCATTTTTATCCAGCATACCGAAGCCGGTGGGCTGGAAGAGGGGAGCGAGGGGTTTGCGTTGTTACCTGAACTGCACCAGCCGGAAGGGGCGCACTACGTGACCAAAACGGCGTGCGATGCGTTTTACCGCACCTCGCTCGCCGCGTTATTGAGCGAGCTGGACATTCATCATTTTGTGCTTTGCGGCTGTGCTACCGACTACTGCGTGGATACTACCCTTAAAAATGGCGTTAGCCGGGGATACCATATCACCGTCGCCGGTGATGCGCACACCACCGCCCACCGTCCTGCCGCCCGGGCAGAAACGCTGATAAACCACTACAACGATGTCTGGCGCGATCTGATTGCTCCCGGCAATCCGCCGGGTGTGAAACTCACCGAAACAATTCTCGCCCACTGGAAAGCGAACTAATAATTACCCGTCAGGTCTGATTTTTTTGCACCGGCCGGAGACCGGCTGGTGGATGCAATGTCGTGTGGTGATGTGTTGAACACAGCAACAGCCATAATTACAAGAAGGAAGTTTTATGTTTAAGTCATTTTTCCCAAAGCCGGGGCCCTTTTTCCTCTCGGCATTTATATGGGGCCTTATCGCCGTTATTTTCTGGCAGGCCGGGGGCGGCGCCTGGCTTGAGCGCCTTATTGGTGCCTCCGGCGACGTACCCCTTAGTGCCGCACGTTTCTGGGCGCGTAGCTATCTGTTGTTCTACGCCTATTACGCCCTCTGCGTTGGGCTGTTTGCCCTTTTTTGGTTTACCTTTTCACCCCATCGCTGGCAGTACTGGTCCGTGCTGGGAACGGCATTGATTATTTTTGTCACCTGGTTTTTGGTGGAAGTCGGGGTCGCGGTCAACGCCTGGTATGCCCCCTTCTATGATCTGATCCAGAAGGCACTCAGTTCCCCGCACAAGGTCTCTATCGACCAGTTTTATCACGAAGTGGGGGTCTTCCTCGGCATCGCGCTGATCGCCGTGATCATTGGCGTGATGAATAACTTCTTTGTCAGCCACTATGTGTTCCGCTGGCGTACCGCCATGAACGAGCACTATATGGCCCACTGGCAGCAGTTACGTCATATCGAAGGTGCCGCCCAGCGTGTGCAAGAAGATACGATGCGTTTCGCCTCTACGCTGGAGGATATGGGAGTGAGCTTTCTCAACGCCATCATGACGCTGATCGCTTTCCTGCCGGTACTGGTTACCCTGTCGGCTCACGTGCCGGATCTGCCCATTATCGGCCATGTTCCGTACGGCCTGGTTATCGCCGCAATTATCTGGTCGCTGATGGGCACCGGTTTACTGGCGGTGGTGGGGATCAAACTGCCAGGGCTGGAGTTCAAAAACCAGCGCGTTGAAGCCGCCTACCGTAAAGAGCTGGTTTACGGTGAAGATGACGCTAACCGGGCCTCGCCGCCTACTGTGCGTCAGCTGTTCAGCGCGGTACGTCAAAACTATTTCCGCCTCTATTTCCACTACATGTACTTCAACATTGCGCGCATTCTCTATCTGCAGGTCGATAACGTATTCGGCTTATTCCTGCTGTTCCCGTCGATCGTTGCCGGTACCATTACCCTCGGTCTGATGACTCAGATCACCAACGTCTTCGGCCAGGTTAGGGGCTCGTTCCAGTATCTCATCAGCTCCTGGACTACGCTGGTAGAGTTGATGTCTATCTATAAACGTTTACGCAGCTTTGAACGCGAGCTGGATAACCAGCCACTGCAGGAAGTGACCAACACGTTAAGCTAATACAGGGAGTCGTTATGCCTTTTGCCGTATCACGCGCCTTACCGTTAACGCTCCTTGCCGCCCTGGTGCTGGCAGGCTGTGCTGAGCAAGGTGCAGCCCCGCTTAAAAAGGGCGAGAAACCCGTCGATGTCGCGAGCGTGGTGCGGCAGAAAATGCCCGCCAGCGTGAAAGATCGCGACCAGTGGGCCAGCGCGCTGGCAAAGACCTTCGATAGCCAGAAGATAGCCCCGACCGAAGAGAATATCTGTTCGGTACTGGCGGTAGCGCAGCAGGAGTCAATGTATCAATCCGACCCTAAGGTGCCCGGGCTGAACAAGATCGCCTGGAAGGAGATCGACCGACGGGCAGAATCGATGCATATACCGGCGTTTCTGGTCCATACCGCCCTCAAAATCACCTCTCCTGATGGCAAGAGTTATAGCGAGCGGCTGGACACGGTGAAAACCGAGAAGCAGTTGAGTGAAATCTTCGACGATATGATCAGCATGGTGCCGATGGGGCAAAAGCTCTTCGGCTCGCTTAACCCGGTGCATACCGGCGGGCCGATGCAGGTCAGTATCGCCTTTGCCGAGAAACACACCGACGGTTACCCATGGAAGTATGACGGTACCGTGCGTCAGGAGGTCTTTTCCCTGCGCGGAGGTTTGTGGTTTGGGACTTATCATCTGCTCAATTACCCTGCCAGCTACAGTGCGCCGCTGTACCGCTTTGCCGACTTCAATGCAGGCTGGTACGCGAGCCGTAACGCGGCATTTCAGAATGCCGTCAGCCGCGCCAGCGGTGTGAAGCTGGCGCTGGATGGCGATTTAATTGCTTATGGTAGCCGCACGGCGGGCAAAACCGAGATGGCGGTTCGCAAGCTGGCCGGGAAGCTGGATATGAGCGAGAGCGAGATTCGACACCAGCTGGAGAAGAGTGATAGCCAGAGCTTCGAGAAAACGAAACTTTATCAGCAAGTTTATGCGTTAGCGGAGCAGAAGAGTGGAAAGACGTTGCCGCGAGAGATGTTGCCAGGCATTCAGCTTGAGAGCCCGAAGATCACGCGCAACCTGACCACAGCCTGGTTTGCGAAGCGTGTCGACGATCGTCGGGCTCGCTGTATGGCAATGAATTAGTGGTGGCGACGCCAGCGGTTAACTAGCGCCACAACACTCAGGATGACGCAGCCCACCAGGAAGGGAATCAGTCCAAAGATGGTTCCCACGCCCAGTCCGATTTCAACGCGCGGGCGGCCGCTGTCCTCTACCTGCATCAAATGTTCATAGACGCCAGGTGCATGCACCAACATGTTCAAAAACTGCGAACCCGCCCAGAAGCAGAACAGTACAAACAGGGCATAGGCAATATTACCTGACGTGGAGGTTTTCGGGTGTTTACCATTAAAGATCGGCTTCGACATAGTAAAGTCTGCCATAAAGACCTCCGTATAGTTCGTTCTGGCCATACACCAGTGATATAAGCGAAGTTTGACAGGTCATCGCATTTGTCAATATCGGAATCGTGGTAATTTGCAGCATGGATTTCTCCTGGATCGCCGATTTCTGCACCAACTCACAATTTCGTAACCTTAAGTTAAATTCATTAACATTTAAGAATTTCCGTATTGGACACAGACCTGACGCGGAAACTATGCGAGGATGTTTTTTTTATTCAGGAGCGACCATGAAACTGCCTGCCAAAATTCGCCGTGACTGGCATTACTACGCCTTTGCCATTGGGCTGATCTTTATTCTTAATGGGGTTGTGGGGTTACTGGGATTTGAAGCGAAGGGTTGGCAAACCTATGCGGTAGGTCTGGTGACATGGGTCATTAGCTTCTGTCTGGCAGGATTGATTATTCGCCGCCGCCCGGAAGAGCCGACGGCGAATAATGTCGATTAACCGTTTACCGTAATATTAAGCGCGCTATCGGCGGCATGCTGCTCCAGCGCCAGCTCAATCAGGCGGGTAATCAGCTCTGGATAGCTGATGCCGCTCGCCTGCCACAATTTCGGGTACATGCTGATATTGGTAAAGCCAGGCAAGGTGTTAATTTCATTGATGATGACGTCATTTTGAGCGGTTAAAAAGACATCTACGCGGGCCATCCCGCGACAGCCCAGCGCCTGATAAGCCTCAATCGCGATGGCCCGGATGTGGTCGTTTACCGCCGAGTCCAGGGCTGCCGGCACGACGACCTGTGCGCCTTTGTCATCAATGTATTTGGTGTCATACGAATAGAAATCGCTGTTCAGTACCACTTCGCCGCAGGTACTGGCCTGGGGGAAGTCATTGCCCAGCACCGCACACTCGATTTCACGTCCTTTGATACCCTGTTCAACCACCACTTTATGGTCAAAGGTAAATGCCAGACGTACGGCCTCGTTGAATTGCGCCTCGCTGCTGACTTTACTCACCCCAACGGACGACCCCTGATTTGCCGGCTTCACAAAGAGCGGCAGGCCAAGCTCTGCCTGTAGAGCGCTAAAGCTGTGTTTGTCGCGATTGGCGCGGGTGAGGGTAACGAAAGGCGCTACGTTCAGACCGGCGTCGCGCAACAGACGTTTGGTGACATCTTTATCCATGCAGGCGGCGGAACCCAGTACGTCGGAGCCGACAAACGGCAGGTTTGCCATGCGCAGCATGCCCTGCAGCGAGCCATCTTCGCCCAGCGTACCGTGCACGATCGGGAAGATGACGTCGAGTTGCAGAAGGGCCTGTGCGTTGCTGGCGTTAATCAGTTGATTCTGTGCCACGCCCGGCACAACCGCGACGCTCATGTCAGAAGGATTCAGGGCGATGTGTGCCGGATCGTCAGCATTAAGCAGGTAACTGTTGGCGTCATTAACATGCCACTGTCCCTGCTTATCGATACCCAACAGCACAACGTCGAACCGGCTCTTATCAATCGCATTGACGATGTTTTTGGCCGATTGCAGCGACACTTCGTGTTCTGCTGATTTTCCCCCAAATACAATACCCACACGCAGCTTTGCCATTACTCTCACTCATCCAGTCTGACTCAAAACCCATACCTTACCACGATGCCCGGCGGGATTCGCCGCCTTCTGCCATAATGTTTTAGCAAGCAACGGAGGGGGGAAAGTGCGAGGAAAAGGTCTAATTATCTGTCTTGTTATTATCGGCGCGGCAGCGGTGGGATATCGCTGGTTGCCGTCTTACTACAACCCTTTTGCGCCTCTCTCGCTTGACGATCCCCCCGGAAAAATCACCCAGTTTAAACTGCGGCGACTCACGCCCGAGCACTGCGAAACCTTGCTCAGCCAGGCTAACGATTCAAAGCTGATCCGTACCCAGACGGTTGCCGACAGTGGGGGGGAGTGTCCCCTGGTGGATGTGGTGCGGGTGCGTGACTTTGGCCGCGTAGGGCTGAGCAGCAGTTTCCTGGCCAGTTGTCCCCTTGCGCTCAGTGCGGCGCTCTATATTCACCAGCAGGCGCAACCGCTGACACAGCGCATGATGGGGAGCCGCCTGACTCGCGTTGACCATTTTGGCAGCTTTGCTTGCCGAAATATCTATCATCGACAGGATGCGCGACGCAGCGAGCATGCCAGCGCCCAGGCGCTCGATATTAGCGGCTTTCAGCTGGCAGACGGGCAGAAAATTACGGTGCTGCAAGGCTGGAAAAACGCCCGAACGCAGCCCTGGTTAAAGGCGATGCTTAGCGCCAGCTGCGGCTATTTTGGCAATGGGCTTGGGCCAGAGTACAACAGGGCGCATGCTAACCATTTTCATCTGGGTATGCGGGGATATGGTTACTGCCCGTAAGCATAAACCCCCCGCTAAAAGAGGATAGAGTGTGATTTGTTTCACATTTTTGATGACTGGGAAGATAAAACACTAAAATTCATCCCGACAGCATCAGCTGCGCTTTGTGATGAGGCGTAACTTGCTAATCTATGAGCGAATTCGCTCAAAAAAATGAATGTGTCGCGCTATGGAATCCTGGAAGGTTAACCTTATATCGGTCTGGTTCGGTTGTTTCTTCACCGGGCTTGCCATCAGTCAGATCTTACCTTTTCTGCCGCTGTATGTGTCTCAGTTGGGGGTCTCCTCCCACGAGGCGCTTTCGATGTGGTCCGGGCTTACCTTCAGCGTGACGTTTCTGGTCTCTGCCATCGTCTCGCCTATGTGGGGAAGCCTTGCCGATCGCAAAGGGCGGAAGCTTATGCTGCTGCGTGCCTCCCTGGGAATGGCCATTGCTATTCTGTTGCAGGCCTTCGCCTCCAACGTCTGGCAGCTTTTTCTGCTACGAGCGCTGATGGGGCTGACTTCCGGTTATATTCCTAACGCCATGGCGCTGGTGGCGTCGCAGGTACCACGCGAACGCAGCGGCTGGGCGTTGAGTACGCTCTCAACGGCGCAAATTAGCGGCGTGATTGGCGGGCCACTGATGGGCGGTTTCCTGGCCGATCACGTAGGGCTGCGGGCGGTCTTTATTATTACCGCTATCCTGCTGATGGTCAGTTTTCTGGTCACGCTGTTTCTTATTAAAGAGGGGGCGCGTCCCACCGTCAGTAAAGCGCAGCGCCTGAGCGGGAAAGCGGTCTTTGCCTCACTGCCTTACCCGGGGCTGATGATCGCTCTCTTCGTCACCACGATGGTGATCCAGCTCTGCAACGGCTCGGTGGGGCCTATTCTGGCGCTGTTTATCAAATCGATGGAGCCAGACAGCAACAATATCGCTTTTCTGAGCGGCATGATTGCCGCCGTACCGGGTGTTTCTGCCCTTATCGCTGCACCGCGACTGGGCAAGCTGGGCGACCGTATCGGCACCGCACGCATTTTAATGGCGACGCTGGTGGTGGCCGTGGTGCTCTTCTTCGCAATGTCCTTTGTCACCACCCCATTCCAGCTTGGTGTGTTGCGCTTTTTACTGGGCTTTGCCGATGGCGCGATGTTGCCAGCCGTACAGACCCTGCTGGTTAAATACTCCAGCGACCAGGTGACCGGACGCATCTTCGGCTATAACCAGTCTTTCATGTATCTCGGTAACGTTGCCGGGCCGCTGATTGGGGCGTCGGTTTCGGCTATGGCAGGATTTCGTTGGGTCTTTGCCGCCACGGCGGTAGTGGTGTTGCTGAATATTCTGTACCTGGCGGTGGTATTACGCCGTCGCCGTCAGCAGGAGGCTAATAGAAGCGTCGGTAACAGAAGATAACGGTGCTGTATTATATATTCTTATACTTAAACCTGACGGTAATAACTAAAATGGCTTTCTGTTTTTTTAATGACGCAAAGCAATTCAAGCTTTGGCGCTAATATAAAAACGTTTCGCTGAACCTGGATCGCATTTATTTAAAATAATGGATTTTATTTGTCTAAAGATAATACTTTTCCCTCTTTGCAACCCCCATCCTTAGTGCTAAGTTCAGAGCAAATCTGATAAGGAAATAGCACGATGAAAAATCTCATTGCTGAGTTGTTAGTGAAGCTCGCCCAAAAGGAAGAAGAGTCAAAAGAACTGGTAGCCCAGGTTGAAGCGCTGGAAATTGTCGTCACCGCGTTATTACGCCAGATGGCTCAGTCCGATCAGCAGGCGTTGATCCGAAGCGTTGAAGGGGCGCTGGATGCGGTACGGCCAGATTCACTGGTGCCGGAGCAGGATAGCGAAATGCTACAACAATACGTAAAGAAGCTGTTGCGGCACCCGCGGAGCTGATTGGTTTGCGTATCTAAAACGCTGTCATCGATCTGTCACGTCGGTTGCCTATAGTCGCTCTGTTTTATTTTTTATGTATTTTTACATGGAGAAAATAAGTGAAACAGAGCGCACTTGCTATTGCATTACTTCCCCTGATGTTCACTCCTACAATTTATGCAGAAACGGTAACATCATTCCCCGTTCTTGAAAATCGCGCAGCTCAGGGTGATATCACCCAGCCGGGCGGCGCGCGTCGCTTGTCGGAAGACCAGACCGCCGCATTGCGCGCCTCCTTAAATGATAAGCCAGCAAAGAATATTATCCTGCTGATTGGCGATGGAATGGGTGATTCAGAAATTACTGCTGCACGAAATTATGCTGAAGGCGCGGGCGGATATTTTAAAGGGATTGATTCGCTGCCGCTTACCGGCCAGTACACCCACTATGCGCTGGATAAAAAAACCGGTAAGCCGGATTACGTCACGGATTCCGCCGCGTCTGCCACGGCCTGGTCAACCGGCGTAAAAACCTATAACGGCGCGCTGGGCGTGGATATTCACGAAAAAGATCACCAAACCATTCTCGAAATGGCAAAAGCGGCAGGCCTCATGACGGGTAACGTCTCGACGGCGGAATTGCAGGACGCGACCCCGGCGGCGCTGGTGGCGCATGTGACGTCACGTAAATGCTACGGCCCGAGCGTCACCAGCGAAAAATGCGCCACCAATGCGCTGGAAAAAGGCGGTAAAGGCTCTATTACGGAGCAGCTGTTAAACGCCCGTGCCGACGTCACGCTTGGCGGTGGCGCCAAAACCTTTATGGAGACCGCAACCAGCGGTGAATGGCAGGGCAAAACTTTGCGCGAACAGGCCCAGGCGCGCGGCTATCAGCTGGTTAACGATGCGGCCTCACTGGCGGCCATTACCGAAGCCAACCAGGATAAACCGCTGCTGGGCCTCTTCTCCGAGGGCAATATGCCTGTGCGCTGGGAAGGGCCGAAAGCCAGCTATCACGGTAATCTCGATAAGCCTGCCGTCACCTGTGCGCCTAACCCGAAACGCAATGAAAGCGTACCGACACTGGCAGCGATGACCGAAAAAGCGATCGCGCTGCTGGATAAGAGCGAAAAAGGGTTCTTCCTGCAGGTTGAAGGTGCATCCATCGACAAGCAGGATCACGCCGCTAACCCTTGCGGCCAGATTGGCGAAACCGTCGATCTGGATGAAGCCGTGCAGAAAGCGATGGCCTTCGCGAAGAAAGATGGCAATACGCTGGTGATCGTGACGGCTGACCACGCTCACTCCAGCCAGATTGTGGCGCCGGATACCAAAGCTCCGGGTCTGACCCAGGCGCTGAATACCAAAGATGGCGCTGTGATGGCCATTAGCTATGGCAACTCCGAAGAGGAGTCGATGGAACATACCGGTAGCCAGCTGCGCATTGCCGCCTATGGTCCACATGCCGCAAACGTGGTGGGGCTGACAGATCAGACCGATCTCTTCTACACCATGAAAGCGGCTCTGGGTATGAAGTAAAACGAATGCCCGGCGGGAATCTTCTCTGCCGGGTGGTTTTTTTACCGCAAACGACCAGACTTAATGTGATCATTCACAGAAGGATAGTGCTATGAAAATCACATTACTTGTTACTTTGATCTTCGGCCTGTTTTTCATCGCCACGGTGGGTGCGCAAGAGAAGACCCTCACGCCGCAACAGCAACGTATGACCACCTGCAACCAGCAGGCGACGGCTGATGCGTTGAAAGGCGATGCGCGAAAAACTTACATGAGCGACTGCCTGAAAAATGGAGCCTCGAAACCGGGCGAAAAAAGCCTGACGCCACAGCAGCAAAAGATGCGTGAATGTAACGTTAAGGCGACAGAGCAGTCTCTTAAAGGCGATGACCGTAATAAGTTTATGAGTGCCTGTCTGAAGAAAGCTGTCTAGTGCTAATGGGTGAGCGGGCTTCCCGGCTCACCCAAAATCTCATACTCCCCCGTCGGACCCCCTCTCTATAATTTGGGAAATTGTTTCAGAATGTTCCCAAAAGATAATGAATGACGAAAACTTTTACCAGAAAGGGCTGACGCGCGAAGAGTGGGATTATCCTTTTCCCTCGGATGACCATCATCGTTCCGGTATACGCTTCGCCCGGCGGATTCGCCTGCCGCGGATGGCTGGCCTTGCGACGATGTTTTTCCCCATTGCTGGCGTTCTGGTGACGCAACCTGTAGCCGGCGGCTGGTGGCTGCTGCTGGTTGGCTGGGCGTTCGTCTGGCCACATCTCGCCTGGCAGTTGGCGTCACGCTCTGCCGATCCCCACAGCAATGAACTCTATAACCTGAAAGCTGATGCCATTATTGCCGGGATCTGGATTGGCCTGATGGGGTGTAATGCGTTTCCTACCGCTGCGCTATTGATGATGACCAGCATGAACATGATGGGGGCTGGCGGGCTACGGCTGTTTACTGCTGGCACGCTGCTGACGACCCTTGCCGCCCTGGCGACACTGCAAATGGCCAGCATTCCCCCCTTCTTTGTGAGCTCAGCGCTGCAGGGGTGGCTCACGCTGCCGGTGTTAATTTTCTACCCGGTGCTCTTTGCCTGGGTCAGTTACCAGACCGCAATCCGGCTGGCGGAACACAAGCGACGGCTGGAATTAATGAGTACCCGCGACGGCATGACGGGCGTCTTTAACCGGCGGCACTGGGAAGACCTGCTGCGCAATGAGTTTGATAGCTGCCGCCGTCATCACCGTGACGCCACCATGCTGCTTATCGATATTGATCATTTCAAAACCATCAACGACACCTGGGGGCATGATATTGGCGATGAAGCCATTATCGCCATTACGCACCAGCTACAACTCACGCTGCGCGGAAGCGATATCATAGGCCGGTTTGGCGGGGACGAATTTGCGGTGATCATGAGTAACACCGCGGCGGACAGCGCTATCGCCGCGATGTCGCGAGTCCATGAGCGGCTGGCGCAGCTAAGCCTGCCGGGCGCACCGCTGGTGAAGCTCTGTATTAGCGTTGGGGTGGCACCGCTCACGCCGCCGATGGGGCACTATCGTGAGTGGCTAAAGGCGGCAGATGTTGCCTTGTACAAAGCGAAGAACGCCGGACGAAGCCGCACCGAAGTGGCGGCCTGACGCCCGGCGTGCGATCAGGACTTACTCAGCTGTTCTGATTTTTCCATACACTTATTCATGGCTTCAATAACCGCCGAGCGGAACCCTCGCTCTTCCAGCACCCGTACAGCTTCAATGGTCGTCCCGCCTGGCGAGCAGACCATATCTTTCAGTTCACCCGGATGCTTACCGTTTTCCAGCACCATTTTGGCCGAGCCCATCACCGCCTGAGCTGCAAATTTATATGCCTGCGCCCTTGGCATTCCACCCAGCACGGCGGCATCCGCCATCGCTTCGATGAACATAAAGACATACGCAGGCGCCGAGCCGCTCACACCCACTACCGGATGGATCATCGCTTCCGCAATCACTTCCGCTTCGCCGAAGCAGCGGAAGATATTCACCACGTCGGCCACATCTTCCGTGGTGACCAGCGCATTAGGGGTGATAGAGGTCATGCCTGCGTTGACCAGCGAAGGGGTGTTTGGCATCGCGCGCACGATTTTGCGATCGTGGCCCATGGCACGAGCCAGCTGATCCAGAGTGACGCCGGCAGCAATCGATACGACAACGGTATCCTTGTTCAGGCTTGAGGTGACGTCGCTCAGCACTTTGACCATGATATTAGGCTTTACGGCACCGAAGAGGATATCCGCTACCTGGGCCACTTCCTGGGCGCTCTGCGCCGCATTGATACCATACTGATCGTGCAGGGCAGCGACTTTATCTGGCGACGGGGTATAGACCCAAATCTGGCCAGGCTGCACCTGGCCGCTGGCAATCAGGCCACCCAGGATGGCTTTACCCATGTTACCGCAGCCGATAAAACCGATTTTCTTCTCCATCACGTCTCCCTCTTTTATGCCTTGTTATGTGTATGGAAGGCTAGCTTAGCGCGGATTGTTACGCAGCGCTAAAGCTTCTGCCTCATCCGCTGCTTTGCCTGAGAAGAAAAGCAGGCGACAATGGGGCAGTTATCGAAAGGAGAGAACATGGCGATTTGGGTGGATGCCGATGCGTGTCCAAATGTGATTAAAGAGATTCTGTTTCGCGCCGCCGAGCGCGTGCAAATGCCCCTGACGCTGGTGGCTAACCAGAACCTGCGAGTCCCACCGTCACGGTTTATTCGCGCCATGCGCGTACCGGCCGGCTTTGACGTAGCGGATAACGAAATAGTGCGTCTGTGCAGCGCGGAGGATCTGGTTATCACCGCCGATATTCCGTTGGCGGCAGAGGTGCTGGAAAAGGGCGCCGCCGCGCTAAATCCAAGAGGTGAGCGTTACTCTCCGGCCACCATCCGTGAAAAACTGACGATGCGTGATTTTATGGACACCCTGCGCGCCAGCGGCGTACAAACCGGGGGGCCGGATAGTTTATCTCAGCGCGACCGACAGCTCTTTGCTGCTGAGCTGGATAAATGGCTTCTCGAGGTGAAACGTCGTCAGGGATGAGTGCAGCATTGTCGTCGGATTGTGCTCCCGTTATTCCACTGGGGTTGTCAGCCCCTGCCGCAATCAGGTATGGTGTGCGGCATCAGGTATGCAATCATTTCTTTACAGTCGCTATCCCTAATTATCAGGGGATAAATCTACATTTGTAAAAATAAATTTACACTGACTTCTGTACTAGTTAAATGGTATCATTGGCCACTTTTCGACGTTACGCTCCGCATCTTTGCGGCCTTAAGGGGAACACCAGGTTATGACCCAGCCTATATTCTTGATCGGCCCCCGCGGCTGCGGCAAAACGACGGTGGGGCATGAGCTGGCGCGTCTGTGCGGCTGTGAGTGCATCGATACCGATCGCTGGCTGCAAACCCACGCGCAAAAAAGTATTGCTGAAATTGTCGAGCAGGAAGGGTGGGAAAGCTTTCGCGCTCGCGAGACCGCAGCTCTGGAAGCGGTGACGGCGGTCTCAGGCGTCATTGCCACCGGCGGCGGTATTATTCTGGCACCTTATAACCGGCAGTTTATGCGTGAGAAAGGCACTGTTATTTATCTCTCTGCGCCCGTGCCGGTGCTGGTTGAGCGCCTTGTGGCCTTTCCAGAAGAGGGGCAACGCCCTACGCTTACCGGCAAACCGATCAGTGAAGAGGTGAGCGAAGTACTGGCAGAACGCGACGCCCTCTATCGCGAAGCGGCTCACCATGTGGTTGATGCCTCGCTCTCCCCGTCAGAAGTGGTACAAAATATTGCTACTGCGCTGCGTCTGGCTTGTGTTAGCTAACTGATGTCTATACTGATAGTTCACCCCAGATAAAGATAAAAAGGATGAACTATGCCAACAAGACCTCCCTATCCGCGTGAAGCCCGTGTCGTTGCCGTTGAGAAAGGCGCTACGGGCCAGACCGTCACCTGGTATCAGCTGCGTGCCGACCATCCAAAACCCGATTCGCTCATTAGCGAGCATGAAACGGAGCAGGAAGCGCTCGACGCCAAGGTCCGCTACGAAGATCCCGATAAGACTTAAAAAAAATCTGAAAGCGGGAAATACCACGCCTAAATCACATTTATCACTCATTGAATAAGTTAAGCAGAGGTTAATATCTAGTTATTACAGATACCTTCTGCCAGGCGTCCGGATCTTTACATTCCGGCAGGCACATACGCTGCTACGCTATTGTGCTGTTCATACCAGAACAGCGAGCCGCGCAGCGTTGTGAGCCTGTGCCTGTTTTACGTAGTGGTAGTGGAGAAAGGCGACAAAGATGAAGGCCACCTTGGCGATCCTCACGATTGGGGTAGTCCCAGTAAGCGAAGTGTTACCGCTCTTGACCGAGCATATTTCGGAACAACAGATCACCCATCATAGCTTGCTGGGTAGTCTAAGCCGTGAGGCGGTCATGGAGACCTACGGCGTTGCGCCGGGAGATGATTCCCTGCCGACACTGTTAAGCGACGGTAAAATGGCGACGGTATCTCGGCAAAAGATCGAACGCGATCTGCAGGCCGTTATTGAAGTGCTTGATAATCAGGGGTATGACGTCATCTTGCTGATGAGTACCGCCCCGGTATCCGGGCTGGTGGCCCGTAATGCGATCCTGCTTGAGCCAATGCGGATCATCCCGCCGCTGGTGGCCTCGATTGTGGATGGCCATCAGGTGGGGGTGATCGTGCCGATCCCCGAATTGATGCAAAACCAGTCCCGAAAATGGCAGGCGTTAGAACGCCCTCCGCTCTACTCGCTGGCGAACCCTATCTGGGATAGCGAGGCCAAATTGATCGAGGCCGGGCGCGATCTGCTGGCGCAGGGAGCTGATGTATTGATGCTGGATTGCCTCGGTTTTCATCAGCGTCATCGCGATCTGTTACAAAAAGCGCTCGATGTGCCCGTTTTGTTATCAAACGTACTGGTGGCGCGGCTTGCCTCGGAGCTGCTGGGGTAATGATTTTGCGTGACAGGCAGGGAGTGTGCCCCCTATATTGGATTGACATCCAACAACAAAAAGGGCCAGTTCATGCTTCAAAGTAATGAGTACTTTTCCGGTAAAGTGAAGTCCATCGGTTTTACCAGCAGCATCACTGGCAATGCCAGTGTCGGCGTGATGGCTGAAGGGGAATATACTTTTGGTACCGCTCAACCTGAAGAGATGACCGTCGTCAGTGGCTCTCTGAAGGTATTGTTACCGGGTGAGACGGAGTGGAAATTGTTTACTGCGGGTCAGATCTTTAACGTTCCGGGCCATAGCGAGTTCCACCTGCAGGTGGCTGAGCCGGCCTCTTATCTCTGCCGTTATCTGTAATTTTTTTTACCCTCTCCCGGTCGGGAGAGGGTGAACAGCATGGCCGATTAGCGCTGTGCTTCTCCGCCGAGACCCTCTACCAGGCTTTGAATCAGTGCGGCTAACTCTCCCGTCATCAGAATAAAGTCGGCATCAAAACGCTGCGCCGGATCGTCACGGTCGATGTCGTCGTTCTGATCGCGCAGTTCGTCAGAGAACTTCAGCCGTTTTACGGAGCCATCGTCGCAGATCATGAACTGGATCCGTTGCTGCCAGTCGAGCGCCAGCTTGGTCACCAGTTTGCCCGCTTCAATGTGCACGGCAATTTCATCGCTCACCAGATCCTGTTTTTTCGCGCGGATCACACCGCCATCTTCCAGGATCGCCTTCAGTTCTGCTTCATCCAGCAGCTGGAAGCCCTGCGGTACGGTACCGCCGCGAACCCATTCGGTGAGCGTCAGCTCAATGGGGTTTTCCATGGTCAGCGGCACGACCGGAAGGGAGCCCAGGCTCTTACGCAGCAGCGCCAGGGTATCTTCCGCTTTTTTAGCGCTGGCACAGTCGACAATAATCAGGCCGTTAACGGTGTCGATCCACATCATCGTCTGGCTGAAGCGACTAAAGGCGCGCGGCAGCAGCGAGTGCAGCACTTCATCTTTCAGCGAGTCTTTCTCGGTTTTTTTCAGCTTGCGGCCCTGTTCTGCCTCCAGCTTAAAGATCTTCGCTTCCAGCGCCTGTTTCACGACCGGCGCGGGCAGAATTTTCTCTTCTTTGCGGGCGCAAATGATGATTTGACCATTGGTGGTGTGGGTCAGCGCATCGCTCTGAGAGCCCATCGGTGGAACCCAACCGGTTTTGGCTATATCCTGGCTGCCGCAAGGGCTAAACGTATAAAGGGCTAACTGTTTTTCCATCTCGTCAGCGCGCAGCGGGACATCGCGGCTGAGACGGTAAACCATCAAATTTTTGAACCACAGCATGATAATTTCCACGGCCTTGTCGTTAAATGCAGCGGGCATGATAACGAATTGTCGCATCGCTTGCATTGCTAATCGGGATGCCGACTTCTACTCTGTTGATAATCAAAAAAATGAGGAACGTCCTGTGCGAATTGGTATCGATTTAGGCGGCACGAAAACCGAAGTGATAGCGCTGAGTGAGCAGGGGGAGCAGCTGTTTCGCCACCGTCTGCCCACCCCTCGTGATGATTATCAGCAAACCATAGAAACCATTGCCACGCTGGTGGAGATGGCGGAGCAGGCCACAGGCCAGAGTGGTAGCGTGGGTATGGGGATCCCGGGTTCGATTTCGCCCTATACCGGCGTGGTGAAAAACGCTAACTCAACCTGGCTCAATGGCCAGCCGTTTGACAAAGATCTGAGCCAGCGCCTGAATCGTGAAGTACGGCTGGCAAACGATGCCAACTGCCTGGCGGTATCTGAGGCTATTGATGGAGCTGCGGCGGGGGCACAGACCGTTTTTGCGGTCATAATCGGCACCGGTTGCGGCGCGGGCGTGGCCTTTGGCGGTCGCTCTCATATCGGCGGCAACGGCACGGCGGGCGAGTGGGGGCACAACCCTTTGCCGTGGATGGACGAAGATGAGCTGAAATACCGCGCAGAAGTGCCCTGCTATTGCGGCAAGCAGGGGTGTATTGAAACCTTTATCTCCGGCACGGGCTTTGCCACCGATTACCACCGACTGAGCGGCAAGCCGCTGAAGGGGAATGAGATCATCCGTCTGGTTGATGCGCAGGATCCCCTTGCTGAACTGGCCCTCAGCCGCTACGAAACGCGGCTGGCGAAATCTCTGGCGCACGTGATCAATATTCTGGATCCGGATGTGATCGTGCTGGGGGGCGGCATGAGCAATGTGGATCGTCTTTATGCCACCGTGCCCCAGCTGGTGAAGCAGTGGGTGTTCGGCGGCGAGTGCGAGACCCCGATTCGCAAAGCGGTGCACGGGGACTCCAGCGGGGTGCGCGGCGCCGCCTGGCTCTGGCCGCAGTGACGATGTCGCCCTCTTGCAGCGCAAGAGGGCGCAGTCTTATTCGACCGCAAACGCGCGGTCTAACTTGCTGAAGCCCAGCCCGTTGATCTTCTTAACCTTAATCTGCACCGGAATGCGCTCCTTCATCGCCTCGACGTGACTGATCACCCCGATGGTCTTGCCGCTGGCGTTCAGGGCATCCAGCGCATCCAGGGCTGTGTCCAGCGTCTCGCTATCCAGGGTGCCAAAACCTTCATCGAGGAACAGCGAGTCGATACGCGTTTTATGACTCACCAGGTCGGAAAGCGCCAGCGCCAGCGCCAGGCTCACCAGGAAGCTCTCACCGCCTGAAAGGGTGCGGGTATCGCGTACGGCATCGGCCTGCCAGGTATCGACCACCTCCAGCTCCAGCGCATCGCTGACTTTCCGTTGCAGGAGATAGCGGCCGTGCAGGCGGATTAGCTGCTGGTTTGCCAGCCAGACCAGGTTATCCAGGGTCAGCCCCTGCGCAAATTTACGGAAGCGATCGCCCTCTTTTGAGCCAATTAGCGCATTCAAATATCCCCAGTCCTCCGCCAGACGTGCGGCCTCTTCAATTTGCTGCATCAGCACCTGCTGGTGCTGGCGATTGTCGGCGTCCTGTTTTAGCTGCTGGCGTATTTCACCCTGACGTGTGGTGTTTTCACGCAGTTTCAGCGCCAGGTGGTGTAACTGCTCCTGCAGGGTCTGCATCGCGACCTCATCAGGAAGATCTGCAGGGCGTTGTGCCGCATGCGCTTTACATTGCTGCTCTGCCTGGTGAGCCAGGGCGCGTGATTGCTGGATCTGCTGCTCCAGCGTCTGTTTCAACTGCTCCAGCTTGCTCACGCTCTCATCGTCCAGCACGGCGGCCAGGAAGGCCTGCTGATCGGTAAAACAGCTGGCGGCCAGGGCTGCCGCAAACTGCTCTTGTAATTCCGCCAGCCTGTCGGCGTCCACTTTCTCTTGCGCCTGCAGCGTATTCAGTTGGCTCTGCAGCGAGATGCACTCGGTGTGGATCGCCTGCCAGTTTTCGGGCACCGGCTCTTCATCTTCCTGCTCTGAAGGCGGTAGGGTATCAAGCAGGGGTTTCAGGGCCTGGATACGCTCCTGGATGGCCGCAAGCTGCGTCTGTTGCGCTTGCCAGCTATTCGCCTCGGCTTCACGTTCGGCGAGCCAGGCCGCAGCTTCGCCCTCGGCGGGGGCGGTGAGTGCCAGCGCCTCTAGCGCGCTCTGCAGGGACTGTTGCTGGGCGTCGAGTTGTTGTTTGCTCTGGTGTCGCTGCTGTTCCAGGTCGTTTAACTGAACCTGTAGAGCGTGGTGCTGGCTAAGCTGGTAAAGCTGCTGCTCGTACTGCTCCTGCTCGTTCAACCAGTGTGTAATGTCGTCCTGAATCGAGTGGGTGATGGCTAGCTGGGCGCAGCTCTCCTGCCACGCTTTAGTAAGTGCTTGCTCATCTTCTGAGAGCGTCAGGATCAGCTTCGCCTCGCGTTGCAACTGCTCAACACGCGCGTTCAGTTGCCCGCGCAGCAGCAGACCCTCTTCCTCAAGCTGCTTAACCGCACGCTCAAGTTCATCACGACGTCGCTGATTTTCCGTTAACTCCAGCGCCTGGTATTGTGATACCGCAGGATGGTGGGTCGAGCCGCAGAGCGGGCAGGCTTTGCCGGCCTCCAGCGTGGCGCGATAACTTTCCAGCGCTTTAATCTGTTCTTCCTGCGCGCAGAGCGTTTTGACATCCAGGTAGTGTTGATGCTTCTCTTTATACTGCAGGCGGCGCGCCGTCAGGGTCTCTTCCAGACGGGTTTTCTCTGCTTCTCCTTTCTGCTGACCGTCGCGATTTTCAGCCAGTTGTTTTTGCAGCGGCTGGTAGCGAGCCTGCAGGGTGGCGAGGCGCTGGCGCACCGGGCGCAGTTGCACCTGTCGCTCAATGGCGGCGGCGGTCTCCTCTGGCGACAGCGCCAGAGCAGGCTGCGGCAACGCAGCGCGTTTTTGCTGAAACTCCGCAAGCCGTTTGTTGAGGCCATCATACTGCTGTTTATCGCGTTGCTGCTGGCTGAAAAGGGCCCGCCAACCGGCAATGTGCGAACTCCAGAGGCCAAACTGACGATGCGCTTCCAGCCAGAGGGTCATCTGCTTTTGTTGCGCCTCAAGCTGCGCCATGCTGCGGGCTGCACCGTTACGGACGCGCCCCCGCTGTGCCATCCGGTCACGTAAGCGAGCATTCACTTCTGAAATTTGCTTGCGGGTACGGGTGAGAGAGGCGCTCTGCTCTTGCTCGCGCGTCCATAGCGGGCGCAGCGCCTGTGCAGGAAGGGCCAGCTGCAGCCTCGCCAGTTGCGGCTGGGCATCCGTTTGCGCGTGAAGCGCTTGCTGATGTGCAGCCTGCGCCTGTTGCTGGGCGCGGGCCAGCTCATCACTGCGCACCCACCACTGATGCCAGCGCTGCTGGCGCTGCTGTTCGGCCAGCAGTGAGGTTTCTTCGTCAGTAAGTGCCTGCAAACCTTGAACTAACTGCTGCTGTTGTTCTTCGCTTAACAGCACCACCCCGGCGACTTGCGCTTCGCGCATCTCAAGCTGTTGGCGAGCGGCTTTGTGTTTTTCAAATACCTTCGCCGAAATCTGGCCGTAGATCTCCGTTCCCGTCAGCTCCTCTAACAGCTCCGCACGCTCTTTCGGTTTTGCATTGAGGAAGGCGGCAAACTGACCCTGCGAGAGCAACATTGAGCGGGTAAAACGGTCGTAATCCAGCCCGGTCAGGGAGGCGGTCAGTTCCAGTTTATCTTTCACTTTGTCGGCGAGGATTTTGCCATCTTCACAGCGGGCCAGCTCAACGCGCGGCGCCTGCAGATTGCCATCAGGCTGGTTGCGGGCGCGGTTCTGGCTCCAGAAGGCGCGATAGGCCACCTCTTTGACCTCAAATTCCACTTCGGCAAGACACTCGGCGGTGTCCCGGGTCATGAGATCGTTTTGTGACTGTGAGAGCGTGTTCAGGCGCGGTGTTTCGTGGTACAGCGCGAGGCAGATGGCGTCCAGCAGGGTGGTTTTCCCCGCACCGGTCGGCCCGGTAATGGCAAACAGACCGTTGCTGAGAAAGGGCTCGGCAGTGAAGTCGATTTTCCACTCACCCTTTAATGAATTGAGGTTCTTCAGGCGCAGACTCAAAATTTTCATGGGTGCGACTCCTCGTCATTCAGGGTATTTAGCGCATCGTTAAACAGCTCATTCAGCCGCGCGCGCCGTGTTTCATCCAGCTCTTCCTGGGCCAGTCGCCGTTCGAAGACCTCTTCCACCTTCAGTTCACTCAATGTCTCGCGCTGGGCGGCGAGCAGACTTTTCTGGCGCTGTTCCCGGCTGCGGCGCACCAGTAATACCTCTACCGGCAGATCCTCGGTGAGGGCCTGAATTTTGCGCTGCATATTGTGCAGGTATTCATCGGTAGTGATCTCAATATCGAGCCATACCGGCGGGGTTTGCGCGACGCCGCGCCACTGTTCAAGCTGCTGGGTAATTGACGCCAGGTCGCCTTTCAGGACGGCCAGTTGCTGGGTTACCGGCACCTCCAGCGTCTCGACGGCGCTCAGCTTGCCGTCGTGGAAGCTGACCAGATGCACGCTTTTGTTTTTCCCCGTCTCGTCAAAGCTAAGGGCGATAGGGGAGCCGCAGTAGCGGATATGCTCACAGCCGCCGATGACCTGCGCCCGATGAATATGGCCCAGCGCGATATAGTCCGCCGCCGGGAAGTTCTGCGCCGGAAACGCGTCCAGCGTGCCGATATAGATGTCGCGGACCGCATCGCTTTTACTGGCGCCAACGGTCGTCAGATGGCCCGTGGCGATCACCGGCAGGGCGCTATCGCTCCGCAGGGCACAGGCGTCGGCATATTGTCTGGCGTAATAATCGGTAATGGCCTGCAGGAGATGCTGCTGCTTCTCTGCACCGGACATCCCCGCCTGGCTCTGCACCACATCGCGAGGGCGTAAAAAAGGTACCGGGCAGAGTATGGCACCCGGGGTGCCGTCGCGTTTTTTTAACACCTGCGGTGGGTGCCCAGTGCTGGCGATGACGGTCGTATTCAGAAACGCCAGCAGATCGCGGGATTCGTTCAGGGTCGCCACGGAATCATGATTGCCTGCGACAATCACCAGATGGCAGCCGGTCTGCTGCAGGTTCACCACAAAACGGTTATAAAGCTCACGCGCATAGCTGGGGGGCGATCCGGTATCGAAGATATCTCCGGCGACGACGATGGCATCTACCTGCTGCGCTTGCGCAACCTCCAGCAGCCAGTTGAGGAAGGCTTCATGTTCATTGGCGCGGCTCTTACTGTAAAAATTCTGACCCAGGTGCCAGTCTGAGGTGTGAAGTATGCGCATAACAGATCCGTGGCAAAAAGAGGGGAAGGGGATTATAAACGTCTAAAGGCAGGAAAATCACGGCTGCCAGAAAACAACAGCTTGCCATCTGAGTCGGAACAGTTTTTCATAAATCTGTCACAAATCTGACGCATAATGACGCCGCATTACAATCATGTAACCTAATTAAGACAGGGCAATGTATGGCGAGACGTATTCTGGTCGTAGAAGATGAAGCACCTATCCGTGAAATGGTCTGTTTCGTGCTTGAGCAAAATGGCTTTCAGCCCGTTGAAGCCGAGGATTATGACAGTGCGGTGAACCAGCTCAACGAACCCTGGCCCGATCTTATTTTGCTGGACTGGATGCTGCCTGGCGGCTCGGGTCTGCAATTTATCAAACACATTAAACGTGAAGCCCTGACCCGGGATATCCCGGTGGTGATGCTGACCGCGCGTGGTGAAGAGGAGGATCGTGTCCGCGGTCTGGAAACCGGCGCGGATGATTACATCACCAAGCCCTTCTCGCCAAAAGAGCTGGTGGCGCGTATCAAAGCCGTGATGCGCCGCATCTCGCCGATGGCGGTGGAAGAGGTGATTGAGATGCAGGGACTTAGCCTGGATCCTACCTCTCATCGCGTCATGACCGGCGAAAACCCACTCGATATGGGCCCCACCGAATTCAAATTATTGCACTTCTTTATGACCCACCCGGAGCGTGTCTACAGCCGCGAACAGTTGCTCAACAATGTCTGGGGAACTAACGTCTATGTCGAAGACCGGACGGTGGATGTCCATATCAGGCGCCTTCGCAAAGCGCTGGAACTCAGCGGGCACGATCGCATGGTGCAGACGGTCCGCGGCACGGGTTATCGATTCTCGACCCGTTACTGAACAATGACAGGAGTGTGACGCGTGCTGGAACGTCTGTCATGGAAAAGGCTTTTATTTGAACTGATCTTATGCTGCATTCCGGCCCTGATTCTGGGGGCCGTGTTGGGTTATCTTCCGTGGTTTTTACTTGCGGCAGTAACCGGCCTGCTTATCTGGCACTTCTGGAATTTATTGCGTCTCTCCTGGTGGCTATGGGTAGACAGAAGCATGACCCCGCCGCCGGGTAGCGGCAGTTGGGAGCCGCTTCTGTATGGCCTGCACCAGATGCAGATGCGTAATAAAAAGCGTCGACGCGAGCTGGGTAGCCTGATTAAGCGCTTTCGCAGCGGTGCCGAATCGTTGCCGGACGCGGTGGTGTTGACCACCGAAGAGGGGGCGATCTTCTGGTGTAATGGCCTGGCGCAGCAGCTTCTTGGCCTGCGCTGGCCGGACGATAACGGCCAGAATATCCTTAACTTGCTGCGTTATCCGGAATTCGCCCGTTACCTGAAAGCGCGTGATTTTACCCGCCCGCACAATCTGATACTGAACAATAGCCGTCATCTTGAGATCCGCGTCATGCCTTACAGCGATCAACAGTGGTTGATGGTGGCGCGTGACGTGACCCAGATGCACCAGCTGGAAGGGGCGCGTAGAAACTTCTTTGCTAACGTCAGCCATGAGTTGCGTACGCCGTTAACGGTGTTGCAGGGCTATCTGGAGATGATGCAGGAGCAGACGCTGGAGGGGGCACCGCGCGAGAAAGCGTTGCACACCATGCGTGAACAGACCCACCGGATGGAGGGGCTGGTTCGCCAGTTATTGACGCTTTCGCGTATCGAAGCCGCACCAACGCTGGCACTGAACGATACCATTGATGTGCCGATGATGCTGCGCCTGCTCGAACGTGAAGCCCAGACCTTAAGCCACGGTAGACACCAGCTGAGCTTCGACGTGGACAACACGTTAAAAGTGCGCGGCAGTGAAGATGAACTGCGCAGCGCCATCTCGAACCTGGTCTATAACGCGGTGAATCACACCCCTGAGGGCACCTCGATTAAGGTGCGCTGGCAGCGTGTCGCTTCCGGCGCGGAGTTCAGCGTTGATGATGATGGACCCGGGGTGGCACCAGAACACATTCCGCGTTTGACTGAACGCTTCTACCGGGTGGATAAAGCCCGATCCCGGCAGACCGGGGGCAGTGGCCTGGGGCTGGCGATTGTGAAGCATGCCATTAATCACCATGAAAGCCGGCTCGATATCTCCAGCCAGCCCGGCGTAAGCACGCGTTTCAGCTTCGTTATTCCGGAACGTTTGCTTGCCAGTTGAAAGGGCTGAGAGGAGTGCTGTAATCGGAAGTTGCCACAGGCCAGCGAAAGCTGGCCTGTTTACTTTGCAGTCAGGCGAAGCGAGCATGATTTTCATACTGCTGTTGCTTTTTTGTTCGCATGATTAGCCATGAGTTTTTCTTATACATGGTTCATTGTTCCAATCACTCTTTTCATTCCGGCATAATGTTCTGGTTTTGAGATCCTATATTGCCTTTAAACGTTATAAGCGTTTAAATTGCGCCCCAGATATCGTCATACCGACTATATTTGCGTGGTAAATCGAAAAACTATTCTTCTCCACGCCAGTACGGGAGTATATCCCACTGAAATTGAGTATTTTTTCCGCTGTTTTGTCCCGGCAGGGATGGCGAAAAATTCATCGTTTTCAACACCACATCCACAGGCAGTAAGGTTTTATGACCCATCATCTGAAATCGCGCGACATCGTTGCGCTGGGCTTTATGACATTTGCGCTGTTCGTTGGCGCAGGCAACATCATCTTTCCTCCCATGGTTGGCTTGCAGGCGGGTGAACACGTCTGGACGGCAGCCATTGGCTTCCTGATCACTGCCGTGGGTCTGCCGGTGCTAACCGTTATCGCGCTGGCGAAAGTGGGCGGCGGCGTGGACAGCCTCAGCACCCCGATTGGTAAAGTGGCTGGCATTCTGCTGGCGACTGTCTGTTATCTGGCCGTGGGCCCGCTGTTTGCCACGCCACGTACCGCGACCGTCTCATTCGAAGTGGGGATCGCGCCCCTGACGGGCGACGGCGCGATGCCGCTGTTTATCTACAGCCTGGTTTACTTCGCGCTTGTGATTCTGGTTTCTCTCTATCCGGGCAAACTGCTGGATACGGTAGGTAACTTCCTGGCTCCGCTGAAAATCGTGGCGCTGATCGTTCTGGCCGTGGCCGCCGTGATGTGGCCTGCAGGCCCCATCAGCGATGCGATGGATGCCTATAAAAACGCTGCCTTCTCTAACGGCTTCGTGAATGGCTATCTGACGATGGATACGCTGGGCGCCATGGTATTTGGTATCGTTATTGTCAACGCTGCGCGTTCCCGTGGCGTAACGGAAGCGCGTCTGCTGACCCGTTACACCATCTGGGCGGGTCTGATGGCCGGCGTGGGCCTGACGCTGCTCTATCTGGCATTGTTCCGTCTGGGTTCCGATAGCGCCACGCTGGTGGATCAGAGTGCGAACGGTGCGGCGATCCTGCATGCTTACGTGCAGCATACCTTTGGTGGTGCAGGTAGCTTCCTGCTGGCGGTATTGATCTTCCTGGCCTGTCTGGTGACGGCGGTAGGGCTGACCTGCGCCTGTGCAGAGTTCTTTGCGCAGTATCTGCCGCTCTCTTACCGCACGCTGGTGTTTATCCTCGGCATCTTCTCAATGGCGGTCTCGAATCTGGGACTGAGCCACCTGATTCAAGTGTCCATTCCGGTACTGACGGCCATTTACCCTCCGTGTATTGTACTGGTTGTGCTGAGCTTTACCCGCCCGTGGTGGCATAACTCCTCACGAATTATTGCCCCGGCCATGTTTATCAGCCTGATTTTTGGTATCCTTGACGGGATTAAAGCATCCGCTATTGGCGACGTACTGCCTGCCTGGACACAGCGTCTGCCGCTGTCTGAGCAGGGGCTGGCCTGGCTGATGCCTACCGTTGTTGCACTGGTATTGGCTGTTATCTGGGATCGTGCTGCAGGACGCCAGGTTACATCGAACGCGCATTAATCAACGGCAGAATGTACAACCACGGGGCTTATGGCCCCGTGGTTTTTTGTTTTTTTGTGTTGAATGGCAAGACATAAATGGAAAGCTCTAACAAACTCAAGCGGGGTCTCACCGCCCGTCACATTCGCTTTATGGCACTGGGTTCTGCAATAGGCACGGGCCTTTTTTATGGCTCGGCAGATGCCATAAAAATGGCCGGTCCCAGCGTATTGCTGGCCTATATTATTGGCGGCGCTGCGGCCTATATCATCATGCGTGCCCTTGGGGAGATGTCGGTTCATAACCCCTCAGCCAGCTCCTTCTCACGCTATGCCCAGGAAAACCTCGGGCCACTGGCCGGGTATATCACCGGCTGGACCTACTGCTTTGAAATTCTGATTGTGGCCATCGCCGATGTGACCGCGTTCGGAATTTATATGGGCGTCTGGTTCCCCACGGTGCCGCACTGGATCTGGGTCTTAAGCGTCGTGATGATCATCTGCGCCGTTAACCTGATGAGCGTAAAAGTGTTCGGTGAACTGGAGTTCTGGTTCTCGTTCTTTAAAGTCGCCACCATCATTGTGATGATTGCTGCCGGCTTTGGCATCATTATCTGGGGCATTGGCAACGGCGGCGAAGCGACCGGAATTCATAATCTCTGGAGCAACGGCGGCTTCTTCAGCAACGGCTGGATTGGAATGGTGATGTCGCTGCAGATGGTGATGTTTGCCTACGGCGGGATCGAAATCATCGGTATTACCGCGGGCGAAGCGAAAGATCCTGAAAAATCTATTCCTCGTGCGATTAACTCAGTGCCAATGCGTATCCTGGTCTTCTATGTGGGCACGCTGTTTGTCATTATGTCCATCTACCCGTGGAATCAGGTCGGCACAAACGGCAGCCCGTTTGTCCTTACCTTCCAGCATTTGGGGATTGCCTTTGCCGCCAGCATTCTTAATTTTGTGGTGCTGACCGCTTCGCTCTCGGCCATCAATGCCGACGTATTTGGCGTGGGTCGTATGCTGCACGGCATGGCCGAGCAGGGCAGTGCGCCGAAGATCTTCGCCAAAACCTCCCGTCGTGGTACGCCATGGGTGACGGTGATGGTGATGACGGTCGCGCTGCTGCTGTCGGTCTACCTGAACTACATCATGCCGGAGCGCGTCTTCCTGGTGATTGCTTCGCTGGCCACCTTCGCCACCGTATGGGTGTGGATTATGATCCTGTTGTCGCAGATCGCCTTCCGCCGCCGTCTGGGGCCAGAGGCCTCGAAAGCGCTGAAGTTTAAAGTGCCGGGCGGGGTAGCGACGACGGTCGTTGGGCTGATCTTCCTGGTCTTTATTATCGCGCTGATCGGTTACCACCCGGATACCCGCATTTCGTTGTACGTAGGCTTCGCGTGGATCGCTCTGCTGCTGGTGGGCTGGGTCTTCAAACGCCGCCACGAACGTCGGATCGCCCAGGTACAGTAATCAGAATGCCCGGCACCTGCCGGGCATTTTTTCTCCTCCCCCGATCTCCTCCCCTAATAATTGTCTCCGCGATGAGTGAACATCCTCTACCCTATGGCAAGGTGGCCTCAATTCTGGGAAAGGGGATACGAAATGTTCAAGGCATGGCACCTCGCGGTTGCCCCATTTGTTAAGCAAAACAAAGACAAGCTCGTGATTACGCTCTGGCTGGCAGGCGACAATCAGCCTGAGCGGGTGACGCTTCGCGCCGAAGTGGACAATGAAGAGACGACGCTGAAAATGCACAAGCAGCGTAGCCAGCCGCAGCCGGGGATCACGGCATGGCGGGCCACGATCGATCTGAACAGCGGCCAGCCGCGTCGACGCTACAGTTTTAAACTGCTCTGGCACGACCGCCAGCTGTGGTTTACCCCCCAGGGCTTCAGCCGTTTTCCACCGGCTCGTCTGGAGCAATTTGCCGTCGATTATCCCGATAATGGCCCTCAGTGGGTGGTGGAGCAGGTCTTCTACCAAATCTTCCCGGATCGCTTCGCCCGCAGCCAGCAGCGTACGGCATTGCAGGATCAACGCTATTATCACCACGCCGCCGGGCAGGAGGTTATCTTCCGCCAGTGGGATGAGCCCGTCACCGCGCAGGCGGGCGGCTCCACCTTCTATGGCGGGGATCTGGACGGTATCAGCGAAAAGTTACCCTATCTGAAAAAACTCGGCGTCACGGCGCTCTACCTGAATCCGGTCTTTGCCGCGCCCAGCGTGCACAAATACGATACCGAGGATTATCGTCGGGTAGATGAGCAGTTCGGTGGCGATGGAGCATTGCTGCGCCTGCGTGAAAATACTCACCGTGAGGGGATGCGCCTGATTCTGGACGGCGTCTTTAACCACAGCGGCGACTCTCATGCCTGGTTTGACCGTCACAATCAGACGATGGGCGGCGCCTGTCATAATCCGGAATCGGCCCAGCGTGACTGGTATAGCTTCAACGACGAGGGCTACGCGCTTGACTGGCTGGGTTACCCCAGCCTGCCGAAGCTGGACTATGCCTCGAATGCGCTGGTGCAGGAGATTTATGGCGGCGAGGAGAGTATTGTCCGCCACTGGCTGAAAGCCCCCTGGAACATGGACGGCTGGCGGCTGGATGTCGTGCATATGCTTGGCGAAGCGGGCGGCGCGCGGAATAATTTGCAGCACGTCGCCGGTATCACCCGTTCGGCGAAAGCCGCCCGGCCAGATGCCTTTGTCTTTGGCGAGCATTTCGGTGATGCCCGTCAGTGGCTGCAGGCCGATGCGGAAGATTCGGCGATGAACTATCGCGGTTTTACTTTCCCGCTCTGGGGCTTTTTGGCGAATACGGATATCTCTTACGATCCGCAGCGTATCGACGCTGAAACCTGCATGGCGTGGATGGATAACTACCGCGCCAGTCTGTCGCATCAGCAGCAGCTCCGGATGTTCAACCAGCTGGATAGCCACGATACCGCACGCTTTAAAACGCTGCTGGGCAAAGATGTGGCGCGGTTGCCGCTGGCGGTCATCTGGCTCTTTAGCTGGCCGGGCGTGCCGTGCATCTATTATGGCGATGAAATCGGGCTGGATGGCAACAATGACCCCTTCTGCCGCAAAACCTTCCCGTGGGAGCCAGAGAAGCAGGATAAACACCTGCTGGCGCTCTATCAGCGGATGGCGAAGCTGCGCAAACAGAGCCAGGCCCTGCGCTACGGCGCTTGTCAGGTGATCTATGCGCACGATAACGTGGTGGTGTTTATACGCGTCTATAACCAGCAGCGGGTGCTGGTGGCGATAAATCGCGGTGAGGCCTGCGAAGTAGTACTGGACGACACGCCGTTATTAAGCGTGAAGACGTGGCTTCTGAAAGAGGGGAAAGGCAGCGTGCAGGATGGCGTGCTCTCTCTGCCGGCGATATCGGCCACCGTCTGGGCAGGCAACCATTAATAACAAAAAGGCCCGCATGCGCGGGCCTTTTGCGTAAACCTTGCCAGTTACAGGCTGGATACGTTCTCGGACAGGTATTTTGCTACGCCGTCTGGAGAGGCGTTCATACCTTCTTTACCTTTTTCCCACTGAGCCGGGCACACTTCACCGTGCTCTTCGTGGAACTGCAGCGCGTCAACCATGCGCAGCATTTCGTCGATGTTACGACCCAGCGGCAGATCGTTCACAACCTGGTGACGAACGATGCCGTTTGCGTCGATCAGGAAAGAACCACGCAGCGCAACGCCCGCGTCCGGATGTTCGATACCGTAAGCCTGCTGAATTTCACGTTTGATGTCCGCAACCATCGCGTATTTCACCGGACCGATGCCGCCGTTGTCGACAGGGGTGTTACGCCATGCGTTGTGTACAAACTCAGAGTCGAAGGAGACGCCAACCACTTCCACGCCACGCTTCTGGAATTCTTCATAACGTTTGTCGAACGCGATCAGCTCAGACGGGCAAACGAAGGTGAAATCCATCGGCCAGAAGAACAGAACGGTCGCTTTACCGTTGGTGTGCTGTTTGAAGTTGAAGTTATCAACGATTTCACCGTTACCCAGTACAGCTGCTGCTGTAAAATCCGGAGCCGGACGAGTTACCAGAACCATATGATTCTCCTGTATTTACTAAGGTTATTTGGAACGCAACGCCGGCCAGTATAGAGAGTGTGGCGCTTTAACTCAAAGAGGCCCTAACAATCGTTCGATGAGCTTTTGCCTATCAATGACGCACCGGTTACAGCTGTCTGCTTTTTGCCTGCGCCATCATGCGTGGATAGAACTGCCAGAAACGGGTTTCGAGTGCGTCATAATGGTCGTCCAGATCTTGCCAGGAGTCGCGAAGAGCATCCAGACGCGGGCGGCGGCTGGCCATGCCATTAAGCACGTTCTGAATAAAATCCATATCGCGATAACGTTCCATCCAGCGCTCTGACCATAAGTAATGATTCAGATTCACAAAGCGTGGGGGAGAGTCGGGCAGGATGGTTGCTATCTGCGTCTGGGCATAGCGTACAAATTCTGACAGCGGCATCTCGGGTGAGAGCTGTGCCCAGTGCCGAGAGAGAAAGTGATCCCACATGACGTCCAGGGTAATCGGCGCGACGCGGCGGGTGTGAGGACGGAACCAGCCTTTCGCTTCGGTCACTTCGGGCAGGTTATCGGTCAACACGTCGATACGCCGGTGCATAAAAATACCCTCTACAACCTCGGGAGGGTACTCTTCTGCCGGGTTGCCGCGGACGAAATCGGCCAGCAAATTACCAGAAAGCGAGCTATCGGCCAGGTGAGCCAGGTGCAGGTGAGCGAGAAAATTCATGCGATTCGGTATCCGGAGTCGGCTAGTTGTTGCAGCAAAGTGGTGTGAGCACTAGACTAAGCCGCCTGTTTTTAAGTCACGAGTATAAGTCATGCGCGTCGCCGATTTCTCCTTTGAATTACCTGATTCCCTGATCGCCCACTATCCAATGCCTGAGCGCAGTAGCTGTCGCTTACTCTCTCTGGACGGGCCAACGGGCGCGCTGACGCACGGTACTTTCACCGATCTGCTCGATAAGCTCAACGCGGGCGATCTGCTGGTCTTTAACAATACCCGTGTGATCCCGGCCCGCCTGTTTGGTCGTAAAGCCAGCGGCGGAAAGATTGAAGTGCTGGTTGAGCGCATGCTGGATGATAAACGTATTCTGGCACATATTCGCGCATCTAAAGCGCCAAAACCGGGCGCGGAACTGCTGCTGGGCGATGACGAGAGCATCAACGCGACCATGGTTGCACGCCATGATGCCCTGTTTGAAGTGCAGTTCAACGACGAACGTCCGGTGCTGGATATTCTGAATGCCATTGGCCATATGCCGCTGCCACCCTATATTGAACGCCCGGACGAAGAGGCCGACCGCGAGCTGTACCAGACCGTCTATAGCCAGAAGCCAGGCGCAGTTGCTGCGCCGACGGCCGGCCTGCACTTTGACGAACCCCTGCTGGCAAAACTGCGCGATAAAGGTGTTGAGATGGCCTTTGTAACGCTGCACGTCGGCGCGGGCACCTTCCAGCCCGTGCGCGTGGACTCTATCGAAGACCACATCATGCACTCGGAATACGCAGAGGTCCCGCAAGAGGTTGTGGATGCGGTAATGGCGACCAAAGCGCGTGGCAACCGCGTTATCGCGGTGGGAACCACTTCTGTGCGCTCGCTTGAGAGCGCGGCGCAGGCGGCCAAAATTGAACTGATTGAACCCTTCTTTGGCGACACGCAAATCTTTATCTACCCGGGCTATCAGTACAAAGTGATTGATGCGCTGGTGACCAATTTCCACCTGCCTGAATCGACGCTGATTATGTTGGTTTCCGCCTTTGCGGGTTATCAGCATACGATGAATGCCTATAAGGCTGCGGTAGAACAAAATTATCGCTTTTTTAGCTACGGGGACGCGATGTTTATCACGTACAATCCGCAGGCTTTGAATGAGCGTGTCGGGGAATAAGTCCGCGGCACCGGAATAATGTGTTGGACTGTTTTTCTGACACAGAGGAAAAAAAATGAAATTTGAACTCGATACCACCGACGGTCGCGCACGCCGCGGTCGCCTGGTGTTTGATCGCGGCGTGGTAGAAACCCCCGCGTTTATGCCTGTGGGCACCTACGGCACCGTAAAAGGGATGACGCCGGAAGAAGTGGAAGCCACTGGCGCACAAATCATCCTCGGTAACACCTTCCACCTCTGGCTGCGTCCTGGCCAGGAGATCATGAAGCTGCACGGCGATCTGCACGACTTCATGCAGTGGAAAGGCCCCATTCTTACCGATTCCGGCGGTTTCCAGGTCTTCAGCCTCGGCGATATCCGGAAAATCACCGAAAAGGGTGTGCACTTCCGTAACCCCATCAACGGCGACCCGATCTTCCTTGATCCTGAAAAATCGATGGAAATCCAGTACGATCTCGGCTCCGATATCGTGATGATCTTCGATGAATGTACGCCATACCCGGCAGACTGGGATTACGCGAAGCGTTCCATGGAGATGTCACTGCGCTGGGCGCAGCGTAGCCGCGACCGTTTTGACTCGCTCGGCAACAAAAATGCACTGTTCGGCATTATCCAGGGCAGTGTTTACGAAGATTTACGTGATATCTCGGTTAAAGGTCTGGTAGAGATAGGTTTTGATGGCTACGCTGTCGGCGGTTTGGCTGTGGGTGAGCCGAAGGAAGACATGCACCGTATCCTGGAGCACGTCTGCCCGCAAATCCCGGCTGATAAACCGCGATACCTGATGGGTGTGGGTAAACCAGAAGATCTGGTTGAAGGCGTTCGTCGCGGTATTGATATGTTTGACTGCGTGATGCCAACCCGCAATGCCCGTAATGGTCACCTGTTCGTGACCGATGGCGTGGTAAAAATTCGTAATGCGAAGCATAAAAGCGACACCAGCCCACTCGATGCCGAGTGCGATTGCTATACCTGTCGCAATTATTCTCGCGCGTACCTGCATCATCTTGATCGTTGCAACGAGATTCTGGGCGCGCGTCTCAATACCATTCACAATCTTCGTTATTATCAGCGCTTAATGGCTGGTTTACGTAAGGCCATTGAAGAGGGTAAATTAGAGAGCTTCGTGACCGATTTCTACCAACGTCAGGGCCGTGCTGTACCACCTTTGAACGTTGATTAATTTTAATAATGAGGGAATTTAAATGAGCTTTTTTATTTCTGATGCGGTAGCAGCAACTGGCGCTCCGGCGCAGGGCAGCCCAATGTCTCTGATCCTGATGCTGGTTGTGTTCGGTCTGATCTTCTACTTCATGATCCTGCGTCCACAGCAGAAACGCACCAAAGAGCACAAAAACCTGATGAACTCCATTGCGAAAGGCGATGAAGTGCTGACCAACGGTGGCCTGGTGGGTCGCGTGACCAAAGTAGCGGAAAACGGCTACATTGCTATCGCCCTGAACGACACCACTGAAGTGGTTATCAAACGTGACTTCGTAGCTGCCGTTCTGCCGAAAGGCACCATGAAGGCGCTGTAATCCAACCATTTCCCAAAGGGAACTGCCGTGTTAAACCGTTATCCTTTGTGGAAGTACATCATGCTGGTCGTCGTGATTATCGTCGGCCTGCTGTACGCGCTTCCCAACCTGTATGGTGAGGATCCGGCTGTTCAAATCACTGGCGCGCGCGGTGTCGCCGCCAGTGAGCAAACGCTGATCCAGGTCCAGAAAACGTTACAAGAAGAAAAAATTACCGCTAAGTCTGTGGCACTGGAAGAGGGCGCTATTCTTGCTCGCTTCGACTCCACCGATACGCAGCTCCGCGCTCGTGAAGCGCTGATGGGCGTGATGGGTGATAAATATGTCGTGGCGCTGAACCTTGCTCCTGCAACTCCGCGTTGGCTGGCTGCGCTAAACGCAGAGCCAATGAAACTCGGTCTCGACCTGCGTGGCGGTGTGCACTTCCTGATGGAAGTGGATATGGATACCGCGCTGGGCAAGCTGCAGGAACAGAACATCGACAGCCTGCGCAGCGATCTGCGTGATAAAGGCATCCCTTACACCACCGTGCGTAAGGAAGAGAACTACGGCATGAGCATCGCGTTCCGCGACGGCTCTGCACGCGACCAGGCAGTCACTTACCTGACGTCGCGTCACCGCGATCTGGTGATCACCTCGCAGGGCAGCAACCAGCTGCGCGCCGTGATGACGGATGCCCGTCTGAGCGAAGCGCGTGAATACGCCGTTCAGCAGAACATCAACATTCTGCGTAACCGTGTAAACCAGCTGGGGGTAGCCGAGCCGCTGGTACAGCGTCAGGGTGCTGACCGTATCGTGGTTGAACTGCCAGGTATTCAGGATACCGCGCGTGCGAAGGAGATTCTGGGCGCGACCGCGACCCTGGAGTTCCGTCTGGTAAACACCAACGTTGACCAGTCCGCAGCCGCCTCTGGCCGCGTACCGGGCGACTCTGAAGTGAAGCAGACCCGTGAAGGTCAGCCGGTGGTGATGTACAAACGTGTGATCCTGACCGGTGACCACATTACCGACTCCACTTCCAGCCAGGATGAATACAACCAGCCGCAGGTGAACATCTCGCTTGATAGCGCAGGTGGCAACATCATGTCTAACTTCACTAAGGACAACATCGGTAAACCGATGGCAACCCTGTTCGTGGAGTATAAAGACAGCGGTAAGAAAGATGCGAACGGTCGCTCAGTGCTGGTGAAAGAGGAAGAGGTGATTAACATCGCCAATATCCAGTCCCGACTGGGTAACAGCTTCCGTATCACCGGTATCAACAACCCGAACGAAGCACGTCAGCTGTCGCTGCTGCTGCGTGCCGGTGCGTTGATTGCGCCAATCCAGATTGTTGAAGAGCGTACCATTGGTCCAACCCTGGGTATGCAGAACATCAAACAGGGTCTGGAAGCCTGTCTGGCCGGTCTGGTGGTCTCCATCATCTTCATGATCTTCTTCTATAAGAAGTTTGGTCTGATCGCGACAAGCGCGCTGGTGGCGAACCTGGTCCTGATTATCGGCATCATGTCTCTGCTTCCGGGGGCGACGCTGACCATGCCGGGTATTGCGGGTATCGTTCTTACCCTTGCGGTGGCGGTCGACGCCAACGTACTGATAAACGAACGTATCAAAGAAGAGCTAAGCAACGGTCGTTCTGTGCAGCAGGCGATTGAAGAGGGCTACAAAGGGGCGTTCAGCTCCATCTTCGATGCGAACGTAACAACACTGATTAAGGTTCTTATCTTGTATGCAGTGGGTACTGGCGCTATCAAAGGCTTTGCGATTACCACCGGTATCGGTGTAGCAACGTCAATGTTTACCGCTATTGTCGGCACCCGTGCCATCGTGAACCTGCTGTACGGCGGCAAGCGCGTTAAAAAGCTGTCTATCTGAGGAGTGCGTTGTGGCACAGGAATATACTGTTGAACAATTAAACCACGGCCGTAAAGTCTGGGACTTTATGCGCTGGGACTACTGGGCCTTCGGCATATCAGGTTTTCTGCTGATTCTGTCCATCGTCATTATGGGCGTGAAAGGCTTCAACTGGGGTCTGGACTTCACCGGTGGTACGGTGATTGAAATCACCCTGGAAAAACCGGTCGATATGGACCAGATGCGCGAATCACTGCAGAAAGCGGGCTTTGAAGAGCCGCTGCTGCAGAACTTCGGCAGCAGCCGCGACATCATGGTGCGTATGCCACCGGTACACGATGCCAACGGCAGCCAGGAGCTGGGCAGCAAGGTCGTTCAGGTTATCAATGAATCGACCAGCCAGAATGCAACGGTTAAGCGTATTGAGTTTGTTGGCCCGAGCGTGGGTGCAGACCTGGCCCAGACCGGTGCCATGGCGCTGCTGGTGGCGCTGATCTCCATCCTCGTTTACGTTGGCTTCCGCTTCGAGTGGCGCCTGGCGGCCGGGGTGGTTATTGCTCTGGCGCACGACGTGGTGATCACCATGGGCGTACTGTCGCTGTTCCACATTGAGATTGACCTGACGATTGTGGCATCCCTGATGTCCGTTATCGGTTACTCACTGAACGACAGTATCGTGGTATCTGACCGTATCCGTGAAAACTTCCGTAAGATCCGTCGCGGTACGCCGTACGAAATCTTTAACGTGTCGTTGACCCAGACGCTGCACCGTACCTTGATCACCTCCGGGACCACCTTGATGGTGATCCTGATGCTGTATCTCTTCGGTGGCCCGGTACTGGAAGGCTTCTCGCTGACCATGCTGATTGGTGTCTCTATCGGTACGGCGTCGTCCATTTACGTGGCGTCCGCACTGGCACTGAAACTCGGCATGAAGCGTGAGCACCTGATCCAGCAGAAGGTCGAAAAAGAAGGGGCGGATCAGCCGTCCATTCTGCCGTAAAGGCAACAGCGCGTTAAAACAGAATCCCGGTCGCAAGGCCGGGATTTTTTTTGGTACATCGCGCACGGATTTGGGTACTCTCCAGTGTGAATGCGAAATGACATGGAGCAATACCGATGGCCGTCATCACCCTCTCATCTGTTCCCCAACCGACCCTCTGGCACGATGTGCCATCTGTAACGCTAAGCGATGAAACGCTGCAGCAGCGCAAGGCGAAAGTCCTTAGCCGCATGGTACAGCAGGGGCTGGATACGCTGGTTATCTATGCCGACAAAGAGCACGGCGGCAATTTTGAATATCTCACCGGGTTTATCCCGCGCTTTGAAGAGGCGCTCCTGATACTGCAACAGACGGGGGAGGCGGCCCTGGTGCTGGGTAATGAAAACCTGAAGCTGGCGGCGCATGCCCGACTGGCGAACCGCGTTATCCATGCGCCGTGGTTTTCACTGCCAAACCAGCCGATGGATAATCAGCACTCCTTCCCGGAGTTGCTTCGTGAGGCGGGGCTCTCAGGCTCGAACACCGTTGGGCTGGTGGGCTGGAAGCTATTTACTGGCGCACGCGACGACAGATTGCAGATGTTCGATCTCCCCGCGTTTATTGTCGATGCCCTGCGCCTGGCGGCACCTCAGGCGCGGTTATGCAATGCAACGGGGATCTTTATCTCGCCCGAGAGCGGCGCCCGCATCACCAATAATGCAAACGAACTGGCGCACTACGAATACGGTGCCAATCTCGCCTCCACGGCAATGCTCACGGCGCTGAATGCCATCGCGCCCGGTAAAACCGAGAAGCAGATCGGCGCGCTGCTGGCGGCAGAGGGGCAGGCCAATAACGTGGTGATGATTGCCGCCACTGGCGAGCGCTTTGCTGATGCCAGGCTCTATCCGGGGGACAAAATTATTCAGCGCGGAGATAAATTCTCGCTGACGACCGGTTATAAAGGCGGCTTAAGCAGCCGTGCGGCTTATGTGGTGGCAGATGAAAATGAGCTAACACCGGCGGTAGCAGACTACCTCGAGGTGGTCGCCAAACCCTATTTTAATGCGGTGGTCAGTTGGCTGCAGCACCTGCGTATCGGCCTGCGTGGCGGTGAGATGTATGACCTGGTCGAACGGGTGTTGCCGAAAGCAGACTACCACTGGCACCTTAATCCGGGACATCTGGTGGCGGATGAGGAGTGGCTCTGCTCGCCCATTGGACCGAATTCGGCGGCAACATTACAAAGCGGCATGCTCCTGCAAATCGATATCATTCCCTCCCGCGCAGGATACGCTGGCGCCAGCATTGAAGATACCGTGGCGCTGGCGGACGAGGCGCTTCGCCACGAGATTCAGACCGCCTGGCCCGCGCTCTGGCAGCGTATTTGTACGCGCCGGGCCTATATTCAGACGCAGCTGGGCATCAGGCTGCCCGAGCAGGTTTTACCGCTTTCAAACACCGTCGGTTATCTGCGCCCGTGGCTGCTAAATCAATCACTTGCCTTTATTTTTACTGAGTGAGCCACTCTGCTGACAGTATGCTGTCAGGAGGCCTGGCGTACACTCCTTCTGAACTTACTCAACAGGCAGGAGGATGTATGAATAACGTCATTAATTGGTTTGAGATTGCGGTTACGGATATGGAGCGGGCCATTGCCTTTTATGAGCCGGTGATGCAGGTCTCGCTAAAACGTGAGGCGATGGACTGCGCGGAACTGGCCGTGTTCCCGCACGATGATCCGGCCGTCGGCGGCGCGCTGGCAAAATTTGACGGCATTGCGCCGTCGCAGCAGGGGGCGATTATCTATCTTCATACCTCAAACCTTGCGGCAACGCTCGATCGCGTGGCCTCAGCCGGGGGAGAATGTGTTTTCGGCCCGCTGGTTCTGCCGCGCGGCATTGGCACTATCGCGCTGTTTACGGACAGCGAAGGCAACCGGGTAGGGCTCCATCAGCCCGCCTGATAACAAGTGAAGGTGAAAATCGATGACCCGACGCGCTGACCGCCTGTTTCAGATCGTACAGATTCTGCGGGGCAGACGGCTGACCACCGCCGCGCTGCTTGCTGAACGACTGGGCGTGTCGGCGCGCACGGTGTATCGCGATATCCGCGATCTGTCGCTGTCGGGCGTGCCGATAGAGGGCGAAGCCGGAAGTGGTTATCGACTGCTGTCGGGCTTTGATTTGCCGCCGTTGATGTTGACTAACCGCGAGTCCGAAGCGCTGATCGTTGCCATTCGCCTGCTCAAAACCTGGGGAGGTGAGTCGCTCTCAAAAGAACTGGAGTCGGCGCAGGAGAAAGTGCTCGCTATTTTGCCCGAAGAGAGCCGTCGCAAGGCCGAGCAGACCCGCATTTACGCGCCGGATATTGCCCTGCAACCCCATTCGAGAAGCGGCTTTGATGTGATTCATCAGGCGATATCTTCCCAGCAGGTGCTCGCGTTACATTATCGGGATGAGGCCGGGCAGCTCTCCTGGCGGGAGGTGCAGCCGTTAGGGCTGTTCTTCTGGGGAGAGCACTGGCTACTCGCAGCCTGGTGTGAGCGACGCAATGACTACCGCTGTTTTCGCCTCGACCGTTGCCTGACCATTACCCTGACCGGGCGACGCTTCAGCGAAAGTGTAGAACGTTCTCTGGCCGACTTTTTGCGTAAAGTGAAGCAATAAAAAAGCCAGCCCGGAGGCTGGCTTTCATACATTGAAGCGATGCTTAGAAGTTGTAACCGACAACCAGATAACCACCCCAGCCGGTAGTACGTGTGTTGAAGTTGCCATTGCCAAAGTTCAGCTCAGCATCGTCGTTCCACTGACCACCGTTGTGCCAGTAACGCGCAACAACAGAGTAATGCCAGTGATCGTAGTTCAGCGCCAGAATGTGGCTGGAGGCGATAGAGTCGTTGGTACGGGATTTATTGCCGTTCAGATCGTTGGCGCTGTCATCGCCTAAATCGGAACCCCAGTCAAAGTTGGTGAAGCCGATGTAGCTCAGGTTACCGCCCCACAGCTGGGTAATCGGCACGAAGTATTTCACTTTGAAACGGTAGCCATCCCACTCGTTTTCGTTCGCAGCACCGTAGTTCTGCCACTGGTATTTCGCGTACACGTTCAGGGAGAGGCTCATCGGCAGACCGGTATCGATGTCGGTACCCAGACCCATATACCAGGTGCTCTGGCGGCCATCTTTATTGCGACCCATGTCGTAGATGTAGTTGTTCGCGATGTACCACTCTTTGAACGGACCAAAGCTCAGATCGGTGCCGGTCAGCTTATCGATAGAGAAACGCGGCTCGATCTCCATGAACAGCGGAGAGCCGTGGTTCCAGATACCTTTCGCATCAGTGTTACCACCGAAGAATACTGGCGCATCCAGGTAACCATAGAAGTCAAACCAGTCTTTCTTGGCAAACGCTTCGTATTCAAGGTAGGTATCGTTACGGATCTGAGGTCCGAAGCGGGTGTGGTAGCTACCGACCACGTTCACGCTCTGGTGCCACCAGTCGGAGACATATTCAGGTTTATCGTTTTCCGCTGCGTTAACAGAGAAAGTGGTTGTGAGCGCCAGAACTGCGCCAGCTGCCAGTAATGTTTTTTTCATAATGATGCCACTGATTTGAAATCCCTTACGGGAGTGAAAAATGCGCGAATAGCGTTTCTAAATATTTCGTGTTTCTGCGAGCCTATTATAGGAATCCGTGCTCACAAAAATATGTGTTGTTTCACATATCTCTCACATGCGTAATCGATTGCGTTCACGTTTGCGTACTTTAAACGGAGCGGATTGTACTGGCAAACATTTATGTTGCCAATCTTTGCGGAATTTAAATGAAAGCGGAACGTGGTTACGTTCCGCTGAAGAGATTACTGCGCGACGGGCTGGATATCGTGGATGCGGACAAAACCGAGCTGTTCTGGGGTAACGCCATTCAACTGCAGTGGGATATCCACATCGCTCGGGGCGAGTACGCTGGCCGGCGCATTAATCAGCTGGCTTTGCACATTCACCTCCTGGAAATTATCTGTGGTGCCCTGGATCTGGCCCCACTCCACGGTGCCGCTAAAAGCGGGTAAGGGATCGTTAGACTCGCCCTGAATGCGCAGCGTGGCACGGGTACCGTCAGCATTGGGCGCCACGTCTACCAACGACATTCGCAGCGTGCCGATCTGGCTTTTCAGCCGCGCCGGAGTGTTAGCGCCCGGTAGCAGATAAACACCGCTGGTCGATTTCACATTCAGCGCGTTTTGCTGGGTGATCTTTACGGTTTCCTGGTTGAGCTCGCTCATGGTCTGGTTTAGCGCGCTCACGCTCTGGTTCATCTGGCGAACTTCGCTTTGCTGTGCACAGGCGCTAAGGCTAAAGAGGCTCCCCACCAGGAGAATTTTCAGGTAACGTCTTGTCATTGCGTTTAATTCCTTGAAATAACGGATGGTGATAAGCGTAGCCAACGAAGCAAGGCAGGGTATAGATCCATTATCTCAAAAACGCTCTTCCTTTGTTGTCAGCCCAGTTCAGGGTAAAATGGAACTCAGTTAACCCGAAAGTCAGGACACCGTATGCATTGCCCATTCTGTCTCGCCGTGGATACCAAAGTAATCGACTCCCGTCTGGTGGGGGAAGGCTCCTCCGTACGCCGCCGCCGGCAATGCCTGGTATGCAACGAACGTTTTACTACCTTTGAAGTGGCAGAGCTGGTTATGCCGCGGGTAGTGAAAAGCAACGATATTCGCGAACCCTTCAATGAAGAGAAGCTGCGAAGTGGAATGCTGAAAGCGCTGGAAAAACGCCCCGTCAGCGCAGATGACGTCGAAACGGCACTTAACCACATCAAATCCCATCTGCGCGGTACCGGTGAGCGCGAAGTGCCGAGCAAGATGATCGGCAACCTGGTGATGGAGCAGCTGAAAAAGCTCGATAAAGTGGCCTATATCCGCTTCGCTTCTGTCTACCGCAGCTTCGAAGATATTAAAGAATTTGGCGAAGAGATCGCCCGCCTACAGGATTAAGCCCATGCAGGATGAAATGTACATGGCGCGAGCCTTAAAGCTGGCGCAGCGCGGACGTTTTACTACCCATCCCAATCCCAACGTTGGCTGTGTAATTGTGAAAGAGGGCGAAATCGTCGGAGAAGGTTTTCACTTTCGCGCCGGCGAGCCGCATGCCGAAGTACACGCCCTGCGGATGGCCGGCGAGAAGGCGCGTGGGGCGACGGCTTACGTGACGCTTGAGCCTTGCAGTCATCATGGGCGCACGCCACCCTGCTGTGAAGCGCTGATTAACGCAGGGGTGACGCGCGTGGTGGCAGCGATGCAGGATCCTAATCCGCAGGTAGCCGGCCGTGGATTGTTCCGCCTGCAGCAGGAAGGGATTGAGGTGAGTCATGGCCTGATGATGCAGGACGCCGAAGCCATTAATAAAGGTTTCCTGAAGCGCATGCGGACGGGCTTTCCTTTTATTCAGTTAAAGCTCGGCGCCTCTCTTGATGGCCGTACGGCGATGGCCAACGGCGAGAGCCAGTGGATCACTTCTGCGCAATCAAGGCGCGATGTGCAACGTCTGCGCGCGCAAAGCCATGCTATTCTCACCACCAGTGACACCGTGCTGGCGGATAACCCGTCAATGACCGTGCGCTGGAACGAACTTTCTGCCGATACGCAGTCCTGCTATTCCCAGGATGACCTGCGTCAGCCGCTTCGCATCGTGCTGGACCGCCAAAACCGCGTCACGCCAGAGCATCGTATTGTCCAGCAGCCAGGTGAAACGCTTTTTGTCCGCACCGGGGAAGATAGCCGCGCATGGCCGGAGGGCGTTCGAACGCTGATTGTACCCGAACATAATGGCCACCTCGATCTGGTAGTACTTATGATGCAGCTCGGCAGACAGCAGGTGAACAGCATCTGGGTTGAAGCAGGGCCGACGCTTGCCGGGGCGCTACTGCAGGCGGGGCTGGTGGATGAACTCATTGTTTACGTTGCCCCTAAACTGTTAGGCAACGACGCGCGTGGTCTGTTTGTCCTGCCGGGCCTTGAAAAACTGGCCGATGCACCGCAGCTTAAGTTCAGCGAGATACGCCCGATTGGACCCGATATTTGCCTGCATTTAATTCCCGCGTAAGGCTTACTGAAATAGGGAAGCAGTACGCAAATTATTATGATAAAATCCGCCCCCCTGCGGGGCCAAATGAACCCGTTAAGGAAGAGTATGAACATTATTGAAGCCGCTGTTGCTACCCCGGACGCTCGCGTCGCCATCACCATTGCGCGTTTTAACAACTTCATCAACGACAGCCTGCTGGAAGGTGCGGTAGACGCCCTGAAACGTATCGGTCAGGTGAAAGACGAAAATATTACCGTTGTCTGGGTTCCAGGCGCTTATGAACTGCCGCTGGCAGCAGGCGCGCTGGCGAAAACCGGCAAGTATGATGCGGTAATTGCGCTGGGTACGGTTATTCGTGGCGGTACCGCGCACTTTGAATATGTAGCAGGCGGTGCCAGCAATGGTCTGCTGCACGTTGCGCAGGATGCAGAAATTCCTGTCGCGTTTGGCGTGCTCACCACTGAAAGTATTGAACAAGCTATCGAACGCGCTGGCACCAAAGCCGGTAACAAAGGTGCAGAAGCTGCACTGACCGCGCTTGAAATGATTAATGTATTGAAAGCCATCAAGGCCTGATTTTTGTAAGGGGAATTCCGTGAAACCTGCTGCTCGTCGCCGCGCCCGTGAATGTGCCGTCCAGGCACTTTACTCCTGGCAGTTGTCCCAGAACGACATCGCTGATGTTGAATACCAGTTCCTGGCGGAACAAGACGTCAAAGGCGTTGATGTCCTGTACTTCCGTGAACTGCTGTCGGGAGTGGCGACTAATAGCGCGTATCTCGACGGACTGATGAAGCCATACCTGTCCCGTCTGCTCGAAGAGCTGGGCCAGGTTGAAAAAGCCGTACTGCGTATCGCCCTGTTCGAACTGTCCAAACGTGACGATGTGCCGTACAAAGTGGCCATCAACGAAGCGATCGAACTGGCGAAAACCTTCGGTGCTGAAGACAGCCATAAATTCGTCAATGGCGTGCTGGATAAAGCCGCTCCTGCGATCCGTCCCCACAAAAAGTGATCCGCAAACCGGAGTACTGTGCTGCCTTCGTGCGGTGTAGTCTCCGGTTTTTTCTTTTCTTAGCGAGGCATAACGTATGGCATGCGGCGAATTCTCCCTGATTGCCCGTTATTTTGACCGCGTCAGATCTTCTCGTCGTGATGTTGAAACCGGCATCGGTGACGACTGCGCACTGCTCAATATTCCGGAAAAACAGACGCTGGCCATCAGCACCGATACGCTGGTGTGTGGCAACCATTTTCTGGCGGACATCGATCCTGCCGATCTGGCGTACAAAGCGCTGGCGGTGAACGTCAGCGATCTGGCGGCGATGGGGGCCGACCCGGCGTGGTTAACGTTGGCGCTCACCCTGCCGAAGGTAGATGAAGCGTGGCTGGAAGCGTTCAGCGATGCCCTTTTCGAGCAGCTTAACTACTACGATATGCAGCTGATTGGCGGCGATACCACAGCGGGCCCGCTGTCGATGACGCTGGCGATCCACGGCTATGTCCCGGCTGGACGGGCTCTGAAGCGCTCGGGCGCGAAGCCGGGAGACTGGATCTATGTGACCGGAACCCCTGGCGACAGTGCGGCCGGGCTGGCGATTTTACAAGATCGACTGGTGGTCGAAGAGGCTGCTGATGCCGACTACCTGATAAAGCGTCATCTGCGTCCGACGCCACGTATTCTTCATGGGCAGGCGCTACGGGATCGTGCCAGCGCGGCAATCGATCTCTCTGATGGCTTGATTTCCGATCTTGGCCACATACTTAAGGCCAGCGGCGTAGGAGCGCGTGTCGATCTCGATACCTTCCCGCTTTCGGCGCCGCTGCGCCGCCATGCTGAGCCTGAACAGGCTCTACGCTGGGCGCTTTCGGGTGGTGAAGACTACGAGCTGTGCTTCACCGTGCCTGAACTAAATCGCGGTACGCTGGACGTGGCGCTTGGCCATCTGGGCGTTCCCTTTACCTGTATCGGCCAGATCCTGCCGGAAAGCGAAGGGATGCAGTTTTTGCGTGACGGAGAACCTGTCACGCTGGACTGGAAAGGCTACGATCACTTCGCGCAGTGAATAGTGTGTCCCCTCTCCTTGCGGGAGAGGGGATTCCGGGGTTATTTAAACCCCACGACCGGATGCTGCTGATAGGGCGTCTCGAGTTCGGCGATCTGCTCCGGCGTAAGTGTTAGCTCAACCGCACGCAGCAACTCATCCAGCTGATCCTCGCGTGAAGCACCAATAATCGGTGCCGCTACCCCACGTTTACTCAGCAACCATGCCAGCGCCACCTGCGCGCGGGTTGCATGGGTCTCTTCTGCAATGGCGGCCAGACGTTCGGCGATCTGCGCATCGTTGGCGTCACTTTCTGAATAGAGGGTTTTGCCAAACTCATCCGAAACCGAGCGGGCCGTAGTCTCGCCCCAGGGACGGGTTAACCTGCCGCGCGCCAGCGGGCTCCAGGGGATCACCGCAACGCCTTCCTGATAGCAGAGCGGCAGCATCTCGCGCTCCTCTTCCCGATAGATGAGGTTATAGTGATTCTGCATTGTCACGAAGCGCGCCCAGCCATGTTGTGCCTGTAAATCCAGCGCCTGGGCAAACTGCGAGGCGTGCATGGAGGATGCGCCGATAAAACGTGCTTTCCCGGCTTTAACCACGTCGTTCAGCGCTTCGAGCGTCTCTTCGATAGGGGTGTTGTAATCCCAGCGATGGATTTGCAGCAGATCCACATAATCCATATTCAGCCGACGCAGGCTGTCGTCAATCGATCGCAGAATCTGTGCGCGGGAGAGCCCTTCCGGCAGGTCGCCTACCTGATGGTAAACCTTAGTGGCGACAACCACCTCGTCCCGACGTGCAAAGTCGCGCAGGGCGCGACCAACAATCTCTTCGCTGCTGCCGTCGGAATAGCTGTTTGCGGTATCAAAAAAGGTAATGCCGCCATCAAGGGCGTGCTTGATGAGCAGGCGACTGCTCTCTTCCGGCAGCGTCCAGGCGTGTTTACCCCGATCCGGCTCGCCAAATGTCATACAGCCCAGACAAAGACGGGAAACCTTAAGGTCTGTTTTTCCTAATGTTGTATATTGCACGGTTCCACTCCTGCTGTTTTAAACATGAGGTTTAAGCATAGCAGGAGCGGAAAGGGGAGAGGTGGGGTCAGGCCAGCCAGCTGCGAATTCTGGCTTCGATACCGGCAGCATCAAGACCAATTTCTGCGCGGGCTTCATCCTGGGTGCCCTGGGCAATGAAGTGATCCGGCAGACCAAGGTTCAACACCGGTACTGGCTTGCGGTTCGCCATCAGCACTTCGTTCACGCCGCTGCCCGCGCCGCCCATAATCGCGTTCTCTTCCAGCGTGACCAGCATCTCGTGACTGGCGGCCATTTCAAGGATAAGCGCCTCGTCGAGCGGCTTCACAAAGCGCATATCAACCAGGGTGGCGTTCAGCGCGTCGGCGGCCTGAGCGGCTTCCGGCATCAGCGTGCCGAAGTTCAGGATCGCGACCTTTTCACCGCGACGCTTGATGACGCCTTTGCCAATCGCCATTTTTTGCAGAGGTTCAAGCTCAACGCCCAGGGCGTTACCGCGTGGATAGCGAACCGCACTTGGACCGTCCTGATAGTGATACCCGGTAAACAGCATCTGACGACATTCGTTTTCATCAGACGGGGTCATGATCACCATGTCAGGAATACAGCGCAGGAACGACAGATCGAATGCGCCCTGATGGGTCTGGCCGTCGGCCCCGACAATGCCTGCGCGGTCGATAGCAAACAGCACCGGCAGCTTCTGGATAGCCACGTCGTGGATCACCTGATCGTAGGCGCGCTGAAGGAAGGTGGAGTAGATCGCCACGATCGGCTTATAGCCGCCAATCGCCAGACCAGCCGCGAAGGTCACCGCGTGTTGCTCGGCGATCGCCACGTCAAAATATTGATCCGGATATTTTTTAGAGAACTCAACCATGCCGGAGCCTTCGCGCATGGCGGGCGTAACGGCCATCAGCTTGTTATCTTTCGCTGCGGTTTCACACAGCCAGTCACCAAAGATTTTGGAGTAGCTCGGCATGCCGCCGCTGCTTTTCGGCAGACAGCCGCTGGTAGGGTCGAACTTCGGTACCGCGTGGAAAGTGATCGGATCTTTTTCCGCCGGTTCGTATCCGCGACCTTTTTTGGTCATGATATGCAGGAACTGCGGGCCTTTGAGGTCTCGCATGTTCTTGAGCGTAGTGACCAGCCCCAGCACATCGTGGCCATCGACCGGACCGATATAGTTAAAGCCCAGCTCTTCAAACAGCGTGCCTGGCACGACCATGCCTTTGATATGTTCTTCCGTACGCTTGAGCAGCTCTTTGATCGGCGGTACACCGGAGAAGACTTTTTTACCGCCTTCACGCAGGGTGGAATAGAGCTTACCGGAGAGCAGTTGCGCCAGATGGTTGTTGAGCGCGCCGACATTCTCGGAGATGGACATTTCGTTGTCGTTCAGCACCACCAGCATATCCGGTTTGATATCGCCCGCATGGTTCATTGCCTCGAAGGCCATACCCGCGGTGATCGCCCCGTCACCAATTACGCAGACGGTACGGCGCTGCTTGTTCTCTTTCTCTGCCGCGACGGCAATGCCGATACCGGCGGAAATTGAGGTGGAGGAGTGACCGACGCTTAAGACGTCGTATTCGCTCTCACCGCGCCAGGGGAACGGATGCAGCCCCCCTTTCTGGCGAATGGTGCCAATTTTATCGCGACGGCCAGTAAGAATTTTATGCGGATAAGCCTGATGGCCAACATCCCAAATCAGCTGATCGAAGGGGGTATTGTAGACGTAGTGCAGCGCTACGGTGAGCTCCACCGTGCCAAGCCCGGAGGCGAAGTGGCCGCTGGAACGACTTACGCTGTCGAGCAGATAGCGACGTAACTCATCGCACAGCTTCGGCAGGCTCTCTTTCGGCAACAGACGCAACTCCTGGGTGGAGTCAACCAACGCCAGTGTCGGGTATTTGGCAATATCAAAACTCATCAAAGGCTCATCGAGATATATAGTTTATTTATCACGCTGGATTATGTAGTCCGCTAGCGCTTCCAGTGCCGAGGTGTCCAGTGACTGCGCGGCCAGTTCATTTAGCGACTGGCGGGCATCATCAATCAGATCCCGGGCTTTACGTTGGGCTTGCTCAAGACCCAACAGGGCGGGGTAGGTACTTTTGCCAAGCTGCTGATCGGCACCCTGACGTTTACCCAATATTGCAGTATCGCCCACGACATCCAGAATGTCATCCTGAACCTGGAAAGCCAGACCGATACTTTCTGCGTAGCGATCCAGGATCGGCAGGGCGTTACGCCCTTGTTCGCCCGCGCTCAATGCTCCCAGACGAACGGCGGCGCGAATCAGTGCCCCGGTCTTGTGGCGATGAATGCGTTCCAGCTGTTCCAGCGTCACCTGGCGCCCTTCGGCTTCCAGATCCAGTGCCTGACCGCCGCACATACCCGCCACGCCGCTGGCCTGCGCCAGTTCGGAGATCATGGCCAGGCGGTCACGATCGGCCACCTCTGCCATCGGCGCATCACTCAGGATAGCAAACGCCAGGGTTTGTAGCGCATCGCCCGCCAGAATGGCATTCGCTTCGCCAAACTTAATGTGGCAGGTTGGCTGACCGCGGCGCAGATCGTCATCATCCATCGCCGGTAAATCGTCGTGCATTAATGAGTAAGCATGAATACACTCAACGGCGGCCGCGGGGGCGTCCAGCGTTCCGGTGCTGATACCAAACATGTTGCCGGTGGCATAGACCAGGAACGGGCGCAGACGTTTGCCGCCCAACAGTGCGCCATAGTGCATGGCGCCGACCAGCGGAGTGTTCTGAAAAGGCTGTGGCTCAATGAAACGGCGAAGCGCGTCGTTAGCACGCTCGACGCACGTCTGAAGCTGATTCGCAAAATCCATTTACTCAGCGTCCGGTGTAAAAGGGGTGGGGGCAGCATCTTCGCTATTAGTAAGCAGGATCTGCACGCGCTGTTCAGCTTGCTGCAGCTTAACTTGACCCTGACGCGCCAGCTGCACGCCGCGCTCGAACTCATTCAGCGCCTCTTCCAGCGGCAGATCGCCACTTTCCAGACGGGTAACGATTTGCTCTAGTTCACCCAGCGCAGTTTCGAAACTGGCGGGTGCGTCATTTTTCTTTGGCATAGTGAATTGACTCTACTGTTTTTGCCTGTTCATGGTAACGGACTCAGGCTGATAAGCAAATAACGCGCAATATGCACAGGAGCCGCGCGATGGTGGTATACTTGCGCGCCTGGATGCAGTCTTCGGTATAGGGGCTGCTGTACTTTTCCATCACAAGCCTTTCAGGGCTTGCCAAAGAACCATTGCCGCCATGAAGTTTATCATTAAATTGTTCCCTGAAATCACCATCAAAAGCCAATCTGTGCGTTTGCGCTTTATTAAAATTCTGACCGGGAACATTCGTAACGTATTAAAGCACTATGACGAAACCCTCGCTGTGGTTCGCCACTGGGACCACGTTGAAGTGCGCGCCAAAGATGAAAATAAGCGTATTGATATTCGCGATGCGCTCACCCGTATTCCGGGCATCCACCATATTCTGGAAGTCGAGGACGTGCCGTTCACGTCTCTGCATGACATCTTCGAGAAAGCGCTGGCGCAGTACCGCGACCAGATCGAAGGCAAAACCTTCTGCGTTCGCGTAAAGCGCCGCGGTAAACATGAATTTAGCTCAATTGAAGCTGAACGCTATGTGGGCGGCGGGCTGAATCAGCACGTTGAATCGGCGCGCGTGAAGCTGACCGACCCGGATGTGACCGTTCACCTTGAGATCGAAAACGATCGCCTGTTGCTGGTGAAAGGGCGCTACGAAGGGATTGGCGGTTTCCCTATCGGTACCCAGGAAGATGTGCTGTCGCTTATCTCCGGTGGGTTCGACTCCGGCGTATCCAGCTATATGCTCATGCGTCGCGGCTGTCGTGTGCACTACTGTTTCTTTAATCTGGGTGGCGCCGCGCATGAAATCGGCGTTCGTCAGGTTGCACACTATCTATGGAACCGCTTTGGTAGCTCCCACCGCGTGCGTTTTGTGGCGATAAACTTCGAACCCGTGGTCGGCGAGATCCTCGAGAAAGTGGAAGATGGCCAGATGGGGGTGATACTGAAGCGCATGATGGTGCGTGCGGCCTCCCAGGTTGCTGAGCGCTACGGCGTGCAGGCGCTGGTCACCGGCGAAGCGCTGGGACAGGTTTCCAGCCAGACGCTGACCAACCTGCGCCTGATCGACAACGTCTCTGATACTCTGATTCTCCGCCCGCTGATCTCTCACGATAAAGAGCATATCATCGACCTGGCGCGTGAAATCGGTACCGCTGACTTCGCCCGCACCATGCCGGAATATTGTGGCGTGATTTCAAAAAGCCCAACGGTGAAAGCGGTGAAGGGAAAAATCGAAGCGGAAGAAGAAAACTTCGACTTCAGTATCCTGGATAAAGTGGTCGCCGAAGCGTCCAATATCGATATTCGCGAGATTGCTCAGCAGACCGAGCAGGACGTTGTGGAAGTGGAAACCGTGAAAGGTTTTAGCGCTAACGATGCGATTCTGGATATCCGCTCTATTGATGAACAGGATGACAAACCACTGCAGGTTGAGGGTGTGGAGGTGGTTTCACTGCCATTCTACAAACTGAGCACGAAGTTTGGTGACCTCGACCAGAACAAAACGTATTTGCTTTGGTGTGAGCGTGGGGTGATGAGCCGCCTGCAGGCGCTCTATCTCCGCGAGCAGGGCTTTGCCAACGTGAAGGTGTATCGCCCGTAATACGATAACGGCAACCCCAGGGTTGCCGTTTTTTTATTCGTAGTAATTATAAATGCCCGCCGCCATAACCAGTTGAGATGCCACTTCATGAGCTTTCTCGCGTCCAGCCAGTAGCTGAATAATCTTCAGCGCAAAATCAATCGATGTACCCGGCCCCTGGCTGGTTAACAGATTGACGCGCGGATCCCAGACCACGCGTTTATCCACCCATTGCTCTTCGGGGATACGATCTTTAAGCGTCGGGAAACCCGTCATGTTGCCGACAGGAAACAGGTTATGAGGCACAAGCACCGTGCCCGCTGCGGCGCAAATGGCTGCGACGATACGCCCGGAAAGATGGAACTGACGCACGGTCTCTACCAGCAGGGGGCTGTCCCGAAAACACTCTGCCCCCTTCAGGCCACCCGGTAACACGATGATGTCGTAATCACCATCCGCCACCTCTACCAGCGGGGCATCGGCCAGGAGCTTCACGCCGCGTGAACAGACAATTGCCAGGTTACCATCGCTGGCTACGCTGGCGGTGGTAACGTTAATGCCGCCGCGCACCAGTAAATCAATGGTCGTGACTGCTTCGGTCTCTTCGCTACCAGGGGCGAGGCATACCAGTGCCGACGCGCTCATACTCACTCTCCTTACGTTTAACCATGTCATACAGACGGGCGTTTTCCGGCACGCTAATGCCGTGGGCTCGCGCTCGTTTAAGTAAATACCCGGTAATATAATCGATCTCAGTGTGACGCTGGGCACGCACGTCCTGCAGCATTGAAGAGATATTTTCTGCTGTACTTTCAATAACCTGATCGACGTAATAACGGAGATCGTCAGCGGAGGTGTGTAAGCCTTCCCGCTCCACCACCGACGCGACCTCCGCGCAGAGCGTGGCCACCAGTTGCTGATGATTTTTCAATTCGCCGTTTGGACAATTCCAGAGCGCCGTCAGGGGATTGATCACGCAGTTTACCGCCAGCTTACGCCAGAGCTGTGGACGAATATGATTATGCCAGGCCACATCGGGTAAAACGTCCTGCAGCGTATCGGCCAGGTAGCTGTAATCCCCATCCTGCGCCCGGGCCGGGCCAATATGGGTGACGCCGCCAGCGACGTGAACAATGATATTGCCATCGCGCCGCGCCGCGTGCGTGGTGGTGGCCATCAAAAGCGGCTGGTGGATACTTTTTAGCTCATCAATGGTGCCCATACCGTTATGCAGCAGCAACACAGGGGATGAGGCGGGTAGCGTGGCGGCCAGCGCTTTAACGGCATCGGAAACTTGCCAGGCCTTCAGGGTCACCAGCAGCATATCGCTCTGGGCGAGAAAATCGGGATCGTTGGCGGTAAGCGATTCATTAAAAATCGTCCCGTCCTCTTCAATCAGGTTCACACTGCAATAAGGCTGGGGCACGCGCAACCAACCCTGAACATCGTGACCATGCTTACGCAGCGCAGTAAGCCAAAGCTGGCCCAGGGCTCCGCATCCAAGCACAGTAATTTTCATTGTTCCTCCTCACCTGCAACTGCGCCAGGTGTTACGGCCTAAGTATAGCGCCGTCAGCTAAGCTTCTGTTGAGTTATGCCTCGTAGCGGGTATTATGCAACGCAACAAATATGAAGGGAGAAGAAAAGATGCCATCTTTCGATATTGTTTCTGAAGTGGACATTCAGGAAGTGCGTAACGGCGTGGATAACGCTAGCCGTGAAGTCGAGTCACGTTTCGATTTTCGGGGCGTTGAGGCCACTTTCGAGCTGAATGACGCAAATAAGACCATTAAGGTGCTCAGCGAGTCCGATTTCCAGGTAAACCAGTTGCTGGATATTTTGCGTGCCAAGCTGCTGAAACGCGGCATTGAAGGTACCTCACTGGATGTTCCGGAAGAGTTCGTCCACAGTGGTAAAACCTGGTTTGTTGAAGCCAAACTGAAGCAGGGCATTGAGAGCGCGGTGCAGAAGAAAATCGTTAAGCTCATCAAAGACAGCAAGCTGAAAGTGCAGGCGCAAATCCAGGGTGAAGAGATTCGCGTAACCGGTAAATCCCGTGACGATTTGCAGTCCGTGATGGCGCTGGTGCGAGGCGGCGATCTGGGGCAGCCGTTCCAGTTTAAAAACTTCCGTGATTAATAAAAAAGCCCGGTCAGACCGGGCTTTTTTTTAGGCTTTCACTGCCTGCTCCACTTCGAAACGGTTAGTCACCTTGCTGTCAATTTTGACGTAGGCACTGCGCTCTTCCGCGGCAATAAGAACTTCACTTACGCCTTCAGTGGATTCAAGACGCTGTTTCAGCGCCTCATTTATCTCAACGTCATCAGGAATTTCGATCCGCAGGCTGCTTACGTAACGGGGCTCTTTCATGGTGGTGGCAACAAACAGCCAGACCATGGCCAGCAGTGCGCCCGCGAGGAAGACCGTTTGTGAGTCAAACAGACCATCTACCCAGCCCCCAAGCGAGCCGCCAATGGCCACCCCAAGAAACTGGCTGGTGGAGTAAATGCCCATCGCCGTCCCTTTATAACCGGCCGGAGACTCTTTGCTGATCAGCGACGGCAGCAGCGCTTCCATCAGGTTAAAAGCGAGGAAGAAGAGTTGTACGCCGGCTACCAGCTCCCAAAAGTGCGGGCCGGAGCCCCAAAGCACGATCTCGGCAATGAGCAATATCGCCACGCAACCGATAAAGACGCGCTTCATCTTACGCTTCACTTCGGCATAGATAATAAATGGCACCACCGAGACGAACGAAATCAGCATCGTCACGAGGTAAATCTTCCAGTGCTCTGCCGCCGGAAAACCTGCCGCGGCAAGCTGTCCTGGCAGGGCGACAAAGGTCGACATCAGCAGAATATGCAGGCACATAATGCCGAAGTTAAGCTTGAGCAGGCGCGGCTCCATGAGCACTTTGCTGAAGCAGCCTTTCACCATCCCCGACTCACGGTTAAGGACGTGATTTTTACTGTCCGGCACTACCCACAGCGTTAAAGCAATACCGATAGTCGCCAGTATGGCAATCATCCAGAACAGGGCATGCAGACCCAGCTTGTGCGTAATAACCGGGCCGAGCACCATCGCTATGGCAAAAGTCACCCCGAAACTCACGCCAATAAAGGCCATTGCTTTGGTGCGGTTTTGTTCGCGCGTTAAGTCTGACAACAGTGCCATCACGGCGGCGGCTATCGCCCCGGAACCTTGCAGCGCGCGGCCAAGAATAATACCCCAGATAGAGTGGGAGAGGGCGGCGATAACGCTACCCAGCACGAAGACCAGCAATCCGCCCACAATTAACGGCTTGCGACCTACGCGGTCAGAGAGCAGACCGAAGGGGATCTGGAAGATGGCCTGGGCCAGGCCATAGATGCCAATCGCCAGACCAATCAATGCTTCGCTGGCACCCTGCAGCGCCATACCATACGTAGTCAGAACGGGCAGGACCATAAACATGCCGAGCATACGCAGTGAGAAAACAGTCCCTAAACCCCAGGTGGCGCGCAACTCGCCCGGCGTCATTTTATAATCGTTCATTACCACCTCAACCTAAAAGCAGGCCATAGTTTAGGTGGGGTGATAAGTGCGGTAAATAGATGTTTGTTAAAATATATTAAGTAAACGTTAATGTTAGCGTTTTTCAGCCAGATAAATGTGGGCATTGAGGCACGAAATGTAAAATTGTAACGTTAGCAGAGTCAAGAAAGGCTTCCGTCTTGTTAACCTTTATCTCTCTTGATGTGTTTGAATCAAATCTCTTCCAACCGAATGCGGTTTTGTTCAGGCATTATCTTGTTCGCCCAAAAGTTCATAACAATAATAAGTTTGGCTACCTGCGTCGTAAATGAAGGGGTTTAATGATTTCTTTACCCGTTATAAGTTATTTAAAAGTTTATGGCGGCTATCTGCTACCAACGCAAAGTCATGAGCATAGTGATGCTGCCATGCAGGTGAACGCACTGACAATCCGCATTGACTGGAATGCAATATATTTATCCAATTTATAAGTCTGATGCTATCATTTTTATTTCGAATGTATTCTTTTGGCCTGCTTTTATAGAGTAGGTTTAATATAAGCAGGGTATTTAAACTACAAAGCTATTGAAAGTATTTAATGTTATCTTGCATTGTATTTATCGGTGGCTGTTAAAAGGATATTTATTTTGGGTTTACAAGAGTGGGGCGCCGAAACAGTTTTGACGCTAAAGCAACAATTTTAATGAGTAACTTTTTAAAATAACAACATGTATTGATGGTGCGAAAAGCAGACTAATCGAATATAAACATAATATGAACCATGTTGTTTTTGTCTCTTCAGTATGTGAAATAGGTATGAATATACGGCGATGAAAGTTTTAGATAAAAAATGATTTACTTCATTAATGGTTCATTGTGGTTGCATGTTGCTGAAAATAATGGATTTATTTTGCATTTGCCCATTACTAAAAAGTTGCGAATAAATTCACTCTCATTTTTTTATATAATTCATTAAGAAAAGTGTTGATTCACGTTTTTGCCACAGAATTCAGGGCTTATTCACTATTGTATTAAGCTCGTTACGATTAAAATTCTGCTGTCAAAGAGGTTGGGTGACTTTATTTAGATGTTCGATTTGAACATCTAATAAAGAAGATCTGCAACGAAATTTTGCTCAGTAACTATACGTATCCTGAACAGGGAGACGTGAGTTCTCAGGCATATTTACTTTGTGGTGAAGTTATTGGGTGGTGTTAATTGTTGCGCCATGAAATTAGTTTCATTAAAGGCGGATTTAAATTCATTATTTTGCCTGATCTTTTTGAGTTAATGAGGTCGGCATGGCATGACCTTGTAGCATAGTTTATTAACACATAATTGAATGTACCTGCGGCATGAAATGGCCAAAAGGGAGACGCTTTTGAATTAAAGTTCAGTGTTCGGGTTTCCTTTGGTCTGGGTATTAACAACATAATCTTTACTTGATAGGTTTATATGAAAAATAGCGAAAACAAATGTAAGGCAATCAGATTAAATCCTATTGCTGCTTCACTGTTAATGCTGATGCCAGTAATGGCGCAGGCGGCCGATATTACAATGGTTGATGGCAATGTAACCAGAGCAGCTAACGGTACGACTGTTGTCAATATCAAAGCGCCAAACAGCAAAGGCATTTCTCATAACATTTATCAGACTCTGAATGTCAATAAAGAGGGGCTGATCTTAAATAACGCCGGTAACACCACAACGTCGCAACCCTCTCCGGGCTCAATATCTATCTTTGAAAAGTTGGGCCTTTCTCCGGCGACCAGTAATCCTGGAACGACGGTAGCGGGAAAAGTCACGACGACTTTGGGTGGCCAGATCGACAGCAACCCGAACCTGGCGGGAGGGAGTACTGCACGCGTAATATTGAACGAAGTGACCTCACGTAAACCGAGTGCACTGAATGGCATGATAGAGGTCGCAGGCGATGCTGCTCATGTAATTATCGCTAACCCTAACGGTATTACGACCAAGGATAGCGGTTTCATCAACGCCTCAAAAGCAACCCTGACCACCGGGACGCCAGAGATTAAAGATGGCGAGCTGAAAGGCTACATCGTGAGCGACGGTCTTATCACGGTTGGAGGTTTGCAGAGCACATCTCCTACGGAAATCCTGGCGCGTCACGCCAAAATAACAGGCACTATCCAGACGGGTGAATTGACGGTTATTGCAGGCACCAACAAAATCAACACGCAAGGTGTCGTGACGGCGACGTCAGTGCCGCTCACAAAAATATCGGGCTTTAGTGTGGATGTTTCCCGTTTAGGGGGCATGTATGCAAACAAAATCAGCCTGATAAGCACAGAAAAGGGTACCGGTGTGCGTAACGAAGGCACCATTGGCGGCGGCGCGGGTGGCGTCAAGATTACAAATACCGGCAAGCTGGTTAATAGCCGCGGAACACTCACGTCCAACGGAAATATCGAAATAGCGAATAACGGTAAAATTGATAACACCGCTGGCAGTATCCTGGGTGACAGAATGATTTCGATCGACTCCCATGGACAAGCCTTCACAAACATTCGCGGTGGACGCGTTTATGGCGTCTCAAATGTCAATATCAGCAGCGGTGCACTCGATAACTCCAACGGTAAGTTAGCTTCGGGCGCGACCTTAGCTGTCAATACCAATGATAAGAACCTGACTAACACCGGCAAAGGCCCTGCTGCAGGTATTGAGGGTGCAGTTGTTGCGCTTGAGACAGGCTACATGAGCAATATCAATGGTCAAATTAGCGGCGGCTCGGTGAGGGCAAAAAACTCCTCCGTTAACAACTATACAGGGACGATATCGTCGACTAATGATATTACGCTGGAAAGCAAAAATGTTCTTGATAACCAGCGTGGTATGATTCGTTCCACCGCAGGCAATGTGGTTATGAAAGCAACCAACATGAACAGCGTAGGGTCTTACATCGCGGGTAAAAATGTCACCATTGAGTCCGCTGTAGATATAGAGAGTAAGTATTCTCTGATCGCTGCTACCGAAAGGCTGAATCTGAAAGCGGGTGGAACTATCGATTCAAGTTCTGCAGATAAGTTTAATGATAATGCTGGAAAGCAATTTAACCTCGAAAAACAAAAAGGCGGTTTAGTCGGCGGCCAGGGCGTCACAATCACTTCTCGTAAATTGAATGTTGATGACAGCCGCATCCTTGCCCAGAGAGGGGATGTAAATATTACGACCAGTAATGCGTTGCTTAGCAGCCGTGCCCAGATTGCCGCAAATGCTGGCAGCATGCTGATTAATTCAGAACGTGTATATGCTGATTATTCAACACTCTATAGCTCAGGCGACCTGCGCATTAATACGACGGGCCTGTCTTTAAATGGGGCTGGTAGCGTTGAGAGCAATAATAGAACAGGCGTGATAAGTTCTGATCGTAATGTTTTATTGAGCGTTAATGGTAATTTCAGTAATTCCGGATGGATTAGCGGTAAAGAGGGCGTTACTTTAACAAGTACAGGTTATATGACCAACCATGGCACTATTAACTCCGAAAAAGATATTGCTATTACGGCTAAGTCATTAACTAATAACAAAGATATTACCGCGGGAAGAACGCTTAATATCAATGCTACTTATGATGTGACGAACAATGCCAATAGTAGAATTTCGGGTTTGACCACACGGGTTAACGTTGAAAATGTTTCTAATCGGGGTAAGTTAGAAGCGGGTTCGCGCCTGAATGTTACAGCTAATAAAAATGTGTATAACTACGACAGTATGTTTACTGCAGGGAATGCGGTTATTCATGCTCAATCTATCTTTAACTCTGGTTCATCGGCTGTCATGGGGGGGACCAGTGGTCTGGACGTTACCCCTGCTACAATCGGTGGCGAAGGCGGTAGAGTAGTTGGTCTGTAGTTAATAAATAGATGGAAGCAGAGTTCTTTTCTGCTTCCATCCTCTTAAGGATGAGAATGGATACTCGCTCGTTTATTGGTCTTGCCGCAGTGTTTTTTCTGGTTAGTGTTGAATCCATAGCTGAAGTGCAGTTGGGGCGGCTTGTCAAAGAACAGCAAAGTCAGGATAACGCGGTTCAACAAGAAAATAAGGTTGAAAAGAAAGACGTCTTTGCCAAAGCGCCACAACAATCTTTCGAAGTGAGTGATTTTCCGTATGAAGCTCAATGTTTTCAGATTGATGAGCTGATACTGGAAAATGATTTTCTTAAGAAGCGTGGTTTAAACCAAATCAAAGAAAAAATAGCAGGGAAATGCTTAGGTATAAAAGGTATCGAGAAAGCGGCTATCCTTGTTCAAGATTATTATATCAATGCAGGTTTTGTTACAACGCGCGTTGAGACACCTTCACAAGATCTTGCCACTAAAAAACTTATTTTAAAAATTGTTCCTGGCTTGATTGAAGAGGTCATTGTTATCAATGATGATGTCATTAAGTCACTTCTTCCTTTCGGTAAAGGCGACGTGCTCAATCTACGCGATATTGAGCAAGGTTTAGAGAATATACAACGCACACCTGACGTCGATGTTAAAATAAAAATTCTGCCAGGCGACCAAAATGGGATGAGCAAAGTTCTTATCGATCCCCAGCGGAGTTCACGCTGGAATATTCGAACGTCTTATAGCAATTTTGGCGATGAAAGCACAGGTCGACAGCTTTTGGGGATGACGGGCTATTTGTATAATATAGCCAGAATAAGTGATCTCTTTTATTTGGCTGGGACAAGTAGCCAGACTGGGGGATATAAAAACCTCAGTACTTACTATAGCTTCCCTGTGGGTTACACCGAGCTTAGCGCCTATTATAGTACCAGTAAATCTCGTCAAGGCATTGGTTTGGCAGGCTACGTTTTCGACTATATAGGCAAGACTGAATATCTCAACCTTAAAGGGTATCGGATGTTACGTCGTGATGCAGATTCTAAACTGGCTGCAACGGCTGAAATCATACGGCGTAAATACAACTATACGCTGGCAGATACGGAGCTTGAGCTTCAAAAGCGCAACATGACGAACTTGCGTTTAGGGGGGAACTATAAGCAAAACTTCACCGGTGCAACCCTGGATACCACATTAACATGGCAGCGATTCGTCCCCTGGTTAGGAGGAGAGAAAACCCCCGATATGCGCTATGGTGACGTCAGTTCCCGTAGTCAGATAGTGAATTTCAACGCCAGCTACGTTAAATCAATGCCTTTCTTACCTGTGGCCGCGTATTACGAGCTCAATGTGGGCGGACAGTACTCACCTGATAACCTGACCTTGCAGGATAGACTTACTATCGGCGATCGCTGGAGCGTTCGCGGTTTTGAGAACAGTGGCGGAATTGATGGTAACAGAGGCTTCTGGTTACAGAACACGCTGAATATGTTTACGGGCTTTAAAGATAGCGTTGCGTATATAGGTACGGATTATGGACAGATCGTCAGTAGCGACTCAACGCAGGACGCTGGAGGTAAAAAAATGATGGGGGGTGTTGTCGGTATTAAGGGGGATATCAAATCTCTTCAATATGATTTCTCAATGACCAGCCCATTCCTTTATCCTAAGAACCTGGATGTGGATAAATATACCGTTAATATGAATTTAAGTTACCAGCTATAATCCCGGTACCTGAGTATTAAAACGTCATTATTGCATGGCCGCTCTTATCCACGGCGGTCATGTAGTGATATAAAACTCTGCTTATAACAGGTGAGGGGCAGTATGCTACATTCCCCGGCGTCTCGTAGGTGCAGGTTATGATGCCGGGCTTGCCAGCAACGCCAGAGTAGTCTGCCTGAGATAACGACTGAGGTATCCTTGCTGATGCGTTAGTTCAGAGAGTAAAGTGAATAAAACCGCTAATTTTTTCTGGCAGGCAGCTTTACCTGCCAGAAATTTCACTCTGCGTCAGGCAGAGGCAGCATCAATAAATTTATTCCAGTCATTTCCGGCATTACTGACGAAGTTAGACCAACTGTCTCCAGCGGTACTGGTAAAGTTATTCCAGTTACTGGAGCCAGTCGAAACGACAGATGTCCAGCTGGACTGGCCAATCACATACTTACCGAACTCCAGTGCGCTATCGGCGACAAAATGCGTAAATGCCGTACCAGACGTCCAGACAAACGAGGCAAAACCGATGCCTGAATTAAAAACAAAGCTGGAAAACCCGGTGACGGCGCCAAAGAGATCGAAGCCCCCTGAGACATATTCCATTTCAATTATAGATAATTCTTTCATGTTTATTCCCTTAATAAATAATCCTGAATACATCAGTTATGTATCCATTTCGGGAGGCTAACACTGTCGATAGCGTTAAGCTATAGCGTCTTCAAAACTAAGAATTAGTAAATATACAGGGGTCACCTTGCATACTCTTAGCCTGGCATATGACCGTGACATCCTTGTCAGAACCTTACGCAAAAAAAAAGCCCCGGGCGTAGGCCCGAGGCTTTTTTAACAGCATCCTGAACTTACCAGACGTAAGTGAGCAGGCTGTGTGAATCCGGTACCATAAAATCGACGGACATCATCACGCTCAATGCGGTAATAGCAATGATAGAGAAGCCGAACAGCTTACGCGCCCAGACCTTATCATCTTCCACTTTATAACCGCGCAGTGCCATGCCCAGCCACCAAACGCTCACGGCGGCAGCGACAACCAGATATTTATACCCAGCGTAACCGCCCAAAGAGAGCATCAGCGTGGCGATAGCGAAGGCAATGATATAAAGCGTGATGTGGTTCTTGGCGACCGAAATGCCTTTCACGACCGGCAGAACCGGGATATTCGCAGCCTGATAATCCTTAAAGCGGAAAATCGCAATGGCATAGGAGTGCGGCATCTGCCACAGGCTAAAGATAGCCAGTAGGATGAGCGCACCGCTGTCGAACTCGTTAGTGACCGCGCAGTAGCCAATCACCGGCGGCGCAGCGCCGGAGAGTGAACCAATCAACGTACCGTAGACGGAGTGACGTTTCATATACAGGCTGTAGATGCCTACATAAACCACGAAACCCATCACCCCCAGCCAGCAGGCCAGAGGATTAGCACCGAACCACAGCAGCATAAAGCCAGCAATACCCAGCAAGGTGGCGTACACCAGCGAGACGGAAGGGGACATCAGGCCTTTTACCAGCACCCGGTTCTTAGTCCTTTCCATCTTCCTGTCGATATCCATGTCGATGTAGTTATTAAATACACAACCGGACGCAACCACCAGCGACACCCCAACCAGCGTATTGATAAAGAGGGTGTAATCAATGCTGCCCTTAGAGGCCAGCAGGAACCCTCCGATCACGGAGATCAGGTTGCCAAAGATGATGCCTGGTTTCGTAACTTGCAGGTATTGCTTAAACATACTCGCCGCTCTTAGTGAACCATCATGTTGTAGTTGAGGTTCCACATGATCCAGATGGAGCCGACTACCAGGATTGCGATGATAATCACAGTAAAGACGAAGGCCGTCATGTTCCAGCCTTCATCAGACTTGGTGTTCATGTGCAGGAAGCAAACCAGATGCACCAGAATCTGAATCACCGCGGTCACCAGGATTGCACCCAGAATAACCGGCTTAGAAGCAGAACCGCTCATCACCATCCAGAAGGGGATAACCGTCAGGATGATCGACAGGATGAAACCTGTCATATAGGTTTTTACGCTGCCATGGGAAGCGCCATGATCGTTAGAATGACTCATTACATCGCCCCCATCAGATACACAACAGAGAACACACAGATCCAAACCACATCCAGGAAGTGCCAGAACAGGCTCAGGCACATAATACGGGTGCGGTTGGTGCTCGTCAGGCCACGACGGGATACCTGGAACATCAATACCGCCATCCAGATCAGGCCTGAGGTTACGTGCAGACCGTGGGTACCCACCAGCGCGAAGAACGCGGACAGGAAGCCACTACGATCCGGGCCGAAACCTTCAGCAATCAGGTGATGGAATTCATAGATTTCCATCCCGATGAAGCCCGCACCAAACAACCAGGTCAACGCCAGCCAGGAGACAACCTGGCTCTTGTTGTTTTTATACATGGCAATAGCGGCCATGCCGTAGGTGATGGAGCTGAACAGCAGCAGTGCGGTTTCAACCAGAACGAACGGCAGTTCAAAGATGTCCTTACCGGTCGGGCCGCCCGCTGTGCCGTTCACCAGAACGGCATAGGTTGCGAACAGACAGCAGAACAGAATGCAGTCGCTCATCAGGTAGATCCAGAAACCGAAAACTTTCATCGGTCCTGTATCGTGGTGCGCGTGTTCATGCGCATGGGCAGTTGAGTGCGCCAGAGTATCAGTTGCCATTTTTCAGCCCCGCTTTAGCAATCTCGTCGAAATGCTGGTTTTCCAGTTTTTCAACTTCACGGACTGGTACGTAGTAGTCCACGTCCTCGTCAAAGCTCTTCACAATCCAGCTAATTACGATGCCAGCAAAGCCAACAATCGCCAGCCACCAGATGTGCCAGATCATTGCGAAACCAAATACCGTAGCGAAGGCGGCAATCACAATGCCCGCACCGCTGTTTTTCGGCATGTGGATCTCTTCGTAATGTGCTGGTTGCTTGTACGCTTCACCTTTTTCTTTCATTTCCCAGAATGCGTCGCGCTCATGAATCTGCGGCACAATGGCGAAGTTATAGAACGGAGGTGGAGAAGAGGTTGCCCACTCCAGCGTACGGCCACCCCATGGGTCACCGGTCAGGTCACGGTTCTGGTCGCGGTCGCGAATAGAGACGTAGAACTGAATCAGCTGAGAAGCAATACCACAGGCAATCAGTACCGCACCGCCTGCTGCAATCATCAGCATTGGGTGGAACTGTGGATCAATCTGCTGGCTAAGACGACGGGTCATACCCATGAAGCCCAGCACGTACAGCGGCATAAATGCAACGAAGAAGCCGATGATCCAGAACCAGAAGGCGCGTTTACCCCATTTTTCGTTCAGGGTGAAACCGAACGCTTTTGGCCACCAGTAAGTCACACCTGCGAAGCAACCGAAGACCACACCGCCGATGATAACGTTATGGAAGTGGGCAATCAGGAACAGACTGTTGTGCAGTACGAAGTCTGCACCCGGTACCGCCAGCAGTACGCCGGTCATCCCACCAACGGAGAAGGTCACGATGAAGCCGATAGTCCACAGCATCGCTGAGTGGAACTGGATACGGCCCTGGTACATGGTGAACAGCCAGTTGAAGATCTTCACCCCGGTCGGGATGGCGATAATCATTGTGGTAATACCGAAGAAAGCGTTTACGTTCGCGCCCGCACCCATGGTGAAGAAGTGGTGCAGCCAAACGATGAACGACAGAACGGTAATACACACGGTTGCCCACACCAGCGAGGTGTAACCAAACAGGCGTTTACGAGAGAAGGTTGCTGCGATTTCGGAGAAGACACCGAACACTGGCAGAACCAGGATGTACACTTCCGGGTGACCCCAGGCCCAAATCAGGTTGATGTACATCATCATGTTGCCACCCATATCGTTCGTGAAGAAATGGGTGCCCAGATAACGATCCAGGGTCAGCAGCGCGACGGTGACAGTCAGAATTGGGAAGGAGGCAATAATCAGGATGTTGGCGCACAGAGATGCCCAGGTAAATACCGGCATCTTGAACATGGTCATGCCAGGGGCACGCATCTTGATAATCGTCACAAAGAAGTTAATACCGGTCAGGGTCGTACCGACACCGGAGAGCTGAAGCGCCCAAATCCAGTAATCAACACCGACACCAGGACTGTACTCAATTCCCGAAAGCGGCGGGTAGGCCAGCCAGCCGGTCTGCGCGAATTCGCCCACACCCAGTGACAGGTTTACCAGGATTACGCCAACAACGGTGAACCAGAAGCTCAGGTTGTTCAGGAACGGGTAAGCAACGTCGCGCGCACCGATTTGCAGCGGTACTACAACGTTCATCAGACCGATTACCAGCGGCATCGCCACGAAGAAGATCATGATAACGCCGTGAGCGGTAAAGATCTGATCGTAGTGGTGCGGTGGCAGGAAGCCAGCTTCACCAGCCGAGGCAAGCGCCTGCTGGCTACGCATCATGATCGCATCCGCAAAGCCACGAATTAACATGACGATACCGACGATGCAGTACATGATACCGAGTTTTTTGTGGTCAACCGAAGTCAGCCACTCATTCCACAGGTAGCTCCACTTACCGAAGTAAGTGATCAGGCCAACTAAGGCCGCACCACCAATGATAATTGCAGCAATCGTAACCATGATAATGGGTTCATGGTACGGCACTGCATCCAGTGTCAATTTTCCGAACATTTTCTTCCTCGGCCCCTTAGTGAGCGGTTTCCGCGTGGCTCATGTCCATGCCTTCCATCCCTTCGTGCGAGCTATGCTCACCTTCAGGCTGGGTCACGTCCATGCTCTTGCCATGATCCATAAATTTGCCAATCACATCTTTGAACAAATTCGGTTTCACGTCAGAGAAGTACTCCACCTTGTTATATTCGCTAGGTGTTGCCACTTTTTCGAATGCCGCCATGTCAGACATGGTGTTCGTAGACTGCTTCGCTTTTTCAACCCACTGGTCGAAGGCGGCGCGGTCAGGAGTGGCAATGGCTTTGAACTTCATACCAGAAAAGCCTGGGCCACTGTAGCTGGCGGAGATACCATCGTAGGTGCCTGCTTCATTCGCGATCAGATGCAGGTTAGTCTGCATACCGGCCATCGCGTAAATCTGGCTACCCAGACGCGGAATAAAGAAGGAGTTCATCACGGAGTTCGAGGTCACTTTGAATTCCACCGGAGTGTTCGCCGGGAAGGCGATTTCATTCACGGTAGCAATGCCCTGTTCCGGGTAGATGAAGAACCATTTCCAGTCCATGGAGACCACTTCAATGGTAATTGGTTTCTCATCGTGAACCAGCGGTTTGCTTGGCTCGAGTGCGTGAGTGGTTTTCCATGTCAGCACAGCGAGGAACAGGATGATCAGGATAGGAACCGTCCAGACCACAGCTTCAACTTTGTTGGAGTGTGACCAGTTAGGGCTATACTTCGCATCTTTATTGCTCGCACGGTACTTCCAGGCGAAACCAACTGCCATCAAAATGGCAGGAATAACGACGATCATCATCAGGCCGAAAGCCGTCAGAATCAGGGAACGTTGTTCCAGTCCAATCTGTCCTTTGGGGTCTAGAAGTGCAGAATCACAGCCACTGAGTAAAACAGTGCCTGCAATTAACGACAACCATCCCAAACCTTTATTGTATTTCCTAAGTGTCATTTAACGACCTCAATTCCACGGGGACCTGGTGGCGTTTAAAGTGTGGGGGCATTTTACGGGAAGGTTACATTACTGTAAACATCATTAGCCCTGTGTCAGGAAGGTGTTACCGGGTTCTGCCGCACATGTCACATGTGTTGCAAAACGTGTCTAATTTTAAGACAAAAGTCGCGTGTTATGGGCGTTATAACGAAACAGTTTCTGAAACCGGTGCCAGGCGGGGAATTGGTATAACCATTGCAAAAAATACACAAATAATTAACAAATGATTATCAATAAAAGGACATTTAAAAAACGATAAATTAAACTTTCATCAGCTGAATCGTTTAATGAAAATAGAGTTTATTATCGCTTCCAGTAATTTCCAAATTTCTATTGCGCACGAAACAACAAATATATTTTTTCATTCACCAGGGTTATTTGCCGTTATAATTTCACACTGTTATTACAACGGCAAATAACCTTTTCTTCTGGATTAGGCCATCTGATGTCTGCGCAGCGCCAGGTAATCCAGCACCGCACCGATAAGGATACCCGTCACCGCCAGTAGGGCACCTACGTCGAGCAGAAGATCGGCCATCGGCAAGGCGAGCGCGGTGAGTGCATTGACGATCAACACCAGCAGCCAGACGCCGAGTAACGCACAGCCGGCTATCAGCATGCGCAGAGCAAAACGGTACGCGGAAGGGAAGTCACTTCTCGGCATGAATTGCTCCGTTTGCTGGGTATATTCCAGTGAGCGGCGGCAAATTAGTAAAAGGATCAACCCGGGAACGGCGGCGATAACCGAGAACAGATAGAACTGAGGCCAGCCGTGCGCTTCAACGAACCAGCCTGCCAGCGGGCCGACGTACACCCGGCCAACCGCCGAAAGGGCAGAGAGCAGCGCAAACTGGGTGGCTGAAAAGGATTTGTTGCACAGCGTCATCAGCAGGGCCACAAAGGCAGCTGTGCCCATACCCCCGCACAGATTTTCAAAGAAGACCGCGGCTGCCATGCTCATCATCTGCTTATCGGTCACTGACAGTAACCAGTAACCCGCGTTGGAGATGCCCTGCAGAATGCCAAAGATCAGCAGTGCACGGAATAGCGTTAAACGCTGCATCAAAACTCCGCCGTACAGCGCACCCACAATCGTGGCGATCAGCCCCAGGGTTTTATTCACCACGCCCACTTCGCCGGCATCAAATCCGACGCCACGAATAAGAAAGGTGGTGGTGAGGCTCATGGCAAACGCATCGCCCAGTTTGTAGAGCACAATCAACAGCAGGATCAGCCAGGCGTTATTACGGGCAAAGAAGTCACGTAGCGGCTCGGCCACGGCCTGCTCGAGCGTGCGGGGCACCGGAATAATATCGTCTGGTTCGGGCGCGAGTAGGGTGGCGATCATGCAGGGGATGATTAACGCGGCCATAAGCCAATACATGCCGTGCCAGCCGAGATAACGGTCAGCCAGCCAGAGCGCCAGTCCACCAGATACCAACATTCCCAGCCGATAGCCCAGAACGCTGATCGCCGCGCCTGCCCCGCGCTCTTCTGCAGGCAGCACGTCGGTTTTCCAGGCATCAAAGACAATATCTTGCGACGCCGAGCAGAAGGCGATGACCACCGCCAGCGCCGCCATCCAGCGTAGCTGTGAAGAGGGATCAAGGAAACCCATCCCGGCGATGGCCAGTAAGAGCAGCGCCTGCGTTATCAACAGCCAGCCCCGGCGACGGCCGAGCAACGGCGGCGTGTAGCGGTCCATCACCGGCGACCAGAGGAATTTAAAGACGTAAGCCTGGCCGACCAGAGAGAAGAAGCCGATAGTCTTAAGATCGATGTTCTCAACCGTCATCCAGGCTTGCAGGGTGCCGGAGGTCAAAGCGAGGGGCAAACCGGAGGCGAAGCCGAGGATCAGCAAAATCGCTGATTTAGGTTGCTGGAAAATGCGTAAGTATTGGCTGGACATGTATGCAATGAGAACTGACCCGGCGAAGTGCCGGGTCAGTGAACAGAATTAACGCGCGTTCTGTTTGATGAATTCATGAATGCTGGTGTCCTGCGCCATATCGGCGATGGTATCAGTCAGCACGCTGTTAACCGCATTGGCAATATTCTTGTTGGTGGCCTGGAAGGCGCCTTCAACGGAATAGCTTGCACGGTAGTTTTTGTTCATCTTATTGCCGTTCTTCGCGGTTGCGATGATGGCGATATCTGCTTTGGTGGAGATGTTGTAGCGTACGTTGCCCTGAGAGACATCGGCATACAGATTGTTGACGATAATCTGCAGATCAACCGCACCGCTTGGGCCAATCATGTAGCCGCGGGAGGTCATTTGCTTCTCAAGCACTTCCTGCAGCAAGAAGCGCAGGTCGCGGGATGCGGTCAGGGTAACCAGCTGGTTATCGCGGGTCACTTTCGCCAGAGCCTGGTCGCGACGCTGGTCAGCACCATTGATGCTTACGGTCACGCCCATCAGGCTTGGATCCTGCTGCGGCAGGGAAATTTTTGGCGAAACGTCAATGGTGGTTGGCGGTGTGGCGCAGCCGGCCAGCATGAAAAGTGCGACAAGCGGGAAAAGGAGTTTTTTTAACATGTTCGGGGTCTCTACGGATCGTAAGCATAAATAGACAAAAATTGCCGCCATCATAACATCGCCAACGGCGAGGGGAAGTGGTCAACGCATGTAAATTCATCGTCTTGACTGAAATCTGACCACCTGAACACAATTCCTTATGCCCCTGGGGCAAAACGCATGAGTCTCTTATAGGACTTCATCCCTTTGAATGAGAAAATCAGACGAAAGCTAAATTTTTGTTGTCTTCTTGTTATGCAAGCGGTAAAAGCGGCTAACATTTAAAGGGATGGGTGACATCTCAGCGTTGTCGGAGGAGTAATTTCATGATGATACGTGAACAGATCGAAGATAAATTAAGGGCAGCGTTCGAACCCGTGTTCCTCGAAGTCGTCGACGAGAGCTATCGTCATAACGTACCGGCAGGCTCCGAAAGCCATTTCAAAGTGGTGCTGGTGAGCGATCGTTTTGCCGGTGAGCGGTTCCTTAATCGCCATCGTATGATCTACGGCACGTTGACGGAGGAGCTTTCATCTACCGTACATGCGCTGGCGCTGCACACTTACACTATTAAGGAGTGGAAGGGCTTGCAGGATACCATCTTCGCGTCGCCACCGTGCCGTGGAGCCGGGACTATCGCGTAGTAAATCCCGTTTGCAACAGCGGGAGCTTTTCCAGTATGTTGCATAAAGATTACGTCAAAACGGCCTGCGGGCCGTTTTGTTTTGTCCGGGTTTTGAACCGGTGACGCGATTTTTAGGCGAAAAATAGCCAGAAATTGTGAAAAAAGCCGCAGCAACATGCGGCAACCGTTCTCGACTCACCTAAGTGATGCCGCTATAATGCCGCGTCTTAATGTATGTCTTCGGGATGATTCTGGCGACAGGGAATGTGAATCTGCACTAAGAGAGCATCCCGGCAAACTGACAGATTCAGAGTTGACCGAGCACTGTGATTTTTTTGAGGTAACAAGATGCAAGTTTCAGTTGAAACCACTCAAGGCCTTGGCCGCCGTGTAACGATTACTATCGCTGCTGACAGCATCGAAAACGCTGTTAAGAGCGAGCTGGTCAACGTCGCGAAAAAAGTCCGTATTGACGGCTTCCGTAAGGGCAAAGTCCCAATGAATGTTGTTGCTCAGCGTTATGGCGCTTCTGTACGTCAGGACGTGCTGGGCGAGCTGATGAGCCGTAACTTTATCGACGCCATCATCAAAGAAAAAATCAATCCAGCTGGCGCACCGAACTATGTTCCGGGCGAATACAAACTGGGCGAAGACTTCACTTACTCTGTAGAGTTCGAAGTTTACCCGGAAGTTGAGCTGAAAGGTCTGGAATCCATCGAAGTTGAAAAACCGGTTGTTGAAGTGACCGATACCGACGTTGACGGCATGCTGGACACCCTGCGTAAGCAGCAGGCAACCTGGAAAGACAAAGACGGCGCTGCTGATGCAGAAGACCGCGTCACCGTAGACTTCAGCGGTTCTGTCGACGGCGAAGAGTTCGAAGGCGGTAAAGCGTCTGACTTCGTACTGGCTATGGGCCAGGGTCGTATGATCCCAGGCTTTGAAGACGGTATCAAAGGCCACAAAGCTGGTGAAGAGTTCACCATCGACGTGACCTTCCCGGAAGAGTACCACGCTGAAAACCTGAAAGGTAAAGCAGCGAAATTCGCGATCAACCTGAAGAAAGTGGAAGAGCGTGAACTGCCAGAGCTGACTGAAGAGTTCATCAAACGTTTCGGCGTTGAAGATGGTTCCGTAGCGGGTCTGCGTGCTGAAGTGCGTAAAAACATGGAGCGCGAGCTGAAAGGCGCCGTGCGTAACCGCGTTAAGTCTCAGGCGATCGACGGTCTGGTTAAAGCGAACGAAATCGATATCCCTGCAGCCCTGATCGACAGCGAAATCGACGTTCTGCGTCGCCAGGCTGCTCAGCGTTTCGGTGGTAACGAGAAACAAGCGCTGGAACTGCCACGCGAACTGTTCGAAGAGCAAGCGAAACGTCGCGTTGTTGTTGGCCTGCTGCTGGGCGAAGTGATTCGTACCCACGAACTGAAAGCTGACGAAGAGCGCGTAAAAGGCCTGATCGAAGAGATGGCTTCCGCTTACGAAGATCCGGCAGAAGTGGTTGAGTTCTACGGTAAGAACAAAGAGCTGATGGACAACATGCGCAATGTTGCTCTGGAAGAGCAGGCTGTAGAAGCCGTTCTGGCAAAAGCTAAAGTGACTGAAAAAGCCACTTCTTTCAACGAACTGATGAACCAGCAGGCGTAATTCCGCCGCGTTTGTTTAAAGTTTGTACAAAAACCCGTTGCCTTCCGGCGGCGGGTTTTTTTTATCACACTAATAGCCCAGGAAGAGTGCTAAAACGCCCTTTCAGTGTTAGCGTAACAGCAAAAGATTGTTATGCTTGAAATAGGGCGATGCCACCCCCATTTGTGGGAAAGTAGTATTAAAGAGACTGGCTGATAATCCGTCCACAAGGTTACAATCAGTACAGCAGGTATTTTCATTTTTTATCCAGGAGACGGACATGTCATACAGTGGCGAACGAGATAACTTTGCACCCCACATGGCGTTGGTGCCAATGGTTATTGAACAGACATCGCGCGGTGAACGTTCATTTGATATCTATTCCCGTCTGCTGAAAGAACGCGTTATCTTCTTGACCGGCCAGGTGGAAGACCATATGGCTAACCTGATCGTAGCGCAGATGCTGTTTCTGGAAGCGGAAAACCCGGAAAAAGACATTTACCTGTATATTAATTCTCCAGGCGGTGTCATTACTGCTGGCATGTCCATCTATGACACCATGCAGTTCATCAAACCGGACGTTAGCACCATCTGTATGGGCCAGGCGGCATCAATGGGTGCTTTCCTGCTGACGGCTGGCGCTAAAGGCAAGCGCTTCTGCCTGCCGAACTCCCGCGTGATGATTCACCAGCCGCTGGGCGGCTACCAGGGTCAGGCGACGGATATTGAAATCCACGCCCGTGAAATCCTGAAAGTAAAAGGGCGCATGAATGAACTTATGGCGCACCACACGGGTCAATCTTTAGAGCAGATCGAGCGTGATACCGAGCGCGATCGCTTCCTCTCCGCATCAGAGGCAGTTGAGTACGGCTTAGTCGACTCCATTTTGACCCATCGTAATTGATGCCCACGGCGCGCGTGTGCCGCTATACTAAGGTAGGGCGGCATTTTGCTTCATCAGAAGCATGCGTCTCAGAATGGCATTTGCGTCGTCATGTGCGGCACAAAGAACTTAAAAAGAGGTTTTGACTCATGACAGATAAACGCAAAGATGGTTCGGGCAAACTGCTGTACTGCTCTTTTTGCGGCAAAAGCCAGCATGAAGTGCGCAAACTGATTGCCGGGCCGTCCGTGTATATCTGCGATGAATGTGTCGATTTATGTAACGACATCATTCGCGAAGAGATTAAAGAAGTTGCTCCGCATCGTGAACGCAGCGCGTTGCCGACACCGCATGAGATCCGTCATCACCTTGATGACTATGTCATCGGTCAGGAACAGGCCAAGAAAGTCCTGGCTGTGGCGGTGTATAACCACTACAAACGTCTCCGTAATGGCGATACCAGCAATGGTGTTGAGCTTGGCAAAAGTAACATTCTGCTGATTGGACCAACGGGTTCCGGTAAAACGTTGCTGGCAGAGACGCTGGCGCGCCTGCTGGATGTTCCGTTCACCATGGCGGACGCTACCACATTGACCGAAGCCGGTTATGTGGGTGAAGACGTTGAAAATATTATTCAGAAGCTGCTGCAGAAGTGCGATTACGACGTGCAGAAAGCCCAGCGCGGTATCGTTTATATCGATGAGATCGACAAAATCTCGCGTAAATCCGATAACCCGTCCATCACCCGCGATGTGTCCGGTGAAGGGGTTCAGCAGGCTCTGTTGAAACTGATTGAAGGTACCGTAGCTGCGGTTCCGCCGCAGGGTGGCCGTAAACATCCGCAGCAGGAGTTCCTGCAGGTTGATACCTCCAAGATCCTGTTCATCTGTGGTGGTGCGTTTGCCGGTCTGGACAAAGTGATCTCCCACCGTGTAGAAACTGGCTCTGGTATTGGTTTTGGCGCCACGGTGAAAGGAAAATCTGAAAAAGCGAACGAAGGTGAGCTGTTAGCGCAGGTTGAGCCAGAAGATCTGATCAAATTTGGTCTGATCCCTGAGTTCATTGGTCGTCTGCCGGTTGTGGCGACACTGAGCGAGCTGAGCGAAGACGCTCTGATTCAGATCCTGAAAGAGCCGAAAAACGCCCTGACGAAACAGTATCAGGCGTTGTTCAACCTTGAAGGTGTTGACCTGGAGTTCCGTGACGAAGCGCTGGATGCGATTGCCAAGAAAGCCATGGCCCGTAAAACCGGTGCCCGTGGTCTGCGTTCAATCGTTGAAGCCGCGCTGCTCGATACCATGTACGACCTTCCTTCTATGGAAGAGGTCGAGAAAGTGGTTATCGATGAGTCCGTGATTGCAGGCCAAACTAAGCCGCTGCTGATTTATGGCAAACCAGAAGCGCAGCAGGCTTCTGGCGAATAATTCACCAACTCATACAATCAGTTAATCAAAAAGGGGGGATTTTATCCCCCCTTTTATTTTTCCGTATTCATGACGTTGAATGTGTGGGAAACATCCCCATATACTGGATTACATGTTAATGGTTGGGTGAAGCACAGTCACGCAGCCTGATTACCTGGCGGACACTAAACTAAGAGAGAGCTCTATGAATCCTGAGCGTTCTGAACGCATTGAAATCCCCGTATTGCCGCTGCGCGATGTGGTGGTTTATCCGCACATGGTCATACCCTTATTTGTAGGGCGGGAAAAATCTATCCGTTGTCTTGAAGCCGCCATGGATCATGATAAAAAAATCATGCTGGTTGCGCAGAAAGAAGCATCAACGGATGAGCCGGGTGTAAATGATCTTTTCACCGTCGGGACCGTGGCCTCTATTTTGCAGATGCTGAAGCTGCCTGACGGCACCGTCAAGGTGCTGGTCGAAGGCCTGCAGCGTGCGCGTATTACCACCTTGTCTGATGATGGCGAACACTTCTCTGCTAAGGCAGAGTATCTTGACTCACCGCAGCTTGACGAGCGTGAGCAGGAGGTGCTGGTACGCACCGCCATTAGCCAGTTCGAAGGCTATATCAAGCTGAACAAAAAAATCCCACCAGAAGTGCTGACGTCGCTGAACAGCATCGACGATCCTGCGCGTCTGGCGGATACCATCGCTGCGCACATGCCGCTGAAGCTGGCTGACAAACAGTCCGTGCTGGAGATGTCCGACGTTAATGAACGTCTGGAATATCTGATGGCGATGATGGAGTCCGAGATCGATCTGCTGCAGGTGGAAAAGCGTATTCGCAACCGCGTGAAAAAGCAGATGGAGAAATCTCAGCGTGAGTACTACCTGAATGAGCAGATGAAGGCTATTCAGAAAGAGCTTGGCGAGATGGACGACGCGCCGGACGAAAACGAAGCCCTGAAGCGTAAAATCGACGCCGCGAAAATGCCGAAAGAGGCAAAAGAGAAAGCGGAAGCCGAGCTGCAGAAGCTGAAAATGATGTCTCCAATGTCCGCCGAAGCCACTGTGGTGCGCGGCTACATTGAGTGGATGGTTCAGGTGCCATGGAATACCCGTAGCAAGGTCAAGAAAGATCTGCGCCAGGCGCAAGAAGTCCTTGATACCGACCACTATGGCCTCGAACGTGTCAAAGATCGCATCCTTGAATATCTCGCGGTCCAGAGCCGTGTGAATAAAATCAAAGGGCCAATTCTCTGTCTGGTAGGGCCGCCGGGGGTGGGTAAAACCTCTCTGGGGCAGTCCATTGCCCAGGCAACCGGGCGCAAGTATGTGCGAATGGCGCTGGGTGGGGTACGTGATGAAGCGGAAATCCGCGGTCACCGTCGTACCTATATCGGCTCCATGCCAGGCAAACTGATTCAGAAGATGGCAAAAGTGGGGGTGAAAAACCCACTGTTCCTGCTTGATGAGATCGACAAAATGTCTTCGGACATGCGTGGCGATCCGGCGTCCGCTCTGCTGGAAGTGCTTGATCCAGAACAGAACGTGGCCTTCAGCGATCACTATCTGGAAGTGGACTACGACCTGAGCGATGTGATGTTCGTGGCGACCTCCAACTCCATGAACATTCCGGCACCGCTGCTGGATCGTATGGAAGTGATCCGTCTCTCTGGTTATACCGAAGATGAGAAGCTGAACATTGCCAAACGCCACCTGCTGCCGAAGCAGATTGAGCGCAACGCCCTGAAAAAAGGCGAACTGACGGTCGACGATAGCGCCATTATTGGCATCATTCGTTACTATACCCGTGAAGCTGGTGTCCGTAGCCTGGAGCGTGAAATCTCAAAACTGTGCCGTAAAGCGGTCAAACAACTGCTGCTGGATAAAACCGCGAAGCAGATTGAGATTAATGGTGAAAACCTGCATGAGTTTCTTGGCGTTCAGCGCTACGACTACGGTCGCGCGGATAGCGAAAACCGCGTGGGCCAGGTCACCGGTCTGGCGTGGACGGAAGTGGGCGGCGATCTGCTGACCATCGAAACTGCCTGCGTGCCTGGCAAAGGTAAGCTCACTTATACCGGTTCTCTGGGTGAAGTGATGCAGGAATCCATCCAGGCTGCGCTGACCGTGGTGCGCGCGCGCGCGGAAAAACTGGGTATTAATCCGGACTTCTACGAAAAACGCGATATCCACGTTCACGTACCGGAAGGGGCAACGCCGAAAGACGGTCCAAGCGCCGGTATCGCGATGTGTACCGCTCTGGTCTCCTGCCTGACCGGTAACCCGGTACGTGCTGATGTGGCCATGACCGGTGAGATCACTTTGCGTGGCCAGGTTCTGCCGATTGGTGGTTTGAAAGAAAAACTGCTGGCAGCCCACCGCGGTGGTATTAAAACTGTGCTTATTCCTTACGAGAACAAGCGCGATCTGGAAGAAATTCCAGATAACGTTATTGCCGATCTGGAGATCCATCCGGTGAAACGCATTGAAGAGGTTCTGACATTAGCACTGCAGAATGAGCCCTCCGGAATGCAGGTTGTAACGGCAAAATAGTGACCTCGCGCAAAGAGCGTCAATAAAAACAAGGCTGGTGAGCCATTTCGGGCTTGCCAGCCTTTTTTTGTATAGCTAATTTAGATTGCTGATTAGGTCAGCCATCAACAACGGGTGTTGTAAGGTTATGGCAGGCCTGATATAACTGCTGCGCGGTCGCGTTGTGAAGGATTCAGGCGCGATATAAATTATAAAGAGAGGAAGAGAAGAGTGAATAAATCTCAACTGATTGACAAAATTGCTGCGGGTGCCGATATCTCTAAAGCTGCGGCTGGACGTGCGTTAGATGCTCTGATTGCTTCTGTTACCGAATCTCTGCAGGCCGGAGACGACGTAGCGCTGGTAGGCTTTGGTACTTTTGCTGTTAAAGAGCGTGCTGCCCGTACTGGCCGCAACCCTCAGACCGGCAAAGAAATCACCATCGCTGCCGCTAAAGTTCCAGGTTTCCGTGCAGGTAAAGCGCTGAAAGACGCAGTAAACTGATTGCTTTTTTGCTTCAGGGAAGTCGACATCTCCAAGGGCGCATCATTTGATGTGCCTTTTTTGTTTGTCCAGGACTGTTTTCTGCGAGTTTCTGCGAGTTGTGGGCTGACAATCGCCCTGTTTTCTTGTCACAATACATTTTTACGCGCTGCGGTCAGGATTTCCGCCAGCGTCAGGTCACCAGTCACCTACAGCGGAGTGTGGTCACACCATGATGGACAACTTACGCACGGCTGCTAACAGTCTCGTGCTCAAGATTATTTTCGGTATCATTATTTTGTCGTTCATTTTGACCGGCGTAAGCGGATATCTGATTGGCGGTAGCGCAAACTATGCCGCAAAAGTGAATGACCAGGAAATTAGCCGTGGGCAGTTTGAGAACGCTTTTGCCAATGAACGTAACCGTATGCAGCAGCAACTGGGCGATCAGTTCTCTGAACTGGCAGCAAACGAAGGTTATATGAAAACGCTGCGTGAGCAGACGCTGAACCGTCTTATCGACGAAGCGCTGCTTGACCAGTACGCCCACAATCTCGGCCTGGGTATCAGCGATGATCAAGTGAAAAAAGTGATTTTCACAACCCCTGCTTTCCAGACCGACGGCAAGTTTGATAACACCCGCTACAACGCCATTATTGGCCAGATGGGCATGTCAGCCGACCAGTACGCACAAGCGCTGCGCAATCAGCTGACGACGCAGCAGCTGATCAACGCCATCGTGGGTAGCGATTTCATGCTGAAAGGCGAAACCGACGAGCTGGCGGCACTTGTTGCACAACAGCGAATTGTTCGCGAAGCCACTTTCGACGTTAACGCTCTGGCCGCGAAGCAAAAGGTGAGCGAGCAGGAAGTTAACGCTTACTACGAGCAGAACAAAAATAACTTCACCGCACCTGAGCAGTTCCGCATCAGCTACATTAAGCTGGACGCCGCGGCGATGCAGGAAAATGCGTCGGATGCCGATATTCAGTCTTACTACGATCAGCATCAGGATCAGTTCACTCAGCCTCAGCGTAACCGTTACAGCGTGATCCAGACTAAAACGGAAGCAGATGCGAAAGCCGTGCTGGACGAACTGAACAAAGGCGCAAACTTTGCCACCATTGCCAAAGAAAAATCCACCGATATCATCTCTGCGAAAAACGGCGGCGATATGGGCTGGCTGGAAGAGGCTACCACCCCAGAAGAGCTGAAAAACGCCGGTCTGAAAGAGAAAGGCCAACTTTCAGGGGTGATCAAATCTTCTGTAGGCTTCCTGGTTGCCCGCCTGGACGACGTTGAGCCTGCTAAAACGAAACCGCTGACCGAAGTGCGTGATGATATCGCCGCCAAAGTGAAGCAAGAAAAAGCGCTGGATGCCTTCTACGCGCTGCAGCAGAAAGTGAGCGATGCCGCAAGCAACGATAACGAGTCGCTGGCGGGCGCGGAGCAGGCTGCCGGTGCTAAAGCGGTGACCACGGGCTGGTTTGGTCGTAACAATCTGCCAGAAGAGCTGAACTTCAAACCTGTATCAGACGCTATCTTCAACGGTGGCCTGGTGGGTGAGAACGGCACGCCGGGCAGCAACTCCGACATCATCACCGTTGACGGCGATCGCGCCTTCGTTTTACGCGTAGCTGAGCATAAACCAGAGGCGATTAAACCGCTGGCGGAAGTGAAAGATCAGATCACGGCAATAGTTCAGCACAACAAAGCAGAGCAGCAGGCCAAACTGGATGCTGAGAAACTGCTGGTTGAGCTGAAAGCAGGGAAAGGCGACGAGGCGCTGAAGGCGGCTGGTCTGAGCTTCGGTGAAGCCAAAACCCTGAGCCATACCGGTCAGGATCCTGTTAGCCAGGCAGCCTTTGCGCTGAGCCAGCCGGCGAAAGATAAACCGAGCTTTGGTATTGCAAGCGATATGCAGGGCAACGTGGTTATTCTGGCTCTGGATGAAGTGAAGTCTGGCACCCTGCCGGAAGCGCAGAAAAAGGCGATGGTTCAGGGGATCACCCAGAACAATGCCCAGATCACTTTCGAAGCGCTGATGAGCAACCTGCGCAAAGAAGCCAAAATTAAGCTGGGCGATGTCATAACTCAGCAGCAATAATTTCAGCGTTGCTCGCAAATTTACGCAACGCATTGCAACTCTCAAAGGCCGCTTACGCGGCCTTTTCCATTTCTGCCATCTGCTGTTTGTTCGTTTGTTAGCGTCCGGCTATCGTGGCCTGGCTGTTAACAAACAAGGAGAAACAGTATGAAACGTGGAATCAAAGCTCTCTGTATTGCCCTGGCTTTCGCCGGTCTATCCACTAGCGTCTCTCTGCAGGCGGCCCCCGTCGCCTCACCGCAGAGTAAGACTGCACCAGCCGCAGCGGCCCCGGCAAAAGCGACGGAGAGTGCAGATGGACAAGTCAGTATCAATAGCGCCCCGGCTGAAGAGCTGGCCCGGATTCTCAACGGCGTTGGTCTGAAGAAGGCGCAGGCGATTGTAAGCTACCGGGAAGAGTACGGCCCCTTCAAAACCGTCGATGACCTGAAGCAGGTGCCCGGCATGGGAAGCGCGCTGGTTGAGCGTAATCTGGCGAACCTAAAACTCTGAGTTTTTTTCTTGCACGGTGGCAAAAGTTTGCCAGGATAAAGAGGTCATACCAGTTATGACCTCTGATCCTATAAATAGACAATAAAGGCTATTGCGCTATGCAGACTCAAATCAAAGTACGTGGTTTTCATCTGGATGTTTATCAGCACGTCAATAACGCCCGCTATCTCGAATTTCTGGAAGAGGCGCGGTGGGATGGGCTGGAAAACAGCGAAAGCTTTCAGTGGCTAACGGCGCACAACATCGCTTTTGTGGTGGTGAATATTAACATCAATTATCGCCGCCCGGCCGTACTGGGCGATCTGCTTACCGTAACCAGTCAGGTGCAGCAACTCAACGGCAAAAGCGGAGTCCTGAGCCAGGTCGTGACGCTGGAGCCCGAAGGGCAAAACGTAGCAGATGCGCTGATCACTTTCGTCTGTATCGATTTGAAGACCCAAAAAGCGCTGCCGCTGGAAGGGGAGTTGCGGGAAAAACTGGAAAAGCTGATCAAATAAAGTGGAAACCTGCCGGGTGAAGGATTTTCACCCGGCGAGTCCGGAACTACTGCAGCCCGGTTTTCGCTTTCAGCGAAGCCATCACTCCGGCTTTGTTCTCCAGGTACTGATTCAGGCCGTTTGCCCGGAGGTTACAGGCCGCGCACTGGCCACAGCCATCTCCCTTAATGCCGTTATAGCAGGTGAGAGTTTCATTGCGCACCATCTCCAGCTTGCCCCAGTGGTCTGCCAGCGCCCAGGTTTCGGCTTTATCGAGCCACATAAGCGGCGTTTCAAAGCGAATTTCTTTCGCCATGCCCAGGCTCACCGCATGGTTGAGGGCTTTAACAAATTCATCGCGGCAGTCGGGGTAGCCAGAAAAATCGGTTTCACACACGCCGGTAATCACCGCTTCGGCCTGAACCTGATAAGCATAAATCGCGGTCAGGGTCAGAAAGAGAATATTACGCCCCGGGACGAAGGTATTGGGAATGCCACTGGCATCGGGTTCGTAGTCTGGCACCGGGATGCTATCGCGCGTGAGGCTACTGACCGCCAGTTCGTTCAGCAAAGTGGCGTCCAGCACCTTGTGCGCACGTGCGCCAAGCTTGATGGCCAGTTCACGGGCGACATCGATTTCAGCGCGGTGGCGTTGACCATAATCGAAGGTGACGCAGTGAACCTCATCATATTGCTGTAGCGCCTGAACCAGGCAGGTAGTGGAATCTTGTCCTCCGCTAAAGACGACGACGGCACGTTTCATATCTCTTCCCAACGTTAACGGTGTAAAACGCAATGGTAACGCGGGCAAGCAGCGGCGACCAGCTTCTTCACGTTCCCGGTGCCGGCAGCCAGGCTTCGGTAAATTCAAACCAGCCGCGCGGGTTGAGTCGAATACCGTTTACGCCCGGCGGCGCGCTTACCTGATAGTGATAATTGAAGAGAGGGGTCAGCACGGCGCTCTCCATCAAACCCGCGAAGACCGCTTTTAGCGCTGAGTCGCGAGCGCTGGCGGCGGGCTGCGCCTGTACTGCATCCAGCGTAGCCAGAAGATGGGAATATTGGGCCGGACTCAGTAATTGCGGCCACAGCACATCGCAGCGTAGCCATTGCTCAAGCGTGTACTCTGGCGCCTCGCCAATAAGCCTGTCGCCCATCATGATGTCGGCCTGGGGCAGTACGCCGCAGCCATCCCATGTTTTGGCATCGTGAAAGATAATGTGCAACTGACAACCCTGCTGTGCCAGATAGCGCCTGAGCTGCTCTGCCATAGTGTGTAACTCCACGGGCAGGTGGTAGGCGAGGGTCAGCGTTTCTGGTAATGCCGTTTGTTGCGCGTCGGGCCACTCGGGAATGGCCCAGCCCGGCAAGAGCTCGTTTGCCGGTGTAATCAAATTTTCTTCCAGCGGTAACGTATGCAAAAGCGCGGTGTGATGAATGATTTGAATAAGACGACGGGCCTGCAGTTCGCTCAGCCGCGAACTCTGGCGCAAGGTCAGATAACAAAATCCCAGGCTAATGCTGTTGCTCACCAGCCGCAGGCTGGCAAGTTCATCGGGTTCGCCAATCGCGATCTGTACGGGGTGGCGACAGCTGGTGCCCAGATCCTGCTCAAAGAGTTGCGGGGTAATCCAGTACTCGATCGCTTTCAGCAGAGGGTGGCTAAGATGGTACTGCTCATGGCTTTCAATTCGCACCAGCTCAGGCCCGAAGATCGCCAGTCGAAACGGACCGCAGCCGATGAGCGGCATGCTGGGGTGGGCCAGCCGACTGCAGTAGCTCGCCAGCCGATGCGCCAGCCAGTAATCGGGCTGATGCAGAATAAAGGTCAGGCATTGAGGATGGGTGACCTCAATGCGCGATACGCTGTTAAACAGCTTACGTAGCGCGGGCATGGCAAGCAGCAGCGCCAGGCGGTTTTGCAGGTGCGCGGTCTCGACCTTATCGCCGTTATGCCAGTGCAGGGTTGAGCGGATGTAAAAATGCCAGCGCAGGCCATCCGGGGCGATCTCCCAGTGGTGTGCCAGATCGCCAACCGGCTCGCTGCTCGTGTCGTCAAACCGGGTGATACCGGAAAAGATCTGTCCTACCAGGTGCTGCTCTGCACGCCCCGGTAAAAAGCCCGGCTGCAGCGGCTCCAGTGGGCGGTAGTAAGGGATACGCAGCGTTGGGGTATCGTTCTGCCACTGACCGCCCATAAAGGGCTGCAGCAGTGTGTGTAGATCCTGCGGCGCCAGCTGCGCCAATTCCAGAGCCGTCTGTTGATGACCACGTTGAAGCGCCTCTTCCATCATCGCGTTGCGTAACGCGTCGGGGGTAACATGGAAGAGCAGATCACCGCGTTTACCGCGCCCTGGCCGTGCCGTCCAGCTCAACCAGCCCGCCTCCTGCGCCTGTCGCAATAGCGTACGCACATGCCGTTCACTGCAAAAACAGCGGCCGGCCAGCTCAGCCACGCTCACTTGCTGCGGTGCCCCGGCTGAAGGCTGCCAGAGCCGTTGATACTGATTAAGACGGTTAAGAAGGCGCATAGAAAACCCGGAACAATATTATTTAACTATTCAGTATTACTTCCGTATATCTCAGGTGATACTGATCCACAAGTTAAACGCATCACACTTTCGGGAGTACGCATGGCTCGCCTGGCTGCATTCGATATGGACGGTACGCTATTAATGCCGGATCACCGGTTAGGTGAAAAAACCCTGAGCGCACTTAAGCGCCTGCGTGAGCGTGATATTACTCTTACGTTTGCCACAGGCCGCCACGCGCTGGAGATGCGCCATCTGATGGGTAAACTTTCGCTGGATGCGTTTCTGATCACCGGCAACGGGACGCGTATTCACTCGCTGGAAGGGGAGGAACTCCACCGTCAGGATCTTGATCCGCAGGTGGCGGATATCGTTCTGCACAGCACCTGGGATACCCAAGCCAGTATTCACGTCTTTAATGATGATGGCTGGTTTACCAACAGGGAAATCCCCGAACTGCTGCACGCTCATGCTTACAGCGGTTTTCATTATCAGCTAACTGACCTGCGTCGTCTTCCCGCCTATGCCGTGACGAAGATCTGTTTCTGCGGCGATCATGAGGATCTGTGTCGGTTGCGCATTCAGTTGAACGAGGCGTTGGGCGAGAGGGTGCATCTCACCTTCTCGGCAGAATATTGTCTCGAGGTGCTGCCGGTGGGGTGTAACAAAGGCTCTGCCCTGGCGGTGCTGAGCGATCACCTGGGCCTTACCCTGCAGGAGTGTATGGCGTTTGGCGATGCCATGAATGACCGCGAGATGCTGGGCAGCGTTGGTCGCGGATTGATTATGGGCAATGCGATGCCGCAGCTGATTGCTGAGCTTTCGCACCTCCCGATTATTGGACACTGCCGCAACGAAGCCGTGTCCCACTATTTAACCCATTGGCTGGACACACCAAATCTTCCTTATTCCCCCGAATAGTGAGACCCTTCCAGCAAGCCAGACGTCCGTCTGGCTTTTTTTATTTCACGAGCCGGGCAATCTCTTGCTGCCAGGCTGAAATATCGCCAATGTTCGCGACTACCCACTCCGCATTATAATAGGTGTCGAGATAGCGCTCGCCGCTGTCACACAGCAGGGTCACTATGGAACCGGTCTGGCCCGCGTCGCGCATCCGGGCTGCCAGCTGTAACGCGCCCCACATGTTGGTGCCGGTTGAGGCACCGACCTTACGCCCCAGTTGGGATTCCAGCCAATGGGCAGTGGCTACGCTGGCGGCGTCCGGCACGCGCAGCATCTCGTCTACCACATCGGGAATAAAGGAAGGCTCGACGCGCGGGCGGCCAATCCCTTCGATTTTACTGCCCACCGGGCTGCGCAGGCTGCTATCCCGGCTCTGCCAGTAATCAAGGAACACGGAGTTTTGCGGGTCCACCACCATCAGGCGGGTGTCATAGCCCTGGCAGCGAATATAGCGACCAATCGTTGCCGAGGTACCGCCGGTACCGGCGCTCATCACGATGTGGATCGGCACCGGGTTCGGCTCGCACTGCATCTGGCGGAATATACTGTCGGCAATGTTGTTATTACCGCGCCAGTCGGTGGCACGTTCGGCGTAAGTGAACTGATCCATATAATGGCCGTGCAGCTCGTGGGCCAGCATCTCTGAGGCCGCATAGATTTCACATGCGCTCTCAACAAAGTGGCAGCGGCCGCCATAAAATTCGATCTGTTCAATTTTACGCTTTGCGGTACAGGCGGGCATCACGGCGATAAACGGCAGGCCCAGCAGGCGGGCGAAATACGCCTCTGACACGGCGGTAGATCCCGACGAGGACTCAATAATGGGAGTCCCCTCTTTTATCCAGCCGTTACACAAGCCATATAAAAACAGCGAGCGGGCGAGGCGATGCTTCAGGCTGCCGGTCGGATGAGTGCTTTCATCTTTCAGGTAGAGCTGAATCCCGGCAAAACCCGGCAGCGGAAGGCGAATGAGATGGGTATCGGCCGATCGCTGATAGTCGGCGTTGATTTCGCTGATGGCATGTTTAACCCAGGTGCTATTCATCGTAATTATCCGTTTGTCATTTTGTGCCCAGCATAGCGAAAAGCACAGAAAAAATTGTTGCTATCTGGCCTTTAAAATAGAATGTAAGGAGAAAAATTTTCTCTGTGGGGGCGCTATGCTAGATAAAATTGACCGTAAGCTACTCTCATTACTGCAAAGTGACTGCACCCTCTCTTTGCAGGCGCTGGCGGATGCCGTTAATCTGACCACCACGCCCTGCTGGAAGCGCCTTAAACGCCTGGAAGATGAGGGCATTTTGCTGGGCCGCGTAGCGCTGCTTGATCCCGAAAAACTGGGGCTTGGTTTAACCGCCTTTGTGCTGATAAAAACGCAGCACCACAGTAGCGACTGGTATTGCCGGTTCGTGAGCGAGGTGACCGGCATGCCGGAAGTGCTCGGTTTCTGGCGCATGGCGGGGGAGTACGACTACCTGATGCGCGTTCAGGTGGCGGACATGAAACGGTATGATGACTTTTACAAACGGCTGGTCAACAGCGTGCCCGGCCTGTCGGATGTCACCTCCAGCTTCGCCATGGAACAGATTAAATACACCACAGCGTTACCCATTGAATAACCTCCCGGCCTGGCCGGAACAAGACCTTCAGGAAAAGACCGCGTGCGATTATTTGCTCAGTTAAGCTGGTATTTTCGTCGGGAGTGGCAACGCTACCTCGGCGCAGTTGCCCTGCTTATTATCATTGCCATTCTGCAACTTATTCCGCCTAAGGTGGTGGGGTACGTGGTGGATGGCGTTACGGAACAGCATTACACCACCGCACGGGTGTTGATGTGGATCGGCACGCTGGTGCTGACGGCGGTGGTGGTCTATCTGCTGCGCTATGTCTGGCGTGTCCTGTTATTCGGCGCGTCCTACCAATTAGCAGTGGAACTGCGTGAAGATTTTTATCGTCAGCTTAGCCGTCAGCATCCGGAATTCTATCTGCGTCACCGCACCGGGGATCTGATTGCCCGGGCCACTAACGATGTAGACCGCGTGGTCTTTGCCGCCGGAGAAGGGGTCTTAACCCTGGTTGACTCGCTGGTGATGGGATGCGCGGTGTTGATAGTGATGTCGACCCAGATCAGCTGGCAGTTAACGCTGCTGGCCCTGTTGCCGATGCCCGTCATGGCGCTGGCGATCAAACGTTATGGCGATCAGCTACATGAGCGCTTTAAGCTGGCGCAGGCTGCCTTCTCCTCGCTGAACGATCGCACGCAGGAGAGCCTGACCAGTATTCGAATGATTAAAGCCTTTGGCCTGGAAGACCGGCAATCGTCGCTCTTCGCTGCCGATGCCGCCGATACGGGCGCAAAAAATATGCGGGTAGCCCGCATCGATGCCCGGTTTGATCCCACTATCTATATCGCTATCGGCATGGCGAACATGCTGGCGATTGGTGGCGGAAGCTGGATGGTGGTTCAGGGCTCGTTAACGCTCGGTCAGCTCACCAGCTTTGCCATGTATCTTGGCCTGATGATCTGGCCGATGCTGGCGCTGGCATGGATGTTCAACATTGTTGAGCGCGGTAGCGCGGCCTATAGCCGTATTCGCGACATGCTCGCCGAGGCCCCGGTGGTAAATGACGGGAGCGAGCCGGTGCCGGAAGGGCGCGGCGAGCTGAAGGTCGCCATCCGTTCATTCAGCTACCCGCACGCCGAACGGGTCTCCCTTGAGAATGTTCATTTCGCCCTGCGTCCCGGGCAGATGCTGGGGATTTGCGGCCCGACCGGCGCAGGCAAAAGTACCCTGCTATCGTTGATCCAGCGTCATTTTGATATCGACCAGGGAGATATCCGTTTTCACGACATTCCCCTGACCCGCCTGCAGCTGGATAGCTGGCGCAGCCGGCTGGCCGTGGTGAGCCAGACGCCGTTCCTCTTCTCCGATACGGTTGCCAGTAATATCGCGCTTGGCTGCCCTGAGGCCACCCAGCAGGAGATTGAACATGTCGCCCGTCTGGCGAGCGTGCATGAGGATATTTTACGTCTGCCGCAGGGCTATGAAACTGAGGTGGGCGAGCGGGGCGTGATGCTCTCTGGCGGCCAAAAACAGCGTATTTCGATTGCCCGTGCCCTGTTGTTAAATGCTGAAATCCTGATTCTGGATGATGCGCTATCGGCCGTAGATGGGCGTACCGAGCATCAGATCCTGCATAACCTGCGTCAGTGGGGCGAAGGCCGCACGGTGATCATCAGCGCCCATCGCCTGTCAGCCCTGACAGAAGCGAGTGAGATCCTGGTGATGCAGCATGGGCATATTGCCCAGCGCGGGCAGCACGAGCTGTTGTCAGAACAACCTGGATGGTATCGCGATATGTATCGCTATCAACAGCTAGAAGCCGCGCTGGATGATGCGCCGGAAGTGAATGAGGAGGCCAGCGATGCGTAGTTTTGGACAGTTGTGGCCTATCCTGAAGCGGCTGCTGGCCTACGGCTCGCCGTGGCGAAAACCGCTATCGCTGGCGGTGGTGATGCTGTGGATCGCCGCGATCGCTGAAGTGAGCGGGCCACTGCTTATCAGCTATTTTATCGACAACATGGTAGCCAAAAGTTACCTGCCGCTGGGCCTGGTTGCCGGGCTGGGGGTGGCTTACGTCGGTCTGCAGCTGTTAGCTGCCGGTTTGCACTATGCCCAATCGCTGCTCTTTAACCAGGCCGCCGTAGGCGTGGTCCAGCAACTGCGTACCGACGTCATGGATGCTGCGCTGCGCCAGCCGTTGAGCGAGTTTGATACCCAGCCGGTGGGGCAGATTATCTCTCGCGTAACCAATGATACGGAAGTGATCCGCGATCTCTACGTCACCGTGGTCTCCACGGTGCTGCGCAGCGCGGCGCTGATTGGGGCAATGCTGGTGGCGATGTTCAGCCTTGAATGGCGCATGGCGCTGGTGGCGATCGCGATCTTCCCTGCCGTCTTTATTGTCATGATGATCTACCAGCGTTACAGCACGCCTATCGTCCGTCGTGTGCGTGCCTACCTGGCAGACATTAACGACGGCTTTAACGAAGTCATTAATGGTATGAGTGTGATCCAGCAGTTCCGCCAGCAGGCGCGCTTTGGTGAACGGATGGGGGAAGCGAGCCGTTCACATTATATGGCGCGCATGCAGACCCTGCGGCTGGATGGCTTCCTGCTGCGCCCGTTGCTGAGCCTCTTTTCGGCCCTGATCCTCTGTGGTTTGCTCCTGCAATTTGGTCTGGGGGCCAACGGCACTATTCAGGTGGGGGTTCTCTACGCCTTCATTAGCTATCTTGGGCGTTTAAACGAACCGCTAATCGAACTCACCACGCAGCAATCAATGCTGCAACAGGCGGTTGTCGCGGGCGAGCGGGTGTTTGAACTGATGGACAGGCCGCGTCAGATGTACGGCCAGGACACCCGGGAGCTGCAAAGCGGCGATATCGCTATTGATAATCTTTCTTTTGCGTATCGCGACGATCGTCTGGTATTGCAGGACATCAATCTTCACGTTCCGTCCCGCAGCTTTGTGGCGCTGGTGGGCCATACCGGGAGCGGTAAAAGTACCTTAGCCAGCCTGCTGATGGGCTACTATCCGCTGACGCAGGGGGAGATCCGTCTTGATGGTCGTCCGCTGGCGACTCTGAGCCACAGCACGCTGCGCAAAGGGGTGGCGATGGTGCAACAAGATCCGGTGGTGCTGGCAGACACCTTCTTCGCCAACGTTACGCTGGGGCGTGATTACAGCGAAGAGCAGGTGTGGGCCGTGCTGGAGCAGGTGCAGCTGGCTGAACTGGCGCGGGGCTTACATGACGGCATCCATACGCGGCTGGGAGAGCAGGGCAATAATTTGTCGGTGGGCCAAAAACAGCTGTTGGCGCTGGCGCGGGTGTTGATTGAGACGCCGCAGGTGCTGATCCTTGATGAAGCCACCGCAAGTATCGACTCCGGCACCGAGCAGGCTATCCAGCAGGCCCTGGCGGCGGTTCGTGAACAAACCACGCTGGTGGTGATCGCTCACCGACTCTCCACCATCGTTGAAGCCGATACCATTCTGGTGCTGCACCGCGGACAGGCCGTAGAGCGGGGTACACACCGGCAACTGCTTGAGGCGAAAGGCCGTTACTGGCAGATGTATCAGCTGCAGCTAGCGGGCGAGGAGCTGGAGGCCAGCACTCGCGAGGAGTCACTCAGCGCCTGATGCACCAAAAACAGGCAATGCACTAACAGGTAAAACTGCTGGTGCAAAAATGAAACGCGCCCTGCACTGTCATGGTGCGTTTTTTTTCGCGCCACTCACTCTCCCGCCTCGTTACGCCTTACCCTTAGCCAATCCCTCCTGATTACGCGGCGTCGGCCAGCAAATTTTCCTCTTTTAAGAATTCTGGCACAGCGCTTGCAATATCTTTTACGTGTTAGCTGAAGCCACTACCGAATTCTGACTGGAGGGGATTTATGAAGCTGGTTACCGTGGTAATCAAACCGTTCAAACTTGAAGACGTTCGCGAAGCGCTGTCTTCCATTGGTATTCAGGGGCTGACTGTCACCGAAGTGAAAGGCTTTGGTCGTCAGAAAGGCCATGCAGAGCTCTACCGCGGGGCGGAATACAGCGTCAACTTCCTGCCAAAGGTAAAAATTGATGTGGCGATTGCCGACGATCAGCTGGAAGAGGTGATAGATATCATCAGCAAAGCGGCCTACACCGGCAAAATTGGCGACGGCAAAATTTTCGTTGCCGAACTGCAACGCGTCATTCGTATTCGTACGGGCGAAGCCGACGAAGCAGCGCTGTAAAACACCGGGCACACAGTGATAGGGATCAAGATAATGAAGAAAACAACTCTTAACGCGGCTCTGGGATCGTTGGCGTTGTTGCCAGGCCTGGCAATGGCTGCGCCGGCGGTCGCCGACAAAGCGGATAACGCTTTTATGATGATTTGCACCGCACTGGTGCTGTTCATGACCATTCCCGGGATTGCGCTGTTCTACGGCGGCCTGATTCGCGGTAAAAACGTCCTCTCTATGCTCACTCAGGTTGCGGTAACTTTTGCGCTGGTCTGCGTGTTATGGGTGGTATACGGATACTCGCTGGCGTTTGGCGAGGGTAACGCCTTCTTTGGCAGCTTCAACTGGGCGATGCTGAAAAATATCGAACTGACCGCGGTAATGGGCAGCTTCTATCAGTATATCCACGTAGCATTCCAGGGCTCTTTCGCCTGCATCACCGTCGGGTTGATTGTGGGGGCGCTGGCGGAACGTATTCGCTTCTCTGCGGTGCTCATTTTTGTGGTGGTCTGGCTGACGCTCTCTTATGTGCCCGTGGCGCATATGGTTTGGGGCGGCGGTCTGCTGGCTTCTCACGGCGCGCTGGACTTTGCCGGCGGGACGGTGGTGCACATCAACGCCGCCGTTGCGGGTCTGGTTGGGGCGTACCTGATTGGCAAACGCGTTGGTTTTGGCAAAGAAGCCTTTAAACCGCACAACCTGCCGATGGTCTTCACCGGCACCGCGATCCTCTATTTCGGCTGGTTTGGCTTTAACGCCGGTTCAGCAAGCTCAGCAAACGAAATCGCGGCGCTGGCTTTCGTCAACACCGTGGTAGCGACCGCGGGTGCGATTCTCTCCTGGGTATTTGGTGAGTGGGCCGTACGAGGCAAACCCTCTCTGCTGGGCGCCTGTTCCGGTGCCATTGCGGGCCTGGTCGGTATCACCCCCGCCTGTGGTTTCGTTGGCGTCGGCGGCGCGCTGATCATCGGTATCGTCGCGGGTCTGGCGGGTCTGTGGGGCGTAACGGCACTGAAACGTATTCTGCGTGTGGATGACCCTTGCGATGTGTTCGGCGTGCACGGCGTTTGCGGTATCGTCGGCTGCATCATGACCGGTATCTTCGCAGCCACCTCGCTCGGCGGCGTCGGTTACGCAGAAGGTGTAACCATGACTCATCAGGTGCTGGTGCAGCTCGAGAGCATCGCGATTACGGTAGTGTGGTCTGGCGTGGTGGCCTTTATCGGTTACAAGCTGGCTGACATGACCGTGGGTCTGCGCGTACCGGAAGAGCAGGAGCGCGAAGGGCTGGACGTCAACAGCCACGGCGAGAATGCTTACAACGCATAGTCAATAACGAAACGGCAACCCTGGGTTGCCGTTTTGCTTTTATGAGCATCCCCCTGTCTGGGTTAGCCGCGGTTGCGCATGACGCCTTCCTGTACCGTCGATGCCACCAGCACGCCATCCTGCGTATAAAACTCACCCCGCACAAACCCACGCGCGCTGGATGCCGAGGTGCTCTCCACGCTATACAGCAGCCACTCGTTCATATTAAACGGACGGTGGAACCACATAGAGTGATCGATGGTGGCTACCTGCATTCCTTTTTCCAGGAAGCCTACTCCGTGCGGTTGCAGCGCAACAGGCAGGAAGTTGAAATCAGAGGCGTAACCCAGCAGGTATTGATGCACGCGAAAATCTTCCGGCACTGTACCGTTGGCACGGATCCACACCTGGCGCGCAGGCTCTGCGGTGTGACCTTTCATCGGGTTATGAAATTCCACCGGGCGGATCTCCAGCGGCTTATCGCAAAGAAACTTCTCTTTGACCTGCGGTGGCAACAGATGTGAAAGGTCGCGGGCGATTTCGGTTTCAGAACGGAGATCATCCGGTGCCGGGGCAGGGGGCATGGTTTTCTGATGCTCGTAGCCCGGCTCTGGTGCCTGGAAAGAGGCGGTCATATAGAAGATGGGTTTACCATTTTGCACCGCGGCAACGCGACGGGCACTAAAGCTGTTGCCGTCACGCAGCACCTCGACGTCATAAACGATAGGTTTTTGACTGTCGCCCGGGCGTAAAAAGTAGCTGTGGAAGGAGTGGACCAGGCGTTCTGCGGGTACGGTCTCTTTGGCCGCATAGAGAGCCTGCCCCACAACCTGACCGCCAAAGACCTGACGTAAACCCAGATCTTCGCTTTGCCCCCGAAAGAGTCCTTCCTCTATTTTTTCCAGGTTAAGTAATGTCAGCAGATTGTTTAGTGCCTGACTCATAATCGTCCTCAATAAATACGCCGTGGCGAAAGATAGCCAGAGTATAACGCAGAAATGCAAGTGGTCCGATGGGTGCAATAGTCTGAATAACGAGGCGAATCCAGGCATAAATAAGTGATGTGTGCCACACTTACTCACGTTAACTTTGTTTAACCACTCTTCTGGCGGTATCGATCCCGCTGGTGCATTGAAGATAAGGAGAACTCAATGAAACTCGTGCACGCGTTAAGTGGTTTAGCGGTAGCGGTTGCTCTGACCGCCTGTGCAGACAAAAGTGCAGACATTCAGACGCCAGCGCCTAATCCAAATACCTCCGGCGTAGCGACACAGCCAACCATTCAGCAGCCATCAGTAACCGGTTCAGTCTGGATCCGTCAGAAAGTGGCGTTACCGCCTGACGCGGTGTTGACCGTCACCCTGTCTGATGCCTCGCTGGCCGACTCCCCGTCAAAAGTTTTGGCACAGAAAGCGGTGCGTACCGAGGGCAAACAGGCGCCATTTAGCTTCGTCCTGCCTTTCAATCCGTCTGATGTGCAGCCCAACGCCCGGATTCTGTTAAGTGCAGCAATCACGGTCGACGATAAGCTGGTGTTTGTCACCGATACGGTGAAACCAGTAATCAACCAGGGCGGTACCAAAGCCGATCTGGTGCTGGTGCCTGTACAGCAAATGGCAGTACCGCTCCAGCAGAGCGGTGGCGCGACGACGACGGTGCCATCAACCTCACCGACGCAGGTTACGCCATCTTCCGCAGTGCCTGCACCAACGCAGTACTAAGACCCTATCCCCTCCCGCCCGGGAGGGGATTTAGTAAATCCACCGGTAGTGCTGCAAATCAATTTCACCCTTTCCCGATACCTGTATCCCTTCAGCCAGCAGTGCCTGACGCTGGCGTTGTAAATCCGGGCCTGTGAGGGAAATTTGCCCGTGGCGGTTGACCACCCTATGCCAGGGCAGGGTGCTCCCTTCCGGGAGCCGTTTAAGCACGCCGCCGACCTGTCGTGCGGCACGTGGCGAACCCGCCAGACGTGCTACATCGCCATAGGTGGTAACCGTTCCCTCGGGGATGGAGGCGACAATTTGCCATACCCGCTGCGGGAATCCGTCGTGCTGTTCCATGAATACTCCTGCTGACTGAGCGAAATAACGGAGAATAATAGCGCAATCACGGGCCATGCTGCGCAATAAACCATCATCCGGTCGCGGTTAACTTGCAATTGCGATCCTGTGCAGGGATAATGCGCCAGCGCGTTGGTTATCAACGCTCTCAATGGGGGCTCTGTTGGTTCTCCCGCAACGCTACTCTGTTCACCAGGTCAGGTCCGGAAGGAAGCAGCCAGGGCAGACGACGTGTGTGCCGGGATGTAGCTGGCAGGGCCCCCACCCAATTCCCCCGCCGTAAATTCTTATTTTCCCATTCAGGCTACAATAACCCTCTGGCAGATAGCTTGAGTATGGTTATTTATACAGTTAATATTGACGATAAAAGTTCCTGGTGAGATGGCGCATGAAAATTGACATCAACGCAAAATATTACGGAGATAACAGCACTAAAATCGTCCATGGCGATGCGCTGACAGAGCTTAAAAAGCTGCCAGATGCCAGTATCGATCTGGTTTTTGCCGATCCTCCCTACAATATTGGCAAGGATTTCGATGGCCTGCGTGAACTGTGGGACGAAAAGGAATTTCACGCCTGGCTGTTTGAGTGCATTGATGAGTGCCACCGCGTCCTGAAAGAGACGGGCACCATGTACATCATGAATAGCACTGAAAACATGCCCTATATCGACATCAAATGCCGCGAGCTGTTTGAGATTAAAAGCCGCATCGTCTGGGCTTACGACAGCTCTGGCGTGCAGGCAAAGCGTTTCTTCGGCTCAATGTATGAACCGATCCTGATGATGGTTAAAAACGCGAAGAAGTACACCTTTAATAGCGATGCTATCCTGGTCGAAGCGCCTACCGGTGCGAAACGCGCCCTCATCGATTACCGAAAAAATCCGCCGCAGCCCTATAACACCCAAAAGGTGCCGGGTAACGTCTGGGAGTTTCCGCGCGTGCGTTTTTTGATGGATGAATATGAAAACCATCCGACGCAAAAGCCGACGGCGCTGCTGAAAAGAATTATTCTGGCGTCCTCTAATCCGGGCGATGTGGTGCTCGATCCCTTTGCGGGCAGCTTTACCACTGGTGCGGTCGCCATTGAGTGTGGGCGTCAGTTTGTGGGAATTGAGATCAACGAAGAGTATGTGAAGATGGGCATCCGTCGCCTGGCGGTGGCCTCGCACTTCACAGAGCAAGAGCTCGAAAAGGTGAAAAAGCGCAAAACCAAAAACCTCTCTAAAAACGTAAGGGGCACCAATACCCCTCACGACGGGCCAACTAATCCAGAAGACCATATTCCAGTTTGAAGTTTTCGCAGATCACCGCTTTTAGCTGCTGGATCTGCGCCTCCGACTTCGCCACCGTGCCGAGGATAGCTTGCAGCGTCGGCACGGTGATAATCTCTTCAAACAGCGACATATAACCGTCTGCCACCGCCTGTTCCATCGATTTTAGCGCCTTGTTGCGAATGGCGTTAAAGGCCTCGTCGGGCGTCTTCAGCGTCTTGATAACAAAGCTGATCGGGAATTTGTTGGTCTTATCAAAGTCGAGAAAGTACTTCTTAAAATCCAGCACCTCAGTGACCTGGAAGAAGCGGCCTTCAGGACGTAACACGAAATCAATTCCGCCATCGTTGGCGTTGGTGCGCCCGGTCTTGAAAAGCTCGCAGGGCTTAACCACGTCATTAATTTTGACCGTCATCCTGGCGTAGTGCAGCTTAAGCACTGAATAGGAAACCACTTCAAACAGTCGGGCATCGGCTTTCGGGTGCCATGATTTTTCAACAAAGCTCAGTATCTCCTGTGCGCTGGTGGCGCCTTCGATCTCTTTGAGAAAGGCGTTCTGATTTTCCGTAATTTCGGCGACATAGAGATCGATAGCACGGGTGATAAATAGCGCCGCCGAGTCGGCGTTCATACCATGCTGGGTCAGAAATTCTGCGGAGATTTTGCGCTTCTTTTCTGGCACGGCGCTAACCGGAAGTAACGCATCACTGGCGCCAAAACCGCGGCGAATTTTATCGTTCAGGCGGTTGTCCAGCGCATGGTTTTGTAATTTGGAGCCAAACGGCAGGCGACGCATCTCCTCCATTAGCGCGGTGAAGGTGGTGCCTTCACGCTGATTGTTGTTCCAGGCATTACAGAGCACGTAAAGCGCATAAAGCGTGCCGAGTGAGCGTCGGGCTTTACTACCGCGATCGGACGCCAGGGTGTTATTGATGATGAACTGATACGCAATGGTGTGGCGGGGGATGTTAAGTTCGTCTGCCAGCTGATCAATCTTGTCGCTAAAGGTGCTCATGCACCACTCCTTGTGGCCTTCCCGGATGGAAACTGATTATCTTATTGATGAACATGATTTTTTAGCTGATGTGACCCCCGTCAGGCAAATTATTTTACGATAGCGCGAAGGCTTAATTAATTTATGGGTAATAAAAGTTTCACCTGACTATACTTAAGCTGTCATTCAACTGAAATGTAATTGTCATTATTTTGTCATAAAGGACAGGCAGGTTAATTATGATTTATCAGTAGGTATATAAGCTATGAATATATATCTGGATAATAATGATAACTTCGTGTATTAAATTAAGAAATTATGACAAAGGACGCCGCACCATGACAACAGCTGTACTGAATGTGAAAATTGACGGAACCTTAAAAGAGAGACTCCGTGAGTATGCAGAAGCTAATAACGAGAATCTCAGTGTTACGACAGAAAAACTGCTGCTGCTGGCGTTCGAAGCAGTAGAAGAGGCGGGAGTAACGGAAGAGGATATCGACAATCAGCATACGGAAGAAGAGAACGTTACGCCATTTACTCCTAAAGAAATCAAGGCATTGCGTAAAATTCTGAAGAAGAAAAAATGAAACATTCACAACATTCTACTGCCAGTGACTATCAGGAAGCCTGTTCACTCCTGCGATCTGGCTATGTCAAACATGTCCGCCTGGGCTGGAATGTAGGTAGTGATGAATTCTTTCGAATTGCGTCAGACTGGTGCGATACCGGCGCAAAAATAAAGAAAGAGGGCGATGATTTTGTTATTTCGCTAAAAGGTTTCCCCATTCCTCCGCAGCACTGAACAGGCGTCGCCAGAAAGCGTCTGACTGTATCAGTTACAGTCAGACGCTTTTTACATTAGACCTGAAAAATCATAATTGTGCACGGCATCACTTTTCTGCCGAATAAAGCAAGCGCGTGCCGTTTGCTTTTTTTTATATTCAGGCTACACAATATTTCGCTTTATTGCCGACCCACCATTATTAAGGGGCTGCCACAGCGGTTTTATTCGTAAAAGTGCGCTCTCCAGCTCGGCCGGTTCCAGCGAAAAAGGCATACGCAGATAGCGATCGAAGGCACCCGACAGGCCGAACCTTGTGCCGGTGCCCAGATGAATACCGACCGTTTCGGCGCGCGCGGCCAGTTGCGTTGCCAGCAGATCTGGCAGCTCCACCCAGAACGATAAGCCTCCCTGCGGCTGCTGGAAACGCCAGTCGGGGAAGTGCGCCTGCATCAACTCGCTACAGTGTCGCCGCCGTGCGTTAAGCATCTCTCGCCGGGCAGGCAGAAATTCGTTGCTCCGTTCAATCAGCCACAGCGTCGCCAGTTGCTCCAGCAGCGGCGAACCCAGGTCAAGCGTATCTCGCGTTTGAGTCAGGGAGGCGATGGTACGGGAAGAGGCGCGGATCCACCCCAGCCGCAGGCCGCCCCAGAAACTTTTTCCTGCGGACCCAAGCGTAATGACGTTGGCCTGCTTATCGAACGCGGCGAGGGGCGGCGGGGGCGGGGCGTCGTACCAGAGGTCAACCATGGTCTCATCCACCACCAGCGTCGTGCGGGTGCGGGCGGCGATGGCGGCGATGGCTTCTCGCGTATTGCTGTCCATGCAGCGTCCGGTCGGGTTATGAAAATCTGGCATCAGGTACGCAAGCCGCGGCGCGGTCTGGGCCAGCGTGGCGGCAAAACCGTCGATGTCCCAGCCTGTCTGGGGAAGCGAAACCCCGACCGGGCGACAAGCCGCTCCCTGAATGGCCGCAATGGCTAACGGGTAGGTAGGGTGATCAACCACCACCCGATCGCCCGGACCGGTTAGCATCCGCAATACGAGGGCCAGGCCGCTGACGGCACCGTTCACCACCATGATCTCTTCTGGCCGGGTCGGTAACCCCCGGGCGGTGTAACGTGAGGCGATGGCCGCCCGCAGCGGCTGGAGGCCAGCCTGGTCATAACCGGTATGGGTCAGATGCTGGCTAAGCGCCGTAAGTGCATGCGTGTAGGCCTGAAAGATCTCCGGCCCGGCGCCGAGGGCGGCGGTGGAGAGATCCAGCGCTTCGCTGGCAACTGCGCGGGTGGGAATGGCGCGACTATCGGGGAGGGTTATGCGGGAACCGCTACCGAGTCGGCTTTCAAGATAACCCGCGTCGCGCAGATGGGCGAGGGCGCTGCTGATCGTGGTGCGACTCACCCCCAGCGAGGTTGCCAGTTCACGCTCCCCCGGCAGGCGCGTATCGAGCGCCAGCCGTCCATCCAGGATCAGCAGACGCAGCGCGTCGGCTAGCTGGCGCCAGATCGGCGTGCGAGAGTGCTCTTGCTGCCAGTGCCCCAGCAGCCGCATTAATGACTGAGTTCCAAAGCGACGAGATGACATATGCAGTCCACTTTTTTAAAACTGGATATTAATCATAATGCCATTTCAGGTAATGATGAAAGCCGGGATATTCGGAGAGAAATCATGTTACGTCGTTTACTTCAGCTGTATGTGGGATTGAGTTTATACGGGCTCTCTACCGCTATGTTTGTGCGCGCCAGCCTCGGCGCAGATCCCTGGAACGTCTTTCACCTGGGGGTGACAAAATTACTGGCGATGGACATTGGTACCGTAATGATCCTGACCGGTGCGGCCGTGCTGCTGTTCTGGATCCCGCTGCGCCAGCGCCCTGGGTTAGGGACTATCAGTAACGTGATTGTGATTGGCCTTGCAGCGGATGCGTCTCTGGCGCTGATCCCCCCTATCGACTCGCTGGTAGTCCGCAGTGCCTTACTGGCGAGTGCGGTGATCGTCAATGCGCTGGCAACGGGTATGTATATTGGCGCAGGCTTCGGCGCCGGACCGCGCGATGGGCTGATGACCGGCATCCATGCCCGCACCGGCTGGTCGGTGCGCAGCGTGCGTACGGCGATTGAAGTCTCCGTTCTGCTTATCGGCTGGGCGCTGGGGGGCAACCTTGGCGTGGGGACCGTACTTTACGCACTCTGCATCGGCCCGCTGATTCAGCTCTGTCTGCCCTGGTTTCGTCATACGCCGGCGCGTATTGTTACCGGCCAGGCTGAGCGCTCTGTCTAATTTTGCGAAGCGCTCACAAGCTTTGTCTTGTGCATTGTGACAGAATGGACGCCTCTCTCCTCACCACGCAATGCGCATGAAATCGATCACGTTATATGACGTCGCTCGCCTCGCGGGCGTCTCTTATCAAACTGTCTCCCGCGTCATTAACGACGCGGAACACGTTTCCACCCGTACGCGGGAAAAGGTGCAGCAGGCGATGGCCGAGCTGCACTATGTCCCGAACCGTGGCGCACAGCAGCTGGCGGGAAAACGAACCCATACGCTCGGGCTGATTACCACCGATCTGGCACTACATGCGCCTTCCCAGATCGCCTCGGCGGTGAAATCCCGCGCCGGGGAGCGAGGCGCCAGTGTCTTGATTTCGATGGTGGAGCAACCGCAGCAGTGTCTGGCCGCGCTTCAGGATCTTCTTGCCCAGCGGGTTGAAGGGCTGCTGGTTAACGTTCCGCTGGAAAACGCGCAGGCGGAGCAGTTGCAGGCCCAGGCCGCGCCGGTCCCGGTGCTTTTCCTGGATGTTTCGCCCGATGCGCCAGTGCAGAGTCTGGTCTTCGATGCGGAACAGGGGGCACGACTGGGCGTCGAACATCTTCTCGCGCTGGGACACCGGCAGATCGCTCTGCTGAGCGGGCCGGATAGTTCGGTCTCCTCCCGCGCAAGACTGAGCGGCTGGCGAGAGGCGCTGGCGCAGGCTGGAATCGAACCCTGTGCGGTGGCCTGGGGAGACTGGAGCGCCGCATCGGGCTATGAAAAGGCGCATCAACTGTTGGCTGGACCCGCCCTGCCGCAGGCGATTCTGGTCGCCAACGATCAGATGGCGCTGGGGGGGCTGCGTGCCTGCGCTGAAAAAGGCGTGGCGGTGCCCGGACAGATCTCGGTGGTGGGCTTTGACGATACTGCAGACAGCGCCTGGTTTACCCCGCCACTGACCACGATACGTCAGGCCTTCCGCGAGGCCGGGCAGCGTAGCGTCGAGTGGCTCCTGTCGCCACCAACAGAAAAAGAGGCCGGGCAAACGCAATTGCCCGTAAGCCTGGTCGAGCGCCATTCAACGGCGCGGCAGGGCGCGCAACAGCAAGGTAACGAGGAACTTGCTCAACAGTTGAAATCGCTGGCGATCCTGGCTGGCCAACTGGCACGTCGATAAGACTTTTGTGATCTGCCTCGCTTCACGAGGCGATCCTGCTTTACCCCATCCTTTCGCCAGGGCATGTTAGCTAAAATTGTGAGCGCTTCGCAAAGAGGTAATTATGTCCTGTCCTGCTCCGCTGACTCTCAGCGCTATCCTTGCCCGCCGTGACTGGGAAAATCCCGGCGTCACTCAATGGAATCGACTTCCTGCCCATGCTCCCCTCAGCGGCTGGCCAGAGGAGAACAGCGCGCGTGACGAGCAGCCCTCGTCGGCATTGCGCTCTTTGAACGGTGAGTGGCAATTCAGCTTTTTCAGCGCACCAGAACAGGTTCCGGAGAGCTGGATACACAGTGATTGCCCGGATGCTGCCGGTATGCCGGTGCCTTCAAACTGGCAAATGCAGGGTTTCGATACCCCCATCTATACTAACGTTACCTATCCCATTGCGGTTAATCCCCCTTTCGTACCCGCGGAAAATCCTACCGGCTGTTACTCGCTCACATTTGAGATGGATAGCGAGTCTCTGCAAAGCGGTCAGACGCGCATCGTCTTTGATGGAGTGAACTCGGCCTTTTACCTCTGGTGTAATGGCGAGTGGGTGGGGTATTCCCAGGATAGCCGTCTACCCGCTGAGTTTGATCTGACGAATGTACTGCGCGTGGGGAGTAATCGCCTGGCGGTGATGGTGCTGCGCTGGTGTGACGGGAGCTATCTGGAAGATCAGGACATGTGGCGCATGAGTGGCATCTTCCGTGATGTCACGCTGCTGCATAAACCGGATACCCGCATTGCTGACTACCAGGTGGTCACCGCCCTGAACGCGGAATTTGACCGGGCGACGTTACAGCTGGAGGTGAAACTGGAAGGGCCAGATTATGCGGATTGCGAAGTGCTGTTCACGCTTTGGCGTGATGATGCGCGGGTGGGCAACGTCAGCGGCAGAGCGGGTACCGCGGTCATAGATGAGCGGGGTAACTGGCAAGAGCGAGTGGTGGCGACCCTGCCCGTGGCGGAACCGGCCCTCTGGAGTGCGGAGTCACCCGAGCTTTACCGTCTGACCATTGCGCTTCACGATGCGCAAGGCAAGGTTCTGGAGACGGAAGCCTGTGACGTTGGCTTCCGCCACGTGGAAATCAGCAACGGATTGTTGAAAGTCAACGGCGAACCGCTGCTGATTCGCGGGGTGAACCGTCATGAGCATCACCCTGAGCGCGGCCAGGTTATGGATGAAGCGACCATGCGTCGCGACATTGAGCTGATGAAACAGCACAACTTTAACGCTGTACGCTGCTCACACTACCCTAATCATCCTCTCTGGTACCGTCTGTGCGATCGCTACGGGCTGTACGTGGTCGATGAGGCCAATATCGAAACCCATGGCATGGTGCCGATGAGCCGACTGGCCGACGATCCACGCTGGCTGCCTGCGATGAGCGAACGTGTCACCCGGATGGTGCAGCGCGATCGTAACCATCCGTCGATTATTGTCTGGTCCCTGGGCAATGAGTCCGGACATGGCGCTAATCACGACGCCCTCTACCGCTGGATAAAAACCACCGATCCCACCCGTCCGGTACAGTATGAGGGCGGTGGAGCAAACACGGCAGCAACCGATATTGTCTGCCCTATGTACGCCCGTGTCGATCAGGACCAGCCTTTCCCGGCAGTGCCGAAATGGTCAATCAAAAAGTGGATAGGGATGCCGGATGAAACGCGTCCGCTCATCCTCTGTGAATATGCCCATGCGATGGGCAACAGCTTCGGCGGGTTCGCCAAATACTGGGAGGCGTTTCGCAGCTATCCACGCCTGCAAGGGGGATTCGTCTGGGACTGGGTTGACCAGGCGCTAACCCGGCATGACGATGAGGGCAGGGCTTACTGGGCGTATGGCGGCGATTTTGGCGATAAGCCTAACGACCGTCAGTTCTGCCTGAATGGGCTGGTATTCCCGGACCGCACGCCGCATCCCGCGCTTTACGAAGCCCAGCGCGCGCAGCAGTTCTTCACCTTTACCCGCATCAGTTGCTCCCCGCTGGAGATTGAGGTGCAGAGCGATTATCTGTTCCGCACGACAGATAACGAGCTGCTGCGCTGGTCAGTGGCGCGCGACGGTGAAGTGCTGGCCTCTGGCGAGGTGACGTTGAATATTGCTCCGCAAGGAACGCAGCGCGTCGTGCTGGAACTGCCAGAGCTGAAAGCAGCACCGGGTGAGGTCTGGTTGAACGTGGAGGTTATTCAGCCTGCGGCGACCGCCTGGTCGCCAGAAAATCACCTTTGCGCATGGGATCAGTGGCAGCTTCCTGCTCCGCTGTTTATTGCCCCGGCCGTGGCGGCAGGGGAAAAACCCTGCTTAATCGTTGAAGATGATGCGCTGGTGGTCACCCACGGCGAGCAGCGCTGGCAATTCAGTCGGCAGAGTGGGGATCTGACCCAGTGGTGGAAGGCGGGTGACGCCACGCTGCTGGCTCCCCTTTGCGATAGCTTTACCCGTGCGCCGCTCGATAATGATATCGGCGTCAGCGAAGTGACCCGCATCGATCCCAACGCCTGGGTTGAGCGCTGGAAAGCGGCAGGTATGTATAATCTGACCCCGCGCCTGCTGCAGTGCGAAGGTGAACAGCATACCCGTGACGTGACGATCACCACGGTGCACGCCTGGGAGAGTGAAAGCAAACTGCTGTTTATCAGCCGCAAGAACTGGCGTATCACCGATCAGGGCGTGCTGATGGGGGATGTCGAGGTGCAGGTGGCTAATGATATTCCTGAGCCGGCACGTATCGGGCTGAGCTGCCAACTGGCCTCTATACCGCATACCGTGAGCTGGAGTGGGCTTGGGCCATATGAAAACTATCCGGACCGCAAACTGGCCGCGCGCCAGGGCCGCTGGACCTTGCCGCTGGCAGAAATGCATACGCCCTATATTTTCCCTACGGATAACGGCCTGCGCTGTGATACCCGCGAACTCCTGTTAGGCGCTCATCACCTACGTGGGGCCTTCCATTTTGCCGTGAGCCGCTACAGCCAGGCGCAGCTGCGCGAAACGTCGCATCATCATCTCCTGAAGGAAGAGGCGGGCTGCTGGCTGCATCTTGATGGGTTCCATATGGGCGTCGGCGGCGATGACTCCTGGAGTCCGAGCGTATCCCCGGAGTTTATCCTGCAACAGAAACGGGTGCGCTACGCGTTTAGCTGGCAGCAGAACTAAACTTGATCGGCAGATACGGCTACACCACGTAGCCGTACAGTCACTTCGGAGGTTTTACTGATGAAGTATGTCGATGGTTTTGTCCTCGCCGTTCCTGCAGGCAGTAAAGAGGCGTATCGCGAGCTGGCGGCGAAGGCTGCGCCACTCTTTAAAGAATTTGGCGCGCTTCGCATTGTCGAGTGTTGGGCTGACGACGTGCCGGATGGCAAACTGACCGATTTTCGCATGGCGGTGAAAGCGGAAGAGGGGGAAGAAGTTGTCTTTAGCTGGATCGAATATCCCTCGAAGGAGGTGCGTGATGCGGCGAACCAGAAGATGATGAACGATCCCCGCATGAAAGAGATGGGTGATTCCATGCCTTTCGATGGCAAACGCATGATCTACGGAGGTTTTTCTCCGCTGCTTGACGAGTAATCCTGTCGCCCGGCACCCGCCGGGCTTTCTGTCAGGTTCGAATTACTCGGGATCCAGGTTGTGTTCGGCCCAGGTGATAAAGGCCTCCTTCGGTAGTGCCTTGCTGTACAGCCAACCCTGGCCATATTGCACACCGTGGCGACGCAACCACTCCAGCTGGCCTTCGGTTTCTACCCCTTCTGCCACCATGGCCAGTTTCAATGACTTCGCCATTTCAATGATATGGGGCGTCACGTTTTTATACTCCAGCGCATCAACGAAAGATTTATCGATCTTGAGCGTGTCTACGTCCAGATCCTGCAAATAGCTGAGGCTGGAGTAACCTGTTCCGAAATCATCAATATAGATCGCGTGGCCGGCACGGCGAAAACCCGCAATGGCGGGGGCGCTGACGGCAGGGTCGGCAAATCCCCGCTCGGTGAGCTCCAGCGCTATTTGCGCAGGCGGGATCTGCCACTGGTTCAGTAAGCGGCTTAATAGTGCAGGCAGCGATCGGCAAAGCAGATCGGCGGGAGCCAGATTGATAGAGACATGCAGGTGCGGATGCTGGTGTAGCCACTCACCCAGATCCTCAAAGACCTGCTCAATGATCAACGCCGTCAGATTTGTGATAAGACCGGTCTGTTCCGCCAGCGGGACAAAAATGTCCGGCGAAAGATAGCTCTTATCTTGCTGCGGCCAGCGGGCAAGTGCTTCTGCACCGATGATGCGACCGCTACTGAGTTCAACGATGGGCTGATAGTGCACAACGATCTCGCGGGCGTTAATGGCATCCAGCAGGCGATGCCGGGGAGATTGCAGACGCTTTAAAATTCTCAACACGAACCCGGTCGTTAACACGCTAAGCAAGATACCAAAAGGGAGCCAAAAATAGAGCTGATTGAGCCAGTTTTCTTGTAGCGGGCGCAGGGAGGACCATGTCACGATTGCGATACCGAGGTCGGGTACGTTGTGAATGTTATAGAGGGTACCGTCGTACTGCAGATGATTATCTTCGGCTTGCTGAAGCCGATTCAGAAGAGATATCTCGAGATGGCTACTGCTCGCGAAGACGATATTGCGGCGTAATCCAACCAGCGCAACCTCAATGGGCCAGGAGCCGAAGGGGAGAACATCGATGAGCGATGCCGGATCCATCATCACGATATAATTGTGCGTGCCAAGCGCCGCCATATAACGGTCAACGCCGATATCGTTTTGTGCGGTAAGCCAGGCGCGATAGCCGTCCGGGGTTATCCGCATTGCCCGGGGAAAAGGCTGCCCGTGGCTGGTACGTTCCAGCGATGAGCAGAGCGGTTTCAGGTTATCGACGTAAATCACTTCCTGCAGATAGCGATGAGAGAAAGAGACCCGACGCATTTCCAGCGCATGCTCTGGGCCACAGATCGGCCCCTTAAACTGCTGCATGTGCATCAGAGCGGATTTTCCCTGTTCCAGTACCCGATTCGTACGAAGCAGTATGCGGGACGCGTAATTATCCAGGTCTGTATAAAACTTCTCTTCGGCATGGCGGTGAGCGAGCCATACGCTCAGGCCCAGCGGTGCAAGCACGGCAAGAATCAGTACGCAGGTCACCAGCTTGACCAGGTGTCGGGTTGTCATGCTCCAGTTTCCTTTTTGCCACGCCAGTACCTGTGGCGCGCAAGCGAATGACGGAATAGAGAGAGTGGCTTAATAATAGTGTTATAGCACGCGGCTGACGTTGATTTCATTCAGCACAATCACGCTGTGAAAAGAGAGCGAAGGTTGAAGGCGGTTGTTTTTATCATCTGCCTCAGATAAGCTAATTGTTATGTTATAACAAAACATGACGAGATAAAGATGAAACAGAATATTCACCCCCACTACCGTACTGTCGTGTTTCACGACACCAGCGCCAATGCGTTCTTCAAAGTCGGCTCAACCATTAAAACCGATCGTGAAATCGAGCTCGACGGGCAGACATGGCCCTATGTGACCATCGAGGTATCGTCGCAATCGCATCCGTTTTATACCGGCAAACAGAAATCGTTCTCCAACGAGGGCAGCACAGCGCGTTTCCGTCAGCGCTTTGGCCGTTTTATCGATGTTAAAAGAGGTTAAACATGCAGGTTCTGAACTCATTACGCAGTGCAAAACAGCGCCACCCTGATTGTCAGATCGTAAAGCGTAAAGGGCGACTTTATGTTATCTGCAAATCAAACCCGCGCTTTAAGGCGGTGCAGGGGCGTAAAAAGAGACGTTAAGCGTAGCGTCTGTTTATCGGATAAGGGCTGCTTGCTGCCGACGGGATGTCGGCGGCAAGTCAGGCGCAACATCAGGCAGGCGTGCGGGAGAGGGTAAACACGTCGTAGAAAGAGAGCTCGCCTTTGGTGGCGATCATTTTTTGCAGCTTAGCTTTTTGTTCTTCTTCGACCTGCGGTGAGTGCAGGATATCGTCGATCAGCTGGCCCGGCACATAGCGGGTGTTGTACCACTCCCCGTTGTAGCACACGCGGAAATCAAGCACATCGATATCTTCATAGCGGTAGCGGGGATTCACATCGAAGAAAAAGAATGCGTTAAAGACGATAAACAGAATCACCAACAACCACACGGATCCCACCAGAGTCTCCGACTGTAACATCACCACCAATGTCGCCAGCCAGGCGGCGTACATGGCAACGAATAACCCAGGGTGTTTACGAATAAAGCTGATGCTAAAACGCGGCTTGTTGTCGCGCTTTTCACGCGCGTTGAGATCGTCGATGGTTTCGGTGAGCAGGCGCTGTATTTCGGTCATCTTCTGCCTTTAAAAGTCGGTACACACAGGGGAACCTGTACATTTTAAGTGACCCTATTGTTCGAAAAAAGTAACAGTTTCACCGCGAAAAAACATAACAGTTGCAGTGGCGTGGACGGTGGTCAACATTAAAGGGCGGCTTAAGGCGAAGCAGGGTATCCCGGGGCGATGAGTTTCGCCCGCACGTGCCGGAAGCGGCGAACCGCCATAGTGACATAAAATCGAGAAGTTAACGACAAACGGGGTTTCGCTGTCTCATTAAATCAGGCAAATGATTAACGTACAAATTTCCACACAGATGTAGGGATTTTATCGTACAGCTTATTCATCGTCAGTTCTGCAAGGCGATGATCGGCCGCTGAATAAAATACCGCCAGCTCATTATCCGAAAGCTCATATTTATTTTTTTCAATAACGCGCTCCAGCGTATCAATTGACTGACAACGTCGCAGACGCATCAAATAATCTGTTTTAGTTAATGGTTTTTCAGACATAAATCCACCTAATTGTTTGTAATAGTTTTAACATACGAGCCTAAAGGATTTGCTCTGCTTGCATTCACAAAACAGCGAAAGAGGCGATTGCCAGATTTACGCCATTTCTGCAAATCTTGTGAGTTAATGCCATAGCTACTGAACAGCATAAATGTATCGTCCAGGTACTCGTCAATTTGCTCGATCAACTTATTATCTTCGTTGTACTTAATTTTATAATTAAGAGCGAAGGTCGCTATATGTTCAATGAGCTCGTTTAACTGCAAATTGATGGCAGAGGTTGGGTCATTAACCCAGCCATGGTTGCTGTCATCAAGGTTGGCGAGGCAATCATGGTACAAGGATTCACAGAGAAATTTCAACTGCGCAATATCATGCCTTTTTGGAGAGTATTCGTCCATAGCGCATCCCCTTCTGAGTGATTTTTTACTCACCGAACATCGATTTCGGGATGGATACAACTTACTAAAAACCTTTCAAACGGCGCTTTTTCCTCTTCTCTTTAACTATAAGACACTCTGATTCGGATTTCACCGCGCTATTACGAAAAATTACAATTACGCAGCGCGAACGCAGGATGTCGCCATCTAATCGGATGAGTTAAAGGGAAAATTATCTTACATCTATGGCAATCATGATGTTACTGGCGAACCCAGTATGGAAACAGACATAACTTAAGAACATTAAGGGCAATCGCCAGGAATAATCTTATTATAGTGGGGCCTTTCCATAAATTTGAGAATTTATGTAAAAGATTTCGTTTAAATATGATATGCCCTCAGAGAATGGCATTAAATAAATAATTCGCAATAAGCGTATTTTATGATTTTCATTAGAGATAAAAAAGGCCGCAAATGCGGCCTTTTTATCGAGTGAAACCGGTATCGGTCACTTAAACCGGGTGGTTATGCTCAATATCGTCGTTCTTACGGCTGAAGCGGCGACGTACCACCACGAAGAACACCGGAACGAAGAAGATAGCCAGAATGGTTGCAGTAACCATCCCACCCATTACGCCCGTCCCTACGGCGTTCTGCGCACCGGAGCCTGCGCCAGAACTGATAACCAGCGGCATAACCCCGAGGATAAATGCCAGGGAGGTCATCAGGATTGGACGCAGACGCATACGTACCGCTTCCAGAGTCGCTTCAATCAGCCCTTTGCCCTCTTTATCCATCAGATCTTTGGCGAATTCGACGATAAGTATCGCGTTCTTCGCCGACAAGCCAATGGTTGTCAGCAGGCCCACCTGGAAGTATACGTCGTTGTTCAAACTGCGGAAGGTTGCGGCAAGTAGCGCACCGATAACCCCCAGTGGGACAACGAGCATGACCGAGAACGGAATGGACCAGCTCTCGTACAGTGCAGCCAGACAGAGGAAGACCACAATCAGCGAGATGGCATACAGGGCAGGGGCCTGGTTACCGGAGAGGCGTTCCTGATAGGACATCCCCGTCCAGTCGTAACCGATACCCGCAGGCAGTTTACTTGCCAGCTCTTCCATCATGTCCATGGCTTCACCGGTACTTCTGCCTGGTGCTGCCTGACCGAGGATTTCCATCGACGGCAGACCGTTATAACGCTCCAGACGTGGCGAACCATATTCCCAGTGGGAAGTGGAGAAGGCAGAGAACGGTACCATCTGGCCATTGCTACCACGCACGTACCAGTTGTTGATGTCGTTCGGCAACATACGGTATTCCGCTTCGGACATCACGTACACTTTCTTCACACGACCACGGTCGATGAAGTCGTTAACGTAGCTACCGCCCCAGGCTGCGCCCAGAGTTGTATTGATGTCGCTGATAGACACGCCCAGGGCTTGTGCTTTTTCCTGGTCAATATCGATCTTGTACTGCGGAGTATCTTCCAGGCCGTTAGGACGCACGCCTACCAGAAGGTCTGGGTGTTTCGCGACTTCGCCGAACAGCTGGTTACGCGCCTGAGTCAGTTTGTCATGGCCCAGGTTACCCTGGTCAATCAGCTGGAAGTCGAAGCCGGTTGCCGTACCCAGATCCACAATCGCTGGCAGGTTGAAGGCGAAGACCATCGCATCTTTAATCTGCGAGAAGGTGCCCATCGCACGGCCAGTAATGGCTTCGACCTTGTTCTCATCGCCCGGACGGTCAGCCCAGTCTTTCAGAGAGACGAAGGCGATACCGGTGTTCTGACCACGACCCGCAAAGCCGAAGCCGTTTACCGCAAACACGGATTCAACGTTGGCTTTCTCTTTGGTGAGGTAGTAATCCGTAACCTCATCCAGCACTTTCTGGGTACGTTCTTGCGTGGCACCCGCAGGCAACTGCGCCATGGTCAGGAACACGCCCTGGTCTTCTTCTGGCAGGAACGAACTTGGCAGACGAACGAACAGGTAGGCCATACCGACCACAATAATGATATAGAGCAGCAGATAACGACCGGTGCTGCGCAGAATGTTACCTACGCTATCGGTGTAGTGGTGCGTGCTCTTATCGAACATGCGGTTAAACCAACCGAAGAAGCCTTTATGCTCGCCGTGTCCACCTTTCTGAATCGGTTTCAGCATGGTGGCACAAAGCGCTGGCGTCAGGATTAACGCCACCAGCACCGACAGCGCCATCGCTGACACGATAGTGATAGAGAACTGACGGTAAATGGCACCGGTCGAACCGCCAAAGAAGGCCATCGGGATAAATACAGCGGACAGTACCATCGCGATACCGACCAGTGCGCCCTGGATCTGGCCCATTGATTTACGCGTGGCTTCTTTCGGCGGAAGGCCCTCTTCGGACATCACGCGCTCAACGTTCTCAACCACCACGATGGCGTCATCCACCAACAGGCCGATGGCAAGTACCATCCCGAACATCGTTAACGTGTTTATCGAGAAGCCGAAGGCTGACAGTATCGCAAAGGTACCCAGCAGTACGACCGGAACGGCGATGGTTGGAATCAGCGTCGCACGGAAGTTCTGCAGGAACAGATACATCACCAGGAACACCAGGATGATCGCCTCGACCAGGGTTTTCACAACTTCGTGAATCGAGATCTTAACGAACGGGGTGGTGTCGTATGGATAAACAATTTTCAGGCCAGACGGAAAGAACGGTTCCATTTTCTTCAGTTCTTCACGGATGGCAGTCGCAGTATCAAGGGCGTTCGCACCGGTCGCCAGTTTAATACCCAGACCGGATGCCGGCTGGCCGTTAAACTTAGCAATGACGTCGTAGTTCTCGCCGCCCAGTTCAACCTTCGCCACATCGCGCAGGCGAACCTGAGAACCGTCCTGGTTCACTTTCAGCAGAATTTTGCTGAACTCATCGGCAGAGGTCAGACGCGTTTGCGCGATGATTGAGGCGTTCAGTTGCTGGCCTTTCACCGGCGGTGTACCGCCTAACTGACCGGCTGCAACCTGGGCGTTCTGCGCTTTAATCGCGTTGATTACGTCAACCGGCGTCAACTGGAAGTTGTTCAGTTTATTCGGATCCATCCAGATGCGCATCGCGTACTGGGAACCGAACAGCTGTACGTCACCCACACCCGAAGTACGGCTGATGGCGTCCTTCATGTTGGCGCCCACGTAGTCGGAGATATCCTCCTGGGTCATGGTGCCGTTGGTGTTGATTACGCCGACAACCATCAGGAAGCTACTGGACGATTTCTCGACGCTCACGCCCTGCTGTTGTACTTCCTGCGGCAGCAGTGGCATCGCCAGCTGCAGTTTGTTCTGCACCTGTACCTGCGCGATATCCGCATCGGTACCGGATTCGAAGGTCAGGGTGATCTGAACCGTACCGGTGGAGTCAGAGTTGGAGGACATGTACATCAGGTTATCGATACCGTTCATGTTCTGTTCGATAACCTGCGTTACGGTGTCCTGCACCGTTTTCGCATCAGCCCCTGGGTAGGTTGCGGAGACCGTCACCGCCGGCGGCGCAATCGTTGGATATTGCGCGACAGGCAGCTTCAGGATCGCAAGTCCCCCAGCTAGCATGATAATTATGGCGATCACCCATGCGAATATGGGGCGATCGATAAAGAAATTAGGCATGTCTTAACGGCTCCTGTTTAAGTTAAGACTTGGACTGATCTGACTGGCCAGCGGCCGAAGCTTGTTGTTTATCGTCAGAGGCAACTTCCTGCGCTTTAACTTGTGCGCCTGGACGTACTTTCTGCAAGCCGGTCACAATGACGCGATCGCCATCTTTCAGACCTTTCGTTACCAGCCATTTATCACCAATTGCCTGAGTGGCAGTGATGTTGCGGGTTTCGACTTTATCTTCTGCGCCAACAACCAGTACGCTCGCATCACCGCGCGGTGTACGAGTGACACCCTGCTGAGGTACCAGCAGCGCTGTTGGGTTTGTCCCTTCTTCCAGGTTCGCACGCACGAACATACCTGGCAGCAGCGTATGGTTCGGGTTCGGGAAGATGGCACGCAGGGTAATAGAGCCTGTGGTCTGGTCAACGGTGACGTCTGAGAATTCCAGCGTTCCCGCTTCAGGGAATTTAATGCCATCGCTGGTCACCAGTTCCACTTTCGCTTTGCCGTTCTCTTGTTTCAGCGTGCCGTTTTCCAGCTCTTGCTTCAGGCGCAGGAAATCGTTGCTGGATTGGGTGACGTCCACATAAATCGGGTCGAGCTGTTGCACGGTGGCCAGCGCGGTGGTTTGACCGTTCTGCACCAACGCCCCTTCGGTGACGGACGATTTACCGATACGGCCGCTGATAGGTGAGGTGACCTTAGTATAGGCCAGGTTAATACGTGCAGTCTCAACGGCGGCTTTTGCCGCGACAACCGCCGCACTCGCCTGCTGGGCATCTGCCAGAGCGCTATCATATTCTTGTTGGCTAATGTACTGGGTACCCAACAGTTTCTGATAACGGTTAACCGTCAGCTGTGCGATCTTCGCCGCTGCCTGTGCTTTGGCCAGATCGCCTTTCGCGCTTTCGTAAGAGGCCTGATAGGTTGCTGGATCAATCTGATACAGAGAGTCACCCGCTTTAACATCGCCACCTTCGGTGAAATTACGTTTCAGGATAATGCCATTCACCTGAGGACGAACTTCCGCAATACGGTAAGCGCTGGTACGACCGGGCAATTCAGTGGTTATCTGAAGAGGTTCAGTTTTGAGCGTCACAACGCCAACTTCTGGCATCTGTTGCGCTCCTTGTTGAGCCTGTTTGTCGTCACATCCTGTAAGCGCTAAGCTGCCTGAGAGCATCAGAACGACCGCCAGAGGCGTTAACCCTCTGTTTTTGTTCATATGTAAACCTCGAGTGTCCGATTTCAAATTGATCAATGGATCAAACGTCCACAAACCCATTGCTGCGTTTATATTATCGTCGTGCTATGGTACATACATTCATAAATGTATGTAAATCTGACTCCTGTTAATTCACCAAGGTATGGCACGAAAAACCAAACAACAAGCACTTGAGACGCGACAACACATTCTTGATGTTGCTATGCGCTTGTTCTCGCAACAGGGTGTCTCTTCCACCTCGCTGGCGCAGATTGCGCAAGCGGCGGGCGTGACACGGGGCGCGATTTACTGGCATTTCAAAAATAAGTCAGATTTATTCGGTGAAATTTGGGAGCTTTCAGAATCCAGTATTGGCGATCTTGAGACTGAGTATCGGGCAAAATTCCCTGACGATCCACTGTCCGTTCTCAGAGAAATTCTGGTCTATGTTCTTGAGGCGACAGTTAATGAAGAGCGTCGCCGATTAATGATGGAAATTATCTTTCATAAATGTGAATTTGTCGGCGAAATGGCCGTTGTGCAACAAGCGCAGCGACGCCTTTGCCTTGAGAGCTACGATCGTATAGAACAGTCACTTGTGCACTGTATTAATGCGAAAATGCTCCCCGCCAATTTACTTACCCGCCGTGCCGCAATTCTGATGCGCAGTTATATCTCCGGCATAATGGAGAACTGGCTCTTTGCCCCCCAGTCGTTCGATTTAAAACGCGAAGCGAGGGACTATGTAGAGATTCTGCTGGAGATGTACCAGCTCTGCCCCACGCTGCGATCCAGTCCCGACCTCTTATCCGCCTGAGTAGCCAGGAATTTTCCTGGTCGAAAGCGTTGGCGCTATTCCGCTTCCGGTTGCCGTGATATTCTTCACGCCTAACCAATTTGGCCATCCATTGCACAGCATACCAACCACTATGTCGCACTTCACTCGCAGGCAAAATCCGTTTTTTGCTTTGGTTTTGTTCATACTGTTCTTCTTTATAACTTCACACACGGCGTTTGCCCGAGCCGCTAATGGCACCGACACGCCAACCCGGGCAGATCTGCAAAGCCAACTGGATGCGTTAAGTAAGCAGAAAGACCTTTCGCCGCAAGATAAACTTGTTCAGCAAGACCTGACCGAGACGCTGGAAACGCTCGATAAAATCGAGCGTATTAAAGCCGAAACCACCCAGTTGCGTCAGAAAGTGCTTCAGGCACCTGAAAACATGCGTAAGGCGACCGAAGGGTTAAACGCCCTGAGTGATGTAGATAACGACGCTGAAACACGCAAAACTCTGGCGACGCTCTCTCTGCGCCAGCTTGAATCACGCGTGGCCCAACTGCTGGATGATCTGCAAACCGCCCAGAGCGATCTCTCGACGTACAATAGCCAACTGGTTTCACTGCAGACACAGCCAGAGCGCGTGCAGAACGCCATGTATACCGCCTCCCAGCAGCAGCAGGAGATCCGCAATCGTCTGAACGGCACGGCGGTGGGCGAAACCGCGTTACGACCGACCCAGCAGACTTTGCTGCTGGCACAGCAAACGCTATTGAACGCGCAAATCGACCAGCAACGTAAGAGCCTGGAAGGGAATACCATCCTGCAGGATACGTTGCAAAAACAACGTGATTACGTCAATGCCAACATCAACCGTCTGGAACACCAACTGCAACTGCTGCAGGAGGCGGTTAACAGTAAACGCCTGACCCTGACCGAGAAGACAGCACAAGAAGCCGTCACACCGGACGAGACCGCCCGTATACAGGAAAACCCGTTGGTGAAGCAGGAGCTGGAGGTGAACCATCAGCTCAGCCAGCGTTTGATCAACGCTACCGAAAACGGCAACGCCCTGGTTCAGCAGAACATCAAAGTTAAAAACTGGCTGGATCGCGCCCTGCAGTCGGAACGCAATATTAAAGAGCAGATTGCGGTTCTGAAGGGCAGTCTGCTGCTCTCCCGTATTCTCTACCAGCAACAGCAAACATTGCCTTCAGCCGATGAACTGGAGGATATGACCAACCGCATCGCTGACCTGCGTCTTGAACAGTTTGAGGTGAATCAGCAGCGCGATGCGCTCTTCCAGAGCGACAGTTTTGTCGCCAAAGTGGAAGAGGGGCATACCAGCGAAGTGAACGATGAAGTGCACGATGCGCTGCTGCAGGTAGTGGATATGCGCCGCGAGTTGCTTGATCAGTTGAACAAACAGCTGGGGAATCAACTGATGATGGCGATCAACCTGCAGATCAATCAGCAACAGCTGGTGAGCGTATCGAAGAGCCTGCAAGAGATCCTGACCCAGCAAATCTTCTGGGTGAATAGCAATAAACCCATGGACTGGGAGTGGATCAAATCCTTCCCCGCCACCCTGAAAGATCAGATCAAGGCGATGAAAATCACCGTGAACTGGGAAAAAGCATGGCCTGCCGCCGCGATTGCGTTTCTGGCCGGACTGCCGCTGTTGCTGATTGCGGGCCTGATTCGCTGGCGTCTAAACTGGCTTAAAAATTACCAGTCGAAGCTGGCGCATGAGGTCGGGCAGTTGCGTAACGATAGCCAGATGCACACGCCGAAAGCGATTCTGATTGATTTGCTACGTGCCTTGCCCATCTGCCTGGTGATTCTGGCGGTAGGGCTGATTCTGCTCACTATGCAGTTGAATATTAGCGATCTGCTGTGGGCCTTTAGTAAGAAACTGGCGCTGTTCTGGCTGGTCTTTGGCCTGTGCTGGAAGGTACTGGAAAAAGACGGCGTGGCGGTGTGCCACTTCAATATGCCGGAGAAACTGACCAGCCACTGGCGTCGTCAGATTGTTCGCATCAGCCTGGCGCTGCTGCCGCTGCACTTCTGGTCAGTAGTGGCGGAGCTTTCGCCATTACACCTGATGGATGATGTCTTAGGCCAGTTTGTGATTCTGTTCAACCTGCTGTTGATCGCCGTACTCATGTGGCCGATGTGCCGCGACAGTTGGCGCGATAAAGAGTCGCACACGATTCGCCTGGTCACGGTGACCATACTGTCGATCATCCCGCTGGCGTTAATGGTGCTGACCGCGACGGGCTATTTCTATACCACGCTGCGCCTCTCCGGGCGCTGGATTGAAACCGTCTATCTGGTCATCCTCTGGAATCTGCTCTACCAGACCGTGCTCCGCGGCCTGAGCGTTGCTGCGCGTCGTATTGCGTATCGCCGCGCACTGGCGCGCCGCCAGAACATGGTGAAAGAGGGGGCGGAAGGGGCCGAGCCGCAGGAAGAGCCGACCATCGCGCTGGAGCAGGTTAACCAGCAGACATTGCGTATTACTATGCTGGTGATGATCGCTCTGTTTGCCGTCCTGTTCTGGGCAATCTGGTCTGACTTAATCACCGTCTTTGCTTACCTCGATAGCATAACCCTGTGGCACTACAACGGTACCGAAGCGGGCGCGGCGGTGGTGAAAAATGTCACCCTGGGTAGCCTGCTCTTTGCGCTGGTCTCGTCGATGGTGGCCTGGGCGCTAATTCGCAACCTTCCGGGCCTGCTCGAGGTGCTGGTGCTCTCGCGCCTGAATATGCGCCAGGGGGCGTCGTACGCTATCACCACCATTCTCAATTATGTGATTCTGGTGGCGGGGGCGATGACCGTCTTCGGCTCGCTGGGGGTCTCCTGGGATAAACTCCAGTGGCTGGCAGCGGCCTTGTCGGTAGGTCTGGGTTTTGGTCTGCAGGAGATCTTCGGTAACTTCGTCTCCGGCCTGATTATTCTGTTCGAACGCCCGGTGCGCATTGGCGATACCGTGACCATCGGCACCTTCTCAGGCACCGTCAGTAAGATCCGTATTCGTGCTACGACCATTACCGATTTCGATCGCAAAGAGGTGATCATCCCGAATAAGGCCTTCGTGACTGAGCGTCTGATCAACTGGTCGCTCTCTGACACCATTACGCGCGTTGTGATTCGCCTCGGTGTCGCTTACGGTTCGGATCTCGATAAGGTGAAAAAAGTGCTGCTGAAAGCGGCGATGGATCATCCGAAAGTGATGCACGATCCCGAGCCATCGGTCTTCTTCACCACCTTCGGGCCAAGTACGCTCGATCATGAGCTGCGTTTATATGTCCGTGAGCTGCGTGACCGAAGCTACACCGTGGATGAGCTGAACCGCACGATTGATCGTCTGTGCCGTGAAAACGACATCAATATCGCCTTTAACCAGCTTGAAGTTCACCTGCGAAATGAGAAGGGTGAGGAGCATACGGAAGTTAAGCGCGACGTTAAGGGAGACGATCCTACCCCCGCGCAAGCATAAAACTTAACCCTCTCCCGCTCCGGGGGAGGGTAATTTCCCCTCAAAATCCCGCCTGACAATATCCAGCGCTTTCAATACCGTCTCGGCCGGGATGGCGTGGTTTTCCAGCAGCATAATTAAATCCACAGCCAGTTTGACTTCATCCGGTGCACTGTCGAGCGACATAGATCTCTCCTGTTATCGGGTTAATTGCGCGATGACGCGCTCAATTTCGTCCAGAGCCTGGCGACAGCGCAGCAGGCGTCCATCCAGTGCGGTGATTTCGCGCAGCAAACGCTGCTGCTCTTCCAGAGTTTGCGCCGCATTCAGGCGCGCTTCGCGATCGCGTTTCATGTCATGCAGACGGCGTTCAAACTCCTGATGTTCCAGCCGCTTACGTTGCCATTTCTCGCGGCCGTGGCCGGGGCTATCCCATGCTCTGAGCGGCCAGGCGGCAATTTCCCGGTGCAGGGCGGCTATCTGTTCTGCCAGGTGTTCAGCCAGCCAGGCCACCTGGGCGGTCTGCTCTTTTTCTACCGCATGACGGAGTTCATCCAGATTGTGCTGCGCCTCGGCCAGATAATCCTTCATCAGCGTGCTGCGGCTACGAAACAGTTGCCTGTCAAAACGCGGCTTGAGTGTGGCGTGCTGCATCAGCGGCCTGGCCTGCTCGTGCAGGGTCGCCAGCTGCTTTTGCAGCGTCTGTAAAAGCAAGGCTGTTTTCAATCCGCTCTCCAGTGGTACAGTAGCCATTCAGTTTGATAACGATTCGCATTATGCAGCGTACTATTCTAATCATCATTGGCTGGCTTGCGGTAGTGCTCGGCACCCTGGGTGTCGTATTACCTTTATTGCCGACGACCCCCTTTATCCTGCTGGCGGCCTGGTGTTTCGCCCGCTCGTCGCCTCGTTTTCACCACTGGCTGCTCTGGCGCTCGTGGTTTGGTGGCTATTTGCGCCACTGGCAGCAATACCATGCTATGCCGCCGGGCGCCAAACCCCGGGCCATCGCCGTGATACTTATTACGTTCGCCATTTCATTGTGGTTGGTGAAAATGATGTGGGTGCGGATCCTGTTGCTGGTGATATTGAGCTGCCTGCTGATATTTATGTGGCGGATCCCGGTGATTGACGAAAAGCAACAAAAGCAATAATGGTCTGCGATGGCAGTTGCAATTCTCGCGCGCAGCCAGTAAATTCGACCGTTTTCGAGCACAGGCACGCCTGGTTAAAGGATAAACAAACTCTCCTTTAGCCGTTTCGACGCGCGCCGTGAGTAACACCGTTTTTTATCAGGCATAAACTTATGACCGCAACTGCGCAGCAGCTTGAATTTCTCAAAAACAGTATCAAAAGTATCCAGGACTATCCAAAGCCTGGCATTCTTTTCCGCGACGTCACCAGCATGCTGGAAGACCCGAAAGCGTACGCCCTCAGCATTGAACTGCTGGGAGAGCGTTTTAAAGACGCCGGGATCACGAAAGTGGTTGGCACCGAAGCACGCGGTTTCCTGTTTGGCGCTCCGGTTGCGCTGGCGCTGGGCGTCGGTTTTGTGCCGGTACGTAAACCGCGTAAACTGCCGCGCGAAACCATTGCCGAAAGCTACGAGCTGGAATATGGCACCGATCAGCTGGAAATCCACGTGGATGCCATTAAACCGGGTGACAAAGTCCTGGTTGTGGACGATCTGCTGGCAACCGGCGGTACCATTGAAGCGACCGTGAAGCTGATCCGTCGCCTGGGTGGCGAAGTGACCGATGCTGCGTTCATCATCAACCTGTTCGATTTGGGTGGTGAGCAGCGCCTCGAAAAACAGGGCATCACCAGCTACAGCCTGGTGCCATTCCCGGGTCACTAATCCCTCTCCCACAACCTCGCCCATTGGGTGAGGTTGTGTTAGCATTACCTCCCTGTTTATCCACCTTCCAGCGTTGCAGAGCCTGCCCATGAGTTATCAGGTGTTAGCCCGAAAATGGCGACCCCAAACCTTTGCTGACGTTGTCGGCCAGGAACATGTGCTCACCGCCCTTGCGAATGGTTTATCGCTAGGACGCATTCACCACGCCTGGCTCTTCTCCGGCACGCGCGGCGTGGGGAAAACGTCCATCGCCCGCTTGCTGGCGAAAGGTCTCAACTGCGAAACCGGCATCACCGCCACGCCGTGCGGTGTATGTGACAACTGCCGCGAGATCGAGCAGGGGCGGTTTGTCGATCTGATTGAGATCGATGCCGCTTCGCGCACCAAAGTCGAAGATACCCGCGATCTGCTGGATAACGTTCAGTACGCCCCGGCCCGTGGTCGCTTCAAGGTCTATCTGATCGATGAAGTGCACATGCTTTCGCGCCACAGCTTCAATGCGCTGTTAAAGACGCTGGAAGAGCCGCCTGCGCACGTGAAATTCCTGCTGGCGACTACCGATCCGCAAAAGCTGCCGGTAACGATCCTCTCCCGCTGCCTGCAGTTCCACCTGAAGGCGCTGGATGTTACGCAAATCCGCGATCAGCTGGAGCGCATTCTTACTGCCGAACAGGTTGAGCATGAGCCACGTGCCCTGCAACTGCTGGCTCGCGCCGCCGACGGCAGCCTTCGCGATGCGCTGAGCCTGACCGATCAGGCCATTGCCAGCGGTGATGGCAAACTCTCCACCGAGGCGGTCACCTCCATGCTGGGCGCTCTCGACGACGATCAAGCGCTGTCGCTGATCGAAGCGGTGGTTGCGGCGGATGGCGAACGCGTGATGTCGCTGGTGAATGCCTCTGCGGCCCGCGGCGTCGAATGGGAAGCCTTGTTGGTTGAGATGCTGGCGCTGCTGCACCGTATTGCGATGGTTCAGCTTTCACCCGCCGCGCTCGGCAGCGATATGGCTGCTATTGAGCAGCGCATGCGCGAACTGGCCCGTACCGTCCCGCCAGCGGATGTGCAGCTCTACTATCAGACGCTGCTGATCGGCCGCAAAGAGCTGCCGTTCGCGCCGGATCGTCGGATGGGCATTGAAATGACGTTACTGCGTGCGCTGGCATTCCACCCGCGCATGCCGCTGCCTGAACCCGAAGTGCCCCAGCAGTCGTTCGCCCCGGTCGCGCCCACGGCGGTACTAACGCCGACGCAGACCGCACCGCAACCCTCGGCTCCGCCTGCGCCACGCCAGGAGGTGCCGCTGTCGGATGCCACCAGTTCGGTGCTGGCTGCCCGTAGCCAGTTGCAACGTGCTCAGGGAGCATCTAAACCAAAAAAGAGTGAACCGGCAGCGCCAGGCAGAGCGCGGCCGGTGAATAACGCCACGCTGGAACGCCTGGCATCGGTTACCGAGCGCGTGCAAAAGCAGCCATCTGCGGCCAATGCTGAGCAAAAAGCGCCGGCGAAGCCAGAGGCTTACCGCTGGAAAGCGACGACCATAACCGAAGAGGTGAAGGTTCAGGTCGCGACCCCGAAGGCGCTGAAAAAAGCGCTGGAGCATGAAAAGACACCGGAGCTTTCGGCGAAGCTGGCCGAGGAGTCGCTGGCACGCGATGAATGGGCCGCAGAGGTCAACAAACTGAAGCTGCCCAAGCTGGTGGAGCAGGTGGCGCTCAACGCCTGGCGTGAACAGGAAGAGAATCGCATCTGTCTGCATCTGCGCCCGGGTCAGCGACACCTCAATTCTGCCAGCGCGCAGCAGGTATTGACTGAGGCGCTCAGCACATTACGGGGTGCGCCGGTTGAATTGACCATCGTTGAAGATGATAATCCGGCGGTGCGCACGCCGCTGGAGTGGCGTCAGGCGATTTATGAAGAGAAACTCGCGCAGGCGCGTGAGTCAATTATCGCGGATAATAACATTCAGACTCTGCAGCGCTTCTTTGATGCTGAGCTGGATGAAGAGAGTATTCGTCCCATTTGATCGTGAGTTTGGCTTACGGTTGTCCTGTTTAACGTGAAAGAAGAGAGAAGCCTATGTTTGGTGGTAAAGGCGGTCTGGGTGGTCTGATGAAGCAAGCCCAGCAGATGCAGGAAAAAATGCAGAAGATGCAGGAAGAGATCGCGCAGATGGAAGTCACGGGCGAATCAGGTGCCGGTCTGGTGAAAGTGACCATCAACGGTGCGCATAACTGCCGTCGCGTTGAAATCGACCCAAGCCTGCTCGAAGATGACAAAGATATGCTGGAAGATCTGGTTGCGGCAGCTTTCAACGATGCCGCTCGTCGTATCGACGAAACCCAGAAAGAGAAAATGGCCTCTGTCTCCTCCGGAATGCAGTTGCCGCCAGGCTTTAAGATGCCGTTCTGATGCAAACCAGTCCGCTGCTCACGCAGTTAATGGAAGCCTTGCGCTGCCTGCCGGGTGTAGGCCCGAAGTCAGCGCAGCGCATGGCGTTTACGCTCTTGCAGCGCGATCGTAGCGGCGGGATGCGTCTGGCGCAGGCACTGACCCGCGCCATGTCAGAAATTGGTCACTGTGCAGACTGCCGTACCTTTACCGAGCAGGAGGTGTGCAATATCTGTACGAACCCGCGTCGCCAGGAAAACGGCCAGATTTGCGTGGTGGAGAGTCCTGCGGACATCTACGCCATTGAGCAAACCGGGCAGTTCTCTGGTCGCTATTTCGTGCTGATGGGGCATCTGTCGCCGCTTGACGGTATCGGTCCGGGTGATATTGGCCTTGATCGGCTTGAGCAGCGACTTGAGTCCGAGACCATTAAAGAGGTGATCCTCGCCACCAACCCAACGGTGGAGGGGGAAGCCACCGCCAACTATATTGCCGAGCTGTGTGGGCAATATGGCGTTGACGCCAGCCGCATCGCCCACGGCGTGCCGGTGGGCGGCGAGCTGGAAATGGTGGACGGCACCACGCTGTCACACTCCCTGGCCGGACGACACAAGATTATTTTCTGACCAAACGGAGGCGGCGTTCACCGCCTCCGCTTGAAAACTCCCCCCCTTATCCCCATCTCTCACTCAACGTTTTTACCACCCCATTAAATGGCATTGTTGAGGTCGACTTAGATGAAAGGACAAGAAACCCGCGGTTTCCAGTCAGAAGTAAAACAGCTTCTGCACCTGATGATCCATTCCCTGTATTCCAATAAAGAGATCTTCCTGCGCGAGCTGATTTCCAACGCCTCGGATGCGGCGGACAAGCTGCGTTTCCGTGCGCTCTCAAGCCCGGATCTGTATGAAGGTGACGGCGATCTGCGCGTACGCGTCTCGTTTAATAAAGAAAATCGCACCCTGACCATCGCCGATAACGGCATCGGTATGACCCGCGATGAAGTGATCGACCATCTCGGTACCATCGCCAAATCCGGTACCAAAGCGTTCCTCGAGTCCATGGGCTCCGATCAGGCGAAAGACAGCCAGTTGATCGGCCAGTTCGGCGTGGGCTTCTACTCGGCGTTCATCGTGGCGGACAAAGTCACCGTGCGTACCCGTGCGGCAGGCGAAAGCGCTGAAAATGGCGTGTTCTGGGAATCTCAAGGCGAAGGCGAATACACCGTTGCCGATATCACCAAAGCGGATCGCGGTACTGAAATCACCCTGCACCTGCGTGAAGGCGAAGATGACTTCCTGAACGACTGGCGCGTGCGCTCAATCATCGGTAAATATTCCGACCACATCGCGCTGCCGGTTGAGATCGAAAAACAGGAAGAGCAAGACGGTGAAACCGTCGTCTCCTGGGAAAAAATCAACAAGGCGCAGGCGCTGTGGACGCGTAATAAGTCTGAGATCAAAGACGACGAGTACAACGAGTTTTACAAGCACATCGCCCACGACTTTACCGATCCGCTGACCTGGAGCCACAACCGCGTGGAAGGGAAGCAGGAGTACACCAGCCTGCTGTACATCCCGGCGCAGGCACCGTGGGATATGTGGAACCGCGATCACAAGCACGGTCTGAAGCTGTACGTGCAGCGCGTGTTCATTATGGACGACGCCGAGCAGTTCATGCCGAACTACCTGCGCTTCACCCGTGGTCTGATTGACTCCAACGACCTGCCGCTGAACGTCTCCCGTGAGATCCTGCAGGACAGCAGCGTGACCCGCAACCTGCGTAACGCGCTGACCAAACGTACGCTGCAGATGCTGGAAAAACTGGCGAAAGACGACGCAGAAAAATACCAGACCTTCTGGAAACAGTTCGGTCTGGTACTGAAAGAAGGCCCGGCGGAAGATACCGCTAACGTTGAAGCGATCGCTAAACTGCTGCGCTTTGCCTCCACGCATAACGATTCCTCCGCGCAGACCGTGTCGCTGGAAGAGTACGTCTCCCGCATGAAGGAAGGGCAGGAGAAGATCTACTACATTACCGCCGACAGCTACGCCGCGGCGAACAGCAGCCCACACCTGGAACTGCTGCGTAAGAAAGGCATCGAAGTGCTGCTGCTGTCTGACCGCATCGACGAATGGATGATGAACTACCTGACCGAGTTCGACGGTAAATCTTTCCAGTCCGTTGCAAAAGCTGACGAATCTATCGATAAACTGGCAGACGAAGTGGATGAGAGCGCGAAAGAAGCCGAGAAAGCGCTGGAGCCGTTCGTTGAGCGTGTGAAAACCTTCCTGGGCGATCGCGTGAAAGAGGTGCGCTTCACCCACCGTCTGACCGATACCCCGGCGATTGTGACCACCGATGCCGATGAAATGGGTACTCAGATGGCGAAACTGTTCGCGGCGGCAGGCCAGGCGATGCCGGAAGTGAAATATATCTTCGAGCTGAACCCGGATCACCCGCTGGTGAAACGCGCAGCGGATACCCAGGACGAAGCACGCTTCGCCGAGTGGGTTGAACTGCTGCTGGATCAGTCCCTGCTGGCCGAACGCGGCACGCTGGAAGATCCTAACCTGTTCATTAAACGTGTGAATGCGCTTCTGCTGGCGTAATTAACCCTTACCCCTTACCCAGCCCTCTCCCCAAAGGGGAGAGGGTGTTCAATTTCCCTCTCCCCTTTGGGGAGAGGGTTAGGGTGAGGGGAAACCTCCTGCACTCCGCCAAATAATCTCCCCCGTTAACCGTTTCAGCCGTCCCGCCTTCCTTGAGCCACATCCGTTCTGATGGTATTGTTTAGCGCTTTTGAAAAATTGAACCAACTTTTGAGGGGATTTTCGCAATGCGTATTATTCTGCTTGGCGCTCCGGGCGCGGGTAAAGGAACTCAGGCTCAGTTCATCATGGAGAAATACGGTATTCCGCAAATCTCTACTGGTGACATGCTGCGTGCCGCTGTTAAATCTGGCTCCGAGCTGGGCAAACAGGCGAAAGACATCATGGACGCAGGCAAGCTGGTCACCGACGAGCTGGTTATCGCCCTGGTGAAAGAGCGCATTGCGCAGGAAGACTGCCGTAACGGTTTCCTGCTGGACGGCTTCCCACGCACCATTCCGCAGGCTGATGCCATGAAAGAAGCGGGCATCAACGTGGACTACGTTCTGGAGTTCGACGTTCCAGACGAGCTGATCGTTGACCGTATCGTTGGTCGTCGCGTGCACGCTGCCTCTGGTCGCGTTTACCACATCAAATTCAACCCGCCGAAGGTTGAAGGTAAAGACGATGTGACCGGCGAAGAGCTGACCACCCGTAAAGACGATCAGGAAGAGACCGTGCGTAAACGCCTGGTGGAATATCATCAGATGACCGCGCCGCTGATCGGCTACTACTCTAAAGAAGCGGAAGCGGGTAACACCAAATACGCGAAAGTTGACGGCACCCAGGCCGTTGCTGATGTCCGTGCAGAGCTGGAAAAGATCCTCGGCTAAGTGCACGTTTCTCACCCGGATCTCCGGGTGAGAAAAATTCTCATCCCACCTATTACAGCAATGGGTTTCGTTTACCCACATTTCCGCTACAATTGACCCCTATTCAAATGGTTAAGAGGCGTGAATGAGTCAGGCGAAAACAGGCATCCTGCTTGCCAATCTGGGTACCCCAGAAGCCCCCACCCCTGCGGCGGTAAAACGCTACCTGCGTCAGTTTTTAAGCGATACGCGCGTCGTGGATACCCCGAGATTACTCTGGTGGCCGCTGCTGCGCGGTGTCATTCTGCCGATTCGTTCCCCGCGCGTCGCAAAGCTCTATCAATCCGTCTGGATGGAAGAGGGCTCGCCGCTGATGGTCTATAGCCGTCGTCAGGAGAAGGCCCTGGCCGCCCGGTTACCGGATATGCCCGTTGAGCTGGGGATGAGCTACGGCAAACCCTCCCTGAAAAGCGCCGTCGAAGCGCTGCTGGCACAGGGGGTAGAGCACATTGTGGTACTGGCGCTCTATCCGCAATACTCCTGTTCCACGGTGGCCGCCGTCTGGGATGAACTGGCGCGCATTCTGGCGACCCGCCGCCGCATTCCGGCCGTGACCTTTATTCGCGACTACGCTGATAACGAACTCTACATCCAGGCGCTCGCCAGCAGCGCGCGCGCGTCGTTTGAAAAGCATGGCGAACCGGACCTGCTGCTGCTCTCCTACCACGGCATTCCCCAGCGTTTTGCCAACGAAGGAGACGACTACCCGCAGCGTTGCCGCGATACCACGCGCGAGCTGGTCTCTGCGCTTGGTCTGCCGCCCGAGAAGGTGATGATGACCTTCCAGTCGCGCTTTGGCCGCGAGCCGTGGCTGACGCCGTACACTGACGAAACCCTCAAAATGCTCGGTGAGAAAGGCGTGAAGCATATTCAGGTGATGTCGCCGGGCTTTGCGGCGGACTGTCTGGAAACGCTTGAGGAAATTGCGGTACAAAACCGCGAATTCTTCCTTGAAGCCGGGGGGACAAAGTACGAGTACATTCCGGCACTTAACGACTCGCCGGAGCACATTGAGATGATGGCCTCGCTGGTGACGAACAGCCGCTGATCGCGCTGAAGGCCGGGTTTGTGCTACCATTCCCGGCCCATAATCCTTGCACAGTTCAGACCATGAAATTTCCCGGTAAACGTAAATCCAAACACTACTTTCCCGTCAACGCCCGCGATCCGCTTTTGCAGCAAATTCAGCCGGAAACCGAGACCAGCGCAGCCTGGGTGGTCGGTATCGATCAGACGCTGGTGGATATCGAAGCCAAAGTGGATGATGCGTTTGTCGCGCGTTACGGTCTGAGCGCCGGCCACTCGCTGGTCATTGAAGATGACGTCGCCGAAGCGCTGTACCAGGAGCTGGTGCGTGAAAACCTCATCACCCACCAGTTTGCCGGGGGCACCATCGGCAACACCATGCACAACTACTCTGTGCTGGCCGACGACCGCTCGGTGCTGTTGGGCGTGATGTGCAGCAACATCGAAATCGGTGGCTACGCCTACCGCTACCTGTGCAACACCTCCAGCCGTACCGACCTGAACTATCTGCAGGGTGTAGATGGGCCGATTGGCCGCTGCTTCACGCTGATTAGCGACTCCGGCGAGCGTACGTTCGCCATCAGCCCGGGGCACATGAACAAACTGCGCGCGGAGAGCATCCCGGAGGCGGTGATTGCGGGCGCGTCCGCGCTGGTGCTTACCTCCTATCTGGTGCGCTGCAAGCCCGGCGAACCGATGCCGGAAGCGACCATGAAGGCGATCGAGTACGCCAAAAAATACAACGTGCCGGTCGTCCTGACGCTGGGCACCAAATTTGTTATCGCCGATAACCCAGAGTGGTGGCAGGCGTTTCTGAAAGAGCACGTCTCGATTCTGGCGATGAACGAAGAAGAGGCCGAAGCGCTGACCGGCGAAAGCGATCCGCTGCTGGCGTCGGATAAAGCGCTGGACTGGGTGGATCTGGTGCTCTGTACCGCCGGGCCGGTTGGGCTGTATATGGCGGGCTTCACGGAAGAAGAGAGCAAGCGTAAAACCCAGCATCCGCTGCTGCCGGGGGCGATTGCCGAGTTTAACCAGTACGAATTCAGCCGCGCAATGCGCCACAAAGACTGCGTTAACCCGCTGCGTATTTTCTCCCACATCGCGCCGTATATGGGCGGACCGGAGAAAATCATGAACACCAACGGCGCGGGCGACGGTGCGCTGGCGGCGCTGCTCCACGACATTACCGCCAATGCCTACCATAAAACCAACGTGCCGAACTCCAGCAAGCACAAGTTCAGCTGGCTGACCTATTCGTCGCTGGCGCAGGTGTGTAAGTACGCGAACCGCGTGAGTTATCAGGTGCTCAACCAGCACTCCCCGCGCTTAACGCGTGGCCTGCCGGAACGGGAAGATAGCCTCGAAGAGGCGTACTGGGATCGCTAAAAGCAAAAAGGCAACGTCAGTTGCCTTTTTATATTGGCTCCCTCTCCCTGTGGGAGAGGGCCGGGGTGAGGGCATCAGCCCGCCGTTACCGTCTCATTTGCTGGCGGTTTCGTCAGCAGCGTCAGCATCGTATTGGCAATCTCGCGTTCGCCCATCACCACCTGATTGGCACCACGTTCAGTAATGTAATCCACCTCATCGTCATAATGGGCGCGGGCGATAATCTCGATATTCGGGCACTTTTCGCGGGCGGTCGCTACAATTTCTCCCGCTTCATAGCCATTCGGAATAGTCAGCAACAGCCAGCGGGCGCAATCCAGATGGGCCAGATTCATGATCTCTTCGTTGGCCGCATTGCCCAGCACGGCACGTATTCCGCGCTCTCGCAGCTCATCCACGCGGGTGCGTGAGGTCTCAATTACCACCAGCGGTACGCCCTGTGCCATTAATTTCTCACCCAGCAGGCTGCCGACGCGGCCGAAGCCCACCAGCAGCGCGTGGTTGCAGATATCGACCGGGATCTGTTTCTCATCTTCAATGGCCTCTTCCAGCGTCTGCTCATCCAGGGTCTCGGTCTTGTCGAGGTACTTCTCCAGCAGGGCAAACAGCACCGGATTCAGCATAATGGAGAGGATCGCCCCCGCCAGCACCAGATTCTGTCCGGCCTGCGGCAGCAGATTCAGCGCCATCCCCAGCCCCGCAAGAATGAAGGCAAACTCACCAATCTGCGCCAGACTGGCGGCGATGGTCAGGGCGGTGCGCGGCGAGTGGCCGAACATACGCACCAGGAAGAAGGCAATAAGCGATTTGCCGAAGATAATGATGGCCAGCGTACCCAGCACTGCCAGCGGCTGGTCGATCAGAATGAGCGGATCGAACAACATCCCCACCGAGACAAAGAACAGCACCGCAAAGGCATCACGCAGCGGCAGCGTGTCGTGGGCGGCACGATGGCTCAGCTCGGATTCATTCAGCACCATACCGGCGAAGAACGCTCCCAGCGCGAAGGAGACGTCGAAGAGTTCAACGGCACCGAAGGCAATGCCCAGCGCCAGGGCCAGTACGGAGAGGGTAAACAGTTCGCGTGAACCGGTAGCAGCGCTGCGGGCCATAATCCAGGGGACCAGACGGCGGCCCACCAGCATCATGATAGCGATAAACGCCACTACCTTACCGATGGTGATACTCATATCCAGCGCCAGCGTGGCCAGACCGACGTTATCTTTCTCGATCATCCCTGCGACGGCTGGCAACAAGACCAGCGTCAACACCATCACTAAATCTTCCACAATGAGCCAGCCGATAGCGATCTGCCCGCGCTGGCTGTCTATTAACTGTCTCTCTTCAAGCGCACGCAGCAGCACTACGGTACTGGCGGTAGAGAGGCAGAGCCCAAAGACGATACCGGTCATCAGCGACCAGCCCAGCAGTGCTGAAAGCGCCATTCCCAAAAGCGTCGCCACCCCTATCTGGGCGATTGCGCCGGGTATGGCGATCGACTTTACCGCCATTAAGTCCTTCAGAGAAAAATGAAGACCCACACCAAACATCAGCAGGATCACGCCCAGTTCTGCCAGTTCAGGCGCAAGTTTAGTATCAGCAACGAAACCCGGAGTAAATGGCCCTGCCAGCACACCCGCTAATAAATAACCGACCAGAGGAGATATACGAAGTTTGTTGGCAATCATGCCAAGAATAAAAGCGAGCACAAGACCACCAACAATGGTGGTGATAAGCGGTGTGGCGTGGTGCATTCCGTCTCCTTTCGTAGCTGTGTTGATCCATTTTTGGTGGTTAACCAAAAAACCTGGTAATAGTTTATGACAAAATTAATGATTATGTTTATGAATAATTGTTGAAATTTGAATAAAAGAGCAATAAGCGTGAAAAAAAGCAGATTCGGACAAATTAACCCGAGGAGAGAGAGGAGAGGCTTGTGCCATAAGGGGAGGACGCGGCCAAAGTTTGAGTTTGGCCGCGTGTAAATCAGTCTTTTTGCCGGTTATCAGGCAGGAATATGGTCAACATCCCCAGAAGAGGCAGGAAAGCGCATATTTTGTAGACCAAAAAGATACTGGTATGGTCGGCAATCAGCCCCAGAACCGCTGCCCCAAGGCCTCCCATCCCGAAGGCAAAGCCGAAAAAGAGCCCTGAAACCATACCGATACGGCCCGGAAGCAGCTCCTGAGCGTACACAAGAATGGCGGAAAATGCCGAAGCGAGGATAAACCCAATTATCACCGTTAAAACGCCCGTCCACCAGAGGCTGGCATAGGGTAAAACAAGGGTGAAAGGGGCAACGCCAAGGATAGAGCCCCAAATCACATATTTACGCCCAATCTTGTCGCCCAGTGGCCCGCCAATAAAGGTCCCGGCAGCAACCGCAAACAAGAACGCAAACAGGTGGAACTGGGCGTTCTGAACCGATAAGCCGAATTTTTCCATCAAATAAAAGGTGTAATAGCTGCTAATGCTGGCCATATAGAAGTATTTCGAGAAAATCAGCATTAACAGAATGCTGATGGCCAGGATCACCTTATCCCGGGGCAGCGGATTAACTACAGGTGCCTTAGGTTTGCCCTTGTTGACACGATGTTGAGCAGCATACCAGCGGCTGATTTGCGCCAGGACCACGATGGCCAGAAGCGCTGCCAACACAAACCACGCGACATTCCCTTTACCGTAAGGGGCGATAATTACTGCTGCCAGCAGTGGCCCCAGTGAGCTCCCAAAGTTACCGCCCACCTGGAACAAGGATTGCGCCAGACCGTGACGGCCACCGGAGGCCATCCGCGCCACGCGCGATGACTCAGGATGAAATACGGAAGAGCCCGTACCCACTAGCGCCGCCGCGACCAGCACGGCTTCAAAGCTGCCCGCCATCGCCAGCAGAACCAGCCCGCTCAGGGTAAAGCACATGCCAATCGGTAGCGACCAGGGCATCGGATACTTATCTGTCCAGTAACCCACCACCGGCTGCAACAGCGATGAGGCCAGCTGGAAGGTGAGGGTAATCATGCCTATCTGCACGAAAGTGAGTGAGAATTCGCTCTGCAGCAGCGGATAGATCGCCAGAATCAGCGACTGAATCATATCGTTAAGCAGATGCGAGAGGCTGATGGCACCGAGAATGCCAAAAGAAGTGCGCGCCTTCGATGACGATGGCGGAGCGCCGGAGGCCGGCTGGGTTGTTTCACTGATTGCCATAAATACCACGTCGGATGTTATTAGAAATGCAGGGTGTAATTATTATTCAACTAACATACCTTTCAGCGACATTTGAAGGAAGTCGCAATTCTGAAAACTTATTTGTCTATTCTGATTACTCATTGTAATTTTTGCGTTTGTCTAAAGGTCAGGGAGAGAGAATATGAAGTTTGTGAAGCGAGGCGTCGCGTTGGCGTTGCTGGTGGCCGGGAGCGTGGCAAGCCTGCCTGCCCAGGCATATGAAAAAGATAAAACTTACAAAATCACCATCCTGCACACCAACGATCACCACGGTCACTTCTGGCGCAGCGAATACGGCGAATACGGTCTGTCCGCGCAAAAAACGCTGGTCGACGGCATTCGTAAAGAGGTGGCAGCCGAGGGTGGCAGCGTATTACTGCTTTCCGGCGGCGATATCAATACCGGGGTACCGGAGTCAGATTTGCAGGATGCGGAGCCTGATTTCCGTGGCATGAATTTAATCGGCTATGACGCGATGGCCGTCGGTAATCATGAATTCGATAATCCGCTTACGGTATTACGTCAGCAGGAAAAATGGGCCAAATTCCCGTTCCTCTCTGCCAATATTTATCAGAAAAGCACCGGCGAACGTTTATTCAAGCCGTGGGCCATCTTTAAACGTCAGGATATTAAAATCGCGGTGATTGGTCTGACGACAGACGATACGGCGAAAATCGGTAATCCGGAATTTTTTACCGACATCGAATTTCGCAAACCCGCTGAAGAGGCGAAACTGGTCATCCAGGAGTTACAACAGAACGAAAAACCGGATGTCTTGATCGCTACCACCCATATGGGCCATTACGATAATGGTGAACACGGTTCTAATGCGCCGGGCGATGTGGAGATGGCGCGCAGCCTGCCTGCCGGCTCGCTGGCAATGATTGTGGGTGGTCACTCACAAGATCCGGTGTGCATGGCCTCTGAAAACAAAAAACAGGTTGATTACGTGCCAGGGACGCCGTGCGCCCCCGATCAGCAGAACGGGATCTGGATTGTACAGGCGCATGAGTGGGGCAAATATGTCGGTCGCGCCGATTTTGAGTTCCGCAATGGCGAAATGAAGATGGTCCGTTATCAACTGATTCCGGTCAATCTGAAGAAGAAAGTGACCTATGACAACGGTGAGAGTGAGCGTGTGCTCTTCACCCCCGAAATTGCCGAAAACCAGCAGATGCTCTCCATGCTCACCCCTTTCCAGAATAAAGGCAAAGCGCAGCTGGAGGTGAAAATTGGTACGCTCAATGGCCGTCTTGAGGGCGATCGCAGCAAGGTACGCTTTGTGCAGACCAATATGGGGCATCTGATCCTGGCGGCGCAGATGGCGCGCACCAATGCCGATTTTGCGGTGATGAGCGGTGGTGGGGTACGTGACTCTATCGAAGGGGGCGACATCACCTACAAAGATGTGCTGAAGGTACAGCCATTTGGCAACCTGGTGGTCTATGCCGACATGACCGGTAAAGAGGTGACCGAATATCTTACCGCTGTAGCGAAGATGAAACCCGATTCCGGTGCCTATCCTCAATTTGCCAATGTCAGCTTTGTCGCAAAAGAGGGTGTGCTCAACGATCTGAAGATCAAAGGCGAGCCCGTCGATCCGGCAAAAACCTATCGCATGGCAACCCTGAGTTTTAACGCCACCGGCGGCGATGGTTATCCGCGTCTGGATGAGAAACCGGGGTATGTGAATACTGGCTTTATTGATGCTGAAGTGCTGAAGCAATATATCCAGCAGAATTCTCCCCTGGATGTGAATAGCTATGAACCGAAAGGTGAAGTGAGCTGGCAGTAACGATTCACAGTACCGGCCTGGCAGCAGGCCGGTACGGCGTTTAATCCCGGCGAGCGATATCCGCAAACTGCGCATCCAGCATTTTCGCCAGATCCGCCGCGGCCAGCTCAATATCCAGGCCGCGTTTGCCACCAGAAATATAGATAGTGTCAAACGTCTGTGCCGGGGCATCAATGACCGTTGGCAGGCGTTTTTTCTGCCCCAGCGGGCTTATCCCCCCCACCAGGTAACCCGTGATACGTTGCGCAACCATCGGGTCAGCCATATCCACTTTCTTCGCCCCCAGCGCCTTTGCCACCTTTTTTAAATCTAACTGCCCGGCCACCGGGGTAACCGCCACCGCCAGGTGCTTCATATCGCCATTAATCGCCACTAATAGCGTCTTATAAACCTGATCGGCATTGAGCCCAAGTTTTTGCACGACTTCATCGCCGAAGTTCGTTTCGTTAGGGTCATGATCGTAGGCGTGGATACGGAAAGAAACCTTGTTTTTTTCGAGTAATTTAACGGCGGGTGTCATAACAATCCTTCTTACCAAAGACAGTGTATGTGCTCAGCATACGTCCGGATGTTGCTTAAAAAATAGCACCATCTTGCGCAATAGTGTTGGCAGTGATGGGCACTTTGAGCGACAATCGAGAGATCCGGAGGCTTCCTCCGGCATAACTAAAATAATGAAATTCCTCTTTGACGGGCCAATAGCGATATTGGCCATTTTTTTAACGCAGCAATGCGGGCAAATTTCCCTCGCCATACAAATGCAGCGCCCCCACGGCCACGACATAACGTCCCGGCGGTAGGGCGTGGAGCTTCTCACACCAGGCCTGGTTTCGGGCGTGCATTAATACGTCGTAGAGCGATTCACTAAAGGTGGCTGGCAGCGCCTGCGGGCTGGCGGCGGGCGGCGCATCCAGCCACCAGCTAATCATCGTCTGTAGCAGCCGGGCGTTGGTGTGCCAGTGGGTCAACGTATCTTCCAGCAACAGTATTCCGTCATTTGGCAACTGACGCAGCAACGCTATCTGGCTGTCAGCCCCTTCCAGCTCTATCACCGGAATGGCGCGTTCACGCGCCAGATGCAGCAACTGATAATCAATGCCGTAATCGCCCCGAAGCCCCAGACGCTGCGCCTGTGTGGCCTGCAATACCATGGCAATTTGCCACAACGGCTGAGTTTCGAGCATCGACAGCGGTAAGCTCAGCTCGCCGGCCAGCCGTTCCAGCTCGGTGAGCTGTTCAGGGCTGAGGCGTTCCGCCAGAGGAGGGGGGATCGCCAGATCGGCGAAGGGTGAGTCGTTGCCCGAAATATCGGCTTCAACGATTAACGCATCGGCTTTTTGCACCAGGCGGATCAGTCCGGCAGGTAGCGGCGACATATCTTGCGTGCCCATATGAATGCTGCCTACCAGGTGCAGATGTTGCCCGCCGGGCAGTACGATATCCAGCCCCGGCCAGGGATAACGGCGTGGGAAGTGCGTGCTCAATGCAGATTTTATACGGCTAAACAGACTCATACGCGCTCCCTGTAGCGAAAGGTTCATGCTAGCGCGCAGCAGGGAAAGGTGCAAACTTTCGCCCCTCCCGGCAGGCGGGAAGGGCTGTTACGTCAGGCTTTAGGTTTGAAACGCAGCAGACGGTTCGCGTTACTCACCACGGTAATGGAAGAGAGCGCCATTGCCGCTCCGGCCACGACCGGATTAAGCAGGGTCCCGGTTAGCGGCCATAAAATCCCCGCCGCAACTGGAATGCCCAGCGCGTTATAGACGAAGGCCCCCATCAGGTTTTGCTTCATGTTGCGCAACGTCGCCTTTGCAATGGCCAGCGCGTCCGCTACGCCCGTCAGGCTATGACGCATCAGGGTGATAGCGGCGGTTTCAATTGCTACATCGCTACCGCTGCCCATGGCAATCCCCACCTCTGCCTGGGCCAGCGCCGGGGCATCGTTAATGCCATCGCCCACCATGGCCACCTGGCGCCCCTGGCGCTGCAGATTTTTAATGGCGTCGGCTTTGCCATCCGGCAGCACCCCGGCAATAACTTCATCAATACCCGCCTCTTTTGCAATGGCTGCCGCGGTGGTGGGATTGTCGCCGGTCAGCATCACCAGCCGATACCCGGCGCGGTGGAGTCTTTGCAGTGCCTCGACGCTGTCCTGGCGCAGCGGATCACGAATGGCGAACAGCGCGGCCACTTTACCCTCCACGGCCAGCAGCACCGGCGTAGCCCCTTGTGATGCCTGCGCGTTCAGCTCATCGGCCATCGCGGCGGTATCAATGCCGTTCTCATTCAACAGCGCTTCGTTCCCCAGCAGCAGGGGACGCTGGTCTGCTTCGCCGCTGACGCCCAGGCCGCGCAGGGTGCGGAAATTTACCACCTGCGGCAAGTTCGCCTCTCCGGCTTTTTCGATGATGGCGCGGGCCAGCGGATGGCTTGAGCCCTGCTCCAGCGCAGCGGCGAGGCGCAGCGCATCATCGGCCTCAATGCCTATCGTCTTGACGGCAACCACCTGCGGTTTGCCTTCTGTCAGGGTGCCGGTTTTATCAAAGACCAGCGTATCCAAAGTACTGGCGCGTTGCAGGGCATCGGCATCGCGCACCAGCACACCAAATTCCGCGGCACGGCCTACGCCTGAGATAATCGACATGGGCGTTGCCAGCCCCAGGGCGCACGGACAGGCAATAATCAGCACCGTGGTGGCGATCACCAGGGTGTAAACAATCTGCGGTGCCGGGCCAAAGAGATACCAGATCCCAGCGCTGAACAGCGCAATCAGGACGACCACGGGGACAAAAATGGCGGAGATGCGATCGGCCAGCTGACCGATTTCAGGCTTGCTGCTTTGTGCCTGGCGCACCATACGGATAATTCGCGACAGTGTGGTATGGCTTCCCACCGCGCTGGCACGGAACAGCACGCTGCCGTCCTGTACCAGGGTGCCGGCGTGCACGTTTTCACCGCCGCTCTTTTGCTGCGGGACAGGCTCACCGGTCAGCATCGCTTCATCGAACCAGGCTTCACCTTCGGTGATCTCCCCATCGACCGGAACGCGGTCGCCGGTGGTCAGACGCAGAATCATGCCAGGCTGGACATCCGCCAGTGAGAGGCTCTTTTCACCCTCTTCCGTGATGACACGCGCGGTAGGGGGCGTCAGATCCAGTAACCGCTCCAGCGCTTTCGAGGAGCGCTGACGTGCGCGCGCCTCCAGCATATGGCCAAGATTGATCAAACCAATGATCATCGCGCTGGCTTCGTAATAAAGATGGCGGGCTTCCATCGGGAACCACTGAGGCCAGAGGTTGACGCTCATGGAGTAGAGCCATGCCGCGCCCGTACCCAGCGCCACCAGCGTATCCATGGTAGCGGTGCGGTTCTTCAGGCTCTTCCAGGCGCTGGTATAGAAGTGGCCCCCGGCAAAGACCATCACCCCCAGGGTAAGCAGGCCAATGGCCAGCCACAGACTGCGGTTTTCGGCGGTGACCATCATGTTGTCGCCGAGCATCCCCCAGCCCATGACCGGGATCCCCACCAGCAGCGCGACTATCGCCTGCCAGCGGAAGCGTTTCATGGTGGCAACGGCGGTCTCTTGCTGGCGGGCGCGGCGTTCGGCATCGTCTTCAATCGCCTCCGCGCCGTAGCCTGCTTTTTCGACAGCCTGCACTAAATCAGCGGCGGAGGCGTTGCCCATCACAAGGGCAGTGCGCTCCGCCAGGTTGACCCGTGCCTGTACTACCCCCGGCACCGTTTGCAGTGCACTCTGTACCCGGGATACGCAGCTGGCGCAGCTCATGCCGTTGATCAACAGCTGCTGGCTGTCGTCAATGTCATCGGCTGCCGGAAGCTCAGAAGGGGCCGCTGTCAGTGCTTCCGACGGGATTGATGACGCTGTCAGCGGATCAGCCTTTGGGTGGCTTAACTCCGCCCCGTAGCCGGCTTGTTTGATGGTATCGATCAGGGCTTCCGCGCTGGCGCTGCCGGTGACGGCGGCGTGATCGATAGTCACGTCCGCCGTTTCCACGTCGGCGCGTTGCTCCAGACTCTCTTTAACGCGTTTGACACAGTGGCCGCAGGAGAGGCCGTCCAGTGTCAGGTCGATGGTGTGAGACATAGTAAACTCCTTTATAATGACCCGGTCAGATAATAACCGTCATACTGTTCTCTGCTAACTATTATGAAGGTTAAACCTTCCATCAAGGGGAAGGTCAAGGGGGAAAGGTGAATATCAGTGATGTGGCAAAAAAAACCGGTTTAACCAGCAAAGCGATTCGCTTTTATGAAGAGAAGGGGCTGGTGACGCCGCCGCTGCGCAGTGAAAATGGTTACCGCAGTTATACGCAAAAACATCTCGATGAGCTTACGCTGCTGCGCCAGGCCCGGCAGGTGGGATTTAACCTGGAGGAGTGCGGCAATCTGGTGATGCTGTTTAACGATCCCGAGCGACACAGCGCGGATGTGAAACGCAGAACCCTGGAGAAGGTGGCGGAAATAGAACGCCATATTGTCGAACTGCAGGCGATGCGGTCGCAGTTGCTGGCGCTGGCCGAAGCCTGCCCGGGTGATGACAGCGCCGATTGCCCGATCATCGACAATCTTTCCGGCTGCTGCCATCGTAAGCCGGGTGCTTAACAGGATCTCACACGCAGGGTGATCCCTTCGACCGCCACCACCTCAACCCGGGTTCCTGCCTGGAGATCCTCTTCGGCCAGTACTGGCCAGGAGCTGTCGCCAACCCGCATATGGCCGCGCCCGTTTACCAGGGCGGTCTCGAGGGTGAAGCGTTTACCCACCAGCTGTTGACCACGCTGATTGAGCGCCGCATCGGCCGGTTTTTGTTCCCGCACCTGACGCGACAGCCAGCGCCACCACAGCCAGGCAGCCAGCAGGGTCAGCGCCGCGAACAGGATGCCCTGCCACTCCCAGCCGAACGGCATAAGCCACACCGCTAGTCCGGTGACCACTGCCGCCACGCCGCTCCAGAGTAAATACCCGTTGCCGCCAAGCATCTCGGCCGCCAGAAGCAGGCCGCCGAGGCTGAGCCAAAAAACATGTGGATGGGCGAGGATCAGCGCGATCATGATTTGCGCTCGTTACCGCTCTCTTTAATGAGCTCGGCAATACCGCCAATCGAGCCCATCAGGCTGCTGGCATCCAGAGGCATCATCACCACTTTGCTGTTGTTCGCGGCACCGATGTTCTGCAGCGCCTCAGTGTATTTTTGCGCTACAAAGTAGTTAATCGCCTGAATATCCCCGGCGGCAATCGCCTCAGAGACCATCTGCGTTGCCCGGGCTTCTGCTTCTGCGGAACGTTCGCGCGCTTCAGCCTGTAAGAAGGCAGACTGACGTTCCCCCTCGGCTTTCAGGATTTGCGACTGCTTCTCCCCCTCGGCCTTAAGGATTTCAGCCTGACGCACCCCTTCGGCCTCAAGAATATAGGCGCGCTTGGTTCGCTCGGCTTTCATCTGCGCGTTCATGGAGGAGATCAGTTCTGCCGGCGGGCGTACGTCGCGAATTTCGATACGCGTAACCTTAATGCCCCAGGGGTTCGTGGCTTCATCCACAATATGCAGCAGGCGAGTATTGATGCTGTCGCGCTGGGAGAGCATCTCATCCAGCTCCATCGACCCCAGCACGGTACGAATATTGGTCATGGTTAAATTGATGATCGCCAGCTCAAGGTTGCTGACCTCATAGGCCGCCTTCGGCGCGTCAATCACCTGAATAAAGCAGACGGCATCGATGGTGACGTTGGCGTTATCCCGGGAGATGACCTCCTGAGAGGGGATATCAAGAACCTGTTCCATCATGTTGATCTTACGGCCAATTCTGTCCATAAACGGAACAATAAGACTCAGGCCGGGCTGCAACGTCGTGGTATAACGCCCAAAACGCTCAACGGTCCACTGATAGCCCTGAGGGACGATTTTGACCCCGGCGCCGACAACGACCAGCACCACAAAGATCAAGACGGGTATAACGATAAGCATGAAGAAACCTCCTGTTTTGCCTTCCATGTTTCGAGAACAACTGTTCGTTTGTTGCTCATGAGTATATCGGCTATCACAGGAGAATTCGCCCTGAAAGCGAGGGCAACGCAAGATTCAGATATAAAAAAGCCCCGCTAACGGCGCGGGGCGACAGGAAGGAGATGCGGATCAGTACAGCAGCGCATACAACTGACGACGATATTTCGACGCCAGCGCATCACCGGTACCCAGCGCAGCCAGGATCTCCTGGAACATCTTGCGCGCCTGGCCGTCAGCGGCAGCCAGATCCGTTTTCAGGTGACCAAACAGCAGCTCCAGCGCCTCTTCATTGCGGCCAACCTGATGCAGTTGCAGCGCCAGCTGGCTGGCCAGTGCGGCATCGTTAGGGTTATCGGCGACTTGCTGTTGCAGCTGCTGAATTTCTGGGGTGTCTGCCGCCTGCTTCAGCAGGTCAATCTGGGCGACCAGCCCCTGATAGCGGGTATCTTGATCCTGCATCGGCACGGTTTTCAGCACCGCTTCGGCATCGTCCGGGCGGTTCAGCACCAGCTGGGTTTCAGCCAGCAGCAGGCCAATCTGGCTATCCTGGTTCGACAACTGCCACGCCTCTTTTAGCAGCGGCAGCGCCTCGTCGTGCTTCCCTTCCTGAATCAGCGCCAGCGCCTCTTGCGCTTTTAACTCATCTTCGCGAGGCAGTACTTTTTCCAGCAGGGCGCGGATGGCCTCTTCCGGCTGTGGGCCCTGGAAACCATCGACGGGCTGGCCATTCTGGAACAGGTACACCGTAGGAATGGCGCGCAGGCCAAACTGGGAGGCGACCATCTGTTCGGCGTCGCAATCCACCTTCGCCAGAATAAACTGGCCGTTATACTGGGCGGCCAGTTTTTCGAGCACCGGGGTGAGTTCCAGGCAGTGCTGGCTACGCTCAGACCAGAAGTAGAACAGCACGGGCTTCGCCATCGACTGTTCAAGGGTCTGATGCAGGTTCGCTTCGGTAATGTTAACGATATTCTGAACTGACATGCGGCCTTCTCTTTTATGCGTTTTTATTTACATGGGGGCGGGGCGGTTAGCTTCAACTCAGCCCTGTAAAAATTTGTCCATTATCCGGCCAGGCAACAGCCGTTTCAGCAGGATAACGGCATGGGTCACCAGCGTGACCGGATAGCGCATCTTTGGACGATTGCTCTCAAAAGCATGGCGCACTTTGGCGACAACCGCCTCCGGACCGAGGGTAAAACGTGCGGCGATACCGGGATTTTCCACCGGGTTATCCGATTGGGTCTGATTCACATTTTCGGTAAAGCGGGTGCGGATTGGGCCTGGCTCAATCAGGCTCACTTTGATACCGCTGTGACGCAGCTCCATGCGCAGCGCATCAGACCAGGCTTCAAGGGCGTATTTACTGGCAGCATAGGCGCCACGGCCCGGCGTTGAAATAAGTCCCATGACCGACGAGGTCATCACAATGCGTCCCTCTCCGTGAGGGAGCATGGCGGGCAGCAATTTCATGGTTAACTGATGCGCGCCGAAAAAGTTGGCAGAAAACTGCTGCTCGAGTTGCTCGCGAGAGATGGTCTGCAGCGCGCCATAGAGGCCAAATCCGGCATTATTGAACAAGCCGTATAGCTTGCCGTTGGTCAGGGCAATCACCTCTTCGACCGCGTGGTCGATACTTTCCGGGCTGTCCAGATCCAGCAGCACGCCGGTAAGCCCTTTGCCGTTCATCCGTTCGACATCTTCCGGTTTTCGACAGGCGGCTAACACCCAAAACCCCTGGCGCTTCAACTCAAGGGCGCTTTCAAGACCAATTCCGCTGGAACATCCTGTAATTAAGACCGATTTTTGCATAACTTTACCTGTCAGGATCTCCGCTGAATTACGAGTCATGTTTAACTAAAGGAGCCAGCCGTGTTGCCATCCAGTCGGCAATAAACGGCTGAGCATCGCGATTAGGATGGATACCATCGTCCTGCATCCATTGTGGTTTCAGATAAACCTCTTCCATGAAAAAGGGCAGGAGAGGAATATCAAACTCTTTGGCAAGACGAGGATAGATCGCGCTGAAGGACTCATTATAGCGACGTCCATAGTTTGCGGGCAGGCGAATTTGCATTAACAGCGGCTGCGCGTTGGCGGCGCGGATATCCTGCAAAATTTTACGCAGCGTCTGCTCGGTTTGCTGCGGCTGAAAACCGCGCAGGCCATCGTTGCCGCCCAGTTCCACCAGTACCCAGCGCGGCTGATGTTGTTTCAGCAGAGCGGGCAGTCGGGCAAGCCCCTGCTGCGAGGTATCGCCGCTGATACTGCCGTTGATCACCGAAGTTTGCGTCTGCCATTTATCATTAAGGAGCGCGGGCCAGGCGGCATTCGCCGCCATCCGGTAGCCCGCGCTCAGGCTGTCGCCCAAAATTAATAACGTGTCCGCCGCCGCGGCGCGGAATGTCATCAGAATCAGAAACAGGAAGGGCAAATGCCAGCGGAAAACATTGTTGAAGTTCATCATCTTAAGAAGTCCGTGGGTCAGGGTGAGCACGAGCTTTCCATCCTTACCGGAGTTGAACTCATTGTCAAACGCGCGCAGAGCATCGCGCTGATTGGCGAATCCGGTTCCGGTAAATCCACGCTGCTGGCGATCCTCGCCGGGCTGGATGATGGCAGCAGCGGTGAGGTGAAGCTGGTGGGGCAGCCGCTGCACAGCATGGATGAAGAGGCGCGTGCAGCGCTGCGGGCAAAACATATTGGCTTTGTCTTTCAGTCATTTATGTTGATCCCGACGCTTAATGCACTGGAAAACGTCGAACTGCCAGGGTTGCTGCGCGGCGAGAACAGCAGCCAGAGCCGGCGTAGCGCCAAAGCCTTACTGGAACAGCTGGGCTTGGGCAAGCGCCTTGATCACCTCCCGGCGCAGCTCTCCGGCGGCGAGCAGCAGCGCGTGGCGCTGGCCCGCGCCTTTAACGGTCGCCCGGAGGTGCTCTTTGCCGATGAACCCACCGGCAACCTCGATCGCCAGACCGGTGATAAAATTGCCGATCTGCTCTTCTCCCTGAACCGTGAGCACGGTACCACGCTGATTCTGGTGACCCATGATCCTCAACTGGCGGCCCGCTGCGATCGCCGTCTGCGTCTGGTGAATGGCGTACTGCAGGAGGAAGCATGATTGCCCGCTGGTTCTGGCGCGAATGGCGCTCCCCCTCGCTGCTGATAGTCTGGATGGCGCTAAGCTTAGCTGTGGCCTGCGTACTGGCGCTGGGGAGCGTCAGCGATCGCATGGAGAAAGGCCTGAGCCAGCAAAGCCGCGAATTTATGGCGGGGGATCGGGCGTTGCGCAGCTCGCGCGAGGTACCGCAGGCCTGGCTTGATGAAGCCCGCCGGCAGGGGTTGAAAGTGAGCGAACAGCTCAGCTTCCAGACCATGACCTTTGCCGCCGATACCCCGCAGCTTGCCAGCGTCAAAGCCGTTGACGATCGCTACCCGATGTACGGTGAGCTACAGACGCAGCCACCGGAGATGAAGCCTGCCGCCGGGACGGTGCTGCTGGCACCGCGTTTGATGGCGCTGCTAAACCTGAAAGCGGGCGATAGCATCGATGTGGGTGATGCCACTCTCCGGATTGCAGGTGAAGTGGTGCAGGAGCCCGACTCCGGGTTTAACCCCTTTCAGATGGCCCCGCGCCTGTTGATGAACACGGCCGACGTGGAAAAAACCGGCGCCGTGCAGCCCGGCAGCCGCGTCACCTGGCGCTATAAATTTGCCGGTACCCCGGCTCAACTCGAGTCCTATGAGAAATGGCTCCTGCCACAGCTCAAGCCCGAACATCGCTGGTATGGGCTAGAGCAGGATGAGGGGGCGCTGGGCAAATCGCTGGAGCGCTCTCAACAATTCCTGCTGCTCTCGGCGCTCTTAACCCTGCTGCTGGCGGTGGCGGCGGTGGCGGTAGCGATGAGCCACTACTGCCGCAGTCGCTACGATCTGGTGGCAATCCTCAAAACCCTCGGCGCGGGTCGGGCGCAACTGCGTAAACTGATTGTCGGTCAGTGGCTGATGGTATTGGCTTTGTCAGCCCTCACCGGCGGGGTAATGGGGCTGCTGTTCGAAAAAGTGCTGATGGTGCTGCTCAAACCGGTGCTACCTGCAGCGCTGCCGCCAGCCAGCCTCTGGCCATGGCTTTGGGCGATGGGAGCGATGGGGGTGATCTCGCTGCTGGTGGGGCTGCGTCCCTACCGGCTGTTGTTGGCCACCCAGCCGCTGCGGGTACTGCGCCGTGATGCGGTGGCGCGCGTCTGGCCGTTGAAAATCTATCTGCCAGTGATGACGGCAGTGGTCGTGGCGCTGCTCGCCTGGCTGATGGGCGGGAGTATGCTGCTGTGGGCGGTACTGGCGGGGGCAGTTGTGCTGGCCTTGCTCTGTGGTCTGCTGGGCTGGATGCTGCTGAGCGTGCTGAAAGGGTTAACCGTTAAATCTCTGCCGGTGCGTCTGGCCATCAATCGCCTGCTGCGTCAGCCCTGGTCAACGCTCAGTCAGCTTTCTGCGTTTTCGCTCTCGTTTATGCTGCTGGCGCTGCTGTTGGTGCTGCGCGGCGATCTGCTGGATCGCTGGCAACAGCAACTTCCACCTGAGAGTCCGAACTATTTCCTGATCAACATTGCGCCGGAACAGATCACGCCCCTGAAGGCGTTTATCTCAGAGCACCAGATTGTCCCGGACTCCTTCTACCCCATTGTGCGGGCGCGTCTGACGCAAATTGACGGCAAGGCGACCGAAGGTAATCAGGACGAAGCGCTCAACCGCGAACTGAACCTCACCTGGCAGGAGAAACGACCGGATCACAACCCGATCACGGCGGGAAGCTGGCCGCCAGGGGCCGGTGAAGTGTCGATGGAAGAGGGGCTGGCGAAACGTCTGAACGTCAAGCTGGGGGATACGGTGACCTTTACCGGCGATACGCAGGACTTCAGTGCGAAAGTGACCAGCCTGCGTAAAGTGGACTGGGAGAGCCTGCGGCCTAACTTCTTCTTTATCTTCCCGCCCGGAGCGCTGGACGGACAGCCGCAAAGCTGGCTGACCAGCTTCCGCTGGGAAAACGGCAATGGCATGCTCACGCAGCTCAACCGGGAATTCCCCACTATCAGTCTGCTGGATATCGGCGCGATCCTGAAACAGGTCGGGCAGGTGCTGGAGCAGGTAAGCCGCGCGCTGGAAGTGATGGTGGTGCTGGTCACTATCTGCGGGCTGTTGCTGCTGCTGGCTCAGGTGCAGGTGGGCATGCGCCAGCGTCATCAGGAACTGGTGGTCTACCGCACTTTGGGTGCCGGCAAATCACTGCTGCGCACCACGCTGTGGTGTGAGTTTGCGCTGCTGGGGATGGTCTCCGGGCTGGTGGCCGCTATTGGTGCCGAAACGGCGCTGGCACTATTGCAGACCCGGGTCTTTGACTTCCCGTGGGAGCCGGACTGGCGCCTGTGGATCACGCTGCCTGTCTGCGGTGCGGTTCTCCTCTCGCTTTGCGGCGGCTGGCTGGGAGCGCGCTTGCTGAAAGGTAAAGCGTTATTCCGTCAGTTTGTCGGTTAATTACCCTTCGTGAACATCACGTACCGGTTGATATGCCGGTACGTGCCTCTTTAGTAGCACACAAAGATAACTCCTTGATAGTTAGCAGCACAAAACATTAAAAACCGGACAACACGGCGCGATAAATCCCGGTTAATATTCGCCTGCTAAATAAATAGCAGAGTGTCTATCAAGGAATAATAATGTCTAAAAATAAAACAGCGCTGGCAGTGGCCATCGGCGCGGCAGTGGCATTGACGTCTTTCGCATCCCAGGCAGAGATTACCGTTCTGAAGCAAGATCCGCAGGCGGGTAATCCGCTGAGCCGTTTAAACTTCACCGTAGGCGGCAGTATCCGTCCGCAATTCCAGAACATGACCGGCGATGACGGTAAAAACGGCTACAAGCGTAACGGCTTTGATGGCGGTACCCGTTTCCGTTTCGCGGCAGATTACTACCTGTTTGATGACATCAGTTGGGTGAGCTACTACGAGCTGGGCGTGAATATTCCGGCTCAGTTTAACTGGGATAACCACTATGCTGACGGTGCGCACGATACTTCGCGTCGTATGCTCTATACCGGTCTGAAGAGCGACACCTGGGGCACCCTGACCTTCGGTCAGCAGAACAGTGTTTACTACGATGTGGTGGGCGCGAAAACCGATATCTGGGATTACGACATGATCGGCCAGGCATCGGGCAACGGTATTAACGGTGATTACGATGGCTCTTACCGTTCACGCAAGATGCTGAAGTATAAGAAAACCATCGGCGATGCCAATATTTATGCCTCTTACCTGTTTGCGGATAGCACCTATCTGGCGAACGACGGCATGCGTTATAAGCGTAAAGGCGGCGGCTCGCTGGGCGTGGATTACAACCTGACCACCGACCTCACCTGGGGTGCGGCATGGAACTACACCCGCGCAGAAATGCGTAACCCGGGCAACGGCGACAGCAAAGCCTACGATCAGAACATCCTGGGTACGGCGCTGAGCTGGACGCCAGATCAGTGGACCTTCTCCCTGGGCGGCGGCTGGTATCAAAACTTCATGACCACCAAGAAAACCGACGTGAACCACTACTTCGCGGGTGATGCCTGGGGTATTGAGTACTTTGCCGGTTATAAATTCCCGATCGGTCAGTATGCGGTGAAATCCATCCAGCCTTACTTCATGGGCGATCGTATCGAGTACATGAATGGTCGCAACTACCAGCGCATCGACAACGGCGTGGGGATTAGCTTCCAGCTGGATTACGGTTTCCGCGTGGATTACGAGCACGTGTTCACCTCCAGCACCGACGACCTGGGCGACATGAACCTGGTACGTCTGCGTTACGACTTCTAAGTTGTGTGCCCCGGTGGCCTGGCCACCGGGGTAGCAGCGAGGCACCGTCGCGGCTGGGGGAGATTGTGTAAGTATTCGGAGGCTGGCAAAACGCGCCGACAACCACGATCCCCGCTAAATCAAGCCGCCAGCCAGGCGGCCACGTCGTGCCAGGTGCCCCGAAAGACCACGTTGTCAGCCTTCTTTTCAAGCTGATAGCGGTACATAGGGTCGTAATAGTCATTGAGCAGCGGCGCAAGCCAGGCGTCGTGGTCCTCCGTGCCGCCGGTGCGCTGCTGCGCAATGAGCGCGCGCTCCAGCAGGGCCGTGAGTTCAGCAAAGCGCTGTAAACCCAGGCGACGGCGGATAGCGTACAGACCCTGGTGCAGATAGTCACTGTACTCCTGCCAGCCGCGCACTTCCCCGTATGCGCCGAGAAATGCCTGCCACATCTGGACAAAATACTCCTCGCGCAGGCGATCCAGACGAACATCAAAGGGATCTTCTACGACTGCAATGGGAGCGTTAGTCATGCGCTCACGCAGGCTTTCAGGAAGATGATTCGAACCAATCATCCGCCCCTCATCCTCCAGCACCCAGCGCGGTGCGGCCTTTTGCAGTAACGCAACGGCAAGCGCGTTTTCAAAGCTCGCCTGTGAAAGCTGCGGCCTGAGTGTACGGCCAAAAGAGGAGCCGCGGTGGCGCGCCAGCCCTTCCAGGTCGATCCCGTCAGGATGCTGTTTCACCAGTAGCGTTTTGCCGCTGCCCGTACAGCCGCCCACCAGCACCAGCGGTTTTTTAACTTGTTCGTCGGTAGCTTGTATCGCGGCCTGACGCAGCGCTTTGTAGCCCCCGGTAATCAGCGGATACTTCACGCCCGTCTCTTTTAGCCATGCCTGCGCAATGTGTGAACGCTGCCCACCGCGAGCGCAGCAGAGGTAGCCCTCAGGATGAGCCAGACAGGCGTCGCGCCAGGCGTGAATACGCGCTTCACGGGTTACGCCACTGACCAGCCGATGGCCCAGCGCCAGTGCGGCGTCGGCGCCCTGACGTTTATAGCAGGTGCCCACCGCGGCGCGCTCATCATCATTCATCAAGGGCAGATTCAGGGCGGCAGGCATACTGCCCTGGGCAAATTCGACCGGGGCGCGTACGTCAAGCAGGGGCGTTCCGGCAGCCAGAATGGCGCGGTAATCCGTTCCATTGTTCATGATCATTCCAGGAGAAGCGAAAGCAATGGGCGGGATTGTACGCCGGGGAGGGGGAAGGTCAACTCCCCGGCGGAAGGGGTTACTGCAGCTTTGCCTGCGCCCAGGCGATACCGCTGGCGTACTCTGCCGGCAGCAGCGGAACCAGGGCTTCAAGCGTGGCGCTCAGGCGGCCCGTATCGGTATCGTTCAGGTTGAGGTGACCCACCTTACGACCCGGACGCACCTCTTTGTCGTACCAGTGCAGATGCACCAGCGGCAGTTTCAGCCAGTCATCGTTGAGATCGGTGCCGATCAGGTTGATCATCACCGACGGGCTATTGACCACCGGCTGCGGCAACGGCAGGCCGGTAATGGCGCGCAGGTGCAACTCAAACTGGCTGATGGAGGCGCCGTTTTGCGTCCAGTGGCCGCTGTTGTGGACGCGGGGCGCCAGCTCGTTGATCAGCAGGCCGCCAGGGGTGACAAAACACTCCATCGCCATCACACCCACGTAGCCCAGCTCCTGCATAATGGCGCTGAGCATGCTCTCTGCCTGCGCTTGCTGTTCGGCATTGGCCAGCGGGAAAGCGACGCTGGTACGCAGGATGCCGTCCTGATGCAGGTTGTGGGTCAGCGGATAAAAGACGGTGCTGCCATCATGAGCCCGGGCGCCCACCAGCGAGACTTCGCCGCTGAAGTTGATACCCTGTTCAACGATGCACTCACCGTAGCAGTCGTCCGGAAGTTCGGCGGTTTCGTGTGCGCGTAAACGCCACTGGCCGCGTCCGTCGTAACCACCGACGCGGCGCTTAACAATCGCCAGTTCGCCAAGGGTTGCAAAGATGGCCGGCCATTCGCCTTTATCAGCCAGCAACTGCCACGGCGCGGTGGCGAGGTGCAGCTTATCGAACAGCTGTTTCTGGGTAAAACGATCGGCAATGATGGGGAAGACATCACGGTTTACAAAGGCGTTATGGCGCGCCAGTTCGCGAGTCAACGCGGTCTCTGGCCAGCGTTCGATTTCGGCAGTAATTACGCTCTGCTGAAAGGGAACCGCTTCGGGTTCCGCATCCAGACCAACCGGCCAGACGGCAATCCCCAGCGGTTCACCGGCCTGGCGCAGCATGCGGCCTAGCTGACCGTTACCCAGGACGCAAACCTGCTTCATGCCGCACCCCGCGGATCCGGGTTTTCCAGCACCTCGTCTGTCTGGGCTTTACGCCAGGCATCCAGACGCTGGTGAAGGTCTTTATCATGGGTCGCCAGGATTTGCGCCGCCAGTAGCGCAGCGTTAGCCGCGCCAGCTTTACCAATCGCCAGGGTGCCGACCGGAATACCGCGCGGCATTTGCACAATAGAGTAGAGGCTATCGACGCCGCTCAGCGCCGCGCTCTGTACCGGTACGCCAAGCACCGGCACCAGCGTTTTGGCGGCAATCATACCCGGCAGGTGTGCTGCACCGCCCGCACCGGCAATAATCACCTGATAGCCGTTCTCTTCTGCACTTTCGGCGAAGCTAAACAGTTTATCGGGGGTGCGGTGTGCGGAGACCACTTCTACGTGGTGAGGAACATTCAGGATGTCAAAGATGTCGGCGGCGAACTGCATGGTAGCCCAGTCGCTTTTGGACCCCATCACGATGGCGACACGCGCCGGATTATTGCGGGAAGACATGCGTCTTAAAACTCCTGTGGTGCGGAACACTCTGCTTTCGAGGGCACAGAGAATAGCACGGAATACAGGCAAGGAAAACGGTTGCGCGGCTAAAACTTCCCCGTTTATTGCGGGGAAGCAGCAACAAAAAGACCGCCTTTTGGCGGTCTTTTTAGTGATAAATTCAGGCTCATTTACAGCAGAGTACCTGCGGTCAGGCTCTCTTCGTCGAAGGCGTGGCTGACATTGATATGATTCTCATGAATCACCGTGTCCATATTAGAGCCCGCCTCCGGCATGGAGAAGCGGTTTTCTGCAGCCATAGCGCCAGATGACAGTGAAGCGGCCAGCAGCAGGGCGCTGACGAGGGTCATTTTTTTCATGTTCTGTTCCTTGCTCATCATATTGTCGCTGTCGCTGGGCATCTCTCTGGCGGCACGGCAATCAGGTTAATTATTTGGTCAGTTCTGCGGTCATGTGCACGCGGTTGTCGAACTGAGCGCTGGTGATTTTATAAGAAGCACCTTCGCGGGCGGCCTGAGCGGCGATTTTGGCTTCTGCACGGTCAATCGTGGAGGCGGTAGTGCTCACGCTCTGCGCAAAAGAACCGAAAGAGATCAGTGAAAGAGCGGCAACTGCAACGAAAGTTTTGATGGATTTCATGGTCGTGATCCTTAAGCTGTTTTGTTTGGGGTAGGGCGTTGTTGCCCTGATGTGAATAATGATAGGCCGACCAGAGTGTGATTAAAATCAAAACAATTTGCGCGTGCAATTCAAAATATTTGAATGATTTTTAGGCGGGGATTTTAGAACGGAAACGCGATGAGTTCGACGCCGTCCGGGGTCACTTTGACCATCGAGCCTTCCGTATGCCAGGCACCTAATACTACACGGTGGGCAGGCTCGCCGCGGACGATAAGGTTATGCACGTCAGGACGATGGGTATGGCCGTGAATCAGCCAGTGAACCTGGTGCTTTTCCATCACGCGGACAACCGCCTGGGGGTTCACATCCATGATGGTCATGGATTTGCTGCTGTTAGCGGCTTTACTGCCCGCACGCATTTTGGCGGCGATGCGATTGCGGATAAACAGCGGCAGGGCGAGGAAGAGGGCCTGGATCCAGGGGGTATGAACTTTAGCGCGAAACGCCAGGTACCCGGTATCGTCGGTGCACAGCGTATCACCGTGCATGATCAGCACCTTGCGGCCATAGAGGTCCAGCACTTGCTCTTCGGGCAGCAGGGTCATACCGCTCTCGCGGGCAAAGCGTTGACCAATCAGGAAATCACGATTGCCGTGAATAAAGAAGCAGGGCGTACCGGCATCGACCAGCGCTCTGATGGCGGCAGCGATTTCGCGGTGCAGCGGGTTAGAATCGTCATCGCCAATCCAGGCTTCGAACAGGTCACCCAGAATATAAAGCGCATCGGCGCTTTTCGCTTCACCGCGTAAAAAACGCAGAAAACCGGCGGTGATCGCCGGTTCTTCTGTTTGCAGATGGAGATCTGCAATAAAGAGTGTCGCCACGAATTATTCGCTGACGGTCACGCTTGTAATCACAACGTCTTCTTTTGGAACGTCCTGATGCATGCCGCTACGGCCAGTAGAGACAGCTTTGATTTTATCAACCACGTCCATCCCTTCTACCACTTCAGCGAACACGCAGTAACCCCAACCTTGCAGGCTCTCACCGGAGAAGTTCAGGAAGTCATTGTCTGCTACGTTGATGAAGAACTGAGCAGTGGCAGAGTGAGGAGCCTGAGTACGGGCCATCGCCAGCGTACCACGGGTGTTTTTCAGACCGTTGTTCGCTTCGTTTTTGATCGCTTCTTTGGTCTCTTTCTGCTGCATGCCAGGTTCAAAACCGCCGCCCTGGATCATAAAGCCGTTGATCACACGGTGGAAAATGGTGTTGTTGTAGAAACCTTCGCGGCAGTAGTCCAGGAAGTTTTTAACTGTTTCAGGCGCTTTGTCATCAAAGGTTTTGATTACGATATCGCCATGATTAGTGTGGAAAGTAACCATTTTTGCATCCTGTTCTGTTATTGCAGTGCTTCGACCCCGGTTCGGGCCACATATAGGGGCTTGTTATAGCATAACCACTGGACGCGATCACCTTGCATTGTGTGCTGCTTCGATGATGAATAATAGGTATGATAAGAAAGTTTCTATCCACACACGTCTCATATGGAACCTTCGATGTTAAAAATTTTTAATACAATGACGCGCCAAAAAGAGGAATTTAAGCCTATCCATGCCGGGGAAGTCGGCATGTACGTGTGTGGTATTACGGTTTACGATCTCTGTCATATTGGCCATGGCCGTACCTTTGTTGCGTTTGACGTGGTTTCGCGTTACCTGCGTTTTTTGGGCTACAACCTGAAGTACGTGCGTAACATCACCGACATTGACGATAAAATCATTAAGCGTGCTAATGAAAACGGCGAGAACTTTGTCGCGCTGGTCGATCGGATGATCGCCGAAATGCACAAAGATTTTGATGCGCTGAATATCCTGCGCCCGGACAACGAGCCGCGCGCCACCCACCATATCCACGAGATCATCGAGATCACCGAGAAACTGATCGAGCGCGGTCATGCCTATGTGGCTGACAACGGCGACGTGATGTTCTCCGTGCCGACTGACCCGGCATATGGCCAGCTCTCTCGCCAGGATCTGGAGCAACTGCAGGCTGGTGCGCGCGTAGACGTGGTGGATGTAAAGCGTAATCCGATGGACTTCGTCCTGTGGAAGATGTCCAAAGCGGGTGAACCGAGCTGGCCGTCGCCATGGGGCGAAGGCCGTCCGGGATGGCACATCGAGTGTTCCGCCATGAACTGCAAACAGCTGGGTAACCATTTTGATATCCACGGCGGCGGATCGGATCTGATGTTCCCGCACCATGAGAACGAAATTGCCCAGTCCACCTGCGCCCACGGCGGCGAGTACGTCAACTACTGGATGCACTCCGGGATGGTGATGGTCGATCGTGAAAAGATGTCCAAATCACTGGGCAACTTCTTCACCGTGCGCGACGTACTGAAGTATTACGACGCGGAGACCGTGCGCTACTTCCTGATGTCTGGCCACTACCGCAGCCAGCTGAACTACAGCGAAGAGAACCTGAAGCAGGCTCGTTCGGCGCTGGAGCGTCTGTATACCGCGCTGCGCGGTACCGATAAATCTGTCGCACCGGCCGGCGGCGAGGCGTTTGAAGCCCGCTTTGTAGAAGTGATGAACGACGACTTCAACACCCCGGAAGCCTACTCCGTGCTGTTCGATATGGCGCGTGAAGTAAACCGCCTGAAAACGGAAGATGCCGCGGCCGCGAATGCGCTGGCTGCCCATCTGCGTAAGCTCTCCGCGGTGCTTGGCCTGCTGGAGCAAGAGCCGGAAACCTTCCTGCAGAGTAGCGCGCAGGCGGACGACGGCGAAGTGGCGGAGATCGAGGCGTTGATTACGGCTCGTCTGGAAGCGCGTCAGGCGAAAGACTGGGCGGCAGCAGATGCAGCGCGTAATCGTCTGACCGAGATGGGTATCATTCTGGAAGATGGTCCTCAGGGGACGACCTGGCGTCGTAAGTAAGTTCTCCCCCTCACCCTAACCCTCTCCCTCAGGGAGAGGGGATCGTCCGGTTTTCTCCCTCACTCCGTGCCAGCGGGCATCGTCCGCTTTTCTCCCTCTCCCTGGGGGAGAGGGCCGGGGTGAGGGCCTCAGCGCGCACGCTTCCACCACAATACCCCCATTAACACCACCCCAGGCAGCCACACCCACAGCAGTTCCGAAATGATCACCTGATGCCCGTACGGGGTGGTATAGCGCGACAGCGCAAACGGCGCGACCTTAATCACCTGCCAGGGGGCGAAAAAGCGCTCATCCGACCAGGGCCACAGCCAGCCAACCCCTTTGCCTCCGGTCGTGATCGAATCCAACAGACTGTGCGACAGCAGCGATACGGTTAAAAACAGCCAGCAGCGAATCAGCCCGGCCCTGAACCATCGTCGACCCGCCCAGACGCAGAGTAGCGGAAGCACAAATGCAAACAGCAGGGAGTGCGTAAAGCCGCGATGACCAAAAATATTGCCGTAGGCCACGCCGAACTTAAAAGAGAGCACGTCGGCGTCTGGCAGCATGGCCAGCACCACACCGGCAAACAGGAGGCGAGGAGGAATAACGCGGGTGCCGAGCCCTAAGCCCAGGCAGAGAGGTACAGCAGCATGAGTGATAATCGTTGGCATGGTCATTTCCCACGGTAAATCATGGAAATATAGCAGGCTTTACCCGCCGCCAACCAAAACGAATTCTGAATTCAGGCCGATTCCCGGGCAATGAGCTGGCCCGAGAGCGTAATACGCTGAGTTTGCAGATCGGGCTCCTTCAGCTTGCGCATCATTAAGCCCGCGGCCTGACGTCCGGTCTCTTCACTGGCGGAGGAGACATAGGTAAACGACGGCGAGGTGAGATTAACGTGCAGCATATCTTCAAAGCCGACAAGGGCGACCTGCTGAGTCAGAAAGACATCTTTGCCCACCGTGCGCCCCACCTGATGAATACCGGAGATCGAGCCAATCATCGCATCGGGTGAATGGCAGAGCAGGGCGGTGATGGTATTGTTTTTTTCCAGCAAATGGCGGGTGGCGAGCCCGGCGGCGCGGGTGTCGTCGCTACAGGCCGGGGCAAACTCGTCACGATTAATCAGCCCATACTGGCTCATGGCGCTGCGAAAACCGAGCAGCCGCTGCTCGCGAATCAGGCAGTTTTCCTGCCCGCCGATATAGGCAATATTACGGTGACCCCGCTCAATCAGGTAACGCGTTGCAAGATTCGCCGCCTGGCGATTATCCCGCAGCACCAGATTACAGGGTTCATCCAGAAAAGATTGCGAGACGGCGACCAGCGGAAGGGGGCATTGACGAATCTGTTCGGGTAAACGGGCATGCTGCGTATCGGAAGATAAATAGATCACCCCCGCCACGCCCTGCTGTTTAAATGAAAGCAGGCAGCGTTCAAGATGTTCTCCATCGTTTTGCGGCTGCCCAAGAAAGACCATATAGCCCTGTTTTTCCAGCTCTTGCACGACGCTTGCCATCACTTTGATAGAAAAGCTGTCGCTAAAATCACGCAGAATCAGGCCGATCAGGTTGGAGGTGTTGGCGCGAAGGTTAGCAGCGGCGACATTATGAACATAGCCGAGCGTATTGATGGCAGCATGGACTTTCTCAATCGTTGCCTCTGAGATTTTCCCTTTCTGGCGTAGCACCAGCGAGACGGTGGATACCGAAACGCCTGCCTCTCTGGCGACATCAATAATGCTGACTTTCTTCAAACTCGCTCCCTGAAATTTCCACATTATCAGCCTGTTCAGACAACGCCTCCCAGATTACAGGAGACGTGTCAGCCAGGCATCTTATTATTTTCCGATCAGCGTGCTCATAGTCTGGGCGATAAATTGTGCCCTGGCACCAAAGATCACCTGAATCCCCTTATCGCCAACGAAGACCACACCGCGTGCCCCCAGGCCGTTAAGCCCGTCTTTATCCACCTCATCGCCTTTGGCCACTTCCAGACGCAGACGTGTGATACAGGAGCCGACGGAGTCAATATTGTTCGCCCCGCCCAGCAGCGCAATGATTTCGGTGGCAAGCTCAGTATCGGTCTTGTCATCGGTTGTCGCGCTCACGTCAGTACGGCCCGGTGTTTTCACGTCGAAACGGCGGATCACAAAGCGGAAGGTGAAGTAGTAAATCAGCGCCATCGGAATACCGATAATCACCGCGTTCAGGAAGTTGGTCTGGTAGCCGTTAAACGACGGCAGGATCCCGAACGACAGATAATCGATAAAGCCCGCAGAGAACGATTTGGCGATATGTGCATGCATCAGGTACATGGTCATATAGGCCAGACCCGCCATGATGGCGTTGAAGACGTACAGAATCGGTGCCACGAAGATAAAGGTAAACTCAACCGGCTCCGTAATCCCCGTCAGGAAGCAGGTCAGTGCGGCAGAGAAGAGAATACCGGCCGCGATTTTCTTATTCTTGGTGTGCGCTTCGTGATACATCGCCAGACACGCCGCAGGCAGCGCGAACAGCATCAGCGGGAACTCGCCCTGCATGAACTTACCGGCATTCTGGTAAGTGTCGCTGCTGAAGGATTTAGTCCCTTCTTCCAGCATCTTGAACCAGATGGTCTGGTCGCCGTGGATCACCTGGCCCGCCTGGGTGGTGTAATCACCGAAGGAGTACCAGAACGACGGGTACCAGATATGGTGCAGACCCAGCGGGATCAGCGCACGTTCCACCAGACCGAAGATAAAGGTCGAGGCCGCCTGATTATCGCCGTTTACCACTACCGAAAGCGCGTCGATGCCGGACTGGATATGCTGCCAGATGTACGGCAGCAGCAGGCCGAGCAGGAACGACAGAAATGCTGTCGCAATCGCTACAAAACGCTTACCGGAGAAGAAGCCGAGGAACTCCGGCAACTGCATGGTATGGAAGCGGTTATAGCACCAGGCGGCGAGAATACCGCAGATCAGGCCGCCAAAGACGCCCATCTGCAGAGTAGGAATGCCGACCACCATGGCGTATTTACCGCCCTGAGAGGCCATCTCCGGCGTGATGCTCAGTAGCGTGCCGATGGTAATGTTAGTAACAAATACCGACACTGCCGCAGAGAGCGCAGCGATGCCCGATTCTGACGCCAGACCCACCGCGGAACCGATAGCGAAGAGCATGGGCAGGTTATCGAAAATAACCCCGCCCGCATTCATCATCAGCGGCAGATGGAATTTATCCCCGAACGCCAGCAGCAAGCCGGCAGCGGGAAGCAGTGAAATTGGCAGCATTAAGGCGCGGCCAATCATCGATAACTTAGACAACGATTTAACAAACCCTGATATCAGACTCATGCTGAAATCTCCCCCGAGAAGCGCTTTTTTCGCGCTGTTATAGTAAGTATAACGTTTTAGTAGAACGTTCTACTTATCGTGAGGAAAGGTGGAATTACGCGCAACTAAATTTTCACATTTCAACAAACGAAATAGTGATTCTTTGAAGTCGATCGATAATTAACCGTGATGGGGATGGGGGATAAAGTGAGAGGAGAGCGGTTTGTTCCCCTCACCCTAACCCTCTCCCCATAGGGGAGAGGGGACTGCCCGGTGCGGTTTTCTCCCTCGCCCCTGTTAGGAGAGGGGACTGCCAGGTGCGGTCTTCTCCCTCGCCCCTGTGGGGAGAGGGGGCTGCCAGGTGCGGTTTTCTCCCACGCCCCTGATGGGAGAGGGGACTGCCCGGTGCGGTCTTCTCCCTCGCCCCTGTGGGGAGAGGGGGACTGCCCGGTGCGGTTTTCTCCCTCGCCCCTGTGGGGAGAGGGCCGGGGTGAGGGGAAATATACACTCAGTATTTAGGCCCGGTAAGCGTCGCGCCACCGGGCATCACACGCCTCAGGCGGTAACAGTCACGCTCTGGCCTGCAAAACTCACGGTCTGTCCCGCAACAATCTTGCAGCGTTTGCGGGTCTCCACCGCACCATCTACCGTAACCAGACCTTCAGCAATGACGATCTTGGCCTGCGCGCCGCTCTCGCTCCAGCCCTCCAGCTTCAGGAGATCGCACAGCTCTACGTGTGGGTGTTTACCTAATGAAAAAGTGGCCATCTTACGCTTCCTCTACGTCGTGATACTCTTCGCATGCTTGCAAAGTATTTTGAATCAGTGTTGCTACCGTCATCGGGCCTACGCCGCCCGGCACCGGGGTGATGTAAGAGGCGCGCGCGGCGGCATCCTCATAAACCACATCGCCCACGACTTTGCCGCTCTCGAGACGGTTAATGCCTACGTCCACCACAATCGCACCTTCTTTAATCCACTCACCGGGAATGAAGCCAGGCTTGCCGACGGCGACGATCAGCAGATCCGCGTTTTCAACGTGTTGACGCAGATTTTTGGTAAAGCGGTGGGTGACGGTCGTGGTACAGCCAGCCAGCAGCAGCTCCATGCTCATCGGGCGGCCAACGATATTCGAGGCGCCAATCACCACGGCGTTCAGACCGTAGGTATCAATGTTATAGCGCTCAAGCAGGGTAACGATACCGCGTGGCGTGCAAGGACGCAGACGCGGCGCGCGCTGGCACAGGCGACCAACGTTATACGGATGGAAACCGTCCACGTCTTTATCGGGTGCGATACGCTCCAGAACCTTCACGTTGTCGATGCCTGCAGGCAGCGGCAGCTGAACCAGAATGCCGTCGATCTCTTTATCAGCGTTCAGGGTGTCGATCAGCTCCAGCAGCTCTGCTTCGCTGGTGGTTTCCGGCAGATCATAAGAGCGGGAGACAAAGCCCACCTCTTCGCACGCCTTGCGTTTGCTGCCGACATAAATCTGGGATGCCGGGTTACTGCCGACCAGCACAACAGCCAGTCCGGGGGCGCGTTTACCGGCCGCTGTACGCGCCTTCACTTTTTCCGCGACCTCAGAGCGCACCTGCTGCGCAATCGTTTTACCGTCAATAATCTGTGCTGCCATCAGAGAGAGGATTCCATCTGTAAGGTTTAAAGGGGGGATTGCCTATATTTTGTCAGAAGCGAGCGCTGCTGTCAGTCACCCATTGCGAGATTTCCTGATCGCCTCCCGGCTGAGCCATTCAGTCCCTGCGTTTTGTACGGTTTTTTTCTTAGGGATGATTAAGACCAGACCTGGGCCATTTACAGCGTTTGGGCATATTTAAATATGCCTCAAGAGGCTACTTTAGCGTTGCCAAAAATAAGCGTTCAATCCTCATATTGAATGCCTCATTTATTCCCGCTATTTGTTGGGAAGGGTATTTTATATTTTAAAGGAATAGACATGAAAATAACCTATGCTGCATCTGTTGTAATTGCTTCGCTGACCTTTTTTGCTGGAACTGTTCAGGCAGAAGAGACGAAAACACCAGTATCCGTAAATGGTGGCACTGTTCATTTTACGGGTGAATTAGTGAATGCCGCCTGTGCAGTGAATACCGAATCGTCAAACCAGACGGTCAACCTGGGCCAGTATCGTACGGCGAAGTTCACAAAAGTCGGTGATACCACCAGCAATGTTCCCTTCACTATTGAGCTGAATGATTGCGATCCGACCGTAGCGACGACGGCCGCCGTGGCCTTTACCGGCCAGGTTGATGCCACCGATAAAACGCTGCTGGCCGTCTCCTCCGGCAGTAATGACACCGCTGCAAAAGGGGTTGGGATTGAAATTCTCGACAGTCAATCCACCACGCTGCCACCGGATGGCGCCAGCTTCTCGGCAACCCAGGCACTGATCAAAGGGACCAATACCCTGAACTTTGCCGCGCGCTATAAAGCCACGGCGGCAACTACCGAGCCGGGTCAGGCCAACGCTGACGCGACCTTCGTCGTTAAATACGAATAAGCCTGACAGCAGGGAGGATGAAGGTCTCAGGGAGGAGGCCCGACTGTCTGGATTGAGTATCAGAATGAACGCTAAGGAGCATGATTTGGGTTGCTCCTTACTATTGAGTGCAGTGGCGTGGGGCTGGCTATTTTTAGCTCCGACTGCAGCCACTCGTGCCTGACATACCTGCGAATAAATAATTATAGGCTCCGCTGTGAAATATGTATTTTTTAAACCAGGGTTCATCGTATTTTTATTCTGTCTACTGGTATCGCTGCCGACATACGCTGCAGGTGGAATTGCACTGGGTGCGACTCGGGTTATTTATCCTGCCGAAGCGAAACAGACTTCACTGGCTATTACCAACAGCCACAAACAGGAACGTTATTTAATTAATGCCTGGATTGAAAATGAGCAGGGAACAAAAGAAAAATCGTTTGCCGTCACGCCTCCGCTGTTCGTCAGCGAGCCGGATAGCGAAAATACCTTGCGCATAATCTATGCGGGCCCTGCGCTTGCGAAGGATCGTGAGTCGCTGTTTTATCTGAACGTGAAGGCGATTCCGTCGGTTGATAAAGCCAGCATTGAGGGAAAAAACGTCCTGCAACTGGCGGTGCTGTCTCGCATCAAGGTCTTTGTCAGGCCGGGCAATCTCGCCATGCAGCCCGATGAGGCGCTGTCACATCTGCGCTTTGAACGGGTGGGTAACCAACTCAAAGTCAGTAATGCCTCACCCTATTACATCACGCTGGTCAATCTACGCCTCGGCGAACAGCGAGTAGAGAATCTGATGATTGCGCCAGGGCAGTCGGCACAACAGCACCTTCCGTCCGGTGCCGGCAACATGCTGAGCTGGCAAAGCGTGAATGATTATGGCGCGATAACTCCCGCGCGTAGCGTCAATCTTTGAGCCTGGTTCGAATCATGCACACTCAGCGAGGGCTGCCTGGTCTCATCGCACTGGCCTTAATCGTCAACTGGCCGCAGACGGGGCGGGGCGAAAGCTACTTTAACCCGGCATTTTTATCCGATAGCGCGGCAGACGTCGCCGATTTATCGCGCTTTGAGCAAGGTTATCAGCAGGCTCCGGGCCTATATCGGGTCGATATCTGGCTCAATGAGGCCTTTATTGGGACGCAGGATATCCGCTTTGAGAGCGCGTCTGAACCGGTTCCCACCGTGGCGGGAGGGCTGGCGCCCTGTATCACGCGCGCGCTGCTGGAGCGGTTTGGTGTAAACCTTGCGGCATTTCCGACACTCGCCGGCGCGGAAGGAGAACACTGTGTTCCGCTGACCCAAGTGATTGCGGGAAGTCAGATCATCTTTAATTTCGCCGCGCAGCGGCTGGACGTAAGCCTGCCGCAGGTGGCAATGCAAAATAGCGCGCGGGGATACATCTCTCCTGAGCAGTGGGATAACGGTATTCCGGCGGCATTGTTGAATTACAGCTTTAGTGGCAATCGCGGTAGCGACGACGACAGCTATTACCTCAATCTACAAAGCGGGCTGAACTATGGGGCCTGGCGATTACGTAATACCGGGGCGTGGCGCTATACCCGCAGCAACGGAACGCGGCACAGCGAATGGCAAAATATTGGAACCTGGGCGCAGCGTACGCTGGTGCCGCTAAAAAGCGAGCTGGTGCTGGGAGACAGCAATACGGGTAACGACGTCTTCGACAGTATCGGTTTTCGTGGGGGGCGACTTTACGCTGCAGACAGCATGTACCCGGACAGTATGCAGGGCTACGCCCCCACCGTGCGCGGTATCGCCAGGACCCCGGCCAAAGTTGTCATCCGTCAGAACGGATATGTCATTTATCAAAGTTACGTTCAGCCCGGTGCCTTTGCCATTACCGATCTCAATCCCACCTCATCGAGCGGCGATCTGGAGGTGACGGTGGAGGAAAAGGAGGGAAGCGTCCAACGCTATAGCGTGCCCTATTCCACGGTCCCTCTGTTGCAACGCGAAGGGAGACGAAAGTTTGACCTGGTCGCCGGCGCCTACCGCAGCGGTAATCAGGGGCAGGATACGCCGGTATTTGCGCAGGGCACGCTGCTCGCAGGTCTGCGCGACGGTTATACCCTCTACGGTGGCGCGCAGGTTGCCGCACGTTATAGCGCTCTGGCGCTGGGGGCGGGCAAGAATCTGGGGGAGTGGGGAGCGGTCTCGATCGATGTTACGCATGCCCGTAGCCAGCTTGCCGACGAGAGTCGCCATCAGGGCCAGTCCCTGCGCTTTCTCTATGCCAAATCATTAAACGGCTATGGCACAAATTTCCAGCTGCTGGGCTATCGCTACTCCACTAAAGGGTTTTACACCCTGGATGATACTGCCTGGAAATCGATGGAGGGTTACCAGTATGGCGAAAGCCTGACGAAGGACGGCGTGCCGGATGTGCAGAGCTATCACAACCTGGCATGGAGCAAAAAGGGGCGTATTCAGCTCAATATCTCCCAGTCACTGGGGGAGTGGGGGTCGGTCTATCTGTCCGGCAGCGAGCAAAGCTACTGGGACACCTCTGAAACTAACACCTGGTATCAACTCGGCTACGCGGGTGGGATGCAGGGGATCAGCTACGCCTTTACCTGGGCCTGGAGCCGGGCGGCGGGCATTGAAGGCACCGACAGGATTGCCTCTTTTAACGTCAGCGTGCCTTTCTCGATCTTTATGGGCAGAGGCTACCGTCGCGATAACGCCCTTGAACGCGCGTGGGCGACCGCCTCCGCCAGCCGCAACAGTGACGGGCAAAGCAGCTGGCAAACGGGCGTGAGCGGCACGTTGCTTAAGGATAAGAACCTGAATTACAGCGTGATTCAGGGGCACTCCAGCAGTGGAGGCGTAAGCGGAAGTGCCAGCGCGAACTGGCAGGCAGCCTGGGGGAACCTGGGCGCGGGGTATAACACCAACCGCGAAAAACGCGACTGGAACTGGCAACTGGCGGGCGGCGTGGTGGGTCATGCCGACGGTATTACCCTGAGCCAGCCGCTGGGGGACACCAACGTTCTGATCAAAGCGCCGGGCGCATCGGGCGTCAGCATTGAAAACCAGACCGGGGTAAAAACCGACTGGCGTGGCTACGCCGTTATGCCTTACGCCACCGTGTATCGCTATAACCGCGTCGCGCTGGACACCAATTCTATGGGTAACAGTATCGATATTGAAAACAACGTAAGCAGCGTAGTGCCGACCCGGGGGGCACTGGTGCGGGCCAGCTTTGATACCCGTATTGGCGTGCGCGCGTTAATGACCGTTACGCGATCCGGCAAACCGGTGCCCTTCGGCGCGCTGGTACGTGAGAACCAAAGCGGTATCACCAGCATGGTGGGTGATGATGGACAAATTTACCTTAGCGGATTGCCGCTGGCGGGAGAGTTAATGATTCAGTGGGGTCGCGATGTGCAGTCTCAGTGCCGGGCACAGTACCGGCTGCCTGACGATAGTCAGGAAAGGAATATCACTCTGGCGGAGGTGGAGTGTGAACCATAAAGGGCAATCTCGGCGCGCCATTGCCGGGGCGGTGTTAAGTGGCCTGCTGGCGCTGAGTGCCCTCCCGGCCAGGGCAGCCGTGTGTCAAAACGTGGACGGCGGGGCGAAAGATATCTCGTATGACCTCTCAGATGTCTTTAACAGCGCCAATAACAAACCCGGCCAGATCATCACGCTTTCCCAAAAATCCGGGCTGGTGGGGGTGAATGCTATCTGCCCGAAGGGCACCACCGGTAAATCGACAATGCGAAGTTATGTGACCGATCTGCCTGTCACCAGCGTGGAGGATAATTACCAGTACGTAAAACTGAACGATTATCTGGAGGGGGCCATGCAGATACACGATGATTTTGCCGGCACCTTCTATCCGCCCGCTAATTTCATCCAGATGGGACAGCACCCCAACGTGCCAAAACAGAAAGCCTTCCCGGTGACGGACTCGAAGCTGATTTTTCGTCTGAAGGTGACCCGGCGGTTCATTAACCTGGTGGTCATCCCACGTCAGACCATGTTTCGGGTTTACGTCACCACCGCGAAGGGCGATCCCTTAACCACGCCGGTGTATACCATTAGCTACAGCGGAACCATACAAGTGCCGCAAAGCTGTATGTTGAACGCCGGCTCGATTGTGGAGTTTGATTTCAAAGAGATGGCGGCCTCCCTCTTTAGCGAGGCGGGGGCAGGAAATCGTCCGCAGAAAATTTCGCCCCAGAGTAAAACCATTGCCATCAAATGCACTAACGTCGAGGCGCAAGCCGCGCTGACCATGCGTATTGAAGCGGATAAGGTGGCGGGCAATGCGCTGGTCTCCGACAACCCGGATCTGGGATTTGTCGTGGCGACGGAGGGCGGCACGCCGCTTACGCCAAATACACTGGCAAGCAAGATCCCGTTCCGCCTGGATGATAACGCTGAGGCGTCAGTGGCTATTCGCGCCTGGCCGGTGAGCATTACCGGCATTAAACCGGCGGAAGGGAAATTTACCTCGTTGGGCTATCTACGCGTGGATTATGAATAAGATAAAACCTCTGATCGTCCTGGTCACATTATTAACGCAGGGTTTCGCCAGTGCCAGTAACTCCCTCGGTCAGGTGAATATCAAACTCTCTGGCACCATCGTGGATTTTACCTGCGTGGCAGAGGTGGGCGACAGCGTCAAATCCGTGCCGCTGGGGCGCTGGTCGACTAAACAGCTGAGTACGACGGGCAGCCGAACCCCGGCGGTACCCTTTAGTTTGAAACTGGAGGGCTGTCCGCCGGGCGCGGCATCGTTAACCTTCACCGGCAAAGCCAATGCGCAAGATAGCGAACTGCTCGCACTCAATGAGGCTAGTCATGCCAGCAATGTTGCCATTGAGATCCGCAATCAGGATAAAACGCGTTTGCCATTGCAGCAGGCCAGCCATGAGGTGAAAGTGGATGCGCAGGGGCATGCCGTTTTGCAGTTTTATGCTAATTACATTGCCACGGCCAATGACCCGCAGCCGGGGCGTGCCGATGCCGATGCGACTTTTGTTATCAATTATTACTAATACCGTTGCCAGGCCCTGCCGTCTCTACGCGGCAGAGCGCAACAGTAATTACAGTAATTCGTGCATTTTTGCGTAATCAATTAATTCGACAATGCTCTGCACGCCGAGTTTAGCGTAAATATTCGATTTGTGGGCGCTGATGGTTTTGTTACTTAACATCATTTGCTCGGCAATTTCTTTATTAGTCATACCATTGGCAAGGTAGCGTAAAACGGTTACCTCGCGATTGGATAAAGGCATGTCGCTGAATTTGCCCCGTCTGGACTTGAAATGATTTATAAAATTTAACGTCTCCGCCGGGAAAAAGGAGTAACCTGATAAAATCATTTCTACGGCGTTATAGATATCATTTAAATCTTTACGTTTACTCACAAAACCGTTGGCGCCGGCAGCTAAAGCTCGCCCGGCGTAGAACGCCTCTGATTTTGAAGATAAAAAGAGTACCTTTATATCTTTGTTTATATCTTTGATTCTTTTCAGTAAAGAAAAGCCATCCGCGCCGGGGAGCTCAATGTCGAGGATGACAAGATCGACAGGGTGATTCCGAAGATACTCAAGCGTCTCATGGCAATCCCCTGACTTGAGTGTAATCTCAATATTTTTATTTTTCTGTAGCAGGACCTCTATCGACATTCTGACGATAGGATGTTCGTCCATAATGATTACGGATGCCGGTTTCATTGTTATGCCTCAGATGGTTAAAGCGTGGGTAAGTCGGAAGGATATTTTGCACATCCTTATGCGGGGGTCGTCGTTAAAAAGTCATCACTGCCATACTGGCATAGTGATGTTCAGGGCACCTCTTTATTATGAATAAAATACAAGCTCACCACAGCGTGAGATATTATTCAGGAAATTGATCTTATAGGTCTTATTATACCCGCTACGTTTTATCCGAAAAGCAGGTAAATGATTGTTAATGGCTTGCCTAATATGATGTTCTGGAGAGGAAAAACTATTATTTTAAAATTGGGTTAATAACCTGCCTGGATGAAGAATGGCAGCGAAACATGTGAATGTATCAGGAAAAAATAATACATCTCGCCAATTGTTGACAAAATGTTAATAATCGAGCGAAGGCTTCTATAGTAAAAATTCCCAGCATCGTCAGCGAAGAGGGTGCGCAGCCCGCGCTGTACCTTCATGTGAAACATTCAGAGAAATTTTTTCTACCAAAAGCCATATCTGCTGCGCGCCTGCCCGGCAGCCAGCGTCCCGTCTACAACCAATCCTTGTTTACATTGCTATTACATTAATTACGCAAAACAGCCCGCAATCGTAACCAGACGAATATTCTTTTATGTCCGTATTTCTGGTGTTTAGCATCGTCAGAGCGGTGCCGTTAGGAATAGTTATATTTGTTATTCTTTTGTTTTTATTTAACAAAAATTTAACCAGATAATCTACGTCATTTCTTAACATTCTCCAGGAAGAGAGGGGCGGTCGAACGTACTGGACGAGGCTGGAAGCTGGCCCAATAGATGAAAGAGCTCCTGACGATGACTCAGCCCCAGTTTATTCAGGATGCGGCTAAGCCGGTAAACGACGCGGCTATAGGGCTGGCTATTCTCCTGTGCTATCTCCTTCAGAGATTGTCCACCCGATAACGGGAACAGCAGTTTCCACTCGTTGGCTGAAAACCACCCCTCTTTCGGTATATCGTGCGGATTCAACGCCGCTGGCAAGGCGGTAGCGCAAAGCTGGCGTTCGACGACGTGAAACGGGCCCGCCGTTTTGCAAAACAGGCGGCCCGGGTAGTTATCAGCGCGTACCAGCAAAGTGACCGGGGTATAGGGAGGGTAGAGCGTTATCCTGCGCAGGGCGTCAAGGAGTTCAAGCCACGGCGCGATGTCGCTTTCAATATCAATCACCAGCCGGGCGGAGGGCCAGAGCTGACTGGCGCCCAGGGCCTCGTCCAGAGTGTCATAACTGCGGCAATGCTTCACCGGTGAGGGACTGCGTTGTAGCCCAGCGCAGAGATAGTTATCGCGGGAGACCAGGATCATCCAGGGAACTTCAGGTTTGCGCGTTTGATTTATAGCCTGGCTGAGATAGACCAGCCGATCAAAGAAAGGCGCGCTAAAAAGGGACTGTGCGAAACCTAACGAATCACTTCCCGTGCGACGTCGCCGGTAACGGCGTACGGTCATGCGCATAGTTGTTCCCTCAGGCAAGCCTCCTTTTAGCCATGCCGTCTGCCGACGGAGGGCCATAAATATCCCTGGCCGAATCCGGCCCCCGCCTGACGCGCAAGCGCTAAATCCTCTTGTGATTCGATCCCTTCAACAAGGACGTTTCGCGCAAGCGTTGCGCAGAGGTTTACCAGGGATGAAAATGCGGGAGTCGTCTTCAGACGCCAGAACGCCATCTTATCGATCTTGATCCCGCTCAAAGGTAAATGCGCGTCGATGAAACCGTGGATTTGCGCTTCATCAACATCATCGAGCCATATACGGCAGCCACGCCCGGACAAAAGATGCAGATGTTCTGTCGCCAGGATGCGTGAGGTGCAGGGCAGGGAGAGAAGCTGAGCGGGTTCAACGATCTCAATATTCGCACCCGGACCGGGTAGCGGCAGCAACTGGTGAAATAAATCCACCTCTGTCAGCAGGGTTATCGGCAAGTTGATGAAAAGGTTGTGCCAGGGAAGGTGATTTTTGAGCGTCTCGCACTGTACTTGTAGCAAGGCGAGCGCCTGTTCCGCAGAGAGTTGTTGAAACCACGGCTCGCTTTGCAGGGCAGGCGACAAAAGGCTCAGCACTTCCACACCGACAGTGTGAAATGTGGCGAGGTTGACGATGGGTTCCAGCTTCATGCCGACGATGCCGCAGGGGAGAGACTGCAACGGACTCTTTAGCGGAGGGGAGGCCAAAAACGAGGTTAAGCTCACTTCACTGTCCTTTATACCGGCTTCCAGGGTGCCGGGTTACCGCAGAACAGTGTGTCGGGTGGCGGAGGGGGATAAAACTGGGCGTTACTTAATGTCGACTAAGCTATTTCGTAGTTGGCTGATCCGCCAGTAAATGTTGAAATTTTAAACGTATTGTTAAGGGGGAAAGAGACATCTGCTGAGATGCGCGGCAAACGCGCCGAAAGGCATTGACTCACCTGCTATTGACCGTATAATTCCACGCGTTTCACCACTGCGTAGTACCCGCATTCAGTGCGCCCTTAGCTCAGTTGGATAGAGCAACGGCCTTCTAAGCCGTAGGTCGTAGGTTCGAATCCTACAGGGCGTGCCATTTCACATCAGAGACTCACCGCACTCCTCCCGCTTCACAAATGTCATGCTGAGACAGAGTTGGGACATCAGCCGTCAAAATCAAAAAGCAATGTCTGAAATAAACGCCTTCATACGGTTAATATGCGTTTAATCAATCTGAAACATAAGGTTAGGGTAAAACGGCACCGCCAGAACTGGTAGGAATAATCCTAATGAGTTGCGGTTGAAAGTTCATTCTGAATAATGGACGCAAACTTGTTATGGAAAACGCTTATGAGAATCTGGCTTGGTATCCTTTCATTTCTGGTTGTAATCAGTTCAAGTGCTTCGGCTGCTTCTCTCCAGCGGGAATATAACACATGGTATTCGGATGGGGTGATACTTTACGGCATGACGCAAACCTCGGATGAGCTTCCGGTGATGATTAGCATCTCACAGCAGGGTCATCCGGGCGCCAACATGGTTGTTTCCTACATCGCTGAAGGTGCGTGTGATACGCCTGAAAAGCCTTTCGATGTGAGTGGACACGAAGTTCCCGCAACTTACAAATGCGTGAATATCGGACACAATCAAAAAATTGAACACTTTGCAGTGACTGATGCGGAGCGGGTAAATGGGATGGTTCAAAACCTGAAATCAGACTTTACGCTCGTCTTACAGAATGACATTAAAGTGTGGGCAGCGAATATTAAGACGCCGAAGTTTGGCGTTGCCCCCAACTTCTTATAGCTCTGCAGAGTCGCCGCCTGGAATGTTTTCGTTACTTTCGCTTCTTTAACTCGCGTCGTTAAAGCGATGAACAGGCGCCCCTTTTACAAAATGCCCGTTGCACGGTACGGGCTGATTGAGACCATTAACCTCTGCTCGACCGAACGCAACTGCCGCTTACCATTAAAGAACCAGAGCCTGCATTCCGCACTGTCATAAAAAATGCGTTCCAGCACATGGAATTTGTACGCTTTCTCACCCATGCTGTTTAAACTTTGCGCACTGTCGCAAGGTCAGGTAGATCCTGTATTAATCAAAAGGAATCAGGTTATGAGAAAGACGACTGCTATTTTGTTAGGAACCGCTTTTTTCTTTACCACCAATGCCTTTGCTGCAGAACTTATGACGAAAGAGGATTTCTCTAAGGTCGAGTCTCAATACGAGAAAATCGGTACGGTTAATACCTCGGGTGAAACAGCGGTTTCGGATGCAAAAGAAGAGCTGATCAAAAAAGCCGATGAGAAAGGTGCAGATGTGCTGGTGCTGACCTCCGGCAATACCGATAAAAAAATCCACGGCACCGCCGACATCTACAAGAAAAAATAACCCTTCCACCGCCCCGGGAGACCGGGGTGGTGTTCAATCACTTCCCCTCTTTATGTCCCCCTTCGGCTTTTATGTCGGGAGATGTCCATATTTACACTTGATTACGAAAGGATAATAAGTATAGTTCTCATTCTCTTTAGTGTTTGCGGGTGACAGGGATCTTTCCGCAGCAGGAGTGAGCGCAGATCTCACAAGGAACACTGAGTGTTACGGTGGAGTCTGCAGGGGCGTAAGCCCAACATCACAACCATAAACGCATTTTCATGCGACGCAGACATCCGCCTCAAATTCGATTTGTACGGTAAAGGATGTTCCTGATGACCCAAAAACTTTCCGCCCTGGCGCTATTCGTTGCCCTCTCACTGACAGGCTGCGCCACACAGCAATCCGCCGTCACCAAACCGGTAGCACAAACTCCCGACGCTGCGACAGCGCCCGCCCAGACCGGCGTGGTAAAACGCGAGCTGGCAGAGGGGCTGTATGAAATGGTGCTCAGCCCGAAAGGCGATGCGCTCTACGTAGCCAGCGCTGAAGGCTTTAAAGACGTGCAGGGTGGGGTGGTGTACAAGCTCGATCCCACCACGCTGAAAACCCTCGGCCGCAGCCATACCGACCTGAAAAACTTTGCACTGGCGATCTCTGACGATGGCAAAACGGTCTATACCACCAATTCGCTGGATGGCGGCATCAGCGCTATCGACACGGCCGACGGCAAAGTGAAACAGCGCCTGCTCTTTAGCGAACGCAATAAAGAGGGGTATCCGTACGGTGCGCGTCAGGTCTTGCTGCATGAAGGCACTCTCTATATCGGCGGTGTCGCCGATCCGGCAGTAGTCTGGGTTGTGGATGCAAAAACGCTGAAGCTGAAAAAGACCATCAAGAACGCCGGTCAGTGGGTGACAGGCCTGCTGTGGTCTGAGCAAACCGACCGTATCTATGTGGCTAACGGCGGCGGTGAGATCCTGGTGCTTAACCCGCACACCAACCGTATCGAAAAACGCTGGAAACCGCTGGGCGATAAACCGGCGTTGCTGCTGAACTTCGCTGAAGACAAGGCCACAGGCCGTCTCTTTGTCACCGATAACTCGAAAGCGAAAACCACGCTGGTGCTGGATATCCACAGCGGCAAGGTGATTAAGCAGCTGGATGTCGGCGATTCGTTGGCGGTGAAATTTAACGCCAAACGTAATGAGCTCTACATCTCCCAGCGTGAGGCAGGAAAAGTGCTAAGCCTGGATGCGACCACCTATGCGGTGAAGCAGAGCTGGGATCTGCCGCCGAACCCGAACAGCCTCCTGCTCTCTGAAGATGGCCAAACCCTGTACGTTACCGTCAAACAGCCGTTCAACAAAGATCACTCCACCCGCGGGCCGGATAGCGTCGTCAGAATCTCTCTTAAATAAAAATAGTCAGGCCCGGCAACGGGCCTTTTTGCGCGTATTTGAACGAGTTAACCATGAACAACACCAGAAAATTAAATAAAACGTTGCTGGCGCTGGCTATTGGCGCCGTCACCCACTCCGCCTGGGCCGCCGTTGACCCCAAAGAAGAGACCATTGTGGTGCAAGCCGCGCCAACCGGTGAGTTCAAGCCCGGCGGCGATCAGCTGGTGCCGGCCTTCCTGGATGGGCAGGTCGCCAACGGCGGACGCCTGGGGATGCTCGGCCAGCAAAACGCCATGGACGTGCCTTTTAACATCATCAGCTACACCTCCAAGCTGGTGGAAGATCAACAGGCGCGCACCATCGGCGATGTGGTCTCTAACGACGCGGGCGTGCAGCCGCTGCAGGGCTATGGCAACTACGCGGAAAGTTTCCGCATTCGTGGCCTGAAGTTTGATGGCGATGACATGACCTTCGGTGGCCTCTCTGGCGTGCTGCCGCGCCAGGTGGTAGACGCGCAGATGGTCGATCGTATCGAGATCTTCAAAGGGGCTAACGCCCTGATGAACGGCGCGGCCAGTTCGGGCGTGGGCGGGATGATCAACCTTGAACCCAAACACGCCGGTGACATCCCGCAGGTAAAACTGGGGATGGATTACACCTCTGATGCGCAGATTGGCACCACCCTGGATGCGGGCCGTCGCTTCGGCGACAGCGATCAGTTCGGCGCCCGCGTTAATCTGGTCCACCGTGAAGGGGATAGCCCCGTCGACAACGATCGCCGCCGTACCACCCTGGCCTCGCTGGGCCTGGACTACAAGGGCGACAGCTTCCGCACCTCCGTCGATATGGGCTACCAAAAGAAAACGTTCCACGGTGGCACAACCGGTCTGAACATTTCAGTGGTCGATTTTGTCCCCTCGCTGCCGAAAAACGATCGCAGCTATTCGCAGAAATGGGCCTGGAGTGATATCGAGAATGAATTCGGCATGTGGCGCAGCGAATACGATATTAACGACAGCTGGACGGCTTACACCGGCCTGGGGGCGCAGCATGCTCACGAGCAGGGGCTCTACAGCGCGCCAAGACTGCTGGATGCAGACGGCACCGCGAAGGCCAGCCGCCTGGATACGAACCGCATCATCGACTCCGTGAGCGGGATGGCGGGGATTCGCGGTCAGTTTGACACAGGCTTTGTTTCACATAGCGTGAACCTGGGCTATTCGGCGCAGACGAAAACGGACAAAACCGCCTGGAAAATGTCGGCGCTGGCGGATAACCCGATCGTCAATATTTACCATCCTTATGCGGTTAATCCTCCAGTCAGCACGGACTCCGGTGGAAAGGGGGGGAATTACACCGATCCGCGTATAAGCGGACGTACCCGTCTGCAGGGCTGGTTGCTGAGCGACACCCTGAGCGTACTGGATGATACGCTGCACTTCACCGTGGGGGCGCGTCATCAGAAAGTGGTGATTCGCGGCTACGATAAAATTACCGGGCAGGAGAACGCCGCCGACGGCTTCGACGGCAGCCGCTGGATGCCGACTTACGGGGTGGTCTATAAACCGTGGCAAGAGCTGTCGTTCTATGCCAACCACACCGAAGCGCTGCAGCCGGGCAAAACGGCACCTAACACCGCCAGCAACTACGGGCAAAGCACCGGCATCGTGCACTCTAAGCAGAACGAAGTGGGGGTCAAAGCCGATTTCGGACGTATCGGCGGCTCCCTGTCGCTGTTTGAGATCAAAATGCCGACCCCAACGCTCGACAGCGTAACCCAACATTACGGTCTGGACGCCGAACAGCGTAACCGTGGCGTAGAGCTGAGCGTCTTTGGCGAGCCGATGCTGGGCCTGCGCCTGAACGGCGGTGCGACCTGGCTACAGGCAGAGCTGACCAAAACCAACGGCGGCGTTAACCAGGGCAATGATGCCATCGGCGTGCCAAACTTCTACGCCGTGCTGGGCGCGGAGTATGACATCAAGCCGGTCGAGGGGCTTACCGCTATCGCGCGTGTAAACCACTCCGGCTCGCAGTATGCCAACCTCGCCAACACCAAAAAGCTGGATAGCTACACCACACTGGATCTGGGCGTGCGTTACCGCGTAGCGCTGAACAATAATCAGAATCAGATGACGGTACGTGCCGGCGTGGAAAACGTTACCGACGAAAACTACTGGGCGGGTGCGGACGACAGCGGCACCTATATCTACCAGGGTGAGCCGCGCACCTTTAAAGTCTCTGTTGGCTACGAGTTCTAAGTTTTACCTTCGTTATCCGGGGCAGGGATGCCCCATTCTTGCGTCTGTTATAAAACTGTCATGCGGAGTTTTTATAGTGTTCCCACCGTGCTATTTTCGAGCCAATGACAGGAAGCCATCGTGGGTAAACCTCTTAAGTCCGTATTTAAAAAAGAACATCGCGACGATGTCAGTAATCCCTCTACCAACCCGGCCTTTTCCAGCGTAGCGGAGATATTTCTCTCCCGCCGACATCTTCTGCAGTTGGGCGCCGTTGCCGGAGCCGCAGCCGCGTTTCCCCTGCTGATTAAACCTGAGCAAGCCTTTGCCGCAGTTGCTACGCCCTCACCGCTGGCGAAGGCGGTCTCACTCGGCTTTACCAGCATCGCCGTGTCCACAGAGGATAGCGTCAGGGTCCCCGAAGGGTATCTTGCGCGGCCATTCTACCGCTGGGGCGACGCCACCGGCATTCAGGGGAATATGCCCGCCTTTAAACTGGATGCCAGCAACACGGCAGAGGAGCAGGCGGTACAGGCCGGTATGCACCACGACGGCATGGCGTGGTTCAGTCTGCCGCAGAATCAAGACAACCCCGCTCACGGCCTGCTGGCAATGAACCACGAGTATATCGATAACGGCATGCTGTTCCCCGACGGCGCGGCGAACTGGAATCTTGAGAAAGCGCGCAAAGGGCAGAACGCTATGGGCGTGTCGGTCATCGAAGTGAAAAAAGGGGACAGCGGCTGGGAGGTCGTTCGCCCCTCCGGCTACGCCCGTCGCATCACGGTTAATACACCGATGCAGCTTACCGGCCCGGCGCGCCACCAGCCGTTGATGAAAACGGCAGCCGATCCGCAGGGTGAGCAGGTGCTGGGCACCATGCAAAACTGCGCCAACGGCCATACGCCCTGGGGCACCTATCTCACCTGTGAAGAGAACTGGTCAGATATTTTTGTCAAAAAAGGCGATCATAACGCGCTGGAAAAGCGCTACGGCATTAGCGATAGCGATGAATCCTACCGCTGGAATGAAGTCGATGACCGTTTTAACGTTGATAAAACCCCGAATGAACCTAACCGCTTTGGCTGGGTGGTCGAGATCGATCCCTATAATCCCACCTCGACACCGCGTAAACACACCGCGCTGGGCCGCTTTAAGCACGAGGGGGCCGCGGTAACGCTGGCGGCCGACGGACGGGCGGTCGTCTATATGGGTGACGATCAGAAATTCGAATATATCTATAAATTTATCTCAGAGAACAAATACGACCCGGCGAACCGCGATGCCAACATGCGTCTGCTGGAAACGGGCACGCTCTACGTGGCCCGCTTTAACGACGATGGCAGCGGCGAATGGCTCCCGCTGATCTACGGGCAGAACGGTCTGGATGCGCACAAAGGCTTTGAAAGCCAGGGCGATCTGTTAATCAAAACCCGACTGGCCGCCGATGCGGTAGGGGCGACGAAAATGGATCGTCCTGAGTGGATCGCGGTGGATCCACACAGCAGCGGTAGCGTCTATTGCACGCTGACCAATAACAGCGATCGCGGGAAAGAGGGCAAGGCGGCACCGGATGCGGCGAATCCGCGGGCGAATAACCAGTACGGCCATATTATGCACTGGCTGGAAGCCGGGAACGATCCTGCCGCCCAGGGTTTTGCCTGGGATATCCTGGTGCTGGCGGGGCGTGCCCAGAGCGACGATCCGCGCGCGAAAGGGACGATGAAAGGGGCCGAGTTCGGCAGCCCCGACGGCCTCTCCTTTGATCATCAGGGAGTGCTCTGGATCCAGACCGATGTCTCCTCCAGTACCATCAATAAGAAAGCGTACGAAGGGATGGGCAACAACCAGATGGTGGCGACCATCCCTGGCACCAATGATTATCGACGTTTCCTGACGGGACCGCGTGGCTGTGAGATCACCGGTATCGCCTTTACGCCAGATAACCGCACGCTGTTTATCAATATTCAGCATCCTGGGGAGGGCGGGGATGATATTACCGATCCGGCTAACCCGCGCGCCGTCTCTAACTGGCCCGATGCCAATCCGAACGGACGCCCGCGCGCCTCGACGGTGGTGATCACCAAAGCGGACGGCGGCATTATCGGATCTTAACCTCCGCATGCCGGGCGGCGTCCGCTGCCCGGCGATTCACTTGCTCCCATCTGCCTGAAGTGTTAAAAGGTGCCCCTTCTATTAGAAAGAGACAGGGGTAGGACGTGAAAGACGCGTCATCCGCTTCAGCCACTGATGCTGCTGAAGCCTCGTCGGAACAGGCTCCGACGCTGCATCGTGGTTTGCAAAATCGCCATATTCAACTCATTGCCCTTGGGGGCGCTATCGGTACCGGCCTTTTTCTCGGTATCGGACCTGCAATTCAAATGGCCGGGCCAGCGGTACTGCTGGGCTACGCTATCGCCGGGATTATCGCCTTTCTGATCATGCGCCAGCTCGGCGAGATGGTGGTGGAAGAGCCGGTATCCGGTTCCTTTGCCCACTTTGCTTATAAATACTGGGGCCCGTTCGCCGGCTTCCTCTCCGGCTGGAACTACTGGGTGATGTTTGTGCTGGTGGGCATGGCTGAGCTCACTGCGGCAGGCATCTATATGCAGTACTGGCTGCCGGACGTGCCGACCTGGATCTGGGCCGCGGGCTTCTTCATCATCATCAATGCCGTCAATCTGGTGAACGTGCGCCTGTATGGCGAAACCGAGTTCTGGTTTGCGCTGATCAAGGTGTTGGCGATCGTGGGTATGATCGGCTTTGGCATCTGGCTGCTGTTCTCTGGTCATGGCGGGGAACGGGCATCGATCGACAACCTGTGGCAGCACGGGGGCTTCCTGGCGACCGGCTGGAAAGGGCTGATTCTGTCGCTGGCTGTCATTATGTTCTCCTTTGGCGGGCTGGAGCTGATTGGTATCACCGCCGCTGAAGCGCAGGATCCACACAAGAGCATCCCTAAAGCCGTAAACCAGGTGGTCTACCGTATTCTGCTGTTTTATATCGGTTCGCTGGTGGTGCTGTTGGCACTCTATCCGTGGGTAGAGGTGAAATCGGACAGTAGCCCGTTCGTGATGATTTTCCACGATCTGAACAGCAACGTTGTGGCCTCTGCGCTGAACTTTATTATCCTGGTCGCCTCGCTGTCGGTTTATAACAGCGGCGTTTACTCCAATAGCCGGATGTTGTTTGGTCTCTCCGTGCAGGGCAATGCGCCGAAATTCCTGACCCGGGTCAGCCGTCGCGGCGTGCCGGTGAACTCGCTGATCCTCTCCGGGGCGATTACGTCATTGGTGGTGCTGGTTAACTACCTGTTGCCGCATGATGCCTTTGGCCTGCTGATGGCACTGGTGGTCGCTACGCTGCTGCTGAACTGGGTGATGATCTGCCTGGCACACCTGCGTTTTCGCGCGGCGATGCGTCGTAAAGGGCGTGAAACGCAGTTTAAGGCCCTGCTTTACCCGGCGGGTAACTACCTCTGTATCGCTTTCCTGGCGATGATCCTGGTGCTGATGTGCACCATGGATGGCATGCGTACTTCAGCCATTTTGTTACCGGTGTGGGTGGCGTTTTTATTTGTGGCGTTTAAGCTGTCGCGTAAAAAGTAACGGCAAGGTTTAAGGGCAGTGGCAACCTAGAGTGTCATGCCGGGCACGGTGGAATCGTTCCGTTCACCTCATGTTCAGCAGAATATGGCATTACCCTACCCGTGAACGTGACAAGGGGGGCCGCCGGGTCCCCCTTGTCAATCCCCGCGGCCCCGCGACAAAATCGGTGCTTCGCACTGCGCTAGCGCATAAGAATCTTTATCGTGACCCCTCTCCCAATTCTGTTTCGATCCCCATGATCTTTCTTTTGTAATCGATTACTTTTCAATTGATGTGATTTGTAATCGATTACTTTTGAGGGTGGGGCAGATCATGGTGTCAACAACTGAAAGTCGTGGAAAGGCGATAGTCCAGCACCGCATGCTGGTGCCGCGCCTGTCGCTGATGATGTTCTTACAATTTTTTATCTGGGGGAGCTGGTCAGTTACGCTCGGCCTGGTAATGACCCAGCACAATATGTCACTGCTCATCGGTGACGCATTCTCGGCGGGGCCTATTGCGTCAATCTTGTCGCCATTTGTGCTCGGCATGTTAGTTGACCGCTTCTTCGCCTCGCAAAAAGTGATGGCGGTGATGCACCTCGCCGGGGCGGTGATCCTGATGTTCGTCCCCGGGGCACTGGTGGCGGAAAACGGCGCGCTGTTAATTGGCCTGCTGTTTGGCTACACGCTCTGTTATATGCCTACGCTTGCCTTAACCAATAACATTGCTTTCCATAGCCTGGCGAACGTCGATAAAACTTTCCCGGTGGTACGCGTGTTTGGCACCATCGGCTGGATTGTGGCGGGGATCTTTATCGGTGTGACGGGCGTCGCCTCCAGCGTCACCATCTTCCAGGTGGCGGCGGTAAGCTCCGTGCTGCTGGCGCTCTATAGCCTGACGCTGCCGCATACGCCCGCGCCCGCCAAAGGGCTGCCGGTCAAGGTGCGCGATCTCTTCTGCGCCGATGCGTTTGCGCTTCTGAAAACGCGTCACTTCTTTATTTTCTCCCTGTGCGCAATGCTGATCTCTGTACCCCTTGGTACCTACTACGCCTACACCGCGTCGTACCTGGCCGACGCCGGTATTGCCGACGTCAGTACCGCCATGTCCTTCGGACAGATGTCCGAAATCTTCTTCATGCTGGTGATCCCGCTGTTGTTCCGTCGTCTTGGGGTGAAGTACATGCTGCTGATCGGCATGCTGGCCTGGTTTGTCCGCTATGCCATGTTTGCGCTGGGGGTCAGTGAAGAGGGGCGGATCCTGCTCTATCTCGGCATTCTTCTGCACGGTGTCTGTTACGACTTCTTCTTCGTGGTGGGCTTTATCTACACCGACCGCGTGGCGGGTGAAAAGGTAAAAGGGCAGGCGCAGAGCATGATCGTGATGTTCACTTACGGTATTGGCATGCTGCTCGGCTCGCAGATTTCTGGCGCACTCTATAACCGCCTGGTGGCGGGTCAACCCGTGCCAGCGGCGTGGGTCACATTCTGGTGGATCCCGGCGGTAGCCGCTGCCGCGATCGCACTGATTTTCCTTGTCTCATTCAAATATGAAGATGACAAGGCGTAATAACGGGAGGGGGTATGAGGACAATTAAAGGACCGGGTATTTTTCTGTCGCAGTTCATCGGGGGGCAACCCCCCTTTAACACCCTGGACGGGCTGGCAGGCTGGGCGGCGGAGAAGGGCTACAAAGCACTGCAAATCCCCTGTAATCATCCGGCGATATTTGATGTGGCGCAGGCGGCAGCCAGCCAGACCTACTGCGATGAAATCCGCGGAAAGCTGGCCGAGTTTGGGCTGAAGGTCAGCGAGCTGTCCACGCATCTGGAAGGGCAATTGATTGCCGTTAATCCCGTCTACGATGACGCCTTTGATCACTTTGCACCACAGGCCGTGCGGGGGAATGCCGGGGCGCGTCAGGCGTGGGCGACCCAAACGCTAAAACAGGCGGCGGTGGCCTCGGCCAGACTCGGGCTTACCGCCCACGCCACCTTTTCCGGCTCGCTGGCCTGGCCGTGGATGTACCCCTGGCCGCCCCACAACGAAGCGCGCTTCCGCGATGCCTTCAGCGAACTGGCGCGACGCTGGCGTCCCATTCTGGATGCGTTTGATGAGCAGGGGGTCAATGTCTGCTACGAGATCCACCCAGGGGAAGATCTGCACGATGGGGTGACCTTTGAACGCTTCCTGGCGCTGGTGGATAACCACCCGCGCTGCAACATGCTCTACGATCCCAGCCACCTGTTGTTGCAGCAGATGGACTATCTGGCCTTTATCGATCACTACCATACCCGCATCAAGGCGTTCCACGTGAAGGATGCAGAGTACCGCCCGAACGGACGCAGCGGCGTCTATGGCGGGTATCAAAGCTGGATCAACCGTGCCGGGCGCTTCCGCTCGCCGGGAGATGGGCAGGTGGATTTCAAGGGCATCTTCAGCAAGCTGACCCAGTACGATTATGACGGCTGGGCGGTGCTGGAGTGGGAGTGCTGCCTGAAGGATGGCGACACCGGCGCCCGGGAAGGCCGCGAGTTTATCTCCCGGCATATCATCCCCGTTTCGGCGCGCGCCTTTGATGATTTCGCGGCAGGAGAGAGTGATGATTAACGTTGGCATTATCGGCAGCGGCTTTATCGGCCCGGCACACATTGAAGCGCTGCGCCGCCTCGGCTGCGTGCAGGTGGTGGCGCTTTGCGACGGGTCGTTTGCGCAGGCCCAGGAGAAAGCACAGGCGCTGAATATTCCCCACGCCTACGCCAGCGTGGAGGCGCTCCTGGCACATCCGGATCTGCACGTGGTGCATAACTGTACGCCGAACCATCTGCATGCGGAGATTAACCGCCAGATCCTGCGCGCGGGTAAACACGTTTTCTCAGAAAAGCCGCTGTGCATGACCCCGGAAGAGGCCCGCGAGCTGGTGACGCTGGCGGAGCAGGCCGGGGTGATCCACGGGGTGAGCTTTGTCTATCGCCAGTTTGCGATGGTACGCCAGGCGGCCAGCATGGTGCGCGACGGCACTGTCGGTCGGCTTTTTGCCGCCCACGGTAGCTATCTGCAGGACTGGATGCTGCTGGAAACCGACTACAACTGGCGGGTGGATGCCGCACTTGGCGGCGCGTCGCGCGCGGTGGCGGATATCGGCTCTCACTGGTGCGATACGGTGCAGTTTATCACTGGCCGCCGCATTACCGAGGTGATGGCCGATCTCGCCATCGTCTGGCCAACCCGTAAGGCGAACGTTGCCGGCAATCAGACCTTCAGCCACACAACCGAGGCGGAGTATGAAGATAAACCCGTTACCACGGAGGATTTCGGTTCGGTGCTGTTCCGCTTTGACGACGGCAGTAAAGGCTCTTTCAGCGTCTCGCAGGTGAGCGCAGGGCGCAAAAACCGCCTCAGCGTCGAAATCAATGGCAGCGAATGCGCGCTGGCCTGGGACCAGGAGGTGCCGCAACAGCTATGGATTGGTCGTCGCGCCGAGGCCAACCAGCTGCTGACCGACGACCCAGGCCTTATGCACCCGGACGCCGCCGACAGCGCCCACTTCCCTGGCGGGCATATTGAAGGCTGGCCGGATGCCTTCAAGAACATGATGGCGCAGTTCTATCGCGCCGTTCAGGCCGGGGCAATGCCTGCGCAGCCGCTGTTTGCCACCTTCCACGACGGCGCCAATGTGATGCACATCATTGATGCCATTGTGCAGAGCCATCAGCAGCAACGCTGGGTGAAAGTCGCCGTGTAACACGCAGCCCGGTACGCCGGGCCGCGAATTTATGGTAGCCTGCCGGGAATCTCAACTGCAGGATCACTCGTTGTTATGTCCATTCAGAAAATCGCCCGGCTGGCGGGCGTGTCGGTCGCGACGGTCTCGCGCGTGCTTAATAACAGCGATACCGTTAAAGCCAAAAACCGCGACCGCGTCTTGCAGGCGATAAAAGAGGCCAATTACCAGCCCAACCTGCTGGCGCGCCAGCTGCGTACTGCGCGCAGCTACATGATTTTGGTCATGGTCTCGAACATCGCAAACCCTTTCTGTGCCGAGGTGGTAAAGGGCATCGAAGAGGAGGCGGAAAAGAACGGTTTTCGCATTCTGCTCTGTAACTCCGGCTCGGATATCGAACGTTCACGCTCGGGCCTGAGCCTGCTGTCGGGCAAGATGGTCGACGGGATCATTACTATGGATGCGTTCTCACGCCTGAACGAACTGGCAGCGCTGATTGGCGAGGCACCCTGGGTGCAATGCGCCGAATATGCCGATGCCGGGGCGGTCTCCTGCGTCGGTATTAACGATGTGGATGCGTCACAGCACGTGGTCAGCCGTCTGGCTGACGCCGGCCGGCAGCGCATAGCCCTGATTAACCACGATCTCAGCTACAAATATGCCCGCCTGCGCGAGCGCGGTTATAAGAGCGTGCTGCATCTGCGGGATCTGGAGTATCAGGCGGTGGAGTATGCCAGCGAGCTGAGTTCGGCGGCCGGCATGGCGGCGATGGAAGCGCTGCTGGCAGCGCCCACCCGACCGGATGCGGTCTTTGCTGTTTCCGATACCCTTGCCGCCGGGGCGCTGCGCGCCATTGAGCAGGCAGGGTTACGGGTACCTGACGATATCGCCGTGGTCGGCTTCGACGGCACCGAGCTTGCCGGGCTGGTCTCACCGCCGCTCAGCACCATCGAACAACCCTCGCGGGATATCGGGCGCAAGGCGGTGGAACTGCTGCTGAACAAGATTGACAACCCCGATGCGCCCACGGAGCGGGTGATGATGGACTGGCACTATATTGAGCGTGCCAGTACCTGATCGTTATTTTGTCAGGGCGCCTGCCAGCGAACGAATATCGTTACCGGTAGGGGCCTGATGAATACGCAGCCCAAACTCCTCAATCACGGCATAGATATGATCGAAAATATCGGCCTGAATAGCTTCGTATTCTGCCCAAATCACCGTATTGGTAAACGCATATATCTCGATGGGCAGACCGTTCGCCTCCGGTGCCAGTTGACGCACCATTAAGGTCATATCCTGGCGAATGCGCGGGTGGTTGCGCAGATATTCATTCAGATAGGCGCGGAAGGTGCCAATATTGGTCATCTTTCGCAGATTCAGTACCGAATCACCCTCACCGTTCTCCTGATTCCACAGCGTAATCTCTTCATGGCGTGCGGCCATATACGGCTTCAGTAACTTCGCCTGTATCAGTTGCTGCTGCTCCCCGGCATCCAGAAAATGGATGCTGGTGGTATCAATGTTCAGGCTGCGCTTAATACGCCGCCCCCCGGAGGCGGACATCCCGCTCCAGTTGATAAAGGCATCGGAGACCATGGCCCAGGTCGGAATGGTGGTGATGGTATTATCAAAATTGCGCACTTTTACTGTGGTCAGCCCAATGTCGGTGACCGTGCCATTCGCGCCATATTTCGGCATCTCCAGCCAGTCGCCCAGCTTAAGCATGTCGTTGGCAGAGAGCTGGATCCCGGCGACCAGCCCCAGAATCGGATCTTTAAAGACCAACATCAGCACGGCGGCCATCGCGCCCAGACCGCTTATCAGAATCGCGGGGGACTGACCAATCAGCAGCGAGATAATTAAGATCCCCACCAGGATTGCGCTCACTAACTTAATACCCTGAAAGATCCCTTTCAGCGGCAGTTGCGAGGCGGTCGCCAGCTTTTGCGACAGGTTGAAAATCACATCCAGCAGGGAGAAGAAGGCGAGCAGGGCGTATACCATCACCCACAGTTTTGCGCAGGTGGTGATTATTTCAGCCGCTTCGCTGCCACGCTGCAGCCATAACACCGCCTGCACGTTGACGATAATCCCCTGCAGGGTAAAGGCTAAGCGGTGAAATAATTTATTCTGGGTAATAATCTGCAGCCATAAATGGCTGCTGGCCTGCGCCCGTTTTTCGAAAATGCGCAGCACCAGCTTGTGTAAAATAAGATGAATAATGAGGGCGGTAAGAAAAATAATGCCAAAAATAATCACCAGCGAGGTGGTGTGATTAATTTCAATGCCTAACTCTTCGACCTGAGCAATGAATTCCTGCATAACGTCTCCTGTATTGATGCGGCTACATGATGACGGCTGCGAATTTATTATGCAAACCGCGACGTTATGCAGGACAGGGTTATTTCACGGCGGTGCAGCCCGCCGGGACTGCCGCACTCAGGCGATGGCGCAGGCGGAGCGTGGCCGCGGCAAGTATCCCCATCATGGCCGTTTCCACCAGCAGGAAGACGTTAATCGCCCTGGCATAATCGCCCCCGTGCGTCTGCAGCGCGTGCAACAAGATCGCGCCAAATATAGCGGGCCCCAGCCCCAGCGCGGCCTGTTGCAAGGTGCTAAGAATGGCGCTGGCCGCGCCGGCGTCGTCCGGTCCGATATCACGCATCCCCATGCGATAAAAGCTGTTCACAATCAGCGCCTGGCCGTAGCCCACCAGCCCGGTGGCGGGGGCCAGCGTCAGGGCGGTATTGTGCAGCCCCCAGTAACGGAAGGTCGCGATCAGGGCCAGCAGGCCGACCATCTGAATCCCCAGCCCCATCAGCAGAATGGTGCTTGTGCTGTAGCGGGCGATCAGGCGCGGGGCAAACCACGCCGAGACAAAATAGGTCACCCCGAGGGCGATAAAGCTGTTGCCCGACTGCCAGGGCGCCATCCCCAGCCCGGTCTGCATGGTCAGCGCCATGCAGAACATAAATCCGGACCAGACGCTGAAAAACAGCATCGCAATCAGTACGCCAAAACGGATACTGTGAAGCTGCATCAGGCGCGGGGGAATAAGCGGATGTGCCTGCTCACGCTCTTTTTTTCGGGCGCTGATAATCATCAGCCCCGCCAGCGGGATGATGGCGATAAGCGCGGCCTTAAGCGGCCATGCCCAGTGCCACTGAGGGCCGAGCGCCATCGGGAACAGCAGGCAACAGAGGATCGCGGCCAGCAACGCCGTCCCTTGCCAGTCGATGCGCGACGGGGTATCACGATGCGTCTCCGGAATGTACTGACGGCTTAATGTCAGCACCAGCAGGCAGATGGGCACGTTAATAAAGAAGGCATTACGCCAGCCCAGCCCGGCAATATCTGCCGACACCAGCCAGCCGCCACCCATCTGGCCGACAATAAAAGCAATCCCCCCTATGCCGCCAAACAGGCTAATGGCCTTCGCATGGGCGCTGCCTTTTAGCGTGACGTGCAGGGTGGCCAGGATCTGCGGCATGATCAGCGCCGCGCCAGCGCCCTGCACCACCCGGGCGGCCAGCAGTTGCGACACGCTGCCTGCCATACCGCATAGCAGTGAAGCCAGGCCGAATATCGCCACCCCGGTCATAAACAGACGACGGCGACCAAGGTTATCCCCCAGTTTGCTACCGAGCGCCAGGCAGACGGCGAAAGCGACCCCATACAGGGCGACGATTAACTCCAGTTCGGTCGCGCTGGCGTGCAGCGAATGCGTGATGGAGTCCAGCGCGACGTTCGTGATCGAGGTGTCAATCAGCGGCAACATCTGGCCGGTGAGCAGTAAAATGAGGCCGGCGCGCCCCGGTGAAACGGCAGAGGTTTTCATGGTAACTCCATTGCATGTAACAGCTGAGGGACGTAGCATCAACGATCTGATAAACGGGTACCAGTTCCTGCTTATACTGGTACTGGCACTACCACGCAGGAGTGATGTATGGCGTTGATAGCAGACCCCCTTCCTTCGTTACAGGAAGAGAACCGTAAACAGCTCGGCGCGTTTTTACGTTCCCGCCGCGAAAGCCTTGATCCGCAGCGGCTGGGGCTGCCGCGCAGTGGCCGCCGGCGTACCCCAGGGCTGCGCCGGGAAGAGGTGGCGATGCTGGCAGATGTGGGCGTGACCTGGTACACCTGGCTGGAGCAGGGCAGGGATGTCAACCCCTCAGGCGTGGTGATGGCGGCGGTGGCAAAGGCGCTACAATGTACCCCTACCGAGACGCGTCATCTGTTTGTGCTGGCCGGGCTGCCGCCGGGAGAAGCGCCGCAAACGCTGCCGTGCGAGGGGATAAGCGAGGGCACGAGACGCCTGCTGGACACCCTGATGCCGAAACCGGCCAGCATCCAGAAACCGAACTTTGACATCGTGGCCTGGAACGACAGTTTTGGGCATCTGATGGGGGTGGATTTCAATACTATCCCGCCGGAGGATCGCAACTGTATTTACCTCTACCTGACCCATCCCACATGGCAGGCCCGCCTCGGCAGGCGTGATGACGTGCTGGCGATTTTTGTCTCTTATTTCCGCGCGGCGATGGCCGAGCATCGCGGCGATCCCGCCTGGGAAGCTCAGCTGGCGCGCTTTTTTGCGGTCTCGGCGGAGTTCGAAGCCTTGTGGCACCAGCGCTACGACGTGCGTGGCGTAGAAAACCAGTTGAAGCTGTTTTCCCATCCGGAACTGGGTGATTTTCATCTGCAGCAGATGTACTGGTACTCAGCGCCGCGCAACGGATCCCGGCTGCTGGTCTATCTGCCGGTGGATGAGCAGGGTGAGCATGCACTAACGTGGCTGGCTCAACAGGCTGTTATACTCAATTAACTCTATCGGCTTCAGGGATTGAACATGCAGGTAACGCGTAAACAAGAGCGTCTGCTACGCCGGGCGCTGGCCCAGTGGGAGCAGGAAGGGGCGCTCAGCGCCAGCGATCATCAGCGGCTGGCTGCAACCTTAAAACGTACCGTGCTGGACTGGCAGCGGTTGAGCCGCTACGCCATCTGGACGGCGCTGGCCTGCGCAATTATCGCCCTCGGCAGCCTGTTTGCCGACAGCGAACTGATGGCCTGGATAATCGATTTTCTCTCTTTCTCCTCGTTGGCCCGCATCGGCCTCCCGGCCGCGCTGGCGGTAGGGTTTTACCTGTGGGGGTTTGCCCGCCAGCGACACGAAATCCAGTGGCACTACACCACTGAAGGTCTGCTCTTTCTGGGCGTGCTTTTTACGGCAATCGCTCTCTGGCAACTGGGCGAACGGCTGGATAACGGCAGCGGGCATCTTGCCCCCCTCTTCCTGGTGGGGTGTGCGGTCTATGGGCTGGTGGGCTTTTTCGGGCGTTCCGGGCTGGTGTGGCTCTTCTTTTTGCTGTCGCTGGGTAACTGGTTTGGCGCCGAGACGGGGTATGTATCCGGCTGGGGAGCTTACTGGCTGGGCATGAACTACCCGGTGCGGTTTATCTTCTTCGGTGGGGCATTACTGGCGCTCTGCTGGCTGCTGCGTAAGACCCTTATCCAGCGTCATCTCTACACCACCAGTAAGGCGATGGGGCTGACCTATCTCTTCGTCGCGCTGTGGATCATGTCGATTTTCGGTAATTACGATATCGATAACTGGTATGGCGTGACACGCGCGGCGTTACTCCCCTGGGCGTTACTCTTTGCCGTGGCCGCGGTGGTGGCTATTTACATCAGTCTGAAAACCGACGACGGCATGCTACGCGGATTCGGCCTGACCTTCCTCGCGATTAATCTCTACACCCGCTATTTCGAATACTTCTGGGACGGCATGCACAAGGTGCTGTTCTTCCTGATTCTGGCGGTGTCGTTGGCGATGCTGGGGCGTTATGCGGAGAGGATTTGGCACGCCACCGAGCAGCGTGCCTGGAAAGATTAGCACTCGGTCACGATAGTGCTTAACGGCAGGCGAGATTTCGGCAGGGAGGCGTTGAAATCTTCCACGCTGTGATAGCCCACCGGCACCACCACGACGCTGGTGAAGCCCTGCGCTTTCAGGCCAAACTCTTCGTCCAGTACCGCGGCATCAAAGCCTTCGATTGGCACAGCGTCCAGTCCGAGCGCCGCCACGCCCAGCAGGAAGTTACCCACGTTCAGGTAGACTTGTTTCTCCATCCAGTGGTTGTCATCTTTTAGATCTTTGCGGTGCATATCGGCAAAGAAGGTGCGGCCTTTATGGTTGGCGGCTTTGGCCTCTGGGGTGGCGAAGCGGCCATCGGCCTCTTCCTGGTTTACTACGCGCTCCAGCCAGGCGTCGTCCATCGCGGTTTTGGCGCAGAACACCACCACCAGCGACGCGTCCAGCATTTTGCGTTCGTTAAAAACAAAACCGCCCGCAGCCGATTTTGCCACGCGGGCTTTGCCCTCTGGCGTACGGGCAACGATAAAGTGCCACGGCTGGGAATTGGTGCTGGACGGGCTGTACTGCAGCAAGGTTTTCACCTTCTCTACCTGCTCGTCGGTCAGGGTTTTGCTCGGGTCAAAGGCTTTGGTGGAGTGGCGTTTCAAAGCAACAGAAATAATATCCATAACAGCTCCTGGTGAATAAGATCCGCCCCTCAGCGAGGCGTAAGCTGAGCAGATTACCAGGGGAAACGTGAAATGATAAGTGCGTTAAATGCGCTTAAACTGTTCGCCTGAGGCGAACAATCACTGCGGGCGAATACGCTTCTGGTCACGTTTGGGCAGTTTATCCACGACCAGATGCCAGGAGTCCAGCACCAGATCGGTAACCAGCTCAGGGGTAATATCATCGCCGGCATAGAGGGAGATCCAGTGTTTTTTATTCAGGTGATACCCCGGCTCCAGGCTGCGGTAGATAGCCTGGTTGAGCAGGGATTTTTCTGGATCGGCTTTCAGGCTCACGTGCGCCCGCCCGCGCGCCACGCCCATCAGCATAAATATTTTCCCGCCCACCTTAAAAACATCATACTCCGGGCCAAACGGCCAGCAATGTTCCGTAAAGGGGAGCTCCAGCGCCACTTTTTTGGCCTGCTCCTGCAAGGTACGACTATCCATTGTCCTCCTCCGAGGCGAGGCCGCGCCACATTACCTCAAAGCCCAGCGATTTAAATTCCACGGCGCGAGAGGGATCGCGGGTGGCAAATTCCATCGTGGTCTCGGCCAGGGATAAGAAAATGGCATCGCCAAAGGTGCGGAACTCGTCGGACATAAAGACCTGGCGGATAGAGCGGCGGCAAAGCTCATGCAGCTCAGGGAACATCTCTTTTACGGCCTGTTCGGTCTCATTGTTGATTTTCTCGCTGACGCCCAGCTGGCGAATGGCCGCGTGGGAGACCGGATTGCGGATACCCCATTCAACGTAGCTGTTCCAGATATTACGCGTATATTCTTTTGGCAGCGTGATGGTGCGATCAAGGTTCGCCAGCATCGACTGGCAGAGATCCTGCTTCAGGTGCAGATAGAGGGCATTCAGCAGATCGTCTTTGGTAGCAAAGTAGCGAAACAGAGTCCCTTCAGCGACCCCCGCGTTACGGGCAATTAATGCCGTCGAGGCGGCAATGCCAGACTGGGCAAATGCAGCCGTTGCCGCCTCCAGTAACGCCAGTTTCTTATCTTCGCTTTTCGGACGTGCCACTAAATATCCTCCCGTGTCAATTGTAAAAAAGCGTATTGAAGCATGCGTTTCATATGGCTGCAACGTGGAATGTCAAAGATTGAAAACGTCTTGACGACATTCTATTCACTCCTATAATGAGTGCTTACTCACTCATAATCAAGTTTTGCCCGCGCATACCATCGGATGGAGCGCGAAATCGGGTCGGGATATGAAGAAACCTCTCATTGTAAGCGTGGTGTTGGTCATGATTCTTGCGTCAGCGGCGAGTTTGCCTTTTGTCTTCAATGCGGGTTTTGGACAACCGCCTCAGGGCGCACAGCTAAGCGAAGTGGAGGCCTCTCCTCACTACCGCGACGGCCAGTTCCACAACACCCTGCCAACGCCGGGCTATACCGGTCAGAAAAATATGCTGGTGGCATGGTGGGGCTTTTTGATGACCAAAACCGAAAATGCGCGTCCGGCGGCACCGCTGCCAATGGTCAACACCGATCTGGCCAGCCTGCCGCTGGAGCAGGAAACCCTGGTCTGGCTGGGTCACTCTTCCTGGTATCTGCAGCTGGCGGGCAAGCGCATCCTGATTGATCCGGTGTTCAGTAACTACGCGGCGCCTTTCTCGTTTCTGAATAAAGCCTTTACCGGGGACTACCCGTGGCGGGCAGAGGCGATGCCGGAGATCGATCTGCTGATCATCTCTCACGATCATTACGATCATCTCGATTACGCCACCATCAAGGCGCTGATGCCAAAGGTGAAACGTGTCATTACGCCGCTGGGCGTGGGCTCACACCTGCGTTATTGGGGCATGAACCCGGACATTATTGACGAACGCGACTGGAATCAGTCGGTGCCGGTGAGCGATGCACTCACCGTTCACGTTCTGCCCGCTCGCCACTTCTCCGGGCGCGGCCTGAAGCGTAACCAGACATTGTGGGGCAGCTTTATGTTCGTCACCCCGCAGCGCAAGGTTTACTACAGCGGGGACTCTGGCTACGGACCGCACTTCAGCGCCATTGGCGAGCAGTTTGGCGAGGTGGATCTGGCCATCATGGAAAACGGTCAGTACGACCAGGACTGGAAATACATTCACATGCAGCCGGACGAAACGGCACAGGCCGCCGTGGATATCAAGGCCAAAGCGGTGGTGCCGGGGCATAACGGACGCTTCGTGCTGGCTAAGCACACCTGGGACGACCCGTTGATCCAGCTCACCCGCGCCAGTAAAGATAAAAATTATCGGCTGTTAACGCCAGAACCCGGCGAGCCGGTAGATGTTAGTAGCGCCACGCAGCACTTTCGCGAGTGGTGGAAATAATGTTAACCCGAGGAAGAGAAGGGGAGAGCAGTATGACTATTTCCGCTCAGGTCATTGATACGATTGTCGAGTGGATCGACGACAACCTCCATCAGCCGTTACGCATTGATGATATCGCCCGTCACGCGGGATATTCGAAATGGCATTTGCAGCGGCTTTTTATGCAGTACAAAGGAGAGAGTCTGGGACGCTATATCCGCGAGCGCAAACTCTTGCTGGCGGCGCGCGATCTGCGCGAGTCAGATGAAAAGGTCTATGACATCTGCCTGCGTTACGGCTTTGATTCCCAGCAGACCTTTACCCGGGTCTTTACCCGCACCTTCAATCAGCCGCCTGGCGCGTATCGCAAAGAGAACCACTATCGGGCGCACTGAAGGTTGACCTCTCCCGCCAGGGGAGAGGGCGACATTCCTCTTACCAACGATAGTTCACGGTGGCGGTCATCGTCCGGCCAATGCCATAGAAGCATGCCGTATCGCTTGCACACGAAGCCACATACCGGGTATCCGCCACGTTATTCACGTTGAACTGCACGCTAGCGCCTTTCAGCGTGCTGTTCAGCTCGCCGAGATCGTAGCTCACCATGGCGTCATACAGATCGACCGAGGGCACCTTGAACGTATTCTTCGCATCGCCGTAGCTGGTGCCGATGTAGCGCATACCCACGCCTGCGGTCAGGCTCTTTAGCGCGCCTCCGGGAATGGTATAGCTGGCAAAGGCAGAGGCCATATGGGCGGGTATACGCGCCGGCGTTTTGCCCTCCGTCCCTGCCACCGTGGTGCTTTTGTTTTCTGCATCCGTCCAGGTATAGGAGCCAATCAGGTTGATGTTCTCCATCAGCGTGGCGTGGATCTCTGCTTCAACCCCTTTCGAGCGAACTTTGCCGGCGTTCTCAAACCAGCCTTCGGCGCTGTTGTACGTTGCGACGTTCTCCTGGGTTAAATCGTACAGCGCCAGGGTCATCAGGGTGGTGTCCACTGGCTGATACTTCAGGCCAATCTCCGTCTGCTCGCCGGTGGTCGGTTTAAAAGGCCCGACGCCCGGCGCGCGGTTGGTTTGCAGGTTCGGTTCGAAGGAGGTGCTGTAGCTAATATAGGGCGACAGGCCAAAATCAAAGGCGTACAGCAGGCCGGTACGCCAGGTGAATTTGCTGTCGTTTTGCTGGGTGACGCTGCTGTCCGTGAAGTCTTTGGTGCGAACTTCGCTCCAGTCGTAGCGCCCGGAAACCAGCCACTCCCAGTTTTTCCAGCTCATTTGATCCTGCAGATAGAGGCCCATCTGGTCGAGATTTTGCTGTTCATCCGTTGCGGTGCTGAACGTGCTTTCATCGACATTCACGCCGTAGACCGGGCGGGTCCAGTCGAGGTCGTACTGCGTGCCGGCGCCGCGCGCCAGCAGCTGTTTATCTTTGCTGGCCTTGTAGTCAACGCCACCCAGCAGAATGTGGCTGACTTCGCCAGTATTGGCCAGATACTCCAGCTGATTATCCAGACCAAACTCGTTGGTGGTGCGCACTTCACGCTGCGCCCGGCGGGTCAGCAGCGTGCTGTTGGCGGCGCTATTGGCATAAACAAGGTAGCGATACTTCTGCTTGATAGTGGCGTAACGCGCGTTCTGGCGGAAGGTCATATTATCGGCGAACTGGTGCTCCAGCTCGTAGCCGATAAGGGTCTGCTCGCGCCAGGACTGGTCGTAACTGGGATCGCTCACGTTAAAATCGTAGGGAATGTACTGGCCGTTAGCGCTCTTTACCGTGCCGTAGGCGGGCAGGAAATTGCGGTAACCTGCATCGGGATCTTTCTGGTAGCTGGTGAGGAGCGTAAAGCGCGTCTGATCGTTTGGATACCAGGTGATCGCCGGGGCTATCGCCATACGCGTCTCTTTATAATCGTCCACCTGGTTATGCTGGGTGCGAGCAATGCCGTTCACACGATACAGTACGCGACCATCGTCGCTAAGCTTGCCGCCGAAATCAAATGCGCCTTCTGCCAGATCATGATTGCCGGTGCGAAACTGCACATTATGAATAGCCTCTGCGGTGGGGCGTTTGCTGGTCATGCTGATTAAACCACCAGGGTTTACCTGACCGAACAGAACGGATGCCGGACCCCGTATCAGCTCCACCCGTTCCAGTAACCATGGATCGATCGTCCCCGTCTGGGAAGAGGCGGTTGCGCCAAAGCTCAGCCCGTCGAGGAACTTTGGCACATAGCTAAAGCCGCGCACAAAGACCTCGTCGTTACGGTTGGATGATCCGCGGTATTCTGTAAAGACCCCAGCGGAGTAGCGCAGCGCCTGCGATACGGAGGTGACGTCCTGCATTACCATCTGGTCGCGGGTGATCACCGAGACCGACTGCGGCGTCTTCACAATTTCTGCGCTGGTTTTCGTCGCGGAGAGCGTTTTGGTGGCCACAATGCCGGTGACCGGGGCCGTGGGCTCCTGACTCACGCCCTGCGTAACCACAAGCGTTTCTTCATTGTTTGCGGCCTGAGCCACTATGCTGACTGTCGCCAGGCTCATAAGCCAGAGGCGCATTACTTTATTCTTTTTAAACATTTTTATTATCTATCCTTGGTTGCTATCGCCATAAAAACACCGGTAAAAACGTTTTAAATGATATTGCAAACAATTACCATTTGCATTAGCGTTACTGGCAAATTTTGCGAGGAAAGGGCGTAAATGAAAAGGGTGTGGAGTGGGTTGCTGTTAGGAATAAGTACACTGCCAGTCATGGCGGCGACCTGTGAACACTCTTCCCTTCAGGGGGATGTGCAGGGGAAATTTGATGCCAGCGGCGAAGTCTGTTTTACGCTGCCGAAACTGGATGAAAACTATGTCTCGGCCACGCTAAAAGGAGTAACGGACGCCCGCCTGCTGGATGGACAAAATAGCCGGGTTCGCACCCTGATTGAGAATGGCCCGGCGGACGGCGAACACTCGCTACTCTTCGCTTTGCCGGTGCGCCAGAACACCTCCCTGGTGCTGCACGGCGAACCGGGTCAACCCTGGCATTTTCAGTGGCGAATAAGAGAAACCTCCGCATTACCGCGCGTGCAGATGCTTGAGCCTGAAAGTCCGACCCTGAATGCGCTGGCAAAAACGGTTGCTGCTGGTGGGAGTACTGAGGCGTTCTGGCAGGCGCAGCGTCGGCAGGGAACGCCGATGGTGGAGCCGGTGGACGCCGACCACAAGCGGGTGACCTTCCTCTGGCGCGGCGCGCGGGAAAACGTCTTTATTCTTGGGTCACCGGCGGGCGACCATGACCCCCTGTTCCGGTTAGGGCAAAGCGACGTCTGGTTTCGCAGCTATGTGGTGCCTTCCGATACCCTGATGCAGTACAAGCTGGCGCCGGATGTGCCGGTTATCACCGGCTCCCCACGCGATCAACGTCGGGCGATCCTGGTCAGCGCACAGGCCGATCCGCTCAACCCCCACACTGCCGTGCAGGGTAAGCAGGATCGCTGGAATCGTTATTCACTGCTTGATCTCAGCCCGACGCGCTACTGTTCCGCGCAGGCCGCCGCCACGCCCATTGTGAATGGCTCGCTTACCCGTCACATCTTTACCAGCACCCAGCTTGGCAACAGCCGCGACGTGTTGCTCTACCGGCCGCGCAGCGCGCAGCCAGCGCGCTGGACGCTCATTCTCTTCGACGGGCAGATCTATCAGCGCGACTATCACGTCGCCAATATCTTCGATAGCTTAATTGCGCGGCATGTTCTGCCGCCGATAAATGTGGTCTTTATCGATAGCCTCGATCACACCCGCCGTAGTCAGGAGTTGCCGCCTAATCCGCGCTTCGCCAACGCTATGGCCCACGAGCTACTGCCCTGGCTACGGGGTCAGGGCGTGGCCTTACAGCGGCAAAAAACGGTGCTGGCAGGCTCCAGCTACGGTGGCCTTGCCGCCTCGTGGGTGGCTTTACGCTATCCACGCCTGTTTGGCAATGTGCTGAGTTTGTCCGGCTCTTACTGGTGGGCGCCTGAAGGCGAAGAGGCAAGCTGGTTAACACGTCAGTATCAGCATGCCTCGCGCTACCCGATTCGCTTCTGGCTGCAGGCCGGCAGATTTGAGAGTAGCGGTCCGGATGGCGGTATCTACCGGAATACTTTGGAGTTTGAGCAGGTGCTAAAAGAGAAAGGGTATCGGGTGAGTTTTCACCCGTGGTCCAGCGGTCACGATTACACGGCGTGGTGCGAAGCGCTGGTCCAGGGGATGCGCGATTTCACCGGTTTACGACGTCTGTGAGAACCAGCGGCGCCAGATGAAACGCAGGATGAAAAATTCAATGGCGCCCAACAGCAGAAACCACAGGCAGAACAGAATAGTGTAAAGCTGATTCAAATCGACCATATGGAAGGTGGTCATTAGCTTTTGCGCCAGCCACAGGCCCAGCGAGGGCGCGGGCAACAGCAGCACGGAGAGAAAGGCCATCAACAAAATGCCGCCTGCCGTTAACAGCGATTCTAACGGATGTTTCATAGTAATGTTAATCGTCAGTTAAAAATAGCATTGTCCGGGATAGCGCAACGTAAAGCAATATAAACCTCTGGCCGCGAGGGCGGATATTAATCCGCCGATGTGCGCCGGAATTGCATTATTTTAGTGGCGAATATTCAAGTAATCCTTATCCGTGTAAATTAATGTCATCCCACGGAAAATAATTTAACGAAAGTGTAGGTGCTATATCCAATTAACGTGGCGATAACAATGGCAGCGACAATATATAACGCCAGACGGCGACCGCGATAAATACCAAACATGCTTCCCCCTTGTTTAAGGTTGGTTTAGAAATATTTTGTGAAAATCATTATATGAAATAAGTTGTGCTGAGTTTTGCCGTTATCTTTTTAGAATATATTGCGATAAATCAATTTTTGCCACAACTTATTATTTTATTTCACGCCCATTTTAATAAGCCAGAAAGGAATTCCGGCTGCCATTCACATGAAATTAAAGGAACTGACTATGACGAAAATGCCTAACCCGCCGTCTTCGCCATCCCCTGACAACAAGGCTTCTGGTCTGGCGTACCAGCAGACCGTAGAGCAGACTCTGGCCGCGCTGCAAACCCACACTAACGGTCTGAGCCGCGCCGAGGCGGATGAACGCTTAAATAAATATGGCCCGAATGCGTTGCCAGAGAAAAAAGCGAAACCTGCCTGGCTGCGTTTTCTGGCCCATTTTAACGATGTCCTGATTTATGTACTGCTGGCGGCAGCGGTATTAACGGCGGTAATGGGGCATTGGGTCGATACGCTGGTTATTCTTGGCGTGGCGGTCATTAACGCTTTAATTGGTCATGTTCAGGAAAGCAACGCTGAGAAATCGCTGCAAAGTATTCGAAATATGCTCTCTAGCGATGCGCGTGTTATTCGTCACGGCGAGCACGAAACCATTCCAACCACTGAAATCGTTCCGGGCGATATTATTGTCTTGCGCGCAGGAGATCGTATTCCGGCGGATATGCGTCTGATTGAAGCGCATAATTTACGCGTGGAAGAGGCGATACTGACCGGGGAATCCACGGTGGTGGATAAACATACCGATGCGCTGCACGGCGAACTGCCGCTGGGCGATCGCACCAATCTCGTCTTTTCAGGCACGACCGTCAGCGCCGGCGGTGGCGTGGGCGTGGTCATCGCCACCGGGCAAGAGACCGAACTAGGGCACATCAACCAGATGATGGCCGGTATAGAGAAGCACCGCACACCGCTGCTGGTACAGATGGATAAGCTGGGCAAAGCGATTTTCGCCATTATCCTGGCGATGATGGCGGCGCTGTTTGTCTTTAGCATCCTGTTGCGCGATATCCCGCTGGGTGAACTGCTTCTCTCCCTGATAAGCCTGGCGGTCGCCGCCGTGCCGGAAGGTTTGCCGGCCATTATTTCGATTATCTTGTCGCTGGGCGTGCAGGCGATGGCGCGTAAGCGGGCGATCATCCGCAAACTCCCTACCGTGGAAACGCTGGGGGCAATGACCGTGGTCTGTTCGGATAAAACCGGCACCCTGACCATGAACGAGATGACCGCGAAGGCAATCATCACCGCCGAAAGTTGCTACAGCGTGGACGGTAATAGCTACGAGCCGGAGGGGAAGATCTGCCTTGAGGGCAGCGACGAGCCGGTACAAATCCAGCCAGGCACCGTGCTGGAGCAGTATCTGCGCACGATTGACCTCTGCAATGACAGCCAGTTGATTAAGGACGAGCGCGGCCTGTGGGGCATTACCGGCGGGCCGACCGAAGGGGCGCTGAAGGTGCTGGCCGCTAAAGCGAAGCTAAGCCCCGTGGCGACCACGCTTATTAGCAAAATCCCGTTCGACTCCCAGTACAAGTACATGAGCACGCACTACCAGGTGGGCAACGACGCGCAGATTTTAATTACCGGCGCGCCGGACGTGATTTTCGCCCTTTGCGAGCAGCAGCAGACCCGCAACGGCGCCGAGCCCTTCAACCGCGCGTACTGGGAAGACGAGATGGCGCGCTTTGCCCGGCAGGGGCTGCGCATGGTTGCTGCCGCCTTTAAGCCGGCCGCCGCCGACAAGCCAGCATTACGTCATGAGGATCTCAGCAGCGGGCTGATCATGCTGGGGATCGCCGGTATGATGGATCCACCGCGCCCGGAAGCGATCGATGCCATCCACGCCTGTCAGCAGGCGGGGATCCGAGTGAAGATGATCACCGGTGACCACCCGCAGACGGCCATGAGCATCGGTCAGATGCTGGGAATTGCTAACAGCAGCCAGGCGATAACCGGCTATCAGCTGGAGCATATGGACGATGCGGCGTTGGCGACCGCGGCGGTGCAGTATGACATTTTCGCCCGTACCAGCCCGGAGCATAAGCTGCGCCTGGTGAAAGCCTTGCAGGAGAAGGGCGAGATTGTCGGCATGACGGGTGACGGGGTGAACGATGCGCCCGCGCTGCGTCAGGCGGATGTGGGCATTGCGATGGGTATTAAAGGCACCGAAGTGACTAAAGAGGCGGCCGATATGGTCTTGACCGATGACAACTTCGCCACTATCGCCAGCGCGGTAAAAGAGGGGCGCCGCGTTTACGACAATCTGAAGAAGACCATTCTCTTCATTATGCCGACCAACCTCGCGCAGGGGCTATTGATTATCATCGCCCTGCTGGCGGGGAACGTCATTCCGCTGACGCCGGTACTGATTTTGTGGATGAACATGGCAACCTCCGCCACGCTCTCTTTCGGCCTGGCTTTTGAAGCCGCCGAGCGCAACATCATGAAGCGTCCGCCGCGCCAGACTGCGCAGCATGTGATGGATGCCTATGCCGTATGGCGCGTGGCGTTCGTTGGCACCATGATTGCCATCGCCGCCTTTGCGCTGGAAGCCTGGCTGGCGCCGCGTGGGCACAGCGCCGAATTTACCCGCACTGTGCTTCTGCAGATGCTGGTCTGCGCCCAGTGGGTCTATATGATTAACTGCCGCAACACCGAGGGCTTCTCCCTCAACCGCGGCCTGCTGGCTAACAAAGGTATCTGGCTGGTAACGGGTGTACTGCTTCTGCTGCAGCTGGCGATTATCTACCTGCCATTTATGCAGATGTTGTTCGGGACTGAGGCGTTGCCACTGCGTTACTGGTTCGTCACCCTGGCGGTGGCTGGCGCAATGTTCTTTGTTGTCGAAATTGAGAAACGATTGACCCGCAGGTTCCGTAAGGCGGCATAAGATAAATGGTTCCTCCCGCCCTCTCCTCAACGGGGAGAGGGCGAGAGGAGATCACGCGCCTTTAGGCCATCATGCCTGTCCGTAAGCGTTACGGGCTCGTCGCCCACAGCTCAGCATGTTTCTGCACCAGGGTGATCAGCGACCCGCCGTCGGCGACGAAATCACGCATGCGCTGCGCCTCGCTTTTACCCTGTTTCAACATCAGGCCAATCTCCTGAATCGCGCTTGTCGCCCCCAGCTTTTCGGCTGACGGGGTGACGCGCTCCAGCAACCATGCGATATCCTCTGCGATGGTCTTCTGCTCACCGCTGTGAACATCCGTCAAAATGCCCGCCAGACCGTAGCGGCAAGCCTGGAAACGGTTGAACCGATACAGTAGAAAATCCTGTTCCTGATGTTTGTAAGGCCGGGTGGTCAGCAGCCAGTGTGAGGTGGCCTGAATCAGACCCGCGATATTAATGGCATGGCCCAGCGTCAGGGGGGTGTCCATTACCCGCACCTCTACGGTGCCGAAATGGGGGCTAGGGCGGATATCCCAGTGCAGATCTTTGATGCTGTCGATCATGCTGGTGGCGCTAAGCCGGCGGAAAAGCCCTTCGAACGCCTGCCAGTTAGGTACCCAGGGCATCAGCCCGTTATCCGGGAAGCCTGAAAAGATATTCAGCCGTGATGAAGCAAACTGGGTGTCGGTGCCCTGCATATAGGGCGAGGAGGCCGCCAGCGCAATAAAGTGCGGCACAAAGCGGGATAAACCGTGCAGCAGATAGATAGCGTCGTCACCGGTGCGGCACCCCACGTGCACATGCTGCCCGAAGACCGTCGCCTGTAAAATCAGGTAGCCAAAGCGCTCCAGGGTGACGTTATAACGCTCGTCGTCGCACACTTCCTGGCGTTGCCATTTCTGGAAGGGGTGGGTACCACCGCCGCAAATCTGCACATGATGCTCGCTGGCTGCGCGCAGAATGGCCTGCTGGATAGCCGAAAACTGTGCGGCGGCCTGGTCAATGCTCTGGCACACGCCGGTGGCAATTTCGAGCATGCTTTCGGTGATATCGTGTTTGACTTCACCGGCCTGGATCTCGTTTTCAACCGCGGCAATCAGCGCGGAGGAGTCCTGGCTAAGGTCATAGCCCGGTGGGTTGACCACCTGGAGCTCCAGTTCAATGCCAAGCGTGAAGGGTTCAGAGGCGTGGAAGTCAGGTAAAGGCATGGCACACTCCGTTGTCAGGTATCATTTCAGTATAGACAACGCAGGCGGTTCGCCCTCGCTGGTGAGTTGCCGGTATCGGCACGCCCCGGCAACTCACCGCGTGTTACCGGGGCGCGTTTCATCCCGCTTTGATCTTCACTTATCGTTATTGCCGATTTTTTCTCACCTTGTCTCCCCATAGCCTCAAAACCCATTGTGCTTTACACTGCGCGCTGCAAAAATTGAGTTATGAACGATCAGACAGGCGGTAAAAGCGATGAACGGAACAATCACAACGTGGTTTAAAGATAAAGGCTTTGGATTTATCAAAGATGAGAACGGTGACAACCGCTATTTTCATGTGATTAAGGTCGCTAACCCTGATCTGATCAAGAAAGATGCGGCGGTGACCTTTGAACCGACCACCAATAACAAAGGCCTCTCGGCATATGCCGTGAAGGTGATCCCCGAAAGCAAATACCTCTTTATTGCGGGCGAGCGTGTGAAGCTTACCTCGATCAAATCTTTCGTAGTCTTTAGCGAGGATGAACCTGTTGAGACCGGGATCGATAAAGAGAACGCGGTGCTTTCAGTAGGGATCCTGATGAGCAATATCAGGCCAAAAGCGGATAAGAAGCCAGGCGAAATGCGCGCCGTGAAGAAGCTGGCCATTACCACTTTCCAGAACACAACGCTGATCTTCACCGAAGATGAGATCGACATCGATGCCACGGTGAAGCTGCTGAAGTGATCCTGTGCCGAAATTCTGCAGCAATGAGAAGCAGAATTTCGGCTTTATAGGTTGTCTCTGCACTTACTGTGCCGCGCCGGACGACTCCTTCACAAATTCCGCCAGCATCCACACCATGTCATGCAGTAGCCCCGTAAGTGAACTCTCCACGCTGGCTGGCAACGTTCCGCCCAGAACGGCCTGCGTCAACGCCAGGGCATAATCCACCTGAACGGTTATCTCCTGCCAGCACGCCGGCACGCTGGTGCTGAATCTTTCACCTTCGATCAACTGCGCAATCAGTTCCGGGGAAGGCTCGCTCGTGTCGCACTCCCGCATCTTCCCAAGGGTTTGCAACAGCTTTTCGCAGAGGGCTTTGCGCGTGTCGTGCGCGTCGGTCTCCTGCAGCACGCTAACCAGTGCCGCGCTGATATCAGCCAGTTCGGGAAGTTCTGCCGTTGTGGCAAGCGGCGTATCGATCAGTTGTTGAACTAACGCGTTAGTGGATGAGGCGTAAACGTATGTCGATTTTGTTGTCATGTCGTGTTCCTTCTCTATAAAAGCTCCTGACAGCGAAATTTTTTGTGCTCGTGAGGGGTAGCACTGACGGAGGTAGGAATACCGTACACGACAAAACGGCCAGCCAACCGGCTGCTCCGCCAGCGCTACCGCGATTTAAACGGTGTGGCAAAGTGACTGTCGTGTCATCCTGTCTGGGTTCCTACACCCGGTTGCAGAACGCCCGCAACTCAGGCACTTTACGGCCCCGTCCTGGCAAATAACAGTCAAAACCGCGAAATGCACCCGCTAACTTTTCGATTTGCGAGGCGCTTTCCAGAATGTCGGGATCCAGGCGTAAAAATCCTCTGTTCGCCTGCTTTTTATCCTGATATAACAAAGTCTTTACATTTCAAAGGGGGGCTCGCCGTGCCGGAAATTAATGAATTTGGTCAGACTGTTAATGACGTCGTTCCCGGCTGGAATGGCGCACGCGTTTTACCCCGCTCGCTTCTGTCAGGACGCTTCTGCCGACTGGAGCCGCTGGATGCCGCCCGCCACGCCGTCGATCTGTTTGAGGCTTTTGCGCTGGGTGATGGCAGCGACTGGACGTGGATGGCCAGTAACCTGCCGGAAAACCTGGAGGTCACCCGACACTGGCTGCTGGGCAAAGTCATGGATGATGCCCTGGTGCCCTATGCGGTGATTGATACTCGCACGGACCAGGCCGTGGGGGTAGTGTGTTACATGGCGATCGACCGCCAGATGGGAACGGTAGAAATTGGTCACGTGACCTGGTCGCGCAAAATGCGTCACAGCCCGATGGGTACCGAAGCCATCTGGCTGCTGTTGAAAAATGCTTTCGCGCACGGCTATCGCCGGCTGGAGTGGAAGTGCGACTCAATGAACGTGGCCTCGCGCCGGGCCGCCGAACGGCTGGGGTTCACCTGGGAAGGGCGGTTGCGACAAAAAATTGTGCGCAAGGGCCGAACGCGCGACAGTGATATGCTTTCGATTATCGATGGTGAGTGGCCAGAAAAAGAGGCGGCGCTGTGTGCCTGGCTGGCGGCGAAGAATTTTGACGGGGAAGGGCGGCAGATTAAAAAACTGGAAGCGTTTCGCGAATAATCCTCCTCTCCAGTGAGGAGAGGAGGAGAGGTGAAGGGCGACTTAACTGCGAACCGGTGCGCCGTTCGCCACATAATAGGCTGCCGTGCTTTTCGCCAGCGGCTCGCTCCCGCGGATCGCGTCAGCAATTTTCTCGCCAATCATAATGGTGGTGGCGTTCAGGTTGCCGGTGATGATCTGCGGCATGATCGACGCATCCACCACGCGTAACCCTTCCAGCCCGTGAACACGGCCTTCGCCGTCTACCACCGCCATCTCGTCGTAGCCCATCTTGCAGGTGCCGCACGGGTGGAAGGCGGTTTCAGCGTGGTTACGCACGAACTCGTCCAGCTGCTCGTCGGTCTGGCACTCCACGCCCGGGCTGATTTCCCGGCCACGGTATTTGTCCAGCGCGGGCTGGTGCATGATCTCGCGGGTGATGCGGATCGCGTCGCGGAACTCCTGCCAGTCCTGTTCATGGGACATGTAGTTAAACAGGATCGCCGGATGCTGATGCGGGTCGCGGGATTTGATCCGCACGTGCCCGCGGCTCGGCGAGCGCATGGAGCCGACGTGACACTGGAAGCCGTGCTCTTTCACCGCGTTCGAGCCGTTGTAGTTAATCGCTACCGGCAGGAAGTGGTACTGAATGTTCGGCCATTCGAACTCCTCGCGGCTGCGGATAAACCCGCCCGCTTCGAAGTGGTTGCTTGCGCCCACGCCGGTGCCGCCAAACAGCCACTCCGCGCCAATCTTCGGCTGGTTCCACCACTGCAGGGCAGGGTAGAGGGAGACCGGCTCTTTGCATTCGTACTGGAGATACATCTCCAGGTGATCCTGCAGGTTTTCACCCACGCCGGGTAAATCATGCACCAGTGGAATGTCGAACTGCTTCAGCAGTTCAGCGCTGCCCACGCCGGAACGCTGGAGGATCTGCGGAGAGGCAATCGCCCCCGCGCACAGCAGCACCTCTTTGTTCGCCGTTGCTTTCGACGGGATAGTGCTTTCACCCTCCAGCCACTCGACGCCCACCGCGCGTTTGCCGTCAAAGATAATGTGATCGGTCATGGCGTGAGTGCGGATGGTCAGGTTCGGGCGCGGTTTCGCCTGGTCCAGATAGCCGCGCGCGGTGCTGGCGCGTCGACCCTGCGGCGTGACCGTGCGATCCATCGGCCCGAAGCCTTCCTGCTGGTAGCCATTGAGATCGTCGGTGCGCGGATAACCCGCCTGCACGCCCGCTTCTACCATCGCCTCGAACAGCGGGTTCACGCCCGGTTTAGAGGTGGTAACGCTCACCGGACCATCGCCGCCGTGGTAGTCATTCGGACCCACGTCGCGGGTCTCCGCCTTGCGGTAGTAGGGCAGGCAGTTGAGATAGCTCCAGTGCTCCAGCCCGGTTTCCTTCGCCCAGTTATCCAGATCCATGGCGTTACCGCGCACGTAGCACATGCCGTTGATCAGCGATGAGCCGCCCAGCCCTTTACCGCGTCCGCACTCCATGCGACGGTTGTTCATATACGGCTCTGGTTCGGTTTCATACGCCCAGTTGTAGCGCTTGCCCTGCAGCGGAAACGCCAGCGCGGCGGGCATCTGGGTACGGAAGTCAAAGCGGTAATCCGGACCGCCTGCTTCAAGCAGCAGCACGGTGGTGTTCGGATCTTCAGTCAGTCGTGTTGCCAGCACGTTGCCGGCAGAGCCGGCTCCGATAATGATGTAGTCAAATTGCAAATAAACCTCCCGGTTAAAATATGGACTGGAATTTAGCCATCTCAACCTGGATGGACTTCACCTGGGTATAGCTCTGGAGCGTCATCACTCCGTTCTCGCGGCCAATGCCGGAGTGTTTATAGCCGCCGACCGGCATCTCTGCGGCGGATTCACCCCAGGTGTTGATCCAGCAGATGCCCGCTTCGAGCTGATGAATGGCGCCGTGGGCGCGGTTCAAATCGGCGGTGACGATGCCCGCCGCCAGCCCGTAGTCGGTGTCGTTGGCGCGACGAATCGCTTCCTCGTCGGTTTCATAGGTGAGGATGGACATCACTGGCCCGAAGATCTCCTCGCGCACGATAGTCATCTCGTCGGTGCAGTCGGTGAACACGGTCGGGGCCACCCACGCACCGTTGTCAAAGCCTTCACCTTTCAGCACGTCGCCGCCGCACAGCACGCGCGCGCCTTCCTCTTTGCCTTTGGCGATGTAGCGCAGCACGTTGTCGCGGTGCGGGAAGCTGACCAGCGGGCCGAAGTTGGTGTTTTCATCGAACAGATCGCCCGCACGGATGCGACCCACGCGCTCGACAATTTTCTGCTCAAATGCGGCTTTATATTTCGCAGGCACAAACACGCGGGTGCCGTTAGTGCACACCTGGCCGGAACTGAAGAAGTTGGCCATCATGGCGATGTCTGCCGCAAGATCGAGATCCGCGTCATCGAAAATAATCAGCGGTGATTTGCCGCCCAACTCCATCGTCACCTCTTTCAGGGACGAGGCAGCCGAGTTCGCCATCACCTTTTTGCCGCTGGCGACGCCGCCGGTAAAGGAGACTTTCTCGATGCCCGGATGTTCGGTCAGGAACTGGCCGGTTTCCGCGCCCACGCCCGGCAGGACGTTAAACACGCCGTCCGGCAGACCCGCCTCGGTGTAAATTTCGGCAAGTTTCAGGGCGGTGAGCGGAGTAACCTCACTCGGTTTGAAGATCATTGCGTTGCCCGCCGCCAGCGCCGGGGCAGATTTCCACAGGGCGATCTGAATCGGGTAGTTCCACGCACCGATCCCCGCCACCACGCCCAGCGGCTCGCGACGGGTGTAGACGAATGAGGTATCGCGCAGCGGGATCTGGCTCCCTTCCAGTGCCGGGATCAGGCCCGCATAGTACTCCAGCACGTCCGCGCCGGTGACGATGTCGACGGTGCTGGTTTCAGAAAACGCTTTACCGGTATCGAGGGTTTCCAGCTTCGCCAGTTCGTCGTTACGTTCGCGCAGGATCTCCACGGCGCGGCGCAGAATGCGCGAACGCTCCATGGCGGTCATCGCTGCCCAGATTTTTTGCCCGCGCTGTGCGCTTTCAACCGCGCGGTCGACATCCTCGCGCCCGGCGGCCTGTACGGTCGCCAGAACTTCGCCGTTGGCCGGGTTGATGGTCTCGAAGGTGCGACCGCTGGTGGCCGATGTATAACCACCATTGATATAAAGATGCTGTTCTGCCATTCGGGACATAATTTCTCCTCGGTTAATCGGTCGGTAAATGCTGGCTAATAAAGTGGCTGGTGAGCGACTGGGCCAGGGTTTTGTCCAGCGGTTTGCCGCTCAGTGCGGCGCGTAGCCACAGCCCGTCGATCAGGGCCGCCAGTCCGTATCCTGCCTCCTGCGCCTGGTCACGCGGCAGTTCACGACGAAACTCGTACACCAGATTCGACAGCAGGCGGCGGCTGCTCACCTGCTGCAATCGATAAAGCATCGGCTGGTGCATACTGCTCGCCCAGAAGGCCAGCCAGGCTTTCATCGCCGCGCTGCTTACCTGGGTTTCATCAAAGTTGCCGCCGACAATCGCCTGTAATCGCTGCTCCGCGCTGCCGTTGGGCAATGCATGTAAACGGCTTAATACCGCATCGCGCAGCTGGCCGGTAATGTCGCGCATGGTCGCTTCCAGCAGACCGTTTTTGTCTTTGAAATAGTGACTGATGATCCCCGTGGACACGCCCGCCCGACGGGCGATCTGCGCGATGGTCGCGTCGTGCATGCCCACCTCATTTATTGCTTCCAGCGTGGCGTCGATCAGTTGCCTGCGCCGGATTGGCTGCATCCCCACTTTGGGCATTTTTGCCACTCCATTCATCAGCGTTGGTAATACATTAAAGCGGTTTTTGATTGGACGTTCAATATAAAATGTGTCTTAATTGTTGCGGATTTGGATTTCAATAGTTACAAAAACAGTGGGGATACTGGATGACAGACCTTTCACAAGACAGAGAAAAAGACAAAATCAACCCGGTCGTTTTTTATACTTCCGCCGGGCTGATTTTGTTGTTTTCCCTGACGACGATCTTCTTTCGTGATTTTTCTGCCGAGTGGATTGGGCGCACCCTCAACTGGGTGTCGAAAACCTTTGGCTGGTACTATCTGCTGGCGGCGACGCTCTATATCGTCTTCGTGGTGTGCATTGCCTGCTCGCGCTTCGGTTCGGTGAAGCTCGGGCCGGAGCAGTCAAAGCCCGAGTTCAGCCTGCTGAGCTGGGCCGCGATGCTCTTTGCCGCAGGCATCGGCATCGATTTGATGTTCTTCTCCGTAGCCGAGCCGGTCACGCAGTATATGCAGCCGCCGGAAGGGGCGGGGCAGACCATGGAGGCTGCGCGCCAGGCGATGGTCTGGACGCTGTTCCACTACGGCCTGACCGGCTGGTCGATGTACGCCCTGATGGGGATGGCGCTCGGATACTTCAGCTATCGTTATAATTTGCCCCTGACTATCCGCTCTGCGCTCTATCCGATTTTCGGTAAAAAAATCAACGGGCCCATTGGGCACAGCGTAGATATTGCGGCGGTGATCGGTACCATCTTCGGCATCGCCACCACGCTGGGTATCGGTGTGGTGCAGCTTAACTACGGGCTGAGCGTGCTGTTTGATATCCCGGATTCGATGGCGGCCAAGGCGGCGCTGATTGCGCTGTCGGTGATTATCGCCACCATTTCGGTCACCTCCGGCGTGGATAAAGGGATCCGCGTGCTCTCCGAGCTGAACGTCGCGCTGGCGTTGGGGCTGATTCTGTTCGTGCTGTTTATGGGCGACACCTCGTTCCTGCTTAACGCGCTGGTGCTGAACGTTGGCGACTACGTGAACCGCTTTATGGGCATGACGCTGAACAGCTTTGCCTTTGACCGCCCGGTGGAGTGGATGAACAGCTGGACGCTCTTCTTCTGGGCGTGGTGGGTGGCCTGGTCGCCGTTTGTTGGCCTGTTCCTGGCGCGTATTTCGCGCGGACGCACCATTCGCCAGTTCGTGCTGGGAACGCTGATTATCCCGTTCACCTTTACCCTGCTGTGGCTCTCGGTGTTCGGCAATAGCGCCCTGCACGAGATTATCCATGGCAATGCGACCTTTGCTCAGGAGGCGATGGCGCACCCGGAGCGCGGTTTCTACAGCCTGCTGGCGCAGTATCCGGCGTTCACCTTTAGCGCCTCCGTGGCGACCATTACCGGCCTGCTGTTCTACGTCACCTCGGCGGATTCCGGCGCGCTGGTGCTGGGGAACTTCACCTCGAAGCTGAAGGACATCAACAGCGACGCGCCAAACTGGATCCGCATCTTCTGGTCGGTCGCCATTGGCCTGCTGACGCTCGGCATGCTGATGACCAACGGCATTTCCGCTCTGCAGAACACCACGGTGATCATGGGGCTGCCGTTCAGTTTTGTGATCTTCTTCGTGATGGCCGGGCTGTACAAATCGCTGAAGGTGGAAGACTACCGCCGCGAAAGTGCCAATCGCGACACCGCCCCGCGCCCGATGGGCTCGCAGGACCGCCTGAGCTGGAAGAAACGTCTGTCGCGCCTGATGAACTACCCGGGCACGCGTTACACCAAACAGATGATGGAGACGGTCTGCTTCCCGGCAATGGAAGAGGTGGCTCAGGAGCTGAAGCTGCGCGGCGCGCGCGTCGAGCTGAAAAGCCTGCCGCCGGAGGAGGGCGAAACCCTGGGGCACCTGGATCTACTGGTGGATATGGGCGACGAGCAGAACTTTGTTTACCAGATCTGGCCGCAGCAATATTCCGTGCCCGGCTTTACCTATCGGGCCCGCAGCGGGAAATCAACCTACTACCGGCTTGAGACGTTCCTGCTGGAGGGAAGCCAGGGCAATGACCTGATGGATTACAGCAAGGAGCAGGTCATTACGGATATTCTGGACCAGTATGAACGGCACCTGAACTTTATCCACCTGCACAGGGAAGCGCCGGGGAACAGTGTGATGTTCCCGGATGTGTAAGCTGGAGTGTTAAACTGAGAGCGGCGCCATGCCTAAGTGTGGTGCCGTTTTTTTTGGCGTAAGCGCCAGGCACCACGAAAAACGGTATGTGTTTGGGGTTAGGGATGAATGGCTGACTGGTACCTGGGGCCATCCTGAATTCAATTTACTCTTGCCAGGTTAAGCAGGGGCAATGATTCATACGTAGGGTCTATGTTAATTTACGGTGATAATTCATCATTGTATGCCGGATAAGCAGATACATTATGTCAGTAGAAGACCTCAATACGATCGACTGCATTGGTATACCGATAGAAACTCCGCATGAAGTAAATCTGGGGATTTCTGATCATCTTGAGTGGGATGCCTCGTTGGATGAGCACCTGTATTTGCTTCAGGAAAAAATTAATACCTACCTCCGTTTTATCGAGTCGGGAGAAATCTATCAATGTTTTCCACCTGCCACTCCAACGACAAAAAAAGTTATCGAGATCTTTTTTAAATATGAACCGCCAACTCTTGCAAACGCTTTTCTGAACCATGTTACTGATTGCTTAAATGAATTAGGCATAGAACTGAAAATGAAGGTGGTAGAGTTCTGCAAATAACTGTCGCATCTTGCTATTTCAGTGAAGTCTGAAATGCTCTGATAAGGAACTATGAACTCATAGTGAACCGTCATGACTCTGGCGCTTTGTGAATTGAAACTCTCCCTGCGGAAACTCCTTAGCCTTTCCTGATAGTCGTCAGTACAGATCCGACGTAGCATTTTTCTGAGCCAGGTTGAAATGAAAATTCAAAAGAGGAGTGGGATGTCCTGGCAACGCCTTTGATCGGCTTTGTAGGAGGCTTTGAGGTAGAACTTGTAACCATAATTTCACGATTGCTATGATTTATATCACATTTTTCTCTTCAGATTGCTCGTGCCTGAAGTAATCGACATTTTTTTATTATATTTTGTAATCGATTACTTTTGATCTGGAGAGATTATGATTTACCGTCTAGTAATAAGTACCTGTCTGCTGGCGTCGGCTGCGCTCATCTCATTTTCAGCCTCAGCGGCCTCAGTTAATGATGAAGTCGCACTGCAAATGTATACCTTACGTAATGTCGGCTCGGCAGAGAAACAGTTTGCCATGGCGCATGAAGCCGGGTTTAAGCACATTGAAATCGTTGGAACACATGATCTCAGTGCAAAACAGTTAGCTTCTCTGCTGAAAAAAAATGACCTTACTGTTACGTCAGCTCATGTGCAGCTTTCAGCACTCGAAAACGATTACGCCAAAACCGTCTCTTTTAACAAATCAGTAGGTAACAACACTCTAATTGTTCCCTGGATCGAACCGAAAGATCGTCCAGACAGTTCTCAGAGCTGGATTGATTTCGCCAAACGTCTGGACGCGCTGGGAGCTAAACTGCATCGCGATGGTCTGCAGCTTGCTTATCACAATCATGATTTTGAAATGAAAAAATATGCAGGAGAAACGGCCCTCGACATAATCCTGAAGCATTCTTCACCTGATAATCTGAAGCTGGAGATGGATGCTGCATGGGTATCACGCGGCGGTCAGGATCCGGTTCGGTTTCTCAGGGCCTATCCGGGGCGCATTTATGCCATTCATGCCAAAGATAATGCGTCGATTGGCATCCGTGATGACGAAATGAACTTTGCTCCACTCGGGGAAGGACTGTTGGACTGGTCTGGTATTCTTCCGGCAGCGAAAGGCAGCGGAGTTCAGTGGTTCATCATCGAGCATGACAAACCAAAAGATGCGTGGAGCATCATTACCACCTCTCTGCGTAATCTGCGCGCGGCGCTGGAAAAATAAGTGATGTGATTTCCTGCACAGCCTCTTTTAGCGATCTGCTAAGGGTTGGTACAGTCTTTACTGTATCAGCCCTCAGATGCGCGCAATAACGATTTAATTATGCGTTCCGGTCCGCTTTTCCTGCGCAACCAGGGAATCACCTCAAATTCTGACATGGGGTGCGCGATACGAAAAACATAACAGCTTCGGCGGTCATGTCAGCCCACGCGCGTATCTGGTATGGAACATGCTTGATGACTGGACGTTGAAAGGATGGGGGATTACCGGATTTAAAACCCCCTCGTCTGGCCAGCTTCACAATGGCGTGAGCGGGATAGCTGGTAACGATCTGCTTAATACGGTTGGTAATCCGGACCTTTAACCAGAAACGATCTGAATTATGAAACGGGGCTTTATTATGAAAATAAGAATAATGTAAAAGCCAGTATCACCTGTTTTATTAGTAATTCCTGGAATGCTATTGAAAGCGAAACGATCGATGACTCGACCAATAGCTATCTTAATGTAGGTAAAGCCATTAATCAGGATATTCAGGGTGGCGGCATTCCTCCCGGTATTCATTCCGGAACTGATGATGAATCTCAGACATACATACACTCTTTGTCAACAAATCTGGTGACAGTCCGTATGTCTGGTTTGCCACCCGTATGATCGGCAAAGCGTAAAATTACTGACACTGGTTAGCTTTGAAGGAGCCCTTTCTGAAGAAACGTGATTTTCGCTGCTTCATTTAAATCCATCTCTTTTAGCATGCCGTGCGTTACCCACATCGCTTCCAGAAACTCTTCATTGAGCGTAATAGTGCAATTGGCACTCACGCAATCGAAAAATTTACCTTCGCAGAGCTCTTTTTCTGGCAGGAATGTAAGAAGTGGCAGGGTGGTTTTGATTCTGGCAACAAGAGGCGCTTAAGGGGAGGGGGATAAGCATAAACCTGCTCGATGGCAGACTCAGTGCCATTCGGAATATAAGCCTTATCTTTTATCACTACAGGATAACTGCTACTCTATCATCCCGATATTCCTCGGGATTTTCTAACCTAAATACATTGCGGCATGATATTTGCGTTAAGGTATCCTCTCTACCAGCCTGCGCTTATAAAAGATATTCAGCGACCAGAGTGAAACGGATGTTTATGCAAAACATAACAAGAAAAAACGAACATAACGGAAAGCGTCGCACTGCTCTTTTTGCAATATTGCTGTTGCTGCCCGCCTTTATAGCCAGTGCTCAGCAGAATGTAGAAGGAAAATATCTTTTTGCGTTCACCTCGACCAAAAGCACCTGCCTCTTGCGCGTGAACGATCTCCCCGCGTTTGATAATACGACGGATGATGACGGCACCCTCTCTGCCGGGTTAAATATGACCGCCTTTCTGGAGAACGGCAGCAACCAGATTGAGCTTTTGATGGGGCCGCAGGATGCTGAAGATCCGCAAACGCTCTTTGCCGACTCCTCGTGCCAGGTCACCATTACGTATGAAACGGAAAAGGAGAGCGTCAGGCTGGCCGACTATCGCCTGGCGGTGAACGATAAAAAAGCCATCACCGCTCTTTATTCGGTCGACGCTACACGCGGGGAGAAATTCACCGAGGGCTATAGCAAATTAGAGCGCGATTACGGGTTATATAAAATGCAGGGCGCACTCTCCCTGCAGCACCTGCCTGTCTGGTCATGGGTGAACGCAACGCCAGTCACGGAGAACGATCTCCCCAAAATTCGTAAGGCCTATGAAGATATTTGGGCACAGATAAAACGTCGCGATATCGATGGCCTGAAACGTACCGCAAAAGTGTCGTCAGCGGAAATGGCCAGGGCCGAAGCCACCACGCCGGAGATGATATTTGTCTCGAATGATTTACCCGCCTATGTTGCTGCGCCAGAACTCACACCCGTGGAAATCGACTGGGAAAAATATCACCTGCTACGCTATCGCGACGGGCGTTTTTTCCGGCTTGGCGTCGGGTTCTTCCAGAACTCTCCGCTGATGTTCCAGGATGCCAAAGGGAAAGTGATTTATACATGGAATCCCCTGTTCTCAATGATTGATGGCAAGGTTGTATTAGTCCGCTAACGGCGGGGCGGCAAGGTGAATGCAACACCTTGCCGCACTAAGAGGCGTTGAACTGCCCGGCGTTTCAGGTTTATTCGTGCCCGTGATGCTCACTGATGGCCTGCGCTGCGCAGATAAGCGCAAGATGACTCAGTCCCTGGGGCATATTACCCACCCACTCGCCGGTGCGGGTATCAAACATCTCATTGAACGTTTCAACATTGCCGCGGTGGCACAACGTCTCCAGAATCTCCTCCATGAGCTCCCCCGCAATCTTCGGATCGCCCATCGAGGCCCAGGCCTCTGCCAGCCAGAATGAGCAAGCAATGAACGTGCTCTCCTCCTGTTCAACCCCGCTGTAGCGGTAGACCATCGCGCTATTATGACCCAGCTCGCGCTGGATAGCCTGATAGGTCAGCTTCATGCGTTTCGGATTGACCTTCACACCGTAGCGTGAAACCAGGGCGAGCGAGGCATCCAGCTTGCCGCCATCCCCGACGTAAAAGCAGTAGGATTGATGGGCATCGGACCAGCAGTGCTCTTCCACCCAGTCCCGGATCCGATCCCGCTCGCGCTCCCAGCGCGCCTTCCATGTGGGTTCAATATGGCTAGCCTCCGCCAGCACCACGGCGCAGTCCAGCGCCAGCCAGCAGGACATTTTGGAATGGGTATAGTGATGCTCGTCCGGTAGCTCCCAGATGCCGGAGTCTTTCATGCGCCAGCGGTCAGCGCACTGATTGGCAAGATGCCCGAGAAAGCGTGACGTGCCCGTATCCAGAATGTGGCCTGCTTCCACAAACAGCTTTGCCACCCCAAGCATATCGGCATACATGCTCAGCTGGCGCTGGTTGCGGGCATTATTACCAATGCGTACCGGCTGCGAATTTTGGTAACCCTGGAGTTCGGCATACCACTCTTCCGGGACCAGATCGCCTTCCAGGGTATAACAGGCCCGCATCTCCGGACCGTGTTTAATAATGGTTTTCGACAGCCAGGAAAACGCTGCCTTACACTCTTCCAGGGTCCCCAGATAGGTAAAGGCTTTGATGATCAGACAGGCATCTCTTACCCAGGCAAAGCGGTAATCATAGTTTTTCTCGCCGCCGATCCCTTCCGGCAGGGAGGTAGTAGCCGCCGCGGCCAGCGCGCCGGTTGGTGAATACCAGAGAAACTTTAGCGCCAGCGCAGAGCGGATAACGTGATCTTTATACAGGCCATCATATTTCAGCCCCTTCACCCAGTCCTGCCAGGCGGTGTGGCTGGTTTCGATGCGATTATCTATCGCCTGAATATCCGGCACCGCCAGCGGTTCGCTCTGGGTCACGAGCAGGGCGACCACCTCGCGGCTTCCCTTTTTCAGGGTGATTTCCGCTTCGATCTCCTCGTCATCGGCATGGGTGATGACGACGTTTTCACTGGTGTGTAGCATCGCCATCAGATCGCCGATATGGTAAACGCTGCCCTTGAAGGTGTCTGACCGCCAGGGCGATCGCGTTTCGATCATAGTGCCGAACCGCAGCTGGAGCCGGAAAGGAACCGTACCGCGCACACCTTCAAGCCGCCGCGCCAGTTCACTCCAGGGCAGGCGTCCCGCCAGGGTACTGTTAATCGACTCGGTTAACAACGCCGTGCCATCCTCCGTCTCAAAACGGGTCTCCAGCACGTTGCTGTCCTCGCGGTAAGCGCGGGTGACGGTATACTCAACCGCGGGCGTCAGGCTAAAAAAACCGCCGATGGTCGGGTCAAGCAGACGATCAAAAAGGGGCGGCGAGTCGAGATTCGGCGCGCTCCACCAGTCGATTGAGCCATCCGGAGCGATAAGCGCCACGGATCGGCCTTCGCCGATCGCGGCATAATCTCCCAGGCCAATAAACCCCTCCTCGCGTAACGGCATCGTGTATTTAGCATTTTTCAAATGAGTCATCCCTTATGTCTGGTGCAGCGGGCCGCGTTGTCGTCACGTTGTGGTGAACCCTATAAAGCCTGGCATAATGTGATGGATATCGCGCTTTCGGAGAGGATTTTTTGAGAATGTGCCGGGTTTAACGCGTCATGCCGACAGCGCTAACACGTTGAAATACCTTCGTTGGGAGAGGAGGGCAGGGCGTATCAAAGGCAGCATAACCCCTGGGCCTGGCCGTAGCCAGAAGCGCTCCTTCGCCTGGTTTGCGCCATGCTGCCGGATACGAGTCCAGGCGCAGCACCCTGCGCCTGGCAAACGATCCGCTTACTTATCGGCCGGCATCTTCATCTGCTCGGCAGCCTTCAGGTGCATCTCAACGACCGGGGTGTGCTCGTCGGCCAAAGCCTTCACATCCGGGTCCTTGATATTTTTGGCATCGCTCTGCAGTTTAGACAGCACCATTTTATGGTCTTTGGTACCGGCGTTTTCCATATACATCTTATCGAATGCGTCACCGCTCTCTTTTTCCAGCTTGTCGGCCATCGCCTTATGCTGAGCGTCCGGCTCGGTCGGCAGCGTTACGTCCTTTTGCTTAGCGACCGTCTGCACTTTGGTCAGGGCATTGCCGTGGTCATCGACCATCTTCTGCGCAAAGGCTTTTACCTCGCTGCTCTGGGCTTTGTCCAGCGCGATTTTGGCGGCGGCAACTTCGTTGATATTGGCCTGCGCCATGTCCTTCAGCGCTTTTTCATCGCCGGAACTGAGCTTAGCCATCGATCCGGTCGAGCTGGTCTGGGCTGAGGCGTCACTCTGCGCGGCGCTCGTCGCCTGGGCATGCACACCGACAGTGCTGAACATTGCGGCGACTGATGATGCAATCAGCAGTCCTTTCAAGGTCTTACACTTTTGCATGTTGCTCTCCTGATGGTCATGGATAGGGTTGATGTCAGAGACTGAATCGTGCGTCTTATCCTGCAAAATCGACAACTGCAATGGTCAGTATAGTGGACAGGCGAGGAGGAATAGCAGATTAAGCTATATTCCTGGTCGGAGGGTGGCAGGAAATGACGCAGGCTGGAGATTGAGCTGGCCTGAAAAAGGGCCGGTGCGCCATTTGTGCAGGGCATATCACGCAGGGATTTGCATACCTATTCGCTTCGCATCAACGCAACCAGGTATGCTGACACAGGAACAAAATAATAGGCGCATTAACTGTCGATACAGACGGTACTGAAAAATCAGTCACCTTCTCTATTTTGCTGACTAAGGATGGCGATTATTTTTATGTTTTATTCTGATAACAGTGACCCAAATTTTCCTGCTGCTCTCGGTTGCGGGAGATAGAGATTCAATTAATGAAATCTGTAACGCCTTGCGTTCCAGTAACCGTTCCCCTGACAACGATGCTCCTTCAAACCCAACGACCTCAGTTCTCTTGCAATGAGTCGATTCATCACGCCATGCCCCATGAGCAGCACAGGCCCGTCGGATATTTTTGCGCACCTGACGAGAATATTCGCAGCGTGTTTAGCGCGTTGCTTTGCTGTTCTCATCGACTCTACTTTACGGGAAAAGCCGCAGATCCACATGACGCGGAAGAGAGCAGCCCAGAGGGATGGGGATAATCTGATGCCGGGAATGGCGAATACCGGCAGGTCAGCCTCCCTGAAGGCCTCATCGACGACATCCGGTTCGCACCCTAATGCTCTGAGGGAAGAAAGCGTTCTGGGAAGCGGGCTACTTATGATTTGCAATGCGCTGGAGGCTAAGCGTTTACTGGATTCAGGCGGCATATTATCTCCTGTGTCAGAGAGATCATATTCCGTTATCCAGTTTGCCATTTCATGACTCGTTACCTTTGGGGAGCCTTCATAAGCAGGCTTTCCATGACGCATTAAAATAATTTCCATACCGCGTTTATTCCCTGTGGCCTTTTAGGTAGTGGCAGACTAACGCGATTAAGCCAGGGATCACTACGACCATCTTTTGGGTTGACGTACGGGGGGAAATCGCACCTTATGGTCTTGTTCATCTCTGCGGCATTGGGTCACTCATGAAATCATTACGTCTGCCAGACATTTATCGTTCAACAAATTTAAACACGTTAGCGATATGGAAGAAAAATGCTGGGATCGGGGAGATCAGAGAAGATAGCTACTACGACCCGGTAAAACTTGCTCTGGCAACGGGCATAAAACCCGCTATGCCATCACCTGTGTCACGCCTGGTTAATGAATTAAACGCCGTTATATGTAACGATCCCCTCGCCGATATTCTGCCGACAGAGAGTTTTCATTTCACTTTCTTACCTCTGACTCTGCCGCTGTATCAGGTCAACGAGCCATTGCCTGACAAAGTTCAGCAATTGACGACTATCTGGACGGGATACGATTCGAAAAAAATTGTTATCAGACACCTTCGCTTAGTCGTATTACCCAGCCAGTTGTTACTGGCTGGGATCCCAGAGGAAGCGGCGGTAACGATGCGCCAGTCGTTATGCGAAGAGATTCTGGCGTCTCGCTGGAAAGAGGAGTTACTGATGCGCCACAGCAACACGCCATTACCCGCTCCGTTCTGGCACAGCACGATTCTGCGCTACCACGCTGCTTATTTACCTGCTGCGGTGCGTCAGTTTTTCTTAGAACGTCAGAATAATGATTACGGCGATGTCGCCGGAGAATTGACATTAGCGAGGATAAGTTACAACTGGGCAAAATTTTATCCATTTCGCTACGGCACAGAATGAACTCTTCTCCATCAGGCTGTTAGCCAGCGCTGACCTTCGGCTTTCATTGTTGTTTCAAGTTCGCTGCCCCGGGTGGCAAATACGCGCCCGAGCGGAAACCCACTGCACTCCAGTAAGTAGGCCAGCGCTGCATATTCTCGTGGATATTTCAGGGCAATATTCCGATCAATTTCGACAGGACCTAACGGGAAGGTAAATGTGCCGATGTCGTAAATACTCTGACGGTGAAAGAGTTTCCAGACCCCCTCTCTTTTTTCTGCCAGATCATAAAAGCGATTGTGGCATTCACAGCCAATATTCAACTTCACGTTTTCAGCAATTATGATTGCATTGGTTTCCAGAATGGCTTTATTACCTGCGTCATTAAATGTCACAGCGGGGGAGGCGATCAGGTGCTTAGTCCGCAAATCCGACGCCCCCATCCGCATTGAACCCTCTACAAAATCACTCGCCAGCCCTTCAAACCAGGTGATTTCAATGGTGCCATCAGGATGGAAAAGGTTTCGTAATTGTGCCCATTCGCCAAGATCTCTGTGAATCCAGCCATTCACTAAATCGTTAAGTTGTTGACGGTCTTGCAGTTGATTGTTCATTGCGTTTGCTCCGGTACGTTGACAGGATTCAGTTTGCCCAACATAAAAGATAAAATGAAATATATTGATTTTACTAATCAATCATTTTTAATTATTGATAGGTGCAGCAATGGATTTACGTCATCTGCGTTACTTTTTAGCCGTCGCGGAAGAGGGCCATTTTGGTCGTGCCGCGAAGAGGCTTAACATTGTGCAGCCCGCCCTGAGTATGCAAATCAAGGCGCTTGAGGCCGAACTGGGAGGGGCACTCTTTGTCCGTACCAGCCGCCGCGTTGTGCTTACGGAAGCAGGGCTGTTAATGCAGACTGAAGCAAAGCGGATAGTTGAGCAGACCGAGCGTGCCAGGCTTACCGTGGAACGCGCGATTCGGGGGGAGACGGGCCGGGTACGGGTGGGATTTGCCGGAAATGCCATCTTCAGTGGCAAACTGATAGCCGATCTACGTCTGTTTCATCAATGCTTTCCTGATGCAGAACTGATGATCCATGAGGTCGGTCCGCAAGAACAGGTTGAGGCCATTTTAGCCGGGCAACTGGACATAGGGTATACGCCCGTGCACAGCAAAATTACGGCATCAGATCTGGCTGTCAGACGTATTGGCGACTGGGAAATACGGGTTGCACTTACTGAGGATCATCCGCTTACTCAGTATGAATGCCTAACGATAGACATGCTTGCCGGGCAACCCCTCATTATTTATGACGCTCACGACGCACATGAGCATCTTTTTATCACTCTCACCCAGCGGCTTGGGGAAGATTGTCACATTGCTTATCGATCGGGTAGCACGCTGAGCATACTTGCTATGGCTGCTACCGGTTTGGGGCTGGCATTCATTCCAGCGCCTTTGCAGCAGGTGCATATTCCGGGCCTGGTTTATCGTCGTCTGATTGAACCCAATTTAACCGCTAATCTGGTGCTTATCAGTCGTGAGCAAGAAACCAGTGAAAGTGTTAAAGCCTACCTGAAGTTGGTTAGCCGGTCCGCCTGAGTGGGTGACACCAGTAAAAACGAATAGAGGGATGTGACAACGCCGCTTTGTTGAGGAGCCTAATAAATAGATTCTCTGACGTGGTGCGCCCCTTAAGCCATCAAGCCAGGTGTCTGTCTCTCGCTTTTACCCGATTTCAGTTCCCCCTGCGGGTCAGCAGGGGAAGCGAAAATGCCATTCTGACGCAGAGCGTGCCTTTATACCGACTCTGTCGGAAAACCGTGCAGCCTGGCAGCCCAGATCACCGCCAGTGCTGAGAGCAGCAGTAAAACGACCACAGGTGAGAAAGCGGTAGACCCTAAGGAATCAAGCAATATACCCCCGACAATACCGCCGCCGGCAATCGCCAGATTCCAGGCTGTGACCAGCATGGATTGTGCCACGTCAGCGGCGTCACCCGCGTTCCTGGCATTGGCGGTCTGGAATAAGGTTGCAGCGCCACCAAAGGATAAGCCCCAGACGGCAACTGCCATATAAACCGCAGCCGGCATATCATTCATCACTCCCAGTACAAACGCAGACAGGGCGAACAGTACCGTACTGATCAGCGTCAGCAGGCGCAGATATCGGTCAACCAATACGCCGATAACCCAAATACCAAGTAACGACGCGACACCAAAAACCAGCAATATCAGGTCAGTTCGTTCAGCCATGTTAACGGATGCCAGAAACGGCGCAATGTAGGTATAAAAGATGTTGTGCGCCAGGACGAACGTCAGTACCACAAATAACACCGGGCGGACGCCTGCAAGCGTCAAAATCTGTCTCAGCGGCAGGCGTTTACCCGTAGCCAGCCCCGCAAAATCAGGCACCCGGATACGCACCCATACCATCAACCCCACCGCCATCACGCTCATGATACCGAAGCACATGCGCCACCCGATCAGGCTGCCAAGAAGAGTGCCGGCAGGCACGCCAAGCGACAGAGCAAGTGGAGTGCCGACCATCGCTATGGCAATAGCCCGGCCTTTCTTTTCGTCTGGCACCATACGTGCGGCATAGCCAGCCAGCAATGCCCAAACGAGCCCGGCTGAAACGCCGGCCAGGAACCTCGCCGCCATCGTAATGACATAATTAACAGAGAACGCTGTGACGGTATTTGCGACAACAAATCCTGCCAGCGCGAGCAGTAATAACGGGCGGCGACGCATGCCCTGCGTGGCGGTAATTAGAGGGATAGCAGCCACCAGCGATCCGACAGCGTAAAGCGTAACGAACTGTCCGGCCAGCGCGCCCGAAATATTCATGCCAGCGCTAATCTGCGGCAACAATCCCGCAGGGAGAGCTTCTGTCACAATGGTAATGAACCCTGCGAGGGCGAGAGCCAAAAGCGCGGCAATGGGGAGCCGATCATGTTCAGCATTTTGACGCTGAGTGAGAGTTGAATCAGTCATAGTTGTGCCTTGCTGCGCGGCGGAGCCCCGTCTTTGTTAACCGGGGCCGCCAGAGGAAGTGGGTAGCAGCCATAATGCGGGTGTTACTTATTCAGGACAATAATGCTAATGTTCAAAACATATCGGACAAATATTCTTAAGTGTTGTTAATGATGGAATCACTGAGTGGTATCACTTTTTTCGTGCAGGCAGCAGAAGCGTTGAGCTTCTCCGGGGCCGGGCGTAACCTTGGCGTTTCTTCATCAACGGTAGGCAAAAGCGTCTCCCGGCTGGAAGAGCGGCTGGGCGTCCGCCTGTTTCACCGCAGCACGCGTAGCATAAGGCTCACCGTTGAGGGCAGTCTGTTCCTTGAACGATGCCGCCGCATTCTGAGCGAAGTGGAAGCCGCCGAGCTGGAGCTTTCTGAAACCAGACTACAACCCCGTGGGCGCTTGCGTATCAGTATGCCTCTTGTTGGTATGCTGGTGATGCCTGCCATAACCGCCTTCATGCATCGTTATCCCGAGGTCGAGCTGGATGTGGATTTTTCGGATCGCATGGTAGATGTGATTGAAGAGGGATTCGATGTAGTGATGCGTACCGGTGAACCGGCTGATTCACGCCTTATGTCACGCACGCTGGGCAACTATCAACTAAAGCTGGTTGCTTCACCGGGCTATCTGGAAGCGTCCGGCGTACCCGAAATTCCTAACGATCTAGTCCACCATGCCTGCCTGCACCACAGATTTCCCAGTACGGGCAGGCTTGAACCCTGGCCGCTGAAAATATCCCCTGATACCCCGGTCGTAAGCCCACCAGTAACGATGATATGCAACACCTCGGCCGCACTGATGGACGTTGCCCTGGCAGGGCTGGGCATAGCCTGCCTGCCGGATTTCATGATTCGGCCCTCTCTGGCGACAGGCCAACTTCAGCTCGTCCTTGATCAGCATATCGCGCATCAGGGTACGTTCAGATTGTTATGGCCCTCAAGTAAGTTTCTCTCACCCAAAATACGCGTGTTCATCGACTTTATGGCCGAAACGCTTTTTCGGGACGAGGATGAGACCTAATAAGTCTGCATGGGGCATGTGGGGGATCGCTTGCGAATGCAGTATCCGCTTTTTGCTCACAGCGGACGTTGGCTCACAACCTGGCTCGCTTTGCGCCAGAAGCGGAAGTTCATTTACCCCAACTGTTGAAAGGTGAATCATTGCGTTAAGGCTTTGTTTGCGTATCTGTCCCAGAAACCGGTCATTTTGAATAGGCGGGGCGTTCAGAAACGCCAGTAATCGACTTGCCTATAGCACTTATCAGAGAGGGTATACGACACCTTCGTGTCCGTAGGTATAACGCTTTCCCTGTGTTATTGTGCCAATAAGTGCATGGGTAAATTAAGGATGAGATATGTCCCGATTTAATTATATGAGTGACGACTACTTATCGACAGTATTTGCCGATGAGTCATTTACTTGTGATTGCTGTAAAAAAATTAGCAATGCTAAATATATCGGCCCCCAATATTCCACGGCGGATAATGATGCCAGCCTGTGCCCGGATTGCATTCAAACTGGTGAGGCTGTTCAATCCGGCTTAGTCGATTTTTTTAATGAAATAGATCCTGAATGTGTCGATGAGAACGTCTCGAGTGAAATTTCTTGCCGCACACCGGGCATCTTTACCTGGCAAGATCAGGAGTGGGCTACGCATTGTAATGATGCGTGTGAATTTCATGGCGATGCTACTGCTCAGGATATAATTAAAGCAGATGAAAAAACTATCCAAATCTGGATGGAAAGATACGACCAAGGCCGGAATGACTGGGATACCTTTATGAGCGGGTATCAACCCGGAGGAGATCAGGGGGTTTATAAATTCTCGTGTAAACACTGCAACGCTATCATTCTTAATTGGGATTTCTCATAGTTCCTGAGAATAAAGAAAGTTGAGTCGCCACGATGCCGATATGCACGTTTGCGTTCTTTGATAAATGTTAACGTCCGCTTTTGCTCAGAGCGGACCTTCAGAGCCATCCAGGCCATATCGTGTGGCCCCTTCTGATTCCGCGAATGTTTCCTTTTCAGGGCGCGCAGGCCTTGCAATGTACTTTGCTTTATCATGATCAAAGCTTCGCTAACGCACTGGCATATTTCGGCGCCCACCGAAGCAACATGCCTCCGTCATCATTAATCTGTCCGAAATTTGACGATGGAGCGAAACATGATTGCAGTACTTTTTGAGGCAGATGCCCTGCCAGAAGCGCAGGAAAGATATCTTCAGCTCGCTTCAGAGCTGAAGCCTCTCTTATCCGACACGCCCGGCTTTATTTCAATTGAGCGTTTCCAGAGCCTGACTACACCCGGAAAAATTCTTTCGCTGTCGTGGTGGGAAGATGAGGAATCTGTAGCGGGATGGAAGCGAAATGTGATGCATCAGGCTGCTCAGACAGAAGGGAAGCAGTCGATTTTTTCATTCTACAGAATACGGGTAGCCAGCGTACTCCGTGATTACTCTTCAGATAAGGGAACAAATCAGCATGTATGACATTCACGTTATTCTCAAAAATAGCCCGGGTTCCCTTGGTTCACTGGGGAGGGTATTGGGCGAAAACGGAGTGGGACTTGAAGGCGGTGGCGTATTTACAGGAGCAGAAGGCGGGCACGCACATTTCCTGGTTGAAGACGGTGAAAAAGCCCGCAGGGTGCTGACTGAAGCCGGTTTTGAAGTCCGCAACCTGTGTCGTCCTCTGGTAAGAAAGTTACCTCAGGAACGGCCCGGAGAGCTGGGAGAAATAGCGAATAAAATTGCCCGGAACGGGATCAATATTCTGGTACAGTACAGTGACCATAGTAACCGGCTCATCCTCATTACGGATGATGATGCCAGGGCAGCCGAAGTAACCCAAAAATGGGCAATACCTTCTGAATGAACCTCGTTAAAACAAAGCGCGACAGTGAGCCAGATGATGTCCTTGAAACATCCATGGCAATGGTGGCTTCTGCGTTGTCTGACCCGTCCAGGGTCAGCATCCTGTGCGCCCTGATGGACGGGCGCGCATGGACAGCCACCGAACTTAGCGTAGTGGCTGATATAGCAGCCTCGACAACCAGCGGGCACCTAAACCGGCTTCTTACCAACGGTCTGGTTATTTGCCTGACGCAGGGGCGTCATCGCTATTACAGCCTTGCGGGACATCATATCGCCGGACTGCTGGAAAACCTGATGGGTGCGTCCATGCGTACTCGTAAGGCTCCTGCCTGTAGTACACCGCACTCTCTTCGTTATGCACGCACCTGCTATGACCATCTGGCAGGCGAGCTTGCTGTCAACATTTATGAGTGTATGCTGCGGGAAAAATGGCTGGAAGCCGACGGCTCGGCACTGACGTCAGCCGGCAAAATACATTTTGAGAAAATGGGCGTCGTACTGAATTCACGCTCGCGCCGCAAGCACTGTTGCCCCTGTCTGGACTGGAGTGAAAGACGTTCCCACCTCGGTGGTAATGCTGGCTCGGCACTGCTTACGCTTTTTCTTGAAAAAGAGTGGATAACGCGTACACCGGGATATCGTGAAGTGAACCTAACCGATTCAGGCAAGGTCGCCATGTATCGGCTGTTTGGGCTTAAAATTACCTGATTAAAGAGGATTGTCATGTGCATATTTTGGCAATTTATGATTCATCGTAATAACTTCGCTGATGTTATTCGGCAATCGACGAGCGCCAATATACATTCTCTTCCAGTATACATTCCTTAAAGACGAACGGGTGACACCCTTACTGACTGACGCGTGAATAAACTTATTATTGGTATCATAAAAACCAACATGGAAGCCATTTTTAATTTTGAAGAAAACAAGATCTCCCGCACGAAGATTTTTTTTATCAACCTTTACCCCCATATGAATAAGATCATGAGTGGTAACACGTTTCATAGGAAGGTTGAATCTGTCTTTAAGGGTTCTCCATACAAACCCGGAGCAATCGACACCATCAATATCAGTCCCACCCCACTGATAGGGAGCCGTACGCCAGGTGTTCAACTGATCGTGCAGCGCAGCCACGACAGGAATTAAATCCGGGGAATAATGACTGTTAGATTTGATAAGAGATTTATTGTCATTATTTTTTACATTATGAACTCTTTTCTCACTGCAACCGGAAATAATCGCTACGACCAAAAGAATAACTAATTTAACACTTATAAGTTTCATAAACATTTATACAGATAACCAGAATGCCATACTAACCCGGCAGAAGGATTAGCTCTGTATATAATGTGAGCAACTTACTCTACATTACAAAATTCATAACTTGTTAATATTTTTACAGTTATCTTTCTCGTTACTGGTATTGTCATGGCCTTTCAGCAGGCTGATTTCGCCCTTCCTCTGGCGTCTCACGCATTCCTGCCACGCCAGTACCGTCATGCTGAACTTCCATCGCTCCGGGCCATAAGTCGTGGTTTACAGGGCTGGGTTGCAAGAGAATCAGTCAACAATAAACAGTTTTGCACCCGTACTCGTTTTCGACTGATGTTGCTCTGCATTATCGCCAACCTGATAGCTCATGCCTGGCTTCAGGATGAATTTCCGCCCATCATCGAGCACTGTTTCTAACTCGCCTTCTATGCAGAACAGGATATGGCCTTTCTTACACCAATGGTCCGCAAGGTAGCCCGGCGTATATTCAACCATCCGCACACGGATTTGATTAAGCGCGTTACCAAAGAACTGGGTGCGCCAGTAGGCGGTGCCAGTCTCTCCTGGATGCTCTGTTCTTTCGACGTCATCCCAGTTCGTTGTACCAAAAGCAAACGCATCCATCTTCATTCTGTTGTTCTCTTTGTGAATTAGAATTCAATCAGCGCACCCACAGGATTATCGTTGCGCTGCTTAACTTCACCCTCGGGGGTATTAATTTTCAAATAGCATTTTAACCGTCGGCGACCCGATTAAAACGATCAGCATGACCAGACTCGTTGTCCACACCGGCAAGGGGAGACGACCATTCAGTGAAAATACGATAAGGGCACAGGCAGCCAGCAGCATAGAGCCATACAGGAACAAGAAGCGCGGCGAGGTTAGTTCTGGGGTGCTGGGGAACGGCAATGAAAATATTGGCCCGATAAACAGGATGGCCAGCGGTACTGCCCAGTAAAAATTCAGTTTCATAAAGCGCTTCCTTTCTTTGTTTTCAGCTCGTGATGCCGCAATGATCGGATCTTTCTGGCGATATACAAAGCGGAAATCGTTTTTTGGCCCCAGAAAAAATTCTGAGGCGCTTTGCGAATGGGACGGAAATTAAGCGGGGCATCTGGCGACGGGATAAATCATTCAGCTTCAATCTTGCGCATGCGTTAACCTTTATTCTGCGCCGTAGCATCGGCACAGAATCCTTAAAGGAGCGGCTCTACGCTAATTGCTTACGCTGAGCGCGTTGCCCGCCACCTAACCCTTTGATTACGGTTCCGGTACCCAAATTTTCGCTTCGCTATCGTCAGGGTAGTAATAGCCATTGGGTATCGATTGCAACTCGACAAGACTTCCCCAGGGGGTATAAAAGTATACGCCGGCATTATTTTCAGTGTCTTCATGACGCGAGTTTCCGTGGGGCTCTGAAAGAAACTTGCCTCCCGCAGCCTTCACTCTTTCAATGGCGTAATTGATATCGTCTACGTATAAAGAAATATGGTTCCAGCCAAAATCCTGCACTCTTACCGGCTTCGTTTGATCTTCACTGATAATTTCAAAAAGTTCCAGGTTTGGCCCATTACCAATGCGCAGTAGCCGTTGCTTGATCATCATTGAGCCAGAGGTTAAGCCCAGTTGTTTCTCGGCATCAGCCCCTTTCAGCGGTGTGTCCTTGCCCGTCAGGCCGTCATAAACATATTTTGCATCCAGCGCCTTCTGCAGAAATTCCGTTGCCTGTTGCAGATCGGGCACGGTTAATCCGATATGGTTGATACCGCGGGTAACAGTACGAGTCGTTTCATGTTCCATCTCTATCCTCCAGTCAGGTAATTGAACGCTCTTAAAAAAGCGTAGTCCCTTTTCCTTGATGAGGTTTGTTCATGCGTTTAATGAAAGACTAAAAATCGGACGTTATGGGTGAAAAGACAATAGCTTGCGTAATGCAGAACGGTTGTCCGCTTCGGCCAGAAGCGGACGTTGCAGACTCTACGCGGTCTCTTTTATCGAAGAGATGAACGTTATATTTTTTCCTGATTAACACGGGCGAAGAGCGCCTGGTGGCTCTCTTTTCGTTCGCTATAACGATCGGCGAGATAATCTGTTTGGCCCTTCAGCAGCAGCGTGATTTTAAATAACTCTTCGGCCACATCGACAATACGGTCGTACCAGGAAGAGGGTCGTATTCGTCCATTTTCATCAAATTCCTGCCAGGCTTTGGCGACTGAGGACTGGTTGGGAATGGTGAACATCCGCATCCAGCGGCCCAGAATACGCATCTGGTTCACGGCATTGAAAGATTGCGAGCCGCCGCAGACCTGCATCACCGCCAGAGTTTTCCCTTGGGAGGGGCGAAGGGCGCCTTCGCTTAAGGGTATCCAGTCAATCTGGGCTTTCATCACCGCGCTCATGGCCCCATGCCGCTCCGGGGAACTCCACACCATGCCGTCACACCATCTGACCAGCCCGCGCAGTTCGGCCACTTTTGGGTGCGTATCCGGGGCGTCATCCGGCAGGGGTAAACCGGAAGGGTTAAACAGTCTCACCTCTGCGCCCATCGCCGTCAGCAGGCGACCCGCTTCTTCCGCTGCGAAACGGCTGTACGAACGCTCCCTTACCGAGCCGTACAAAATCAGAATACGTGGCGGCTCCTGAAGCTGCAGGCGTTCAGCAATCTTTTGGTCAAAGCATTCAGCGTTCAGGGCAGGAAACTGTTCCATTGTTTACTCCGGGAGATGATGATTTCAAAAAATACACATATGATTTACCATATATGAAAGATAAAGGGAACGGAGCAAAAAATGCTACAGCCTGTGCAGCTTTTTAAAATCCTGGCGGATGAGACCCGTCTTGCCATTGTCATGCTTCTCCGGCATTCGGGTGAGCTGTGCGTCTGCGATATTTGCGCGGCTACCTCGGAGTCACAGCCCAAAATTTCCCGGCATATGGCTATCCTGCGTGAAGCAGGGCTGGTGCTCGATCGTCGGGAAGGCAAATGGATCCACTATCGTCTTTCTCCCCACATGCCGGCATGGGCCAGTGAAACAATAACGCTGTCATGGCAGTGCCTGCGCGAAGAGGTGGGTGAATGGTTAAAAAAATCCGCCTGTACTTCCTGCTGAGTAGTGTAGTCATATACGTATAATCATATATAAAGGAGCCTGAAATGTTTCTGGCATGGAGTATCTTTATCCTGACGCTGGTTCTGGTCATCTGGCAGCCCAGGGGGCTTAGCATCGGCTGGAGCGCAAGCATCGGAGCCGGGCTGGCGTTGGTTACGGGGGTAATTCATGTCGAGGATATTCCCGTCGTCTGGGACATCGTCTGGAATGCCACGGCCGCTTTTATTGCGGTGATCATCATTAGCCTTCTGCTTGATGAGTCCGGTTTCTTTGAATGGGCCGCGCTGCATGTTTCACGCTGGGGGAACGGACGGGGTCGCCTGCTCTTTACCTGGATAGTTTTGCTTGGCGCTGCGGTGGCTGCGCTATTTGCCAACGACGGCGCAGCGCTGATACTGACGCCAATCGTGATTGCGATGCTGCTCGCACTGGGGTTCAGCCAGGGGACGACGCTGGCCTTTGTCATGGCGGCAGGGTTTATCGCCGATACCGCCAGTTTGCCGCTGATCGTCTCCAACCTGGTGAATATCGTCTCGGCGGATTTCTTCAACCTGGGCTTTACGCAATACGCCTCGGTCATGGTTCCCGTAAACCTGGCGGCCATTGCGGCCACGCTGGTCATGCTGCATCTTTTCTTCCGCCGCGATATCCCGGCGACCTATGACGTCTCGCTTCTGAAAACGCCTGCCAGCGCGATAAAGGATCCGGCGACCTTCAGGGCGGGCTGGGTTGTGCTGCTGCTCTTGTTGATGGGGTTCTTTGTTCTGGAGCCGCAGGGGATCCCGGTCAGCGCAATAGCCGCAGCTGGCGCGGCTGTGCTGCTGGTGGTGGCGAAGCGAGGTCATGCCATCAATACAGGAAAGGTGCTGCGTGGGGCGCCATGGCAAATCGTGATCTTCTCGCTCGGCATGTACCTGGTGGTTTATGGCCTGCGTAATGCCGGACTCACGGAGTCGCTCTCGGGCGTGCTGAATCTGCTGGCGGATATGGGGTTATGGGCAGCCACGTTCGGCACCGGCTTCCTGACTGCCTTCCTCTCGTCGGTGATGAACAACATGCCGACGGTGCTGATTGGCGCCCTCTCTATTGATGGGAGTACAGCAACCGGCGTCATCAAAGAGGCGATGATTTACGCCAACGTCATTGGCTGCGATTTAGGCCCGAAAATCACCCCGATAGGCAGCCTGGCCACGCTGCTATGGCTGCATGTGCTGGCACAGAAAAACGTGACCATCACCTGGGGATATTACTTCCGCACCGGCATTATCATGACCCTGCCCGTGCTCTTTGTCACTCTGGCCGCGCTGGCGTGGCGGCTCTCTGTCACTTTGTAATGAGATACTGATATGAGCAACATCACCATCTATCACAACCCGGCCTGTGGCACCTCCCGTAACACGCTGGAGATGATCCGTAACTGCGGCAACGAACCGAACATTATCTATTATCTCGATACGCCCCCCACCCGCGATGAGCTTGTGCAGCTGATCAACGATATGGGGATCCCGGTGCGGGCGTTGCTGCGTCAGAACGTTGAACCTTATGCGCAACTGGGTCTTGCAGAGGAGATATTTTCTGATGCGCAGCTGCTTGATTTTATGCTTCAGCATCCCATCCTGATCAATCGACCGGTGGTGGTCACGCCGCTTGGGACAAGGCTTTGCCGGCCTTCAGAAGTGGTGCTGGAGATCCTGCCTGAAGGTCAGAAGGGCGCTTTCACGAAAGAGGATGGTGAAAAAGTGATTGATGAGACCGGTCAGCGAATTAAGTAGCTGGACCTCATTCGTTGAGCCGGGCTGGCTGTCTCAGAAAATGCCAACGATCCTGCGTGGGCACGCTCTTTAAAACAGGCCCGGTCCCCTGAAGGTGCGCCGCCATTCGCTGGGGCTGACATTAAAGCGCGCCTTGAAACTCTGGCGAAAAGAGACCGGGGACTGGTATCCCACCAGGGACGATACTACGTCAATGCTGTGATCCGTGGTTTCGAGCAGCTCCTGGCTGCGCTGCAGACGCTGGGCGCTGAGCCAGTCTTTGACGGTCATTCCGGTTGCCTTGACAAAATGGCGCGTCAGCGTGCGCCGGCTCATGCCGGAAAAACCGGCCAGAGAGTCAATATCGTGGCGCTTGTCCAGGTTGCGGCGCAGGTAGTTAATAAGGTCATTAATCTGCTCGTCACGCGTCGTCTCCGGCACCACGTGCTCAATAAACTGCGCCTGTCCCCCTTCACGGTACGGAGGAATGACCATTCGCCGGGCCACGCGGTTCGCAAGTGCAGAGCCGTAATGTTCCCGCACGATATTCAGGCAGCAGTCTATGCCTGCGGCCGTACCCGCAGAAGTGATCAGGCGCTCATCGCTGGTATAGAGCGCATTACCGTCCAGCCTGACCTGCGGAAAGCGCCCGGCAAAATCCTGCTCAAACTCCCAGTGCGTCGAGGCCCGGCGGTTATCCAATAGTCCGGCATAGGCGAGTACGTAAGCCCCAAGGCAGAGTCCCACCACCTCAGCCCCGCGTTGCCAGGCAGCTCGCAGGGCATCAAGCAGGGCAGGGGAGGGACGCACCCCGGGATGCTCCCAGAAGGGGACGATAATAATGTCTGCAATCTCGAGTTGCTCAGCGCCATGCTCCACGTTAATGGAAATCCCGATATCAGATCCCACTGTGCCAGGCTGCTCAGCACAGATCGTCACGTCGAATAGCCCCGGCTCCGGCATGGCCTTATCAAAGACCATGGACGGAACGGAGAAGTGAAACGGGCTAAAACCCGGCGTGGCAATAACGGCAACGTGCAGAGCGGACATAATGGAGACCTTTTACTGATTAAATCGGGTATAGCCGACGTTTTGCCGGCAGGCGGCAATCAGATTTTAGCCGCCTGCAGACAGGCTGTGCGTCAGAGACTGAGCGTCTCGCCGTCTTCAGGCACCCGCACCTTTTGTTGCAGACCGTTTTCTGCGGTGTATGCACGCAACTCAGCGCGGCTGAGCAGGCAATGGTTTACGGCTTCCATATGTGAGGCCACCAGGGTCGCTGCCGGCAGAATCTCCAGCGTGCGCAGGGCATCCTCTTTACCCATAATAATGGCGCCAATCCCGTCGACCGTCGCACATCCGATATTGAGGACGACGACGTCCGGCGCGTATTTCTTCAGGCTGCTCACGAACGGCGGTACCCAGATGGTGTCGCCGGCAATATAGAGCGTCTTTTCACCCTCGGTGGAAAAGACCAGCCCGCACGCATCGCCCAGGCGTTCGGCCACTTCAGGAATGGCATAGGCTTCATCGCTGCCGTGCTGTCCATCGGTTTTCACGACGTTAATGCCGGCAATGACGTTGGTGTCAGCCAGCACGCTGACTGCGGTAAAGCCCTGAGAGCGGATAAGTGACGCATCACTTTCATTCTGGGTGTAAATCACCTTGTCTTTGGGGATGCGCTGCTGAGCCGCTTCGTCCCAGTGATCCTGATGCGTATGCGTCACGATAATCACATCTACGTCCAGCAAGGTGTCAACGGAAACCGGCAGCGCCACCAGAGGGTTACGCAGGTGAGAACGCGCCGTTCCGGGAAAGCCGGGCCAGGCCTCTTTATCCGCGAGCATCGGGTCGATCAGGAAGCGAACCCCGGCATAGTCAAGCTTCAGTGTGGCGTTTCGTATTTGAGTCAGCTGCATTTTTTACTCCGTCAGGTACACCGCAGCGATGCGGTCTGTGCATGGAGAGCGAAGTATAAAAAAGCTGCGGAAGAGGGGTGAGGCGCGCGCAGGTCATTCTTCGATGAAAAAGGGTCAAAAAGCGATGCCATTGCGCTCAGAGCATTATCCCTTTCCCGTTGGCGACCGGCCTGTCTCCTGTGGAAACGAGGTTGGCCCGATATCATCGCATTTTGACTTCCTGGCCTCTCACGCCGTTGCGGGGCGCTTTTTATACTTTTCGGACTGTTAACATCCGAGGTAATACTATGGCATACGCACTCACCGATGACGGCATCGAAATTTACTACGAAGCGAAGGGGCAGGGCCTGCCGATCGTTTTTGTTTCCGGCTATTTTGGCATCAGCGATATCTGGCAGGCACAGACCGACGTGTTGTCCAGGACATTCCGCACGGTCTCTTATGACAGCCGCGGCTATGGCCGTTCCGCTAAACCCCTGCAGGCAGAGGCATACAGCATTCCGCGTCACGCAGAGGATTTAAAAGCGGTGATTGATGCGGCTGGCATCAACGGGCCTGTGGTACTGGTTTCTCATTCGATCGGCTGCAATATCATCTCCACCTTTGCAGCGAACTCTCCGCAGCGGGTGGCCGGACTGGTCTATACCGCCTGCTACGTAGACGGCAAGCAGATGCGCGACGCGGGTATGTCCGTGGAGGGGGTTAGCGAAGCGGTTGCCACGCCTTCCGGTGCGGTGGCCTTTTATCAACCCTTTGGCGTCCCGGAAAGCGTGGGTGCCGAGGCCGCAAAATGGGCGACGCATGCGCTGCAGGCGAATGCCGCTGCATTCCTGAACCATGAAATGGCCGATCGCTATTGCGCTATTACCGCACCGGCACTCATCCTGCAGGGTGAAAACGATGCGCCTAATCCGCTTCCTTTTGCCACCGCGCTGCAGCAACTGCTGGGCGGTGGGGCAGAGCTAAAGGTGCTGAAGGGGGTCAACCACTTCCCGCCGCTGGAGGCACCGGAAACCGTTACGACCTTTGTTGAAGAGCATGCAGCTCGCTGCTTTGCTGAATAATCCTTCTCTGAATGCCCATTAACGACGAAGCCACCTGCAGGGGTGGCTTGTATGAGCTGTGATAGGTTTTCGCGGTGTATGCTTATGCGTTAAAGGGCATATTCATCATCGCCTTATCCTTAGGCATTTTTGATATTGGTCGCTATTCGCTCAGGGCGAACCTCAAGCTCAGATAGCCTGTTCGCGTGATGCAACAAATGGACGTTGCGCGTTTCATCATCAAAAATCAGGGTGGAGCATTTTAAGGAAGATGGTAAGGTCGTTGTTTGCTCACTTCCAGAAGGATCTCAGTATGAACAACCTGTTACGCAAGAATTATCCTGAGTTAGGTGAAGTAAAGGCTCCTTATGCTCATTCCGTAAAACATGGCAATACGCTCTACATTTCAGGATTGACCGCATTTGGCACCGCCGCTCAACAGAAAGGCATGGCTGAACAGGCTGAAGAGATATTCAGTCAAATGAGAAAAATCATTACTCTGGAAGGTGCTGATTTTTCAGCCCTGATCAAAGTGACGATATTTATTACCTCTTTTACGGAGATCGATGAACTACGCAGAGTGTTGTACCGAAATTATGGTGATCACTTGCCAGCGAGCTCGCTCGTAGAAGTCAGCCGCCTCTTTTCACCTGACCTCTCGATAGAAATTGAGGCGATATTCGGCCTCTAATTCATATTTCATAACCGGATAAGTTCAACTCTTCAGTTTTTAACGCCGTTATATAAAACCCTTTCTGGAAATAACGTCCGCGCCTTGCTCGAGGCAGACTGCACGACGCTTCAGGTGGTCAGTTTCGTGCCAGGCGCGGACGTTCCTGGCACTGTATTATGTTGTTCACCATGCGCAGGTCGTGGGGCAGGCGTTTGACGCATTGAGGGCCGAGTCTGGAAGCCTTCCAGACCTTACCCGTCAGTTGGCTTCGCCCTGCAGCCGGTGCCGATAATGTTTCAGGACAACTTGTGTCACGATCTGGCCGTAAATAAAGCCACCCAGCCCAGCAAATACTACGGTGCCAGCCATGCCGCCTAAGTACGCTCCTGCGCCGCCGAAGGCCCCGCAGAGGGCGAGGCCGCCCCAGGTTTGCCAGTGCCGAAAGGCCGATTTATACGCGCTCCGCCACCGTCTTACGCGCTCCTTATAAGGTAAGTCTTTTAGTTCGCTAATACTTTTAAGGGTCCAGTAGATTTTCACGGGGATGTCCTTGTTCCGTTGCTTACGTAAAAGAAAACATAAAACGTTGGCATAGGAAAGGATTACTCAGTGTCCGCTACTGGCTCAAAACGAACCTGCAGTCCAGCCAATTCGTCCGCTTCATGCCAGAAGCGGTCATTGATCGCTTTCAGGATAATTTCATAACAGCTCTGGTATTTATGCTTCTGCAAATCAATTTCTAATGATTATTGCTATTTCGCCATAAAAGCATTCTGAATTGGGTTAAAGTCAAACATGATAGTGCGCACTACAATACCTCTCTTATTGATACAAGCATTCAGGCTAAGCCTTTCTAACTGAGCTCTTCCCGGCAGGGATAGCTTCAGAAGCCGTTGCGGAAATACATTAAGGAGAAAGCTATGTCTCGTATCGTTGTTATTGGTGGCAGTGGTCACGTGGGCTCTTATCTTGTTCCAATGCTGGTTGAACTGGGTCACCAGGTGGTAAATGTCAGCCGGGGTGCAGCAAAGCCTTATCGCCCTCATTACGCATGGTCTCTCATCGAAAATGTTGTTATTGACCGGCTGGAAGAAGAAAAGAAAGGAACCTTTGGTCAACGTATTGCTGAGCTTCAGGCCGATATTGTCATCGACATGATTGCATTTGATCTCGACAGTACGCAGCAGATTGTTGAAGCGCTTCGCGGCAGGATTGAGCATTATCTTTTCTGCAGTTCAATCTGGGTTTACGGTCGCTATGTGTCAGTCCCCTCTCTGGAGACAGATCCTGTCAGCCCGATTGATGCTTACGGACAGGGTAAAGCGGAAAGCGAAGCCTGGCTGATGCGTGAAGCGCGGCTGTCTGGCTTCCCGGCTACTTGTTTCCGTCCGGGACATATTGTCGGTGAAGGATGGGTACCAACTACGCCTCAGGGGAATTCGAATCCTGAAGTATATTCGCGTATTGCCCGTGGTGAAACGCTGGCACTGCCTAATCTCGGAAGTGAAACGGTACATCATGTTCATGCAGTTGATGTCGCACAGCTTATCATTAAGGCCATTGAAAACCGTTCTGCTTCAGTAGGTGAAATTTTCAATGCGGTATCCGGCCAGGCCATCACGCTCAGGGGTTACGCTGAAGCTGTTTTCCGCTGGTTTGGCAGGGAGCCGTCCCTGAAGTTCCAGCCTTTTGACGAATGGCTTGCCGGGCTTGAACCTGAGTTTGCTGAAAACTCCAGAGGGCATGTGGTGCGAAGTTCTTCACATTCCATTGAGAAAGCCCGCGTCAGGCTGGGTTACCAGCCCCGTTACAGCAGCCTGGAAGCAATCCATGAGTCCGTTCAGGCACTGATAGTCCAGGGGCAGGTAGAGTCACCCTCACGCTAATTACGACGCTGATACGTTTTTAAACCTTTGTTCTGGCGGGGCAGACTGATATCGCTGCTCCGCCAACATCCTGCTTTTTTATCTGACTGCAGGCTGTAAGCCTGTGGTAATTGTTCACCATCATCATTAGAAATTATTTATGAGTAAACCGCTTAATGCGGGCGGCTTCAGTGCGCCCGAAATGACGTCTGCCTGGAGTGCAGTCATCAGCATGGCTCTGCTGTGCTTCGTCCTCGTTTCATCAGAATTTATGCCGGTCAGTCTGCTGACACCGATTGCAAATGATCTGTCGGTCACGGAAGGCCAGGCGGGTCAGGCCATTGCCTTTTCCGGGCTATTTGCGGTGATTACAAGCCTGTTTGGTAACACATTGCTTGCCCGCTTCGACCGGCGTACAGCAGTGATTTTCTATACCCTTGTGATGGTGATGTCCGGGGTCATCGTCACGTCTGCTCACGGCTACGGCATGTTTATGTTCGGGCGTGCGTTGATTGGTATATCCATTGGGGGATTCTGGTCGCTTTCTACGGCCATTCTGGTACGGATTGTGCGTCCCGTGAGTGTCCCTAAAGCTATCGCCATTCTGCAGGGCGGGACCGCACTGGCGTTCGTGGTGGCGCCACCGCTGGGAAGCTTTCTGGGCAGCTTCATCGGCTGGCGGGGTGCATTCTTTACCGTGGTACCTGCGGGTGTGATCTGCCTGATATGGCAGATGATCGTCATACCGAAACTGCCGCCGCAACGTGATACCGGCATAAGACAGATAGCATCCCTGTTACGCAGCCGGACATTCGCCCTGGGCATGATTGCCGTAACGCTTGCCTTCATGGGACAGTTCTCGCTGTCCACTTACCTGCGTCCTTTCCTCGAAAGCGTCACTGGACTGGGCATCAACATGATTTCCCTGTTCCTGTTGGGCGTAGGCGTTGCAGGGCTGACGGGAACGCTGATTTCAGGTTTTTTTGTCAGGGATAATCTGCTGCCAGCCCTCACCGGTTTACCGGCGGGCCTGGCGATCGTCGCAGGTTTGTTAACGGGGCTGGGACACATACCCGCGGCCACAGGAGCATTGCTTCTGGTATGGGGCATACTTGTGACTCCCATTCCTGTCGTATGGAATACCTGGATGACCCGGATTATTCCGGATGAACTGGAGGCTGGCGGTGCCCTGATGGTCGCCCTGATCCAGTTCGCCATTACAATGGGCGCATTCACTGGCGGCGAATTATTTGATCACCGGGGCTGGGTCAGCACCTTCATGCTTGCCACCGCCCTGCTGGTAGCCTCTGCCATTATTGCCGTCCTGCCCGGGCGTCGCTCACTGGCAGGAAAATGAATGCCAGACAGGCCGCCTAACCCGCCGAAGGGATGCGTAAGGCATTAATAATAACTTTCAGTGCCGGTGACATCTGTCGCCGGCTGGGATAATAAAGATGATAGCCCTTGAAAACAGGGCTCCAGCCCTCAAGCACTCTCTCCCACTTCCCCTGCTTTATCCCGGGTTCAGCCAGATTATCCGGAACATATGCCAGTCCATACCCAGCCTCAACGGACGTGAGCATCGGATAAACGCTGCTGTATATCAGCTGACCCTGAACTTTCATGTTCAGTTTCTCATCCCCTTTTTCAAACTCCCATGCGTACAGCTGTCCGGCGCCGGAGTGTCTGACATTGATGCAGTTATGACCAGCCAGTTCTGAAGGGTGTAAAGGTTTACCGGCCCTGGCAAGGTAGTCCGGAGATCCAATTACGGCAGGCCGCCAGTCAGCCCCAATCCTGACAGCTATCATATCCTTGACCACATCATCGCCTAGCCGGACTCCCGCATCAAAGCGCCCCTCAACAATATCAATAAAGCCGTTTTGCTGAGACAATTCGACCTGAATATCAGAATAATGTTTTAGGACCGGGGCCAGAGCAGGCCAGATGTACTCATGCAGCATGTGGTCTGAAACCGTGAGCCTTACCGTTCCCGCAGGTGTGTCGCGAAAACGAAGCAGGTCAGAGATATCTGTTTCTATGGCGTTGAGGCGCGGTTCAAGCGCGGCCATTAGTTTTTCACCGATATCGGTGGGTGCCACTTTACGTGTTGTACGCATCAGTAACCGCATTCCGAGCCTTTCTTCAAGACGTCGTATAATGTGAGACAAAGTGGACTGAGAAATATTCAGCCGGGCAGCAGCTCTGGTAAAACTCCGTTCCTGCGCGACAGCAAGGAACGCAAGATAATCATTAAAATCTTCGCGCATGAACGTTTTCCGTGTAATGAACAAACCTGTTAGCTGTAGCTTTTCCTAAATAATATTACAGTCATCCTCTTTGAAAGTCCGTATTCGCTCGAAGCGGTCATCAATAAATACCGCCGCAGCCGCGCTTCAACTGATTTCGTTACCAGTAATATGAATATTTCAACCTGGCTTTTTCTCAACTCAATGCGTCGTATCTTCCTTCACTCTGAATAATGAAATTCAATGCGTATTCCACTCGGGTCGTAGCACATCATGTGCATAGACGGCCCTTCTCTGATTAATGCCGGTTCAAATTCAATCTCAATATTGCTCGCCTTGAGTACCTCAAGGATCTCAAACAGCGCCGCTTTAGTTTTAACCCGTAGCGCCAGGTGGTGGAGACCGACATTCTTTTTACGGTCAAAGTTAACGGGCTCTTCGGTCTGCGTTTTCCAGAGCGTAATCATCAATGCTCCGTCCCTGACAAAGATGGCCGGATAATCCTCACGTCGTTTTACCTCTTCCCAGCCCAGCAGTTTAGTAAAGAACCCGGCGCTCTCTTCAAGCTTTGATACCGCCAGACCAATGTGATGTACACCTGTAGTCAATGACATATGAAATAATCCTTTATGGAACGATGCTGACCCGCTTCTGAATCGCGGTACGTTAAAGCGTTGGTAAGATGCAGCCTGGTCACGTCGGCACAAATGCCTGTACTGACGCCTTTCGTCTGAGGTTGTACTTTTCCCCTTCACCGGTTATTCGTGCCGGTGAGGGGCGTGAAGATTACTGAACGAGATGCCTGTCGAGGAAGTCGCGAATGTCAGCGCCTATCTCATTCGCATGGGTCTCAAGCGCGAAGTGGCCGGTGTCATAGAAATTTATCTTCGCGTTCGGGATATCACGCTTCCAGGCTTCGGCACCTGCGGTCATAAAGAACGGATCATGTTTACCCCAGACCGCCAGCAACGGGGGCTGGTAGTCCCTGAAATACTGCTGAAACTGCGGATACATCCGTACATTCGAAGCGTAATCCAGTAATAAATCGAGCTGGATCTCCGCATTGCCCGGCCGTAATACCTGCATTCCTTCCAGCGAGTAGCCATCCGGAGAGACCAGACTCGGATCGCTTACCCCTTCCAGATACTGCCATTTGATTGAGGCGGGCGTCGGAAATTCACGCAGCGCGCTGCGGTTCTCGGGAGTCGGGTCGCGCCAGTATCGTTGAATAGGTGCCCAGGCCTCGCCCAGCCCCTCTTCGTAAGCGTTGCCATTCTGGGAAATGATGGCGGTAACCCGCTGTGGATGCGCGAGGGCAAGACGCCACCCGACGGGGGCGCCATAGTCGTGAACCATCAGAGCATAGGCGTCGAGGCCGAGCGCTTCAGTGAACTGGTCAATGGTTTCAGCCAGTTGGTCAAAGGTATACGCGTAGTCGCCGCGCGCTGGCGCCTCGGTAAAACCAAAGGCCGGCAGGTCGGGGGCTATCAGACGGTAACGATCGGCCAGTTGGGCAATAAGGTCGCGGAACATAAATGATGAGCCTGCAAAACCGTGCAGCAGCAGCAGAACAGGCGACGCCGGATCGCCTGCCTCACGGTAAAAAACGTTAACCTTACCCGCCTGTTGATAGCGGTAATGAACCTGCGCGGTAGATGCGTTATCGGCGGATGAAGATCCTGAATATGGAAACGTCATAGTAAACCCCTTGTAACCGTTAAAGTGTTTAATTGAAGGTTACACATATTTTTGGTAACCTGTCAAAATTATTTAATGGGTTACAGGTGCCTATGAACATCGAAAAGCTTTCTTCCCCGCCGCTCTTCCTGGCTGATAACCTCGCGCTGGATTTCATCAACAGTGAATATGGGATGGGGGACGAGCGACACGATTGCTTTGAGGATGCGCACAGCGTTATTGACTGGCTGGAGAGGGCGGGCCTGGTGCCTGAAGGAACGGAGGCTCCGCCTGAATTACTGACGGAGGCCCGCCAGCTCCGTGAAGCTGCCAGAGCCGTCGTGCATGCCGCGATGCAGTCCCGTGAGGCAGAGCTGACGGTCATCAACCGGATTCTTGAAAAAGGGCGGCCTGAGGTCAGGCTAAAATGGGCGCAGGATACACAGCGCTATCGTGTCGATGTACATTGCGGCGTTGAGAGTCCTGCCAGCCTGCTCTGGCCCATCGCCGACGCCCTGGTAAAACTCGTCACAGATGAAAAATTCGAATATGTACGCCAGTGTGAGGCGCATAACTGTGTTTTACTTTTTCACGATTTGAGTAAATCGCACCGCCGTCGCTGGTGCAGTATGGCCACCTGCGGTAATCGCATGAAAGTGGCCGCGTTTCGAAACAGGAAAAGTTCATAGTCGTTCAGGCCGCACCTGTAAAAGTGCGGCGTGAACTAACAGTTAAAAACATACGGTGCCCGGCGCTCCGGGCGGCAAAGCTTTTCGCGTATTGATTGGGTATGAAGTGAACTGGATTATCTTTAATGGACGATGGTATCTGATATCCCCGATGCCATTAAATGGTGAGTTCAGGCTGACCATACCTGGCGAGCGGACCAGTATCATTCTCGACAGAGTACAAATGCGTCGGGCGGTTAAAGAGAGCCTGGGCCTGCCAGGCAAATCTCGCACTCAATCCAACAAACTGCGTTGATCGGCGCGCAGCACTATCCCCGCATTTTTACGTTTATCGTCATCTGACCCAGCCCCAAATTTCTTCCTCCAGGCCCGATTTATTTCTGAATCCGTATCTGTTCAAGCGAACCCCCGTTACAACGCTGAATATAAAATCACATTTTATTCAACTGCTTATGTTGCTTCCCCTTCGTGATTTATCCCTTCTGAAAAAAGAAATAATAACAAATGCTTGACCAGGTAGAATGATCGTTCTACCTTTAAGGCATGAACAAGAAGCCAACTGATACACGAGAAAAAATCCTCACGACTGCTGAGCAACTTATCTATCAGAACGGGATCCACGCCATGGGCATGGACCTTCTGGTGAAGACCTCGGGCGTCGCCAGGAAAAGTATTTATCGCCATTTCGCGAACAAAGAGGACGTGGCATCAGCCGCGTTAAACGAGCGTGACGAACGGTGGATGCAGTGGTTCAGAACCGAGTCTGATAAAGGCGAAACGCCCAGGGACCGCATTCTGAATATGTTCACCGTTCTGAAAAGCTGGTTTGAGTCCGAGGGGTTCCGGGGATGTGCCTTTATCAACACGGCCGGAGAAGTGGGGGACCCGGAAGATCCCGTCCGCCAGATAGCGAAAATGCATAAGCAAAAATTGCTGGATTACGCGCTCGAACTCAGCGAGCAGTTGAACCCTGAGCACGCTGTTGCGCTGGCCAGGCAACTGCTGCTTCTGATCGAGGGGGCTATCACCATGACATACGTAATGGGTGACCGGAACGCCGCTGACGACGCACGGGAAATGGCAAAAGTTTTACTGGAACGGCTCTCAGCCGGGGCCTGAGCAACGAATCTTTTATTACCTTTAAATCAAGTTAACAGGAATATTACCATGACCGATACACAAGTCCGTCCGCCGCTTCCGCCATTTACGCTGGAAACCGCCATTGAGAAAGTCCGTCTGGCTGAAGATGGCTGGAACACACGCGATGCGGCCAAAGTCGCGCTGGCTTACTCGCTGGATACCAAATGGCGTAACCGTGCCGAATTCGCCAATAACCGCGAAGAGGCGGAAGGTTTCCTCGCCCGTAAGTGGAAAAAAGAGCTCGAATACCGCCTGATTAAAGAGCTGTGGGCGTTTGGCGGGAACCGTATTGCCGTGCGTTATGCTTACGAATGGCGTGATGACTCAGGCAACTGGTTCCGCTCCTATGGCAACGAGAACTGGGAGTTCGAGGCTGATGGCCTGATGAAACGTCGCTTCGCATGTATCAATGACATGCCTATCAAAGAGAGCGAGCGTAAGTTCTTCTGGCCGCTGGGCCGTCGCCCTGACGATCACCCGAGCCTCTCTGACCTCGGCCTGTAATTCAGTCAGATATTGCGCGTGAGATAAAGCAGGGCTGTCTCAGTTCATTTTCGGGGAGCCTCGCTTTTCGCGCGTCACCAATCTGACATTCTGCGAGCCTGGGCCAGCATAAGCGCCCAGATCCCAAAGGCTTCATTGTTATTATTCCGCATCTCTGCAACTATGACCCGCACATAGCCTACCCGGCAAAACGACCCACCGAACAACACCGCCGAATCTGGGCTATGACATACGCGATAAGCCATAACAGCAATATGCTGACGAACGGAGTGAGCGCTGAGGACCGCAATATGACCAACTTTTACCCTTTTTCTGCCAGTACACTGCGTGGCGAGCCCATCCCGATGGCCGACTATGCTGGCAAAGTGATTCTGGTAGTGAATACCGCCAGCCATTGTGGTTTCACGCCTCAGTATGCCGGCCTTGAAGCGCTCTACCAAAAGTATGCGGCCCAGGGGCTGGTGGTGCTTGGTTTTCCCTGCAACCAGTTTGGCAAGCAGGAGCCCGGCGGAGCCGATGATATTGAGCAGACCTGTCACATCAACTACGGTGTGAGCTTTCCAATGTTCGAGAAAGTGGAAGTTAACGGCGCCGCCGCGCACCCGCTGTTTCGCTACCTGAAAGAGGCGTTGCCCGGCGTGCTGGGCGGGCGGATAAAGTGGAACTTTACCAAGTTCCTGATTGGTCGGGACGGCAAACCCCTCAAGCGTTATGCCCCGTTCACCAAACCGGAAAACATAGAGGCCGACATTATCGCTGCGCTCGAGCGTTAATCGTATCAGCCCGGGCTATTGCGGTTCTGAAAGATAAGCGCCACCTGAAGGCGAAGGGCTCAGTCGATGAGCGTGACTAGCGCGTGATTGAAGCGGCGCCAGAACAGAGTAAAAGCATGGTTTTCCTGGAATCCCCCCAGCGGCTGGCACAGCGTAAGTTGCAGACTATGGTCGGTAATGGCGCTGACGCGGGTGGTTTCAAAACCCATATACGCCTTCACTCTGGGAAAGAGTGCCTTAAACAGGCTCTCCTTGGCGCTAAAGGCCAGCGTTAAGGCGAGAGGAAAGGGCAAACCGCTGTTGAGCAGCAGGCTACTTTCCACGTCGTTAACAATGCCCTCTTTAATGTCGAAAGCCTCTTTTTCGTCGAGGATCGCTTCATAATCAATCCCCACTAACGAATTTTCGCTGACGATAGCCATCGCGATATGGCCGCTGTGGCTGATGCTGCCATTCAGGCCCGTCGGCCAGAGCGGTTCGCCGTTTTCACCTACGCCCGGCACGGTCGATACCCCCCGCGATGAGAGAGCCGAGACCGCGGCGATCCGCCCGGCAAGGTGCTCTGTTTTGCGCTTGCGCCCGGCGTTAGCCAGCTGCGTATGATGGGGGAGCCAGAGGAGATCGTCCTCCGTAAAGGTGGCGGGATCGAAGGTCACAGTGTGGACGGTGGTGCCGGCGAGCTGAAAAGTGGATGTGGTGTAATACATGGCGTCCGGGATCTCGCACGGGTTTAAAACCCATGTTATCGCACGGGAGGCGATAAAACGGCAACCCATCCAGGTTGCCGTTATCAGGTTGACTTAGAAGTGCGTATTCACGCTCATGTACCAGGTGCGTCCCGGTTCGTTAAACGTATAAGCCCCTGCGCCGTACATATAGGCGCCGGTCTGGTCATTACCCGTGGTTTGCGCATTACCTGCACGCCACACGCGTTTATCAAACAGGTTATCCACGCCGCCGGTCAAACTCACGTTTTTGGTGACATCCCAGGTCGCGCTCAGGCCAACAATGCTATATGGGCTCACTTCGTCTTTCTCAGAGCCGGTTGCCGGTTCGCCTTTGTAGTTGTATTTCTTCGGCTGCTGCTTGCCGTACCAGGTGAAGGTCGACTGCAGCGACACATCCTGATGTACCTGCCAGCTCAGGGTCGAGTTCAGCGTGTACTCAGGGATGATCGACAGTCGGTCACCGGTCTCTTTGTTTTTACTTTGCAGCATATAGGTGAGGTTATTGGACCAGTTTACCGTATCGCTAACCGGGATATTGAGCGAACCTTCCAGACCTTCTACCACGGCTTTCGGGACGTTCTCCCACTGATAGATATCGGTAGAGACCTTGCTGGTTGAGGTATGACCGATTGGCGCGTAACCCGCTTCGATCTTGTCGCGATAGTCGTTACGGAACCAGGTCACGCCGGCCAGCCAGCCATCGTGTTTCCACTCCAGCCCAATCTCTTTGTTAATGCTGGTTTCGGCCTTCAGGTCGTCATTGCCCATCATGTAGCAGCCCACGCCGTCGGAGCTTGCGTAGCAACCCTGGCCTTTACTGTACAGCAGGTAGTTCGGGTTGGTCTGATACAGGCTCGGGGCTTTATAGGCACGGGCAATACCCATTTTCAGGGTAAAGTCATCCCCCAGACCTTGCGACAGGTTCAGGGAGGGGCTCCAGTTGTTACCCACAATGGTGTGGTGATCGAAACGCAGCGCCGGGGTCAGCATGGTGCTGTCGGTCAGCTCCATGTTGTTCTCTGCAAAGACAGAGAAGATTTCGGCCTGCGAATACGGGCTGCGATCGTCGCTCATGCCCGGGATCGCGCCGCCTTGCAGGGGTTGCGTGTTCGAGGTGGAGTCCTTCATCCGCTGCTGGTTCCACTCGGTGCCCAGAGTCAGGTTCTGATTGACCAGGAAATCGATCGGAATATTCACTTCGCTGTGCAGCATGACGTCTGCCAGGTCAGTATCGGTGAACTGATTGCTGTTAAACAACCCTTCCAGGCCGCCTGCCAGCCCTTCGCCCAGACGGGAGTTACGGGTGTGCTCGTATTGCGCCCAGTTGCTGGTGGTAACGCCGTTATCCCAGCCACCGTTCCAGGTGACGGCAAAGTTCTGGCGATAAATACGGTTCGTCTCTTTACCGTAATTTTTCTTAACCAGACCCTCTTTCGCATTGTCGTTATTGGTGTTTTGCGTATCACCGGCGTAGAGGTTGTTCTGACGGCTGTAGCCCGCTTCGAACTCCAGCGACTGCATTGGCGCGAAGTCCCAGCGAACCACGCCGTTAATGTCTTTGTTCTCGACCCCTTCACGGCCTGCTGGCAGGGTGTCGGCGTAGGCGCCGGTACGTTCAGACTGATGACCGTCGTTGATGTCCCAGGCATCGGCCTGGGTTTTATCCAGATTGCCATACATGCGGAAGCTGAAATCGCCCCCCAGCGGCCCGCTCAGGCTGAAGTTGGTGCGTTTGGTTGAACCCTCTTCTTTGTGCTCTGGCGCGTTGAGATAGGTGTTCCAGGAGCCGTGCCACTGGTCGTCGAATTTTTTGGTGATAATGTTCACCACGCCGCCCGCCGCGCCGTTGCCGTAACGCGCAGCCGCAGGACCACGAATAACTTCAATGCTCTCAATCATCTCTGGCGGTACCCAGCCGGTATCACCACGCGTATCACGCTCGCCGCGCCAGCCCAGACGGATAGAGTTGCGGCTGGTCACCGGTTTGCCATCAATCAGAATCAGGGTGTTCTCTGGCCCCATACCACGAATATCGATCTGGCGATTGTTACCGCGCTGGCCGCTGGTGGAGTTACCGGTCAGGTTGACGCCAGGCATGGTGCGGATGATCTCTGCCACATCGCGTGCAGGAGGATTTTTGCGGATCTGATCGGCGGTAATCTTCGACACCCCCGGTGCCTGCAGGTTCTGCTCGGCGGCGGTGATAACCATGGTGTCTTCATGCGCGGGCGTTTCAGCGGCCATAGCGGGCAGGGCCGTGCCGAAAATCCCCAGGTTGACCAGTACGGCCAGTGAGTGAATCTTGTTGTTCATTGTGTGTCCTGCTTTTCGTTGCCGCGTTCCCCTGGCTCCGTTCCCGAAAGGGCAGGGAGGCGGCAGGATGTCGCCCGCAAGGCTGTGTAAACTGCTCGTTCCTGATCAGTACACAACGCCAGGCATGGTTAATAAATGGTCACGCTTCCCACAGCGCGACCATACGCTATTGCAAATGCAAATAGTTATCAATAATATTATCGATATAAATTATCGTTGATCAAAAACAGGCCTGTAAACATGGGGTTAATTCAGTGACAACGCTGGAGACAGGAAGCGACGCCTGGTGGCGGGCGGTAAATGGCCCGCAGAAGGTGCAGGAAGGGGATCACTATCGGGTCACGTTTTACTGGCGCGATCCGGCCGGCACCGAGCAGACGTCGCGGTTAAAGCGAGTCTGGCTCTATATCACCGGCGTCACCGACCACCACCACAATGCCCGCCCACAATCTCTGACGCGCCTGCCTGGCACCGATGTCTGGCAGTGGCAGGGCACCTTCAGCCCGCACTGGCGCGGCAGCTATTGCTTTATCCCCTCCGTGAATGACAACGATTTTGCCGCCACCGTGTTTGCTGCCGATCCGCCGGATCGTATGGCCCTGCGTGAAGGGTGGCGTAAGCTGCTGCCGCAGGCCATTGCCGATCCGCTCAACGCCTGGAGCTGGCGCGGTGGGCGCGGGCACCCCGTCTCGGCGCTGGAGATGCCCGGTGCGCCGGTGCAGCCGGGCTGGGAGATGACGACGTGTAGCCATGCGCAACCACGCTGCATCACCTGGCAAAGCGACAGGCTGGGCAATAGCCGTCGGGTCTGGATTTTCACCACCGGCGATGACGCCCCCACAGAACGCCCTCTTGCAGTGCTGCTGGACGGGCAGTTCTGGGCCGAGAGCATGCCCGTCTGGTCGCCGCTCACGGCCCTGACTCAGGCGGGAAAACTGCCGCCGGCGGTTTATCTGTTAATCGATGTGATCGATACCGCCCATCGCAGCCGCGAGCTGCCCTGCAACCCCGATTTCTGGCTGGCAGTGCAGGACGAATTACTGCCGCAAGTGCAGGCCATCGCCCCCTTCAGCGACCGGGCCGACCGCACAGTGGTGGCCGGGCAGAGTTTTGGCGGCCTCTCCGCGCTCTATGCCGGGCTTAACTGGCCTGAACGCTTTGGCTGCGTGCTCAGCCAGTCGGGGTCGTTCTGGTGGCCCCATCGCGGCGCTCAGCAGGACGGACAATTGATTACCCAGCTAAAAAACCATGAAATCACGCCGCAGGGATTGCGCATCGTCATTGAAGCGGGGATCCGCGAGCCGCTGATCCTGCGTGCCGGACAGGCACTTTATGCCGAGCTACAACGCACGCAGTTGCCGGTTTTCTGGCGTCAGGTTGACGGCGGACATGATGCACTTTGCTGGCGCGGAGGGCTGACGCAGGGGCTGATGACGCTCTGGCAGCCGCTTATTCAATAACGGAGTCTGGTATGGAATTTACTAATCCCTTCGACAATCCGCAGGGTCAGTTCATCCTTTTGCAAAACGCACAGCAGCAGTTCAGCCTCTGGCCGCAGCAGTGCGCGTTGCCTGCGGGATGGCAGGTGGTGAGCGAGCAGCTATCCAGCGAGGCCTGTCAGCAGTGGCTGGCGGCAAACTGGCGCACCCTGACCCCCGCCCATTTCGCTGAGGAGCAGGCATGAGCACGCGTCTTCCCCTTGTCGCGGCTCAGCCGGGTATCTGGATGGCAGAGCAGCTCTCCCCCTTGCCCAATGCCTGGAGCGTGGCGCACTACGTTGAACTTGAGGGTGAAATCAGCGCGCCGCTGCTGGCAAAAGCCATCGTCGCGGGCATGATGCAGGCCGATACCCTGCGCACCCGTTTTGCGGAGGATAACGGCGAGGTGTGGCAGTGGGTTGATGAGACCCTGCCGCTTGCTGAACCCTCTATTGTTGACTGCCGCAATGAAGCCGATCCGCATGCCGCCGCCATGGCGCAGATGCAGGCAGATTTACACCAAAACCTGCGAGTGGATAGCGGCCAGCCGTTGGCCTGCCATCAGCTGATTCAGGTGGAGGACAACCGCTGGTACTGGTATCAGCGCTATCACCATCTGGTGGTGGATGGCTTTAGCTTCCCGGCCATTACCCGGCAAATCGTCGCCATTTATCGTGCCTGGTCGAGGGGAGACGAGACCCCCGCATCGCCCTTTACCCCTTTTGCGGAGGTGGTGGAGGAGTATCAACGCTATCGGGAGAGCGATGCGTATGCCCGCGATGGTGCTTTCTGGGCTGAGCAGCGTAAACAGCTACCCCCGCCGGTGTCGCTTTCCGCTACGCCGCTGCCAGGCCGGGCCGCGACCACCGATATTCTGCGCATGAAGCTAAGCGCTGATGCCCGCGCCTTCAGTAAGTTGGCAAACGCCGGGCAGGTGCAGCGTACCGATCTTGCGCTGGCGCTGGTGGCCTTATGGCTGGGACGTCTGACCGGACGGATGGAGTATGCCGCCGGGTTTATTTTTATGCGTCGTATGGGCTCAGCGGCACTTACCGCCACCGGCCCGGTGCTGAACGTGCTGCCGCTGGCGGTCACCCTTCAGCCTGCGGAGACGCTGCCCGCACTGGCGCAGCGCTTAGCCGGACAGCTTAAAAAAATGCGTCGTCATCAGCGTTACGATGCTGAGCAGATCGTTCGTGACAGCGGGCGTACCGCCAGTGACGAAGCGCTCTTCGGTCCGGTCTTCAACGTTAAAGTCTTTGATTATCAACTCGATCTGAACGGCGTAACGGCCACGACTCACACCCTGGCGACGGGCCCGGTGAACGATCTGGAGATGGCGCTGTTTCCGGATGAGCAGGGCGGATTGAGCATTGAGATCCTCGCTAACCAGCAGCGTTACGACGAAGCGACGCTGAGCCGGCACGTAGAACGTCTGCATGCTCTGCTGGCCCAATTCGCTGAAAACCCGGCGCTGACCTGTGGCGCGGTAGAGACCGTTTCGCCCGCTGAGTATCAGCAGCTGGCGCAGATCAACGATACCGCGGTGGCGCTACCCGCCACCACCCTGAGCGCGCTGGTGGCGGAGCAGGCTGCCCGCACGCCCGATGCCCCGGCGCTCGCCGATGCGCAGCACGAACTAAGCTACCGCCAGATGCGCGAGCAGGTGGTTGCCCTTGCCACGCTGTTGCGCGAACGGGGCGTACAGCCAGGCGACAGCGTCGCGGTGGCGTTACCTCGCTCGGTATTTCTGACCCTGGCGTTACATGCCATCGTGGAGGCGGGGGCCGCCTGGCTACCGCTGGATACTGGTTATCCGGACGATCGCCTGCACATGATGCTCGAGGACGCGCAGCCCTCGTTGCTGATCACGACCGACGACCAGCGCGCGCGCTTCAGCCAGCTGGCGATACCGACTTTTAGTTACAACACACTATTACCTGCCGCGGGCAGCGAACCGTTGAACCTGTGCGCGCCGCAGCAAACTGCCTACATCATCTTCACCTCGGGCTCAACAGGACGGCCGAAAGGGGTGATGGTGGGTCAGACCGCCATCGTTAACCGCCTGTTATGGATGCAGGATCACTACCCGCTGACTGCTACAGACGTCGTCGCGCAGAAAACCCCGTGCAGCTTTGATGTGTCGGTATGGGAGTTCTGGTGGCCATTTATCGCCGGGGCGAAGCTGGTGATGGCCGAGCCGGAGGCCCATCGCGATCCGCTGGCTATGCAGCAGTTCTTTGCCCGGTACGGCATCACGACGACCCATTTCGTGCCTTCCATGCTGGCCGCCTTTGTGGCGACCCTGACCCCGGAAAACGTGGCTTGTACCCGCAGCCTGAAGCAGGTGTTCTGTAGCGGTGAAGCGCTGCCGACCGAGCTTTGCCGTGAGTGGGAGCAGCTTACGCGCGTGCCGCTGCATAATCTGTATGGCCCGACCGAGGCGGCGGTAGATGTCAGCTGGTATCCGGCGTTTGGGCCAGAACTGGAAGCCGTGCAGGGCAACAGCGTGCCGATTGGTTTCCCGACGTGGAACACCGGCCTGCGTATTCTGGATGCCATGATGCGTCCGGTGCCGTTTGGCGTCGCGGGCGATCTCTATCTCACCGGTATCCAGCTGGCTCTGGGCTATCTGGGCCGTCCGGATCTGACGGCCAGCCGCTTTATTGCCGATCCCTTTGCCCCCGGCGAACGGATGTATCGCACCGGCGACGTGGCGCGCTGGCTGGATAACGGCGCGGTGGAGTATTTAGGGCGCAGTGACGATCAGCTTAAAATACGCGGTCAACGCATTGAGCTGGGTGAAATTGACCGGGCGATGCTGAGTCTGCCTGACGTGGCGCAGGCCGTGGCCCATGCCTGCGTCTTCAACCAGGCGGTGGCGACGGGCGGAGATGCGCGTCAGCTGGTGGGATATGTCGTATCTGAGTCCGGCCTGCCGCTGGATCGCGACGCGCTACGCGAGAGGCTGAAAGCGCAGTTACCCGCCCACATGGTGCCAGTGGTACTGCTGCAAATCAGTGAGTTGCCGCTGTCTGCCAATGGCAAGCTTGACCGCAAGGCGCTGCCGTTGCCTGCCGTGTCCAACAAAACCAGCGGTCGCGCACCGGGATCCGACACTGAAATCGCTGTTGCTCAGGCCTTCTCAACGCTGTTGGGTTGCGAAGTGAATGACATTGAGGCCGATTTCTTTGCCCTGGGTGGCCACTCGCTACTGGCGATGCGTCTGGCGGCACAGCTTAGCAATACGTTTGCCCGCAAGGTAACCCCAGGACAGGTGATGGTAGCCTCAACGGTGGGGGCGCTCAGCACGCTGCTGGCGTCGTGGAACGATGATGAAGCGCAGCGTATGGGGTACGAAACCCTGCTACCTCTGCGTAAAAGCGAGGGGCCTACGCTGTTCTGCTTCCATCCGGCTTCGGGTTTTGCCTGGCAGTTTAGCGTGCTGGCGCGCTATCTGAGCCCGCGTTGGTCGATAATGGGGATCCAGTCCCCGCGGCCCGAGGGACCGATGCAGCAGGGTGACAATCTGGATGCGGTGATCGACCACCATCTGGCGACACTACAAGCCCAACAACCGCACGGGCCCTACTATTTGTTCGGTTACTCACTCGGCGGTACGCTGGCGCAAGGTATCGCCGCACGTCTGCGTCAGCAGGGCGAAGAGGTCGCGTTCCTCGGACTGCTGGATACCTGGCCACCAGAGACGCAAAACTGGGCAGAAAAAGAGGCAAACGGACTTGATCCCGAAGTGCTGGCCGAGATTGCCCGCGAGCGCGACGCCTTTATCGCCGCCCAGCAGGGGCAGGCGTCTGGCAAACTGTTTGAAGCGATAGAGGGCAACTACGCTGATGCCGTGCGCCTGCTCACCACCGCTCACAGCGCGAAGTTTGACGGCAAAGCGACGCTGTTTGTCGCCGAGCGCACGCGCACCCAGGATCCGCATCAGGCATGGGCACCCTGGGTGGGAGAACTGGAGGTATACCGTCAGGATTGCGCTCACGTCGATATTATTTCGCCGCAAGCGTTTGAGACGATTGGACCGGTATTACAGAGAATTTTGGGATAATGACTCCCTTTAGCATGACTATCCCGGCCTGTGCCGGGATTTTTTTTCAGCTGGGTGGGAGGATATTAGAAGCGGTAGCCGACAGTGAGGTTAAAGCCATTAACGGAGTAAGATTCGTAATATTTTGCTGTGGTACCTTCGTAGCCGATGCCGATAGAAAAATCATCCGTTGGGTTAAACTGTACCCCAGCGCCCCAGGCGAACTGGGTTGAGTTAACGCTTTCTTTTTCATTAAGGAAAGGACCCCGGCTACTAATCCAGGTTGTATCTTCATCAACTTTGATATAAGAAACTCCGCCCAGCGCATAAACAGATACATAGTCATTAATGCGATAAGCCGGGCCAGCCAGAAGCGAATAATATTTCACTTCATCTTTAAACTTCAAAACATCACTTGCACCATCATCATCGACTTCACTGCTATCCCCGGTCAGATAGGTGAAAGAGCCCATCACGCTAAAAGGGGAGTCCCATTCATAGCGATACTGAACGTTCACGCCACGGATATCACCCATATTTTCAAAGTCACTTTGTGCATAACCAATCGAGACAGTATGGTTATTTGCCAGCGCAGTGCCGCTCATCAGGGTACTTGCTACCAGCAGCGCCAAAGATAATTTTTTCATTGATTAACATCCTTATTTTTTACTGTGAAACACGCCCGTGAATGCGGCGTAGCAATATGAAGGTTACCTTTTCGAGGCAGAAAACTTTGCCTGAAGGGCGACGCTATTTTGAAGGGGTAAAGCCCATAATTGTATTTATTTCAGTGAATTAGATGCTAAATTCAGAATCTATTTAGCCTGATGCTGTAATGGGGGTTATTGCCAGTTGATGTGATAAACGAAGGCGAGGGCTGCTTTGAATAGGTGGGCGGGCTTTGAGTGTGATGATGATATTTTGTCTTTCGAGGCGGGAAGGTAACAGCGGGGCAGCAGGTCGCTGCCGCTGAAGGAGAGGGCAATGTTACGCTCTGCTGGTTAAAAATGCTCTGTAGTATAAACGAGGGGTGACAGTATTAGCGGGTGGACTAAAGCGGCATGGTTTATGGCAGATTTTTATTCAGGGTGACTGGTTATATGGGCTATAGCCTGGTGCGAGCGTAACCCTTTTTGCGTGGCGAATGGATAGCGCAGGTAGGATTTATCAGGGGATGCCCATTAATAACCGGGTAATGCCCGACTGTATCGTTATCACCGCCCGGAACACCCGTGAACCGTACAGTTGTGCCGAGGGTCTGACGTGGCTTACGTCAACAAGAAGAAGATGGAACAGTGGATCAGAACATTTCCGGGGGGCTGAACTACACCGACGATCTGTCGGAGTATAAGCGCGGGGGACGGGCATTATGGGTAACGGCTGATAAAACAATCCCGGCCTGAATGACCGGGATTTATAAATACTATTAACCCCTTATTCCTAACCGGATTTTTTCAGTTGGAAATAAGGGTTGTAATATTAATTTTTCATTGAAAATAAACAACTTAGGTGACAGGGCTGTAACATCATAAATATTCTCAGCAATCAAGGTGAGCGTACTCCTAAAAACAGGAATGCCTATTTCATCCACAAAAACAAATACATAATCATTTTCATTATGATTGTTTGCTATAAATGCATTTATATCTTCATAATCTATATAATTAAGCTCTAACCATGATACATTTCCATTAACAAATGGATATTGATATAAAATATTAATAGCCTCTTTCTCGCACTGGCCTTCAAGTATATGAAAGTCAGCGCTAAGGGCTTCTTTACATTCATCGAATAGAGTCATGTCCCCTACCTATTCAACTGTTTCAATATGGTTTCAAATGTTTTTTCATTGCCTTCAAATGGTATTACCTGCTTAACTGCTTTTCCTGGCCCCTTTCCTTGGGAGTAATCCCATATATTAATATGTGTTCCCTTTTCAGGATCGTAGTCAACACGCCAACCAACTTTACCATCACTAGATTGACGTCCAATTACTTTTCCATTTCCTGCACTAACTTCTAATCGTCCAACAACAGGTTTAGAATTAGCCCCCAAATTACCTACAATATTTAATGCCTTATTGCGTGCATTTTCCCAACTTTTTTCAGTTTTGAGAATCGTTTCAATTCGATTTGTTGCACTGGGAACTTTTTTACCTGGCAGAAGTACCGATGCAGCCAGCGCCCCAAAATTCTCCGCTGCAAGCTGATTACCCTCCAGAGCCTGGTTTGCCATCTCACCAATAGCTGACCAGGTTTCAGTTTTCATCAGGTTTCTTATGGTATCTGCAACACCCTGATGCTTACCGTCCAAATCGCTGAGAGCTTTATTACAGTAGCTATCACCAATCGCACAGGCTGTGAGTGCCATTGCGCCATCAGCAGCATAATCAGCGGAACCTAATGCCACATCTCCAGTATCAGCAAGGGCATTGATGATAGCGTTGGTCGTTGCAGATAACGGGCCTTCGCCCATCTTGTCCCTGACCTGCGCTTTCCACCATTCCTTGCTTTCTTTCAGTGACTCGCGGCCCTTATCCCCGGCCATCGAGTTATTCTCAACCTCCACCCGCGCCGTGTTCGCCCCCACGGCAGCCAGCGATACATCCCCGCCGCCCGCAGCATACCCTACACCGGCCCCGGCGAGGGTGACAAGGTTACTCACCAGGCTTTTCTCATCCGCGGTCAGCTGGCTGACATCCTTGCCGTACAGCGCGCTGACCAGCCGTTCGGAGAGCAGGGAAGCCGTCACTGCCCCTGCGGCTCCGGCCTTCATGCCGTCAGCGCCGCTGCCGCCTGCAAGCTGGGTCAGGGCGGCCGCCACGATGCCGTGCAGTGCTGCGCGGGCGGCATCGTTTTCAACGTTTTTCACCAGCGAGGCGAGCAGGGGAGCCGCTCCCGCCGCGGCCCCGGCCTGCATATTGCCGCCGAGCGCGCCGGCCAGCAGACCTGCCGCCGCACCGCCCTTCGTCCAGAAGGCGCTCCCCGGACCGTAGTCGGTGCTGTTGTACTCCGGCTGGCTGCGGATAACCGCCTCCCGCTGGGCGGCAGTCAGGCCATCAAGCTTCCCTTCCGATGCCAGCTTCGCTTCCAGTGCGGCATTGGACTCTGCCGCCTGCTTCTGGGCGTATTTGCTGTAGGCATCCAGTACCGTGGTACCCAGGGCTGCGGCTTCGCTCTGTACTGCAAGGTCGTCCTTCACCTTCTGAATATCCCCGCGGATATCCACGCCGTCGTGCGTGTTCTCCGTATCCCGGCTGAGCCCGGCAATGTCCTGCGTCTGGCCTTCCGGGTTGCGCAGGATAATCTCCCCGTCGCTGATGGCGGAGCGGGTGGTGCCGCTGTCTTCGCTGCCCGCATGCCCCGTACCGATAGCCGGGGCTACGTTGAGCTGCATGCCGTCGTTGCCGCCGAACAGCTTACCGCTGCCCGAGAGGGCCACGCTGTAGCTGTCACCGGAAGTGGTGCTTCTGTTTTCAATATCACGCCAGCCGAGGGTGCCGGTATCGAGCCGGTTTTTACCGGCGGCGGTGGAGCTGATCACGGCCCCGTCCAGCTGGGTGTGGTTGCCGGTGGTGATATCAAAGCCGCCGCTGCCCGCGCGGATGGCGCTCTGGTTTGCCACGCTCTGGCCTTCGTGGGTGATGTTGTCGCCGGACAGACTGACGCTGGCCGTCGAGGCGCCATAGCAGATGGGCGGAATGCACAGACTGAGCCCGACCCCGGAGGCGCTGTTTTTGCTGTCCAGGGTAACGCTGTCCTGCACGCTGCTGACCGTCAGGTCGCGACCGGTGTTTATCTCCACGCGGTTGCCGGAAAGCTCCGCGCCGCGCAGGGTGGTGTCGCGCCCGCTGGTCACGCTCAGCAGCTCGTCGGCGCGGATAAGGCTGTTGCTGTTGAAGGCAGAACTGCCATTCTCGCGGCCGCTCTGCTGCGAGGCCCCGAGCTCAATGCTGAAGCCGTTCTGGCCGCCAATCAGGCTGAAACCGACGCCAATACCTACCTGGTTCCCCTGGCTGCGGCTCGACCGGGTGAGGGTGTCCTGAGAGGCCGTCATCAGAATATCGCGACCGGCGTCCAGGGTGACGCGGCGGCCGTCGATCTGCACCCCTTCGCCGACGATATCGTTGCGGGCGCGGATGTTGACCTCTTCACCGGCCCGCAGGGTGGTGCCCTGCGTATCGGCGCTGTGATACTCGCTCTGCTGCGAGGAGGAGCCGGCGGTGAGAGAGACCTTCGCTTTCACCACCGAGCTGTCCGTCATGGCACCCTGGACGGCAGTGGCGCCCGCCTGTCCGGCGCGAATGGCCGTCAGGCGTGGGTCATCGCCGTTCTCCGCGCTGCGGGCGGCGTTCTCGGCGCTTTTCGCCGCATCCACCGCCCAGCCGCCCGCGGAGGCGGTGACGCCGTACTGCGTCTGGCTGCTGCGGGATGCGCCGTCGCGGGTATCGCGACTCACGTCCAGCAGGACATTCTCGCCGGTGAGGGTGACTGATTTGCCGGCCGCCACGTCCGTACCGGATAGGGCGATATCTTTTCCGGCCTGAACGATGACATTACCCTCGGTGCTGTTGAGTTGGCTGCGCAGGCCGCTCTCGAGGCTGCTCGCCTCATGGGTGCGGTAACTGTCCCGTCCATAGCCCACGGTGCCGCCGTAGCCATCGCTACCCAGTGTGCCGACGGTTTTACTGCTGCCGCTGGCATCGTGGCGGGCGGTATCCTGCCCGGCGGTGATCCGTACATCGCCCTGGATGGACGAGAGCATCAGATCGTCCGTGGCGCTGAGGCGGCTGCCGCTCACGTCGATACTCCCTTCGCGGCTGTTAAGGTAGATATCGCGGCCCTCAATCAGCGAGGCGTTCTGCGTGATGCTCGCACCGCTGGTTTTACCCTCAGACTGGCTCATGCCGCCAGGCAATATCCGGTTGCCATGCTGGCCGCCACCGCCGGTAGCACGCACCGTGCTGCCCATGCTGATGTCATCAGTAACCATCCACCCGCTCTGGCTATTGCGGGTGTTGTACGCTTCGCGATCGGTCGAGGTCGTGATACGGATATCGCGGTGGGCATCCAGAATGACCGATTCCCCTGCCTGTAGCTGGCTGCCCGCAATCACCAGATCGTTGCCCGTGGCGTTCATCTGGATATTGCCCGCCGCGTTCAGCTTGCTGCCGCTGCTGAACTCACCCTCGTAGTGCGACTCCTGAGTGGATTTACTGCTGCCGAACGAGGTCGTCACCATATTGCCCGGCCCGTCGAGGCCCAGCGCCGCGCCTTCTGCGGCGAGAGCCTTCACGCGGTCGACGGTGCTGTTACCCCCTTTGCTGGACAGCGCATCGCGCACGTTGCGCACCGAATCCTCGAACGGGGCCTTCACGCTGACGGTGAGGCCGCTGCTGCGGGTCTCCTGTTTCATCGACTCCGTGAGGGTGTCGCGGCCAGGCAGCACCGCAATGTCGCGACCGGTAATATCGATATGACCCGTTGCGCGGGTAGTATCGCCTTCGGCGCGGCCCGCAACGACATCGGCGGCGCTTAGCGTCACCTGCTCCCCGGCGCGGATAATCACGTTGCCGCCGGAGGTGCCCACCAGGCTGCGGGCATCGCTCTGGGTGGTTTCCGTACCCTGACGGGTGATTTTCGTTGACTGGGAACCCACGGTAACTCCCATGCCCGATCCGCTGCCGAAGACGCCTGATTTCCTGGTCTTCTCCATGTGGTAATCGGCGCGGGTATGGGTTGCGGCTTCAATGGTGACGTCGTGGCCTGCCTGCAGGGCGATATCTCCCTCGCCAGCAACCGACGACCCGTGGATCAGCAGGTCGTTACCCGCCTGCACCGTCACGTTATCGCCGCTTAACAGGCTGCCCTGCGCGGTGGTCTGCCAAATTTCGTCATGGGTAACGGTGGTTTTCTTCGACAGCATCCCGCTGGTGCTCTGACGGCTGTGCTCCTCGAGGTGAGAAGACGATTCTCCGCTGGTCAGCGTCACGTTGTTTCCCGCCGCAACGATAAGATCATCCTTCGCCGTCACGCTGGCGGCCCGGGCGTTAAAGTCGTGCCCGGCCTGCAATACGACATCGCCGCCGCCGTTAATCTGGCTACCCACATCTGAGGACTGCTCCAGCAGACGGCTGTTGCCTTTGCCCCAGTTGCCATACTCGGTGCGTGCCGTGCTCACCGTGTCGAGGGTCAGATCGTTGCCTGCGGCAATTCGCGTGCGGCTGTCGGCCCCGGCGCTGCTCACCTGGCTGCCGGTGAGGGTAATATTATTCAACGCCTGCAGGCTCAGGTCGCCGCTGTCACTCTGTACAAAAATAGCGGCCGGGCGGTCGACCCAGCGGTTGGCCGCATCGCCCTGAGTGGTCGTGACGCTGTTAATGTCGCGCCCGGCCATCAGGCTCAGGCTGTCGTTACCCTTTAGGGTACCGCCCAGGTTATTGATATCCGTGCGTGCTTCCAGAGCGACGTTTCGCCCGCCGATAAACCCGGTGTTGGTCAGGCTCTCTGCGGTTATCTGCGTAACATCCCGGCCGCTAATGCGCCCGCTGTTGGTGAGATCCTGTTTCAGATCCAGCACAATTTCGTTACCGGTCAGCAGGGCGCCGCTGGCATCAAGGTCGCCGGGTTTTACCTTCGCATACACTTGTGGCACCAACACCCGCTGCGTGGTGCCGTCTTTCAGAGGGATCTCCTGCTGCACCAGCCAGACGATGTCGCTGGTCAAATGAGCCATCTGTTCTGCGGTGAGCGCCACGCCCGGTACCAGGTGGTATTGATGACCAAATGCCACGCCAGCGTCCATCAGCGCACGGAACTGCTCTTCATCGTTACTGAAACCCTGCAGATAGCGGTTGCCGGTAAGCTGAATAATCTGCTCGCGAATCAGACGCTGCTCATAAAACCCGTCGCCCAGCCGTTTGAGCATGTTGTTACCGTCGAGTTTGAACTGCCGCTGCATATAGTCGCTGCCGAGCCAGGTTCTCCGGTCCGTGAAGCGCGGATCGGTCTCAATCAGATAAGGGACATCTGTGTTCAGGTGTAGCCGGAACAGGCTGTTGTCTGGCAGACGGAGATCCGGGGGCGTGATGCGAATAACGCTGTTCTCACCGCTGCCGATCTCCATGATCTGGCCGGGCAGGGCGGGTGATGCCGTACCGGCGCGCGCGGTCCCGGTGGTCATACCCTCGGTGTTGCGGCTGGCAATCGTAGCGCCGCTCCCGCTGTTCTGGGTATGGCTCTGCCAGGCCATCTGTTTGAGGTCGATGGTTTGGGTGACTGGGGCGGGTGCGTAATCGCTATATTTTTTGCCCTGTGAGGTTTTGGTGCCGCCAAATCTGCGTTTTTTCTTTTTGGCATACCAGCGGATCTGGGTACCGATGTCAGTGGTTATCCGTACCCCCGTGGTCGCCAGATTATTCAGTTCGCCGATGATGCCGCCCAGCAGACCGCCTGCCACAATCTGGCTGTCCTGGTTATTGACCTGGCGGCTGTTAAAGTGGATGTTACCGCCCGCGATAATCTTGCCGGGATCGGTTTCGGTGACCTGGGTCTCTTTCACCTCCCGTTTGTACTTATACTCATAAAACTCACGCCCTTTGGTGCCGTCCGGCATCGTCGCCTGATGTACATCCCACTTATCCTTATCACCGATAAAGACATCCGCCCGGTCGAAGCGGTTTGTTGAGCCTTTCAGCGCGACTTCGTGGTGGTCGGAGTTTTCGACGACGACCACTTTGGTTTTCATTCCGGCGTTAGTGTTATTGATGGTGGCGACGCCAAAGAACATATTCCCCGCCGCTTCTATTGTCGCCCCGGTGTTGTTTAGCGTCTGCGCCTGCCCCTGCGCTTCATATTGCGCATTAAGGTTGCCGCCCATAGCCATATCCCCGGCGCTGTAGATCAGGGCGTGACCCTTGTTATTAATCGTCCCGGCGGCGATATCAAGCCATTCACGAGCGGCAATGACTGGTGCCACCCCTTTTTTGGCCTCGTTATTGATGGTTGCGGCGGCCAGCGCGAGATGGTCGCCGTAGATACGGCCAGTGCCGTAGTTATTGAGGGTAGCGGCGGTGAGGTGCGTCAGGCCGCCGTCCAGCAGGCCGCGGTTGGTCAGTGTGCCTTCAATCAGCAGATGGTTTTCCCCGGCGCTGATCCCGGCGTTCACCTTGTTGGTGAGATTTTTCGCCGTTATCGTCAGGACTTTTCCGGCTTTGATCAGATTTTCGTTGGTCAGCCCCTTCGCCAGGGTAAAGGTGACATTGCCGTTGGCGATGATCTCCCCGGTGTTCACAAAGGCTTTTTGCAGATTAAGCTGCAGCGCATCCTGCGAGAGCAGTTTGCCATCGCCGCTGGCAGAAGCGGCATTGACCTTCAGTTCGCGGCCTGCAATCAGCGTGCCGTCGGTGTTGGTGAGGGCGAGCGTTTTTCCGCCCCAGACATCCAGCTCCCCGGCGGACGAGAGCAGGCCGCGGGTATTATCCAGTAGAGTGAGCGTGTTGACGATCAGGGTGTCATTACTGCGTATTGCGCCGTCGCTATTGTCCAGCACCGGTGCGTTAAGGATGACCGCATCGCCCTCGATGCCCCTGTTCTCGCGGGCAGTATTGCGGTTAAGCAGGCTCCGGGCGCTCAGCGTGGTGGTTTTGCCGCTGCGGATCAGCCCGGCGCTGTTATCCAGCTGTGTCCCGACGGCAAGCGTCATATCCCCGGCGGACTGGATCTGTCCGCTCTGGTTACCCAGCTCGCTGCTCTCTAGCCGCATCTCCCCGCCCGCGGCCAGTATTCCCTGCTGATTATTCAGCGGACTGGCCTGCGTGGTCAGCGTCATTGCGTCGCCCGCCACAATGTGCCCGCTCTGGTTATCGAGCGCACCGCTTTGCAGCACCAGATTCTGCCCGGCGCTAATCCGCCCTTGATTGTTATTCAGCCTCTGAGCTCGGGTCTCCAGCGTCAGGTTGTTGCCCGCCTGGATCAGCCCCTGGCGGTTGACCAGCGCGTCCGTTGTCAGACTGAGATGTGATTCGCTGTAAAGCGTGCCGTGGGTGTTGTCCAGGGCGAGGCCTTTAATCAGGCTGTCGCCTGCGGAGGCCATGTATCCGCTGCGGTTGTCCAGCGTGCCGCCGCTGAGGGTGAAGGTCCCGAAGCTCAGCAGGCCGCCGTTTTCGCCGCTGTCGCGATTGCTTAGCGCGCCGCCATGCAGATCGATATTCAGGGCGCTGCCCGCCTGAACTAAACCGGCATCGTTGTTCAACCCCCCGCTGTGTAGCATCATCTCCCGGCTGGCGGTGAGAATGCCCTGCTGGTTATTGATGCTGCGGGTCGCTGTATCGATAGCGAGCGCGTTGGCCTGGATGCGACCTTGCTGGTTGTCGAGCGAGGCGCCGGTAAGGGTCAGTTTTTCTCCGGCGTTGGCGATGATCCCACCGCGGTTATCAATCCCGTCCTGATGGGCCAGCGTCAGGGCCGCCTCACCACGTTGTTGCAGCACGCCTTCGCGGTTCGACAGCTGGCGGGCGGTGATGTCCAGCGTGTCGGCGGTAATGTTACCGCCGTCATTATCCAGTTTCCCCCCCGTGCGCACCGTCACTGTCCGGGCTTCCGTGCTGGCTTGTGCCGTGCGGATGTTACCCTGAGTTGCCGTCAGTTCGATCTGCCCAGCGCGGCTCTGACTGGCGCTAAAATTGAGGTCTGCTCCGCGGGCCGATATCTTTCCGGCGGCCTGATTTTGCCCGCTTACCTTCAGCGTACCTTCGCTGGTGAGCGTCAGGTTGCCCGTTGCGTTTGCGCTACCGTCGGGTTTTATCCCGGCTGCCAGCACGCCGCTGCTCTGGATGCCGCTGCGGGAGGAGAGGTGGATGGTCTCCTGCGCCTGAATCTGGCCGCTGTTGGTGAGGGTACCGTCCGCATTCACCACCACATCGCCCGCCGAGGCGCCAATCACGCCGGCGTTACGCACGCCAAGGCCGCGCTCGGTTCCGCGCAGATGAATTTTACTGGCGTACATGCCGCCAAGCTGCGCCACGTCGAGCGTAAATTGTGGCCGCGAGCTCTCATCCCCGTTTTTCGCCGTCACGGCCTGATGCGCGGCATCCACGATATTGCGCCCGGCGCTCACCTTCAGCTCTTTTGCCCAGAGACCGGCATTCACTTTTACCGCGCGGGCAATCAGGTCAGTGCTGTCGGCGCGGGTGCTGTCCATCCCGCGCCCCTCGATAACAATCTCGCCGCGCTGCACGTCATAGCCGCTGATTTTCCCGTCGCTCATCTGTACCTGGCCGGTGGTCAGTGTCGTGCGGTTGGCGTTGATAAACCCGCAGCCATCGCAGGTAATCCCTGCCGGGTTAGCGATCACTACCTGTGCTTTTTTACCCGCCACTTCGATGATGCCGTTGAGTTTGCTGGGGTCGCGAGAACTGACCTCGTTAAGAATGACCTTCGCTTCCCCCCGCGCCAGCCAGGGGTTGGCGGCTACCATGCCGGCCAGCTCACTTTGCGTATTACGGGCAGCGTTATTCAGGATCACCCCTTTCTTGTCCACATCGAAACGGGAGAAGCTGTTGCGAGAGACACCGGCGTTGGACGGCGTCTGGATATTGACCTGCGGGGTACCATTCGCGCTACTGATGATGGTCGGCCGCTGGTTTTTAGCCGCTGAGCCGTTGGCGATAATATCGGCCTGCACGGTCTGCACCGCACCCAGCGCCAGCCACAGGCTGAAGCTTAACGCACTCACTTTACCGATCAGGCGGCTCAGCGTATGACCCGTACCGGACGCCCGGGTGCCGATCGCCCGGGCGATCTCCGGCACCACCATGAGCATTCCACGCGCCTGGTTGAAAACAATGCGATACAGATTCTTATTCATGGTCTATTCCTTTAAGCGCGAAAGCGATCACCAGTCCCAGTTGAGGTTAAAGCCGAAGGTGGCGTGGCTTGAGGAGAAGCCGTCTGGCTTCGAAAGGGGTGTGCCGGCGAAGAGGTCATAGTTGACCCGGAGTGCGCTGCCGCGCAGGCCAACCACGCCGCCCGCCAGGTGATGACCCAGCAGATACTCTGAGCCGACGCCGCTAACCTCGCCGTAATCCACACCGAGATAGAGCTCCTGTGCGGACAGTGGCGTACGCCAGGCAAGATCGTTACGCACATACCATCCTTCGCTGGCATTGAGCGTGAGCTCACCATCGAATCCGCGTACCGACCAGCGGTTGCCAATAGCAAACTGATCCTGCGGCGTAAGTGGGGTGTTACTCATCTGGCGCAGGTACTGCAGGGTGTAGCGAAAGTTTTGTGAGCCGAGTGCAAAGGGCAGATCCAGCCCGGCGTTTATTTGCAGGATTTTGCTGAGTGCGGTGGCATAGCCGGGATACTCTTCCGGTGCGCGCTGCGCGCCAAACCAGCGGGTACCGCGCTGATAGCTGATGCCTGCATCCAGCGTCGCGGGGCCGATATAGTGGCGATGCTGTAATCCGGCCTTCCACGCGGCGGTTTGACGGCGCTGGACATCAATTTCGGTGTCATCGATAAAGTTGCGACTTTCCCGCGCTGAGACGTGATAGCTGAACGTGGTTTTCTGGCTGCCGCTGCGGTGCAGTACCCGGCTGAGTTGCAGATCGAGATTTTTGCTCTTTCCGCTGTAGCGGTAATCCCCGTTGAGGCCGGGGCTGGTCTGGTAATAGTCGTAATCGCTGGCGGTGATGCCCGCCAGCCAGTAGCCAAAGGGCACCGAATAGTGGGCCGTGTAGTTTGTGGTGCCTTTGCCATCTTTGCCGTTCAGATCGTGGCTGGCCGAGAGGTACATCAGGTCGCTTAAGGAAAAGGGATTATCCAGCGACAACGTGATACCAGCCTGATAGCGCCCGGTGGCGTTGCTGCCCGAGTCATCCAGCGACAGTCCCACGCGCCACGGCTTCTGCTGGTGGCGCGTAATGAGGATGTCGCTCTCACCAGGCTTATTACCGGGCAAAATCTCCATGCTGGCTTCCACCGTGGGCAGCCGCTGTAAATTCTCCAGCCCCTGCTCGATATCGCGCAGATCCAGCAGGTTGCCCTCACGGGCAGGGAAGGCGCTGTAAAGCTGGATATAATTGCTGCTTTCCGGCGTTAGGGTGACGTGACGGATATCGCCAGGCACCACCCTGAGCGCCAGTGTACCCTGACGTAAATCCTGAGCAGGCGCCAGCACTCGGGTGGTGATCCAGCCGTGATCAACCAGCCGATTTTGTAGGGCGCTCATCAACCTATTCACCCCTTTACCGCCGAGGCACTTCCCTTGCGCCTGATTCGCAATGCGCTGCAGCGGCAGCCAGTGGGGCAGGGCCTCTTGCCCGCTGAGCGTGACGCGCGCAATGGGGAAGCAGGGGGTTTCCGTGGGAAAAATAAGCTGGCTGGAACGATCGTCGCTACCGGAGAGGCGCACGTCCGGAGTGGGTGGGGTGAGCTGTTGTTCAAGCGCCTTCTGACGCTGTTGCTGGATGATAAACTGATTGTCAGACTCAGCGGCAAAGAGCGGCTGGCCGAGCGTAAGGCAGGCAAACGCCGCACATATCCCTTGTAGCGCACGAGGCATCATAAGCATTCCATGCTGTGATTGAAAAAGAAGCAGTCAGGTCAGGAATGTTAATGTTTTTGCCGGGCAGATAAAGGGGCGTAATTCTTAAAAAGCAGTTAAATCTGAAAGATAGGGCGGGTGAGTACGAAAACGGACGGCCTAAGCCGCCCCTTTTCCTAATGGAACCACCAGCGGCGTCCCGGCCACCGGATCGTCAATAATCATGCAGCGCATGCCGTAGATCTGTTCGATCAGATCCGGCGTTACGATCGCTTTTGGTGCGCCTTCCGCCACGATCTTCCCGTCGCGCAGGGCAATCAGGTGGGTGGCATAGCGGCAAGCCTGATTAAGATCGTGTAATACCGCCGCCAGCGTATAGCCCTGAGTGCGGTTCAGCTCACTCAGCAGCTCCAGCAGATCAATTTGATGGCTGATATCGAGCCAGGTGGTCGGTTCGTCCAGCAGCATGATGGCGGTCTCTTGCGCCAGCACCATGGCGATCCACGCCCGCTGTCGTTGTCCACCAGAAAGGGTATCCACGCTTTGAGCGGCCAGATCGGTGATGCCCGTGGCCTGCATTGCGCGGGTTACCGCGGCCTCATCCTCTTTACGCCAGCGGGTAAACAGCGGCTGATGCGGGTAACGCCCGCGCGCCACCAGCTCCTGCACAGTGATATCTCCCGGGGTGGTGGCGTTCTGCGCCAGCAGACCAATACGGCGAGCCACCTCTTTGCTGGCGTAGCGCTGGATCTGCTCGCCGTCGAGATACACACTTCCGGCCAGCGGCGTCATCAGGCGGCTCAGGGTGCGCAGCAGGGTCGATTTCCCGCAGCCGTTGGGGCCAATGATCGCCGTAAAGTGCCCGTCGGGAATGGAGACATTCAGATCCTGCGCCACGGTTTTTTTGCCATAGCCAAGGGTAAGATTTTCGCCGCGCAAGCGGGTGGGTATTGTGCTCATTTCTTGCGTGACTCCTGAACAAGCAAGACGATGAGATAGATACCGCCAAGACTGACGGTAACTACCCCGACCGGAAGTTGATAAGGCATAAACAGCTGCTGGGCACAGAGATCGGCTGCCAGAAGCAGCAGCGAACCGCAAAGCGCGGCCTGGGTTAAGCCCCAGCGCGCGGTGCCGCTCAGACGGCGGGCAATATGCGGTGCGACCAGCGCAATAAATGAAATCGGCCCGGCGATGGCGGTGGCGGCTGCCGTCAGCACCACCGCCACCAGCATCAGCATTAAGCGCGAACGCTCCACGCCCACGCCCAGGGCACAGGCGCTGTCATCGCCCATCTCCAGCAATCGCATTCGCTTCACCAGCAGCCAGGCACACAGCAGCATCAGGCCGATAATGGGGGTGGCAGGCAAGGTTTTCGCCCACGTCAGGCCATTTAGCGACCCCGCGTTCCACAGCCCGGCGGAGAGGGAGGTTTCCAGCGAGGCACGCAGCAAAAGCCAGGTATTGAAAGCCATCAGCATAGCCCGAACGCCAATGCCGATAATAATAAGACGGAAGGTTTCGATCCCGTTACGCCATGCCAGGGTCCAGACCACCAGCGAGGTCAGGATCCCGCCCAGCATCGCCGCCAGGGCTATCGCCGTCAGATGCTGACCAAAGAGTACCATGGCCACCAGCACGCCGCTCCAGGCCCCGGTGTTGAAGCCCATCACATCCGGGCTGCCTAATGGGTTACGCAGTAACGACTGGAATATGGCGCCGCTGACGCCAAGAGCTGCGCCCACCAGTATCGCCATCATCACGCGCGGCAGGCGCCACTCGGTGACCACCAGGGTGACGTTGCGCGGCGCGCTGCCAAGCAGGGCATCGATGACCTGATGTATATCGAGGGTAACGGCGCCGCTGCACAGGCTCCAGAGGGCCACCAGCAGACTGGCGGCGACCAGCAGAAAACAGCTCAGCAGTAAACGTGGTGACGGGGTGTTCACAGGCCACCTCCGCGTTTACGTCGTACCAGGAAAATAAGCACCGGCGCGCCGATAAAGGCGCTGACCACCGAGACCCGCAGCTCGCCCGGCACCAGCAGACGGCCAATAACGTCGGCATACAGCAGCAGGGCAGGGGTGGCAAGCAGCGTGACCGGCAACGACCAACGGTGATCGGCCCCCACCAGCCAGCGCGCCATGTGCGGCATCATCAGGCCAATAAAGGCAATGGGGCCAACGACCGCCGTCGCGCTGCCGCACAGGACGGTGATGGCCAGCAGGCCAATAAGCTGAGTGCGTGCCACCCGACTGCCCAGCGCGGTGGCCGTGTCTGCGCCCAGGCTAAGACTGTTCAGGGCCCGGCTTAACATCAGTGCCACCACGGCGGCGATGACCACCGGTAACGTCACCACTTTAAGCGTCTGCAGCGTGCGGATGTCCAGCGAGCCCGCCTGCCAGAAACGCAGCTGATCCCACACGTCCGGATTGAGCAGGGCGATGCCGTTGGATAAGCCTTCCAGCACGGCGCCCAGCGCCACCCCCGCCAGGGTTAAGCGCACCGGGCTGAGCTGCCCGCCCCCCTGACTGCCGGTAAAGGCCACCAGCAACGAGGCCGCCAGCGCGCCGCAAAAGGCCATCATCAGTTGTTCTACGGGGGAGGAGAATCCAAACAGCGCGGCGCCCAGCACGATGGCAAAACTGGCCCCGGAATTCACCCCCAGGATGCCGGGGTCGGCCAGCGGATTACGGGTCAGGGTCTGCATGAGGGCACCGGCCAGCCCCAGCGCCGCACCGGCCAGCAGGCCAGCAAGGGTACGGGGCAGGCGGGCATCCAGCACAATAGTACAGTCCGCGCTTTGACAGGTGCCGGACAGGGCATCGACAATCACGGCGGCGGGCAAAGGTTTTGCGCCAACCAGCAGGCTGAGTGCAGCGGCAAGAATTAACAGGAGCAACAAACCGGGCACGGCAAGGGCACGCCCGGTAGAAGGTGAAAACGACATAGCAACGTCCATGACTTGATAATGATAGTAATTATCGTTATCTATCTTATTTGGCTATGTTAGCATGTGCGGCCATGGAATTGGTAAAAAAAGAAACCATTAAGGCGTTGTAATGACCCAAAAATCCTGGCTGCTCAACCTCAGCCTGCTGAAGACTCACCCGGCGTATCGCGCCGTCTTTATCGCCCGCTTTATCTCTATTTTGTCCCTTGGCCTGCTGGGCGTCGCCGTGCCGGTACAGATCCAGGCTATGACGCACTCCAGCTGGCTGGTAGGGCTCTCGGTCACGCTGACCGGCGGGGCGATGTTTATCGGCCTGATGGTGGGCGGGGTACTGGCCGACCGCTTTGAGCGAAAAAAACTGATTCTGCTGGCGCGGGGAACCTGCGGCGTCGGCTTCGTCGGGCTGTGTCTGAACGCGCTGCTGCCGGAGCCGTCGTTGATTGCCATCTATGCGCTCGGACTCTGGGACGGCTTCTTTGCCTCTTTAGGAGTGACGGCGCTGCTGGCAGCAACGCCAGCGCTGGTGGGGCGTGAAAACCTGATGCAGGCGGGGGCGATCACCATGCTCACCGTGCGTCTGGGCTCCGTGATTTCGCCGATGGTGGGCGGCTTGTTGCTGGCTACCGGTAACGTGGCCTGGAACTACGGCCTGGCGGCGGCAGGCACCTTTATCACTACGCTGACCTTACTGCGTTTGCCGCTGCTCCCGCCGCCCCCTCAGCAGCGTGAGCATCCGCTGAAATCCCTGCTGGCGGCGATTCGCTTCCTCTTTACCAATCCGCTGATTGGCGGCATTGCCCTGCTGGGCGGGCTGCTGACCATGGCCAGCGCAGTGCGCGTGCTCTATCCGGCGCTGGCGGGTGAGTGGCAGATGAGTGCCTCGCAGATTGGCCTGCTCTATGCGGCGATCCCCCTCGGCGCGGCGATTGGCGCGCTCACCAGCGGCAACCTGGCCCAGAGTGCGCGCCCGGGGTTAATCATGCTGGTGGCGACTTTCGTGTCGTTTATTGCCATCGCGCTCTTTAGCCTGATGCCTGTCTGGGCGCTGGGTGTGGTCTGCCTGGCGCTGTTTGGCTGGCTGAGTGCGGTGAGCTCTCTGCTGCAATACACGCTGATTCAGACCCAGACGCCGGAAAATATGCTCGGACGGATTAACGGCCTGTGGACGGCGCAGAACGTGACCGGCGATGCCATCGGCGCGGCTATTCTGGGCGGCCTGGGCGCAATCATGACGCCGGTGGCCTCAGCCAGCAGCAGTGGATGTGTGCTGGCGATAGTGGGGGCGATCTTACTGGTAGGACTGGTGAAGCTGCGCCGGTTCAGAAACGAACCGGCCGCCTCTCAGGCTTAATGAAACAGCGACTGCAATCGGGTTAACACCCGCATCGCACTGTAGTAATCCAGGCGGAAGGTCTCCGTTCCCAGCGCCCAGACGCGTTTGTTCTGCACCGCGGGCAGGTGGGCCAGTAGCGGGTTGGCATAAATCGCGTCGACGTCTTTTTGATCCCCGGCGAACAGGAACAGCCCTTCGCCGTTCAGACCCGTCGCCAGATTTTCACCACCCAGTTGAATAATGTCATGGCGTTTACCCTGGCTTTGGGAGGTGGATAGCCCGGCGGGCAGCGTGGCCAGGCTAAAGCCCAGCTGTTGCAACAGTTGCCCCTGCGCAGAATCGGCAGTCCAGAGGTTCGCGCTGTGTGCCGCCGCAGTGTAGACCAGCGCATTTACCGGCTGCGGTGGCAGTTTCATCTGCTGCTTAACCTGGGCCAGCTGTTTATCGAACTCATGGATACGCTCCGCAGCCTGCTTTTCCTGACCGGTGATCGTGCCCAACTGCGTCAGCAGCGTCTGCCAGCTTTTATCGTCGTAATTGATCACAAGCGTAGGCGCAATGGCCGACAGCTGATCGTAAAGGGCCAGGGCCGAGTCGCCGCCGGTGGCGCTGATCAGAATCAGATCGGGCATCTGGGCAGCCACCGCTTCGGCGCTCGCCTCACCAATATAGAGACGCGAGAGTTTGCGCTGTTTGGCAATGTCACCCCACTGGCGCAAAAAGCCCTGGTCGTCTGCCACGCGGTTGTTCGGCGTGGTCGCCCCGCTGGCCACCACCGGCGCGTCGATTGCCAGCAGAGAGCCGGTAAGGGTCACGCTGGTCGAGACGATGCGCGTGGGTTTGCTTTCAAGGGTGTGCGTGCCGTGGCTGTCGGTCACCTGACGGGGCCAGTCGGCGGCGGTGGCTGAGGTTACTCCTAAAACGAAAATGGCGCCCAGGAGCAGGGCATGACGGCAAACGGCGGGGAATTTCACAAAGCGGCATCCTGTATTTGCTGAGGTTAATGCTTCTCATTTTCATGAAAGCGTCACGGGGATGCAAGCGATAGTCGCACAAGATGCGCTGTCTGCGGTTGACACCCTTGCGATGAGCGATTAGGTTAGCCACCAAAATATAAATGATAATAATTCTTACTGCTTTTATCATTTCAGGAGGATGATATGGATACGTCATTGGCCGAGGAAGTCCAACAGAACCCGGCCACGCTGCAATCAGACAGTTTCTTCTTTATGTCGCCTTATCGCAGCTTTACCACGTCCGGCTGTTTTGCCCGCTTCAACGAACCCGCTGAAAATGGCGAACATCTCTCGAGCGCTTTCCAGCAAAAACTGGCGCAGGCCTTTGCGCAGGCGAAAGCCAGCGGCATCGCGAACCCCATCATGGTAGGCGCGATCCCCTTTGATACCCGTAAACCCTCTTCACTGTTTATTCCGCAACGCTGGCAGAGCTTTGCCCGTCCGGCACGTCAGCAGGCTGCGCGCTATGCCAGCCCAACGCAGACGCTGACCGTCGCCCAGCGCAGCGAGATCCCCGGCCAGCCGGTGTTCGAAGAGATGGTTGCCCGTGCCGCCGCGCTGACCGCGACGCCTCGTGTCAACAAGGTGGTGCTGTCGCGACTGATTGATATCGTCACCGAGGAGCAGATCGACAGCGGCGCGCTGCTGGAGCGTCTGATTGCGCAGAACCCGGCGAGCTTTAACTTCCACGTCCCCCTGGAAGATGGCGGCGTACTGTTGGGTGCCAGCCCAGAACTGTTACTGCGCAAAGAGGGCAGCCACTTCAGCTCCCTGCCGCTGGCGGGATCGGCGCGTCGTCAGCCCGATGACATGCTCGACCGTGAAGCGGGTAACAAGCTGCTGGCCTCTCAGAAAGACCGTCACGAGCACGAGCTGGTGACCCAGGCGATGAAAAGCGTCCTGGAAACCCGTAGCCATCAGCTGACCATGCCCGCCTCGCCGCAATTGATCACCACCCCGACGTTGTGGCACCTGGCAACACCGGTAGAGGGCGAGGCGCGTGCCGATGAAAACGCCCTGACGCTGGCCTGTTTACTGCACCCGACGCCGGCGCTGAGTGGCTTCCCGCATCTGGCCGCGAAAGCCCTGATTGCCGAACTGGAGCCCTTCGACCGCGAGCTATTTGGCGGCATTGTTGGCTGGTGCGACAGCGAAGGCAACGGCGAGTGGGTGGTCACTATCCGCTGCGCACGCCTGCAGGCGAACACCGTGCGACTGTTCGCCGGCGCGGGCATTGTGCCGGCTTCCTCTCCGGTCGGCGAATGGCGCGAAACCGGCGTCAAACTCTCCACCATGCTGAACGTTTTTGGTTTGCACTAAGGAATAATCATGACCATTCCCTTTACCCGTTGGCCTGAGGATTTTGCCCGGCGCTATCGCGAAAAAGGTTACTGGCAGGATCTGCCGCTGACTGACATTCTGACCCGTCACGCCAGCAGCGACGCGACGGCCATCATCGACGGTGACCGCCAGTACAGCTATCGCCAGTTCCACCAGGCGGTGAACAATCTGGCCGCTTCGCTACAGGCGCAGGGCATCAAGCGCGGTGAGACAGCGCTGGTACAACTGGGCAACGTGGCCGAGTTCTACATCACTTTCTTTGCGCTGCTGCAGTTGGGCGTGGCGCCGGTTAATGCGCTTTTCAGCCATCAGCGCAGCGAGCTTAATGCCTACGCCAGCCAGATCGAACCGGTGGTGCTGATTGCCGATCGCGGGCATGCCCTGTTTGCCGGCGATGATTTCCTTAACACCTTCGTCGATGAGCACCGTTCGGTGCGCGTGGTCATGCTGCGCGGTGATAACGGTGAACACGCGCTGGAGACGGCGATGACCCGCCAGGATCCTTACTTTATCGCCTCGCCGACCCCGGCCGATGAGGTGGCTTTCTTCCAGCTATCGGGCGGCAGTACCGGTACGCCGAAGCTGATCCCCCGCACCCATAACGACTACTACTACAGCATTCTGCGCAGCAACGAGATTTGCGCCATCACTGCCGACACACGCTATCTGAACGCGCTGCCTGCCGCCCATAACTTTGCGATGAGCTCGCCGGGTTCGCTGGGGGTGTTTATGGCGGGCGGTTGTGTCGCGCTGGCGCACGATCCCAGCGCCACCCACTGCTTCCCGCTGATTGCTCAGCATCAGCTGAACATGGCCTCGCTGGTGCCGCCGGCGGTTAGCCTGTGGTTACAGGCCATTGCCGATGGGGCAGATAAAAGCCAGCTGGCCTCTCTCACGCTGTTGCAGGTAGGCGGCGCACGGCTCTCTGCGACCCTCGCCGCACGCATTCCTGCTGAGATCGGCTGCCAGCTGCAGCAGGTATTTGGCATGGCGGAAGGGCTGGTGAATTACACCGCGCTCGACGACGCGCCGGAGAAGATCATGAATACCCAGGGCCGCCCAATGTGTCCGGACGACGAAGTCTGGGTGGCCGATGAAAACGGCAACCCGCTGCCGCGTGGGGAAGTGGGGCGCCTGATGACCCGCGGGCCCTATACCTTCCGTGGCTATTACAAAAGCCCGGAACACAACGCCAGCGCCTTCGATGCCAACGGTTTTTACTGTTCCGGCGACCTGATCGCAATCGACGAGCAGGGCTATATCACCGTTCAGGGGCGTGAGAAAGATCAGATCAACCGCGGCGGCGAAAAGATTGCCGCAGAAGAGATTGAGAACCTGCTGTTACGCCACGAGGCGGTGATCCATGCGGCACTGGTCAGCATGGAAGATAGCCTGCTGGGCGAGAAGAGCTGCGCGTATCTGGTGGTGAAACAGCCCCTGCGTGCCGTAGAGGTTCGCCGCTTCCTGCGTGAGCAGGGCGTCGCCGAATTTAAGCTGCCGGATCGCGTCGAAAGCGTGGATGCGCTGCCGCTGACGCCGGTGGGAAAAGTAGACAAGAAACAGTTGCGCCTGTGGCTGGCTGAACGCGCCCAGGGCTGAGGAACAGAAGATGGCCATTCCAAAATTAACCGCTTACGCGCTGCCGACCGTGGCAGATCTGCCTGATAACAAAGTGAACTGGGCGTTTGAACCCGAGCGCGCCGCGCTGCTGATCCATGATATGCAGGAGTATTTCCTCAATTTCTGGGGCGAAAACAGCGCGATGATGCAGCAGGTCGCGGCAAATATTGCTCGCCTTCGTGACTTCTGCAAAGCTCACAACATCCCGGTCTATTACACCGCCCAGCCGAAAGAGCAGAGCGATGAAGACCGCGCCCTGCTGAACGATATGTGGGGGCCGGGGCTGACCCGCTCCCCGGAGCAACAGCGCATTGTGGCCGGGCTGACGCCGGACGAAGCGGATACCGTGCTGGTCAAATGGCGTTACAGCGCCTTCCATCGCTCCCCGCTGGAGCAGATGTTGAAAGATACCGGCCGTAACCAACTGATCATTACCGGTGTCTATGCGCACATCGGCTGCATGACCACCGCCACCGACGCTTTCATGCGAGACATTAAGCCTTTCTTCGTCGCCGATGCGCTGGCTGACTTTACCCGTGACGAGCACCTGATGTCCCTGAAGTACGTGGCGGGTCGCTCCGGTCGCGTGGTGATGACCGATGAACTGCTGCCCTCTATTCCGGCATCAAAGGCAGCGCTGCGCGAAGTGATCCTGCCGCTGCTGGACGAATCCGACGAGCCGATGGATGACGAAAACCTGATCGATTACGGCCTCGATTCCGTACGCATGATGGCGCTGGCTGCCCGCTGGCGCAAAGTACACAGTGATATCGACTTCGTGATGCTGGCGAAAAATCCGACCCTCGATGCCTGGTGGGCGCTGCTCTCTCGCGAGGTGAAGTGATGGCCGGATTTGATTTTACCGGCAAAACCGTCTGGGTGACGGGGGCGGGTAAGGGGATTGGCTATGCGACGGCGCTGGCCTTCGTTGAGGCGGGGGCGAACGTAACCGGCTTTGACCTGGCGTTTCCGGCGCAGGATTACCCCTTTGCCACTGAAGTGCTGAACGTGGCGGATGCCGCCCAGGTGAGCACGATCTGTGCTCCCCTCCTTGCCGCTCAGGACCGCCTTGATGTGCTGGTCAACGCGGCCGGTATTCTGCGCATGGGGGCCACCGATGCCCTCACGCAAGAGGCGTGGCAAGAGACGTTCGCGGTGAACGTCGGTGGTGCGTTTAACCTGTTTCAGCAGACGATGGGCCAGTTTCGTCGTCAGCAGGGTGGGGCGATAGTCACCGTGGCTTCGGATGCGGCACATACCCCCCGTATCGGCATGAGCGCCTATGGCGCCTCGAAAGCGGCGTTAAAAAGCCTGGCGCTGACCGTCGGGCTGGAGCTGGCGAGCAGCGGCGTGCGGTGTAATCTGGTCTCACCGGGGTCAACGGACACCGATATGCAGCGCACCCTTTGGGTGAGCGATGATGCCGAGCAGCAGCGCATCCGCGGCTTTGGCGAGCAGTTTAAGCTGGGTATTCCGCTGGGCAAAATCGCCCGTCCGCAGGAGATTGCCAGCACCGTATTATTCCTGGCCTCCGATGCCGCCAGCCATATCACCCTGCAGGATATTGTGGTGGATGGCGGTTCAACCTTGGGGGCCTGAATGATCTGGAAACGTCACTTATCACTCGACGCGCTGAATGCCACCAGCCAGAACACGATGGTGGCCCACCTCGGCATCCTCTATACCCGCATCGGTGATGAGACGCTGGAAGCTGAAATGCCGGTAGATACCCGCACCCATCAACCCTTTGGTTTGCTGCACGGCGGGGCATCGGCTGCGCTGGCGGAGACGCTTGGCTCAATGGCCGGCTATCTGATGACCCGTGATGGGCAGAGCGTGGTGGGTACTGAGCTTAATGCCACGCATCACCGGGCAGTGGCGCAGGGCAAGGTGCGCGGCGTGTGCCAGCCGTTACATCTGGGGCGCACCAGCCAGAGCTGGGAGATTGTGGTCTATGACGAGCAGGGGCGGCGTTGCTGCACCTGTCGGCTAAGCATCATGGTGCTGGGATAATTGTTGCCCCCTTATCCTACGGGTGAGGGGGGCTGCTGCACCCGAAAGTGATCGGGTTAACAATGTGTTGTAAATACCTGGTTTTACCCCCCATTTCTACGTTTCAAAGTTGTTAAAAATGTCCCTGTGATCTAGAAACAAAATGTAACACCTCCTGTTTCACGCTAACGGACATCAACTATGAACAACTCAGGGAAATACCTCGTCTGGGCCATGCTCTCCGTAGTGGGAGCATTCGCGCTGGGCTACATCGCCCTCAACCGTGGTGAACAGATAAATGCGCTGTGGATTGTAGTTGCCTCAGTCTGTATCTATCTGATTGCTTATCGTTTTTATGGCAAGTTTATCGCCCGCAATGTGCTCTCAGTAGACAGCACGCGCATGACGCCTGCGGTGCGGCACAACGACGGTCTGGACTATGTGCCAACCGACAAAAAAGTGTTGTTTGGTCACCACTTTGCCGCTATCGCCGGGGCGGGGCCGCTGGTGGGGCCGGTACTGGCCGCACAGATGGGGTATTTACCTGGCATGATCTGGATCCTCGCCGGCGTGGTACTGGCCGGTGCGGTGCAGGATTTTATGGTGCTCTTCGTCTCCACCCGTCGCGACGGACGCTCGCTCGGTGAGCTGGTGAAAGAGGAGATGGGGGCCACCGCCGGGGTGATCGCGTTGATCGCCACCTTTATGATCATGGTGATCATTCTGGCGGTGCTGGCAATGATCGTGGTGAAAGCCTTAACCCACAGCCCGTGGGGAACGTACACCGTCGCCTTCACCATTCCGCTGGCGCTGTTTATGGGGATCTATATTCGCTATCTGCGTCCTGGACGTATTGGCGAAGTGTCGATCATCGGTCTGTTCTTCCTGGTGTTCGCCATTATCTCTGGCGGTTGGGTGGCGGAGAGCCCGACCTGGGCACCGTACTTTGACTTTACCGGCGTACAGCTGACCTGGATGCTGGTGGGCTACGGTTTCGTGGCGGCGGTACTGCCGGTGTGGCTGCTGCTGGCGCCGCGCGATTATCTCTCGACCTTCCTGAAAATCGGCACCATCGTTGGGCTGGCGATTGGCATTCTGATTATGCGCCCGACCCTGACCATGCCAGCGCTCACCAAGTTTATCGATGGCACCGGCCCGGTATGGACGGGTAACCTCTTCCCGTTCCTGTTTATCACTATCGCCTGCGGGGCGGTGTCGGGGTTCCATGCTCTGATCGCCTCCGGTACCACACCGAAGATGCTGGCCAATGAGAACCAGGCGTGCTTTATCGGTTACGGTGGGATGTTGATGGAGTCCTTCGTGGCGATTATGGCCCTGGTCTCTGCCTGCATTATCGATCCCGGCGTCTACTTCGCGATGAATAGCCCGATGGCGGTGCTGGCCCCGGCCGGTACGGCAGACGTGGTAGCCTCTGCGGCGCAGGTGGTGAGCGGCTGGGGCTTTGCGATCACGCCAGAAACCTTAACCCATATCGCTAATGAAGTAGGGGAGCAGTCCATCATCTCCCGCGCGGGCGGGGCACCGACCCTGGCGGTGGGGATGGCTTACATCCTGCACGGTGCGCTGGGTGGGCTGATGGATGTGTCGTTCTGGTATCACTTCGCCATTCTCTTTGAAGCGCTGTTTATTCTGACGGCGGTGGACGCGGGTACCCGTGCGGCACGCTTTATGCTTCAGGATCTGCTGGGGGTGATCTCACCCGGCCTGAAGCGCACCGATTCGCTGCCGGCGAACCTGCTGGCTACGGCGCTGTGCGTACTGGCGTGGGGCTACTTCCTGCATCAGGGGGTGGTGGATCCGCTCGGCGGCATTAACACGCTGTGGCCGCTGTTCGGTATCGCTAACCAGATGCTGGCGGGGATGGCGCTGATGCTTTGCGCAGTCGTCCTGTTTAAGATGAAACGTCAGCGTTACGCCTGGGTCGCGCTGGTGCCGACCGCCTGGCTGCTGATTTGTACCCTGACCGCCGGCTGGCAGAAAGCCTTCAGCCCGGATACGAAGATCGGTTTCCTGGCGATTGCCAATAAGTTCCAGGCAATGATCGACAGTGGTAATATTCCTGCTCAGTACACCCAGTCGCAGCTGTCACAGCTGGTGTTTAATAACCGTCTGGATGCCGGGCTGACCATCTTCTTTATGGTGGTCGTGGTCGTTCTGGCGTGGTTCTCTCTGAAGACCGCCCTGGCGGCGCTGAAGGTGGATACCCCAACGGCAAAAGAGACGCCGTATGAGCCGATGCCTGAAAACCTGGATGAGATCGTCACCCAGGCAAAAGGGGCGCATTAAACGAACCTCCCCCTCTCTCCGCCGGGGGGAGGGGTTAACAGAAGAGATATGGTATGTTCGACACCCTCTCCAAAGCAGGTAAATATTTAGGCCAGGCCGCCAAAATGATGATCGGCGTCCCGGACTACGACAACTACGTCGAGCATATGCGCGTCAATCATCCCGATCAGACGCCAATGAACTACGAGGCCTTTTTCCGCGATCGGCAGGATGCGCGCTACGGGGGCAAGGGCGGGGCGAAGTGCTGTTAACCCTCTTTCGGAAAGTAGAGGCTTATCTGCTCTTGTTTGCAGCCATAAATTGCGGCCAGTTTTTCGCGGGTGCGTTTTTGCGGGCGGGAATCAGGTGATTCAAGCTGTGAGACGGCAGACTGGCTGATGCCCAGTTTGTCGGCCACCTCCTGTTGGGATAACCCACGCAGAATACGCCAGGCGGCCTGCAGACTGACATTATAATTATCCATGATCTCACAGACCTCTCCGGGCAATCTGACCTCATCATAAATATCCCGCTCGTACTCAATATCTTCCAGATCGGCATCTGTCTCATCGTCGATCTCTGCAAGTTGTAAGCACATGCGAAAATACTCGTCATAAGGTATGACAACGTACTGGGCTTTTCCTTTATCGTCCCTAATCATTTGAACAGCCATAGAGCACACTCTCCTCGTGAAGATAAGTTGTCGTCGTTCGGCGCTTAACGGCGATGATAAAGCATTCGTTTTCAGGTTCATGCGCTAGCGTCAGTATGATGCGATAGTCGCCCACGCGTAGCCGGAAATGATTTTCCGAGGATGCCATTTTTCGCAGATCTGGCCGGGGAGCGGACCGATCTTTTAGCGCCGCAAGCTTTGCTTTTATGCGGATTTGAGTCTGATTATCCAGTTTCAATAACGCTTTTCTGGCTGCATGTGACCAGACAATCTTCATCCGTACCTCCACTGTACGCCCTCATAAAATATAAGGGAATAATTAGACTATTAGATAAATTCCGAATCCCTAATGGGGCACTGTAAGGTGAGGAAAGGAGCAGAAAAAGCGGCAAAAAGCGAAACGTCGAAGCGGCTCGCAAGCGCCTCTGTCGGGCGACAGAGGCTTACATCACTTGTGCGATCAGGCGTTCAACCCTCCATCCACGTCCAGACCCGTTCCGGAGATCTGCCCGGCGGCAGGGCTTGCCAGGAAGGTGACCGCGGCGGCGACATCCTCCGGTTGGCCATAGTGACCCAGCGCAATGAGCTGGCGCTGCGATGCGGCCTGCTCGCCATGCTCCGGGTTCATATCACTGTTTGTCGGGCCAGGATGGACAAGATTCACGGTGATGCCGCGTGGCCCTAAATCGCGCGCCAGCCCGCGGGTCAGGGAGTTGAGCGCAGATTTGGTCATTGAGTAGACGGCAATGCCCGGCTGGGCGACGCGGTTTGCCAGGCAACTGCCGATATTGATAATGCGACCGCCCTCAGACATATGGACAAGGGCTTCCTGGATGGCAATCACCACGCCGCGAATATTCACGTTGATCAGGGCGTCGATATCCGCCAGGGTCATCGATTCCAGCGGGCCGCCGCGCGCAATACCGGCATTGTTGACTAGGATATCCAGCCCACCAAGGGAACGTGCTGCCTGAGTAACGGCTTCCTGGATCGCCTGCGCGTTGGCGCTGTCGGCCTGAATTGCCTCGCTGTGCCGACCTAGCCCCTTGATCTCATCCGCCACGGCCTGCGCTTTCTCGGCGGATTTTTCGTATGTGATAATCACATCGGCGCCGGCGCGCGCCAGCGACAGTGCGATGGCACGACCCAATCCACGGCTGGCGCCGGTAACCAGCGCCTTTTTACCTGTTAAATCGATCTGCATGATGACCTCGTTGCGAGAGTGGTGATAGCCATCATTAGTTATAGTCAATCTGTGCAACTATCGGTGGAAGGATTCGACCTTCTCAAACGCCGCGCGCAGAACCGCAGGGGTTAGCGCTACCGACAGATAATGAATCGACTCTACCGGACGCAGGGTGTGGGCGATCACCTTGTCCAGCGCGGCGGTATCGTTGATATCGACGTCCAGCTCACGCAGCGTGGTAGGCAGATTGAAGCGCTGATAGGCCGCCACCAACTGTGCCAGAACATCATCCTGGCCGAGCAGGGCGCTCTGCACCAGAATACCGTAAGCCACTTTTGTGCCGTGCAGATATTTGTCTGTTTGCGGCAGCACGGTCAGCCCGTTATGCACCGCATGCGCTGCCGCGACGCGGGTATAGCGCTCGCCCAGGCCGCCCACCATCCCGCCACCCGCAATGATGGCATCAACCACATCGCGAAAACGTTGCGTCTGCTCACCGCGCGCCTGGTCCGCCAGCGCCTGTTCGCTGCTTTCCAGTAACACATCGCGGATCGCCAGGGCGCCGTTGATGCCCAGCCGCACGGTTAACGGCAGGGTTTCAGGCTGCGGGGCCAGCACCACCGCCTCGTACCATTTCGCCAGCGTGTCGCCGATGCCCGCCAGCAGATACTCCGCCGGGGCATGAAGGATAATGTCAGGCTCGACCAGCACCAGGAAGTTAGCGTCGTCGAAAATCTCAAAGTGCAGGGCGGAACCTGCGTCGTTGTACCAGACCGAGAGCGGCGTCCAGGCGGCACAGGTGGCGGCGATGGTGGGAATGGCAACCACCGGCAGACCCAGACGTCGTGCCACGGCTTTCACCGTATCCAGCAGCGCACCGCCGCCAATGCCAATCACCACGCTGCGATCGTCGCCGGACTGTTTCACAAGATCTGCAACGTCGCGCTCACTGCAGTGGCCTTTAAACAGAATCTGCTTTGCCCCCTCAGCGTTAAAACTCTCTGGCAAGAACGGGCGTGCGCCTTCGATGGCACGTTCGCCATAAATCCAGACCGCCCGGGAGAGCTGTTCTGGAGTGAAAAAGTCGTGCAGGCGTTGCAGGCTGCCGTTGTGAGAGAAGTAATTGGCCGGACCCGGAACGACGCGAATATCGGTGTTACTCATGTTGTTATCCTTTTTGCGAAATGCTAACCTGATGTTATGTCTGGACATCTGGATGGCTAATAATATTTTGCTTTATCTTATGCCTTTTCCGTCGTTGTCAGTCAACCGTAGCTGTGAAAAATTCCATAAATCATAATATTAAAGAAGGATTTAACGCCGATGGTTTCAAGTCGCCTGGAGATGCGTGGCATTAGCCTGGCCTTTGCGGGCTTTCAGGCGCTGTCGCGTGTCGATTTCACCCTGATGGGCGGCTCTGTGCATGCCCTGACGGGCGCCAACGGTGCGGGGAAGTCCACGCTGATGGCGGTGCTTTGCGGCACCCACGACCATTACGAGGGCGAAATCAGCATTAATAACCAGGCGGTGACCATTCGCGAACCCCTGGATGCCAAACGGCTGGGGATTCATCTGGTACAGCAGGAGGTAGATGTCGCGCTGATCCCGGGCTTGAGCATTGCTGAAAATATCATGCTCGATCATCTGGCGCAGCCAGGGCACCGCTTTCGTTGGCGGAGTGTGCGCCAACAGGCGGAAGCGGCGCTGGCTCAGCTGGATGTTCAACTGGACGTACGCCGCCCTATCGACAGCTGTACGCTGGCGGAAAAACAGCAAATCTTGCTGGCGCGCGCCCTCTCGCATCACTGTCGTTTCCTGATCCTGGATGAACCTACCGCTCCGCTGGATGCGCATGAAAGCGAGCGCCTCTTTAGCGTGGTGCGCCGTTTACAGCAGCAGGGGATCGGCGTGGTGTTTATCTCCCACCGCATTCATGAGCTGAAGGCGATTTGCGATACCTTAACCGTGCTGCGTGACGGCAAGCTGATTGAGACAGGCCCGATGGCGGCCCTGAGCGGCGAAGCGATCGTTGAGAAGATGCTCGGCCATGAGCTGAGCGACATTTACCCGCCCGCCCGCCCGCGCGTCAGCGACGAAACCTTGCTGCGCATTGAGGGGCTGCATGATGACGCGCTGCTAAAAGATATCTCCCTGCATCTGCGCAAAGGCGAGATTTTAGGTATCGCCGGGCTCGCGGGCGCAGGCAAAACGGAACTCTGCAAGGCGCTGTTCGGCGCCAGTAAAAGCCGGGTTGACCGCGGTGAACTGAATAACCGGGCCTGGCGCCCCCGCGATCCCGCCGATTCGGTCCTGCGCGGGCTGGCGCTGGTGCCGGAAGAGCGGCGCAAAGAGGGCATCTTTATCGATGAGCCGGTGAGCATGAACCTGGCGGTCAGCGCCGATAACACCTTCTCTCGCTGGAGTCTGTTTGGCCATCGCCAGGCATGGCGCTGGGCGGAAGAGGTGATCGCCCGTGTGGGTGTGCGAGCGCGCGGGCCAGGACAGGTGCTGCGGCGACTCTCGGGTGGCAACCAGCAGAAGGTGGCGATCGGCAAATGGTTACGTGGCAACGCGCAGGTGCTCATTTTTGACGAACCCACCAAAGGGGTGGACGTGAAAGCCAAAACCGATCTCTTCCAGCTGATTGACGGCCTGGCGCGCGAAGGCAAAGGGGTGATCTACGCCTCTGGCGAATTTGCCGAGCTGGTCGGGCTTTGTGACCGCATCTGCGTCTTATGGGATGGGCGCATCGTGGCAGAGATTGCCGGGGCCGAGGCCCGGGAAGAGACATTACTTTACTATTCAACCGGAGGAACCGCGTCGTGAGCAAGGCCCTTTCAGTGAATGCGGCGGCGTCTGGCCGTCAGCAAATATTCGATTTTCTCTACAAATGGGGCATGTTGCTGACCGTTGTCGCCTTGATTGCGATATTTGGTATCGCATCAGACAACTTCCTCGATCCCTTTAACATTATCAATATCCTACGATCTATCGCCATTGTGACGGTGATTGCCATTGGCGTCTCCATCTCCCTGACCGTGGGCGGTTTTGACTTGTCGGTAGGCTCGACGGCCTCGCTTGCCAACGCGCTGGTCATTTCGCTCTTTGTCTGGCATGGCTTCGGCACCACGGAATCGATTCTGATCACCCTGGCGCTCTGTACGCTGGTAGGGCTGTTTAACGCCTTTCTGATCGTCATCCTGCGCATTCCGGACATGCTCGCCACCCTTGCGAGCCTGTTTGTGATCCAGGGGGTAGCGATGACATACAGTTACGGCGGATCGATTACCGAAAATATGGTGCTGCCGAGCGGAGATATGGCGGAAGGGACGATTCCGGCAGCTTTTGGCTCGCTGGGGCAGGTACCCACGATCGTGATCATCATGCTGGTGGTGACCCTGGTGGCGCAGCTGGCGTTGTCACTCACGACCCACGGCCGTCGCATGTACGCCATTGGCGGCAATCCGGAAGCCGCGCGTTTATCCGGAATTCGTACGACCCGCTATAAGGTCGCTGCCTACGTCATCGCCTCATTGCTGGCCGGACTGGGGGGTATTCTGCTGGCCTCGCGCATTGGCTCGTCACAGGTGAACGCCGGAGGCGGCTATTTGATGGATGCGGTGGCGGCGGCGTGGATCGGTTTCTCACTGGCAGGCTCGGGTAAACCCAACGCACTGGGTACGCTGGTGGGGGCGGTGATCCTCGGCGTACTCTCCAACGGACTGGTGATGCTTTCGGTCCCCTATTACGCCATGGACATTATAAAAGGGCTGGTGCTGGCAGCGGCGCTGGCGATCACCTACATACAAAAACGCTAATAATTCACAACAACACAACGGGATAACAGAATGAAAAAAATGGCGCGCTCTTTGGTGGCACTGGGATTACTTGCAGCCTTACCCGGCTTTGCCGCCACGCCGGCTCCGGTTCCGGCGGCGATTGCTAACCATGACGGGCAGATCCGCATCGCGGTGATCCGTAATCTCGGTTCGGACGACAACACCACCCAGTTTGTCTCCGGTGCGATTCAGGAAGGGAAAAAGCTCGGCTTCAAAGTCAGCACCTTTTTAAGTAACGGTGACGATGCCAAATTCCAGGACTTCGTTAACCAGGCCATCAGCCAGAAATATGACGGCATTATTCTCTCCCAGGGGCGTGACCCGTACTCCACGGCGCTGGTGAAAAAAGCGGTAGATGCCGGCATAAAAGTGTCGGTGTTCGACACCGCCGTAAAGGGCGATATCCCGGGCGTGACCGTCACGCAGCAGGATGATGCCTCCCTGACCCATCTCTCCTTCGGCCAGCTGGCGAAAGATTTCAACGGCAAAGCCAATATCATTAAGCTGTGGGTCGCTGGCTTCCCGCCGATGGAGCGTCGTCAGGCGGCGTACCAGGAATTACAGAAGCAGTATCCGGGCATTAAAGAGCTCGAATCTATCGGCGCGGTCTCGTCTGACGTGCAGGGCGACACCGCCAACAAAGTCGGCGCCGTGCTGGCGAAATACCCGAAAGGGCAGATCGACGCTATCTGGGGCACCTGGGACGCCTTTAGTCAGGGAGCCTACAAAGCCCTGAAAGAGAACGGTCGCACGGAGATCAAACTCTATAGCATTGATATCTCCAACCAGGATCTGCAATTGATGCGTGAATCCGGCAGCCCGTGGAAAGTGAGCGTGGCGGTGGATCCGAAGCTGATTGGTGCTACCAACGTGCGGCTGATTGCCAACAAGATTGCCGGGGAAACCACGCCAGCAACCTATGACTTTAAAGCGGCCGCCATCCCTCAGGCGCTACTGACGGCGCAGCCTGGGGCAGTTAACGTGGCATCGCTTGGCAAAATCATTCCAGGCTGGGGCCAGACCCAGGACTTCATCGCCCCGTGGTTTGCTACGCTCGAAGCCAAAAATAAATGAGTACGCTTCCCACGCCTGAATACAGCCGCAATATGCGGCTGATTGGCCATAGCGATCAGGGCGGTCGCCCGGACGGGGTGCAGCTGATGGTGCACCGTGGCTTTGCCTATATTGGACATATGGTGTCGCAGGGTTTTTCGATTGTGGATGTGCGCGATCCCAAAAATCCTCGCGCGGCCGGGTATGTGCCCGCACCACCCGGCACCTGGAATGTCCACCTGCAGGCGCATGACGATCTGCTGCTGGTGATCAATGCCCGGGATCTCTTTGCCGATGCCCGCTTCGCAGACGAGAAAGTCTACTACACCCGACAGGTGGGGGAGACCGTTAGCGACGTGCAGGACAAAGGCTGGAGCGCCGGGCTGCGTGTGTTTGATATTTCGACCCCTGACAAACCGCGTGAAATTGGCTTTTTGTCGCTGAACGGTATCGGTATTCACCGCATCTGGTATGTGGGTGGACGCTGGGCTTATGTTTCGGCGCTGATCGACGGTTTTACCGATTACATATTTCTCACCATCGATCTGGCGGATCCGCGCAGGCCAGAGGTGGCGGGGCGCTGGTGGTTGCCGGGCATGAACCAGGCTGAAGGCGAGAAGCCAACGTGGCCGGACGGTAAGCGCTATGCGCTACACCACGCGATTATCGCCGGCGATACCGCCTACGGAAGCTGGCGCGACGGCGGACTGACTCTACTGGATGTGAAAGACAAAACCCAGCCGAAGCTGATCAGCCATCGCAACTGGAGTCCGCCGTTTGGCGGCGGTACGCACACGGCGTTGCCGTTGCCGGACCGGGATCTGCTGGTGGTGCTGGACGAAGCGGTACTCGACAATCAGGAGGATGGTGAGAAGCTCATCTGGCTTTTTGATATCCGCGAGCCGTCGAACCCGGTCAGTATTGCCACCTTCCCGCAGCCGGATGAGAGAGATTACGTAGCGAAAGGGGCTCACTTCGGTCCACACAACCTGCACGAGAACCGGCCTGGTAGCTTTGTTAGCTCGACGCTGATTTTTGCCACCTACCAGAACGCTGGGGTGCGTGCGTACGATATCTCGAATCCGTATCGTCCGGTGGAGACCGGGGCCCTGGTTCCGGCGGCGCCTGAGAGGATGATGGATACACGACCGAATCGCCCGCAGGTGATCCAGTCGTGTGATGTGTTTGTGGACGCGCAGGGGATTATCTACAGCACCGATTATAACGGTGGGCTGTCGGTGATTGAGTATTTGGGGTAAGTGCGGGTTGCTGCCCTCACCCCGGCCCTCTCCCACAGGGAGAGGGAGAAAATACCGGCCTCTCTTCTACAGGGAGAGGGAGGAGTCAGCTGTACTGACGCACCCGCGCCACCAGCTCTTCCGCGCTGTCGATGCGATCGGCAATGGCTATCAGCGCTTTACCTAACTGAATGGCATGGCGCAGGCATTCATGGCGCATCGCCTCATCCTGAATGGTGTCGATATCCGCCACGTGCGACAGGCCGACGCTACGGCGAATCAGCTCGGTGCCGCAGAAGCCAATGGCATCCTTCCAGACCTTTTTGAGAAATTCCGACGCATAGCCGGGTTCACGCAGGGCGGCATCGCGGGTTTTTTCGCTTGCCAGCGCCTGGAAACGCTCTGCGAAGGTATTCCACAGTGTCTGAATATCCCTCAGACGCTGTTCGCGGGCGGCGGCGGCATCGCGAATGCCCAGATGCCCCGGCAGGCCGCAGAAGTTCAGCAACAGGTTGCCGATGGCGGTGCCCACGTCAAAACCGATTGGACCAAAGTAGCCAAACTCGGCATCGATTGCCTTCAGGCTCTCTTCGGCGACAAAAATCGAGCCGCTGTGAATATCCCCATGCAGCAGCGCTTCGGCCTGCGAGAAGAAGCGGTGTTTCAGGGAGGCTACGGCAATTTTTAGCTGTCCATCGTTGCGCAGGGCGGCAACATCATTTTCCAGCTCAGCCGGATAGTTGTTGCGCTCGTGCACCTGATACGGATCGTTAAAGAACAGATCTTCCGTGATCTCGCACATTTCCGGGTTGATGAATTTCGCCACCTGCGCTTTTTTATCGTGCGGGTGGAGGTAGAAATCGCTGGTATGGAACAGGGTATGCGCCAGGTACTCCCCAAGCTGGCGTGCGGCCTGCGGGTAGTCCACATTTTTTATCAATTCACCGCGCCAGATACGGTGGCTGGAGAGATCTTCCATGACCATCACCGCCAGTTGCGGATCGTAATGGTGAATCTTTACCGTGTGCTGCGGGCTATGTTGATAGTGGGCAACCAGGGTTTCTGCCTCAAGACGCGCGCGATCCAGGGTTAATGGCCAGGATTCGCCCACGCAGCGTACGTATGGAAGTGCCTGTTTCACGATGATGCGACTGACACCCTCGGTATCAAAAATTTTAAAGACCAGATTGAGATTGCCGTCGCCCACCTCTTTCGCCTCCACCAGCGATGACGGGTTATCGAGGCCGCCAAACTGTTGTGCGTACGCCACGGCGTCCTGAGCGGTAAAGGTACGGTATTGCGACATTGCCTGTTCCTCACTGATTCTGGTAATTAAGACATTTAGACGTCTATACATCTGAATTTTATCCTGACACAATGTTATACAACAACGCAACAGAGAATTAACGACATGCAGACATTACAGACGACCAGCCTGTGGGTGGTGGAAAATCAGTTATTTATTCTCGATCAACAGGCGCTTCCGCAGGAGAAACGCTGGCTGGATGCCTCCAGCGTAGAGGCGCTGGTCGGCCATATTCATGCCTTACGTGTACGCGGCGCGCCGCTGATTGGTCTGTCAGCCAGCCTGCTGTTGGCCCTGCTGGCAGAAGCGGGTAAAAACCGCGACGAGCTGGCGCAGGCGCTTGAGACGCTGCGCGCCTCGCGGCCGACGGCGGTGAACCTGATGAATAATCTGGATCGCATGAAGCAGGCGTTGCAGCAGGAGAATTTTGTGCCAGCGCTGGTGACCGAGGCGTTACGCCTGATCGACGAAGATAAACAGCTGTGCGATGCCATTGCCCGCGCAGGCAGTCAACTTGTGAAGCCGGGTAGCCGTCTGTTGACCCACTGTAATACCGGCGGGCTGGCAACGGCGGGCGTAGGCACGGCGCTGGGCGTGATTGCGCTGGCGCATCAGCAGGGCAATGTACGTAACGTCTGGGTGGATGAGACCCGTCCATTATTGCAGGGCGGCAGACTGACGGCGTGGGAACTGGGTGAATTAGGGGTGCCTTACCAACTGATCACCGATTCAATGGCCGCCAGTCTGATGGCGAAAGGGCAGGTGGATGCCGTCTGGGTGGGGGCTGACCGCATTGCCGCCAATGGCGACGTGGCGAATAAAATCGGCACTTACTCTCTGGCGGTACTGGCGAAGTTTCATGGGATTCCATTTTACGTTGCCGCGCCGCAAACGACGCTGGATCCGCACTGCCCAAACGGCGACGCGATCCCGATTGAACAGCGCGCCGCCAGCGAAGTCACGGGCGTGGCGGGGAGCTTTGGCGAAGTCCAGTGGGCCCCCGCGGATGCGCAGGTTTACAACCCGGCGTTTGACGTGACGCCAGCAGCCTTGATTAGCGGTTGGGTGCTGGATACGGGCGTGGTTACGCCGCTGCAGGTAGCAGAAGGGAAATTTTCCTGAGTCTTCGAAGGAACTGAAGCGGTAGTGCTTTTAGACCCCCTCTCCCCGGAAGGGAGAGGGGGAGATATCATGCGAGGCGTGGATAGCCGTCAGCAATCGCATCGCCCGTAAACTGTGCGATCCAGCCTTCGGGATTATCGAAAATACGAATGGCGGTAAAGTTCGGCTCCGAACCCATATCAAACCAGTGCGGCGTGCCGGCAGGCACCGAGATCAGATCGTTTTTCTCACACAACACCTGATACACCTGATCCCCGATGTGCAGGCAGAACAGCCCTGCGCCCTCGACGAAGAAACGCACTTCGTCTTCGCCATGGGTGTGTTCGTTGAGGAACTTCGCACGCAGCGCCTCTTTTTGCGGGTTGTCGGCGCGCAGGCTGATCACATCCCAGCTCTGGTAGCCTTTCTCTGCCACCAGTTTATCGATCGCATGCTGGTAGGCGTTGATCACCGCCTCCGGTGCCGGATCCTGGCCTAAATCACGATCCGCCGCCCAGCGTTCAAACCGCACACCTTTGGCGTTGAGCTGTTCGGCAATTTCGGCGGCATCGGTGCTGTGCCACTGCGGCTGGCTGGCGTCTTTATCAGAATAAATCGTTAATGCGCTCATGAAGGGATCTGCTCCGGGTTAATGTCGTCAAACTGGTGCACCTGATGGTGATGGCTCGCGCCGTCGTCATCGCCGCGAATCAGTTGCAGGGTGCGAAAACCGGCCTGCTCAGCGGCGTCCAGCTCCTGATGTATATCGGACAGGAAAAGGATTTGCGACGGTGCAACGCTAATCTGCGCCGCGATGTTCTGATAAGACTGAACGTCGCGCTTAGCGCCCACATGGGTATCAAAATAGCCGCTGAAGAGATGCGTAATATCGCCCTCATCGCTGTAGCCAAATAACAGTTTTTGCGCAGCAACAGAGCCTGAGGAATAGACATAGAGATCAATGCCCTGAGCTTTCCATTTCTCCAGCGACGGCAGCACGTCGGGGTAGAGGTGGCCGGTAAAATCACCGTTAACGTAGCCGTCGTGCCAGATGATCCCTTGCAACGCTTTTAACGCGGTGGATTTGCGGTCTTCATCCATAAACTGCAACAGCGCGTCCGTTAGCTCGCTGGCGCTGGCCTGCGGTGCGCCGATTTCATCGCGTAGATTATCCAGAATGGATTTCACCGGCTCGGCGTATTGCTGGGCTGCGACAAACGCTGCCAACCGCTCACGCGCGTAGGGGAATAACACATTATGGACAAAACGAATATCAGTGGTCGTCCCTTCAATATCCGTCACAATCGCGCGAATCATACTCTCTCCAGTTGGCGTAAACGCATTTCACATTCAAATAAGAATTCAAGACCTTCCAGGTGACGACGGGCCTCAGCCACGTCGCGTCCCCAGCAGGTTAAGCCATGGCCGCGCAGAAGAAAACCATAATTAAGGGGGCGCTCTTGTGCGTAGTGGGCGATTCGCGAGGCGAGGGCATCAATATCCTGATCGTTATCGAATACGGCGATGGCCAGCGTATCCAGATGCGAGGTCTGGCCGGTCAGGGATTTCTGCATTTCAAAACCGCTGATCTTCAGCTCTGCCGTTTTGACGAGACGTGACAGCACGGTGGCATTCACCGTATGGACATGTAGCACGGCGTTGGCATCAGGAAACAGACGGTAGATTAAGGTATGCAGACCTGTTTCCGCCGACGGCTTACGCCCGGAAGGGGCACGGTTCGTCGCGATCTCTACTTGCAGAAAGTCTTGTTCGGTCAGGCTGCCTTTATCTTTGCCCGATTCGCTAAGCCAGCAAAACTGCGCGTCCTGACGGACAGACATATTGCCACCCGTGGCAGGCGCCCAGCCTTTGGCGCCAATCCAGCGGCAGGCGTCGACCAGTTGAGTAAGTTGCAGGTTTTCTGTCATGTCCGTTCTACCTCTGTCTGTCAGTCAGGAAGCGTTATCTTATATAGACGTCTAAGCGTCTTGATTGCTAAAGACTAACATCGTGTTATAGTGGCAGCAACATAAGTATTACAAGCAGGCATAACACAATGAACGATAAACCGTTGATTCCAAAAAGCAAACTCCCCAATCTTGGCACCACCATCTTCACGCAAATGAGCGCTCTGGCCCAGCAGCACAACGCCATTAATCTTTCGCAGGGGTTTCCGGATTTCGATGGCCCGGGCTATTTACAGGCTCGGCTGGCGCATCACGTTGCCGCCGGCGCAAATCAATATGCGCCGATGACCGGCGTTCAGCCTCTGCGCGAAGCCATTGCCGATAAAACGGCCGAGCTCTACGGCTACACACCAGATGCGAATACAGAAGTGACGGTTACCGCCGGCGCGACCGAAGCGTTATATGCGGCCATTACTGCGCTGGTACGCGCCGGTGATGAGGTGATCTGCTTTGATCCGAGCTACGACAGCTACGCGCCCGCGATTGAACTGGCTGGTGGGGTCATGAAACGCATCGCGCTGCAGCCGCCACACTTTCGCCCGGACTGGCAGGCCTTTGCTGCCCTGTTGAGTGACAAAACACGTTTAGTGATCCTGAATACGCCGCATAACCCGTCAGCGACGGTATGGCGCAAGGCCGATTTCGCCGCCCTGTGGCAGGCGATTGCCGACCGTGAAATCTACGTGCTGAGCGATGAAGTCTATGAGCATATCTGCTTCGCCGAAGAGGGACATGCCAGCGTGCTGTGCCATCCGCAGCTGCGCCAGCGCGCCATTGCGGTATCGTCCTTTGGCAAAACCTATCACATGACCGGCTGGAAAGTAGGTTACTGTGTGGCGCCGGCGGCCATCACCGCCGAGTTGCGCAAGGTGCATCAGTACCTGACCTTTTCGGTTAATACCCCGGCTCAGCTGGCGCTGGCAGATATGCTGCGCGCCGAACCGGGTCATTATCGCGAATTACCGGCGTTTTACCGGACCCGTCGGGACTGTTTTGTTGACGCCCTCGGCAATAGCCGCCTGAAGCTATTGCCCTGCGAGGGTACCTATTTCTTGCTCGCTGACTATAGCGCCATCTCCGATCTCGATGATGTGAGTTTCTGTCAGTGGCTGACAAAAGAGGTGGGCGTGGCCGCCATTCCGCTCTCAGTATTTTGTGCCGGGCCCTTCCCACATAAGCTTATTCGGCTCTGTTTTGCCAAGCAGGAGTCAACGCTTCTGGCCGCCGCAGAACGATTAAATACGTTGTGAGACGAAGATAAAATAATGCGATTCTGATCCCGGTGTAATACCCGATCAGAATCGATTATTTTTATGGACTAATTTGCGCAATAAAATGGGAGAAGCTGTTGCTGTTCAATGCGGAACGGTTATACATCATATGTATTTTCATTCGCGGCAGCTCAAAATCAGCATTGATCGCTCTCAATTCAAGAAAATCGGCATATCGCTGATAAACAATTTCCGGGGCGATGCCAATCATATCCGAAGTGCTAACCATAGAGAGTATCGTCATATAGGAGTCGCTACGAAAAGCGACATTGCGATCCGGGAGCGCTTCCGCAATGGTTGACTGGAAGTTTTTAACTCCTGGCTCCTCGCTTAAAAAGGCGGTGAATTTCTCCAGCAGCAAGCTTTCGCGATCCGGGGCCTCCCCAATACGCGGATGATCTTTTCGGCAGAAAAGAACGAAGGGTATCTCTCTGAAATCTGTACAGGTAATTGACCGGTTTTGTAACGGCGTGAAGGAGAAGATCAGGTCGGCTTTTCGGTAGGCCAGTAAATCTTCAGCCGACTCACGCGTCACCATCATGTCATGCAGTTCAATTTCATAATTATGTTCGCCTATTAGCAGCTTTAGCGGCTCCATAATCACTTTAGTGGTAATTATTTGCGGACAGTAGATGATGAAGTTTTTCTTCAACTTACTGTTGTGCATGATATTAATGGTCTGCTCCAGCTGGTTTAGATTCTGTTCCAGATGGATATGCAAATTGGTGCCAACCGTCGTGGGCGTAATACCTTTACCCGAGCGAATAAAAAGCGGATCGTTGAGCTGATTGCGCAACCGCTGTAATGACTGACTGACCGCCGAAGGGGTAATAAAAAGCGTTTCTGCCGCTTTGCTTATACTCAGATGCTGATAAATGCACTCAAATATCACCAGCAGGTTAAGGTCAAATTTCTTCAGATCATAAAGGTTAGCCATGTTTCTTCCTGATGTAGCTGTGCCGATAGCGCTTTTCGTATAAATGATAGCTATAGATTTAATTTAGCCATTTACAATCCATTTCAATGACTAGCTTAATTACGTTTGAACGTGAACTAAATATATCATGCCTGTGGATTTATTCGAGACGAAGATTTTTATTAAATTATCCACGAAAGGGGTGGTGGCGGAGAGAAATGGCCGCCACCGGGTAACATTATTGTTTACCCATCATCATATCCAATTGTTCTTTTTCGGGCAGCCCGGTCACTTGTTGTAATTCGTTGTCGCTGTTCATGTAATAAATGGCGGGCGTGGCGTTTGCCCCGAGGGCATCCATAATGGCCTCATGATCCTTCAGCGTTTTAAGATGTTCAGCAGAGGGGGAAGAGGGGACATCTAACGACAATTTGCCGCCTGAGCTTTCATACTCATGCCAGACTTTGGCCGGATCTTTCGCCGCCAGAATGGCCGCAGCGGTGGCTTTGCTTTCGGGTTTGATGACGCCTACCAGCAACGTACGAAGTTGTACTTTTCCTGCCTTCACCCAGGGCTGTGCTTGCTGCCAGAACTGTTTGCAGTAAGGACAGAACGGATCGGCGAAGACATAGATAACGCGCGGTGCCGCTTTATCCCCCTCCAGGAGCCATTGTGCTTTCTCCATGCGCTGCCACAGCTCGCGGCCGGCGGGCGCATAGATCTCTTTCTGAATCACCTTTTCGCTAAGGTTGGTCCCTTTATCATCGTACATGTACCCGGAGATAGCATGCTTGCCGTCTGGGGTCAGGTAGATGGTGACCCCCATATCCTGATATTTGCCCAGCCAGCCTTTTACGCCGCCGGGTGCCTCGAAGGGTTTGATAATGGTGATACCCTGTTTTTCAATAGCTTTAACAGGGGCGGGTAACTCCTCTGCCTGCACCAAAGCGGGAATGAGAGAGAGTAAAAGGGTACGTTTCAACATAAAAATCCTTATATATCAGAGGCCAGGCATCTGATTCGACAAAACCTATCGCAACCATAGGCACAAGTGCGGTGCCGGGTAATTGTCCTTTATCATACAGGATGGTGTAATCCATAGCGCTGTTACGACCTTGCTAAAGGTAATGTAGAGCGCAACACATCGCCAGCTTCGGCTGGCACTGAAGTTACCCACGGGTATTTCAGGTATCAGGGCCGCCCGTAAAGGCGGCCTTTTTACGTTTAAGGGTTGATAACCGGTTTCAGGTGGGTTGTTAGGTATGGCTGATTGATTTGATAACGCCTACCCATTAGCCCCGATGAGCAAAGTTGGTTACCTTACACCTCAACGAAAACACGGAGGAAGTACAGATGTCTTTGATTAACACTAAAATTAAACCTTTCAAAAACCAGGCGTTCAAAAACGGTGAGTTCATTGAAGTAACCGAGAAAGATACCGAAGGTCGCTGGAGCGTCTTCTTCTTCTACCCGGCTGACTTTACTTTCGTTTGCCCGACCGAACTGGGCGACGTTGCAGACCACTATGAAGAGCTGCAGAAACTGGGCGTAGATGTTTACTCTGTCTCTACTGACACCCACTTCACCCACAAAGCATGGCACGGTAGCTCTGAAACCATCGCGAAAATCAAATACGCGATGATCGGTGACCCGACTGGCGCCCTGACCCGTAACTTCGACAACATGCGTGAAGACGAAGGCCTGGCAGATCGTGCAACCTTCGTTGTTGACCCGCAGGGCATCATCCAGGCAATCGAAGTTACCGCTGAAGGTATCGGCCGTGATGCGTCTGACCTGCTGCGTAAAGTGAAAGCGGCTCAGTACGTTGCTTCTCACCCAGGCGAAGTATGCCCGGCGAAATGGAAAGAAGGCGAAGCGACCCTGGCTCCATCTTTAGATCTGGTTGGTAAAATCTAAGTTTTACTACCCGTTCATCAATGGGCGCGCCCGCGCCCATTTATTTCAGCACCATGATGCAAGTTGCATTCAGGCGGCCCAAATAAGGCGGCTTGCATGATGACGTTTTAAGAGAGGGAAGAACAATGCTCGACACAAATATGAAAACCCAGCTCAAGGCTTACCTTGAAAAACTGACCAAACCTGTTGAGCTGATTGCCACGCTGGATGACAGCGCTAAATCGGCAGAGATCAAGGAACTGCTGGCAGAGATTGCCGAACTGTCACCGAAAGTGACCTTTAAGGAAGATAACGCGCTGCCAGTGCGTAAGCCCTCTTTCCTGATTACTAACCCTGGCTCTGTGCAGGGGCCGCGCTTCGCCGGTTCTCCGCTGGGCCACGAATTTACCTCCCTGGTACTGGCGTTGCTGTGGACCGGTGGGCATCCGTCCAAAGAGGCGCAGGCGCTGCTGGAGCAGATCCGCGATATCGACGGTGATTTCGAGTTCGAAACCTATTACTCGCTCTCTTGCCATAACTGCCCTGACGTTGTGCAGGCGCTGAACCTGATGTCGGTACTGAATCCGCGTATCAAACACACGGCTATCGACGGCGGCGTGTATCAGAACGAGATCACCGAACGTAACGTAATGGGCGTTCCCGCGGTCTTTATGAACGGTAAAGAGTTTGGTCAGGGCCGTATGACGCTGGCTGAAATCGTGGCGAAAGTGGATACCGGCGCGGAAAAACGCGCAGCAGACGAGCTGAACAAACGCGATGCTTACGACGTACTCATCGTGGGCTCTGGCCCGGCAGGTGCGGCGGCGGCGGTCTACTCGGCACGTAAAGGTATTCGTACCGGTCTGATGGGCGAGCGTTTTGGCGGCCAGGTGCTCGACACCGTGGATATTGAAAACTATATCTCTGTGCCGAAAACCGAAGGCCAGAAGCTGGCCGGTGCCCTGAAGGCGCACGTTAGCGATTACGAAGTGGATGTGATTGACAGCCAGAGCGCCAGCAAACTGGTTCCGGCAGCGGTTGAAGGCGGGTTACACCAGATTGAAACCGCCTCCGGCGCGGTGCTTAAAGCACGCAGCATCATCATTGCAACTGGTGCCAAATGGCGCAACATGAACGTGCCGGGTGAAGATCACTATCGCACCAAAGGCGTGACCTATTGCCCACACTGCGACGGCCCGCTGTTTAAAGGTAAACGCGTGGCGGTGATCGGCGGCGGTAACTCCGGCGTGGAAGCGGCTATCGACCTGGCGGGTATCGTTGAACACGTTACGCTGCTGGAGTTTGCCCCTGAAATGAAAGCGGACCAGGTCCTGCAGGATAAAGTGCGTAGCCTGAAAAACGTCGATATCGTTCTGAATGCGCAGACGACGGAAGTGAAGGGCGACGGTACTAAAGTGACAGGTCTGGAATACCGCCACCGCGTGAGCGGTGATGTGCACGGCGTACAGCTGTCGGGGATCTTCGTGCAGATTGGGCTGTTGCCAAACACTAACTGGCTGGAAGGCGCCATTGAGCGTAATCGCATGGGCGAAATCATCATTGACGCGAAATGCGAAACCAGCGTGAAAGGCGTGTTCGCAGCGGGCGACTGCACCACCGTACCGTACAAACAGATCATCATCGCTACCGGCGAAGGGGCGAAGGCGTCACTGAGTTCCTTTGATTATCTGATTCGCACCAGGACGGCATAAAAAAAAGTAAGACTACACCTGCAAAGTGAAGAGGCTACCCCCAGGGTAGCCTCTTTTTTTACCTGACGACCAACACCGGAATAAAGGCGTGGCGGATGACGCTTGACGCGTTCGAACCCAGCAGGTGGGTGGAAATTGAGGGGTTGCGCGAGCCAATCACCACCACATCGGCATTGAGTTCGCTGGCGACTTCATTAACCACATCGCGCACATTACCAAAACAGACGTGCGTTCTGATCCTGGACGGGTCAATGCTGAAATGACTGACCATGGTTTTCAGGCGCGTTTGTGCTTCGTGCTCAATGTGCTCTTCGAAGCGGCGAATGTCCGCGGCGAAACGATGCAGGCCGAAGCTGGATGATCCGGGCAGGACATGCAGTAAATGAATGATGCCATCCTGTTGTGCCAGGAATTCGGCGTGGCGAATCGCTTTATCACTCAGTTCCATTTCAAAAACATCCACCGGCATAATAATTGTCTGATACATGCGACTTTCTCCCTGTTAATTAACGCACTATCCATTCAATCACAAGAGAATGTTCGTTTCTGCCAGGCGGGTGGCACTTTTAATATCGTCTGAATAAATCTTTCAGGCAGAAAAGAGGCGGGAAAAAAGAGTTAACCGGGAGCGGGGAATTTACGGTGATAGGTTACCAGTGCCGTTCAAGATAAAGCACAGCCATAATAATGACTGCCATTAACACCAGGAAAAAGAGTGAGATAACAAGCCCTTCGTTCATGACCGTCCCCGCGGCACTGAAACAAATTAAGCCTGGATTAACGGGAATTTACGCTCAATAGCACGAAAGTATGATTTTGCGGAAAGAGGATGCGCGGGCATCCTCTGTGCAAAGCGTCGGGACGCTTATTCAGAAAGGTTAACGTAGGTATTCACCGGCCGCTTCAGGTTGCCAGAGCAGTTCCAGCACCTCCAGATGCGTCGATGTGCCACCAGGTAACGCCCAGTTGATGGTATCTCCGGCGCGTAAACCAATCAGCGCTGCGCCAACCGGAGCCAGCACCGAAAGCTGGGTCGCGCTGTCGGTCATCTGCGCGGGATAGACCAGGGTGCGGACACGCACTTCCCCGGTGGTCAAATCGCGAAACTTTACCTTGCTGTTCATCGTCACCACATCATGCGGCATATTTTGCGGCGTGCACATCTGGGCGCGATCCAGCTCGGCATTGAGGGCATCAGCAACGGGCAGAGAAGCAAACGCCGGCTGCTCTAACAGGCGGTCGATACGTTCAGCATCGAGTTCATTAATGATGATTGTTGGTCGTGACATAATTTACTCCATGTCGTTAATGCTGCGACAACCGCAGAAAAGATCCCAAAAGAAAACCCTCGCCGTCTGGCAGCGAGGGTTTATCGTCTGATGATAATACTGACTCTGGCGCCATGTTTGAAGTGATCAAGCGCACATTCACAGAGGTGATTGTTCATAACCCGTCTCCCTGAGTCGTTTGTATGATTTTAGGCCCCGGCGCGTGATCCTTCGCCGTTTTGCATTATAGTTTTTAAGCGCCCGGATGGGGCGACTCAGGCAGACAGAAGACGGCCTGCCCGGGTGATAACGTCGTAAAATCTAACAGATTGCGTTACGCTGATTCTCCTGGGGGCAGGGGAATGAGCGAAGCGCAATTTACGCCCTGCCAGTCTCCATACTGTTCAGAGAGCGCTATGTACTTTTACCAACCTTCACAGGGGCACGGCCTGCCGCATGACCCGCTGAATGCCATCATTGGCCCGCGTCCGATTGGCTGGATCGCCTCTCGTAATGCGTCAGGGCAACACAACCTGGCACCCTACAGCTTCTTTAACTGCTTTAACTACCATCCGCCCATTATTGGCTTTGCCAGCAGTGGCTGGAAGGACAGCGTGCGTAACATCGTTGAGACCGGCGAGTTTGTCTGGAATCTTACGACCCGCACGCTGGCCAGCGCGATGAACGAAACATCCGCCAGCCTGCCGCACGGTGAGGATGAGTTTATTCGTGCCGGGCTAACCAAGGCTGAAAGCCGGGTTGTACAGGTACCACGAGTGGCTGAAAGCCCGGTGAACTTCGAATGTCGCTTATCACAATGTATTCAGCTCACCGCCGCGAATGGCGAAGCCATTGACACCTGGCTGGTACTGGGGGAGGTGGTGGGGATTCATATCGATGAAGCGCTACTGCAGGACGGTATTTATCAGACGGCACGGGCGGAGCCTGTGCTCCGCGCCGGTGGACCGAGTGCTTACTTTGCAATAAGCGAAGACCAGCGTTTTGACCTGGTGCGCCCGGACGCGCGTAAGTAAGCGCTTAATATCCTACTTTATCGAGAACAAACTTTTTCCCACAGTTGCCCGGATGCGGCTGTGGGGCAAAGGATGAGGCCGCAAGCGGCGCGTTAATCTGGCTGGCCTGCAGCGAGATTTGCATCTCGGTGAGATAGGCAGGGTTGCCGTTACAGGTGAGCTTTACGGCTTTTACCGCCGGCTTGCCAAAGCTTTGGGCCACGGCCGCATCAAAAGCGCTGCGGCTGATGGTTTTGCCATAATTGGCGGCGAGGAACTGTCCCAGAGGGCTGCTTTTGACCTCCTGATTCATCCGCACCATCGTGCCAAAATAGGCGTCAGGATCGAATCCAAAACAGACGCCGTGCTTCGCATATTCATACCGTTCAAGGCAGGAGTTCCCTCCTGCGCCCGGCATGGACTCGCTCAGCTTTGCGGCCCCTGTAAGTGATAAACCCGTTTCTGCCGCGGCGCATTTCATCCCCGCTTTGGCTTCCGGCATGTTAGGAATCGGGCGAGTCGCGCAGCCGAAGCGCATCCAGCGGCGTTCATCCACACCACGCGCAGCAACCGACTTCGGCAGACCCGGCCACAGGCCATGGATCGTCAGGACCGCAGTTTTGTCCGTGCTCTCTTTTTGCAGGCGACACTCGTCCGGCTCGGCGCTCTTTCTGTCGTGCAGGCTCTGACAGAATCCCGACTGCCACGACAATGCCAGCACGTAGCGGTCAAAATCCCCGTACTGGGTTGCCTTCAGTGGCGTAGCTTGTGCGGTGCAGGCAAACATCGCCACGGCGGCGGCGCTGAGACGGTAAACGAAATCCTTCCTGAACATGTCAATTCCTGATAGTTGAAAGCAAATAATTACTTGCCGTAATTAAAACACAAAAAGCGCCAGACGGCGCTTTTTGCTGAGCGGCAGGTTAACCTGCTGCGGTGCCGGGCACCAGAATCTCGGTAGCGACAATCACAATCACTAGCCCCACCAGTACCGGAACTGAGGTGCGTTTTACCACTTCGAAAGGCGAAATTTTTGCCATACCGGCAACGGCAACCACCACACCAGAGACGGGAGAGATGGTACGGCCAAGATTGGAGGCCTGCAACATCGGGATCGAGAGATAGGCTGGGTTAATCCCCGATGAGTGCGCCAGTTTTGGAATCATTTCGACAAACGCATAAAAAGGAGCATTGCCGGAGCCAGTGGTCATCGCGGCCAGCATGGTCAGTACCACCAGCACCAGCATCAGGATAATGCTTGCCGAGCCAAACGAGGTGGCGATAGAGATCAGGCTCTGAATAAAGCCTATGGTGCTCAGCCCCTGGGCGAAGACCCCGGCTGCCACCAGCAGCATCACTACGTTGGCAAAGGCATCGGCCATACCGCGCCACGCAACGTCGAGACCGCTAAAGACCTTCTGGATATTAAAACCCCGTACGAATTCCAGCACGGCGGCCACCAACATACAGATAACCAGGATGGTGATGATATGCAGCTGTGGGCCCCATTTGCCGTCGAAAATCAGGACGCCCACAATGGGTGTAAACGGCAGGATGGCATAAAACGACGGTGCCGTGGTGGTGATCTCGTTCACATCCATCATTTCGTGAGAGATGTTCTCTTTTTTATCGAGATAGCGCTGCCAGAAGAAGTGCGCGATAGCCATACCAATAATGGCCGCAATGGAGATGGGCAGGGTCGTTTTAAAGGCAAAATCAATCAGCGGCATTTCTGCGGCTTTCGCTGCGAGCACCACATCTCCGGAAGTAGGGGAGAGAATAATGGCTGCGGGGGAGGCGCAAATCGCCGCGGCGGCACCACGACTGATCCCCACGTTTACCATTACCGGGAACAGCGTTGCCATCAGTAGCACGCCCAAACCGGTGGCCGATGAAACTGCCAGCGACATCAGGCAAGCCACGAAATAGGCGGCAATCATCAACATATAAGGAGAGTTGATGTATTGAAGCGGTTTCGAGGCCAGCTTCACGACCATGTCGTTGGCACCGATGTGCGTCATGTAAGCGGCAAAACCGCATAACATCATGATCATCATGCCGAGGTCGCCGCCGCGACTCATCAGCAGGATTTTGATGTACTCAACAATATCAGTCGCGGTGTAACCTGTGCTTTCTGCACTGGCAGGTAAAACCTGATGGCCCATCAGCGCGCTGACGATCAGCAGGGCCAGGCCCCCCACGAACAACACGCCGGTGGCTGAGTAGCCTTTGATGATATAGCGCGCGACGCCAACAATGACGACCACGCCGATAAGAAGCTCAATAACGGTAAGCATGTTTTCCCCTGTCCCCGACGCCCAGAGCGTATGGATAAAAGTAGTAAGAATCATAAGGTGTAAAAATGTGCCGAAATAATGGCCCAATATTGCTGACCAAAATCAATAAATCTACTACTAAAGGGGAGATCAGCGATATTTAGCAGGCCTGGTAACGAAAGCCGTCCGTGTAAGGCCTACGCCTCCACCTTCACGTCGGTTACGCACCGCCGTCAAGGTGCTGCGCAAACATCGTAAGCTAAAAATTTCTTTGCGGAGCAAGGTGTTATATTTATTCGCGAGGTTCGGTTGGAGGTGTTATTTTCCACTCGCTTTTATTCATTGTAGAAATATATTTTTACCGGATGGTAAGTGGGGTAAATAATTATTATCGCTGAGTTGATAATTATGCAGATAGCATATTATTTTTTTAGCCAGTCATTAGCAGGCCCAACGTGGGAGTGGCGTACAGCGTGCCTTGCCACCTTTTGAGCCTTTTTTAGCTGTATGTAGAGGATTATTAGCGTAATGGACAGGGTTACCCAGGATAAATCTTATTAGTAGTGATTAATAATTAAGAGTAGCGCTAATGTTGTTAAGGGTTCATTCAATTAAGCTATGCGAAGATAAGCGTTGAATACATAGCATGGTAATAGAATCGTGACAGTAATTAATAAATTTTCCCTGGTTTTTTTGTTTATTTTTGCTCAGCTTACACTCTCTTCCGCCGCGTTATCCGCTGAAAATGGAAGCGACAAAGGGTGGTTTTCAACGTTTAAGGATAACGTTGCGCAAACATGGAACGAACCCGAACATTATGACCTCTACGTACCGGCCATCACCTGGCATGCCCGTTTTGCCTATGATAAAGATAAGACCGACCGCTATAACGAGCGCCCATGGGGTGCTGGCTTTGGTCAGTCACGCTGGGATGAGAAAGGTAACTGGAACGGTATCTATCTGATGGCGTTTAAAGACTCCTATAACAAATGGGAGCCGATCGGGGGTTATGGCTGGGAAAAGACCTGGCGACCGCTGGCAGATGACAATTTCCACGTCGGATTGGGCTATACCGCTGGCGTCACCGCACGTGATAACTGGAAGTACATCCCCGTACCTGTATTGCTACCCCTGGCTTCCGTGGGTTACGGTCCGGCAACTTTCCAGATGACCTATATACCCGGAACGTATAATAACGGTAACGTCTATTTTGCCTGGATGCGCTTCCAGTTTTAACTGAGATAACTTTACATTTTGGTGAAAAAACAGTCAGTCATTGAATCGCAAAGGATAAAAAGGAAGTGGCAAAGATTAACGCGACTTTTGTCACTTTTTATAAAATCTCCGCTGGACAAAACGTCTCACAATTGATGTACTGATACCCGACACAGCATTAGTGTCTTTTTTTCATGTAAAGGTAATTTTGATGTCTAAGATTAAAGGTAACGTTAAGTGGTTTAATGAGTCCAAAGGATTCGGTTTCATTACTCCGGAAGATGGCAGCAAAGACGTGTTCGTACACTTCTCTGCAATCCAGAGCAATGGTTTCAAAACTCTGGCTGAAGGTCAGCGCGTTGAGTTTGAAATCACTAACGGTGCCAAAGGCCCTTCTGCTGCTAACGTAATCGCTCTGTAATCCAGACGAGACAGCAAGAATTTCAAAACCCGCTCACTGAGCGGGTTTTTTTCGTTTCAGCTTAGCTAAACAGATATAAATTCAGAAAGCTGGCGACGATAAGCAAACTCAGCATCACCATCCCCGCGCACATCATGTTCTCTTTCATCCCGGCACCCCTTCTCACAAGTTGGGCTCAGGGTGCCAGAGAAAAATTAAGACAACATTAACGCGCGGTTTCTATTGCGCGTTTGCGCCAGAAAAAAGCCAGAATGCGATCGCGGTCATCATCAGCGACCCCAGCAGGTTTAACGCGATATTCAATAACGCCCACGAAACACGGCCTTCCTGCAGCAAAAAGACGACTTCCGCCGAAAACGTTGAAAACGTTGTCAGGCCACCACAAAAGCCGGTGGTGATCAGAAGCTTCCAGACAGGGTCAATATGCGTCATGCGGTTGAACCAGGCCAGACCCATGCCAATGATAAACGCACCGATCAGGTTGGCGGCCAGCGTGCCCAGGGGGATGATCTGATGCAGTGGGTTGAAGCGCATGCTTAACAACCAACGCGCAACGCTGCCCGTTCCGCCGCCAATAAATACGGCTAAAAGTAGTTGAAACACGAACAATACCTGCTATTTGATGTGTAGAGGTTATGAGTGTAACGCCGTTTATGGCAGGGGGAAAATATGTATGTCGCGGTAGGGCAGTTTGCAGTAACGCCGGAATGGCAAAAAAATGCAGAAACCTGTTTATCGCTGATGGAGCAGGCCGCGGAGCAGGGGGCCTCGCTGCTGGTGTTACCCGAAGCGCTGCTAGCGCGTAATGATAACGACCCGGATCTGTCTGTGAAATCGGCTCAGCCGCTCGACGGCGGTTTTCTCACATTGCTACTGGCTGAGAGCGCACGCAATACTATGACAACCGTCTTGACGCTGCATGTGCCTTCCAATGCGGGCAGGGCGGTGAATACGCTGGTTGCATTGCGGGGCGGCAAAATCGTTGAGCAGTACGCCAAACTGCATCTCTACGATGCGTTCAGTATTCAGGAGTCGAGGCTGGTGGATGCCGGAACGATCGTGCCGCCGCTTATCGAGATCGAGGGGATCCAGCTTGGGTTGATGACCTGTTACGATCTTCGTTTCCCGGAGATGGCGATCAATCTGGCGCTGGCGGGCGCACAGGTACTGGTACTCCCTGCGGCCTGGGTCCGGGGCCCCCTGAAGGAGCATCACTGGTCGACGTTGCTGGCGGCCCGAGCGCTGGATACGACCTGTTATGTCGTGGCGGCAGGCGAGTGTGGGAACAAAAATATCGGGCAAAGCCGTGTCATCGATCCGCTGGGCGTGACCGTTGCCGCTGCGGCGGAGGCACCTGCGCTGTTAATCGCTGAAATCAACCCACAACGTATCGCCTATGCCCGGCAACAATTACCGGTGTTACGTAACCGCCGTTTTGCGCCACCGCAATTATTATGACGTTTTTTTCAACAAGGCTTGATTCACCTTGTTACAGATTGCTATTGTGTCAGCGCGCCAAATGACCGTTAATAATCTCGGGTTTTAAGGGCGCATTACGCAGCCTGTTTCAAGTCAAGAAGGTATCTATGGGTGAGATTAGTATTACCAAACTGCTGGTGGTTGCCGCACTGGTGGTCCTGCTGTTTGGTACTAAAAAGTTACGCACGCTGGGCGGAGATCTGGGTGCAGCCATTAAAGGCTTCAAAAAAGCGATGAACGACGATGATGTAACGGCAAAGAAAACGGCCGATGCAGACATCACCGCTGAGAAGCTCTCTCACAAAGAGTAATAGGCTCGCGGTAAACAAAAAAACCGGCTTAGGCCGGTTTTTTTATGGGGGAAATGTAAGCGGGTGTGATCCGCTTATTTCACCTCTTCCCCTTTCGCCTGCATATCGGCGTGGTAAGAAGAGCGGACAAACGGACCACAGGCTGCATGGGTAAAGCCCATTGCCATGGCTTCAGCTTTCATTTCATCAAACTCTTCCGGGCTGACGTAGCGCTGAACCGGCAGGTGGTGACGGCTTGGCTGGAGATACTGGCCCAGCGTCAGCATGGTCACGCCGTGACGACGCAGGTCGCGCATCACTTCAATAATCTCTTCGTTAGTTTCGCCCAGACCCACCATCAGACCCGATTTCGTTGGGATATCTGGATGCGCCTCTTTAAAGCGCTCCAGCAGCTTCAGAGACCAGTTGTAGTCTGCACCAGGACGTACCTGACGATACAGGCGTGGCACGTTTTCCAGGTTGTGGTTAAACACGTCTGGCGGCGTCGCGTTCAGGATCTCCAGAGCGCGGTCCATACGGCCACGGAAGTCAGGCACCAGCGTTTCAATTTTGATGTTCGGACTTTTCTCGCGAATCGCGGTAATGCAGTCGGCAAAGTGCTGTGCACCGCCGTCACGCAGATCGTCGCGGTCAACGGAGGTGATAACCACATAGCGCAGCGCCATGTCGGCAATTGTCTGCCCCAGTTTCTGCGGCTCATTCGCATCCGGCGCGACAGGGCGACCGTGGGCAACGTCACAGAACGGGCAACGACGGGTACAGATGGCACCCAGGATCATGAAGGTCGCTGTACCGTGGTTGAAACACTCGGCCAGGTTAGGACAAGAGGCCTCTTCACAAACGGAGTGAAGGCCGTTTTTACGCATCGCCGCTTTGATTCCCTGGATACGCGACGAGTCGGCCGGAAGTTTGATTTTCATCCATTCCGGTTTTCTTAACAGCGCTTCGCGCTCCGTAGCCACGTTTTTAACCGGGATAAGGGCCATTTTATCGGCATCGCGGTATTTAACACCGCGTTCCATCACAATGGGTTTACTCATAGCGTGCGTGTTCCAGTTGCGAAATTCGAGGGAAAGCGTTTCTATTCAAGGGAATGTTGCAATTATCAACTATATTTGAACGAACGACAGGCAGTATATCATTGATACGGACGATAAAGCAGCCTGAGCGGTCGCCAATTTGTAAAATAGTTGTTGGATTGTGCGATTTGACCTACCCGCGACAGGCGTCAGGGGTAGTGTGATGACTCAAAACGTCTGACGGATAACGTTGATGACGTTTTCCAGTACCGGATCGCGCAGGCTCAGCTTGTTGTAATAAAGTGAAATCTCAGCCGTTTCTGCATTGAGTTGCGCCAGAGGGATCTGCTCCAGCGGCCAGCAGTTGCGAAGCAGACTGAACATGCGCGTCGGCATGATACCAATCAAATCGCTGCTACCGATCAGGGCGGCAATCGTAAACATATTGTAACTACTAAAGCTCACCGGACGCTCCGGGAAGATCTCATTCACCCGCTGACGCAGGCCGTTCATACTTTGCCCTTCGGTAATTAGTAGCGTTTGCTCGTAATGGCGCAGATTTTCAATCGTGGCCGGCTGGCTCAGCGCCGGGTGATGCTTACGACACACCAATAACAAGGTGTCGGTAAACAGCACGGTATGGCTGAGCGCGCGTGCATTGAGCGTATTAGCATCAATAATCAGGTCGGTCTGAAATTGGGCAAGTTGCGCTTCCGCATCGGTAATCGGAATGTTGCGCAGCAGCAGTTGCGGTGCGTGAGTTTTGACGGCGTGGTAGATCTGTGGCATCAACAGTGCGCCGATTGAAGGCGTGGTACCGATGGTAATAGTACGCTGTTTGTCATAGCTGCCAGTCAGATCCAGTGCCCCAAGGATCGACTCAAGCCCCTGACTAATATATTCATGCAGATGCGTGGCATACGCGGTTGGCGTAACCCCCTGGCCTTTACGAATGAAAAGCGGATCGGGAAATATGGCGCGTAACTTCTGGATAGACTGGCTTATAGCTGACGGCGTGAGATTAAGAATTTTCGCAGCATTAACGATTCCTTTGTGGACATATACTGCCTCGAATATTGTCAATAAGTTGAGGTCAATATTGCGTAAAGTCCGAAAAATTTGCGGTTTCGCATCTCCGCTCGGCTCACTAAGGCGTTTTTCTGGACGATTATTATAATCCACGCTTTCGCTCCATTCTTGTTCGCAATATAAATAATAGTTGAAATTAAATATTATGCTTATTGTTCTGATTGAACAGTTTTGCCGTAGTTACTTGCTGTTAGGAATCAAACGGTTGCTTGACTGCTGCGCAGGTAGTGACTTGCCACTCGGATGGCCGTGCCGGCACAGGCTATTATTTAGCGCTTATTGGCAGGGGCTTTGCAGGCTTTTTGAAAATATAGAAACTCGTGTTTATTGTAAAGTCAAAATGCGGGGAAATAAGGATGGCCCGACAAATAAGTGGGCCAAAAAGGAATAATTTTAAGCATCCATATATTCATGGGGTGGATAGTTTAGCAGTGCTAAAAAAGCATTAACTAAACGAGGGCGAACATTATCAATCGCTATATTATCGCTGAACTGACGCATTTGGGTCATTTCCATCCCTGCGTAACCGCATGGATTGATTCGATGGAAAGGCGAAAGATCCATATCGATATTCAGGGCCAGCCCGTGAAATGAACAGCCTTTGCGGATGCGTAAACCCAGTGAGCAAATTTTCATCTCGCCCACGTAGACGCCCGGCGCATCGGCACGTGGATGGGCTTCAATATCGAATTCCGCCAGCGTATTGACCACCGTCTCCTCAAGCAGTGTGACCAGCTCCCGCACGCCTAGCTTTCTGCGCTTCAGGTTAAGTAACACATACATCACCTGCTGGCCCGGGCCGTGGTAGGTGACCTGACCGCCGCGGTCGCTCTGGATCACTGGAATGTCACCCGGCATCAGCAGATGCTCGGCTTTACCTGCCTGGCCCTGGGTGAAGACGGGCGGATGTTCAACTAACCAGATTTCATCCAGGGTGTTTTCATCGCGGGTATCAGTGAATTCGTGCATAGCAATGGAGACTGGTTCATAGGGCTGTAGCCCCAGATGGCGGACAAGAATTTTATCCTGATGCAAAACAACATCTCCGAAAACGAGAGGAAAAGTGTAGCGGGGAGTATATCACAGGGGGAAAACGGGTTACCCGGCAAACCGGGTAACCGAGAGGATTAGAGCACCATACGTACGATTTCGATGTTACCGAGCTCTTCGTACAGGGTTTCCACTTGCTCAATGTGCGTCGCGGTGATGGTGATTGAAACCGAGTGGTAGTTACCTTTGCTGCTCGGTTTGACCGACGGAGAATAGTCACCCGGCGCATGGCGCTGTACCACTTCCACCACCTGATCAACCAACTCAGGTTTCGCCAGACCCATTACTTTGTAAGTAAAAGGGGTAGGGAATTCAAGCAGTTCGTTAAGTTTGGTTTTCATGTCAGCTCCGGTATTGCATCGAAAAAAGAATAACTCCCACGCGGGTGGGAGTTATCAGGTTACATAGTATATGGGGACGGAAATCACACTTTCAAGTGTTCAGATTTCAACCAAACCAGTGGTGGAACATCAATTTAATGTAATCAATGATTTTGCCAAAGAAATTGCCTTCCGGAATTTCTTCCAGCACCACCAGCGGACGCTGATCGATGGTTTTGCCATCAAGCTGGAAATTGATGGTGCCGACAACCTGATTTTTCTGCAACGGTGCATGCAGCTCGCTGGAGGTCAGCACATAGCTGGCTTTCAGGTCTTTCATACGGCCACGGGGAATGGTGAGATAGAGATCTTTATCTACACCTAAAGAGGCGCGATCGTTGCTGCCAAACCAGACGGGCTCGGAAGCAAACTCTTTACCGGCTTTCAGCGGGTTCACGGTTTCGAAGAAACGGAAGCCCCAGGTCAGCAGTTTTTTGCTCTCAGTTTCGCGACCTTTATAAGTACGACCGCCCATTACGGCAGAGATCAAGCGCATCTGACCTTCGGTGGCGGAAGCAACCAGGTTATAGCCGGCTTTATCGGTATGGCCGGTTTTGATGCCGTCTACCTTCAGGCTGTTATCCCACAGCAGGCCGTTACGGTTCATCTGGCGGATGCCGTTAAAGGTGAACTCTTTCTCTTTGTAGATAGAGTATTCGTTCGGCACATCACGAATCAGCGCCTGACCAATCAGCGCCATATCCCGTGCGGAGCTGTACTGCCCCTCTGCATCCAGGCCGTGTACCGTCTGGAAATGGCTATTCTTCAGACCCAGCGCGTTCACATAGCTGTTCATCAGACCGACGAAGGCATCCTGGCTACCGGCAGCAAAATCGGCCATCGCCACGCAGGCGTCATTACCGGATTGCAGGTTAATGCCACGAATCAGCTGGGATACCGGAACCTGCATGCCTGGTTTCAGGAACATCAGAGACGAGCCTTTAAAGACCGGGTTGCCCGTCGCCCAGGCATCGTTACCGATGGTGACCAGATCCGTCTCTTTAAATTTACCCGCTTTCATTGCCTGGCCGATGACATAGCTGGTCATCATTTTGGTCAGGCTGGCCGGATCACGGCGCGCGTCAGCGTTCTGTTCCGCCAGCACTTTGCCGGAGTTGTAGTCGATCAGGATATAAGATTCCGCGTCAATCTGCGGAACGCCAGGGATCATGGTCTTGATGTTAAGGTCATCGGCGTGAGCGGCAGACAGTGTGGCTGCGCAAAGTGCCGTGGTGAGCGCCATGCGCTGCACAAAACGAGCGGAGAAAGTGGTCTTCATGGTCAGAACAACGACGTCCGTGATGAAATTAAAAAAAGTGCCTTACTATAGCAAAAGCTATACAGGCAGGCATCCGACTTTCAGCGTGAGAGTGTTAACCACTCTGACAAAAACTGACAATTCGGACACCGCCGATTAATCATTTTGCAACAGCGATAAAGGACTGCAGTTGCGCTTCATTTTGTAAACGTTGTTGCAGCGCTGCGGCTTCACTCTTGCTGGCAAACGGGCCTAACTGAATACGCCAGACGGCGCCATTTTGTTCAAGGCGACCCGGTACACCAAACTTCTGGCTGAGCCCCTGCTGATACTGCTGGGCGCGAGCCTGATCGCTGACTGCACCAACCTGTACGACAAAGTTACCCGCAGCAGCAGGGGAGGCGGCAACGGCACCCTGGGTAGAGCCTGGCGCCGTGACCGGTGCTGTGTTTTGCGGCGCTGCAACCGGCTGCGGTGCTGGCGGCTCGCTACCTTCCAGCACGCCAGAAGCCAGCGTGGTTGGCGCACCGAGGAAGCCACTGCTGCTGACTGGCGCGCCCATGCTGTCTTCACTTTTCAGCGTATCGTTGCTGATAGCACGTACATCACCCTGGGGAACCGCAGGCTCAGCCGGGGAGGAGACGCTACCCATTCCGCCGCTTAAATCGGGGCGAGCAGGCAGAGCGTAGGTCTGTTTAGCGACCGTAGTGCAGGCCATACCCGGACCTGAAAGCGAACCATCCTGCGCCACGATGATAGGATCGATGCGCACTTTGGTATTGTTTGAGGTGTTCAGTCGGTCTGCCGCCGCGCGGGAGAGCGAAATAACGCGATCATTACCGTACGGGCCGCGATCGTTAATGCGCACCACAATCATCCGGCCATTGGCCAGGTTAGTGATACGGGCATAGCTCGGGATCGGCAGCGTTGGATGGGCGGCAGTAAGCTGCATAGGGTCGAACGCTTCGCCAGTAGCCGTCAGGTTACTGCCGGGCTCGGCATCATAAATCGCAGCCAGGCCAGCCTGACTGAAGCGCGAAGCATCCTGCACAATTTTATAGCTTTTGCCGTCACGCTCGTAATCCTGATTGGCGGTAGCGCTCAGCGGTTCAAAACGTGGATCGGCACCACTAATCTCAACAATCGGACCATTACAGACCGCTGGCTGCGCGGGTGCGACGGTCGCTTGCTGCTGACCATCGTCACTTGTACAGGCTGCCAGTAAACTTACTGCGATGCAGATCCCAGGCCACTGCTTGCGCATTGCGCTCCCCTTATACGCTCTTCGACAACATTTTTCTGTGGGTATGGATCGACATGACGATACCAAACCCGGCCATCAGCACGATCAGTGCCGACCCTCCGTAACTTACCAGCGGCAGCGGTACGCCAACCACCGGCAGAATACCGCTCACCATACCAATATTTACGAAAACATAAACGAATAAAATCAACATCAAGCCACCGGCCATTACGCGACCAAAGGTGGTTTGCGCCCGCGCCGCAATCCACAGCCCACGCATGATAAGCAGCAGATAAAGCGCCAGCAGGATTAAGATGCCAACCAGCCCCAGCTCTTCTGCCAGTACCGCAAAGATAAAGTCGGTATGACGTTCAGGTAAGAACTCCAGCTGCGACTGGGTACCATGGAGCCAACCCTTTCCGCGCAGGCCACCGGAACCAATAGCAATCTTCGACTGTATAATATGATAGCCCGCCCCCAGTGGATCGCTCTCTGGATCCAGCAGCATCATGACGCGTTGACGTTGATAGTCGTGCATCAGGAAGAACCACAGGATGGGAATAAAGGCTGCCACCAGCACCACCGCGATGCCAATCAGACGCCAGCTCAGGCCGGAAAGGAACAGTACAAACAGACCGGAAAGGGCGATAAGAATCGAGGTTCCCAGGTCAGGCTGTGCCGCCACCAGCAGGGTAGGCAGGAAGATCAGCACCAGTGCGATAGCCGTGTTCTTCAGTGAGGGGGGGCAGACGTCGCGGTTGATAAAGCGCGCCACCATCAGCGGCACCGCAATTTTTGCAATCTCTGAGGGCTGAAAACGTACTATCCCCAGATCAAGCCAACGCTGTGCACCCTTGGAAATGGCGCCAAACGCATCGACGGCGACCAGCAGAATGATACAAAAAATATAGAGATAGGGGGCCCAGCCTTCATAGACACGAGGTGGGATCTGCGCCATCACCACCATCACCACCAGGCCCATGGTAATCTGGCCGATCTTGCGCTCCGTCATACCCAGGTCCTGGCCGCTGGCGCTCCAGATAACCAGCGCGCTATAAACCAGCAGCGCCAGCAAAATCAGCAGCATGGCCGGATCGATATGGATTTTGTCCCACAGCGATTTTTTATTCGGATTATCCGTCACGATTATTGGTCCTCCGCGGCGGCGGTAGCCGGGTTTTCATTTGGCAATTCGGTGTTGTTATCACCCAGCATGATGTGATCGAGGATCTGGCGCATGATGGTACCAACCGCCGGGCCGGCGCCGCCGTTTTCCAGAATAATCGAGACGGCAACCTGCGGGTTGTCATAAGGGGCGAAGCCGATCATCAGTTTGTGGTCACGCAGACGTTCGGCAATTTTATGCGCGTTATAGGTTTCGTTAGCCTTCAGGCCGAAGACCTGCGCAGTACCGGATTTCGCCGCAATTTTATAAGGTGCGCCCGCAAAGTATTTATGCGCCGTACCGTTCGCACGGTTCGCAACGCCAAACATCCCGTCTTTGGCAATTTCCCAATAACCGGAATGAATATCGCCCACCGGCGGCTCGTGCGGCTGAATCCAGGGGACTTTCTTGCCATTTTCAACGGTGCTCATCAGCAGGTGCGGCACTTTTACCACCCCGTCGTTAATCAGCGTCATCAGCGCTTTGTTCATCTGGATCGGCGTAGCGGTCCAGTACCCCTGACCGATGCCTACCGGGATGGTATCGCCCTGATACCAGGGTTTTTTGAAGCGTTTTAGCTTCCATTCGCGGGTTGGCATGTTACCGGAGCGTTCTTCCGAAAGATCGATACCGGTGTAGTGGCCATAGCCAAATTTCCCCATCCACTCGGACAGCCGATCGATACCCATGTCGTAAGCGACCTGATAGAAGAAGGTATCGGCAGACTCTTCAAGCGATTTGGTGACATTCAGATGACCGTGACCCCATTTTTTCCAGTCACGGTACCGCTTTTCAGAACCTGGCAGCTGCCACCAGCCGGGGTCAAAGAGGCTGGTGTTACGGGTGATTACCCCAGAACTGAGGGCAGAAACGGCCACATACGGCTTCACGGTGGACGCTGGCGGGTAGACGCCCTGGGTGGCGCGGTTAATTAGCGGGGTGTTCGGGTCGTTCAGCAGGCCGGAGTAATCCTTGCTGGAGATCCCATCCACAAAGAGGTTCGGATCATAGCTTGGCGTTGAGACCAGCGACAGAATGCTGCCGGTACGCGGGTCGGTAACAATCACCGCCGCACGACTGCCGGCCAGCAGGGTTTCGATATATTGCTGCAGCTTCAGATCGAGGGTCAGGTAGATATCATGCCCTGCCTGCGGCGGCACCTCTTTTAACTGGCGGATGACGCGGCCACGGTTGTTAACTTCAACCTCTTCATAGCCCGTCTGGCCATGCAGCACGTCTTCATAGTAACGCTCAATCCCCAGCTTGCCGATATCATGGGTCGCCGCGTAGTTAGCGAGTTTGCCATCTTTATCCAGGCGTTCGACGTCTTTATCGTTAATTTTAGAGACGTAGCCAATAACGTGGGTCAGGGCCGAGCCATAAGGGTAAAAGCGGCGTTTATAGCCTTTCACCTCAACGCCCGGGAAGCGGTACTGATTAACAGCAAAGCGGGCGACCTGGACCTCGGTCAGGTTCGTTTTCACCGGAATGGAGGTAAAGCGGTGCGAGCGTGAGCGCTCTTTTTTAAAGGTCGCGATATCCTCGTCATTCAGGTCCACCACGCTGCGCAGGGCTTCCAGCGTCTGCTGAACATTATCGACCTTCTCAGGCATCATTTCGATTTGGTAGATCGTGCGGTTCAGCGCCAGCGGCGTGCCGTTACGATCGTAGATAATGCCGCGACTCGGCGCGATGGGAACCAGTTTGATACGGTTTTCATTAGAACGCGTCTGGTAGTCGGTAAAACGGACGACCTGCAGATTATAGAGGTTGGCAATTAGCACGCCAGTAAGCAGCAAAATCCCCAAAAAGGCGACCAGCGCCCGACGCACAAACAGCGCGGACTCAGCCGAATAGTCGCGAAAAGAATTCTGTAGTTTCATCCGCTGCTTAATTTATCCAGAACGTAATCATTACTCACGGTGATAAGGATGGTTGGTTGTGATGCTCCACGCGCGGTAGAGGCTCTCGGCAACCAGCACCCGCACCAGAGGGTGGGGAAGTGTCAGCGCGGAGAGAGACCAACTCTGTTCTGCTGCCGCTTTGCAGGCAGGGGATAACCCCTCCGGGCCGCCAATCAACAGGCTGACGTCGCGACCATCCTGCTTCCAGCGTTCGAGCTCGTGCGCCAGTTGGGGCGTATCCCAGGGTTTCCCCGGAATATCGAGAGTGACGATGCGGTTTTTACCTGCTGCAGCCAGCATCATCTCACCCTCTTTATCCAGAATGCGTTTGATATCCGCGTTTTTGCCACGCTTACCCGCCGGAATTTCGACCAGTTCAAACGGCATATCCTTAGGAAAACGGCGCAGATATTCAGTGAAACCGGTTTGTACCCAGTCGGGCATTTTGGTGCCAACGGCGACCAGCTGCAGCTTCACGCATTAACCCCAGAGCTTTTCCAGCTCATACAGGCGACGACTCTCTTCCTGCATGACGTGGACAATAACATCGCCTAAGTCAACAACGACCCAGTCAGCGGTCGCTTCGCCTTCCACGCCCAGCGGTAACATACCTGCCGCGCGAGACGCCTGAACCACATGGTCAGCAATAGACGCGACATGGCGCGTGGAGGTACCGGTGCAGATGATCATGCAGTCGGTGATGCTTGATTTGCCCTGAACGTCAATGGCAATGATGTCCTGACCTTTCAGGTCATCAATTTTGTCGATAACAAAATCCTGGAGTGCTTTACCCTGCAAGTGTTCCCCCTGGGGTGAGTGAGATTGAGCAACATTAAATTCGTAGCCAGACAGTATACCTGAACTGACGGCGGCGTCGGGACAATTGTCACCGGACGGGCGTTTGGAGGCGGGTATCATCCCACCCCCGGTCAGAGATTGCATCGCCATTTTTGTAAAACAGTTTTTGTAAAAGCATGCCTGGCATCGCCTGGCTGCGGAGGATATCAGCCTGGATGGGGCTGTCAATGGCGAGAGCGTGAATGGACGGCTTTTTCAGCCTTTCAGCGCGTCGTTGTCGGTTTTCTGGTACAGACCCTGCTGCTGAATGTAACGAAGTACCGCTTCGGGTAACATTTCTGCGCAGGATTGACCGTTCTGCAGGCGCTGACGAATCTGGGTGGCAGAGATATCAAACCACGGCGTTTCAGCCAGATAGATTTTACCGGCAGGCAAGGTATGCAGGTCGTCAACGTGGGGTGTCAGGTGCGCTTCCAGCCACTGCTGGTGCACCTCTTCTTTCATCGTTAAAGGATAGCCCGGGCGACGGCAGACAATAAGATGGCTGTTATTGAGGATGGTGTCGTACTGATACCAGGAGGGAAAGCTGAGTAACGAATCCTGCCCAATAATAAAGGCCAGCGGTGCGTCCGGGCCTTGCTCTTCTCGCCATGCCTGCAAGGTTTGCGCAGTCCAGGAGGGAGTATCCCGACGGAGCTCGCGCTCATCGAGGCGAAAAAGGGGTTTATCAGCAATCGCCAGCTCAAGCATAGTTTTACGCTGTTCGCTGGTCGCCTCCGGCTGAGGGCGATGAGGGGGCACATTATTGGGCATGATGATAACCCGCTGCAGCCCAATCAGGTTTGCCAGTACCTCTACCGGCTTCAGATGCCCATAGTGGACTGGGTCGAAAGTGCCGCCATACAGCGCCTGTAGCGTTTTCATATCAGCCTTCGATAAAAATATCAGCCAGTGCTTTATGGCACAGCAATAACGACAAGCTCTCCAGCTCTGACCATATCGACTGGCCGTAATCCTGTTTCAGCGTGAGTTCAGCGCGGGTCAACAGTTGCACGGCCTGGCGCAATTGCTCCGGGCTGAGGCGGTTCAGCGCCTCGGTGGTCATCCCCCGGCGGTTTTGCCAGACGCGGTGCTTATCGAACAGCGCGCGCAGCGGCGTGTGAGCTGACTGACGTTTCAGATTAACCAGCAGCAAGAGTTCCCGCTGCAGGGTTCTGAGTAGGATCACCGGCTCGCTGCCCTCAAGACGCAGCTGCTGCAAAATGTGCAGGGCACGTTTGCTTTTGGCGGCCAGCAGGGCATCTACCCAGTGAAACGGGGTAAAGTGAGCGGCATCGTTCACCGCCTGCTCCACGCGGGGCAGGGTCAGTTTGCCATCCGGCCAGAGCAGAGAAAGACGCTCCAGCGCCTGGGCGAGGGCCAGCAAATTCCCTTCATAACAGTAACAGAGCAGCTGGTTGGCGGCATCGTCGAGCTGAAGGTTGTTCTGCCGGGCGCGGGCGGCCACCCATTTGGGTAGCTGCGCCTGTTCCGGTGTCTGGCAGGTGACCAGCACGGACTGGTTTGCTAACGCAGCGATCCAGGCGGCATTTTCTTGTGCTTTAGTGAGCTTATTGCCTCGCACTATCAGCAGCAGATCGCTGTGCAGCAGGCTTACCAACGTAGCGAGTTGCTCGTTGATGGCGGCGTTAGGGCCGTTTTCGGGTAGCTGGATCGACAACGTCTGTCGCGTGGCGAACAGGCTCATCGCCTGGCAAAGCGAAAAAATCTCCTGCCAGTCGGTGCTGTTATCCAGCGTAAAGCTATGGTGTTCGTCGAACCCCTGGGTCGCGGCTATCTGACGCACCGCGTCATGGCTCTCTTGTAACAGCAGCGGATCGTTTCCGAGTAACAGATACGCCGCGCGCAGCCCCTCTTTGAGCTGCGCGCGGAGTTGTTCAGGGTACAACCTGATCATCAGTTACCCAGCGTCGTGGAGACGCGAGGCGTGGTCGTAACGGGCGTCGCTTCTGCCGTCTCTTTTTTATCCGCAGCCTGGATACTCGGCAGCTTACGGATCAACTGTTCAGCCGCTTTGTCGTACATTTCGTTGACGATAATGGTGCGTTCAGCATCTTTTGCCAGCGCTGCCTGCGGGTTATCGAAGAACGAACGGTACACTTTAGTACTGATCGGATAGATATCATGGCCCGGAATCAGTACTGCCGCGCTCACCTGCATGACCATCTGGTATTCCGCGGTACGACCATCCTGGAAGATGGAAGCGGTATCCTGGCTCAGGGATGAGCGCAAGACACGGAACGATGGCACATCCTGACGCAGAGAACCTTTTTCGATCAGTTCAACGCCGTTAAGGCGCAATTGGTTACGGATGGCACGGCTAAGCGGGCCATTCGGATCCCCGGAATCGAAGATCATGGTTTTCATCTGATCCGGCACCGCAGTGGTATTACGCAGGTGCCAGCCACAGCCAGCGGTGACAAGCACCGCCAGAGATAATAGTAATGTTGCCAGTTGTCGCACGCTTCCTCCTGCGCTTAGCCAACGACCAGATTCAGCAGTTTACCGGGTACGTAGATCACTTTACGTACGGTAACGCCGTCAAGGTACTTCGCCACCAGAGGCTCCTGAGCTGCACGTTCACGTACCTGCTCTTCAGAAGCATCCACTGCCACGGTGATTTTGCCACGCACTTTGCCGTTAACCTGCACCACCACCAGCGTGGTGTTTTCAACCATGGCTGCCTCGTCGGCAACTGGCCACGGCGCGTTGTCGATATCGCCTTCGCCGTTGAGCTCTTTCCACAGGGTAAAGCTGGCGTGCGGGGTGAACGGGTTCAGCATACGAACAACAGCCAGCAGCGCTTCGCGCATGACGGCACGATCCTGCTCGCCCTCCTGCGGGGCTTTCGCCAGTTTGTTCATCAGTTCCATAATAGCCGCAATTGCGGTATTGAAGGTCTGACGGCGACCAATATCGTCCGTAACTTTGGCAATCGTTTTATGCACATCACGGCGCAGTGCCTGCTGATCTTCAGTCAGAGCGTCAACCTTAAGATCCGCGACGTCGCCCTGTGCAAGGTGTTCATAAACCAGTTTCCAGACGCGTTTCAGGAAGCGGTTAGCCCCTTCAACGCCTGATTCCTGCCACTCCAGCGTCATATCTGCCGGTGAAGCAAACATCATAAACAAACGCACGGTATCCGCGCCGTAACGCTCAACCATCACCTGCGGGTCGATGCCGTTGTTTTTCGACTTGGACATCTTGCTCATGCCGGTATAGACCAGTTCATGACCTGCGGCGTCTTTCGCCTTAACAATACGGCCTTTCTCGTCGCGCTCAACAATCGCATCTACCGGGGAAACCCAGTTACGCTCGCCGTTCGCGCCCACGTAGTAGAAGGCATCTGCCAGCACCATACCCTGGCACAGCAGCTGTTTGGCTGGCTCGTCAGAGTTAACCAGGCCTGCGTCACGCATCAATTTGTGGAAGAAGCGGAAATAGAGCAGGTGCATGATGGCGTGTTCGATACCACCAATATAGATATCGACCGGCAGCCAGTAGTTTGCTGCTTCGGAATCCAGCATGCCTTCCTGATACTGCGGGCAGGTATAGCGCGCGTAATACCAGGAGGACTCCATAAAGGTGTCGAAGGTGTCAGTTTCACGCAGCGCAGGCTGACCGTTCACGGTGGTTTTTGCCCACTCCGGATCGGCTTTGATTGGGCTGGTGATACCGTCCATGACGACGTCTTCCGGCAGGATCACCGGCAGCTGGTCTTCTGGCGTTGGCATTACGGTGCCATCTTCCAGCGTCACCATAGGGATTGGCGCACCCCAGTAACGCTGACGGGAAACGCCCCAGTCGCGCAGACGGTAGTTCACTTTACGCTCGCCAACGCCCATGGCAGCCAGCTTGTCGGCGATAGCGTTAAAGCCCTCTTCGAAGCTCAGACCGCTGAATTCGCCGGAGTTGAACAGGGTGCCTTTTTCGGTCAGCGCCTGTTCGGACAGGTCAGGCTCAGCGCCATCTGCCGCCAGGATAACCGGCTTGATGGTCAGGCCGTATTTCTTAGCAAACTCGTAATCGCGCTGATCGTGGCCCGGAACCGCCATCACGGCGCCGGTGCCGTACTCCATCAGTACGAAGTTAGCTGCCCAGACCGGCACGGCTTCGCCCGTCAGCGGGTGGATAGCGTTGAAACCGGTCGCAACACCTTTTTTCTCCATGGTCGCCATGTCGGCTTCGGCCACTTTGGTGTTACGGCATTCATCAATGAAGGCAGCCAGCTCTGGATTGTTCTCGGCGGCTTTCTGCGCCAGCGGGTGCCCTGCGGCTACGGCCAGGTAGGTCGCACCCATAAAGGTGTCCGGACGCGTGGTGTAAACGGTCAGGGTCTGATCGTAGTTTTCTACGTTAAAGGTGATTTCCACCCCTTCAGAACGACCGATCCAGTTACGCTGCATAGTCTTCACGGTATCTGGCCAATGATCCAGATTATCCAGATCGTTCAGCAGCTCGTCAGCGTAAGCGGTAATTTTAATAAACCACTGTGGGATCTCTTTACGCTCAACTTTAGTGTCGCAGCGCCAGCAGCAGCCATCGATAACCTGTTCGTTCGCCAGTACGGTCTGGTCGTTCGGGCACCAGTTAACGGCAGAGGTCTTTTTATAGACCAGCCCTTTTTTGTAGAGCTCGGTGAAGAACTTCTGCTCCCAACGGTAATATTCCGGGGTACAGGTGGCCAGCTCGCGGCTCCAGTCATAGCCAAAGCCCAGCATTTTAAGCTGGTTTTTCATGTAAGCGATGTTGTCATAGGTCCACGGCGCAGGGGCCGTGTTGTTTTTCACCGCCGCCCCTTCAGCCGGCAGACCGAACGCATCCCAACCAATTGGCTGCAGCACGTTTTTGCCCAACATGCGTTGGTAGCGGGCGATCACATCACCGATGGTGTAGTTACGCACGTGGCCCATGTGTAGTCGACCAGAAGGATAGGGAAGCATCGACAGGCAGTAATACTTCTCTTTGCTCTCGTCTTCGGTGACTTCAAAGGTGCGCTTCTCGTCCCAGTGTTGCTGGACGTGGGATTCTATCTCTTCCGGGCGGTATTGCTCTTGCATGGCAGCCAGTGGTCCTGTGTTCAATACAGCTACAAATGTAGCCAATGTAAGTGGTATTCCAGATCCGCATAGCATAGCCCAAACGCCCGCGTCAAAACAGCCTTTAGCATAAAAGCGGCGGACATGAATTTACGCTATCTGTGGCAGAACTGACAAAGCGCTGAATAAATAAGGTCTATTATTAGAGACAGTTACTCACCCAGGAGGCAAAAAGATGAACAAGGTTGCTCAATTTTACCGTGAACTGGTCGCCACGTTGACTGAACGTCTGCGTAACGGCGAGCGCGATATCGATGCGTTGGTAGAGCAGGCGCGTCTGAGGGTAATCCAGACGGGGGAGTTAACGCGGACAGAGGTTGAAGAGCTGACCCGGGCTGTGCGCCGCGATTTAGAAGAGTTTGCCCGTAGCTATGAAGAGAGCCAGGGCGAGGTGGCAGACAGCGTATTTATGCGGGTAATTAAAGAGAGTCTCTGGCAAGAGCTGGCGGATATCACCGATAAAACGCAGCTCGAATGGCGCGAGGTGTTTCAGGATCTCAACCATCATGGGGTCTATCACAGCGGCGAAGTGGTGGGGCTGGGGAATCTGGTTTGCGAAAACTGCCACTACCATCTGGCGGTTTATACCCCGGATGTGTTGCCGGTCTGCCCGAAATGCGGTCACGATCAGTTCCAGCGCCGACCCTTCGAGCCGTAACCGTTCTGTGAACGAGTGAGAGGGGACGTGACGTTCCCTCAGCCCTGAGTCGGCGCGCTGAATCTGCGGAATGAGAGCGATGTCTCGGGGGTGTCCCACACCAGAATAAGCTGCAGCACAGGAGAATCTGACGGCTGCGGTGGAATATCGATCAACGACGTAATATATCCCCTGGCAATAAGCGCATTCTGTAGCGTGCGTGAAAAGAGCCGTACCCCTTCAACCCCAAGACATTTATTGACGGCCTGCTGAATAATCCCGCCCAAGAGCGTATACGCCAGCTGTGGGTTATCCGTATCAAATGTTACGTGAGTAATTTTTCTGCACGTGGTCTCGTGGGGAAAAAGGATCCGGTTCGGGCGTCGCTGAGGAGGCGCTGGGGCATATTTAGGCCTGTCCCAGCTGAAAGTCTGCTTTCGGTTATGACTTTGTCCGTGGAGATCCGGGATGCTGTTGGCAACGCTGGCGTGAGCAAACTGACAGCCAAATAAGAGAAACAGCAGGCCGGTGAACAGGCCATTGAAAATCATTGTCATGACGCAACATCCATTTTGATTCTTTCACTGAGGTATAACGACGATCGTCACATCGCAAGATCCCTTCTCGCGAGGTTATAGCTTTGTCGTAATGGTGAAACAAAGCAAATAATGTCTGATTTAAGAAGCGCTAATTATGTCGGGGACGAATCAGGGCCGGATTGACTAACCCGGCCGCGCAGGGTTATTGCTGATAAAAAGCCAGTCGCTCTGCCAGCAGATCGACAAACGCCTGACGATCAATATCCAGCATCACTTCAGTATTCGGTGCGTTGCCGCTGAGGAAGTAATAATCGACCACGGTCATGCCTTGCGTATATTTGCCCTGCGTCTCAACGCCGACCCAACGTGTTACGGTAGTGAAGATCTCCGGCTTCAACAGCCAGGCGATGGTACAAGGGTCGTGCAACGGCGCTCCGTTAAAGCCCCATTTCTCGGTTTTATGATATTCCATAAAGAAGTCGAGGAGCTCGGCGACCGTGGTGGCGACGGGGTTGCCAATGCTGCGAAAACGTTCGATATCAGCGGCCATAATCTGCGCCCGATGAGTAACATCAAGGCCGGCCATCACCACCGGAATTCCGGACTGGAAGACAATTTCGGCAGCTTCAGGATCGACGAAAATGTTGAATTCCGCGCTGGGCGTCCAGTTGCTGAGCGTCATCGCGCCGCCCATAATCACGATTTTCGCGATCCTGTCATGCAATTCAGGGTGGCTGTTAAGCAGCAGCGCCACGTTAGTCTGCGGGCCTGTGGCAACCAGGGTGACGGGCTCGCTGCTTTCACGTAGCACCTTCGCCATCAGCTCAACTGCGGTGCAATTTTGTGGCGCAAAGGTGGGTTCCGGCAGCGCCGGGCCATCCAGTCCACTTTCGCCATGGACGTTGTCGGCAATAATCAACTCACGCATCAGCGGTTTTTGCGCGCCGCCGGCAACCGGAATATCGGTGCGCTGTAGCAGGGTGAGCATCCGCAAGACATTGCGCAGCGTTTTATCCGGGGTCTGGTTTCCGGCGGAAGAGGTCACCGCTTTGACATCCAGTTCGGGGGAGGCGAGGGCAAGAACAAGCGCTATCGCGTCATCATGACCCGGATCGCAGTCGAGGATTATTGGCTGTGCCATAGGACTCTCCATTTCTCAGTGTAGTTTTGTGACAAGGCTAACGCTTACGCCATAAGCAGACGAGAACAAGAGAGTAAAAGCGTGAGGAGGTGCGCAATCCTGCGATTGCGCACCCTGGGTTTAGTGCAGAATTTTGGCGAGGAAGTCTTTCGCGCGGTCAGACTGTGGATTAGCAAAGAACTCTTCTTTGGCGGAGTCTTCGACGATCTTCCCTTCATCCATAAAGATGACGCGGTTAGCCACCTTGCGGGCAAAGCCCATCTCGTGGGTAACCACCATCATGGTCATGCCTTCGTTGGCCAGCTCAACCATTACGTCCAGCACCTCGTTGATCATCTCAGGGTCGAGCGCGGAGGTCGGTTCATCAAACAGCATAGCGACCGGATCCATGCACAGGGCGCGAGCAATGGCGACGCGCTGCTGCTGGCCGCCGGAAAGCTGCGCCGGGAATTTATCAGCATGCGCCGAAAGCCCAACGCGCTCCAGCAGCTTCAACCCTTTGTCACGAGCCGCCGCTTTATCGCGCTTGAGAACTTTCACCTGCGCCAGGGTCAGGTTCTCAATGATCGACAGGTGAGGGAACAGCTCAAAGTGCTGGAACACCATGCCCACCTTCGAACGCAGCTTCGCCAGATCGGTTTTCTTGCTATTTACCACGGTACCATTGACCGTGATCTCACCCTGCTGCACGGGTTCAAGGCCGTTCACCGTTTTGATAAGGGTGGATTTACCGGAACCCGATGGACCACAAACCACCACCACTTCGCCTTTCTTCACTTCCGTAGAGCAGTCGGTCAGCACCTGAAAGTGCCCATACCATTTAGAAACATTTTTCAGGGAAATCATTACACTGTCCTTTTCTTCAGCCAGCTGACCAACAGCGACGCGCTTAAACTAATGACAAAATAGACCGCACCTGCAAACAGGATCATCTCGACCTGCGTACCGTCACGCTCACCAATCGTAGAGGCGGTACGGAAGAAGTCCGCCAGACTGAGTACATACACCAGCGAGGTATCCTGGAAGAGAACGATACCCTGAGTGAGCAGCAACGGAACCATGGCGCGAAATGCCTGCGGCAGAATGATTAGTTTCATCGACTGCCAGTGGGTCATCCCTAACGCCAATGCCGCACTGGACTGCCCGCGTGAAATACTCTGGATCCCGGCTCGGATAATCTCGGAGTAGTAGGCCGCTTCAAACATCGAGAAGGCCACCATCGCCGAGATCAGGCGAATATCGGACTTCGGCGAAAGCCCCAGAACATCCTGCAAGAATCCAGGAACGATCAGATAAAACCACAGCAGCACCATCACGAGCGGAATGGAGCGGAACACGTTTACGTATGCGGTCGCGAACCAGGCGACTGGCTTAAAGCTCGACAGACGCATGACTGCCAGCAGGGTGCCCCAGATAATCCCGACGATCACCGCCGTGATGGTAATCTTCAGGGTAATGACCAGGCCGTCCAGCAGGTAGGGCATGGAGGGAACAATAGAACTCCAGTCAAACTCGTACATTATTTGCCCCCCAGGTTGCCCGGCAGGCGTACTTTACGTTCGACCAGGTTCATCACCAGCATGATGATGGCGTTAATCAGCACATAGGCCAGCGTAATCGCGGTGAAGGATTCCCAGGCGTGCGCGGAGTAATCCAGCAGTTTCCCGGCCTGTGCCGCCATATCCACCAGACCAATGGTTGAGGCGATGGCCGAGTTTTTCACCAGGTTCATCATCTCCGAGGTCATCGGTGGAACAATCACCCGATAGGCATTCGGCAGCAGTACGTAGCGGTACGCTTGCGGCAACGTTAGTCCCATCGCCAGCGCGGCGTTTTTCTGCCCACGGGGCAGCGACTGAATGGCGGCGCGTACCTGCTCGCACACGCGCGCAGCGGTAAACAGCCCCAGACAGAGCATCGAGGAGACAAAGAACTGAATGTTAGGATCCAGTTCCGCCTTGAACCACATGCCGATATCTTCCGGCAGCAGTTCTGGCACCACGAGGTACCAGGTAAAGAACTGAACGATTAATGGGACATTTCGGAACAGCTCCACGTAGAGCGTGCCGATTGATGAGAGAAAGCGATTCGGTACGGTGCGTAAAATACCGAACAGGGAGCCGACGAAGAAAGCGATGATCCAGGCCGTAATCGACAACGCGACGGTAACCTGAAAGCCGCTCCACAGCCAGCCAAGATAGGTGGTGTTGCCGAACGGGGCTTGTTGCAGAAAAATGCCCCAGTTCCAGTCTATTGACATAATAAACTCCAGAAAAAAAAGGGTAGCAGCGCTACCCTCGAAGATTGGTGAGAAGCTCATTTTTCGCGCTGAGTGGGGAACGACCACTCAACGTATAGTCTGTCCATGCTTCCCGACAATCGAGAGGGCAGGAGATCCCGCCCCTGTTGTTCTAATTAGTTAAGAGCCTTGTCGTTTGGTGATTTGAACAGTGCTTTCATGTCGTCAGACAGTTCAAAGTTCATATTCAGATTTTTTGGTGGGATAGGGTTCTTGAACCACTTATCGAACCATTTTTCCGCTTCGCCGGACGTCTGCACCTGAGCGATGGTGTCATCGATCAGTTTCTTAAAGTCCGCGTCATCTTTGCGCAGCATACAGCCGTAGGCCTCTTTCGACTGCGCCGTGCCGACGATTTCCCAGTTGTCTGGTTTCTTCGCCTTCGCACGTTCGCCCGCCAGCAGGGCATCATCCATCATGAACGCCACCGCGCGGCCGCTCTCCAGCGTACGGAAAGAGTCGCCATGGTCTTTGGCGCTGATGATACGCATATCCATTTTTTTCTCGTCGTTCAGCTTGTGCAGCAGAACTTCGGACGTGGTACCGGACGTCACGACAACCGCTTTACCTTTCAGGTCAGCGAAGTCTTTAATCTCACCGCCTTTTTTGGTCAGCAGGCGTGTACCTACGACAAAAATAGTGTCAGAGAAGGCGGCTTGTTTCTGGCGCTCCAGGTTGTTGGTGGTGGACCCACACTCAAAGTCGAAAGTCCCGTTCTGCAGCAGCGGAATACGGTTCTGGGAGGTGATTGGAATCAGCTTCACCGCCAGGTCAGGCTTGTTCAGCTTCTTCTTCACCGCTTCAACGATGGCGTTGGAATAGTCCTGTGAGTAACCCACGACTTTTTGCGTGTTGTCGTAGTATGAGAACGGGACAGAGGATTCACGGTGGCCGACCACGATGACGCCGTTTTTGGCAATCTTGTCGAGCGTGCTGCCCGCTGCCGGCGCAGCGTCGTCAGCGTGCACCACGCCTGCGGACATTCCCATCACCAGCATTGCTGTGGCCAGTTTACGTAATTGCATACCCAACTCCTTTCTTATCAGCGCCAGAGACGCATTGATACCCATTGTGATGTTGTTATATCTCGCGCTATGCGAGTGCAGTGTTATGCAAGCTTGTTAACATTTAGTCTGGCTTAATGTAAAGATTTTGCTGCGTTATTGTTTATTTTTGCGAAGCGCGCCGCACCATTCAGAGGCAAAAATCTCTCCTTGCACCGTTTCGGTGCTACCGCTGAACTACGGTGGTGCGACCAGGTTGTACATCAAGCCAGATTGCGTTTGCTTGAATAAACAAAGCAATAGCCGTGCCAGAATTGGCAGGTTTACGGTCAGAGAGATAAATAGCGAAGACTAGGGGAGAAAGGGGGGCGGAAACAGCCCCTCTCACCGGTGAGGAGAGGGGCCTTCAGGCTTACTTACGACGCTGACGCAAGCTCATCAGCACCGCACCAAAGCCAAACAGGGCGGTGATAATCCATACCGGCCAGTTGCCGGTACGCGCATACGGCGTCAGGCCCGTCGTTGGCGTAACGCTGGCGGTCAGCACCTGGCGGGTAAACTGCGGGATCATCGCCTGAATCTCGCCCTGCGGGCCAATAACAGCGGTGATGCCATTGTTGGTGCTACGCAGAAGCGGGCGGGCCAGCTCCAGCGAGCGCATGCGCGCCATCTGGAAGTGCTGCCACGGGCCGATAGACTTACCGAACCACGCATCGTTAGAGATCGTCAGCAGATAATCCGTATTTGCACGGAAATTATCCCGCACCTGTTCGCCCAGGATGATTTCGTAGCAGATGGCAGGAGTCAGCAACATGCCGTGCGCATTCAGCTGAGGCTGCACGTACGGGCCACGGCTGAATGATGACATCGGCAGATCGAAGAACGGTGCCAGTGGCCGCAAAATTGACTCCAGCGGCACGAACTCACCAAACGGCACCAGATGGTTCTTGTTGTAGCGGTTGGCCGATTCGTAGTTGTAGGCGTTATCTTTGCCCAGCGTGATGATGGTGTTATAGGTGTCGTAGCGGTTCTGTTTATTCAGTCGCGCATCGACGATACCGGTGATCAGGGTGCTGTTATGCTCGCGCATCAGGTCATCGACCCGGCGCAGGAACTGCTGCTGATTAATCTCCAGATCGGGGATGGCAGATTCTGGCCAGATGATCAGCTGCGATTTGCCCATCTCCGGCTCAGAGGCCTCAAGATAGATTTTGAGGGTATTAAGCAGCTGGTTTTCATCCCATTTCAGTGCCTGGGGAATATCACCCTGCACCATAGAGACCTGCATGGTGCGCTCGGGTTCCGGGGTGAACCACTGAATAAAACGTAGCGGGAAGGGGAGCGCGAATAACACCACGGCGGCAGCCAGCGGGCGCCAGTTGCGCTGCACCATCGCCAGCACCAGCAGGCCGCTTACTACCATCAGCAGGAAGTTGATGGCCTCAACGCCCATCACCGGTGCCAGCCCCTTCAACGGGCCGTCAATCTGGCTATAGCCAAACTGCAGCCATGGGAAGCCCGTCAGCACCCAGCCGCGTAAGAACTCGGTCAGTTGCCAGACGACCGGAGCCGCAATCGCCACGCGCCATACGTTGGCCTTTGGCCACAGGCGCGCCAGCACCCCGGCAAACAGGCCGGTATAGAGCGACAAATACGCGGCCAGCAACACAACCAGGAAAACGTTGACCGGGCCAGGCATGCCGCCAAAGGTGGCGATACTGACATATACCCAGTTTATACCGGTGCCAAATAGCCCCATACCCCAGGCGTAGCCAATGGCTGCGGCCTGTACCGGACGTCGGTTCAGGGTAAGCCCCTGTAGCCCCATCAAAGAGAGCAGGGCCGCGGGCCAGATGTCATAAGGAGAAAAAGCCAGCGTTCCGCTGGCTCCGAGAATTAGCGCCAGCAGCAGACGTACGCGCTGGCGTTCAAGCAATGGGGCAAATGCCATTTAAATCATTCTTCCATTGTGGGTTGCGGAGCATCGTCCGGCATTCTGACATGAACCTGAATAATACGACGACTGTCGGCCATGGCGACCTTAAACTGGTAACCGTCTATTTCAACCGTCTCACCGCGAGCCGGGAGATGGCCAAACGCCTGCATCACCAGACCGCCGATGGTATCCACCTCTTCATCACTGAAACGCGTGCCGAAGGTATCGTTAAAGTCTTCGATTGGCGCCAGTGCGCGGACGGTCCAGGTGTGGCGGCTCAGCTGACGGAAATCGATATCCTCTTCTTCGTCATATTCGTCTTCGATTTCGCCGACGATAAGCTCCAGAATATCTTCAATGGTCACCAGGCCAGACACGCCGCCAAATTCATCGATAACAATCGCCATGTGGTAACGCTGAGAGCGGAACTCTTTCAGCATGCGGTCAACCCGCTTACTCTCCGGAACAACCACCGCCTGACGTAACACTTTATCCATGCTAAAGGCTTCGGCATCGCTGCGCATAAACGGCAGCAGATCTTTCGCCATCAAAATCCCTTCGATGTGATCTTTGTCCTCGCTGATGACCGGGAAGCGCGAGTGTGCCGATTCGATGATCACATCGAGGCACTCGTCCAGAGGCTGGTTGCGTTTCAGGGTAATCATCTGCGAGCGGGGGATCATAATATCGCGAACGCGCTGGTCGGCGATGTCCATTACCCCTTCGAGCATTTCGCGCGTATCTTCGTCGATAAGGTCGTTCTGCCCGGAATCACGGATCAGCTCCAGAAGTTCATCACGGTTTTTGGGTTCGCCGTGGAACAGCTGGCTCAGAATAAGGGAGAAAAATCCCTTTTTGCTGTTTGTCGTGTCGCTACTGTGTGAATTGTCGTCGCTCATGGCGTTTGTTAAGGGTTCTCTTGTTAGTTAAATAATAACCGCCGCGCTATCTCCTTACGCGGCGGCATGATAGTCAGCCTGTGACCGACTACTCTTTCTCGGCAATGTACGGATCCTCATAGCCCAGAGCAAGCATTATCTCTGTCTCGAGGGACTCCATCTCTTCCGCTTCCTCATCTTCAATATGATCGTACCCCAGCAGATGCAGGCTGCCGTGCACCACCATATGGGCCCAGTGGGCCTCGAGCGGCTTCTGCTGCTCTTGCGCTTCCTGCTCAACCACCTGACGGCAGATGATCAGATCGCCCAGCAGCGGCATTTCAATACCCGGAGGGGCTTCGAAGGGGAAAGAGAGCACGTTGGTCGGCTTATCTTTCCCGCGGTAGGTCAGGTTAAGCTCATGGCTTTCTGCTTCATCCACCAGGCGAATCGTCACTTCTGATTCTTCCTGAAACTGAGGGACAACGGCATCCAGCCATTTCTGAAATTGTGCCTCTTCTGGCATGCCGGAATTATCTTCACAGGCCAGCTGTAAATCGAGGATCACCTGACTCATTTATGTTCTTGCTCCTGCGCTTCGCGCTTACGTTCTGCGGCCAGTTCGGCCTTGCGCTTCTGATCGGCCTCTTCCCAGGCCTCATAAGCGTTAACGATGCGGGCAACCACCGGGTGGCGCACCACGTCTTCACTGTGGAAGAAGTTAAAACTGATTTCATCGACTTCTGCCAGCACTTCGATGGCGTGGCGCAGGCCAGATTTAGTGCTGCGCGGCAGGTCAATCTGCGTGATGTCCCCTGTGATGACGGCTTTCGAGTTAAAGCCGATACGCGTCAGGAACATCTTCATCTGTTCAATGGTGGTGTTCTGGCTTTCATCAAGAATGATAAACGCATCGTTCAGCGTGCGGCCGCGCATATAGGCCAGCGGGGCAACTTCAATCACGTTACGTTCAATCAGCTTCTCGACCTTTTCAAAGCCGAGCATCTCGAACAGAGCATCGTAAAGAGGACGCAGATAGGGGTCGACCTTCTGGCTTAAATCGCCCGGCAGGAAGCCCAGTTTTTCACCGGCTTCCACAGCAGGACGGGTAAGCAGAATACGGCGGATCTCCTGACGCTCCAGGGCATCTACCGCAGCAGCCACCGCCAGATAGGTTTTACCCGTACCTGCCGGGCCGACGCCGAAGGTGATGTCATGATCAAGGATGTTCGCGATGTACTGTGCCTGGTTAGGCGTACGCGGCTTAATCACACCCCGCTTGGTCTTGATATGGATAGCTTTGCCATAGTCCGGCACGCTTTCGGCGCTCTGTTCCAGCACGCGGGCTTCTTTAATGGCCAGATGAATCTGTTCGGGTTCGATATCCTGCGTTTGACCGCGCATCGGCGCGGTGTCGACATAAAGCGTGTGCAGAATATCCGCAGCGGCATTAACGCAAAGTGTGCGGCCGGTGAGTTTGAAGTGATTATCGCGACGATTGATCTCGATACCCAGACGTCGCTCCAGTTGTTTGATGTTGTCATCAAACGGCCCACAGAGGCTCAGCAGGCGAGCGTTGTCTGCAGGCTCAAGGGTAATTTCACGCGTATCTATATTCAAACCGTTCCTCTTGATGTCTCGCATCCCCGAAAAAGGGGGCTTTGATGGAATTATTTACGCCACAGAATAAAGGCGCAAGCATTGCGAAGGATATTGGGGGCGGAAGCAGGAAATACAAGGCCTGCCAGAATTGGCAGGCCTGTTGAGGTCAGGGCTGATAAACACCTACGCCCAGGTCGTTCTCTTTACGGGTACGTGCCATTACGGACTCAGGCGTTTGCGCTACGCGCAGACCCATCTCATCTTCAGTCCGTACCACTTTGCCGCGCAGGGAGTTCGTCAGCACTTCCTGAATTTCGATATCCACGAACTTGCCGATCATATCTGGCGTACCTTCGAAGTTCACCACGCGGTTGTTCTCGGTACGACCGGATAGCTGCATGATGCTCTTACGTGAAGTGCCTTCAACCAGTACGCGCTGAACGGTGCCGATCATACGACGGCTCCAGGCGTTGGCCTGCTGGTTAATACGCTCTTGCAGGATATAAAGACGCTGCTTCTTCACCTCTTCTGGCACGTCGTCCACCATGTCGGCGGCTGGCGTACCCGGACGGGCAGAGAAGATGAAGCTATAACTCACGTCGAAATTCACATCGCCGATCACCTTCATCGTCCGTTCAAAGTCTTCATTGGTTTCGCCAGGGAAACCGACGATAAAGTCAGAACTGATTTGAATATCCGGGCGCGCTTCACGCAGCTTACGGATAATCGCTTTATACTCCAGCGCGGTGTGGGTACGGCCCATCAGATTCAGTACGCGGTCAGAGCCACACTGAATCGGCAGGTGCAGGAAGCTCACCAGCTCAGGCGTATCGCGATAGACATCAATGATGTCATCGGTGAATTCAATCGGATGGCTGGTGGTAAAGCGGATACGGTCGATACCGTCAATGGCTGCTACCAGACGCAGCAGTTCAGCAAAGCTGCCGGTGCTGCCGTCAAAATTCTCGCCGCGCCAGGCGTTCACGTTCTGGCCGAGCAGATTCACTTCACGTACGCCCTGGGCCGCCAGTTGGGCGATCTCATACAGGATGTCATCGCACGGACGGCTCACTTCTTCGCCGCGGGTATAAGGCACTACGCAGTAGGTACAATATTTATTGCAGCCTTCCATAATGGAGACAAAGGCTGTCGGGCCATCTGCGCGCGGTTCCGGCAGACGGTCAAATTTTTCGATTTCCGGGAAGCTGACGTCGACGACCGGGCTACGATCGCCGCGAACCTTATTGATCATCTCCGGCAGGCGGTGCAGGGTTTGAGGACCAAAGACGATATCCACGTAGGGGGCTCGCTGGCGAATTAATTTCCCTTCCTGCGACGCAACGCAGCCGCCCACGCCGATAATCAGCTCCGGATTTTTTCGTTTCAGAAGCTTCCAGCGACCTAACAGGTGAAAGACTTTTTCCTGCGCTTTTTCACGAATTGAACAGGTATTCAGCAGCAGCACATCGGCTTCTTTCGCATTTTCAGTCAGCTGGTATCCGTGGGTAGCATCCAGCAGATCGGCCATCTTTGATGAATCGTACTCGTTCATCTGACAGCCCCAGGTTTTTATATGGAGTTTTTTAGTCATCGACATGCTCATGCTCAGGATTGCAGGGCGCGTATTGTAATGCTTTGGTCCGGTTGTGACCAGTATGAAGGTTGTCGGTCTCATGGGGAAAAAAATCCGGTAAACTTAAGGGATTCTCCAATAAGGACAAATGACCATGACTATCCAACAAGCCGGAGTCGCCGTCGTCGGCGGCGGTATGGTCGGCGGGGCGCTGGCGCTGGGGCTGGCGCAACAAGGGTTCGACGTTACTGTAATTGAACAGGCTGCGCCGCCTGCATTTGACGCCGCCGGGAAGCCGGACGTGCGTATCTCTGCGATTAGCGCCGCCTCGGTGGATCTGCTGCGCGGGCTGGGCGTATGGGAGGCGGTGCTGGCCATGCGCGCTCATCCCTGGCGTCGCCTTGAAACATGGGAGTGGGAAACTGCCCGCGTCCAGTTTGATGCAGCAGAGCTTAAGCTGCCCCTGCTGGGCTATATGGTTGAAAATACGGTTCTACAGCAGGCGCTCTGGCAGGCGCTGGAAGCGCATCCCGGTGTGACCCTGCGGGTGCCGGCGTCGATTAAGGCTCTCCATCGCCATAACGATCATCATGTGCTGGCGTTGAGCGAAGGTGACGAGCTGGCGGTAAAACTGGTGATTGGCGCGGACGGGGCGAATTCCAGGGTCCGGGAGATGGCCGGAATTGGCATTCATGCGTGGGCGTATCCGCAATCCTGCATGCTGATAACAGTGCAATGCGAGAGCGAACCGGGTGATTGCACCTGGCAACACTTTACGCCGACGGGGCCCCATGCTTTTCTGCCATTGTTCGACAACTGGGCCTCGCTGGTGTGGTACGACACGGCCGCCCGCATTCGCCAGCTGCAAGGGATGACAATGGAACAACTGGGGCGTGAAATTGCGCACCATTTCCCGCAGCGCCTCGGCAAGGTCACGCCAGTGGCAGCGGGTGCCTTCCCGCTGGCCCGGCGTCATGCACTGGACTATGCGCGCGAAGGATTAGCGTTGGTGGGCGATGCGGCGCATACCATCCATCCGCTGGCGGGGCAGGGCGTGAACCTGGGATACCGTGATGTTGAAGCCTTACTGGACGTAGTGGGTAATGCGCGCGCTCACGGCGAAGCCTGGGCGAGCGAGCAGGTATTGAAGCGTTACCAGATGCGACGGATGGCAGATAACTTCATCATGCAGTCAGGGATGGATCTCTTTTATGCCGGGTTCAGTAACGACCTGGGGCCGGTGCGGATCCTGCGCAATATTGGTTTGATGGCGGCGGAACGCGCCGGTGGCCTGAAGCGTCAGGCCCTGAAATATGCGTTAGGCCTGTAAGCATTACACTGACGATTCCCTCACCCCTGTGGGTGGGGGCTCAGACCGTACTGAAGACAAAAACAAAAAAGCCCGCAGAGCGGGCTTATTTGTTTTTAAGTGGCTGGGGTGCAGGGATTCGAACCCCGGAATGCTGGTATCAGAAACCAGTGCCTTACCGCTTGGCGACACCCCAATTGCGTTAAACAAACTGCTTAACGACTTTTTAAAATGGCTGGGGTACGAGGATTCGAACCTCGGAATGCTGGTATCAGAAACCAGAGCCTTACCGCTTGGCGATACCCCAACAATTTTTTCTAGTCTACCGAATAAATCGACAGATGACTAATTTGGTGGCTACGACGGGATTCGAACCTGTGACCCCATCATTATGAGTGATGTGCTCTAACCAACTGAGCTACGTAGCCAGTACTGCAATCTTCGATGGCTGGGGTACCTGGATTCGAACCAGGGAATGCCGGTATCAAAAACCGGTGCCTTACCGCTTGGCGATACCCCAATACCGCGGAGAACCGCAAATCGAAGAAATATGGCTGGGGTACCTGGATTCGAACCAGGGAATGCCGGTATCAAAAACCGGTGCCTTACCGCTTGGCGATACCCCATCCGTGCAACGCTTACCTGGGAATGGTGCGGGAGGCGAGACTTGAACTCGCACACCTTGCGGCGCCAGAACCTAAATCTGGTGCGTCTACCAATTTCGCCACTCCCGCAAAAAAGATGGTGGCTACGACGGGATTCGAACCTGTGACCCCATCATTATGAGTGATGTGCTCTAACCAACTGAGCTACGTAGCCATCTTTTTTTCGCGTTACCTTATCGGCGTTGCGGGGCGCATTATGCGTATAGACCCTTGCAGCGTCAACACCTTTTTCAACGAAAATGGCCGGAATGTGACTGTTTGGTTAGGTTGCGAACAGCGTGGCCGAATATTCGGCAATTATTGGTTATTAATCGATTTTACAGCCTTTAATTCAGAATAAAAAAAAGGCCCCAGAGGGCCTTTTCGATCGTGCAGATCGGTCGCTCAGATTATTGATAAGCAGACTGGTGAACGCCTACCGCACGCCCTGACGGATCGTTCATGGATTTGAACGATTCATCCCATTCAATGGCTTTCGCAGAGGAACACGCCACGGATGGACCACCCGGTACACACTCTGCGGCGCTTGGCACAGGGAAGAGCTCTTCAAAGATTTCACGATACAGATACGCCTCTTTCGAGCCTGGCGTGTTGTACGGGAAACGGAAGCTGGCGGTCTCCAGTTGTTGATCGGAAATCTGTTTTGCCGCCACCTCTTTCAGGGTGTCGATCCAGCTGTAACCTACGCCATCAGAGAACTGCTCTTTCTGACGCCATGCCACGCTCGCCGGCAGATAGGATTCAAAACATTCACGCAGGATATGTTTTTCCATTTTGCCGTTGCCGCACATCTTGTCCTGCGGGTTGATGCGCATTGCCACATCGAGGAACTTTTTATCAAGGAACGGCACGCGCGCTTCCACGCCCCAGGCCGACATCGCTTTGTTGGCTCGTGCGCAGTCAAACATGTGCAGCGCCTGAAGTTTACGCACGGTCTCTTCGTGCAACTCTTTGGTGTTTGGCGCTTTATGGAAGTAGAGGTAGCCGCCAAAGACTTCGTCAGAACCCTCGCCAGAGAGCACCATTTTGATGCCCATCGCTTTGATCTTACGTGACATCAAGTACATCGGCGTGGAGGCGCGGATGGTGGTCACATCGTAGGTTTCAATGTGGTAGATCACATCGCGGATCGCATCCAGACCTTCCTGCACGGTGAAATGAATTTCATGGTGTACGGTGCCGAGATGGTTTGCCACTTCCTGGGCGGCTTTCAGATCCGGCGCCCCTTCCAGACCCACGGCGAAGGAGTGCAGTTGCGGCCACCAGGCCTCTGAACGTTCCTGATCTTCTACACGACGCGCGGCAAATTTCTTGGTGATTGCAGAGATCACCGAGGAGTCCAGCCCGCCGGAGAGCAGTACGCCATAAGGCACGTCTGACATCAGATGGCTTTTTACGGACTCTTCCAGCGCCTGACGCAGCTCGGCTTTGTCGGTAACGTTGTCCTTAACGGCGTCGTAATCAAACCAGTCGCGTTGGTAGTACGGGCGGATCTCACCGTCCTGGCTCCACAGGTAGCTGCCCGCCGGGAACTCTTTAATGGTGCGGCAAACTGGTACCAGGGCTTTCATTTCAGAGGCGACGTAGAAGTTGCCGTGCTCATCGTGCCCCATGTACAGCGGGATAATACCAAGGTGGTCACGGCCAATCAGGTACGCATCTTTTTCGCTGTCGTACAGGGCAAAGGCAAACATCCCCTGCAGGTCGTCGAGGAATTCAGGTCCTTTCTCCTGATACAGCGCCAGAATGACTTCGCAGTCAGAGCCGGTCTGGAAGGTGTAACGGTCGCTGTACTCAGCACGCAGCGCCTGATGGTTGTAGATTTCACCGTTAACGGCCAGCGCGTGGGTTTTTTTCTCGTTATACAGCGGCTGAGCGCCCGCGTTGACGTCGACAATTGAAAGACGTTCATGGGCCAGGATGGCCTTGTCGCTGGCATAGACACCGGACCAGTCCGGGCCGCGATGGCGCATCAGACGAGAGAGTTCCAGTGCTTTTTTACGCAGCTCGCCCGCGTCAGTTTTGATATCCAGTACGCCAAAAATTGAACACATAACCTTCTCCGTTAACCCTGTTGCAGTGTGATGTTGCTTACTTAAGAAAATGCCGCAAAAGGTGAGGGGCGGCAAGGGTTTTGCCGGCTAAAACGAAAATAACGCAATGGTCATTGCTGAATGTTGAAAAATGCGTATGTCTTAACCTTATTCTTTGATGAATTGTTAGTGAAGAGGGGTTTTTATTAAATGTGATAACTTTTTGCTGGCAATAAAATGAAAAAACCACGTCGCAGGACGTGGTTTCAGCTTACAGAACATCGATTTCGGCGACCGAGGGGTAAATCCAGCTCGGGCGGAACGGCATGGAGTCAATATCGTCGAGGGTCGAAACGCCTGAGAGAACAAGGATGGTCTCCAGCCCCGCCTGGAAGCCGGCGAGAATATCGGTACGCAGGTTATCGCCCACAATCACCGTATCTTCGGAATGGGCCTGCATCTTGTTGAGCGCCGCGCGAATAATCCAGGGGCTGGGTTTGCCCACATAGAATGGCGTGCGGCCAGAAATTTTCTCAATGCCCGCGCAGAGTGCCCCGCAAGCCGGATAGAAACCGCGACCATGGGTATCGGGATTGGTGGCGATGAAGCGAGCGCCGTTTGCCACGAAATAAGCGGCTTTGTGCATCATCTCCCAGTTATAGGAGCGGGTTTCACCCACGATGACAAAATCCGGATTCACATCAGTAATAGTGAAGCCGGCTTTATAGAGTTCATGAATTAGCGCACCTTCGCCCACCACATAGGCTTTCTTACCCTCCTGACGCTTCAGGAAATCGGCGGTGGCCATGGCAGAGGTATAAAACACGCTCTCTGGCACATCTACGCCGGCGGTGGCAAAACGGTTCGCCAGATCTTGCCCGGTCTGCGACGGAAAATTGGTCAGCAGTACCAGCGGCATCCCTTTTTCCATGATGGCGTTAAGAAATTCCGCTGCGCCCGGCACGGCAACGTTGTCGTGCATCAGCACGCCGTCGATATCACAAATTACATTCTTAATGGTCATGGACTGTCCGACATCTGAAAAAGAAGGCGTCACTATAAAACCCCGTTAGTTTTCCAGCAAACGTTGCAACAGGATCCCGTTGAGCATGGCGCGTTTCACCAGCGCAAAGGCACCAATGGCAGAGCGGTGATCCAGCGTCGAGCGCACTACCGGCAGGTTCTGGCGAAATGCTTTTAACGCCTGGGTATTAATGCAGCCTTCAACGGCCGGTAACAGCACCTTTTCGGCTTCAGTGATCTCACCGGCAATCACCACTTTCTGCGGGTTGAAAAGGTTAATGGCGATGGCGATGGTCTTACCCAGGTGGCGTCCAACCTGCTCAATCACTTCACAGGCCAGCGCATCGCCTTTGTTGGCGGCTTTGCAGATCGCGCCAATTTTACACTCTTCCAGGGTCAGGCGGCTCTGGTAGCCCTGCTCGAGCAGGTGGCGCACCCTCTGTTCTATAGCGGCATTGGCGGCGATGGTTTCCAGGCAGCCAAAGTTGCCGCAGTGACAGCGTTCACCCAGCGGCTCTACCTGAATATGGCCAATTTCGCCCACGTTGCCATTACGGCCGATAAAAATGCGACCATTCGAGATGATCCCGGCCCCCGTTCCGCGGTGAACACGCACCAGTATTGAGTCTTCACAATCCTGACTCGCACCAAAGTAGTGCTCAGCCAGCGCCAGGCTGCGAATATCGTGGCCGACAAAGCAGGTGACGTTAAAACGTTTTTCCAGCGCCTTAACCAGTCCCCAGTTTTCAACCTGAATATGAGGCATGTAGCGAATCACGCCGCTTTCCGGGTCGACAAGGCCGGGCAGAATCACGGAGATGGCAATCAGTTCGCGAATTTTACGCTGGTGGGTCTCAATAAAGAGGGCGATGGTATTCAGCAGGGCATGTTCCAGCGTCTCCTGAGTCCGTTCTGGTAGGGGATAGTGCTCTTCGGCAACGGCTTTACTGCTCATGTCATACAGGGTCAGCGTAGTGTCGTGGCGACCCAGACGCACCCCGATGGCATGGAAATGACGGGTTTCGGTAATGATCGAGATGGCGCGACGGCCTCCGGTGGAGGCCTGCTGATCCACTTCTTTGATCAGGCCACGCTCAATCAACTGACGGGTAATTTTCGTGACGCTGGCGGGGGCAAGCTGGCTCTGTTCCGCGATCTGAATTCGGGAGATGGGCCCATGCTGGTCAATCAGGCGGTAAACCGCCGCACTGTTCAGCTGTTTTACGAGATCAACATTACCAATTTGAGCTTGTCCGCCTGATGTCATACTTTTACTTACTCAGTGACGACCTCGTTACCGTTAACGATGGTCTTGATGATTTTAAAATCGTGCGTGAATGCGGTCAGGTTTGCCACCATGCCTGGCGCAATGCTGCCTAGCCTGGTCGCGACACCCATCGCGCGCGCCGGGTAGAGCGTTGCCATACGCAGGACTTCATCCAGCGCAATACCACAGTGTTCAACCAGATTGCGGACACCTTCGATCATCGTCAGCGCAGAGCCGCTGAGGGTGCCGTTCTCATCCACGCACAGTCCATTCCGGTAGTATATTGTTTTACCAGCAAAAATGAACTGCTCAATATTTGCACCTGCGGGCGCGGTCGCATCTGTAACCAGACAGAGCTTGTCGCCTTTGATGCGTTTGGCATTGCGGATATTGGCATAATCTACGTGCAGACCATCAGCGATGATGCCGCAATAAACGTCTGGCTCATCGAAAATCGCACCAACCAGCCCTGGTTCACGCCCGGTAATATAGGGCATTGCGTTATAGAGATGCGTCGCAAAAGTAATGCCCGCGCGGAAACCGATTTTGGCTTCTTTGAGGGTAGCGTTGGAGTGGCCCGCAGAGACCACGATACCCGCGGCAGACAATTTGCTGATGACCTCAGGCCCGGCCATTTCAGGTGCCAGGGTCACTTTAGTAATCACGTCGGCGTTAGCGCACAGGTAATCCACCAGTTCGCTATCCGGTTTACGTACGTAGTCCGGGTTATGGGTGCCTTTTTTAACGATATTGAGCCACGGCCCTTCAAGATGCAGACCCAGAGCCTGATTCGGGTGTTGGCTCAGGTAGTCGCGCATGACCGCAATACCCTGTTTCATCAGCTCATCGCTGGTGGTAATCAGCGTCGGTAAATAGCTGGTGCAGCCGGATTTCTCATTCGCTTTCTGCATGATCTCCAGCGTTTCCACCGTGACCGCTTCAGCCGTGTCGTTAAACTGCACGCCGCCGCAGCCGTTAAGCTGCACGTCGATAAAACCGGGGGAGATGATGGCACCATTCAGCGCGCGTTGCTCGATGTCCGCTGGCAGTTCGCTCAGCGGGCAGATACGTTCAATCAGGCCATTTGCGACAACAATCGCATGGTCATCCAGAATTTCATGGCCGGTATAAATCCGACCGTGGGTTAAAGCGTACATAACGACCCCCGGTATTAAAAAAACTGCCCGCCCCAAATGAAAGAGGCGGGGCTATATTACAGACCTTTGATGTTTTCTGCTTCTAACTCGTTGAAGTATTTCAGCGTTTTGACTTTCAGTTCCATCGTAGATGGCTCATCACACACCACAACGGCCTTCGGATGCAGCTGCAGACAGCTGATGGTCCACATATGGTTAACGTTGCCTTCAACGGCCGCCTGCAGCGCCTGCGCTTTCACGTTGCCCAGCACCAGAATCATTACCTCTTCTGCATCCAGCAGCGTACCCACGCCAACGGTCAGGGCGTATTTTGGTACCTGATTAACGTCGCCGTCAAAGAAACGGGAGTTTGCCACGCGGGTGTCATGGGTCAGGGTTTTAATACGGGTGCGTGAGGCCAGGGAAGAGGCGGGCTCGTTAAACGCGATATGGCCATCGTTGCCCACGCCACCCATAAACAGGTGAATTTTACCGTAAGCACGGATTTTTTCTTCGTATTGGCGGCACTCTGCGTCAATATCAGGCGCGTTGCCATCCAGCAGGTTGATGTTTTCAGCCGGGATATCAACGTGGTCAAAGAAATTACGGTGCATAAAGCTATGGTAGCTTTCCGGATGCTCCTTCGGCAGGCCAACGTATTCATCCATGTTGAAGGTCACCACATGCTTGAAGCTGACCTGGCCCGCTTTGTGCATCTCAACCAGAGCTTTATACGCAGTAAGAGGCGTGCCTCCGGTCGGCAGACCGAGTACGAAAGGACGATCGGCGGTAGGTTTGAACGCGTTGATACGGTTTACGATGTGGCGTGCAGCCCATTTACCGACCTGTTCTGCTGTAGCCAGGGGGATCAGTCTCATTATTCACCTCTGAGTTTGAAAATAAAAAGTTGGCGGATTGAGCGCCTGGGCACGATCTAAGCCTAACCTGGTTCTTGCCGTGAGGGGTCAATTCGTCTTGATTTTTTGAATCATAAAATAAGTTTTCGCTGTTTGCCAGTGCAGGGAGGGGTAATTAACGATATTTGGTGACAAAAATCACAAAAAGTACGCGTTTAATTTGCGATACGAATTAATTTTTCACACACTCAATCAGCCAGTGAATCATCAACTGTATTTATAAGTTAGTGACACAATAAAAACACAGCTGAGAACGCGCCTTAACGGGGTCTCATAGGGGGAAGAAAGTGAGTATTCTAGGTTATTTACAAAAGGTTGGCCGTGCCTTAATGGTACCGGTCGCCACGCTGCCAGCCGCAGCGATATTAATGGGTGTCGGTTACTGGATTGACCCGGTGGGTTGGGGTGGAGACAGCGCGGTAGCGGCGTTCTTCATTAAATCCGGTTCTGCCATTATCGATAATATGTCCGTTCTGTTCGCCATTGGCGTGGCGTACGGCATGTCCAAAGATAAAGACGGTGCTGCGGCACTGACCGGTTTTGTGGGCTTCCTGGTGCTGACCACGCTCTGCTCGCCTGCTGCGGTTGCAATGATTCAGAAAATCCCGGCGGAACAGGTTCCGGCGGCGTTCGGTAAGATCAGCAACCAGTTCGTGGGTATTCTGGTGGGTATCATCTCTGCTGAGCTGTACAACCGCTTCAGCGGCGTTGAACTGCCGAAAGCGCTCTCCTTCTTCAGCGGTCGTCGTCTGGTACCGATCCTGACCTCCTTCGTGATGATCGTGGTTGCCTTCATCATGATGTACATCTGGCCGGTGATCTTCGATGGCCTGGTGAACTTTGGTGAACATATCCAGAAGCTGGGTTCCGTCGGTGCGGGCGTCTATGCGTTCTTCAACCGTCTGCTGATCCCGGTGGGGCTGCACCACGCTCTGAACTCCGTGTTCTGGTTTGACGTGGCAGGCATTAACGATATTCCTAACTTCCTCGGCGGCGCACAGTCCATCGAAGCCGGTAAAGCGGTAGTGGGTATCACTGGTCGTTATCAGGCGGGCTTCTTCCCGATTATGATGTTCGGTCTGCCGGGTGCGGCGCTGGCTATCTACCATTGCGCGCGTCCAGAGAACAAAGCAAAAGTGCTGGGTATCATGATGGCGGGGGCGTTCGCAGCCTTCTTCACCGGTATCACCGAGCCGCTGGAGTTCTCCTTCATGTTCGTTGCGCCAGTACTGTATGTGATCCACGCGGTGCTGACCGGTATCTCTGTCTTTATCGCTGCCAGCATGCAGTGGATTGCAGGCTTCGGTTTCAGTGCCGGTCTGGTGGATATGGTGCTTTCTTCCCGTAACCCGCTGGCGGTTCACTGGTACATGCTGATCCTGCAGGGTCTGGTGTTCTTCGCTATCTACTACGTGGTGTTCCGTTTCACTATCACCAAATTCAATCTGATGACGCCGGGGCGTGAGCTGGCCGTTGCCGGTAGCGAAGCAGATGGTGAAGATGTGAATGTTAGCGCAGATAAAGACCAGGACGTTGCAGGTCTGGCGCGTCAGTACATCGCCGCAGTCGGCGGTTCTGACAACCTGACCGGTATCGATGCCTGCATCACCCGTCTGCGTCTGAACGTGAAAGACTCCTCACTGGTGAATGAAGCGCTGGCAAAACGTCTGGGTGCCTCTGGCGTTATTCGCCTGAACAAAACCAGCGTGCAGATTATCGTAGGCTTTGTGGCTGAGAAAATTGCTAACGCGATGAAAACCACTGGCCCGGTAGCAGCGGCAGAAACCGCGCCGGCGCCAACAGCCGCACCGGTTGCAAAACCGCAGGCTGTACCTAACGCCGTCACCATCGCGGCGCTGGTCTCTCCGGTTACCGGCGAAGTGGTAGCGCTGGAGCAGGTGCCTGACGAAGCCTTTGCCAGCAAAGCGGTAGGCGACGGCGTTGCCGTGAAACCCACTGAAAAAACCGTGGTTTCTCCAGCAGCCGGTACCGTGGTGAAAATCTTTAATACCAACCACGCGTTCTGCCTCGAAACCGACAAAGGCGCGGAAATCGTTGTCCACATGGGTATTGATACCGTTGCGCTGGGCGGCCAGGGCTTCACTCGCCTGGTAGAAGAGGGGGCTGAAGTGGTTGCAGGCCAGCCGATTCTGGAAATGGATCTGGATTTCCTGAACGCCAACGCACGCTCGATGATCAGCCCGGTGGTTTGTAGCAACATCGACGACTTCAGCGGTCTGGTTATTCAGGCGCAGGGTCAGGTGGTTGCCGGTCAAACTCCACTGTATGAAATTAAAGGCAAGTAAGTGCTCCTGAGTTAGCGTTGATGCCTGAGCGGCGGGGATATCCCCGCCGCTTTTTTTTGCAGCACTTGCCCCCATTATTTACATCCAGGGCGTTTTTAGAGGTTGTCACTGCGACCAGCTTATAAGATCATACGCCGTTATATGTCGTTTACGCTTTGAGGAATCCACGATGAGTGAGGCTGAAGCCCGCCCGAGTAACTTTATTCGTCAGATCATTGATGAAGATCTGGCTACTGGTAAGCACACCACTGTTCACACCCGTTTCCCGCCGGAGCCAAACGGCTACCTGCATATTGGTCATGCGAAATCTATCTGCCTGAACTTTGGCATCGCGCAAGACTATCAGGGTCAATGCAATCTGCGTTTCGATGACACCAACCCGGCGAAAGAAGATATCGAGTACGTAGAGTCCATTAAGAACGACGTACAATGGTTGGGCTTCAACTGGTCTGGCGACATCTGCTACTCCTCTAACTATTTTGATCAGCTTTACGCCTACGCGGTTGAGCTGATCAATAAAGGCCTCGCCTACGTTGACGAACTCTCTGCTGACGAAATCCGCGAATACCGTGGCTCCCTGACCGCTCCGGGTAAAAACAGCCCGTTCCGCGATCGTAGCGTGGAAGAGAACCTGGCCCTGTTTGAAAAAATGCGCGCCGGTGGCTTCGAAGAGGGTAAAGCCTGTCTGCGTGCCAAAATCGATATGGCCTCGCCGTTTATCGTCATGCGTGATCCGGTGCTGTACCGCATTAAGTTCGCGGAACACCACCAGACCGGGAACAAGTGGTGCATCTACCCGATGTATGACTTCACCCACTGCATCAGCGATGCGCTGGAAGGCATTACGCACTCCCTGTGTACGCTGGAGTTCCAGGACAACCGTCGTCTGTATGACTGGGTGCTGGATAACATCACCATCCCTGTGCATCCGCGTCAGTACGAGTTCTCTCGTCTGAATCTGGAATACACCGTGATGTCCAAGCGTAAACTGAACCTGCTGGTTACCGACAAGCAGGTTGAAGGCTGGGATGACCCACGTATGCCGACCATTTCCGGTCTGCGTCGCCGTGGTTATACCGCGGCTTCTATTCGCGAATTCTGTAAACGCATTGGGGTAACTAAGCAGGACAACACCATTGAGATGGCCTCTCTGGAGTCCTGTATTCGTGAAGATCTTAACGACAACGCACCGCGCGCAATGGCCGTTATCGATCCCGTGAAGCTGGTGATCGAAAACTACCCGCAGGGTGAGAGCGAGCAGGTCACCATGCCAAACCATCCAAACAAACCTGAGATGGGCAGCCGTGATGTGCCGTTCAGCGCTGAGATCTGGATCGATCGTGCAGATTTCCGTGAAGAAGCGAACAAGCAGTACAAACGCCTGGTGCTGGGTAAAGAAGTGCGCCTGCGTAACGCCTACGTAATCAAAGCAGAACGCGTTGAGAAAGACGAACAGGGTACCATTACCACCATTTACTGCAGCTACGATGCAGAGACCCTAAGCAAGGATCCTGCCGATGGCCGTAAAGTGAAGGGTGTTATCCACTGGGTGAGCGCTGCCCATGCGCTGCCGGTAGAAATTCGCCTTTATGACCGTCTGTTCAGCGTACCTAACCCAGGCGCTGCGGATGACTTCCTGGCAACCATCAACCCGGAATCGCTGGTCATCAGACAGGGTTATGCGGAGCCTTCTCTGGCGAATGCTGAAGCTGGCAAAGCCTACCAGTTCGAGCGTGAAGGTTACTTCTGCCTCGACAGCCGCTACGCAACGGCAGACCATTTGGTCTTTAACCGTACCGTGGGGCTGCGTGATACCTGGGCCAAAATCGGCGAGTAATCAGGTCAACCACAAACAAACGCCGCTTCTGCGGCGTTTTTTTTTGCTTATCGATCAGGATTTTATTTATTAGCCGCTTTAACCCCTCGCGAAATTAGTGGTCAATGAGCTGCTACTTTTTTTATAAAATAAACTTACTCATTCCCTAAAAAATGTATTGTTAGAAAGATTAAAGATAATAATTATTGTTAACTATCGATTTTTACTTGAATTTATTATGAAAATATCTGGCTTCTGTTGAATGTTTCAAAACACTACTGATTATGTGCACTTCGTCATAATCCTGCATTTTCCTCTCTGAAAAGCATTGATAATTCGCGTCGCGAAAAATAGTCTAAAGGCGGTGGCAATTTCGGGGATATTTCCAGCCACCGTGACCGCAGGTCTTTTTTATTTTTACGCCGCTTAAGGCGTTTTTAAATCGTCAATGAGGAATACATTATGCGTACGTTTAATGGCAAACGTAGTGCGCTGTCGCTGGCTATCGCCGGTATCACAGCCATGTCAGGTTTTGTGGTCGCCCCTCAGGTGCAGGCCGCCGGTTTTATCGATGACTCTACTCTGACGGGCGGCATCTATTACTGGCAGCGCGAGCGCGACCGTAAAGATGTTACCGATGCGGATAAATATAAAACCAACCTTTCTCATTCGACCTGGAACGCCAATCTCGATTTCCAGTCGGGTTATGCGGCCGATATGTTTGGTCTGGATATTGCGGCGTTCACCGCTATTGAAATGGCAGAGAATGGCGACAGCGCCCATCCAAACGAAATTGCCTTCTCAAAAAGTAATAAAGCCTATTCTGAAGACTGGTCCGGCGATAAGAGTGGGATCAGCCTCTATAAAGCCGCGGCGAAATTTAAATATGGCCCGGTCTGGGCGCGTGGCGGTTATATTCAGCCGACCGGTCAGACACTATTAGCCCCGCACTGGAGTTTTATGCCCGGTACCTATCAGGGTGCCGAGGCCGGAGCCAACTTTGATTACGGTGATGCCGGTGCGTTGAGCTTCTCTTACATGTGGACGAACGAATATAAATCGCCGTGGCACATCGAAATGGATAAGTTTTATCAAAATGATAAAACCACCAAAGTGGATTATCTCCACTCCTTCGGCGCGAAATATGACTTCAAAAACAACCTGGTGCTGGAAGCGGCATTTGGCCAGGCGGAAGGCTATATCGATCAGTACTTCGCCAAAGCCAGCTACAAGCTGGATGTTATCGGCGGCCCACTGACCACCACTTATCAGTTCTACGGTACGCGCGATAAAGTCAGCGACGGCAGCGTTAACGATATTTATGATGGCACCGCATGGCTGCAGGCGCTCACCTTCGGCTACAAAGTAGGGCAGGTGGATTTACGCCTCGAAGGGACCTATGTGAAGGCCGACGGGCAGCAGGGTTACTTCCTGCAACGTATGACGCCAACCTACGCCTCCTCTAATGGTCGACTGGACGTATGGTGGGATAACCGCTCTGACTTCAACGCCGATGGCGAAAAAGCAATCTTCTTCGGCGCTATGTATGATCTGAAAAACTGGAACCTGCCAGGCTGGGCGGTGGGGGCATCTTATGCTTACGCCTGGGATGCAAAACCGGGCGATATGGCGACCCCAGACGCCTATTACGATCCTAACTACCGTCTGAAAGAGTCTGCTTACAGTCTGGATGCGATTTATACCCTGCAGGATGGGTGTGCGAAAGGCACCATGTTTAAGCTGCACTTCACCCAGTACGACAACCACTCCGACATTCCGAGCTACGCTGGTGGCTATGGCAACATCTTCCAGGATGAGCGTGACGTGAAGTTTATGGTTATCGCACCGTTCACCATTTTCTGATGCGCAACCCGCAGACAGGAGCATAGAGTATGTTGAGAAAAATGGTTCTTGTGGCCGTGCTGGCCTCGGGGCTGGCGGCTTGCGCCCACTCTCCGGCACAGAAAGAGGATTCACGCCTGAAAGAGGCTTACAGCGCCTGTATTAATACGGCGCAAGGCTCCCCGGAAAAACTGGAGGCCTGCCAGAGCGTGCTGAACGTGCTAAAGAAAGAGAAAGCACATGAACAGTTTGCCACGCAGGAGAACGTTCGCGTAATGGATTATCAGGCTTGTATTCAGGCGCGTAAAACAGGTAACGATCAGGAAGTGGCAAAACGCTGCGATAAAATCTGGCAGGAAATACGTAACAACAACGCACAGTAAGTGGTTGTTATCATGTCCGGTGGCGCATTCATCTGCGGCACCGGTTTTTTTTGCCTTCTGATGGGCAAAAAAAAGCCAACCGTCAGGTTGGCTCAGAGTACGAGAAGTGATTAACGGGCGTCGTGCGCGTGATCGTCTTCGCGGCAATCGCCTTCAGCACAGTGACCATACAGGTAGAGGCTGTGGTTGGTCAGACGAATGCCATGACGAGCGGCGATTTCGCGCTGACGTAATTCGATGGAATCATCACTGAATTCGATCACTTTGCCGCAATCCAGGCAAATCAGGTGATCGTGATGGTGCTGCTGAGTCAGTTCGAAAACAGACTTGCCGCCTTCGAAATTGTGACGGGTTACAATGCCGGCGTCATCAAACTGGTTCAGAACACGATAAACGGTAGCCAGACCAATCTCTTCGCCCATGTCGATAAGACGTTTATATAAGTCTTCCGCACTGACATGATGGTTTACCGGTTCCTGAAGTACTTCCAAAATTTTAAGACGAGGAAGCGTGACTTTCAGCCCGGCCTTCTTTAATGCGGTATTGTTGTCAGTCATGCGGAATCTGTCCTGTTGCTAAACGATTCACTTCAAACAGAGAAGTGACAGAAAATGCAGTTGAGATAATGCGTCTCATTATAGAACTGCCATGCTTAAATGAAAACTGCAAGCCTCAAGCAAAGTATGCTTATAAAAACGTGGTGCTGCCAACAAAGTTGTTATCAAGCTACCCCGTTTGACCTGGATCATTGTACAGGTATGAAAGCAAAAGTTAAAAATTTGTAGCAATTATTTTGATTGATATTACCTATCAATACAGCGCAGCGCCATCGCTGCGCTGTATTGCAATCAGGCATTGATAATGGCGTCGAGCTGCAGCTCATCACGAATCTGCTTAACCCATTTATCAACGCGCTCTGCGGTCAGCTCTGGCTGACGATCTTCATCGATGGCCAGGCCCACAAAGTTATTATCATCCGCCAGACCTTTAGAGGCTTCGAAGTGATAGCCCGCCGTTGGCCAGTGGCCCACGATCACGGCGCCGCGTGGTTCGATGATGTCGCGAATCGTACCCAGGGCATCACAGAAGTACTCTGCGTAGTCTTCCTGGTCGCCACAGCCGAAGAGGGCAACCAGCTTACCGGTGAAGTCTACCTCTTCGAGGGACGGGAAGAAGTCATCCCAGTCACACTGCGCTTCGCCGTAGTACCAGGTCGGGATGCCCAGCAGCAGAATATCGTAGCCTTCCAGATCTTCTTTGCTGCTTTTAGCTATGTCATGAACATCGGCAACGTCTTTACCCAACTGTTTTTGAATGTTTTTTGCGATGTTTTCCGTGTTACCGGTGTCGCTGCCGAAAAAAATGCCGATGATAGCCATGAGTAAAATAACCTCTTGAAACTTAATAGTATGGTGGCGCAAATTGTCCACGGATAAGGGCAATCATAGCAGAACAGAGAAGCCTGCGGAAACTGCTATCGCGCAGGACTGCACTCTGTGCTACATGAAAACAAGAAGAAGGGGATTTTTCTGACTTAGGCTTTGCCGTGCAGCTGTTCCAGCTGCAGCATCAGCATCTCTTCGATAAGTTCGCTACGGCTCATCTCCCGGGCCGCGGCCAGTTCGTTCAGGGCGTCTACGGCGTCAGCGTTCAATTTTAACTCGACGCGTTTAAGCCCACGACTTTTATCGCGTTTAAGTTGGTTGCGCTTATTGATGCGCAGCTGTTCATCGCGCGAAAGCGGATTGGTTTTCGGTCGTCCCGGGCGACGCTCATTCGCGAACAGATCTAGTGTCGTGCGGTCCGTTTGTTCTTTGGCCATGATTTTGAGACTTCGGGGGAAACAAAGACGCCCTGCTAAAGCCCGGGCGATAAGCGCGCCATCATACATCACCGAAAACAGCACGCCAACGACTGGTCGCCCCCAGACGACCAGTCGCTTTCTTTTTAATCAATTTTTTAATCAATTCTCGCCTTCAGCGAGGTAACGACGGATGGCACGCAGTACGGCATCAGGTTTTTCAGCGTGAACCCAGTGTCCTGCCCCCGCAATGACATGCGCCCGGGCCTGAGGGAATTGCGCCAGAAGTGCTTCACGGTAAGCCTCGGTAACGTAAGGTGAGTTGCCACCGCAAATAAAGAGCGTCGGATGCGGCCAGACCGGAACGGTCTGCCAGCCCACAATATTGGCATATTGATCCCACAACACAGGAACATCGAAGCGCCAGGCGCCATCAATAAAGGATTTCAGCAAGAACTGCACCACCCCCTCTTCATCGAGATGCTGGCGCATAATCGCAGCGGCCTGCTGGCGTGTCGTCACCGCTGCGTCCGTGACCGCATTGATAGCAGCAAAGATCTCATCATGACGACGTACTTGATAATCAACCGGCGCCACATCAATGACTACCAGCCCTGCAATGCGTTCCGGGGCCAGCGCCGTCAGCGCCATCACCGCTTTGCCGCCCATCGAGTGGCCAATCAATACGGCTTTCTCAATGTTGTGCGCATCCAGCGTATCCAGCAGATCCTGAGCCATTGCGGCGTAGGTCATTTCAGAGGAACGGGGCGACTGACCGTGGTTACGCATATCCACCTGCAGGATATCGTGATCGGTGACTAAATCCCGCGCCAGCACGCCAAGGTTATCCAGGCTACCAAACAGACCGTGAACCAGAACAACGGGAGAATTATTGTGCGGCGATTGTGCAGATTGCGCTCGGGTATTTAATTTCATGGCAAAGTTCTTTTTTTACGGATGTCAGGTTAGGGTATTATGTTGACCATTCTGCCGCCCGGCTGCAAGGAAACAGTTTAATCTGACTTTTGCCGCCACTCAGGTTTGACGCTATCCGCTGTTGGGTTTAGACCTTATACTCCCAACGACTTGTATTCAGATAAGATATCGCACTGGATTAAGATGAAAACAATCGAAGTTGATGACGAGCTCTATCACTATATTGCCAGCCAGACACGGCATATCGGCGAGAGCGCGTCCGACATTTTACGGCGCATGCTGAAAGTTTCAAATGCCACCCTGTCTGCCGCTCCGGCCACCAAAGAAGTGCGCCTGCCTTCTACGCCTGCGCAAGAAAAGCCGAATACCCCGGCAAAAGACAGAGTGCGCGCGATGCGCGAGCTCCTGCTCTCGGACGAATACGCGGAACAAAAGAAAGCCGTCAACCGCTTTATGCTGGTGCTGTCTACACTGTATTCACTGGATAACAAGGCATTCGCTGACGCAACAGAATCTCTGCATGGCCGAACCCGCGTCTACTTCGCGGGCGACGAGCAGACCCTGTTGCAGAATGGCAATCAAACTAAGCCCAAACATGTTCCTGGTACGCCGTACTGGGTCATCACCAATACCAACACGGGACGCAAGCGCAGCATGATCGAACATATCATGCAGTCCATGCAGTTCCCGGCGGAATTGACTGATAAGGTTTGCGGTACAATCTAACCCTTGCATTGGAAGGATCAGGCAATGGCAAATCACACTCGTGCGGGTCAGCCTGCACAACAAAGCGATTTGATTAACGTCGCTCAACTGACATCTCAGTACTATGTGCTGAAGCCTCAGGTGGGCAACGCAGAACACGCAGTGAAGTTTGGTACGTCTGGTCACCGCGGCAGCGCGGCTCGCCACAGTTTTAACGAACCACACATTCTGGCCATTGCCCAGGCCATCGCGGAAGAGCGCGCCAAAAATGGCGTAACCGGTCCATGCTACGTGGGTAAAGACACCCATGCGCTCTCTGAGCCCGCATTTATCTCCGTGCTGGAGGTGCTGGCTGCCAACGGCGTAGACGTGATCGTGCAGGAAAATAACGGCTATACGCCGACCCCTGCCGTTTCCAACGCCATTCTGGTGCATAACAAAAAGGGCGGGGCGCAGGCCGATGGTATCGTCATCACCCCGTCGCATAACCCGCCGGAAGATGGCGGTATCAAATATAACCCACCTAACGGTGGCCCGGCTGACACCAACGTCACCAAAGTGGTGGAAGATCGTGCTAACGCGCTGCTGGCCGATGGTCTGAAAGGCGTGAAGCGTATCTCTCTGGACGCGGCGATGGCCTCTGGCCACGTGAAAGAGCAGGATCTGGTGCAACCCTTCGTTGAAGGGCTGGCGGATATCGTCGATATGGCGGCTATCCAGAAAGCGGGCCTGAAGCTGGGCGTCGATCCGCTCGGCGGCTCCGGTATTGAATACTGGAAACGTATCGCCGAGTTTTACAAGCTGGATCTGACCCTGGTTAACGATCAGGTCGATCAAACCTTCCGCTTTATGCACCTGGATAAAGACGGCGCAATCCGTATGGACTGCTCATCCGAGTGTGCGATGGCGGGGCTGCTGGCGCTGCGCGACAAGTTCGCTCTGGCCTTCGCTAACGACCCGGATTATGACCGCCACGGCATCGTCACCCCGGCTGGGCTGATGAATCCGAACCACTACCTGGCGGTGGCGATTAACTACCTGTTCCAGCACCGTCCACAGTGGGGCAAAGATGTCGCCGTTGGTAAGACGCTGGTCTCCTCCGCCATGATCGACCGGGTGGTGAACGACCTCGGCCGCAACTTGGTCGAAGTTCCGGTAGGCTTCAAATGGTTCGTGGATGGTCTGCATGACGGCAGCTTCGGCTTCGGTGGTGAAGAGAGCGCAGGGGCCTCGTTCCTGCGTTTCGATGGCACCCCGTGGTCGACCGATAAAGACGGCATCATCATGTGCCTGCTGGCTGCGGAAATTACCGCGGTTACCGGTAAAAACCCGCAGGAGCACTATAACGAACTGGCGGCACGCTTTGGCGCACCGAGCTATAACCGCATCCAGGCGAGCGCAACCTCTGCCCAGAAAGCGGCGCTCTCTAAACTCTCTCCGGAGCAGGTGAGCGCAGATACCCTGGCGGGTGATCCGATCACCGCCCGTCTGACCGCGGCGCCGGGCAACGGCGCCTCTATTGGCGGCCTGAAGGTGATGACGGAAAACGGCTGGTTCGCGGCGCGTCCGTCCGGCACGGAAGATGCGTATAAAATTTACTGCGAAAGCTTCCTCGGCGACGAACACCGTAAGCTGATTGAGAAAGAAGCGGTAGAGATAGTGAGCGAAGTGCTGAAAAACGCCTGATAGCGGAAGGCGGAAAACATACCCGGTAGGCGGTCGCGCCACCGGGTTTTTTTATGGCCTGCGATCAGAGCAAAAAGCGATACCCGACCCCGGTTTCAGTTAACAGATGGCGCGGGCGCGCGGGATCGGCTTCCAGCTTCTGGCGCAGGTGGCCCATATAAATGCGCAGGTAGTGGCTGTGCTCTACCGCGTTCGGCCCCCAGACCTGATTCAGCAGCTGGCGCTGGGTCAGCACCTTGCCATGATTGTTAAGCAGTATCGCCAGCAGGCGAAATTCAATGGGGGTGAGGTGGATCTCCTCTTCGCCACGCACAATACGGCGCGCCGCCAGATCAACGGTGATATCCGAGAAGCGATGAACGGGATCTGGAGAGGCCGTACTCCCATGACGACGCAGCGCCACACGCAGACGCGCCTGCAGTTCGCCAATGCCGAACGGCTTGCTGAGATAATCGTCTGCACCGGCATCCAGCGCGGCAATTTTGTCATCCTCTTCTACCCGCGCCGACAAGACGATAATCGGCATCTGGCTCCACTGGCGCACGTCGCGAATAAAGTCCAGCCCGTCGCCATCCGGCAGGCCGAGATCGAGGATCACCAGATCGGGTTTGCGCGTCGCCGCTTCCAGCAGACCGCGCTGCAGTGTTCCCGCTTCGTAGACGCGCAGACCGTCGGCTTCCAGAGCGGTGCGCAGAAAGCGGCTGATAGCCAGTTCGTCTTCGATTATCAGGACGTTAATCACATATCCTCGGGTAAGCCATTGAGTTCAGGGGGCGGTTCGAGCGGGAGTGTAACACAAAAACGGGCCCCTCCCTCGGGGCGGTTTTGCGCCGTAATTGTCCCGCCATGCACCTCGACTATCGCCTGGCAGATAGCCAGCCCCAGCCCGACGCCAGGAATGGCCGACTCTTTGTTCCCGCGAGCAAACTTATCAAAGATAGCGCGCTCTTGCCCGTCAGGAATGCCCGGTCCGTTATCCCACACCGTCAGCGTAAACCGTTTTTCGGCTGTCCGGGCCTGAATACCGATATCGGCTTTCGGGCCGGCATATTTCACCGCATTCTCCAGCAGATTGATGAGGACCCGTTCAAACAGCGGGCCATCGACGTGGATCAGCGCCAGGGGCTCAGGCAGATCCAGCGCGATATGCCGCCTACCCGAGCCCGGCTCCAGCGTTTTCAGGGCGCTGCCGACTACCTCTTCCAGCGTCAGCCACTCTTTTTTCAGGTTAAAGCCGCCAGACTGGATGCGCGCCATATCCAGCAGATTGTTGACCAGTCGGGTGGTATTCAGGACATGCTGGCGGATCTCACTGGCCTGCGTAGCATGCGGCGACCCCTCAGCCGCCAGGTCGAGGGTCAGAATTTCTGACTGGCCAAACAGCACCGTCAGCGGTGTACGGAGATCATGCGACAGGGCGGCGAGCAGTGAATTACGAATACTCTCCCGCTCGCTGGCAAGCCTTGCCTGCTCTTCGCTGGTGGTGAGTGCCAGCCGTTCCAGCGCACTGGCGACCAGCAGGGTAAAGGTTTCCAGTAGCCGTTGCTGCTCGGGGATCATCAGCTGGCGCAGATTTGTCGGCTCAACAATGGCCAGCCCCTGAATATTGGCTGCGCTGCGTAACGGTAAAATTTGATACGGCACGCCGGGCAGGGTATCCGTGCCGGCACCCGCCGGTAAGCCTTTATCAAAGCTCCAGCGCGCTATCGCCTCGTCCCAGGGCGTCATGCCGGTGGCGGGGGTGAGCGGGCCGAGCTTGCCTTCGGCGTCCGGCAGCAGAATCAGGCTGTGGGCATGAAAGGTGGAGTGAATAAATTGCTGGCTGGTCTGGACGATCTCCAGCGGGGTGCGGCCCACTGCCAGCGCTTTCGACATCTCATACAGGTGGCGGGTGCGCTGTTCACGATAGCGGGCAATCCGCGCCTGGTAGCGTACTCCGGCGGTGAGGTTACCGATGAGCAATCCCACGGCGAGCATTACCGCGAAGGTGAGCACATACTGCACGTCTGAAACTGCCAGCGTGCCGCGTGGCGCAATAAAGAACAGGTCAAAGCTGATGACATTAATCACCGTCGCCAGGACCGACGGCCAGCGCCCGTAAAACAGCGCCACCACCACGACTCCCAGCAGATAGATCATGACCAGGTTGGCCGCATCAAAACCGGGCAGCCATTGACTGGTGATAAAGGTAATGAGGGCGCAAAGCAGCACAGCCACCAGACAACCACGCAGCTGGATGCGCCACTTCTCGTTAAAAGTGCGATTATCGGGCGTTTTGACCAGTAGCGGGGCAGGGGTATCATCCAGCGCCACCACCACCAGATCCAGCTCCGGTGCGCGCTGGGCCAGCTTGTCGGCGAAGCTGCTGCGATCGAACCAGCGACGGCGATTGCGACGTCCGAGCACGATTTTGCCGAGGTTATGTTCCCGGGCATAGCGCACAATGGCTTTATCTTCCGCCGGGTCGGTGAGCGTGGCGGTCTCGGCCCCGAGCTCCTGGGCCAGGTGCAAGGCACTAAGAATGGCGCGCCGTTGCTGCTCCGGCAGGCGATGTAGCTGCGGGGTTTCGACGTAGACCGCGTGCCAGACGCTGCCAAGCTTCGCCGCCAGTCGCGCGGCGGTACGTACCAGCTTCTCATTACCCCGGCTATGCCCAATGCACAGCAGGATGGCATCGCGGGTGTGCCAGACCTTCTCTTCTCCCTGGCGGTCGCGCCAGGCTCGCATCTGATCGTCCACCCGATCGGCGGTGCGACGCAGCGCCAGTTCGCGCAGGGCGATAAGATTACCTTTACGGAAGAAATGTTCGATGGCGCGCTCGGCCTGACCGGCAATATAGACTTTGCCCTCATGCAGGCGCTGACGCAGATCGTCCGGCGGCAGATCCACCAGCACCACCTCGTCGGCGGCGTCGAAGAAGGGGTCGGGGACCGTCTCACGCACCTGAATGCCGGTGACACCGCTCACCACGTCATTGAGGCTTTCGAGATGTTGCACGTTGACGGTGGTAAACACATCGATGCCCGCTTCCAGCAGCTCTTCCACATCCTGCCAGCGCTTGGGATGGCGGGATCCGGGCACATTGCTGTGGGCCAGTTCGTCCATCAGGATCAGCGCCGGGCGGCGGGCGAGGGCGGCATCAAGGTCAAACTCCGTGACCGTACGGCCACGGTGCGTGAAATGCCGGGGTGGCTGTGTCGCCAGCCCGGTAAGCAGTGCGGCGGTCTCCTGACGACCATGGGTTTCAACCACGCCGATCAGGATATCGAGCCCCTGGGCGCGCAAACGCTGCGCTTCCGCCAGCATGGCGAAGGTTTTTCCTACCCCCGCGCAGGCGCCAAAGAAGATTTTTAGCTTACCGCGGTGGGGCGCAGCGGTCTGTTCCAGCAAACGATCCGGATCCGGGCGCAGGGGCTCGTCGGTCATATTAAGGGTTCCTTAGTGCGTCCAGCGCCAGGTTTACTTCAACGATATTCACTATCGGCATGCCCAGGAAGCCGACCAGCGGTTTTTGGGTATGCTTTGCCACCAGTTCACTGACCTGGGCAGGGGTTAGCCCGCGGGCCTGCGCGACACGGGGGATCTGCCAGGCGACTGCGCCGGGGGTGAGGCTGTAATCCAGTCCGCTGGCCGAGGCGGTAATCAACTCAACCGGTACCGCCGCCGTCGCTTGTGGATTGGCGGCCCGCAGGGCCGTCACCCGCTCTGTTACTGCGCTGTCCAGCGCCGGGTTACTGCCGGCCAGATTACTGCCCCCGGAGGCCATAGGATTATACGGGCTTTCTGCCGTGGCGGAAGGCCGCCCCTGGAAGTAACCCGCGCCGGTAAAGTTCTGCCCAATCAGCCGCGAACCGCGAACCTCACTCCCCTGGATAATCAAAGAGCCGTTGGCCCGATCGTGAAACAGCCACTGCCCCAGCGCGGTGGTCACCAGCGGGTAGAGCCCGCCGGTAATGGCGGCCAGCAAGATAAACAAAAGTATAGCGGGACGTAACATAGCCATTTGAATTACCTCTTAAACCAGTCCGAACAGGGTCAGCAGCAGGTCGATCGCTTTAATGCCGATAAAGGGCACCAGTAACCCACCCAGACCGTAGATCCATAAATTACGACGTAGCATGGCGGCGGCGGTGAGCGGCTTGTAACTCACCCCTTTCAGCGCAAGCGGGATCAGGAAGACGATGATCAGCGCGTTAAAAATCACCGCGCTGAGGATCGCCGACGCGGGGGAGTGCAGCTGCATCACATTCAGGGCGTTGAGCTGCGGATAGGTCACCGCAAAGGCCGCCGGGATAATGGCGAAATATTTCGCCACGTCGTTGGCAATACTGAAGGTAGTAAGCGAGCCCCGGGTCATCAGCATCTGTTTACCGATGTGTACCACTTCAATCAGCTTGGTCGGGTTTGAGTCCAGATCGACCATGTTGCCTGCCTCTTTCGCCGCCTGGGTACCTGAGTTCATGGCGACCGCCACGTCCGCCTGGGCCAGCGCTGGCGCATCGTTGGTGCCATCGCCGGTCATAGCCACCAGCCGACCTTCGGCCTGATACTGGCGGATCAACGCCAGCTTCGCCTCGGGGGTGGCTTCAGAGAGAAAATCATCCACCCCGGCTTCAGCCGCGATGGCCGCTGCGGTCAGACGGTTATCACCCGTGATCATCACCGTTTTGATGCCCATCTTACGCAACTGAGCAAAGCGCTCTTTGATGCCGCCTTTAACGATGTCCTTCAGGGCGATGACCCCCAGCACGCTGGCGCCTTCGGCCACCACCAGCGGGGTAGCACCCTCCCTGGCGACGCGCTCTACCAGCGCATCGACTTCAGCAGGAAAGTGGCCGTTATTGGCCGCGATATGGCGGCGAATGGCATCCACTGACCCTTTACGGATCAGGCGATCCTGTATGTTGATGCCGCTCATCCGGGTCTGCGCGGTGAAAGGTACGAAGGTAGCCTGCAGGCTCTGTACATCGCGCTGACGCAGATTAAAGCGCTGTTTCGCCAGTACCACGATGCTGCGGCCTTCTGGCGTCTCATCCGCCAGCGAGGCGAGCTGCGCTGCGTCGGCCAGGGTCTTCTCCTCAACGCCGGGCGCGGGCAGAAAGTCAGACGCCTGGCGATTACCCAGCGTAATAGTGCCGGTTTTATCCAGCAGTAATACGTCCACGTCGCCCGCCGCTTCGACCGCGCGGCCGCTGGTGGCGATAACGTTGGCCCCCAGCATCCGGCTCATCCCCGCTACGCCGATGGCGGAGAGCAGCCCGCCGATGGTGGTGGGGATCAGGCAGACCAGCAACGCCACCAGCACCGTCACGCTCACAGGCGTGCCGCCGTAAGCCGAGAACGGCCACAGGGTGGCTGTCGCCAGCAGGAAGACCAACGTCAGGGCCACCAGCAGAATGGTCAGGGCAATTTCGTTAGGCGTCTTGCGGCGTTGGGCCCCTTCGACCATGGCGATCATCCGATCAAGAAAGGTTTCACCAGGGTTAACGCTGCACTGAATCACCAGCCAGTCCGAGAGAATGCGCGTGCCGCCCGTTACGGAGGCAAAATCGCCGCCGGATTCACGGATCACCGGGGCCGATTCACCGGTGATGGCGCTCTCGTCCACCGAGGCGCCGCCTTCGATCACCTCCCCATCGCACGGAATGATATCGCCGGCTTCCACCAGAACAATATCCCCTTTGCGCAGGGTCTCTGCCGGAACCTTATCGCTGGCGGCGCCGTACTTCGGCTCACGCAGTTTGCGGGCAAAGGAGGTTTTCTTTACCCCCTTCAGGCTATTGGCCTGGGCTTTACTCCGCCCTTCGGCCAGCGCTTCGGCAAAGTTGGCAAACAGGACGGTAAACCACAGCCACAGGCTGATGGCCGCGGTGAACACCGCATTGCCCGGCAGTTTTCCCCCCGCCATCGCGATGGCAAGCAGGGTAGTGAGCAGGCTGCCAATCCAGACGATAAACATCACCGGGTTGTGCCACTGCACGCGCGGACTCAGTTTTTTTACCGCATCCAGCAGCGCCTGGCGAACCAGCGAGGGTTCGAGCAGGGCCAGTTGCTTACGACTCATGACTAATACTCCGCAAAATCAGCGTAAAGAGAGATGTTCCGCGACCGGGCCTAATGCGAGGGCGGGAATAAAGGTCAGCGCACCCACCAGCAGTACCGTGCCGATCAGCAGGCCGATAAACAGCGGGCCGCTGGTGGGCAGCGTACCGGTAGAGGCAGGCTGGATTTTTTTGTTAACCAGAGCCCCGGCAATCGCCATCACCGGAATAATCACTCCAAAGCGACCCAGCAACATGCAGGCCGCCAGCAGGCAGTTCCAGAATGGCGTGTTCGCACTTAAACCGGCAAAGGCGCTACCGTTGTTATTGGCTGCGGAAGAGACCGCGTAGAGCACCTCGCTAAAACCGTGGATGCCGGGATTAAAGATGCCGCTGCGTCCTGCGTCGGTCATCAGCGCCAGGGCGGTACCGAGCAGCACCAGCGCGGGGGTGACCAGAATAGCCAGCGCGGTCAGCTTCATTTCGCGCACGTCAATTTTCTTACCCAGATATTCCGGTGTGCGGCCAATCATCAGCCCGGCGATAAACACCGCCAGCAGGACGAACAGCAGCATGCCGTACAGGCCAGAACCCACCCCGCCGAAGACCACTTCCCCAATCTGCATCAGCCACAGCGGGATCATCCCGCCCAGCGCGGTAAAGGAGTCGTGCATGGCATTCACCGCCCCGCAGGAGGCCGCCGTGGTTACCACCGCGTACAGGCTGCTGGCCAGAATGCCGAAGCGGCTCTCTTTGCCCTCCATGTTGATTGCGCTATCCGCGCCAAGAGCCAGGAAGTGGCTGTTGCCCTGCCACTCGGCCCACATGACCAGCCCGGCGCACACCACGAAGATCGCCGACATCGCCCACAGGATCGCCTGACCCTGGCGGCGATCGCGAACGGCCTCACCAAAGGCAAAGCAGAGCGCAGTCGGAATTAAAAAGATCGCCAGCATCTGGGCGAAATTGGTTAGCGCGGTGGGGTTCTCGAAAGGATGTGAAGAGTTTGCGTTAAAGAAACCGCCGCCGTTGGTGCCCAGCATTTTTATCGCCTCCTGAGAAGCAACCGGCCCCATTGGCAGCAGCTGTTTTGCCCCTTCCAGCGAGGTGTAAGGCTGGTAAGCGTGCAGGTTTTGCAGCGTCCCTTGCTGGATAAAGAACAGCGCCAACAACAGCGAGATCGGCAACAGCACCCACAGCGTAATACGGGTGAGATCCACCCAGGCGTTGCCCAGCGTCGACACGCTTTGACGGGCAAAGGCGCGGGTCAGGGCGAAAATGACCGCAATGCCGCTGGCGGCAGAGAGGAAGTTTTGCACCGTCAGGCCAGCCATCTGGCTGAAGTAGCTCAACGTTGACTCCCCGGCATACGACTGCCAGTTGGTGTTACTGACGAAGCTCACCGCCGTATTCAGCGCCAGATGCCAGGAGAGGCCGGGCAATTGCTGAGGGTTAAACGGCAGGGCGCCCTGTAGCATCAGCATGGCAAACAACACGACCAATCCCACCAGGTTCAGCAGCAGAATTGCCGCCAGATAGCGCCGCCAGCTCATCTCCTCACAGGCAATACCTAAGCCGCGCAGCAGGGCGCTATCCAGCCGCGCGATAGCTGGCAGCGGGGTGCCGGTAATCATGCGGGCAAGTAGCGAACCCAGCGGCTTTGCCAGCACGAACAGGACCAGCAGAAAGCTGGCAATCAGCAGAAATCCTTGCGCGGCCATCAGAATGCCTCCGCATTAATCAGGGCATAAACCAGGTACGCCAGTAACAGGAACACCAGCACGATGCCGGTAATCACACCTGCAGTCACAATTCACCTCCGGGTGACGTTGATATTGATGAAAAAGGTAGGATTTCCGGCGCAAAGATTTCGTAAAAAAGCGGGGGGCAGGGTGTAAAAAAAGTATAAAAATAGCCAAAACCACAATTTAACTAATGATTAGTATTAATTTAACTTTTTTGTAACTCGCTTACGAAAGAAGTGTAAATATTCACTAAATGAATAAAAAAGAGTGGTCGGATGAGTGGTAAACTTTCAGTCAACGCGGTACTATTTTACCCAGATAACCTGTTTAACTTTTTCCGGAGCATGTTTCCGGCCAACTTAGGGGAGAGAATAATGGATCACTACAAAGAGTTTCCGGCACATATCGTATTATTACGCCGCGCTTTCGCCGTGGTGGCTGGCATCCTGGCGCTGCCGGTGATGTTGTTCTGGAAAGATCGTGCCCGTTTTTACAGCTATCTGCACCGCGTCTGGGCTAAAACCAGCGATAAACCGGTCTGGATGGCGCAGGCGGAAAAAGCCACCTGCGATTTTTACTAATAAGAAAGACGATACACAGCAATAAACCCGCCGCCACAGCAATGTGGCGGTTTTTTTATGTCCGCAGGATGGGCAACCAGAGAAGATCGCGTCATTTCAGAATGGCTACAATTGTTAATGCGAAGTATTCTGAATCGCTCAACTCTGTTACGGACGAACACTCTGGAGTTTTATGCCCATCCATCTGGTCTGGTTTCGCGCCGATCTGCGCATCCATGACAACCTGGCGCTTGCCGCCGCCTGTCGGAACAAAAATGCACGCGTACTGGCGCTCTTCCTGGCGACACCCGGTCAATGGCAGCGTCACCTTATGGCGCCGCGCCAGGCGGCTTACCTTCATGCGCATTTAAATAATCTGCGTCAACAACTGGCCGAAAAAGGCATTCCGCTTCTTTATGATGAGGTTGATGACTTTGCCGCCCAGGCTGAAAAAGTGGCGCAAATCTGTGCCGAACATGAGGTAACGGATCTCTTTTACAATTATCAGTACGAAGTGAACGAGCAGCAGCGCGATCGGGCGCTTGAGCGATCGCTGCAGCAGGTAACGTGTCAGGGTTTTGATGACAGCGTGATCCTGCCACCCGGCAGCGTGATGACGGGCAATCATGAGATGTACAAGGTCTTTACGCCGTTCAAAAACGCCTGGCTACGTCGCCTGAAGGAGGGCATGCCGGAGTGCGCATCGGCGCCCACCCAGCGGGGAGAGGAAGCGATGCCTGCGCACGCCTCGCCGCTCGATTTCAATTATCCTCAACAGCCCTTTGATGCCGGGCTCTTCCCCCCCACGGAAAAAGAGGCCATTGCCCATCTGCGCCATTTTTGCAAGGAGGGGGCAGGGGAGTATGAAGCTCAGCGCGATTTCCCGGCCATCGAAGGAACCAGCCGTCTTTCCGCTTGCCTGGCCCTCGGGGTGTTATCGCCGCGCCAGTGTCTGCATCGCCTGGTGGCCGAACAGCCCAGGGCGCTGGAGGGGGGACCGGGTGCGGTCTGGCTCAATGAACTTATCTGGCGTGAATTTTATCGTCATCTGATGACGTATCACCCTGATTTATGTAAACATCGGCCATTCATCCGCTGGACAGAACAGGTCGCCTGGCAGCACGATGAAAAGCAGCTTCATGCCTGGCAACAGGGGCAAACCGGCTATCCCATCGTCGATGCGGCCATGCGTCAGCTCAATGAAACGGGCTGGATGCACAACCGTCTGCGCATGATTACCGCCAGTTTTCTGGTAAAGGATCTGCTTATCGACTGGCGTATTGGGGAGCGTTATTTTATGTCTCAGTTGATTGATGGCGATCTGGCCGCCAATAACGGCGGCTGGCAGTGGGCCGCCTCAACCGGCACCGATGCGGCTCCCTATTTTCGCATTTTTAACCCGACAACCCAGGGGCAGAAGTTTGATGCCGACGGCACGTTTATCCGCCGTTGGCTGCCGGAGCTGGCAAGTTTGCCAGACAAGGCGATTCACGACCCGTGGATCTGGGCGGATAAACAAGGGGTGACCCTCGACTATCCGCGTCCGGTTGTCGACCATAAACAGGCGCGCGCCGCCACCCTGGCAGCCTATGAAGCTGCCCGTAAAGCGTAAGAGAGTGATGATGAAGAACAGCGAACTGGAAAGCCTGATTAACGACAAACTCAACAGCGCCAAATTTAGCGACTACGGCCCTAATGGTCTGCAGGTCGAAGGGCGCGAACAGGTACAGAAAATTATTACCGGCGTGACCGCCAGCCAGGCGCTGCTGGATGAGGCCGTGCGCCAGAATGCGGATGCGGTGATCGTGCATCATGGTTATTTCTGGAAAAACGAAGCGCCGATTATCCGCGGCATGAAGCGTAACCGTTTAAAAACGCTGCTGGCCAACGATATCAACCTGTACGGCTGGCACCTGCCGCTCGATGCCCACCCGGAGCTGGGCAACAACGTCCAGCTGGCACAGCTACTGGGCATTACGGTGATGGGCGAAATTGAAGAGCTGCTGCCCTGGGGCGAACTGGCGATGCCGGTACCGGGTCTGGAGTTGGCCTCCTGGATTGAAGCGCGTCTGGGACGTCGCCCGCTCTGGAGTGGTGATACCGGGCCGGATCTGGTGAAACGCGTCGCCTGGTGCACCGGCGGCGGACAGGGCTTTATCGACAACGCGGCCCGTTTCGGGGTGGATGCGTTTATCACCGGTGAAGTTTCGGAGCAGACTGTTCACTCCGCCCGCGAGCAGGGGCTGCATTTTTATGCCGCAGGACACCACGCCACCGAACGCGGCGGTATCCGTGCGCTCAGCGAGTGGCTGACTGAAAATACTGACCTGGATGTCACTTTTATTGATATCCCTAACCCAGCCTGATGAGAGGTGCTTAAGTGCAGCGAGCGCGTTGTTATCTGTTAGGCGAGACCGCCGTGGTGCTGGAGCTGGAACCTCCCGTCACCCTGGCGACGCAAAAAAGGATCTGGCGTTTAACCCAGCGGCTCGGGGAAATTCCGGAGGTGGTGGAAGCGATCCCCGGTATGAATAACATCACCGTGGTATTACGCAACCCACACTCGGTGGCGCTGGACGCCATTGAACGGCTGCAACGCTGGTGGGAAGAGAGCGAGGCGCTGGAGCCTGAGTCGCGCGCTATCGAGATCCCGGTGGTCTACGGCAAAAGCGCCGGGCCCGATCTCGGTGAAGTGGCCCGTCATGCGGGGTTGTCGGAGAAACAGGTTGTCGAGCTTCACGCATCAGTCGATTACGTGGTCTGGTTCCTGGGCTTCCAGCCGGGATTCCCCTATCTGGGAGGTTTGCCAGAAAAGCTGACCACGCCACGTCGCGACGAACCCCGTCTGCAGGTGCCTGCCGGCTCCGTGGGCATTGGCGGCGCGCAGACGGGAATTTATCCGCTCGCGTCCCCCGGCGGCTGGCAACTGATTGGGCATACCTCGCTGCCGCTGTTTGATCCGCGTCTGGATGAGCCGGTCCTGCTGCGTCCTGGCGATACCGTGCGCTTTGTCCCGCAAAAGGAGGGGGTATGTTAAAGGTTATTCGAGCCGGGCTATACACCTCCGTGCAGGATGGCGGGCGGATTGGCTTACGTCAGTCGGGCATCAGTTATTGTGGCGCGCTGGACAAACCGGCATTGCAGATTGCCAACCTGCTGGTGGGCAACGCACCCGACGCCGCCGCGCTGGAGATCACGCTCGGCCAGTGCTGTTTTGAATTTGAACAGGACGGCTGGTTTGCCCTGACGGGGGCAGGCTGTGATGCGAAGCTCGACGACGCGGCGGTCTGGACGGGATGGCGTCTGCCGGTGAAAGCCGGGCAGCGGTTGACCCTGAAGCGCCCTGTACACGGTATGCGCAGCTATCTGGCCATTGCCGGGGGCATTGACGTGCCGCAGGTGATGGACTCTTACAGTACCGATCTCAAAATCGGTATGGGCGGTTTTGAAGGCCGGCTGCTAAAAGATGGCGATTGCCTGCCGATTTGCCCGGGTGGCCACTCATTTATGGAGGCGCAGGGGGTAAAACAACTGCTCTGGAATAACCGTGTGCGCGCGTTGCCGGGCCCGGAATATCATGAGTTCGATCAGGCCTCGCAGGATGCGCTCTGGCGCTTGCCCTGGCAGCTCAGTCCGCAAAGTAACCGTATGGGCTACCGCCTGCAGGGGCAGAAACTGCAGCGCACCACCGACCGTGAAATGGTGTCGCATGGCCTGCTGCCGGGGGTGATCCAGGTGCCGCATAACGGTCAGCCGATCATACTGATGAACGATGCCCAGACCACCGGCGGTTATCCACGCATCGCCTGCATTATTGAAGCGGATATGTATCATCTGGCACAGATCCCGCTGGGACAGCCGATTCACTTTGTGCCCTGTACCCTGGAAGAGGCGCTGGAAGCGCGACGTGTACAGAAGCAGTATCTCGAACAGCTGGCATGGAGGTTACATGAGCGTGATTGATTTAAATGCCGATTTAGGCGAGGGGTGCGGCAGCGATGCCGCCCTGCTGCAGCTCGTTTCGTCCGCCAATATCGCCTGCGGTTTTCACGCCGGGGATGCCGAAACCATGCTCACCTGCGTGCGTGAAGCGCTGAAAAATGGCGTAGCCATCGGGGCGCATCCCAGCTTCCCGGATCGGGAAAATTTTGGCCGCACGGCAATGACCCTGCCGCCGGAGACCGTCTACGCCCAGGTGTTGTATCAGATTGGTGCCCTGGCGGGGATGGTACGCGCAGAAGGGGGGCAGCTACGCCACGTCAAACCCCACGGGATGCTCTATAACCAGGCGGCCAAAGAGCCGATGCTGGCTGACGCTATCGCCCGTGCGGTGCACGCCGCCGATCCCGCGCTGATCCTTGTCGGTCTGGCCGGGAGCGAACTGATCCGTGCCGGGGAGCGTTACGGGCTGGTGACGCGGGAAGAGGTCTTTGCCGACAGGGGATATCAGGCGGACGGTAGCCTGGTGCCGCGAGGCCAGCCAGGCGCGCTGATCGTCGACGAGCAGCAGTCGCTGGCGCAGACCCTGGAGATGGTGCAACACGGTCGGGTGAAAAGTATTACCGGCGAGTGGGCGACGGTGAAGGCGCAAAGCGTGTGCATTCACGGTGACGGTGACCATGCCCTGGAATTTGCCCGACGCCTGCGCAGTGAATTTGCCGCACAACAGATAAAAATTAGCGCGTAGCGCACTTAAAACACAACACAACACAACCAACAGGAACGTCATCATGGCAGAGACGCTAAACCTCTGGCCACTCATCGGTATCGCGGTGATTGTGGTCGGATTTCTTTTACGCTTTAACCCGGTGCTGGTTGTCATTGTCGCCGGGATCGTGACGGGGCTGGCGGCGCAGATGCCGATTGCAACCATCCTCGAAAAATTGGGCGAAGGGTTCCTCAACACCCGTAACCTGCCTTATATCCTGCTGATCCCGCTGGCGGTGATCGGCCTGCTTGAGCGTCACGGGCTGAAAGAGCGCGCCCAGGCGTGGATCGCGAAGATCCGCAGCGCCACCTCGGGCCGCCTGCTGATCGTCTACCTCTTTGTGCGCGAAGCCTCTGCCGCGATGGGATTGACCAGCCTTGGCGGTCATCCACAAATGGTGCGACCGCTGCTGGCGCCGATGGCGGAAGGAGCGGCTGAGCAGAAGTACGGCGAGCTGCCGGGTGCCGTGCGTTATCGTCTGCGCGCCATGTCGGCCGCGACTGACAACGTCGGGCTGTTCTTCGGAGAAGACATTTTTGTCGCCTTCGGGGCCATCATCTTTATGCACAACTTTATGCTGGAGTCCGGAGGGATTCAGACCGAGCCGCTGCACATTGCCTTGTGGGGGATCCCGACCGCGATCTGCGCCTTTGTGATCCATGCTACCCGTCTGTGGCGTCTGGATAAACACCTTGAGCGCGAGCTGGCAAAAACCCTCCGCACGCCGGGAGGTGCCAAATGAATTTCCAGCAAAGCTATCTTTACTGGCTTGCCGGCCTGGTGCTGATTATCGTCGCCTTGATGTCATTTCGCGATAAAGCCAACCCACGCCGTATCACTACCGGGTTGTTCTGGGGCATCTATGGCCTGATGTTCCTGCTCGGTGACTGGACCTATCAGCTGGTGGGCGACAAACGCACGGTGCACATTGCCGTGGGGGCAGCGGTGGTGGCGTTGGCGCTGATTGCCGGCTTCGGTGGCGTGCGTCTGGGAAGCTATCATCAGCGTAAACCGGAAGAGCGCGAAGCCAGCGCCAAACGACTCGGCAACCGGCTCTTCTATCCGGCACTGGCGATCCCGGTGGTGACGGTGGTAGGCGTGCTGATGTTTAACCATATTCCGGGCCTTCAGGAAGCGCTGTTCGGGCCTGGCAACCACTCCACGCTGGTGACGCTCTTCTCGATGACCGTCGGTTCGCTGATTGGCCTGGGCATGGCGGTTAAAATGACCCATGAGAAGGTGCATCAGCCGATTCAGGAGGCGCGCCGTCTGCTGGACTCCATCGGCTGGGCCTTTATTTTGCCGCAAATCCTCGCCACGCTGGGGCTGCTGTTCACCGCGGCGGGCGTTGGGGAGGGGATCTCCTGGCTTACCCAGACCTATCTGGCTGTCGATAGCCGCTTTATCGCCGTGGCGGTCTACGCCATCGGGATGGCGCTGCTGACCATGGTCATGGGCAATGCCTTTGCCGCCTTCCCGATCGTGACGGCAGGGATTGGTATTCCGATCCTGGTACTGCAGCACGGCGGTAACCCGGCGGTAATGGCGGCGATCGGGATGTTCTCTGGCTACTGCGGTACTCTGATGACGCCGATGGCGGCAAACTTCAATATCGTGCCGGCGGCGCTGCTGGAGTTGCCAGATAAAAATGCGGTGATTAAGGCGCAGGTGCCGACAGGCGTGCTGCTGTTGATTGCCAACGTTTTCTTACTCTACTTCCTGATGTTCTTGTAAGGAGAGACCATGCAAACCGTATTAGTGACCGGTTTCGAACCCTTTGGCGGCGAGACCGTAAACCCTTCCTGGGAAGTGGTAAAACAGCTTGAAGGGATGACCATTGAGCACTGTCGCGTGGTGACGCGGCAGTTGCCGTGCGTGTTTGGCGAGTCGCTGGCGGTGCTGAACGCGGCCATTGATGAACTGCAACCGTCGGTGATTCTGGCGATAGGGCAGGCGGGTGGCCGCGTGGACATTACCGTAGAACGGGTGGCGATCAACGTCGATGACGCGCGCATTCCTGATAATAAAGGTCAGCAGCCCGTTGACGTGGCGATTGTGCCAGACGGCCCGGCGGCATGGTTTAGTTCTCTGCCAATCAAAGCGATGGTGGCAGCCCTGCGTGAGGCAGGCGTTCCTGCTTCGGTTTCCCAGACGGCGGGCACTTTCGTCTGTAATCATGTGATGTACGGCCTGCTGAATACTATCGCTAAGCGGCCCGGCGTGAAGGGCGGGTTTATCCACATCCCTTATCTGCCGGAACAGGCCGCCGCCCATATAGGGGCTCCGAGCATGGCGGCACACACGGTACAGCGAGGCCTTGAGGTTGCCATTGCGGTGGCTATTCGCCAGCAGGTTGACAGTAAAATTACCGGCGGTGCGACACATTAACTAAGGACGATATTATGCCAGAAGGCCCGGAGATCCGCCGTGCGGCGGATAACCTGGAGGCGGCGATCAAAGGTAAACCCCTCACCGGAGCGTGGTTTGCCTTCCCGCAATTGAAGCCCTATGAGTCCCGGCTGCTGGGGCAGACGATCACCCATATCGAAACGCGCGGGAAAGCGTTGCTGACCCATTTCTCTAATCAGCTGACGCTCTACAGCCATAATCAACTGTACGGCGTATGGCGGGTAGTGAAAACCGGCGAAACGGTGCAGACCAACCGCGTGCTGCGGGTCAAACTCCAGAGCGCCGAGAACACCATTTTGCTCTACAGCGCCTCGGATATAGAGATGCTCACCCCCGAACAGCTCACCACCCATCCGTTTTTACAGCGCGTAGGGCCCGATGTGCTGGATCCGCGGTTGACGGTGGAGGTGGTGAAAGCCAGGCTGCTCTCTCCTGCGTTTCGTAATCGGCAGTTTTCCGGGCTGTTGCTCGATCAGGCGTTTCTTGCCGGGCTGGGAAATTACCTGCGGGTGGAGATCCTCTGGGAAGTGGGGCTGGCGGCGCAGCGCAAAGCGTCGCAGCTCAGTGAACCCCAGCTTGATGCGTTATCCCGGGCGCTGCTGGCGATACCGCGGCTCTCTTACCAGACGCGCGGCGTGGTGAATGAGAACAAGCATCATGGGGCGTTGTTCCGCTTTAAGGTCTTTCATCGGGATGGGAAACGGTGCGAGCGCTGCGGCGGGGTGATTGAGAAGACGACGGTCTCATCGCGGCCATTTTACTGGTGTCCTTACTGCCAGAAATAAAAAACGCGCCCGGAGGCGCGTTTTTAACATCCTTTGCAGATTACTGCTCAGTGATGTCAGATTTAAAATCACGCTGCTCGTAGCCGGTATACAGCTGACGAGGACGGGCGATTTTCATGCCTTCGCTGTGCATTTCGTTCCAGTGTGCAATCCAGCCCACGGTACGTGCCATGGCGAAGATCACGGTGAACATGGAAGACGGAATACCCATCGCTTTCAGGATGATGCCTGAGTAGAAGTCGACGTTCGGGTAGAGTTTCTTCTCGATGAAGTACGGGTCGTTCAGCGCGATGTGTTCCAGCTCCATCGCCACTTCCAGCAGGTCATCTTTGGTACCCAGCTCTTTCAGCACTTCGTGGCAGGTTTCACGCATTACGGTGGCGCGCGGGTCGTAGTTTTTGTAAACACGGTGACCGAAGCCCATAAGGCGGAAGGAGTCATTCTTATCCTTCGCACGGCGTACGAATTCCGGAATGTGCTCAACGGAGCTGATCTCTTCCAGCATTTTGAGCGCCGCTTCGTTCGCGCCGCCGTGCGCCGGTCCCCACAGGGAGGCGATGCCCGCAGCGATACAGGCGAACGGGTTTGCGCCCGAAGAGCCCGCGGTACGTACGGTAGAGGTCGATGCGTTCTGCTCGTGGTCAGCGTGCAGGATCAGAATACGATCCATGGCGCGTTCCAGTACCGGGTTCACTTCGTACTCTTCACACGGCGTGGAGAACATCATGCGCAGGAAGTTACCCGCGTAGGAGAGGTCGTTACGCGGATAAACGAACGGCTGACCGATGGAGTACTTGTAGCACATCGCGGCCATGGTTGGCATTTTGGACAGTAGACGGAATGCCGCGATATCACGGTGACGTGGGTTATTCACGTCCAGTGAGTCGTGGTAGAACGCTGCCAGCGCACCGGTAATCCCGCACATCACCGCCATTGGGTGAGAGTCACGACGGAACGCATGGAACAGACGGGTAATCTGCTCATGGATCATGGTATGACGGGTTACGGTAGTTTTGAATTCATCGTATTGCGCCTGCGTCGGTTTTTCGCCGTTCAGCAGGATGTAGCACACTTCCAGATAATTGGAGTCGGTAGCTAACTGATCGATGGGGAAACCGCGGTGTAACAGGATACCTTCATCACCGTCGATAAAGGTGATTTTGGACTCGCAAGATGCGGTAGAGGTGAATCCAGGGTCAAAGGTGAATACCCCTTTAGAACCCAGCGTACGGATATCAATAACATCCGGACCGAGTGTGCCTTTTAGCACATCCAGTTCAATAGCATTATCACCACCCAGGGTGAGCTTTGCCTTTGTATCAGCCATTTACGGTCTCCTTAGCGCCTTATTGCTTAAGACCACGGTTTACCGGATTTGCATTCTGCTGATTTAACACCGTTACCAGTTTGTTATTTGGCTTACCGCTCAGCTCACGAGGAGAAACCAGGGTACAGAGCTATGGCGCCTTGCAGGTAATGAGTTGAAAAATCAGTGAAACAACAGCAAATCAGTGTCTTCGCGGTCCGAATTATTCAAACCTGTATATCACTAATAACTGTCCTGATAACTTCGGTCAATACCACCACACTGTTACATAACTTATTCTCAGGTGAAAGCAAGACCTCATAACTTTTGCGCATTATATGCCTTTTCTGGTGATGTTTGTAACAATAATGTTTAACATTTGTCAAATCAGATGATTAAAATTTAAAAAGATGTTGTTATCGTGACCCTGATCACTGTTCGGCATAAAACCCGACAAACTATATGTAGGTTAATTGTAATGATTTTGTGAACGCCCTATACTGCGGCCAGGTCTCCGGAAAACCCTGCAATCCCGAGCCACCCAGCGTTGTAATGTGTCATTTGAACATCTGGAAGCAATGTTTTACATGACGCACAGTTATAGAAAAGGCACGCTGTCTGACCCGCAAGCAGTCCGGAGGAAGGAAACAATAAGAACAGCATGTGGGCGTTATTCATGATAAGAAATGTGAAAAAACAAAGACCTGTCAATCTGGATCTTAAAACGATCCGATTCCCCGTAACGGCAATAGCGTCCATTCTCCACCGTGTATCCGGTGTGATTACGTTTGTGGCGGTAGGCATTCTGCTGTGGTTGCTGGGTACCAGCCTCTCTTCCCCGGAAGGATTCCTCCAGGCGTCTGCCATCATGGGCAGCTTCTTCGTGAAATTTATCATGTGGGGCATTCTCACCGCACTGGCGTATCACGTTGTCGGTGGTGTTCGCCATATGCTGATGGATTTCGGCTATCTGGAAGAGACCTTCGAAGCGGGTAAACGTACTGCCAATATTTCATTTGTGATTACTGTCGTGCTTTCACTTCTTGCAGGAGTTCTCGTATGGTAAGCAACGCCTCCGCATTAGGACGCAACGGCGTACATGATTTCATTCTGGTTCGCGCTACCGCCATCGTCCTCACCCTCTACATCATCTATCTGATCGGTTTCTTCGCCACCAGCGGCGACCTGACGTGGGAAATCTGGAGCGGATTCTTCGGCTCGGCTTTCACCAAAGTCTTCACCCTGCTGGCCCTGTTCTCCATTCTGATCCACGCCTGGATTGGTATGTGGCAGGTACTGACCGATTACGTTAAACCTCTGGCAATTCGTCTGCCGCTGCAGCTGGCTATCGTTGTGGCGTTAGTGGTTTACGTTATTTATGGATTCGTTGTGGTGTGGGGTGTGTGATGAAACTGCCAGTCAGAGAATTTGATGCTGTCGTAATTGGTGCGGGTGGCGCAGGTATGCGTGCCGCACTGCAAATTTCCCAGAGCGGCCAGACCTGTGCGCTGCTCTCTAAAGTGTTCCCGACCCGTTCCCATACCGTTTCAGCCCAGGGTGGCATCACCGTGGCGCTGGGTAATACCCATGAAGATAACTGGGAATGGCACATGTACGACACGGTGAAAGGTTCCGATTATATCGGCGACCAGGATGCCATCGAATATATGTGTAAAACCGGCCCGGAAGCGATTCTGGAGCTGGATCATATGGGTCTGCCATTCTCCCGTCTGGAAAATGGCACTATCTATCAGCGTCCGTTTGGCGGCCAGTCGAAAGATTTCGGCGGCGAGCAGGCGGCACGTACCGCGGCGGCGGCTGACCGTACCGGTCACGCCCTGCTGCATACTCTGTACCAGCAGAACCTGAAAAATCACACCACCATCTTCTCCGAGTGGTATGCGCTGGATCTGGTGAAAAACGCCGATGGCGCAGTGGTAGGTTGTACCGCACTGTGCATCGAGACCGGCGAAGTGGTCTACTTCAAAGCCCGTGCAACCGTGCTGGCGACCGGCGGTGCAGGCCGTATTTATCAGTCCACCACTAACGCCCACATCAACACCGGTGACGGCGTTGGTATGGCTATCCGCGCGGGCGTGCCGGTGCAGGATATGGAGATGTGGCAGTTCCACCCAACCGGCATCGCTGGCGCGGGCGTTCTGGTAACAGAAGGCTGCCGTGGTGAAGGTGGCTACCTGCTGAACAAACACGGCGAGCGCTTCATGGAGCGTTATGCCCCGAATGCGAAAGACCTGGCGGGTCGTGACGTGGTGGCGCGTTCCATCATGATCGAAATCCGCGAAGGCCGCGGCTGCGATGGCCCATGGGGTCCACACGCGAAGCTGAAGCTCGACCACCTGGGTAAAGAGGTACTGGAATCCCGCCTGCCGGGCATTCTGGAGCTGTCCCGTACCTTTGCTCACGTTGACCCGGTTAAAGAACCTATCCCGGTTATCCCAACCTGCCACTACATGATGGGCGGTATTCCGACCAAAGTGACCGGTCAGGCATTGACCGTGAACGCGCAGGGCGAAGATGTGGTCATCCCAGGCCTGTTCGCCGTCGGCGAAATCGCCTGCGTCTCCGTGCACGGTGCAAACCGTCTGGGCGGCAACTCCCTGCTGGACCTGGTGGTATTTGGTCGTGCGGTGGGTCTGCATCTGCAGGAATCCATTGCCGAGCAGGGTGACCTGCTTGACGCCACCGACGCTGAAATCGATGCCTCCCTCGAGCGCCTCAACCGCTGGAACGGCAACCGTAACGGCGAAGATCCGGTGGAAATCCGTAAAGCGCTGCAAGAGTGCATGCAGCATAACTTCTCGGTCTTCCGCGAAGGTGACGCGATGGCGAAAGGGCTTGAGCAGCTGAAAGCGATCCGTGAGCGTCTGAAAAACGCCCGTCTGGACGATACCTCCAGCGAGTTCAACACCCAGCGCGTTGAGTGTCTGGAGCTGGATAACCTGATGGAGACCGCATTCGCGACTGCGATGTCGGCAAACTTCCGTACCGAGAGCCGTGGCGCGCATAGCCGCTTCGACTTCCCGGATCGTGACGACGAAAACTGGCTGTGCCATTCCCTGTATCTGCCAGAGTCGGAAACCATGACGCGTCGTAGCGTGAACATGGAACCGAAACTGCGTCCGGCGTTCCCGCCGAAGATTCGTACTTACTAATGCGGAGACAGGACAATGAAACTCGAATTCTCAGTTTATCGTTATAACCCGGATGTAGATGATGCCCCGCATATGCAGGATTACACCCTGGAAGCGGAAGAAGGCCGTGACATGATGCTGCTGGATGCCTTAATGCAGCTGAAAGAAAAAGATCCGACACTGTCATTCCGTCGCTCTTGCCGTGAAGGGGTGTGTGGCTCCGACGGCCTGAACATGAATGGCAAAAACGGTCTGGCCTGTATTACCCCAATCTCTGCGCTCAATCGTCCTGGCCAAAAGATTGTGATCCGCCCGCTGCCAGGCCTGCCGGTCGTGCGCGATTTGGTGGTGGACATGGGGCAATTCTATGCACAATATGAGAAGATTAAGCCTTACTTGTTGAATAATGGGCAAAATCCACCTGCTCGCGAGCATTTACAGTCGCCAGAGCAGCGTGAAAAACTCGATGGTCTGTATGAGTGTATTCTCTGTGCATGTTGTTCGACCTCGTGCCCGTCGTTCTGGTGGAACCCGGACAAGTTTATCGGCCCGGCCGGCCTGCTGGCCGCGTATCGCTTCCTGATCGACAGCCGCGATACTGAAACCGATAACCGTCTGGAAGGGTTGAGTGATGCTTTCAGCGTATTCCGCTGCCATAGCATTATGAACTGCGTCAGTGTATGTCCTAAGGGGCTGAACCCGACGCGCGCCATCGGCCATATTAAGTCGATGCTGTTGCAACGCAGTGCGTAAGTAATGAGAGAGGGGAGTGCTGTTCCCCTCACCCTAACCCTCTCCCAAAGGGAGAGGGAATAGATTGCAGGAAATCTTTAAAAACTGCCGACGACATTCCCCCTCTCCTGTGGGAGAAGGTCGGGGTGAGGGGAAACCCTTAAGACAGTTTCTAAAGGTTCCTTCGCGAGCCAACAAGAGCTCGCAGGTGAACCCCGGCACGTACACGAAGTGTGCGTGGTAGTTTCTACGGCGAAAGTAAGCATAAAAATGCTTAAGGGATCACGATGCAGAACGGCGCTTTGAAAGCCTGGCTGGACTCTTCTTACCTTTCTGGTGCGAACCAGACCTGGATAGAACAGCTCTATGAAGACTTCTTAACCGATCCTGACTCAGTGGACGCAAACTGGCGTTCTATGTTCCAGCAATTACCAGGAACAGGGGTCAAACCGGATCAATTCCACTCCAAAACACGTGATTATTTCCGTCGTCTGGCGAAGGATGCCTCACGTTACTCTTCTGCTATTTCCGACCCTGACACCAATGCGAAGCAGGTTAAAGTCCTGCAGCTTATCAACGCTTATCGCTTCCGTGGTCACCAGCATGCGAATCTCGATCCGCTGGGACTGTGGCAGCAAGATCGCGTAGCGGATCTCGATCCGGCTTACCACGATCTGACCGAGGCCGATTTCCAGGAGAGCTTTAACGTAGGTTCATTTGCCATCGGCAAAGACACGATGAAGCTGGGCGATCTGATTGATGCCCTCAAGCAGACCTACTGCGGCTCCATCGGCGCGGAATACATGCACATCACCTCGACAGAAGAGAAACGCTGGATCCAACAGCGTATTGAGTCCGTGGCGGGCCACGCGACCTTCTCCCCTGAAGAGAAAAAACGCTTCCTGGGCGAACTGACTGCAGCAGAGGGCCTTGAGCGCTATCTGGGCGCGAAATTCCCGGGTGCGAAGCGCTTCTCGCTGGAAGGCGGCGACGCATTAGTCCCAATGCTCAAAGAGCTGATTCGTCATGCTGGTAAAAGCGGTACCCGTGAAGTGGTACTGGGTATGGCGCACCGTGGCCGTCTGAACGTGCTGGTCAACGTCCTGGGTAAAAAACCGCAGGATCTGTTCGACGAATTCGCGGGTAAACATAAAGAACACCTCGGCACTGGCGACGTGAAGTACCACATGGGCTTCTCATCGGATATCGAAACCGAAGGCGGGCTGGTGCATATGGCGCTGGCGTTTAACCCGTCTCACCTGGAAATTGTTAGCCCGGTGGTTATCGGTTCCGTGCGCGCGCGTCTGGATCGTCTGGACGAGCCGAGCAGTAACAAAGTGCTGCCAATCACCATCCACGGTGACGCGGCCATTACCGGTCAGGGCGTGGTTCAGGAGACCCTGAACATGTCCAAAGCGCGGGGTTACGAAGTGGGCGGTACCGTTCGCATCGTGATCAACAACCAGGTGGGCTTCACTACCTCTAACCCGCTGGACGCGCGTTCTACGCCGTACTGTACTGATATCGGTAAGATGGTACAGGCGCCAATCTTCCACGTTAACGCGGACGATCCGGAAGCAGTGGCCTTCGTTACCCGTCTGGCGCTGGACTATCGTAATACCTTCAAACGTGACGTGCTGATTGACCTGTTCTGCTACCGCCGTCACGGCCACAACGAAGCTGATGAGCCAAGTGCAACCCAGCCGTTGATGTATCAGAAAATCAAAAAACACCCGACGCCGCGCAAGATCTATGCCGACAGGCTGGAAGGCGAAAACGTGGCGACGCTGGAAGATGCGACCGAGCTGGTCAATCTTTACCGCGACGCGCTGGACGCGGGTGAATGCGTTGTGAAAGAGCTGCGTCCGATGAATATGCACTCCTTTACCTGGTCGCCGTACCTCAACCACGAGTGGGATGAGAGCTACCCGAACAAGGTCGAGATGAAGCGCCTGCAGGAGCTGGCAAAACGCATCAGCACCGTGCCTGACGCTATCGAGATGCAGTCTCGCGTGGCAAAAATTTACGCTGACCGTCAGTCCATGGCGGCAGGCGACAAGCTGTTCGACTGGGGCGGCGCCGAGACGCTGGCCTACGCCACGCTGGTAGACGAAGGCATTCCGGTTCGTCTGTCCGGTGAAGATGCGGGCCGTGGTACTTTCTTCCACCGTCATGCGGTTGTGCACAACCAGTCAAACGGTTCAACCTACACTCCGCTGCAGCACGTACATAACGGCCAGGGCCAGTTTAAGGTCTGGGACTCCGTTCTGTCTGAAGAAGCGGTACTGGCATTTGAGTACGGCTACGCCACCGCGGAACCGCGCACCCTGACCATCTGGGAAGCGCAGTTCGGTGACTTTGCTAACGGCGCTCAGGTGGTGATTGACCAGTTCATCTCTTCTGGCGAACAGAAGTGGGGCCGTATGTGTGGTCTGGTGATGCTGCTGCCGCACGGTTACGAAGGCCAGGGTCCGGAGCACTCCTCCGCGCGTCTGGAACGTTATCTGCAACTCTGCGCTGAGCAGAACATGCAGGTCTGCGTGCCGTCTACCCCGGCTCAGGTGTATCACATGCTGCGTCGTCAGGCGCTGCGCGGTATGCGTCGTCCGCTGGTGGTCATGTCACCGAAATCCCTGCTGCGCCATCCGCTGGCGGTCTCCAGCCTCGATGAACTGGCTAACGGCACCTTCCTGCCAGCCATCGGTGAGATTGACGAGCTGGATCCGAAAGGCGTTAAGCGTGTCGTAATGTGTTCTGGTAAGGTTTATTACGACCTGCTGGAACAGCGCCGTAAGAACGATCAGAAAGATGTCGCCATCGTGCGTATCGAACAGCTCTATCCATTCCCGCATCAGGCGATGCAGGAAGTGCTGAAACAATATGCTCACGTCCATGATTTTGTCTGGTGCCAGGAAGAGCCGCTCAACCAGGGCGCATGGTACTGCAGTCAGCATCATTTCCGTGAAGTGATTCCATTTGGGTCTGCTCTGCGTTATGCAGGTCGCCCGGCCTCCGCCTCTCCGGCGGTAGGGTATATGTCCGTTCACCAGAAGCAGCAACAAGATCTGGTTAATGACGCGCTGAACGTCGATTAATTAAAGGATAAATAATGAGTAGCGTAGATATTCTTGTTCCCGACCTGCCTGAATCCGTAGCAGATGCGACCGTCGCGACCTGGCACAAAAAACCGGGCGATAGCGTTAAGCGCGATGAAGTGCTGGTAGAAATCGAAACTGACAAAGTGGTACTGGAAGTACCGGCATCGGCGGATGGCATTCTGGACGCAGTGCTGGAAGATGAAGGGACCACCGTGACCTCTCGCCAGATCCTGGGTCGCCTGCGTGAAGGCAACAGTGCGGGCAAAGAGTCCAGCGCTAAATCTGAAGAGAAAGCCTCTACGCCGGCCCAGCGCCAGCAGGCTTCTCTGGAAGAGCAGTCTAACGACGCGCTCAGCCCGGCGATCCGTCGCCTGCTGGCTGAACACAGCCTCGATCCGGCGGCCATCAAAGGCACCGGCGTGGGCGGCCGTCTGACCCGCGAAGATATCGATAAGCATCTGGCAAAAGCGCCTTCTGAAGCGAAAGCTGAGGCCAAAGCCCCTGCGGCAGCGCCAGCAGCGCAGCCTGCACTGGGCGCACGCAGCGAAAAACGCGTGCCGATGACCCGCCTGCGTAAGCGTGTGGCTGAGCGTCTGCTGGAAGCGAAAAACTCCACCGCGATGCTGACCACCTTCAACGAAGTGAACATGAAGCCAATCATGGACCTGCGTAAGCAGTACGGTGACGCGTTTGAAAAACGTCACGGTATCCGTCTGGGCTTTATGTCCTTCTATGTGAAAGCGGTGGTTGAAGCGCTGAAACGCTACCCGGAAGTGAACGCTTCCATCGACGGCGATGATGTGGTTTATCACAACTACTTCGACGTGAGCATGGCCGTTTCTACGCCGCGCGGTCTGGTGACTCCGGTCCTGCGTGACGTAGACACCCTGGGCATGGCTGACATCGAAAAACGCATTAAAGAGCTGGCGCTGAAAGGCCGTGACGGCAAGCTGACCGTAGAAGATCTCACCGGTGGTAACTTCACCATTACCAACGGCGGCGTCTTCGGTTCGCTGATGTCCACCCCGATCATCAACCCGCCACAGAGCGCGATCCTGGGCATGCACGCCATCAAAGATCGTCCAATGGCCGTTGACGGTAAAGTCGAAATTCTGCCGATGATGTATCTGGCGCTCTCCTACGATCACCGTCTGATTGATGGCCGTGAGTCCGTGGGCTTCCTGGTCGCCATTAAAGAGCTGCTGGAAGATCCGACTCGTCTGCTGCTGGACGTGTAGTTTCGCACCATTGCCCGGCGGTCTCCCGCCGGGCCTACAAAAGCATGATCTAACGATTACCTGAAGGATGGATAGAACACATGAACTTACATGAATATCAGGCCAAACAGCTGTTTGCCCGGTATGGCTTACCGGCTCCGGTGGGTTATGCCTGTACTACCCCGCGTGAAGCAGAAGAAGCCGCATCAAAAATCGGTGCTGGCCCGTGGGTAGTTAAATGTCAGGTTCACGCTGGTGGCCGCGGTAAAGCGGGCGGTGTGAAGGTAGTCAACTCTAAAGAAGAGATCCGCGCTTTTGCGGAACATTGGCTGGGCAAACGCCTGGTGACCTACCAGACAGACGCGAACGGCCAGCCGGTTAACCAGATTCTGGTTGAAGCGGCGACCGATATCGCAAAAGAGCTGTACCTGGGCGCGGTAGTAGACCGTAGCTCCCGTCGCGTGGTGTTCATGGCCTCTACCGAAGGCGGCGTGGAAATCGAAAAAGTGGCGGAAGAGACCCCGCACCTGATCCACAAAGTGGCTATCGATCCGCTGGCCGGCCCTATGCCGTACCAGGGTCGCGAACTGGCGTTCAAACTGGGTCTGGAAGGTAAACTGGTTCAGCAGTTCACCAAGATCTTTATGGGCCTGGCGACCATCTTCCTGGAGCGCGACCTGGCGCTGATCGAAATCAACCCGCTGGTGATCACTAAGCAGGGCGACCTGATCTGCCTCGACGGCAAACTGGGTGCCGACGGCAATGCCCTGTTCCGCCAGTCCGATCTGCGTGAAATGCGCGACCAGTCTCAGGAAGATCCGCGTGAAGCGCAGGCTGCACAGTGGGAACTGAACTACGTAGCGCTGGATGGCAACATCGGCTGTATGGTTAACGGTGCGGGCCTGGCAATGGGCACCATGGACATCGTTAAACTGCACGGCGGCGAACCGGCCAACTTCCTTGACGTGGGCGGCGGCGCAACCAAAGAGCGCGTGACCGAAGCGTTTAAAATCATCCTCTCTGACGACAACGTGAAAGCCGTTCTGGTGAACATCTTTGGCGGTATCGTACGTTGCGACCTGATCGCAGACGGCATTATCGGTGCGGTAGAAGAAGTGGGTGTTAACGTTCCAGTGGTTGTGCGTCTGGAAGGTAACAACGCTGAACTCGGCGCGAAAAAACTGGCTGACAGCGGCCTGAATATTATTGCAGCGAAAAGTCTGACGGATGCAGCTCAGCAGGTTGTTGCCGCAGTGGAGGGGAAATAATGTCCGTTTTAATTAATAAAGATACCAAGGTTATCTGCCAGGGCTTCACCGGTAGCCAGGGGACTTTCCACTCCGAACAGGCGCTGGCCTACGGTACGCAAATGGTTGGCGGCGTGACGCCGGGTAAAGGCGGCACTACGCACCTGGGTCTGCCGGTGTTCAACACCGTGCGCGAAGCGGTCGAAGCGACCGGCGCAACCGCGACCGTGATCTACGTTCCTGCGCCGTTCTGCAAAGATTCCATTCTGGAAGCCATCGATGCAGGCATCAAACTGATCATCACTATCACTGAAGGCATCCCGACGCTGGACATGCTGACCGTGAAAGTGAAGCTGGATGAAGCCGGCGTGCGCATGATCGGCCCGAACTGCCCGGGTGTTATCACCCCAGGTGAGTGCAAAATCGGTATTATGCCAGGCCATATCCATAAGCCAGGTAAAGTGGGCATTGTTTCCCGCTCTGGTACCCTGACCTATGAAGCGGTTAAACAGACCACTGACTACGGTTTCGGCCAGTCTACCTGCGTGGGCATCGGCGGTGACCCGATTCCAGGTTCTAACTTCATCGACATCCTGAAGCTGTTCCAGGAAGACCCGCAGACCGAGGCGATCGTAATGATCGGTGAAATCGGCGGTAGCGCAGAAGAAGAAGCGGCCGCTTACATCAAAGATCACGTGACCAAGCCGGTAGTAGGCTACATCGCGGGTGTTACCGCGCCGAAAGGCAAGCGTATGGGCCACGCTGGCGCCATCATCGCAGGCGGTAAAGGTACTGCTGATGAGAAATTTGCTGCGCTGGAAGCAGCGGGTGTGAAAACCGTTCGCAGCCTGGCTGATATCGGCGAAGCACTGAAATCCATCATTAAGTAAATCCTCTCTGCTCCCCGTGCGGGGAGCTTTGACATAATAAATGTCCGTTTCGACATGGTTGGCCATCGTAAGATGGCCTTTTTTTTATGCGAGGGGAGGGGAGACGATGCGCCAAAAACAGGCGCCAGTCAGTGAGGGAAAGGGGATAATCCAGCGGTCGGCTATTTCGCTTTCACTTTATAGTAACAATGCGGTGTTAATTTACGGATTGTGAAAAGTAAAATATTTGTAATAGATTTCTTTTCTGTGAGTAAGATAAAAAATTAACGTCCCCAGGATATTGGGACTAATTTGCCTTAATAAAAAAATTCTCTTCCAGCCTGGTTAATTTAAATGACTATTATTCATGGTATGTCGTTTAATTGATAACTAATGCCCGCCAATTTATACATATCATTAACATGGTTTTTACTATGTTTACCGCTAAGATACACAGTTAACAACTGAGCTTAATATTGATTTAAATCAATATTTAATACCTGGAAAAGAGCGTGAAAAACCGTTAAATTGTTCGCGATCAAACTGGTCTAAAAGTGGTAAATTCGCCATATATTGATCGCTGTCGTAAAACGTAAATCTGATTCAATAAAAACCTGTTTATTGTAAGGATTTTACGGCGTAATATATTGCAGGATCAATTTGGTGTTTTAATTAACGTATCTGCAACCTTTCATCATGGCTTTTTTCTCCAGCGAAGAATAAGTAAGGAAGAAAGGATGCTGAAAACTTTTTTATTGGGGCATGCGGGTGAGTCCTTTCTAACGGGACTTACTCTCGAGGTCTTCATGCGATGAGCAAGGAGTCATGATGTTAGATATAGTCGAACTGTCGCGCTTACAGTTTGCCTTGACCGCGATGTACCACTTCCTGTTTGTGCCACTGACGCTCGGTATGGCGTTCTTGTTGGCCATCATGGAAACGGTGTACGTCCTCTCCGGCAAACAGATTTATAAAGATATGACCAAGTTCTGGGGCAAGTTGTTTGGTATCAACTTTGCGCTGGGCGTGGCTACCGGTCTGACCATGGAGTTCCAGTTCGGGACTAACTGGTCTTATTACTCCCACTACGTTGGGGATATTTTCGGTGCGCCGCTGGCCATTGAAGGTCTGATGGCCTTCTTCCTCGAATCCACCTTTGTAGGTCTGTTCTTCTTCGGCTGGGATCGTCTGAGTAAAGTTCAGCACATGGCGGTAACCTGGCTGGTCGCCCTCGGCTCCAACCTCTCTGCACTGTGGATCCTGGTGGCAAACGGCTGGATGCAGAACCCTATCGCCTCTGATTTCAACTTCGAAACCATGCGCATGGAGATGGTGAGCTTCTCTGAGCTGGTGCTGAACCCGGTCGCGCAGGTGAAATTCGTGCACACCGTGGCTTCGGGTTATGTCTGCGGCGCGATGTTCGTGCTGGGTATTAGCGCCTACTATATGCTGCGTGGCCGCGACTTTGCTTTCGCAAAACGCTCCTTCGCCATTGCGGCGAGCTTCGGTATGGCAGCCATCCTCTCTGTTATCGTGCTGGGTGATGAATCCGGTTACGAGATGGGTGACGTGCAGAAAACCAAGCTGGCGGCAATTGAAGCAGAATGGGAAACGCAGCCGGCTCCGGCGGCCTTTACCCTGTTCGGTATTCCGGATCAGGATGCGCAGGAAAACCGCTTCGCCATTCAAATTCCTTACGCGCTGGGCATTATTGCTACCCGCTCCGTGGACACGCCGGTCATTGGCCTTAAAGACCTGCTGGTTCAGCATGAAGAGCGTATCCGTAACGGGATGAAAGCCTATTCCCTGTTAGAGCAGCTGCGTGCGGGCTCAACCGATCAGGCCGTTCGCGACCAGTTCAACGACGTGAAGAAAGACCTGGGTTATGGTCTGCTGCTGAAACGCTATACCCCGAACGTCTCTGACGCGACGGAAGCGCAAATTCAGATGGCGACCAAAGACTCCATTCCACGCGTTGCGCCGTTGTATTTCGCGTTCCGTATCATGGTCGGGAGCGGCATCATTATGCTGCTGATCATTGCTGCCTCCTTCTGGTCGGTTATTCGTAACCGTATCGGCGAGAAAAAATGGCTGCTGCGTACGGCGCTGTACGGTATTCCGCTGCCATGGATTGCCATCGAATCCGGTTGGTTCGTTGCGGAGTATGGCCGTCAGCCGTGGGCTATCGGTGAGGTGTTACCAACGGCTGTGGCGAACTCGTCGCTGACCGCAGGCGACCTTATCTTCTCCATGTTGCTGATTTGCGGTCTGTACACCCTGTTCCTGGTGGCTGAGCTGTTCCTGATGTTCAAGTTCGCTCGCCTCGGCCCAAGCAGCCTGAAAACCGGTCGCTATCACTACGAGCAGTCCTCCGTGGCTTCTCAGCCGGCACGCTAAGACAGGAGTCGTCAAATGATCGATTATGAAGTATTGCGTTTTATCTGGTGGCTGCTGGTTGGCATTCTGCTGATTGGCTTTGCTGTCACCGACGGGTTCGACATGGGGGTGGGCATGCTCACCCGTTTCCTCGGTCGTAACGACACCGAGCGTCGTATCATGATTAACTCCATCGCTCCTCACTGGGACGGTAACCAGGTGTGGCTGATCACCGCAGGCGGCGCGCTGTTTGCTGCCTGGCCGATGGTCTACGCCGCGGCGTTCTCCGGCTTCTATGTGGCGATGATTCTGGTGCTGGCCTCTTTATTCTTCCGTCCGGTAGGCTTTGACTACCGTTCCAAGATTGAAGATACCCGCTGGCGTAACATGTGGGACTGGGGCATCTTCATCGGTAGCTTTGTGCCACCGCTGGTGATTGGCGTGGCCTTTGGTAATCTGCTGCAGGGCGTACCGTTCCACATCGACGAGTACATGCGTCTTTACTACACCGGTAACTTCTTCCAGCTGCTGAACCCGTTTGGTCTGCTGGCAGGTGTGGTGAGCGTGGCGATGATCATTACTCAGGGCGCGACCTATCTGCAGATGCGTACTGTGGGTGAACTGCACCTGCGCTCTCGCGCAACGGCGCAGGTTGCTGCGCTGGTGACGCTGGTCTGCTTTGCCCTGGGCGGTGTCTGGGTAATGTATGGTATTGATGGCTACGTTGTGACCTCTGCGATCAACCACGCTGCGCCGTCTAATCCATTGACGAAAGAAGTGGCGCGTCAGGCAGGTGCATGGCTGGTGAACTTCAACAATATGCCTGCGCTTTGGGCTATCCCCGCGCTGGGCGTGCTGTTGCCGCTGCTGACCGTGCTGACCTCTCGTCTGGAAAAAGGCGCGCTGGCGTTCGTCTTCTCGTCACTGACCCTGGCGTGCATTATCCTGACTGCCGGAATCGCGATGTTCCCGTTCGTGATGCCATCAAGCACCATGATGAATGCAAGCCTGACCATGTGGGATGCGACCTCCAGTCAGCTGACGCTTAATCTGATGACCTATGTTGCGGGTGTGTTCGTACCCATTATTCTGCTGTACACCTCCTGGTGTTACTGGAAAATGTTTGGTCGTCTCACCAAAGAACATATCGAAAGTAATACCCACTCTATGTACTAAGTAAGGAGCTGAATATGTGGTATTTCGCATGGATTTTAGGGACGCTTCTTGCCTGTGCATTTGGGGTGATTACCGCCCTGGCGCTGGAGCACGTTGAAGCGTCCAAAGCCGGTGAAGAAAAACACTGATGGAAATTATCGCGACCCTCTATCGCGTAATGGACAAGCGCCCGTTAAGGGCGCTTTCCCTTGTGATGGCATTAGTGTTGGCAGGATGCGTATTTTGGGATCCGGCGCGCTTTGCTGCCAGAACCAGTACGCTCGAGATCTGGCACGGGTTTCTTATTATGTGGGCCGTCTGTGCGGGGGTGATCCACGGCGTCGGTTTTCGTCCGAAAGCCCCTCTCTGGCAGGGCATTTTTTGTCCGCTGGTGGCCGACCTGGTGCTGTTCGCTGGCCTGATTTTCTTTTTCAATTGAATAAGAACCCTCCGTTAATATTATGGGCTTACCAGGGCCCATAAAAATTTACTCTCCGTTTACTTTCCCCCATTCCAAACCATCATTCCCGCGCGTATAGTAGCGAAGTTTAAAAGCGCTAACTTTTGTTGCATTACCGGGATGTAAAGTGAATACAACGCTGTTTCGATGGCCGGTTCGTGTCTACTACGAAGACACCGACGCCGGGGGTGTGGTTTACCACGCCAGCTACGTTGCCTTTTATGAACGAGCACGCACTGAGATGCTGCGCCATCATCACTTTAGCCAGCAAGTGCTGTTGGCTGAGCGAGTTGCCTTTGTGGTACGCAAGATGACGCTGGAGTATTTTGCGCCCGCCAGACTCGACGATATGCTCGAAGTCCAAACGGAAATTACATCAATGCGCGGAACCTCGCTGGTTTTCACGCAGCGTATCGTCAACGCAGAGAACACTGTACTGAACTCAGCAGAAGTACTGATTGTCTGTGTTGATCCAACCATAATGAAGCCTCGTGCGCTTCCTAAGTCTATTGTCGCGGAGTTTAAGCAGTGACTGACATGAATATCCTTGATTTGTTCCTGAAGGCTAGCCTTCTGGTTAAACTTATCATGTTGATTTTGATTGGTTTTTCTATCGCATCCTGGGCCATTATCATCCAGAGAACGCGTATCCTTAACGCCGCAAGCCGCGAAGCCGAAGCCTTTGAAGACAAGTTCTGGTCCGGTATCGAACTGTCTCGCCTGTATCAGGAGAGCCAGGGCCGTCGCGATAACCTTTCCGGTTCTGAACAGATTTTCTACAGCGGGTTTAAGGAATTTGCGCGCTTACATCGAGCGAATAGCCACGCGCCGGAAGCGGTTGTTGAAGGGGCATCCCGTGCGATGCGTATCTCAATGAACCGCGAGCTTGAGACGCTGGAAACGCATATTCCATTCCTCGGCACCGTCGGCTCCATCAGCCCGTATATCGGCCTGTTTGGTACCGTGTGGGGGATTATGCACGCCTTTATCGCGCTGGGCGCGGTGAAACAGGCCACGCTGCAGATGGTCGCTCCGGGGATCGCTGAAGCGCTGATCGCGACGGCAATCGGTCTTTTCGCCGCCATTCCTGCGGTAATGGCTTATAACCGTCTGAACCAGCGCGTGAATAAACTGGAACTGAATTACGACAACTTTATGGAAGAGTTCACCGCGATTCTGCACCGTCAGGCGTTTACCAGCACCGAGAGTAACAAGGGGTAAACCATGGCCAGACAGCGTGGACGAGGTCGTCGCGAACTCAAGTCCGAAATCAACATTGTACCGCTGTTGGACGTACTGCTGGTGCTGTTGCTGATCTTTATGGCAACGGCTCCCATCATTACGCAGAGCGTAGAGGTTGATCTGCCGGATGCGACAGAGTCGCAGGCTGTGAGCACCAATGATGACCCGCCGGTCATCATTGAGGTGTCAGGGGTCGGGCAATACAGCGTGGTGGTGGAAAAAGATCGTCTGGATCAACTTCCGCCGGAGCAGGTTATTGCTGAAGCACAACGCCGCCTACAGTCAAATCCGAAAACGGTCTTCTTAATCGGTGGTGCGAAAGATGTGCCTTACGATGAAATCATTAAAGCGCTGAACCTGCTGCATAGCGCGGGTGTTAAGTCGGTCGGCTTGATGACGCAGCCAATTTGATTATCTGCGTACACAAAAAAGTTTTTGGGAACCAATAGTGTCAAAGGCAACCGAACAAAACGATAAGCTTAAACGGGCGATTATTATCTCGGCGGTGCTGCATGTCATTCTGTTTGCAGTACTGATCTGGAGTTCGTTCGACGAGCATATAGATGCATCAGCAGGTGGCGGTGGGGGATCCTCCATCGACGCCGTTATGGTGGATCCCGGCGCCGTCGTTCAGAACTATAATCGTCAGCAGCAACAGCAGGCGAGTGCAAAACGTGCTGAAGAGCAGCGAGAAAAACAGGCGCAACAGCAAGCTGAGGAACTGCGTGAAAAGCAGGCCGCAGAGCAAGAGCGTCTGAAGCAGCTTGAAAAAGAGCGTTTGCATGCGCAGGAAGCGGCGAAAGAGCAGGCACAGCAGCAGAAACAGGCGGAAGACGCGGCGAAAAAAGCCCAGGAGCAGCAGAAGCAGGCTGAAGAGGCTGCAGCCAAAGCGGCCGCAGACGCGAAAGCAAAAGCGGATGCTCAGGCTAAAGAAGCCGCAGAAGCCGCGAAGAAAGCTGCTGCAGACGCGCAGAAACAAGCTGAAGCCGAGGCGGCGAAAGCGGCCGCAGATGCGAAGAAGAAAGTAGAAGCGGAAGCGGCAAAGAAAGCCGCCGCAGAAGCACAGAAGAAAGCTGAAGCAGAAGCTGCGAAGAAAGCTGCACAGGAAGCCGAGAAAAAAGCGGCGGCTGACGCGGCGAAGAAAGCGGCTGCTGCCGAGAAGGCCGCGGCTGAAAAAGCGGCTGCCGCTGAAAAAGCTGCAGCTGATAAAAAAGCGGCTGCCGAGAAAGCTGCCGCAGATAAAAAAGCGGCAGCCGAAAAAGCCGCTGCCGATAAAAAAGCTGCCGCTGAAAAAGCGGCTGCCAAAAAGGCCGCTGCTGAAAAAGCCGCTGCAGCTTCGGGCGTTGACGATCTCCTGGGCGATCTAAGCTCTGGTAAGAATGCGCCGAAAACGGGCGGAGGGGCGAAAGGAAATAATGCTGCCCCGGCCGGAAGCGGTAACACTAAGAGTAACGGTGCCTCAGGCGCTGAGATCAACGGTTATGCCCAGCAGATTAAAGCTGCTATTGAGAGCCGATTTTATGATGCGTCTTCCTATACAGGCAAAACCTGTACGCTGCGTATAAAACTGGCTCCAGACGGCATGCTGCTTGATATTCAGTCCGAAGGTGGCGATCCAGCCTTATGTAATGCTGCTCTGGCAGCTGCGCGTCAGGCCAGAATGCCTAAGCCGCCGTCTCAGGCTGTGTATGAAGTCTTTAAAAATGCGCCGCTGGATTTCAAACCTTAAGGAAAATTTTCCTCGTGAAAACGGGGAAAATAGACCAGGTTTAGTCACAGGGTTCTGGTAGTGTTGTCTATTTGGGTTTGTTAATATTCTGCTAAATTATCGCGGGTAATGTTACCCAGGTAAGGGAGATATGATGAAGCAGGCATTACGTGTAGCATTTAGTTTCTTAATGCTGTGGGCAGCCGTGCTGCACGCAGAAGTACGTATCGAGATCACCCAGGGGGTGGACTCGGCACGTCCGATTGGCGTTGTTCCATTCCAGTGGGCTGGCCCTGGAGCCGCGCCTGAGGATATCAGCGGCATTGTTGCGGCTGACCTGCGTAACAGCGGTAAATTCAACCCACTGGATCGCTCTCGCCTGCCACAGCAGCCGGGTACAGCACAGGAAGTACAGCCTGCTGCCTGGTCTGCGCTGGGTATTGACGCGGTCGTCGTCGGTCAGGTAACGCCTGCGCCGGACGGTGGCTATAACGTCGCTTACCAGCTGGTGGATACCGGCGGTGCGCCAGGTACCGTACTGGCTCAGAATACTTACAAAGTGAACAAGCAGTGGCTGCGTTATGCGGGCCACACCGCAAGTGACGAAGTGTTCGAGAAGCTGACTGGCATTAAGGGTGCCTTCCGCACGCGTATCGCCTATGTCGTACAGACTAACGGCGGCCAGTTCCCGTATGAGCTGCGTGTGTCTGATTACGATGGCTACAACCAGTTCACCGTTCACCGTTCACCACAGCCGCTGATGTCTCCGGCCTGGTCACCGGACGGTTCTAAACTGGCTTACGTAACCTTCGAAAGCGGCCGTTCTGCGCTGGTTATCCAGACGCTGTCTAACGGTGCTGTGCGTCAGGTGGCTTCGTTCCCACGTCACAACGGTGCTCCAGCCTTCTCGCCGGACGGTTCTAAACTGGCCTTTGCCCTGTCTAAAACAGGCAGCCTGAACCTGTACGTGATGGATATTGGCTCGGGTCAGATCCGCCAGGTGACCGACGGTCGTAGCAACAACACCGAACCGACCTGGTTCCCGGATAGCCAGAATCTGGCCTTCACCTCTGACCAGGCCGGACGTCCGCAGGTTTATAAAGTCAACGTTAACGGCGGTGCGCCGCAGCGTATTACCTGGGAAGGTTCACAGAACCAGGATGCTGACGTCAGCACAGACGGTAAATTTATGGTGATGGTGAGCTCGGCCGGTGGTCAGCAACACATTGCTAAACAGGATCTGGTAACGGGTGGCGTACAAGTTCTGTCGTCAACGTTCCTGGATGAAACGCCAAGTCTGGCACCTAACGGCACTATGGTAATCTACAGCTCTTCTCAGGGGATGGGATCTGTGCTGAATCTGGTTTCTACAGATGGGCGTTTCAAAGCGCGTATTCCGGCAACTGATGGACAGGTAAAATCACCTGCCTGGTCGCCGTATCTGTAAATAATAATTAATTGATTACTAAAGGAATCATAGAAATGCAACTGAACAAAGTGCTGAAGGGGCTGATGATCGCTCTGCCTGTAATGGCAATCGCGGCATGTTCTTCTAACAAGAACGCCAGCAATGACCAGAGCGGCGAAGGCATGATGGGTGCCGGCACCGGTATGGACGCGAACGGCAATGGCAACATGTCTTCTGAAGAGCAAGCGCGTCTTCAGATGCAGCAGCTGCAGCAGAACAACATCGTTTACTTCGATCTGGATAAATACGACATCCGTTCTGACTTCGCTGCGATGCTGGATGCTCACGCTAACTTCCTGCGTAGCAACCCGTCTTACAAAGTCACCGTAGAAGGTCACGCGGACGAACGTGGTACCCCGGAGTACAACATCTCCCTGGGCGAGCGTCGTGCTAACGCTGTTAAAATGTACCTGCAGGGTAAAGGCGTTTCTGCTGACCAGATCTCCATCGTTTCTTACGGTAAAGAAAAACCTGCAGTACTGGGCCACGACGAAGCGGCTTACTCCAAAAACCGTCGTGCCGTACTGGTTTACTAAGAGAATTGCATGAGCAGTAACTTCAGACATCATTTGATGAGTCTGTCGTTACTGGTTGGAATAGCGGCCCCCTGGGCCGCTTTTGCTCAGGCACCAATCAGTAGTGTCGGCTCAGGCTCGGTTGAAGACCGGGTCACCCAACTCGAGCGTATCTCTAATGCTCACAGCCAGCTTTTAACGCAACTCCAGCAGCAACTTTCTGACAACCAAAACGATATTGATTCTCTCCGTGGTCAGATCCAGGAAAGTCAGTATCAGCTAAACCAGGTTGTGGAACGTCAGAAGCAGATTTTGCTGCAGATGGATAGCCTGAATAACGGCGGTGCGGCAGCACAGCCAGCAGCAGGCGATCAGAGTAGCGCGACGCCGGCAGCACCAGCCCCTTCCGCAGATGCGTCCACCTCGGGTGGCGCGCCTGTACAGAGCGGTGATGCCAATACAGACTACAATGCGGCAATTGCCCTGGTGCATGACAATGCGCGTCAGGACGATGCCATTGCGGCTTTTCAGAACTTCGTGAAGAAGTACCCTGATTCAACCTATCAGCCTAATGCTAACTACTGGCTGGGACAGTTGAATTATAACAAGGGGAAAAAAGACGATGCGGCGTTCTATTTTGCCTCCGTGGTGAAAAATTACCCGAAATCACCAAAAGCGCCGGATGCTATGTTTAAGGTCGGCGTGATCATGCAGGACAAAGGCGACACCGCGAAAGCGAAGGCCGTTTACCAGCAGGTAGTTGCGAAGTACCCCGGTACCGATGGTGCCAAACAAGCGCAAAAACGTCTTGGGTCGATGGGATGATTACCGCATGACCAGAAAACGCGTTATTTCTGGTCGTGCAGCATGAATCGTAAGCAGTTAAGTGATCTCTATCGAAATTTTTGTTGCGCAGAATTCTTAAATCAGTAATATATGCCGCCGTTGCCACGGGATATCACACTCCGTGAAAACAGCGTGAAAGTGGGTCGTTAGCTCAGTTGGTAGAGCAGTTGACTTTTAATCAATTGGTCGCAGGTTCGAATCCTGCACGACCCACCAATAATTAGGTGGACGCAGTAGTAAAGGGTGAAGGATAGCGTTGCTTTAGCAACGACCCGTAGGGCGAGGCAAAGCCGAGTCATCCTGCACGACACACCACTTAAAGTAGTTCCGGCAGTACAGAGTGGGTGATTAGCTCAGTTGGTAGAGCATCTCCTTTACACGGAGGGGGTCGGCGGTTCGAGCCCGTCATCACCCACCACTCGGGTCGTTAGCTCAGTTGGTAGAGCAGTTGACTTTTAATCAATTGGTCGCAGGTTCGAATCCTGCACGACCCACCAATTTTAATATCTTACTCAGATGTTAAACGTGTAGGATAACGTTGCGTCAGCAACGGCCCGAAGGGCGAGGCGAAGCCGAGTCATCCAGCACGACCCACCGATTTGTTGATGGGTACCGAGTAAAATCTTCGAAGTCAGCACCCGAATGGGTCGTTAGCTCAGTTGGTAGAGCAGTTGACTTTTAATCAATTGGTCGCAGGTTCGAATCCTGCACGACCCACCACTTCGAAGAGAAAGCAGTAAATCCCGCAAGGGGTCGTTAGCTCAGTTGGTAGAGCAGTTGACTTTTAATCAATTGGTCGCAGGTTCGAATCCTGCACGACCCACCAATTTTAATGTCTTACTCAGATGTTAAACGTGAAGGATAACGTTGCGTCAGCAACGGCCCGAAGGGCGAGGCGAAGCCGAGTCATCCTGCACGACCCACCCATGTAAAAAGGCGCCCTAAAGGCGCCTTTTTGCTATCTGCTATTCCATAACGCCTTCTTCTTTAAAATGCGCCTGGCAGGGTTTCCCATTTATCAATAACGCGCACCGTTGACGGTGACTTTTATTCTCAATTTCGCTATCTTGTTTAGTATACAAAACGCAATTGTCTCTCCTTCGCTTTCACACGCATATCAGAGGCAAAATTGTTAAGCCAGTAAAACGAGAAGCCATAATGAGCGTGATGTTTGATCCAGAAGCCGCAATCTATCCGTTTCCGCCTAAGCCTGCCCCGCTGACGCTGGACGAAAAACAGTTTTACCGTGAGAAAATCAAGCGTCTGCTGAAAGAGCGTGATGCGGTGATGGTCGCACACTATTATACCGACCCTGAAATCCAGCAACTGGCGGAAGAGACCGGCGGCTGTATTTCAGACTCACTTGAGATGGCGCGTTTTGGAGCCAAACATTCCGCTTCCACGCTACTGGTAGCGGGGGTGCGCTTTATGGGTGAAACTGCAAAAATATTAAGCCCCGAAAAAACTATTCTCATGCCGACCCTACAGGCGGAATGTTCGCTCGATTTAGGCTGCCCAATCGATGAATTTACGGCCTTTTGCGATGCCCATCCGGACAGGACAGTGGTGGTCTATGCCAATACCTCTGCTGCGGTTAAGGCGCGAGCTGACTGGGTCGTCACCTCAAGCATTGCCGTTGAACTGATTGAACACCTCGACAGCCTGGGCGAGAAAATCATCTGGGCACCGGACCGGCATCTGGGCAATTATGTACAGAAACAGACCGGGGCCGATGTGCTCTGCTGGCAGGGGGCCTGTATCGTACATGATGAATTCAAAACGCAGGCGCTGGTACGTATGAAGGCCCTCTATCCCCAGGCGGCTATCCTGGTACACCCGGAATCACCCCAGGCCATCGTAGATATGGCTGATGCGGTAGGCTCTACCAGCCAACTGATTGCTGCAGCAAAAACATTGCCACAGCAACAACTTATTGTGGCAACCGATCGTGGGATCTTTTATAAGATGCAGCAGGCGGTACCGGAAAAAGCGCTGTTCGAAGCGCCTACCGCCGGAGAAGGGGCGACGTGTCGCAGTTGCGCTCACTGTCCATGGATGGCCATGAACGGGCTGAAAGCCATTGCAGAGGGGCTGGAATCAGGTGGCGCGGCACATGAGATTCATGTTGATGCTGCGCTGCGTGAAGGCGCGCTGAAGCCGCTTAACCGCATGCTGGATTTTGCGGCTACACTTCGTCCTTAAGCATTACATTCATAACGATACGCTCAGGGGAAAAGATGGACTTTTTTAGCACGCAAAACATTCTGGTACATATACCGATTGGGGCTGGCGGCTACGATTTGTCATGGATTGAGGCGGTAGGCACCATTGCTGGTCTGCTTTGCATCTGGCTGGCCAGTCTGGAGAAGATTGTTAACTACGCGTTTGGGCTGGTTAACGTCACACTCTTTGCCATCATCTTCTTTCAAATTCAGCTCTATGCCAGTCTGCTACTGCAGCTCTTTTTCTTTGCTGCCAATATCTATGGCTGGTATGCCTGGTCCCGGCAAAACAGCCAGCAGCAGGCGGAACTGCAGATCCGCTGGTTGCCCTTGCCAAAAGCCCTTGCCTGGCTTGCGGCCTGCGTGGTGGCGATTGGTCTGATGACGGTCTGGATCGATCCGGTGTTTGGTTTCCTCACCCGCGTAGCCGTATCGGTAATGAGCAGCATCGGCCTGAATGTCTCTATGCCTGAGCTTCAGCCGGATGCTTTCCCGTTCTGGGACTCCTGCATGATGGTGTTGTCGATCGTGGCCATGATCCTGATGACCCGCAAATATGTCGAAAACTGGCTCTTGTGGGTCATCATTAACATTATCAGCGTAGTGATTTTCGCCCTGCAGGGGGTCTACGCCATGTCGCTGGAGTACCTGATCCTCACCTTCATTGCTCTGAATGGCAGCCGTATGTGGATGAACAGCGCACGTAAACGGGGTTCCCGCGCGCTTTCTCATTAATGGTGGTGATGATGCTCATGACCGGTCTGCGCCTCATTGAGGCGGCATTCCGGTCCGCTACAGGGGCGGTACTCCATCTGGATGGTGGCGTGTGATATCTGGTAATGCTCTTCAAGGAAGTGCTGAATGCGTTCCAGCAACGCATCATGATCGTGCGGGGGAATAACCTGCACGTGCAGGGTCATAATCGGTTTCTCACCCACCATCCACACATGCACATGGTGCACATTTCTCACCTCCGGGATGGAGCGGCACAGGTTGCGCTTCAGTGCAGCGATATCCAGCGAGGCTGGCGCGCCTTCCAGCAGTTCATTTACGCTCTCTTTTAACAGTTGCCAGGCGCTACGCAACACCAGGCAGGAGACCAGCACCGAGAGGATAGGGTCTATTGGCGTCCAGCCCGTCCACAGAATTACCAGCGCCGCCAGAATCGCCCCAACCGAACCCAGCAGATCGCCCAGTACGTGCAACGCCGCCGCGCGAACGTTAAGATTTTTTTCTGCGCTACCGCGATGCAGGATCCAGAACGCCAGAATATTGGCCACCAAACCGGCCACTGCCACTCCCATCATCGTCGCGCCGGCGACCGGTTGCGGGTGATAAAAGCGCTGGATTGCCTCCCAGACGATAAGTGCGGTAATGCCCACCAGCGCCAGCGCATTGACGAACGCAGCGAGCGTCGTCAGGCGCAACCAGCCGAAAGTCCGTCCTTTGCCAGCAGGCTTATGGGAAAACTGGACTGCCAGCAGTGCAAACAGCAACGCGGCGGCATCGGTGAGCATATGGCCTGCATCCGCCAGCAGCGCCAGCGAGCCAGAAACCAACCCGCCAATCACCTCAATAACCATAAAGGTGGCAGTGACTCCGAACGCTAGCATGAGTCGTTTAGCGTTATCGTCCTTTGGAGCGTGAGAGTGGGCGTGCGCCATGAAATATGTCCTGTTACTTTAATCCGGGAAGTGTAATGTTTTTAACATGATGCCCAAAAAAGAGGCACAAAAAAGGAGAGCTTTCGCTCTCCTTTTTTAGCCGCTGGCTATCTATTACTGCGAAGTACCGTCGGTTTTACGTTCCTCAGTACTCATGTTCGGTTCAACTTTCGTGTTGGTGTCCGGACATTTGCCATCTTTACACATTGAGTTTTTGTGCACTTCATCTTTACTCATATGCTCGCCAGTCGCGGAAGTACTATTGCTGTTGGAGTGAGACATAGTGCCGCTAGCGCCGGTGTTAGTATTGCCCGTATTAATGTTGCTGTTATCAACATTATTTGGCGCAATATTCTGATGAGCATCAGGGGCAACCTGGCCTGCTTCAGCGGCGGCGTTTGCCTGGCCATTACCGCCATCGGAAGCGCTATCCGCTGCAAGCGCTGCACCGCTTGCCATTGTCAGGGTTGCTGTCAGGAATAAGGTTGCCAGTTTAGTCATTTTCATAGTGCTGCTCCTGTTCTGGTCGTTATTTGCTGGATAACTTCTTCCAACAGTGCATTCGCGAAATAAAGATTCGAATTAATGGTGAAAGATTCCAACATCACTATTTAGGTCAGTATGGAATTTTGCAAAATCTCTTCAAGAGAGTGTTTACAATTAAAAAGTCTAGGGCAGATCTCATTTTTCGCTAGATTGTGGCGTTTTTTTAGTAAATTCCAGGATTTATCTGTGCGTAGTGTAAAAGCGTGTTTACACTTCTCCACAGCCGGGATAGATTGAAGGGATTGCATTCAATACCAAAAATATGTCTAGCGGAAAGAAAATGAATTATCAGAATGACGATTTACGTATTAAAGAGATCAATGAGTTACTGCCCCCTGTAGCGCTTCTGGAGAAGTTTCCCGCCACTGAAAATGCTGCCAATACCGTTTCGCACGCGCGTAAAGCGATCCATAAAATCCTGAAAGGTAACGACGATCGCCTGCTGGTTGTTATCGGACCCTGTTCCATTCACGATCCGGTGGCAGCGAAAGAGTATGCAGCTCGCCTGCTGACGCTGCGGGAGGAGTTAAAGGATGAACTGGAAATCGTCATGCGCGTCTACTTCGAAAAACCGCGTACCACCGTGGGCTGGAAGGGGCTGATTAACGATCCGCATATGGATAACAGCTTCCAGATTAACGACGGCCTGCGTATAGCCCGTAAGTTATTGCTGGATATCAATGACAGCGGATTGCCTGCGGCGGGTGAGTTCCTGGACATGATCACCCCTCAGTACATGGCCGATCTTATGAGCTGGGGTGCCATTGGCGCCCGCACTACCGAGTCTCAGGTGCACCGTGAATTGGCCTCCGGTCTCTCTTGCCCGGTTGGCTTCAAAAACGGTACCGACGGCACCATTAAAGTGGCGATCGATGCCATCAACGCTGCCGGGGCACCGCACTGTTTCCTGTCTGTGACCAAATGGGGCCACTCGGCCATCGTCAACACCAGCGGTAATGGCGATTGCCATATCATTCTGCGTGGCGGTAAAGAGCCGAACTACAGTGCCAAACATGTGGCGGAGGTGAAAGCCGGTCTGGAAAAAGCAGGCCTGCCTGCACAGGTAATGATTGATTTCAGCCATGCCAACTCCAGCAAGCAGTTTAAGAAGCAGATGGAAGTGGGGGCAGATGTGTGCCAGCAGATCGCCGGCGGCGAAAACGCGGTCATTGGCGTGATGATTGAAAGCCACCTGGTGGAGGGGAATCAGAACCTCGAAAGCAGCGAACCGCTGGTCTACGGTAAAAGCGTTACCGACGCCTGCATCGGCTGGGAAGACACCGACACCATCCTGCGTCAACTGGCGAATGCAGTGAAAGCGCGCCGCGGCTAAGCCCTCAGCGCCAATAAAAAAGCGCGGAATGCTCCGCGCTTTTTTTACGTCTGGCGAAAATTATTTCGCTTTACCCTGGTTCGCTACTGCCGCTGCTTTTGCTGCGATTTCGTCAGCGTTGCCCAGATAGTAATGTTTGATAGGTTTGAAGTTTTCGTCGAACTCATACACCAGCGGTACGCCCGTTGGGATGTTCAGTTCGAGGATCTCATCTTCGCCCATGTTATCCAGATATTTCACCAGCGCACGCAGAGAGTTACCGTGAGCGGCAATAATGACGCGCTCACCGCTCTTCAGGCGTGGCAGAATGGTTTCGTTCCAGTAAGGCACAACACGATCGATGGTCAGCGCCAGGCTTTCGGTGGTTGGCAGCTCTGCATCAGTCAGTTTCGCATAGCGCGGGTCATGGCCTGGGAAACGCTCATCGTCTTTGGTCAGCTCTGGCGGGGTCACAGCAAAGCCGCGGCGCCACTGTTTAACCTGCTCGTCACCGTATTTCTCAGCGGTTTCTGCTTTGTTCAGACCCTGCAGCGCACCGTAGTGACGCTCGTTCAGCTTCCAGGATTTCTCAACCGGCAGCCATGCCTGGTCCAGTTCATCCAGAACGTTCCACAGGGTATGGATGGCACGTTTCAGCACAGAGGTATAAGCAAAATCGAAGCTAAAGCCTTCGTCTTTCAGCAGTTTACCGGCCGCTTTTGCTTCGCCAACGCCTTTCTCAGACAGGTCCACATCATACCAACCGGTGAAGCGGTTTTCGTTGTTCCACTGGCTTTCGCCGTGACGCACCAGAACCAGCTTAGTTACAGCCATATTTCACTCCTCACGAGCATTAATTGAATGATAACAATTCTCATTATATTGCCGTGTTCATGTCAGCGGCAATCCTTAACCCTAACCATAGCGAAAATAGTCTCTCAGTGTAAGCTGCTTGTGAATTGAGGGTTATGATTTTGTCGGCAAGTGGCGCTATTTTCAGCAAAATGAGCAAAAAAAAGCCCTCCGTCAGGAGGGCCAGAATCAGTGGGCGATAAACTGATATTCCGTCATGCTACGCCAGGTTTGGCCAGGGCGTAATACGCAGTCTGGCTGCGGCCATTCGGGGTGGTTCGGACTGTCGGGTAACAGTTCGCTCTCCAGCGCCAGGCCCTGCCAGTCGCTGTATTCGCCGTGTTCACGCGCCGGCGTACCCGCCAGGTAATTACCGGAGTAGAACTGCAGGGCAGGGGCAGTGGTGTAAACCGTCATCTGCAGCTTTTTATCTTGCGACCAGAGGTGAGCGGCTGGTTGCGTGACGTCGCCCTGCGCCTGCAACAGGAAAGCGTGATCGTAGCCTTTAACCTTACGCTGATGGTCGTCGCTGAGGAAATCCTGAGCGATAACCTTTGCATCACGGAAATCGAAGCTGGTGCCCGCGACGGATTTTAATCCTTCTTGCGGAATGCCCATCTCATCCACCGGCAGATAGGTATCAGCCAGCAGCTGGAGCGTGTGATGACGCACATCACTCTGATCGCCATCGAGGTTGAAGTAAGCGTGGTTAGTCAGATTCACCGGGCAGGGTTTATCGACCGAGGCGCTGTATTCAATGGCAATGCGGTTATCTTCTGTCAGGCGGAAATGGGCGCTGGCAGAGAGATTTCCTGGGAAGCCCTGATCGCCGTCGATGGAATCCAGAGCAAAGATGGCTTCCGCGTCGTTTTGCTGCACAATGCGCCAACGTCGTTTGTCGAAGCCTTCCGGGCCGCCATGGAGTTGATTCTCTCCCTGGCTTGGCAGCAACGCATAGCGCACGCCGTCCAGCTCGAAGCTGCTTTTAGCAATACGGTTCGCGTAACGGCCTACCGAGGCGCCAAGATAGGCGTTCTGGGTAATATATTGCTCCGGTGACGCGCATCCCAGCAGGGTTTCACGTACGCAACCGTCAGACATACGAACGCGCGCTGACAGTAAGGTGGCGCCCCAGTCCATCAGCGTTACCACCATACCTGCGTTGTTACGCAGGGTGATCAGGCGGTACGGCAGTCCATCCGGGGCGAGGGTGGGGGTTTCATTTAGCACTGGCCCGCTCCTTGTGAGGCATTACAGACGTAAAAGGTCTCTTTGATACCGGTTTTGGCTTCGTACTGCTCTTCAACCGCTTTTTGCACCGCAGGCACTAAGGCTTCAGGTACCAGCGCTACGATACAGCCGCCGAAGCCGCCGCCGGTCATACGTACACCGCCCTGTTCGCCGATAGCAGATTTAACAATCTCCACCAGGGTGTCAATTTGTGGAACAGTGATCTCAAAGTCGTCACGCATTGAGGCATGCGATTCCGCCATCAGCTCACCCATACGTTTCAGGTTACCCTCGGCCAATGCGGAGGCTGCTTCAACGGTGCGGGCGTTCTCGGTAAGCACGTGACGTACACGTTTCGCGACCACCGGATCCAGCTCGTTCGCCACTTTGTTGAACTCTTCCAGGGAGACATCACGCAGCGCGGACTGCTGGAAGAAGCGAGCGCCGGTTTCACACTGCTCGCGTCGGGTGTTGTATTCGCTGCCCACCAGAGTGCGTTTGAAATTACTGTTGATAATCACCACCGCCGCGCCTTTTGGTAGGGGAACGGCTTTGGTTCCCAGCGAGCGGCAATCGATCAGCAGGGCATGATCCTTTTTACCTAGCGCAGAGATCAATTGATCCATAATGCCGCAGTTGCAGCCTACGAACTGATTCTCTGCTTCCTGGCCGTTCAGGGCAATTTGCGCCCCGTCCAGCGGCAGATGGTAAAGCTGCTGGAAAACAGTACCTACTGCGACCTCCAGAGAGGCCGAGGAGCTAAGACCGGCACCCTGAGGCACATTACCGCTGATCACCAGGTCGGCACCGGCGAAGTCCTTGTTACGTTTTTGCAGGTGTTTCACTACGCCACGAACATAGTTAGACCACTGCTGGTCCGGATGCGCCACAATCGGCGCATCGAGGGAAAATTCATCGCTCTGATTATCGTAATCGGCCGCAATAACACGCACTTTCTGGTCATCACGTTTTGCACAGCTGATTACCGTCTGGTAATCGATGGCGCAGGGCAAGACAAAACCGTCGTTGTAGTCGGTATGCTCACCGATCAGGTTTACGCGGCCCGGAGCCTGGATGACGTGAGTGGCCGGATAGCCAAATTTTTCAGCAAACAGGGCTTGGGTGTTCTCTTTCAGACTCATTGTTATTCTCCAGATTCGCGAAAATGGACATCACTCACTGCACGCAGGCGTTCTGCGGCCTGTTCTGCGGTCAGGTCACGCTGGGTTTCCGCCAGCATCTCATAACCCACCATAAATTTGCGCACGGTTGCCGAGCGCAGCAGTGGCGGATAGAAATGGGCGTGCAGTTGCCAGTGCGCGTTCTCTTCGCCGTTGAAAGGTGCGCCGTGCCAGCCCATGGAGTACGGGAAAGAGCACTGGAACAGGTTATCGTAACGGCTGGTCAGTTTTTTCAGCGCCAGCGCTAAATCGCTGCGTTGTTCCTCACTGAGTTCGGTAATGCGCAGGACGTGCGTCTTAGGCAGCAGCAGAGTTTCGAATGGCCATGCTGCCCAGTAAGGCACCACGGCCAGCCAGTGTTCGGTTTCCACAACGGTACGGCTGCCGTCGGCCAGCTCGCGCTGAACATAGTCCAGCAGCATTGGGCTGTTCTGCTCTGAATAATAGGTTTTCTGCAGGCGATCTTCGCGCTCAACCTCGTTAGGCAGGAAGCTATTCGCCCACACCTGACCGTGCGGATGCGGATTGGAGCAACCCATCGCCGCACCTTTATTTTCAAAGACCTGTACCCAGGGATACGTCTGACCCAGCTCGGCGGTCTGCGTCTGCCAGGTTTTGACCACCTCAGAAAGTGCCTCTACGCTGAGTTCGGGCAGCGTTTTGCTGTGATCGGGGGAAAAACAGATCACCCGGCTGGTACCGCGTGCACTTTCACAGCGCAGCAGCGGGTCGTCACTCTGCGGCGCGTCCGGTGTATCAGTCATCAGGGCGGCAAAGTCGTTCGTGAAAACGTAAGTGCCGGTGTAATCGGGGTTTTTATCACCCGTCACGCGAGTATTGCCCGGACACAAGAAACAGTCCGGGTCGTGCTGTGGCAGCGTCTGTTTGGCAGGGGTTTCTTGCGCCCCCTGCCAGGGACGCTTGGCGCGATGCGGGGAAACCAGAATCCATTGCCCGGTTAATGGGTTATAGCGACGATGCGGATGATCGACGGGATTAAATTGGGTCATGACAGATCCTTAGTCTGGATACCCCTGGGGGTGGCGAGACTGCCAGCGCCAGGTATCCTGTGCCATTTCATCAAGCGTGCGAGAAACACGCCAGTTAAGCTCTTTATCTGCTTTGGTCGCGTCTGCCCAGTAGGCTGGCAGGTCGCCTTCGCGCCGCGGGGCGAAGTGGTAGTTCACCGGTTTGCCGCAGGCATTGCTGAAGGCATTAACCACGTCCAGCACGCTGCTGCCCACACCCGCACCGAGGTTGTAGATATGTACGCCCGGTTTTCCGGCAAGCTGCTGCATGGCAGCGACGTGGCCATCGGCCAGATCCATGACGTGGATGTAATCACGCACGCCGGTTCCGTCCGGGGTAGGGTAGTCATTACCAAACACCGCCAGCGAATCGCGACGACCTACGGCAACCTGCGCGATATACGGCATCAGGTTATTTGGAATACCCTGCGGATCTTCACCCATATCTCCAGACGGATGGGCGCCGACCGGGTTGAAATAGCGCAATAGGGCGATACTCCACTCCGGCTGTGCTTTCTGCAGGTCAGTGAGGATCTGCTCCACCATCAGCTTGCTTTTGCCATACGGGCTTTGCGGTGTACCCGTAGGGAAGCTTTCAACGTAAGGAATTTTTGGCTGGTCGCCGTAAACGGTAGCAGAGGAGCTAAAGATAAAGTTCTTCACGCCGGCAGCGCGCATGGCTGAAACCAGGCGCAGAGTGCCGTTGACGTTGTTATCGTAATACTCCAGCGGCTTTGACACGGATTCACCCACCGCTTTCAGGCCGGCAAAATGGATCACCGTATCGATGGCGTGATCGTGAAGAATTTCGGTCATCAGCGCTTCGTTGCGGATATCACCTTCCACGAAGGAGGGCTGTTTGCCACCCAGACGCTCAATCACGGGTAGCACGCTGCGCTTACTGTTGCACAGATTATCGAGGATGATGACATCGTGGCCGTTTTGCAGCAGTTGCACACAGGTATGACTTCCTATGTAACCGCTACCACCTGTTACCAGAACTCGCATATATCGCTCCATTAGGCTTATGGTATGTAATAAACATAGCATAACAGAGACGCAAAAAGTGTGACATGGGATAAAATAGTGGAATCGTTTACACTGCTGCGTTTTCACCGTTCAGCTGTCGTTCAGACGATTGTAAATCAATAAGATAGGTTTGTATTGATGCAGGTTATCTGAAAAAGCAGGGGGCAGTGCCCCCTGGAAGAGGGGGTCAGACTGGACCAATGGCGTAGCGATAGCTCTCGCCATCCGGCACAAACTCCAGCCTGTGAGTAATACAGGAGGGTGCATCTTCCGCATGATGAGAAACAAACAGCAACTGCGTTTCCCCTTCGCTGATCAGGATATCGACAAAGCGGCGAATTAACTGGCGGTTCAGCGGATCCAGCCCCTGTAAGGGTTCATCCAGAATCAGCAAGGTAGGGTGTTTAACCAGCGCGCGGACAATCAACGCCAGCCGCTGCTGCCCCCAGGAGAGGCTGCTGAACGGGGCATCCGCCATCCGGTTATCCATACCAAGAATATCGAGCCATGACTGTGCCAGCTTGTGCTGCCTGTCAGATACCGCCTGATAAATGCCAATGGAGTCAAAATAACCCGACAGAATCACGTTGCGCACCGTGGTGCTGACGCGGTAATCCAGATGCAGGCTGCTGCTGACATAGCCGATATGCTTTTTGATATCCCAGATGGTTTCACCGCTACCGCGGCGGCGGCCAAACAGGGTGAGATCGTTGCTGTAGCCCTGCGGATGATCGCCGGTAATCAGGCTGAGCAGGGTTGATTTACCGGCACCGTTTGGCCCGGTTATCTGCCAGTGTTCGCCGGGGTTTACCGTCCAGCTGAGGTCGTTGAGGATAGGGCGGTCGTTATAAGAGACGACGCCGTGATTGAGCACAATGCGTGGTCGATCGTGCGCCAGCTCCTGGCGGGCTGCAGGGGCGTCCGGCTCAGGCAGTGTCAGGTTGTTCAGATTCTCACTATGTGCCAGCTGGGCAATAAGGGCCTGTTGCAGGAGCTCGGCTTTCGCGCCGACGTCGGTCAGGGTGCAATCGGCCAGCACGCCCGCAAATTGCACAAACGCCGGGATTTCATCAAAGCGATTGAGCACCAGCACGATGGTGTACCCCTGCCGATTCAGCGAGGCCAGCAGAAGGGCAAGCTGTTCGCGTGATTTCACGTCCAGGCCGTCAAAGGGTTCATCCAGAATCAACAGTTCCGGCTCGGCCATCAGGGCCTGACAGAGAAGGGTCTTGCGGGTTTCGCCCGTGGAGAGGTATTTGAAGCGGCGTTCCAGAAGCGCCGTTATCCCAAATTGCTCGGCCAGCAGGCGGCAGCGCGCCTCGTCTTTAACCTCATCCTGAATAATCTCGGCAGTGGTGCGGCCGGTATCCTCTTCGCCGGGGCTGAGGAGATCGGTATTGTTACGCTGCCACTCGTCACTGACCAGCTTTTGCAACTGTTCGAAGGAGAGACGTGTCAGACGGGTAAAGGTAGAACGTCTCTCGCCTTGCAGCTGCGTCAGCTCGCCTGCCAGCGCGCGTGCCAGAGCAGATTTACCGCTGCCGTTACTGCCAACAAAAGCCCAGCTTTCGCCAGCGTTGAGCGTGAAATCGGCAAGAGTAAGTTTACGTGTATCGCTAAGACGAAACGTGCCTTGCGAAATTTGCAATGATGACATGATGTATCCCGTTTTGTGCAGCAATTACCCTCAGGGATACTCATTGGGAAGACGAATGTCAATGCGCTTAGCACAACGTGGCGATAATCACCCGGTCAGCATTAAAATATGCGGTCACCTCAGTACCTTCCTCTAGATTCACTGCCTGGGAGTGAGGCAGCGTGGCGCAAAGGGTCTGACCATCGGGCAGCGCCATCAGCACTTCGCACTGTTCATCACCCCGGTCAATATGGGTGACGACGCCCTGAAGCTGATTATCGGCCTGAAGCGCGTCTGTCGGATCCCGGGTGATATTGACCCAGGGTGCTTTTAGCAACACCAGCACCTCCTTTCCTTCCTCCAGAGCCAGGCGTTTGCCGCTCTGGGCCGTAATAGCCACCTTCAGCCGCGTGGTGCCATCAGCGAGTAAAATCGCCACATGCTGCTGGACAGGATCGTGATCGCGAGCGGTAACGGTGCCAAACCATTGATTGCGGGCGCTGGTCTGCAGTGAGAAGCGTGAAATGGCGGCAAGAAGGCTATCGAGAGGCAGGGCATCGTCATGGCTCAGCACGTCAAAGGCTTTTTGCTGGATCTGCCCCAGCAGTTCATAAAGCTCAATTAAGCGTTGACCATAGCGCGTAAGATGGGCCCCGCCGCCGCCTTTACCGCCGGTGGCGCGTTCAACCAGCATCTGCTCGCTCAGGGCGTTCATCTCATTGATGGCATCCCAGGCACTTTTATAACTGATCCCCGCATTCTTCGCGCCCTGGCTAATAGAGCCGGTTTGCGCTATCTGTTTAAGCAGAGCAATACGGCGTGGATCGGCAAAAAGTTTTTGCTGAAGACGTAGGGTGAGAAGAATTTCGGCCTGCATAACAGTGTCCTGGCAAAAAGCGTATTGTGACGCAATTCAGGGGAGTCGCAAACTGTACCGCACAAAAGGGGATGTATTTCTCGCTTTAACGGTTAGAATATGGCAATTCACATTGTCTGGAGAAACCCATGTTAGAGTTGTTGAAAAGTCTGGTGTTCGCCGTGATCATGGTACCAGTGGTGATGGCTATCATCCTCGGTGCAATCTACGGCCTGGGTGAAGTGTTCAACGTGTTTTCCAACATCGGACACAGAAAGCAGCCTAAAAAACAGCATTAATTCCCGTTAAAACGCCCGGCTTGTCCGGGCGTTTTGCTCTCAAGTTTGCCTCTTCCACGCCGATATTATCTTTAGCATCACATTCATTTACTCATTAAGCGGTACGATTTAAGGCTGGGAAAACCCTGTGGCAATCGTTATATTCTTAAGTATATAACGACATGCAAAAGGAGTTACAGATGGCACGTACAGGCTTAGGCTTTTTCGCAGGGGCAGCGCTGGTATTAACCGTAAGCGGACATGCACTGGCAGACGAAGGTAAAATTACCGTTTTCGCTGCCGCTTCGCTAACGAATGCCATGCAGGATATTGCTGCTGAGTATAAAAAAGAGAAAAACGTCGAGGTGGTTTCATCCTTTGCCTCTTCCTCAACGCTGGCCCGCCAGATTGAGGCGGGCGCGCCTGCGGATCTCTTTATCTCTGCGGATCAGAAATGGATGGACTATGCGGTGCAGAAGAAATCAATCGACACCGCCAGTCGGACAACGTTACTGGGGAATAGCCTGGTCGTCGTGGCGCCTAAAACAAGCCCACAGGGCGATATGACAATCAATAAAGAGACGCCCTGGGCCAGCCTGCTGAAAGACGGACGTCTGGCGGTTGGCGATCCGGAACATGTTCCTGCGGGTATCTACGCGAAAGAGGCGCTGCAGAAACTGGGCGCATGGGATACGCTCTCGCCAAAGCTGGCGCCGGCGGAAGATGTTCGTGGCGCACTGGCGCTGGTGGAGCGTAACGAAGCGCCCCTGGGCATTGTTTATGGCTCCGATGCCGTTGCCGGTAAAGGGGTAAAAGTCGTCGGGACCTTCCCGGAAGACTCGCACAAAAAAGTGGAATATCCTGTTGCCATCGTTGATGGACATAAAAACGCGACGGTCAGCGCCTTTTACGATTATCTGAAAGGGCCGCAGGCGTCGGCAATCTTTAAACGCTATGGATTTACGACTCACGAATGATTTTGACCGATCCCGAATGGCAGGCCGTGCTGCTGAGCCTGAAAGTCTCCTCCCTCGCGGTTGTGTTTAGTCTGCCCTTTGGGATCTTCTTTGCCTGGCTACTGGTTCGCTGCACCTTTCCCGGTAAGGCGCTTCTCGATAGCCTGATCCATCTGCCGCTGGTGTTACCGCCCGTGGTTGTGGGCTATTTACTGCTCATTGCGATGGGCCGACGCGGCATCATTGGTGAATGGCTATATGACTGGTTTGGGCTGACCTTCGCCTTCAGCTGGCGCGGTGCGGTGCTGGCGGCGGCGGTGATGTCCTTCCCGTTGATGGTCCGCGCCATCCGTCTGGCGCTGGAGGGGGTGGATCGTAAACTGGAGCAGGCCGCCTGTACTCTGGGGGCCGGACGCTGGCGAGTTTTATTCACCATCACGCTCCCCCTGACCCTGCCCGGAATTATCGTCGGCACGGTACTGGCCTTTGCGCGTTCGCTGGGCGAGTTTGGTGCCACCATCACTTTCGTTTCCAATATTCCAGGTGAAACCCGCACGCTGCCGTCTGCCATGTATACCTTAATCCAGACGCCAGGTGGCGAAGGTGCCGCCGCGCGACTCTGTATTATCTCCATTGTGCTGGCTATTGTCTCGCTGCTGGTGTCGGAATGGCTGGCACGTTTGAGCCGTGAACGGATGGGGAACTGAAATGCTGGAACTTAATTTTAGCCAGACGCTGGGCGAACACTGTCTGACCATCAACGAAACCCTGCCAGCACGGGGTATTACGGCGATTTTTGGTGTGTCGGGGGCGGGCAAAACCTCGCTGATTAACGCCATCAGCGGCCTGACACGACCTCAGAGCGGGCGCATTGTGCTGAATGATCGGGTGCTCAACGACGCAGAACAGCGTATCTGGTTGTCACCGGATAAGCGCCGTATTGGGTACGTTTTCCAGGATGCCCGGCTCTTTCCGCACTATAAGGTTCGGGGCAATTTGCGCTACGGCATGGCGAAAAGCATGGCCGGACAGTTCGATAAACTGGTTGCGCTGCTGGGAATTGAGCACCTGCTCGACCGTCTACCCTCCTCTTTATCGGGGGGCGAAAAACAGCGTGTGGCCATCGGTCGCGCATTGCTCACCGCGCCGGAACTGCTCCTGCTGGACGAGCCGCTGGCCTCTCTCGATATTCCGCGTAAGCGCGAACTGCTACCCTATCTGCAGCGACTGGCGCGTGAAATCAATATCCCGATGCTCTACGTCAGCCACTCGCTGGAGGAGATCCTCCACCTGGCCGATAACGTGCTGGTGCTGGAAAACGGTAACGTGAAGGCGTTTGGTCCTCTGGAGGAGGTGTGGGGCAGTAGCGTCATGCATCCGTGGTTGCCGGCAGAACAGCAGAGCAGCATTCTGAGGGTCAGCGTTCTTGAACATCACCCGCACTATGCCATGACCGCGCTGGCGCTCGGCGATCAACACCTCTGGGTGAATAAGCTAGATAAACCGCTACAGGCCAATTTGCGCATCCGCATTCAGGCTTCAGACGTCTCGCTGGTCCTGCAACCGCCGGTACAGAGCAGTATTCGTAATATCCTGCGAGCAAAAGTCGCCCAATGCTATGACGATAACGGGCAGGTAGAAGTGCAGCTGGAGATTGCCGGTAAGACGCTCTGGGCGCGTATCAGCCCCTGGGCCAGGGATGAACTTAGCATTAAGCCTGGCCTGTGGCTGTACGCGCAGATTAAGAGCGTGTCGATTACAACCTGATCAAATCAGGTTGCTGTAAATAAACTGGGCGATGCTGTCGCGCGTGTTATCGCCGATAACGACGTTGGCGCGCGCCTTCACCGCCTCGTCAGCATTGCCCATCGCCACACCGGTGCCTGCAGCTTCTAACATGCTGATGTCGTTATAATTATCGCCAAAGGCAATAACATCCTGCATCGACCAGCCCTGGGACTCGACATACTGCGTCAGGCGCTTACCTTTGCTGTTGCCTTTGCGGGCAATATCCACCTGATCGTGCCAGGACCACTCACACTCCAGCCCCAGCGTGTTTTCAACGAGTTTAGCAAAATCATTCAGCTTGATGGTGTCTTCATCGGTCAGGGCAAATTTCCAGATGGCAGAGACCTCCCGGGCCGCCTGCGCCAGCGAAGCTACCTGCGTAAACACCGGGCGTTGCGCCTCTGGCAGAGATTGCGCCCAGGCACGGGTGCGAATCACGTGGCCGGTAGGGCGCTCATACAGCATGGCTTCGTCAACGTACATCAGACCGTGAACGTTATGTTCATCAAGCAGTGTAATCAGCTGTTGTGCCTGCGCAACCGGGAGCGGATCCGATTCGAGAACCTTTTTTGCATGATAATCATACAAATAAGTGCCATTACAACAAATTGCAGGTGTATCTAAAGCCAGTGCCTGATAAAAAGGATGAATAGCAACGTGATGACGACCCGTCACAATAATGAGTTGATAACCCGCTTCGCGCGCGCGTTGTAGCGCTTCGAGCGAAGAGGGGAGCAGGGTTTTTTGCGGGGTAAGTAACGTACCGTCTAAATCCAGTGCAATCACGCGAGAGGTCATTTGTTATTCCGGTTAATGATGAAAAACAGATTGCTGAGATGGTACACCGCGAGACGATCGCTGCAAAATTCCTGGCTAAAATTCAGCATCTACCGTTAAACGATCATCCTTGTACATTACTTTCACGCGCAGTGAGGAAGGAGCATTCATGAAACAAACCGTTTATACCGCCAGTCCTGAAAGCCAACAGATCCATGTCTGGCGTCTGAACCCTGAAGGGTCACTCACCCTTGTTCAGGTTGTCGATGTGCCGGGGCAGGTTCAGCCGATGGTAATCAGTCCGGATAAACGTTTCCTGTACGTGGGTGTGCGTCCGGAATTCCGCGTGCTGGCCTACCGTATTGCACCTGAAGATGGTGCTCTTACCTATACCGCCGAAGCGGCACTGCCGGGCAGCCCGACGCATATCTCCACTGACCTGGAAGGGCGCTTCATCTTTAGCGGCTCCTATAACGCCGGTTGCGTCAGCGTGACGCGCCTGAACGACGGTATCCCGGGCGAAAGCGTAGACATGGTTGATGGGCTGGAAGGTTGCCACTCTGCCAATATCTCGCCAGATAATAAAACGCTGTGGGTGCCGGCGCTGAAGCAGGATCGAATCTGTCTTTTCACCCTGGGTGACGACGGTAAACTGGCGGCACAAAATCCGGCGGAAGTGACCACTGTGGAAGGTGCAGGCCCGCGTCATATGGTCTTCCACCCGAATCAGAAGTTCGCTTATGTGGTGAACGAGCTGAACGGCTCGGTAGACGTCTGGGCGCTGAGTGATGCCCACGGCAATATCGAATGTATCCAGACGCTGGATATGATGCCTGCAGATTTTACCGATACCCGCTGGGCGGCCGATATCCACATCACACCGGATGGACGTCACCTCTATGCCTGTGACCGTACGTCCAGCCTGATCACCATCTTCAGCGTGTCTGAAGATGGCAGCGTGCTGGCCGTGGAAGGTTTCCAGCCGACGGAAACTCAGCCGCGTGGCTTCAATATCGATCACACGGGCAAGTACCTGATCGCGGCGGGGCAGAAATCGCATCACATTGCGCTGTATGAAATTCAGGGTGAGCAGGGGCTGCTGGAAGAGAAAGGACGCTATGCCGTCGGCCAGGGCCCAATGTGGGTAGTGGTTAACGCGCAGTAACGCGTTAGAACGTCGCAATAAAAAAACCTCGCCAGTGCGAGGTTTTTTTATACCCGGTGGTGGCCGGATGTGCACATCAGCAAATACCAACCCGGTCATCGTAGTCTCATGAGTGAGTAAAGTAAAATAGTGCAAGCCAGGCGCTAAAAGCAGGTGTGGGTGCTACTGAATTGAATTGATTGCTATTTTTTCAATGAGTTTGATGAATTCTGATTTTGAGCTGGACTGTTTTTATATACAGATATTTATCGCTACAATCGCTGGGTTGGTGAGATGTGTAGCAGATCCGCAAAACAGGCACCTTTTTAAGTCCTGGCTGGCGGGTGGTGCCGTCAGTGCCTTAGCTGTGGAGCACATCAGCAAGCACCAACACCCACTGGCGACAGGCAGCGGAAAGGTAAGTCAGTGGCAGTGCTCCTGACCAAAGGAGTGGCGTGTGAGCTTTACAGGATGGTGTATTCTGATCCTGCAACTCATGGTTGCGATACTGCAACTGCTGGACGCGTATCTACAGACGGTTGCCTGACGCTTCCAGGCGCAGCATAAAGGGGGAGTTGCTCCCCCTTTTTGCTAATACCGCCGTTACTGCTTCGGTTCGGTGACGATTTTGCTACCTACACCGCGGTTGTTGTATTCCCACATGCGATTGAAGTTAGCGTCGTTCAGGTTGCGCTGTACATTGCCTTTATCATCAACGGTACCCGTGTTGCCAGCATAAGGGCGCTGAGAGATCGCCGCATTAGCCCAGGGTTTCGCCATGTTGAAGCCTTCGTTGATGACGCTATCGCGAATGACGACCTGGCCATTCGAGTTGGCATCGGCATCCAGAGCGCGGCCGAGCTGCGCGACGCCGTCCCCGGCAGCCGTAAAGCGACTATTTACCGCCAGGAAGCCATAGAACATGTTCGACAGGGTGGCTGGGGCAAAGACGTAACCCTCTTTTTGGGTACGGGAATTCACCACGCGGAAGTCGGTGTTATCAAACACGACGGCGCCACGGCCTGCAACGATATCTACGTCACCTTCAATATAGCTATTGGTCACCAGCGTACGGGTCAGGCGGGTGTTCTGCAGCGTATTTTGCACACCGCTATTGGTCACAAAGAAGGTGTTCTGGCGACCCAGAATGTTCACCTTATCGATCTGCACCTGGTCGCCATCGCTACGCAGCGCCACGGCCTGGTGATTACCTGCATCTACGCTGTCGCCCAGATTGTTTTCGATGGTCAGGTTTTGCAGCTGCAGGCCATTGTTCTGTGACCAGAATACCGCAGAGCACATCACGCCAACGGTGGCGCTTTGCTTGCTCTGGCAGCGATCAAACATATACCACGCCGGTTTACCTGGCATGTATTTACCGCCCGGATTCACCAGATGGCGCCAGGTGGCGGTGTCGATTTCAGAATCGATCGGCAGGCCAATTTTCACATCAGCAGGTTTTTCACCCATACCGTACAGCGTCACGCTGCCCGGCGCAGCCGGAACATAGACGGTCCCTTCGTACTCGCCAGGCATGATGGCGATGTACTGACGAGAGCTGCTGTGTTTGGCAATGGCAGCATCAACGGCGGCCTGAATAGAGGTATGAGTCACCCCCTGAGTTCCCGCCGGGCCTACCACGAAATTCGGTTGTGCTGGCAGACGAATGGCATACGGCTTCCACGGCGCGGCATCAGGATTCATGGCGGTGAAATAGCGCGCCTGCTGGAAGTTCTTCGCTTCTTCAGCAGAGAGAACAGGACGGGAAGCGGTGCCAGGGGCCGCCTGTTCAGACGGAAGCTGGTCTGGTGGCGTTGAGCTACATGCGGACAAGGTCATGCCAAAAGCCAGTGCCAGCGCCAGACGGTAGTGGCTGGAAATATTCAAGGGAAAGCTCCTTGCTGTGCGAATCAAATGGGGATAACGGAAATAGCCTGCTTTTTTATACTAAGTTGGGCGAAACGGGAAGATGAAACGGCAAAAATTGACTTTTTATTCCCAGGCTTAGCGGGAAAATCGTCACAAACTGATAACAATATCGGTAAAGGCGATTGACAGTGGGCCGGGAATGAAAATAAATGTCTATACAACCCATGACAAGTGGAAGCCTGATGTTGCAACTTCATCCTGACGACGTCATCTTGCGTAACGCGCGCCTCGCTACCCTGGATCCCGATAAGCCAGCCCCTTATGGCCTGATGGAAAAGCAGGCGTTAATCCTCCGCGGCGAAACGATTCTGGCGCTGATCCCGGACGCTGACCTGCCGGCTCATCTGCCTGGTCAGCATGACATGCAGGGGAGGCTGGTCACGCCGGGCTTAATCGACTGTCATACCCATCTAATCTTTGGCGGCAATCGTGCGGCGGAGTGGGAGCAGCGCCTGAACGGTGTCTCTTACCAAAGCATCAGCGCACAGGGCGGCGGGATTAATGCCACCGTGACCGCTACCCGCGACAGCACCCCGGAAGTGCTCTTCCAGCTTGCGCAGGCGCGACTTGTGCGCATGATGCGCGAAGGCGTAACGACGCTTGAGATTAAATCGGGGTACGGTCTGAACGATGAAGCCGAAGAGAAGCTCCTGCGCGTGGCGCAACGGCTTGCTCAACATCATCCCATTGAAATCAGCCCAACGCTGCTGGCGGCCCACGCGGTTCCGCAGGAATATCGCCAGCATCCCGACGGTTGGATTGACCACATCTGTCAGCACACGCTCCCCACGCTATGGCGAAAAGAGCTTTTCGAGGCGGTTGATGTTTTCTGTGAAACGGTCGGTTTCACCCCTACGCAAACTGAGCGGCTGTTCCAGGCGGCACAGCGGCTTGGGATACCGGTAAAAGGCCATGTCGAGCAGTTGTCGAATCTGGGTGGTACGGCGCTGGTGAGCCGCTATCACGGCTGGTCAGCGGATCATATCGAGTATCTGGACGAAGCCGGCGTGGCGGCGATGGCGCAAAGCGGCACCGTCGCCGTGTTGCTTCCGGGAGCATTCTATTTTCTGCAGGAGCGCCAGCGTCCCCCTGTCGAGCGGCTGCGCCAGCACGGCGTTCCCATGGCCGTCGCCACGGATTACAACCCGGGTACCAGCCCTTTCGCCAGCCTGCATCTGGCCATGAACATGGCCTGCGTCCAGTTTGGCCTGACCCCGGAAGAAGCCTGGGCAGGCGTGACGCGAAATGCCGCCCAGGCGTTAGGGCGTGGTTCTACACAGGGTCAGCTGAAAGCTGGATATAAAGCCGATCTGGCTATCTGGGACGCTGAAAGCCCCGTTGAAATGATCTACGAACCTGGCCGTAACCCGCTCTGGCAGAGGATATTCAGAGGACAAATACAATGAAGCTCTGGCAGCCTGTTTCCCCGGATATCTGGCAAGGGCGCGACGATCGTGCCGAGGCCAGCAACGCGCTGCGCCTGTTTCAAACCGTGCAGCAGAGCCCGACTTTCCAGCCAGGCCGGGAGGGGATTGCGCTGTTGGGTTTTTGCTGTGATGCCGGGGTTAAACGCAATCAGGGCAGGCCGGGCGCAGCAGAGGGGCCAAACGTCCTGCGTGCCGCACTGGCCAATATGGCGAGCTATGGCGGTCACGATCGTCTGACCGATCTGGGGAATATCACCGTAGAAGCCGATGCGCTGGAAGCGGCACAGCAGGCGCTCAGTGAGGCAGTGACCACCTGTCAGCAGGCGGGAATGCGCACTCTGGTGCTGGGGGGAGGACACGAAACCGCCTGGGGCCACGGCAAAGGGGTGCTGGACGCCTTCCCCAATGAGCGAGTGGTGATTGTGAATCTCGACGCCCATCTCGATTTACGCCAGGCAAGCCGCGCGACCTCGGGTACGCCGTTTCGCCAGTTGGCCCGTTACTGCAAGGCGCAGCAGCGCGATTTTGTCTATGCCTGCCTGGGTGCCAGTCGGGCAGCGAACACACAGGCTCTGTGGGACGAAGCGGCTCGTCTGAAGGTAACAGTGGTAGAAGATCTTGATTTTCAGCACGCGGCGTCAGACGCCGTGTCAAACCTGATTCAGCAGGCAGATCGTCTCTACCTGACGCTCGATCTCGATGTGCTGCCCGCCGGCGAAATGCCTGCGGTATCAGCGCAGGCAGCGCTGGGCGTGCCTGCGCGGGATCTGCTGCGGGTAATCGAACCGATTTGCCGCAGTGGCAAGCTGCAGGCGGTGGATCTGGTGGAGTTTAGCCCGCGTTTTGATCGCGAGGGGCAGGGGGCAAAGCTCGCGGCGCGGCTGGCGTGGCAAATTGCTCACTGGTGGGCGTAATACGCGGATATACTCGACATTTTTACGGCTTAAGGAATGGTTATGTTCACACGCGCTTCGCAGCGGCAAACTAACGCCCCGGCACCTTTTTACGAAAAGGTGAAACAGGCGATCAGCCATCAAATCGCCACGGGCGTCTGGCGGGCACACGATCGTATTCCATCCGAGGCGGAGCTGGTGGCGCAGTTCGGATTTAGTCGTATGACCATTAACCGCGCATTGCGGGAGCTTACCGACGAAGGGTTACTGGTCCGTCTGCAGGGTGTTGGCACCTTTGTGGCCGAACCTAAAGGGCAGTCGGCACTGTTTGAGATCCGCAGCATTGCCGACGAAATTGCCGCCCGTCAGCATCAGCACCGCTGTGAGGTGCTGCTGCTGGAGGAGACGCAAGCCTCTGCCCAGCAGGCCATGGCCCTGGATGTGAAAGAGGGCACGGCAATTTTTCACTCTCTGATGCTGCACTTCGAAAACGACGTCCCGGTGCAGATTGAGGATCGCTGCGTCAATGCGCTCAGGGTGCCGGCCTATTTAGAGCAAGATTATACCGCTACCACGCCGCATGCTTATCTGTCGCTGATTGCCCCGCTCACCGAAGGGGAACACATTGTCGAGGCTGTCCGTGCGACCCGGCAGGAGTGCGAACTGCTGCGCATCAAAGAACACGATCCCTGTCTGATGATCCGTCGACGGACCTGGTCGGCATCGAACATTGTCTCTCATGCGCGCCTGCTCTTCCCGGGCGACCGCTACCGGCTGCAAGGCCACTTTATGTCATAAGTTTTAAAAGCGTGATTGCTGACGCAATATAATAAAAATGTATATTTTTTGTTAAATCTCGCCTTGTGCGCACTTGTCTATACAAGTATATCTAATTGTATATTCTCTCCCCAATGAGGAGCACATCATGTCGACAGACAAGTATCGCCAGCAGACGGTGCGCGCACCCCGCGGCACCACCTTAACCGCAAAAAGCTGGCTCACCGAAGCCCCGCTGCGTATGTTAATGAATAACCTCGACCCCGATGTGGCCGAAAATCCGAACGAGCTGGTGGTTTACGGCGGTATCGGCCGCGCAGCGCGCAACTGGGACTGCTACGACGCTATTGTTGAGGCACTCACGCAACTCGACGCAGACGAAACCCTGCTGGTGCAATCCGGCAAGCCGGTAGGGGTATTCAAAACCCATTCCAACGCGCCACGTGTGCTGATTGCCAACTCCAACCTGGTACCCCACTGGGCGACCTGGGAACACTTTAACGAGCTGGATGCAAAAGGGCTGGCCATGTACGGCCAGATGACGGCGGGCAGTTGGATCTATATCGGCAGCCAGGGGATCATCCAGGGCACCTGGGAAACCTTCGTTGAAGCCGGACGCCAACACTATAACGGCTCCCTGAAAGGGCGCTGGATTCTTACCGCCGGACTGGGGGGAATGGGCGGGGCGCAGCCGCTGGCCGCCACCCTGGCAGGGGCCTGCTCACTCAATATTGAGTGTCAGCAGAGCCGCATCGATTTCCGTGTGCGTACCCGCTATGTGGATGAGCAGGCCGACACGCTGGACGACGCCCTGGCGCGCATCAAAAAATATACCGAAGAGGGCAAAGCCGTTTCGATCGCACTGTGCGCCAACGCGGCGGAGATCCTGCCTGAACTGGTGGCGCGCGGCGTGCGCCCGGACATGGTCACCGACCAGACCAGCGCCCATGACCCGCTGCACGGCTACCTGCCGAAAGGCTGGCGCTGGGATGAGTATCAGCAAAAAGCGCAGCAGGATCCCCAGGGCACCGTGCGGGCCGCGAAGCTCTCCATGGCAGAGCACGTCAACGCAATGCTGGCCTTCAGCCAGCAGGGCATCCCCACATTTGATTACGGCAATAACATCCGCCAGATGGCGAAGGAGATGGGTGTACAAAACGCCTTTGATTTCCCGGGCTTTGTCCCTGCCTATATTCGTCCACTTTTCTGCCGGGGTATCGGCCCGTTCCGCTGGGTGGCGCTCTCCGGCGATCCGCAGGATATCTATAAAACCGACGCCAAAGTGAAAGAGATTATCGCTGACGATGTCCACCTGCATCATTGGCTGGATATGGCCCGGGAACGTATTAACTTTCAGGGGCTTCCGGCGCGTATCTGCTGGGTCGGGCTGGAGTGGCGCCAGAAACTCGGCCTCGCGTTTAACGAAATGGTACGGAGCGGTGAAGTCTCCGCCCCTATCGTTATTGGCCGCGATCATCTCGATTCTGGCTCGGTTGCCAGCCCGAACCGCGAAACCGAAGCCATGCGTGACGGCTCCGACGCGGTCTCCGACTGGCCGCTGCTTAACGCATTACTGAACACGGCCAGCGGAGCGACCTGGGTCTCGCTGCACCACGGCGGCGGGGTGGGGATGGGCTTCTCCCAGCATGCCGGGATGGTCATCGTCTGTGACGGCAGCGATGACGCGGCCGCCCGTATCGCCCGCGTCCTGCATAACGATCCGGCCACGGGCGTGATGCGTCATGCAGACGCCGGATACGACATTGCGATTGATTGCGCCAGAGAGCAGGGACTCAACCTGCCGATGATCACCGCTCAACGAGGAGAGCACCGATGAATGCCTTTACGCTTAACCCCGGTACGCTAACTCTGGCCCAGCTTCGTCAGCTCTGGGGAAGCCCGATGCAGCTCACGCTCAGCGAGGCGGCATTTGGCGCCATTAATGAGAGCGTCGCCTGCGTTGAGGCGATTGTGGCAGAAGGGCGCACCGCCTATGGCATCAACACCGGTTTTGGCCTGTTGGCCCAGACGCGAATTGCCACGCATGACCTGGAAAACCTTCAGCGTTCGCTGGTGCTATCTCACGCCGCCGGCGTGGGGGAACCGCTCGACGATGCGATCGTGCGCCTGATGATGGTGCTAAAAATTAACAGCCTTGCCCGGGGATTTTCCGGTATCCGTCTCAGCGTGATTCAGGCGTTGATTGGGCTGGTCAATGCCGGCGTGTACCCGTGGATCCCGGCGAAGGGATCGGTGGGGGCCTCCGGCGATCTGGCCCCGCTGGCGCATATGTCGCTCACGCTACTGGGCGAGGGGAAAGCGCGTTACCGGGGAGAGTGGCTGCCTGCCCGCGAAGCATTGCAACAAGCAGGCCTGACGCCGGTGACGCTCGCGGCGAAAGAGGGGCTGGCGCTGCTTAACGGCACTCAGGCCTCCACCGCGTTTGCGCTGCGCGGCCTGTTTGAAGCAGAAGATCTCTTTGCCTCAGCGGTCGTCTGTGGCGCGCTCACCACCGAAGCGGTGCTCGGCTCGCGGCGTCCGTTTGATGCCCGTATTCACGACGTGCGTGGCCAGCGCGGGCAAATTGACGCCGCAGCGCTATACCGTCACCTCCTGACGGACACCAGCGCCATCGCTGAGTCGCACCATAACTGCGACAAAGTGCAGGATCCGTACTCCCTTCGCTGTCAGCCGCAGGTGATGGGCGCCTGCCTTACCCAGCTGCGTCAGGCGGCGGAGGTAATGCTGGTCGAGGCGAATGCGGTGTCCGATAACCCGCTGGTCTTTGCGCAGGAGAACGAGGTGGTCTCCGGAGGCAATTTCCACGCCGAGCCGGTGGCGATGGCCGCAGACAATATTGCTCTGGCGATTGCCGAAATCGGTGCGCTGGCTGAGCGGCGGATCGCGCTGATGATGGATAAACACATGTCGCAGTTGCCGCCCTTCCTGGTGCGCAACGGCGGGGTGAATTCCGGATTTATGATTGCCCAGGTAACCGCGGCGGCGCTGGCCAGCGAAAACAAAGCCTTGTCACACCCGCACAGCGTGGACAGTCTGCCCACCTCAGCGAATCAGGAAGATCACGTTTCAATGGCGCCTGCCGCAGGGCGGCGTTTATGGGAGATGGCCGGTAACACCCGTGGCGTGCTGGCAGTAGAGTGGCTGGCGGCCTGCCAGGGGATGGATCTGCGGGAGGGCTTAACGTCCAGTCCGCTGCTGGAGCAGGCACGACATACCCTGCGCGAGCAGGTGGCGCACTATGATGACGATCGGTTTTTTGCGCCAGACATTGATGCGGCGATTACGCTGCTGAGCCAGCGCAGCCTGGTGGGGCTGCTTCCGGCCATATTGTAACGATAAGCCCGGCGCAGAGCCGGGCAGATTTTTAGACATACATCGCCGTGATCGACGCGCTGCCCAGCGTGTGGAAATGCACGTTAAAGCCTACCATCGCGCCGCTTGCGCCTTCATCGACCTCGATTCGCTCTACGTCCAGCGCATGCACCGTGAAAATATAGCGGTGGGTTTCGCCCTTCGGCGGTGCCGCGCCGCCATAGCCCGCTTTACCAAAATCGGTACGGGTTTCAACTGCGCCTTCCGGCAGGGCCACCAGCGATGAGCCCGACCCCTGCGGCAACACGCGTGTATCGGCAGGCAGATTCGCCACGATCCAGTGCCACCAGCCTGAACCGGTAGGTGCATCCGGGTCATAGCAGGTGACTACAAAACTCTTCGTGCCCGCCGGCACCTCATCCCAGGCCAGGTGGGGGGAGATGTTATCGCCCTGATAACCCATGCCGTTAAAGACATGACGCTCCGGGAGTTTTTCGCCGTCGCGCAGATCCTGACTGATTAACTTCATACCGTTTCTCCGTAGTGAACTCTGCAAAAAGTGTAATGCAAAACGAGAGTACAAAACGTAACGCTATGGATTAAATCGCAAAATGTGCGGGATTGTGTACGGCATCCACCACCGCCGTGGTGAGCTTTTGCAACTGTTCAGGGCTGATCAGGTACGGCGGCATCAGATAGATGAGCTTACCAAACGGTCGGACCCACACGCCCCGTGCCACAAAGAAGCGTTGCAGCGCCGCCATATTGACCGGATGGTGCGTTTCAACCACGCCGATGGCGCCCAGCACCCGCACGTCAGCCACGTATTCGGACTCACGCGCCGCCGCCAGCGCTTGCGAAAGCTGCGTCTCGATAGCCGCAACCTGTGCTTGCCACTCGCCGCTCTCCAGCAGGGCCAGACTTTCACTCGCCACCGCACAGGCCAGTGGATTACCCATAAATGTCGGGCCGTGCATAAAGCAGCCCGCCTCACCCTCGCTGATGGTGTCGGCCACCTGACGGGTCGTAAGGGTGGCAGAAAGCGTCATGGTACCGCCGGTTATCGCCTTGCCCAGACAGAGAATATCCGGCGCGATCCCGGCATGGTCGCAGGCAAAGAGCTTACCGGTGCGGCCAAAGCCGGTGGCGATCTCATCGGCAATCAGCAAGATCCCCTCCCGGTCACACATTTTGCGAATACGTTTAAGCCATTCGGGATGATACATCCGCATACCGCCAGCGCCCTGGACGATAGGTTCGAGGATCACGGCGGCAATCTCATGACGGTGCGCCGCCATCAGGCGAGCAAAGCCGACCATATCTGCCTCATCCCATTCGCCATCGAAACGGCTTTGCGGGGCGGGTGCAAAGAGGTTTTCCGGCAGATAACCCTTCCACAGGCTGTGCATTGAGTTATCAGGATCGCAGACCGACATCGCGCCGAAGGTATCGCCGTGATAGCCGTTGCGGAAGGTGAGGAAACGCTGACGCGATTCGCCTTTGGCGTGCCAGTATTGCAGCGCCATTTTCATCGCCACCTCTACCGCCACCGAGCCGGAGTCGGCAAGAAACACGCACTCCAGCGCCTGCGGGGTCATGGCCACCAGCCGACGACAGAGATCCACGGCGGGCTGGTGGGTAATACCGCCGAACATGACATGAGACATCTGATCGATCTGCGCCTTCATCGCCGCGTTCAGACGCGGGTGATTGTAGCCATGAATGGCCGCCCACCAGGAAGACATTCCGTCCACCAGCAGCTCGCCGCTGGCGAGTTTCAGTTCGCAACCCTGCGCCGAGGCGACCGGGTAAACCGGTAACGGCTGGGTCATGGAGGTGTAAGGGTGCCAGATGTGGCGCTGATCGAAAGCGAGATCGTCCGTTGTCATAATCGACTTGTAAACCATTTTGAAAACATTTAGGTTTACAAGTATAAACCGAACCCACCCTGAACTAAACCCCTTTTGGAGATGCCCCATGGCTCACCAGACACGCTGGACGATGTCGCAAGTTACTGCATTATTTGAAAAACCCCTCCTTGAACTGCTGTTTGAAGCCCAGCAAATTCATCGTCAGCACTTCGATCCGCAGCAGGTGCAGGTCAGCACCTTGCTGTCGATTAAAACCGGCGCCTGCCCGGAAGATTGCAAATACTGCCCGCAAAGTGCGCGCTACAAAACTGGCCTGGAATCTGAACGTCTGATGGAAGTTGAACAGGTTCTGGAGTCAGCCCGTCAGGCGAAAAACGCAGGCTCCACCCGCTTCTGCATGGGGGCCGCCTGGAAGAACCCTCACGATCGCGATATGCCTTATCTGGAGCAGATGGTACAAGGCGTGAAGGCGATGGGGATGGAGGCCTGTATGACGCTGGGTACGCTGAACGAAACCCAGGCTCAGCGCCTGAGCGCGGCGGGGCTGGATTACTACAACCACAACCTCGACACCTCCCCGGAGTTTTACGGCAATATCATCACCACTCGCACCTATCAGGAGCGTCTCGACACCCTCGACAAGGTGCGCGATGCGGGCATCAAAGTCTGCTCGGGCGGGATCGTCGGTTTAGGCGAAACGGTGAAAGATCGTGCAGGTCTGCTGCTGCAGCTGGCCAACTTACCGACGCCGCCAGAGAGCGTGCCTATCAACATGCTGGTGAAGGTAAAGGGCACCCCGCTGGCCGATAACGATGACGTCGATGCGTTCGACTTTATCCGCACTATTGCCGTGGCGCGCGTGATGATGCCGACCTCCTGGGTACGTCTGTCCGCCGGTCGCGAGCAGATGAACGAACAGACCCAGGCGATGTGTTTTATGGCAGGGGCGAACTCCATCTTCTACGGCTGCAAGCTGCTGACCACCCCGAACCCGGAAGAGGACAAAGACGTTCAGCTGTTCCGTAAGCTGGGGCTCAATCCGCAGCAGACCGCGGTAGCCACGGGTGATATTGAGCAACAGCATCAGCTGGAGCAACAACTTTTCAACGCCGACACTGAACAGTTCTACAACGCGGCAACGGTATGACCTGGCAGCAACGGATCACCGCCGCCCTGGACGCACGCCGGGCGGCAGACGCGCTGCGCGTGCGCACGGTGGTAGAGAACGGCGCGGGCCGGTTTCTCACCCGCGACCAGCAGCGCTACTGCAACTTCTCCAGCAATGACTACCTCGGGCTGAGCCAACATCCTGAGGTTATTCGTGCCTGGCAGCAGGGGGCTGAGCAGTACGGTGTCGGCAGCGGCGGCTCGGGCCATGTCAGCGGCTATACCCGTGCGCATCAGGCACTGGAAGAACATCTGGCTGGCTGGTTAGGCTATCCACGTGCGCTGCTGTTTATCTCGGGCTTTGCGGCGAATCAGGCTCTCATCGCGGCCCTGCCGGGCAAAGCGGATCGGATCCTTGCCGACCGTCTGAGCCATGCTTCGCTGCTGGAGGCGGCCAGCCTCAGCCCGGCGCAGTTACGCCGCTTTGCGCACAACGATCCTGCGCAGCTGGCCGAATTGCTGGATAAACCCTGCGCCGGCCAACAGCTGGTTGTGACCGAGGGGATTTTCAGCATGGATGGCGACAGCGCGCCCTTAGCGGCGCTGGCCTCAGCTACCTGGCAGAGACAGGGCTGGCTGCTGGTGGACGATGCCCATGGGATCGGCATCACCGGCCCGGAAGGGCGGGGCAGCGCGGCTTGTCAGCAGGTCAAACCGGACCTGCTGGTCGTCACCTTCGGTAAAGGGGTGGGCGTCAGCGGCGCGGCGGTGCTGTGCAGCGAAGAAGTTGCCGATTATCTGCTGCAGTTTGCACGTCATCTCATCTACAGCACCAGCATGCCGCCTGCCCAGGCGGTCGCGCTGCTGACGGCGTTTAATCTCATTCGGGGTGAAGAGGGCGATGCCCGGCGACAAAAACTGGCACAGCATATTCAACAGTTCCGCCGTGGTGTGAAGGGTTTGCCGCTGCAGGTGACCCACTCGCACAGTGCCATTCAACCGCTTATTGTCGGCGAGAATGGCCGGGCGCTGAATCTGGCGCAGCAGCTCAGAAGCCAGGGCATTTGGGTGACGGCGATCCGACCGCCTACGGTGCCTGCGGGCACGGCGCGTTTGCGCCTGACCCTCACCGCCGCCCATAAAGCGGCAGATATCACGACGCTTCTGGAGGCGCTCCATGCCGCAAGTGAATAAACAGGCGATTGCCGCTGCCTTTGGCCGCGCGGCCCAGAGCTATGCTAACCATGACACGCTGCAGCGACACAGCGCGCAGGGGCTGCTTGCCCTGTTGGGGGACATCGCCCCCAGCCGGGTGCTGGATGCAGGCTGCGGTCCGGGCGGGAATAGCCGCGTTTGGCGCAGTCGGGGCTGCCACGTGACGGCGATGGATCTCAGCGCACCGATGCTTGAACAGGCCCGCAGCAACGAGGCCGCAGACGCCTACCTGCTGGGGGATATCGAGGCTATCCCGCTGGCGGATGCCGGTTTCGATCTGGTCTGGAGCCACCTGGCGGTACAGTGGTGCGCCAGCCTGCCGCAGGCGCTCGCCGAGCTCTACCGGGTGACGCGTCCTGGAGGGCAGGTGGCATTTACCACACTTCTGAACGACTCCCTGCCGGAGCTGAATCAGGCCTGGCGAGCGATAGATGACCGCGCCCACGCTAACCGCTTTTTAACGGCGCAGCAGCTCACAGAAGCCCTCTCTGGCTGGCGTTGCCGGGTAAAGCGTCAGACGGTCACTTTGCCGTTTGATGATGCCCTGCAGGCGATGCGCTCCCTGAAGGGGATTGGGGCCACCCATTTGCACGAAGGGCGTGCCGGTAAACTGCTGACCCGTAGAGCGTTACAGCAGTTAGCGCTGGCCTGGCCGCAGCAGAACGGAAAATTTCCGCTAACTTATCAACTCTTTCATGGAATTATCGAACGTGATTAACCGCTTTTTCGTCACCGGCACCGACACTGAGGTAGGCAAAACCGTTGCCAGCACCGCGCTGTTACAGGCAGCTTCCGCCCTGGGGTACCGTACGGCAGGTTACAAACCGGTTGCGTCGGGCAGCGAGATGACCGCAGAGGGGCTTCGTAACAGCGATGCGCTGGCATTACAGCACAACAGCAGCGTGGCGCTGCCCTACGATCGGGTGAACCCTTACACCTTTGCGGAGCCGACTTCCCCGCACATCGTCAGCGCTGACGAAGGGCGCCCCATCGATTTTTCGATCCTCTCTGCCGGCTTGCGTACCCTTGAACAGCAGGCCAACTGGGTGCTGGTAGAGGGGGCCGGGGGGTGGTTCACGCCACTCTCAGAGACACAGACTTTTGCCGACTGGGTAGTGACTGAGCAGTTGCCGGTGATCCTGGTGGTAGGGGTGAAACTGGGCTGTATTAACCACGCCATGCTGACCGCGAAGGCGGTAGAGCAGGCCGGACTCCGGCTGGCGGGCTGGGTGGCCAACGATGTCGTACCGCCGGGTAAACGCCACGCGGAGTATATGGCGTCGTTGACCCGGCTCATCCCCGCACCGCTGCTGGGCGAGATCCCCTGGCTGGGTGAGCACGGCGATACGGCAGAGGTGGGGCGCTATCTCTCCCTTAGCGCGCTGACGCCATCCAGTGGGCCAGCAGGGGATCGTCCAGCTCGCTAACGCGTCCCTGCGCAACGTTGCGCCCGCGATAGAGTAAACAAAAGCGATCCGCGACCCGGCGGATCAGCGACAGCTGCTGTTCTGCCAGTAAAACCGATAACCCTAACTCCCGGTTAAGCCGCACCAGCAGCTGCGCCAGCTTCACGGCGAACGACTGCCCCGGCCCGCGGCTGGGTTCATCCAGGATCAGCAGCCGGGGACGGGTCACCAGCGTATTCGCCAGCGCCAGCTGGTACTGCTCTGCCTCACCGATACCCGACGCGCGTAATCGGCGCAAAGGGTAGAGTTCCGGGAAGAGGTCGTAGATCTCGCCATTCATGGTGCCGCCCATGTCTCCCTTTGCCATCCGCGCAACCTGTAAGTTCTCCTCTACCGTCAGCTGTGAAAAGATGCGCCGCTCTTGCGGCACATAGCCAATGCCTAGCTGATGGCGCGTCTGCGCCGCCACGCCTAACAGATTGTAGGGAGGGGCGCCCGCCTCATGCCACACCATGCTGCCGCTGGCGACGGGCAGCAAACCCGCAATACAGTGGATCAGCGTGGTTTTCCCCATGCCGGGCAGGCCGACGATACCGGTACACACGCCGGGTGGCAGGTCGAGATCGACATTCCATAGCGTATGCTGATTCCCGTAGTACTGGTTAACGGCTCGGAGGCTCAACATCGTGTTTTCTCCTTAGGCTGGCGACGATGACCTGACATGTACTGCAAAACCCTTGCCACAGAGTCAGAAGAGGGCAAAAAACACCGTTTTTTCGGAACCCGCCGCAAAGTTTCTCCCTCAATCGCAGAAGATTGCACTGCCGCAGTGCCAGCCATGAAGAGTAATGGTGCAGCGCCTTTCTGCCGGGAGTGTGAGCAAGATCCCACCAATTTGCTCTGCCTTTTTTCGCTGAGGATCACCAAAATTTAGCGATAAAAAAAATTTCTTGCCGCGTTGGGTTAAAAAACCGGGAATTAGCAGAGCGGCGGCGGCTACGGGCTGGAATGAGTTATCCACTATTCCTGTGGATAACCTTGTGCATTAGAGTTAGAAAACGTGAGGTAAGCGAGAGAATACGCGGCCTGCGCCTGAATTGCTGCGAAACCCGTCTTTTCTTAATATTTTTTTATTATCAATAAGTTATATAAAAGCAATGTCTGTCAAGAAAGTGTCATGGTTAATGACAGAAGTACGTGGGCTCGTCTTGACAAATGTTAAAAAAGGAAAAGTTTTGGGGATAACCGAAAAAGTTCCCCATTCTGGCGGGTTGCAGGCGAAATTTCGCGCAGTAAACCGGTTAAAGAGTAGGCGGTAACAGAAATGGCAATTCACGTTACTGGTTTTTCATCCAGTATAATTTACTGGCAAAAAACCGTATCGCGAGTAAAATTACTCACCTGCCGTATAATTGATCATCAGGTCGTCGTTAATGAGTAAACCGTTCAAACTGAATTCCGCTTTCCGTCCTTCTGGCGATCAGCCAGAAGCGATTCGCCGTTTGAAAGAGGGGCTGGAGGATGGTCTCGCGCATCAGACGTTGCTGGGGGTAACCGGCTCGGGTAAAACCTTTACCGTTGCCAACGTCATTGCCGACCTGCAACGTCCGACCATGGTGCTGGCGCCAAATAAAACCCTGGCGGCGCAGCTGTACGGCGAGATGAAAGAGTTCTTTCCTGAAAACGCCGTTGAGTATTTCGTCTCTTACTACGACTACTATCAGCCTGAGGCCTATGTCCCGAGTTCGGACACCTTTATCGAGAAAGATGCCTCGGTAAACGAACATATTGAGCAGATGCGACTCTCTGCCACCAAAGCGCTGCTTGAGCGTCGCGATGTGGTGGTGGTGGCCTCGGTATCGGCGATTTACGGTCTGGGCGACCCGGATCTCTATCTGAAAATGATGCTGCACCTGACGGTGGGCATGATTATCGATCAGCGTGCCATTTTGCGCCGTCTGGCCGAGCTGCAGTACACCCGTAACGATCAGGCCTTCCAGCGCGGTACATTCCGCGTGCGCGGCGAGGTGATTGATATCTTTCCCGCCGAGTCCGACGATATCGCCCTGCGCGTAGAACTGTTTGATGAAGAGGTGGAGCGGCTGTCGCTGTTCGACCCGCTTACCGGCCATGTGGAGTCGGTGATTCAGCGTTACACCATCTATCCAAAGACCCACTACGTGACCCCACGCGAGCGTATCGTACAGGCGATGGAAGAGATTAAAGTCGAGCTGGGCGATCGCCGTAAGGTGCTGCTTGCCAACAATAAATTGCTGGAAGAGCAGCGCCTGAGCCAGCGCACCCAGTTTGATCTGGAGATGATGAACGAGCTGGGCTACTGCTCCGGCATCGAAAACTACTCCCGTTACCTCTCCGGGCGCGGGCCGGGCGAAGCACCGCCGACCCTGTTTGACTACCTGCCGGCGGATGGCCTGCTGGTGGTGGATGAATCCCACGTAACCATTCCGCAAATCGGCGGCATGTATCGTGGTGACCGGGCGCGTAAAGAGACGCTGGTGGAGTATGGCTTCCGCCTGCCTTCCGCGCTGGACAACCGCCCAATGAAATTTGAAGAGTTCGAGGCACTGGCACCGCAAACCATCTACGTTTCAGCGACGCCGGGCAACTATGAGCTCGAAAAGTCGGGCGGCGACGTAGTGGATCAGGTTGTGCGTCCGACCGGTCTGCTTGATCCAATCATCGAGGTGCGCCCGGTGGCGACGCAGGTCGACGATCTGCTCTCTGAGATCCGCTCCCGGGCGTCTATCAACGAGCGCGTGCTGGTGACGACCCTCACCAAGCGCATGGCGGAAGATCTGACCGAATACCTGGAAGAGCATGGCGAAAAGGTGCGTTATCTGCACTCGGATATCGATACCGTCGAGCGTATGGAAATTATCCGCGACCTGCGTCTGGGCGAGTTTGATGTGCTGGTGGGCATCAACTTACTGCGAGAAGGGCTGGACATGCCTGAGGTGTCGCTGGTCGCGATTCTTGACGCTGACAAAGAGGGCTTCCTGCGCTCTGAGCGTTCACTGATTCAGACCATTGGCCGTGCCGCGCGTAATGTAAACGGTAAGGCGATTCTCTACGGCGATAAGATCACCCCGTCGATGGCGAAAGCGATTGGTGAGACCGAGCGTCGTCGTGAGAAGCAGCAACAATACAACGAAGAGCACGGCATCACGCCACAGGGTCTGAACAAGAAAGTGGTGGATATTCTGGCGCTGGGTCAGAACATTGCCAAGACCAAAGCCAAAGGCCGCGGTAAAGCGCGCCCGGTCATAGTGGAAGACGATTCCGCGTTACTGACGCCAAAAGCGTTGCAGCAGAAAATACACGAACTGGAAGGGCAGATGATGCAGCATGCGCAGAACCTCGAGTTCGAAGAGGCGGCGCAGATCCGCGATCAGCTGCATCAGTTGCGAGAGTTGTTTATTGCGGCGTCGTGACTAACGTCGGTTCCCTCGCCCGAGAGGTGAGGGAACCGGTCAAAAGGTCATTCAGCCCAATGCCTGAATGGCGCTTTCCAGCGCGACACGCAGCAGATGTCGATCGTGACGATATTTGATATCGCTGGCCTCCAGCGGCTCCTGGATCACCACGCGTCCCTCCATTCCTGAAGTATCCACTTTGGGCCCCACGACCACCGCATCGATAATTTTCTTACCGACCCGCTCCTCCATCAGCTGCAATTTGTTCGCCAGCGTTAAGCTGGCCGCGGCCGGGCTGAGTTCACGCCCCAGGTTACCGATATAGACCACCGGTGCCGGTGTACGGCGTAGCGCCTGCGCCAGCTCGTTAATCAACAGCAGCGGCATCAGGCTGGTATAAAAGCTGCCGGGGCCAATCAGTATCAAATCTGCTTCGCCTATCGCTTCTACCGCTTCGCGGGTGGCAGGCACGCTGGGGTAGATCATCAGCTCTTTTGGCGCTACGGTGAGTTGATCAATATTCACTTCGCCATAGACTTCGTGGCCGTCGGCATCAATAGCCATCAGATCAACCGGCAATTCGGACATCGGAATCAAAAACGCATCCACTTTAAGCAGGTTGCGAATGAGATTGATCGCCTCCAGAGGCCTGACGCTGAGATGGTCCAGCGCCTTTAACATGAGATTTCCGAGGTTATGACCCGAAAGCTCGCCATTACCGCCAAAACGGTACTCAAACATGGCCGAGGCGACGCTGGGTTCGGTAATTAACTGGTTTAAGCAGTTACGCATATCGCCCCAGGCGATCCCCCCTTCAGAGCGGCGAATTCGGCCCGTTGAGCCCCCGTTATCAGTGGTTGTTACAATCCCTGTCAGGCGTGAGCCGAGAGATGACAGAGATGACATCACTCGTCCCAGGCCGTGCCCTCCACCGAGGGCCACCACGCGATCGAGGTCGGCAAAAGTGCGGTTGCGCATAAACATTCCTTCAAATTACGAACCCGCTAACAGTAACCTAACTACCCCTAAAAGACGATGCCCGTCCGGAGGCAAAATGACGTACATCAATGCAAAAACAGGGTATTTGCGTATTCTGTTGCGAAAATAGACGATAAGCTCGTTATATATAAAGTTATATAGCGAAAGCGCGGGATGGCGAAATCCCCTTTAACGCGCTACTATCGGCTTAACCACGTTTTCATTACTGAAAACATACACTCTAGCCTTAACGCCTGTGTCCACAATGATATGGCGTTCTGGCCGTGGCGGTTCCGCCACCAGGGTACAGAAAGAAATGACTGTGCCTCCCATATTTGGAAAGGTGTACATGGCTTCACAACTTACCGATGCTTTCGCGCGTAAGTTTTATTACTTACGTTTGTCGATTACCGATGTGTGCAACTTTCGTTGCACCTATTGCCTGCCCGAGGGTTACAAACCGGGTAGCGTAACCAATAACGGCTTTCTCTCAGTGGATGAAGTGCGCCGCGTGACGCGCGCCTTTGCTGCAATGGGCACCGAAAAGGTTCGCCTTACGGGAGGAGAGCCCTCACTGCGCCGTGATTTTGTCGATATTATTGCCGCTGTGCGTGAAAACGACGCCATTCGTCAGATTGCGGTCACAACCAACGGATACCGTCTTGCACGCGACGTCGCCCAGTGGCGCGATGCGGGCCTGACGGCAATTAACGTTAGCGTCGATAGCCTCGATGCCCGTCAGTTCCACGCCATCACCGGGCAGGACAAGTTTCAGCAGGTGATGGAGGGGATCGATGCCGCCTTTGAGGCGGGCTTCGACAAGGTTAAAGTCAACACCGTGCTCATGCGCGATGTGAATCATCATCAGCTCGACACCTTCCTGGCGTGGATCAAACCGCGTCGCATTCAGTTGCGTTTTATCGAGTTAATGGAGACCGGTGAAGGTAGCGAGCTGTTCCGCCGTCATCATATCTCTGGCATGGTGCTGCGCGATGCGCTACTCAAACGTGGCTGGATCCATCAGATTCGTCAGCGCAGCGACGGCCCGGCACAAGTCTTTTGCCATCCTGATTACGAAGGCGAAATTGGGCTGATCATGCCTTATGAGAAAGATTTCTGTGCCAGTTGTAACCGCCTGCGCGTTTCGTCGGTGGGTAAACTGCACCTCTGTCTGTTTGGCGATGGCGGCGTGGATCTGCGCGATTTGCTTGCCGAGGATGCACAACAGCAGGTGCTTGAAGCGCGTATCTCCGAGGCATTGACGCACAAAAAACAGACCCACTTCCTGCATCAGGGCAATACCGGAATCACCCAGAACCTCTCTTATATTGGCGGTTAAGCGCATAAGGAAGCAGAACATGAGCCAGGTTAACGCCGAATTTATCCCGACGCGGATAGCCATTCTTACCGTCTCTGAACGACGCGGCGAAGAGGATGACACCTCTGGTCACTGGCTGCGCGAGGCGGCGCATGATGCGGGCCATCAGATTGTCGATAAGGCCATTGTTAAAGAGAATCGCTACGCCATACGTGCGCAGGTCTCTCAGTGGATCGCCAGCGAAAATGTGCAGGTGGTACTGATCACCGGTGGCACCGGTTTTACGGCCGGGGATCAGGCACCGGAAGCGCTGCTCCCGCTCTTCGATCGCGAAGTCGAAGGTTTTGGCGAGGTGTTCCGTATGCTCTCCTTTGAAGAGATTGGCACCTCCACGCTTCAGTCGCGCGCAGTGGCTGGCATCGCCAATAACACCCTGATTTTTGCTATGCCGGGCTCCACGAAAGCCTGTCGTACCGCGTGGGAGAACATTATCGCTCCGCAGCTTGATGCCCGTACGCGCCCGTGCAATTTCCATCCTCATCTTAAGAAGTAAGCTATGTCGCAACTGACCCATATTAACGCCGCGGGTGAAGCCCATATGGTGGATGTCTCCGCCAAAGCGGAAACCGTACGCGAAGCGCGCGCAGAAGCCTTCGTCACCATGTTGCCAGAGACTCTGGCGATGATTATTGATGGCAGCCACCACAAAGGCGACGTCTTTGCCACGGCGCGTATCGCAGGCATTCAGGCCGCTAAACGTACCTGGGAGTTGATTCCGCTTTGTCATCCGCTGATGTTAAGCAAAGTCGAAGTGAATCTGCAGGCCCAGCCGGAACAGAGCCGGGTGCGTATTGAGTCGCTGTGCCGTCTGACGGGTAAAACCGGCGTTGAGATGGAAGCCCTCACCGCTGCCTCGGTTGCGGCGCTGACCATCTATGACATGTGCAAAGCGGTCCAGAAAGATATGGTAATTGGCCCGGTGCGCCTGTTAGCGAAGAGCGGCGGTAAATCGGGGGATTTCAGGGTGGAAAGCAATGATTAAAATTCTGTTTTTTGCGCAGGTGCGCGAGCTGGTCAATACCGACATCCTGACGCTGGATGCCACCTTCGACGATGTTGAAGCGCTGCGTGCGCACCTGGCGGGGCAGGGTGACCGTTGGGCGCTGGCGCTGGAGCCCGGCAAACTGCTGGCGGCGGTCAACCAGACCCTCGTTGAGTTTAACCATCCCGTCCGTGCCGGTGACGAAGTCGCCTTCTTCCCGCCGGTCACCGGAGGCTAACATGAGTGAAACCTGCATCCGCGTGCAGACCGCGCCCTTTAACGTGGGTGAAGAGTACCGCTGGCTGGCCGAGCGCGACGAAGACGGCGCGGTGGTGACCTTTACCGGTAAAGTGCGCAACCACAACCTGGGCGACAGCGTTAAAGCGCTCACGCTGGAACACTACCCGGGGATGACTGAGAAAGCGCTGACGGAAATCGTTGCCGGTGCGCGCGAACGCTGGGCATTAGGGCGCGTCACTGTCATCCATCGCATTGGTGAGATGTGGCCGGGCGAAGAGATTGTCTTTGTCGGCGTCACCAGCGTTCATCGCGGCAGCGCCTTCGACGCGGGCGAGTTTATTATGGATTATTTGAAAACGCGCGCCCCCTTCTGGAAACGCGAAGCCACGCCGGAAGGTGAGCGCTGGGTCGAGTCCCGCGATAGCGATAAAGCCGCAGCCCATCGCTGGTAGCCGGATTGCCGGGATGTGTTAGGCTTATGAGTATGTTTTCTTAACAGGAGTGAGTCATGGATCGATTTCCGCGTTCCGATTCGATAGTTCAGCAGACCCGCAGCGGGCTGCAGACCTATATGGCGCAGGTGTACGGCTGGATGACGGTTGGGCTGCTGCTGACCGCGTTTATCGCCTGGTATGCGGCGAATACGCCTGAGTTGATGATGTTTATCTTCTCAAGCAAAGTCACCTTCTTTGGGCTGATCATTGCGCAGCTGGGGCTGGTATTTGTGCTCTCAGGCCTGGTGCATAAGCTCAGCGCCGGAATGGCAACAACGCTATTTATGCTCTATTCGGCGCTGACGGGGCTCACGCTCTCCAGCATCTTCCTCGTCTATACCTACTCATCTATCGCCAGCACCTTTGTGGTGGCCGGTGGGATGTTTGGTGCCATGAGTCTGTATGGTTACACCACCAAACGTGACCTGAGCGGCTTCGGCAATATGCTGTTTATGGCGCTGATTGGTATCGTGTTGGCTTCGCTGGTGAACTTCTGGCTGAAGAGCGAGGCGTTGATGTGGGCGGTGACCTATATCGGGGTGATTGTCTTTGTCGGGCTGACGGCTTACGACACTCAGAAGCTGAAAAACATCGGCGAGCAGATGGATGTGCGTGACAGTAGCAACCTGCGTAAATACGCCATTCTGGGGGCGTTGACCCTCTATCTGGACTTCATCAACCTGTTCCTGATGCTGCTGCGTATTTTCGGCAACCGCCGTTAACGCTCAGGCCCGGCGAACCCTTCGCCGGGCCATTATCACTGCTTCTGCATCGCCTCTTCGTTTTTCGCCCGTAGCTTCTTCGCCCGACCTTCCAGAATCAGATACCCCACCGTCGCCAGCGCCAGCGGCAGGAAGTAATAGAGCACGCGGTACGCCAGCAGGGCGGCAATTATCTTGCCGTGCGAAACATGTTCCCCGGCCAGCAGGGCAATAAATACGGCCTCGAGCACCCCGATCCCGGCAGGAATATGGACGATGACCCCGGCGATGCTGCTCACCAGCAGAACCCCAAGCACGAAGAAGTAATTCACATCTTCGCCGATCAGCATCCAGATGATGACTCCCATCGCCATCCAGTTTGCCGCCGAGATGGCCATCTGCGCCAGCGCAAACTTCCACGACGGCAGTACCAGCTTCTGGCCCTTAATAGTCATATGACGGCGTTTAGCAAAGGCGCAGGCCCAGAGATAGAACGCAATCATCGCCAGCAGCACAATGCCAATAATCCGCAGCGTACCCTGGTCGATATACCAGTGGTCGGGCAGTTGCACCACGCCTGCGGTAAAGATCACCCCGCCCAGCAGGATATAGCCCAGCCAGTTGGTGGTGATACTCAGCGAAAAGATGCGGGTGATGGTGCTGCCGGGCAGGCCGAGACGGGAATAGAGGCGATAGCGCATACCGATGCCGCCCACCCAGGTGCTCAGGGTCAGGTTAAAGGCATAGCAGATAAACGACACCAGCATCACCTGCCGCTTTGCCAGTTTGTGACCACAATAGGCCCGCCCCAGTAAGTCATAGCAGCCATAAATCAGGTAGCTCACTATCACAAGACCGAAAGCGCTCGCCAGGATCCACGGGTTATAGTCGCGGATAACTTTGCCCACGTCCTCCCAGTCCACTTTCTGAGCGTAAATCACCAGTAGCACCGCTACGGCGATGAAAAAGAGCCCGGTGAGAATTTTTTTGGCCAACCGCCAGCGGGAATGTTTTTTACTCATCAGGGTTTCGCCCCCGTATTTTCAGCTTCGACACGATCCTGCGTCTCCATCTCGGGTTGCACTGGCGGGTCAACCTGCGCCAGCTTGGGCGTATGGGCGGGCAGCCAGCCAACCAGCGCCGGGAAATGACGCAGGAAGTGGAACACCACTACGCTTTTAGTCAGGTTCCACCAGGTGCGTTTCGGCACCATCGACTCATCCACGCGCACGCAATCCTTTTCAATAATGGTGTTCAGGTTTTCACGCAACGTATGGTTAAACTCGCGATCGTGAATAATCAGGTTAGCCTCGAGATTCAGGGAGAGGCTAAGGGGGTCGAGATTACTGGAGCCCACGGTCGCCCAGTGATCGTCCATCACCGCCACTTTGCCATGCAGCGGACGGCGGCGATATTCGTAGATCTGTACGCCGCCTTTCACCAGATAGTGATACAGCAGACGCGCGCCTACGGTGACAATCGGCATATCAGGCTCGCCCTGAACGATAAGCTTCACCCGAACCCCACGCCGTGCTGCGTTACGCATAGCGTGCAGCAGCCGATAGCCCGGGAAGAAATAGGCATTGGCAATGATCACTTCCCGACGGGCGTTAGCCAGCATCTTCAGATAGTGGCGCTCAATATCATCCCGGTGCTCTTCGTTGTCACGCCAGACGAACAGCGCCTGAGCCTCACCGGGTTTAGTGTTTTCTTCCGGGCGGTGGCGGCGCTTCCACCACCGGCGGGCGGCGGCGTTGCCGGGCAGGTTCTCCAGCTCAAACTGTAGGATGTCTTGCACCACCGGGCCTTCCACCTCTATCGCGTAATCCTGCTTGGCTTCCGGGCCGTAGTCCGACATATGTTCATCGGAGTAGTTAATGCCGCCGACAAAGGCGATGCGGTCATCAATGACCACAATTTTGCGGTGCATACGGCGAAAGACGTTGGTACGCATGCCCAGCAGGGGAGGGCGTGGATCGTAATATCGGAACACCACGCCGGCCGCGGTCAGCTCACCGACAAAATCATCGCTTAAATCGGGTGAGCCGTAGCCGTCCAGCAGGACTTCAATCTGTACACCGCGCTGAGCCGCACCGAGCACTGCCGCATGCAGCTGGCGGCCTACGCCATCTTCAAACCAGATAAAGGTTTCGAGAATAACTCTGCGTTCCGCTTTGCCAATGGCGGCAAAAACGGCGGGATAAAAGTTATCTCCGTTTTCCAGAAGCCGTATCCGGTTACCCTCTTGCCATGAGCATTTCATAAATGGATCTCCGCACTCAAAGGGGCATGGTCGGACAGGTGACGCCAGTTTCTCAGCGCCAGCGCGGTAGGGGCGCTGGCATGGGCATTTTTCACATAAATACGGTCGAGACGCAGCAGCGGAAAGCTAACGGGAAAAGTGCGTGCCGGTCGACCGTGGGCGCGGGTAAAAATCTCATCTAATCCCGCCCGGGCTTTCAACGGATGGTTAGCCCGCTGGCGCCAGTCATTAAAATCCCCGGCCACCACCACCGGATCGCCCTCCGGCAGGCCATTGACCCAGGTGGACATCATATCCAGCTGCGCCCGGCGGTGCGCCTCTCGTAGCCCCAGATGGACAGAGGCCACGTGCAGGGGGGCGTCGAATTCCGGCAGGGCGATACGGCAATAGAGCAGCCCGCGCTTTTCGCTCTCGCCCACCGAAACGTCATGGTTTTCGTAATGTTCAATAGGATAGCGTGAAAGCACCGCATTGCCATGGTGCCCTTCGGGGTAGACCGCGTTGCGCCCGTAGGCATAGTCGCTCCACATGGTATCGGCAAGAAACTCATAGTGGCTGGTATCGGGCCAGTTCTCCACGTGCAGCGGATGCACTTCGTGCGCCCCCATCACCTCCTGCAGGCAGACGATATCCGCGCTGACGGTGCGAACCGCGTCGCGTAGCTCCGGCAAAATAAAGCGGCGGTTAAATGCCGTAAAGCCTTTATGGATGTTGATCGTCAACACTTTTAGCGAAAAATGGCGGCTTTGTTGGCTCATAAGCTCCCTCCGGCGTTACTATCCTGATGAAAATAAAGTGTAGTCGTCGTCACAAAAAGATGCTGGGTTACGGAATTTTCCGTAAAGTGCGGTAGTCTGAAGAAGCAGAGAAAAATCCTCCAGGAGAGAAGCCATGAAGTGGCAACAACGCATTCGCGTCGCAACCGGCCTGAGTTGCTGGCAGATTATGTTGCATTTAGCGGTTGTCGCTGTGCTGGTGCTGGCGTGGACCAGCGGAGCGCTGGTGCGCGTTGGGTTAGGTTTATGCGTGCTGTACGGGGTGACCGTCCTGCTGATGCTCTTTTTACAGCGTCACCATGAGCAACGCTGGCGTGAAGTGGCAGATGTGCTTGAAGAGCTGACCACCACCTGGTACTTCGGCGCAGCCATGATTGTGCTGTGGCTGCTGTCACGCGTGCTGCAGAACAATATATTACTGGCTCTGGCAGGCCTGGCCATCCTCGCCGGGCCGGCAGTGGTGTCACTGCTGACCCGGGAGAAAAAGCTACGCGATATTGCGTCTAAACATCGCGTAGGCCACTGAGCCCGTCGTGGCCGCTATCACCAGTAGCGGCCACAAACTTCCCCAGACAATATCCAGACTCGCGTCCTTCAGGTAGATCTGCTTGGTAATATCGGTAAAGTGACGAATAGGGTTTACCCACGTCAGATTCTGTAGCCATACCGGCATGTTCTCGACCGGCGAAACATACCCCGACAGCAAAATGGCGGGCATCATAAAGACAAACACCCCGATAAAGGCCTGCTGCTGCGTAGAGCAAAGCGCCGAGATCAACAGCCCAAATCCCACCAGCGACAGACCATAGATCACCATTGTGAAGTAAAACAGCGCCAGCGACCCCGCGAAGGGGATGTGATAGGCCCAGATACCGATCCCCAGCACGATGGTCGCCTGGAACGTCGCGACAATCAGCGCCGGTACCGCTTTACCCACAAAGATTTGCCAGGTCGCCAGCGGCGAGACCAGCAGTTGGTCGAGCGTGCCCTGTTCCCGTTCACGGGCCACGGAGAGCGACGTGACGATCATCACCCCAATGGTGGTGATCATGGCGATAAGCGACGGCACCACAAACCACTTGTAGTCGAGGTTAGGGTTATACCAGTTGCGCACCACCAGCTCGCTGTTGTTCGGTTTGGGTTTGTCCGCCATCAGCTCTTGCTGATACTCCTTCACCACCTGCTGCAGATAGTTCGCGGCAATCTGGGCACTGTTGGAGTTCCGCCCATCCAGAATTAATTGCATAGGGGCGGTTTGCAGCCTGTCCAGGTTGCGCGAAAAATCGGCCGGGAAGCGCACCAGCAACAGCGCCTTTTGGGTATCGATGGTAGGCTGGATCTCCTGCGGGCTTTTCAGTAGCAGCACGTGAGTAAAGGCTTTAGCGCGGGCGAAGCGCTGGGTCAGCTCTACCGAATGTTTACCATTGTCTTCGTTATAGATAGCAATAGTGGCGTTGGTCACCTCCAGGGTAGCGGCGAAGGGGAATAACAGCACCTGTATGAGCACCGGTAGCACCAGAATGGCGCGGGTCTGCGGCTCACGCAGCAGCGACTGCAACTCTTTACGAATTAACGTCCATAAACGATGAAACATGGCTGCTCCTTAATCCAGTCGCCGTTTCGTTTTCATCCAGGTGAGGCCGATAAACATCACCGCCGAGGCGATCAAAAACAGCAGATTGACCACCAGCACCGCCGGAATGTTACCTGCCAGAAACAGGCTCTGTAGCGTACTCACGAAATAGCGCGCCGGAATGATATAGGTCACGGCGCGGATCACCGCCGGCATACTGTCGATCTGGAAAATAAACCCGGACAACATAATCGAGGGTAAAAAAGCGGCATTCAGCGCCACCTGGGCAGCGTTAAACTGGTTTCGGGTGATGGTGGAGATGAGAAGCCCCATTCCCAGCGTGCTCAACAAGAAAAGCGAGGTGATAAAAAAGAGCACAATCAGCGAGCCGCGATAAGGCACCCCCAGAATAAAGACCGACACCAGCATGCAGAGCAGCATCGCCAGCATGCCGAGGAAATAGTAGGGGATAAGCTTGCACAGCAGCAGCTCCGTACGCGTGACCTCCGTAGAGAGTAGCGCCTCCATGGTGCCGCGCTCCCACTCCCGGGCGATAACCAGCGACGTGAGAATGGCGCCGATCACCGTCATGATGATGGTCACCGCGCCGGGAATGATAAAGTGCTGGCTGATGGCGGCCGGGTTAAACCAGTAGCGGGTCTGCACATCGATAAGCGGCTCAAAGGTCTCGCCCCGGTCTTCGGCACGCTGCATCTGCCAGAGCTGCCAAATCCCCTCCGCATACCCCTGCACAAAGTTGGCGGTGTTGGGCTCGCTGCCGTCGGTGATCACCTGGATCGGCGCACTGTCGCCCGGCGTGGCCATTCGGGCGGCGAAATCCACCGGGATCACAATCAGGCCGCGAATACGCCCGGCCTGCATCATCTGGATCAACTGCTGGCGGTTATCGCTGACGGTGGCGTCGATATAGGGTGAGCCGGTCATGGTATGGGTGAAGTCGAGCGCCTCTTCGCTCTGCTGCTCCAGTAAAATGCCCACCCGCAGCTTGCTGGAGTCGAGGTTAATGCCATAGCCGAAGATAAAGAGCAGCAGCAGTGGGATCACCACCGCAATCAGCCAGCTGCTGGGGTCGCGCACGATCTGCCGCGTCTCTTTGATACAGAGTGCGCGCACCCGGCGCCAGGAGAGGGCGTTATGCGCCATGGCCTTGCTCCTTATCCCAGTCGTTAATCAGCGTGATGAAAGCCTGCTCCATCGTCGGGTCAGGCAGCGCCTCATCGGCGGCCTGCGCTTTAAGATCGTCCGGCGTACCGTGGGCAATCAGCTTGCCGCGATAGACCAGCCCAATGCGATCGCAATACTCCGCTTCGTCCATAAAGTGGGTGGTCACCATCACCGTCACCCCTTTTTCCACCATGCTATTGATATGCAGCCAAAACTCACGGCGGGTGAGGGGATCCACCCCGGAGGTGGGCTCATCCAGAAACAGAATGTCAGGCTCGTGCATCAGGGAGCAGGCCAGTGCCAGACGCTGCTTAAAGCCAAGGGGGAGCGCATCGGTGGCGTGGCTGGCGATGCTTTTCAGCCCGAAGGCTTCGCTCATGCGCGCAATCTTGTCGTTCTGTGCCCGCCCCCGCAGGCCATAGACCCCGGAGAAGAAACGCAGGTTCTGCTCTACTGTCAGGTTGCCGTACAGCGAGAATTTCTGCGCCATATAGCCCAGATGCTGACGGGCCTTGCCCGAGCTGACCTTGAGATCCATATCCAGCACCAGCGCCTTGCCGGACGTCGGCACCAGCAGGCCACACATCATCTTGAAGGTGGTGGATTTCCCAGCGCCGTTCGGCCCCAGCAGGCCAAAAATCTCTCCGCGCTTCACGGCAAAGTTAACGTCATCCGTGGCGGCGAAATCGCCAAATTTTTTGGTCAGTGATTTGGCTTCAATCACCGTCTCGCCGGGCGTGCCTTCAACCGTATGCAGAATGGCCCCAAGCGGGGACTCCTCAGTCCCCGCGCCACCCAGCAGATCGATAAACGCATCTTCAAAGCGGGGGGCGGTCTCATTCATCTCAATGTCCGGCATCCCCAGGGCGCGACGAATATCCTCCGCGCTGGCCTCTTTTTTCAGGATCAAGCGTACCGATTTCCCCTGAATCATGCCGTCGCTCACCTGGGGTAGCGTCAGGACCCGCTGCAACAGACGGCGGTTGTTTTCGTCGGGGCTGTGCAGCAGGAAGCTGCGACCGTTCATGCCGGCGGTGAGGGCAGTAGGATCGCCCTGGTAGAGCAGCTTGCCTTCGTTCATCAACAGGACATCCCGGCACTGTTCGGCCTCGTCCAGATAGGAGGTACTCCAGAGGATCAGCATGCCGTCGCCAGCCAGCTCATGCACCATCTGCCAGAGTTCACGCCGGGAGATCGGATCGACGCCCACGCCAGGCTCATCCAGTAGCAGAACCTTCGGCTCGCCTACCAGGGTGCAGGCCAGCCCCAGTTTCTGCTTCATCCCGCCGGAGAGCTTGCCCGCCAGCCGCCCGGTAAAAGGCCCCAGCGCGGTAAACTCCAGCAGCCGCTGGAAGGTTTTTTGCCGGGTTTCGCCGGTGACGCTGCGCAGGTCGGCATAGAGGGTCAGGTTTTCCATCACGGTCAGATCTTCATACAGCCCGAATTTTTGCGGCATATAGCCCAGTAAGGCGTGCAGGGCGCGATCGTCTTCGATGGGATCTAACCCCAGTACCCGCGCCTGCCCGTCGTCGGGCTTGAGCAGCCCGGCGAGCATACGCATCAGGGTTGTCTTTCCGGCACCGTCCGGGCCGACAAGCCCGGTCACGTAGCCCTTTTGCAGGGTACAGTTCAGGGGCGCCACGGCCGGGCGGTCCATTCCGGGAAACGTCTTCAGCAGTCCTGTGAGTTCAATAACCGCATCATTCATGACCATCCCCATCGTTGAGCGTAACGGTCACCGGCATCCCCTGGCGCAGGGCGTCGTCGGCATCGGTCACGATAATGCGCAGGCGATACACCAGGTCAGTACGCAGATCCGGCGTTTCGACGGTTTTTGGCGTAAATTCAGCGGTGGGCGAGACGAAGCCCACTTTACCGTGATAAGGCTTATCCGGGCGGCCATCCGTGTAGAGCAGCAGCTCGCGCCCCGGCTGCATCTGACCCAGGTTGGGTTCATCAATATAAGCACGCACCCATACCGGACGGGTCAGGGAGAGGGTCAACACCGTGCTGCCGGCGTTAAGCATGCTGCCCGGCTCGACGGCGCGGGTCATCAGCGTGCCGTTTGCGGGGGCGGTAAGGGTGGTATCACGCAGATCCAGTTCGGCCTGCGCCAGCTGGGCCTGAGCCTGTTCAAGGCTGGCTTTTGCCTGGGCGATATCCTGCGGGCGGTTACCGGTGCGATATTGACTTAACTTATCCTGCGCCGATTTCAGCGTGGCCTGGGCCTGGTCGCGGGAGGAGCGGGCATTTTCCAGATCGTTAGCGGAAATTGTCCGGCTGCCCCACAGCCCTTGCTGGCGTTGATAGAACTTCTGCGCATAGTCATAAGCCGCCTGCGCCTGTTTCACCGCTGCGGCGGCCTGCGCCACCTCTTCTTCGCGATAGCCCGCCTGCATCAGGTCATATTGCGCCTGCGCAACGGAGACGCCCGCTTTGGCCTGCAGCAGCGCATTTTCAAACGGCGCTTTATCCAGTTGCCCCAGCGTCTGCCCGGCGGTGATGGCATCGCCTTCATCTACCGTTAACGACGCCAGCCGCCCCCCCACGCGGAAACTCATATTAACGGTACGAATATCCACATTACCGTACAGGGTCAGCCCTTTATCCTGCTGGCCCTGATACCAGAGCCAGCCTCCCGTCACGATGGCAACCAGCGCCAGCGCGGCCAGGATAACAACCACGGGTTTTTTCATCACTCCGGACTCCTTTGCGTTAATCCCTCTAAAACGAGATCGATATGGCAGCTCACGACCTGAAAAATTTGCTCTGCCCGCTCTTCATCAAAATGACTCCAGCCCGCGCGCAGCAGGATGGTCTCGCGCCCGAGGCGAAAGGCGAGGATCTCGCCCAGCAGCGCATGGGTGTGCAAAATGGTTTGGGTATCCTCCGCTGCGCGCCCGGTATAGGCGGCAATCAGCCGGGTCAAATGACCGTGCATCGGGGCGATAACCTGGTCATGCACGTGCTGATACGCCGTGGTGGGGGAGAGCTGCTCGCGGGAAATAAATTTACTGAGGTTCAGCGTGTCGTCGTGGGTCAGCAGCTGGATCATGTTCCTGGCCGCTTGCAGGAGCAGGGCGCGCACCGCGCTTTTATCCGGCACGGGTTGCGCAAGCAGGGTTGTTGCGGCCTCCACATGTGGGCGGAATTGGGTGCCAATAAAATCGGCGATCCACTGGGCGCAGGCGAGGTACAGATCCTCTTTTGAGCCAAAATAGTAGGTGATGGCGGCGATGTTCTGCCCCGCCTGTGCGGCGATATCGCGAGTGGTAGCATGCAGGCCATACTCGCCAAACTGGGAGAGTGCAGCGGCAATCAGCTGGCTGCGGGCTTGTTCGCCTTTACTGGTGGTGGGGATTGTATTCATCGTCGCGCCAAAAAATTAATCAATCGATTGATTAACTTTATGGTTAAATTTTCGCCTTGTCCAGCCGACCGGAGATTTATTTTGTCATGCCCGCCGTCAGGGATATTTTATGCGCCAAGTCACAAAATCTGCTACACTCCGCAGCTTCGTGACATTGTGGTTTTTGTCCTGTCTATTCGTCTTATCTCCCTGAAAACTACACCTGTGACGGTCGGGGCGGTTCGGAGTTGTTATGTCTTTTGATACCCTTGGCCTGAATCCTGATATTCTGCGCGCTGTCGCAGAGCAGGGCTATCGCGAACCTACCCCTATTCAGCAGAAGGCGATCCCCGCCGTGCTGCAAGGCCGTGACCTGATGGCGAGCGCCCAGACCGGTACCGGTAAAACCGCAGGCTTTACGCTGCCGCTGCTGCAACGTCTGATCGAGAATCAGCCGCATGCGAAAGGCCGCCGTCCGGTTCGTGCCCTGATTCTGACCCCAACCCGTGAGCTTGCTGCTCAGGTGGGCGAGAACGTCCGTGAATACAGCCGCTATCTGAATATTCGCTCGCTGGTGGTCTTCGGCGGCGTGAGCATTAATCCGCAGATGATGAAACTGCGCGGCGGCGTGGATGTGCTGGTGGCAACGCCGGGCCGTCTGCTCGATCTGGAACACCAGAATGCGCTGAAGCTGGATAGCGTAGAGATTCTGGTGCTGGACGAAGCCGACCGTATGCTGGATATGGGCTTTATCCACGACATCCGCCGCGTACTGGCTAAACTGCCGGCGCGTCGTCAGAACCTCCTCTTCTCTGCGACCTTCTCGGATGAGATCAAATCGCTGGCAGAAAAACTGCTTCACAACCCGCTGGAAGTGGAAGTGGCGCGTCGTAACACTGCGTCTGAGCAAGTGACCCAGTATGTGCACTTTGTTGATAAGAAGCGTAAACGCGAGCTGCTCTCCCAGATGATCGGTCAGGGCAACTGGCAGCAGGTGCTGGTCTTTACCCGCACCAAGCACGGTGCCAACCATCTGGCAGAACAGCTGAACAAAGACGGCATTCGCAGTGCGGCGATCCACGGCAATAAGAGCCAGGGGGCACGTACCCGCGCGCTGGCCGACTTTAAATCGGGTGACATCCGCGTGCTGGTCGCCACCGATATCGCCGCCCGTGGTCTGGATATCGAAGAGCTGCCGCACGTAGTGAACTACGAGCTGCCGAACGTGCCAGAAGATTACGTTCACCGTATTGGCCGTACCGGCCGTGCTGCCGCCACGGGTCAAGCGCTGTCGCTGGTCTGCGTCGATGAACATAAGCTGCTGCGCGATATTGAGCGCCTGCTGAAGAAAGAGATCCCGCGCATCCAGACTCCAGGTTATGAAGTGGATCCCTCTATCAAAGCCGAACCGATCCAGAACGGTCGCCAGGGTGGCGGACGCGGTCAGGGCGGTGGACGCGGGCAAGGCGGAGGCGGCCGTGGTCAACAGCAGCCGCGCCGTACTGAAGGGGCAGCCGCTAAGCCTGCCAGCAAACCGCCGCGCCGTGATGGCGAAGGCAAGCCCGCCGGAGAAGGGCAGCGCCGTCGCCGTCCGCGTAAACCGGCGGCAGGACAGTAATCTGGAAGCCCGGCCGTAGAGCCGGGCTTTTTTTTTGCCGCTGGCAGGTGAACGTGCCACAATAGTGGCTGTTTATACAGTATTTCAGGTTCCCCGATGGCTTTAACCGCTGCGCTAAAAGCGCAAATTGCCGCCTGGTATAAGGCGCTGCAACAGCAGATACCCGACTTTATTCCCCGAGCACCGCAGCGGCAAATGATTGCCGATGTGGCGAAGACGCTTGCGGGCGACGAGGGCCGGCATCTGGCGATTGAAGCCCCAACCGGCGTCGGGAAAACCCTCTCATATCTCATTCCGGGTATTGCCATTGCCCGTGAAGAGCAAAAAACGCTGGTAGTCAGTACCGCCAACGTTGCCTTGCAGGATCAAATCTTCAGCAAAGACCTGCCTCTGCTGCGCAAAATTATTCCTGAGCTGCGTTTTACTGCCGCCTTTGGGCGTGGACGCTATGTCTGCCCGCGTAACCTGACGGCCCTCGCCAGCAGCGAAGCCACGCAGCAGGATCTGCTGGCCTTTCTGGATGACGAACTGACCCCGAATAATAAGGCCGAGCAGGAGCAGTGTGCGAAACTGAAAGGCGATCTCGACAGCTACAAGTGGGATGGCCTGCGGGATCATACCGATCAGGCTATCAGCGATGATCTCTGGCGGCGTTTAAGCACCGACAAAGCCAGCTGTCTGAACCGCAACTGCCACTACTACCGCGAGTGCCCGTTCTTTGTCGCCCGGCGTGAAATTCAGGAAGCAGAGGTCGTTGTGGCTAACCACGCGCTGGTAATGGCGGCGCTGGAGAGCGAAGCCGTTCTGCCGGAGCCGAAGAACCTGTTGCTGGTGCTGGATGAAGGACATCATCTGCCGGACGTGGCGCGTGATGCGCTGGAGATGAGCGCCGAGATCACCGCCCCGTGGTTTCGCTTGCAGCTGGATCTGTTCTGCAAGCTGGTTGCCACCTGCATGGAGCAGTTCCGTCCAAAAACGATCCCGCCGCTGGCCGTGCCGGAGCGGCTCAGCGAGCACTGCGAAACGGTCTACACCCACATCGCTTCCCTGAATAACATTCTCGATCTTTATCTTCCGGCAACCCAACAGGCCGAACACCGCTTCGCCATGGGGGAACTGCCGCAGGAGATCATGGCGATTTGCCAGGAGCTGGCGAAGTTGCTGGAAAAACTGCGCGGGCTGGCAGAGCTGTTTTTAAACGATCTGAGCGAGAAGACCGGCAGCCACGACGTGGTGCGTCTGCACCGGGTGTTATTACAGATGAACCGCGCGCTGGGGATGTTCGAGGGGCAGAGCAAACTGTGGCGGCTGGCCTCTATGGTTCAGGCCTCCGGCGCCCCGGTGACCAAATGGGCGACCCGCGACGTTCGCGACGGACAGATTCACCTCTTCTTCCACTGCGTGGGGATCCGCGTTAGCGATCAGCTGGAAAAGCTGCTCTGGCGCAGCGTACCGCACGTGGTGGTCACCTCGGCCACCCTGCGCTCGCTAAACAGCTTCTCGCGTCTGCAGGAGATGAGCGGCCTGAGAGAGAAAGCGGGAGATCGTTTCGTGGCGCTCGATTCGCCCTTCAACCACTGCGAGCAGGGTAAAATTGTTATTCCGCGGATGCAGTATGAACCGCTGATCGATAACGAAGAGCAGCACATCGCCGAGATGGCCGCCTTCTTCCGTGAGCAGCTCGAAAGCAAAAAATATCCCGGCATGCTGGTGCTGTTTGCCAGCGGCCGCGCCATGCAGCGTTTTCTGGAAGAAGTGCCCGATCTCCGCCTGCTGCTGCTGGTACAGGGCGACCAGCCCCGCTACCGGCTGGTGGAACTGCACCGCAAGCGGATAGAAAACGGCGAGCGGAGCGTGCTGGTGGGGTTGCAGTCCTTTGCCGAAGGGCTGGATCTGAAAGGGGATTACCTCACCCAGGTGCATATTCATAAGATTGCGTTCCCGCCGATCGACAGCCCGGTGGTGATTACCGAAGGGGAGTGGCTCAAGAGCCTGAACCGCTACCCGTTTGAAGTCCAAAGCTTGCCTGCGGCGTCGTTTAATCTGATTCAGCAGGTGGGGCGTCTGATCCGTAGCCACGGCTGCTGGGGGGAAGTGGTTATCTATGACAAACGCCTGCTGAGTAAAAACTACGGACAGCGATTGCTGAACGCGCTGCCTGTTTTCCCTATTGAGCAGCCCGACGTGCCGCCGGTAAAAAAACGCCCGACAAAACTGACCGTCGGGCGTAAAAGGAGCATCCGTGCTAAGGGGCGCAGTCCTACTGGTAAGTGAATGTCACCTGCACCACGCTGCTGAAGGTGCCGGCGGTGACGGGCAACGAGGTGGTGTAATAGCGGGCGGCGAGCGGAAAGGTCGCGGAGTGGTCGGTCTGGTCGATCAGCACGTTAAAGCTTGCCTGCGGGGCAATGAACATATTGTCCTGCGGGTCTGCAAGCTCCAGGGCCAGACCTTTGGCGCTGCCCATATTGGCGAATTTGGTGGGGTGTTGGCTGTCCGCCTGCCCGTAAAAAAAAGCGTTCGCCAGCGTAAGGGTTTTAGGGCAATGGGTCACCTTCAGGGTAAAATCCTTCCACGCGCCGGTATCCCCCACATCTTTGAAATCACTGGATGCCGCCTGGCCTAAATCAACGGTTAACGCTTTGCTGGCGCTATCAACGGTGCAGGTATTGGCATAGATATTCCCCACCATCTGCACCTGGATCTCCTCAGCATAACTCTGCGCCATTAGCGCGGCTGTCAGCAGAAAAATACGTGTTTTCATCATTATCACCGGTAGGCGAGCGTAATGGTCGCAACGGTGTTGGCCGGGCCGGGCGTGACCTCGTCGCGGGTCTGGATGTAGCGAACCTGGAAGGGAATATCCAGCGTCTGATTCTCGGTCGCCTCGCCCTGGGTAGGGACATACTGATTGAAGGTGGCGATATGATCGTCAAACAGCATTCTTACGCCGACCCCTGTGGCCATCCCGTTTTCCGGGGTGAGTTTGAGTACGCCGTCGAGACCCGGTTCATAGCCGTTGGCGCTGGTAATTTTGATCTCTGGCTGTACCGTTGAAGTACAGTTAACGGTGGCATTAAACGTTTTCGCCGGGGTAGAAAGGGTACCCACCCCGGTAAAGTCGCTGATGGGGAAATCCCCCAGGTTAACGGTCAGGTTTTTTGGCGATACGGAACAGGTGACGATGTTGAGATTGACGTTGCCGGCATAGGCAATGGAGTTAGGGCTACCGATCCCGTCGTGACCGTAAACGCCAAGCCCGAACTTGGTCTGGCTTTGCTGTAGCGTACCCGACACCACCTTCATGCTCGTTTTAATGAGCTGAAGCGAAAGGTTAAAATCAAAGCTGGCGTTCCCGTCGGTTGATACATAGCTGATGGGCGTACTGCGCGAGTCGCAATAGACGCCGCCTGCGCCGGTAATACGCTGCCCTTTATCGTTCACCAGGGCGACGCCAATGCCTTCCACGCCAGATTCATACACTCCCGCCATGCCGGGTATTTCACTGCCGGTACCGTAATAGCAGGCGACAATCTCCATCCCCCCCTCAAGGCCGTTGTCACAATGACCGGCTATATGCACGGACTGGTCAGTCCCCGGGATCGTCGATCCGACGGGAAGCGTCGTGGGCACGGAAATCGACGAAATATTAATTTGCTTCGGCATATCCGACGAGAGACAGGCCGCTTTGGCATGCGGCATAACGAGTGCGCCGGTGGCCAGAACGAGTAACAAAAGGCACTGTTTAACAAACTGCATAATCAAACCTTCAGGGTAATTTACTGACACTGCGCGGCAGCGTTAATAATGTGTGTTTTATCTTTCTCGTCCGTTAGCACGTAGTCCGCTACGCAGTGGTCGCGGGCATCCTGCCCCCAACTGACGGTCAGATGTCCGCGCTGAGGTAAACCGGTAAGCCAGGTTTGGCCATCATTGCCTACGATAAACTCGTTATCCTTGTCCTCTGTTGTCACCGTTGCGCCAAAGGGCAGCGGCTTGCCGTTGTGCGTTAGCGTCATTAATACGCGTCGACCTACGCGGGTGCTAAAGGTGGCGCGTACTATCGCGCCGCGCGTCGGGGTCACCACCTGTGCCGCATGAGTCACGTCGGCATCGTCCGGCAGGGTTTCCGTATTCAGTGCGATAGTGTTGTGGCGATAGGCGGTAACAAACGGCACCACGGTATAGCCGCGGAAGTCTGTTTCGACGCCGGTCTGGTTAGTCACTTCTGTTCCGTGGGTGCCCGGTGCTTTAACCAGCGCGATGGTTTCGCCCAGCGGCTGGCTCAGGGTCACGCCATTTGCATGGGCCACGACGCCCCCCTGCAGGCCAAGGTTGGCGGTGCGCTGGTACTTATCCTGACTGAGGCCGCCACTGACTTCGCCATAGGTGGCTTTGTAATCGGCGTTCAGGCTGGTGGAACTGCCAGCGCCGGTATTGCTGAATCCTTCCTGAACATTCCAGTTAAGGTTGTTCTGTGCCAGCGCTGTGCCGTTCAGGCCGAGGGTCTGGGTGGTGCCTTCTTTACTGTTATTCAGGTTATAGCTGGCCCAGGTGTTGTGCATCCAGCGATCGAGCGGGAGAGAGACGCTCAGGGCGAAAAGATTGTCATTGCTGACCGCATCCCCGTTTTCATCGCTGTCGTGCGTATTTTTATTCAGGCTGTAGCTCAGGCTGTAGGTCACCCCATCCCAGCTATTGTTGTAGCTGAGGCTCATGGAGGTCATATCCTGGTCCTGGCTCCAGTAACGCTCTTTCACCAGACTCAGCGTGAAGGCGCCCCAGCCCTCCGGCAGCACCTGGTCGATGGTCGCTTCAGCGCGATCCTTGCGCTGTTCTGGCGCGCTCCAGTCGTCGGAACGGGTCCAGGACTCCATCGTCTCCTGTAGCGTATAGAACCCCTTGCTGTTGTAGCGATAGCCAGCCAGCGAAAAGTTGGTGCCTGTGCCGGCAAAATCTTTGCTATACCGCACGCGCCACGATCGACCCTGGCTGCGCTTTTGTTTTTTGAGCAACGCCTTCGCCCGCGTCACGTCGATGGAGAACGCACCCAGATCGCCAACGTTTTTACCGGTGCCCAGCGCCTGGGCCTGGTAATGGCTACTCTGCTGCACGCCGCCGTAGAGGGTCATTCCGTGCGATAAACCATAGATGGCGCTGCCCTGGGCGAACGGCGTCTTTTCCACGTTGCTGTCATACGAGCGGTAACGCCCGGCGGTGACGCTGTAGCGCAGATGTTTTTCACGCTGCAAAACCGGCACTGAGGCGTAGGGCACAACTAAGTGGCGCTCGCTGCCGTCCGTCTCTTTCACCGTGACTTGCAGGTCGCCGCTGCTGCCGGTGGGGTAGAGATCATTTATCTCGAAGGCGCCCGGGGCGACGGTGTTCTGATAAATAACGTAACCGTTCTGGCGCACAACGACCTGCGCGTTACTGTGGGCGGTGCCGCGAATAATTGGGGCATAGCCTTTTTCGCTATCTGGCAGCATGTCGCTGTCGGAATTTAACTGCATCCCGGTATAAGAGACGCTATCAAAAACGTCGGCCGGGGAACTGCTCTGCCCCAGCGTCAGGTCGCTTTTCATCGCCACGATATCGCGCTGGGCATAGGTATAGACCGAAGAGAAATGGTGCTGCTCCTCGTGACCGGTGGTGCTGCGATTCCAGGTCGAGTAGTTACGTAAACGCCACGCGCCAAGGTTAAGTCCGGGGCGAAGGTTAACGTACTGGCTGCTGTTATCCGGTGTCCCTGGGATACGCGCCTGACTCTGGCTGGCCGTTGCGCTGTAGTTCAGCAAACCGGCGGTGATGCCTTCATCAAACTCCTTCGGGTCGATATAGCCACGCGGTATCTGGCCCAGCGCAGATTGCGGAATGCTCAATAGCAGCTGCTGGTGGCTGATACGAAAGGTGGCGGTCGCGGCGGGAATAGCGCCTAAATCGGCACACCCGCCTTTTGCGGTCAGTTGCGGAAAGAGGGAGGTCTTAATCCCCAGCTTTTTGAGTTCGTCCAGACTGAAGCAGGGTTGCAGCGTGCTATTACCTGCCTGCGCTTTGCGTAAGGTGAAGGTGACGTCGCGGGTAGCAATTTCAGTGTTATTAATGAAAATAGAGACCAGATATTTTCCAGGGGCCTGGCCGGGCCCTTTTTCATATATTGATAGATCGGTTTTCGCCTGCTGAGGATTATCAATATCCAGCAGCGCCGGGTTAAAGTAGTCATCCGCCGAACTTTGCTGCGCAATACAGAACATTACCAGCCCCATAAGCAGGGCTGGCAACGAAGGTATTTTCCAGGAGAACGGTTTTTTATGACTATACATAACGTATTGCGCCAGAGGCAGTAATTAGTTAATTGTTTTTGTCCATGTCTGGCTAATACTGCCGTAATCGGTAATGACCGAATACGCCAGGGTATTTCCGCTGCTATGGGCCGGCAGCGCGATATAGGTTTCGCCTTTCGGTACGGCCCAGGTCGCTTTTTTAACGTTGTGACCGTTCAGCGTCACGCTCTGGAAATTCATGTAAAACGGCGTGGGGTTATTCACCACCAGGTCATTTCCTTCCCGATGCCAGGACAACCGATCGGCAACGGCTTCCGGTTTGCCTTTCACGGCGGCAGGGCGGTAAATGAGCTTTATGCGGGTGTTGATAGCAATTTGCAGCGTGTTCACCCCATCCATTTTTTTAGAAGAGGGTATGGATTTAATATTTAGCCAGAAGAGTGATTCACGATCTTCGGGCAAATTTCCCCCCGTGCGCACCACACGCAAGACATTCTCCTCATTGCCATTCAGACGAAACAGCGGAGGGGTGATCAGGAAAGGGGCTTTGGCCAGGTTTTTACCGCCGGCATCGACCCAGGACTGCACCAGATAATCCGTATCGTCTGGATTCGAAATACCAAGAGAAGACTCCTTTTTATCTCCCTGATAGACCAGGCGCGTGCCGTTAATAATTACGCCGGCATGCGCTGTTGCGGCTACCAGTAAAAGAGAGCTCAGTAAATAACCGTGACGCATAAATATATCTCAACGTGAATAAGAGATATCAGCCCTGACACAGGCTGATATCTCTGGAGGGATCATATCAGTTATAGATAACGGTAAAGGTCGAAACAGAATTAGCCGGGCCGGCTGTTACCGTAGGCCCTGTCTGGATATAACGTCCTGCAAATTCCAGATCGTTTATCGTACTTCCCGCCGTCAGTGGATATTGACGAGAAGGGGTGTATAAGCTGACCGGTTGATCGGTAGAGTCGAGCAATTGAATTGCCACGCCGGTCGCTGCGTCTGCATCGGGTGTCAATGCCAGCGCACTGTTGTTATCACTGTCCGGGGTGCCGCCAAAATTAATGGCAGCGGAGGTGACGGATTCCGGGCAATTCTTTAGCTGAATATCAAATCGTGTCGGCGTGCTGGTGGAGCCTGCACCGGTAAAGACCGTTTTAGAGACCTGGCCCAATTCGACATTCAGCGGGTTACTTATTCCATTCACGACCTGACAGGCGGAATCGATAATTTCGCCCGTAAAGTTAATTTGTCCTTCGCCATCTGTCGCCGCCAATGCGGATGCCGAACATCCTATTGTTGCAGCAATAAAAAAACCTAAAGCAACCTTGTTCATACGTAATCCTGATTGTGTTACCTCAACAACTTTTCGCTGCTTATTTAATCAGATTGTCCTTCTGTAAGAATCTTTTGCCCGAACCACTAATATTTCATTAAGCGCTTGCATTCATTTTTTTATTGAAAAAACAGCGCATTCAACGCGGCGGATAAAAAGCTTTCGGGGCGCTGTTTATCAGGGCTATAGTGTTTACATCATGCCGGAAGGAGAGATGCCGTGGATTATCGTAAAATTATCAAAGAGGTAGGTCGTGGAAAGAACCACGCCCGCGACCTGGATCAGGAGACCGCACGTGCGCTCTATAGCGCCATGCTTAATGACGAGATACCTGACCTTGAGATGGGCAGCATCCTGATCGCGCTGCGAATCAAGGGTGAGGGCGAAGCAGAGATGCGTGGGTTTTATGAGGCGATGCAGTCACGCACCCTGCGCCTGACGCCGCCGGTGGCGAAACCGATGCCGATTGTGATCCCAAGCTATAACGGCGCGCGCAAACAGGCCAACCTCACGCCGCTTCTGGCCATCCTGCTTAATAAACTCGGCTTCCCGGTGGTGGTGCACGGCGTCAGTGAAGATCCTACCCGCGTGCTGACCGAAACCATTCTGGCACTCCTGGGCATTCAACCCACCCTGACGGCCGGGCAAGCTCAGGCCAAACTTGAAGGAAACCAGCCGGTTTATATTCCCGTCCATGCGCTTTGCCCGTCGCTGGACAAGCAGCTCGCCCTGCGCTGGCGGATGGGGGTTCGCAATAGCGCACATACCCTGGCGAAACTGGCGACCCCTTTTGAAGAGGACAAGGCGCTGCGTCTTTCCAGCGTGTCTCATCCGGAGTATGTCACCCGGGTGGCGAGCTTTTTCGCTGACATTGGCGGACGAGCGCTATTAATGCACGGCACGGAAGGGGAAGTGTATGCCAATCCGCAGCGCTGTCCGCAAATCACCCTGATTGAGCCGGCTGGTACGCGCGTGGTATGGGAAAGAGGCGAGGAGCAAAGCGAGGTGGTCTTACCGGAGGGTAAAGATCCACAGGTGACCGCCCACTGGATCATCCAGTGCCTTTCTGGGCAGGTGCCGGTGCCGCACTCCATTAAGTTACAGCTAGCCTGCTGTCTGTTGGCAACCGGGCAGGTCGAGACGGTAGAAGCGGGTCTGGCTCGCGTCGCACAGTCATTTTAGGCAAAAAAAAAGCCCGTCCAATCCAGGACGGGCCAAAACAAGGGTAATAACAACAGGGTCAATGAGGGTTGGAGCAGTGATTCAGTAAAACAGGCGATTATTTATAGATAACCGCGGTACCGCTAAGTTTGTTGTTGGTGTTCGCAGACGTGATGGTATAACCGCTTGCACCTGCCGCTGCGGCTTTCTGAGCCAGCTGCGCTTCAAGACCGTCCAGCGTGGTTGCACCTTCTGCGCTTACCACACCGATTTTATTCATGCCGCTTGCCTGAGAAGGCGAAACAGATTGTGCCGCAAAGGCACCAAAGGAAAGCGCAGACAGGGCAACAGCAGCAACAGCATATTTAATGGTTTTCATGGTTAATCTCTCGCAGGTTATTCTGTAAAGGGGACGATGTTCCGTCGATGTGATGAGTATCACGCTTTTTTGCGAAAGATAAAATCGAAGAGAATTGACGTCGTTGTTCGAAAAAATTGAATGACAAATAAGTTATTGAATATTAATAAATTCAGGACGCGTCTTTACGTATCTTCGCGCAGCGCTTTACAGACGAAACGGTAAGGGCACATTTTGCGAAACGCATGCTGAAATTTCGTGCACGTAAACGAAACCGCTTGCGTTGCGAAGAAGGGTAAAGAAAAGTCAGCGTAACTGGCTATCCTTAGATCCTCTGCGATTATATCCTGCATATCCGTTACTTTGTGAATCTTTATCCTGCTGACAGGTGATGCACAACCGTACCCCTGGCACTGCCTTGCGCCGCGCTTCAGGAATCGGGTCGCCGCACTCTTCACAGAATGCCAGACTTTCACCCTGCGGGATCTCGCCGCGCGCCCGCGCAACGGCATCTTCAATCGTACTGTTGATCTGTTGATTGACCGCGTCATCATTTGCCCAACCGGAAGCCATCGCATTACTCCTGCCTCTGTTAACCCTTCTTCAAATATGGGGTTAAAAAAGAGGCAGTCAAGGCGCGCCATCAGATTTCAGACCACTCTCGCAGCAGGTTGTGATAGAGGTTGAGTAACGACAACACTTCCTCACTTTCACCGTGACGGGTGCGCAGCGTCTGGATATTGCGGTCCAGCTCGAAGAGCATCGCCCGTTTTTTATCGTCGCGGATCATCGACTGGATCCACATAAACGAGGCTACCCGCACGCCGCGCGTCACCGGGGTGACACAGTGCAGGCTGCTGGCGGGATAAAGAATCAGATCGCCGGCCGGTAGCTTCACGCTGTGCTGCCCGAAGGTGTCGTTGACCACCAGCTCGCCGCCATCGTAACTCTCGGGTTCACAGAGAAAGAGGGTGGCGGAGAGATCGGTTCGCATCCAGCCGCTTTGCGGATGGCTACGCACGGCACCATCCACGTGAAAGCCATAGGTCTCCTGCAGCTGATAGCGGTTAAACAGCGGGCTTGAGATTTGGCGGGGTAGGGCGGCGGCAAAGAAGAGTGAGTGCTGATTGACGGCCTGTAGCACGGCGGACTGGAGCTTCTGGTACAACTCGCTCTGGGTATCGACCTGCTGATTATTTTTGACCTGCGCGCCCTGGTTGCCCACCGTCGCACGGCCATCGATCCAGGGGGCGAGCGCCAGCTGCGCGCGAAGCTGGGCGACTTCATCAGCCGTGAGTACGCCAGGAATGTGATACATCATAAGAACTTCTCCGGGAAGAGGCTGTGGGGAAAAAGGTGGGGCCGTAGCCCCACACGACATCAGAAGTGCATGTTGGCGGTTAACATCCAGGTACGTGGTTCGCCCGGATGGTAGCGATATCCGCTCTTGTTAATCGAAGAGACATACTCTTCATCAAACAGGTTATAGACGTTCAACTGCAGATCCAGATTGCGGTTGATGCGATAGCCCAGCTTCGCGTCGGCGACCCAGTAACCTTCGCTGAAGGATGGTGTGCCCACGGCGCCATCGGTGCCGCGATGCATACTGCCGATGTAACGCGCGCCTGCGCCAACAGAGAGCGCATCGGTGGCCTGGTACTGGCTCCATAAGGTGAAGGCGTGCTCCGGAGTGTATGGCAGGGAGGAGCTGCCATCCTGCGCGACATCTTTACCGCTGCGCACCGAGGCGTGCTGCTGGGTATAGCCGCCGATAATTTGCCACTGCGGCGTAATATTCCCCACCGCCGACAGCTCGTAACCCTCTACGCGTTTTTTGCCGTACTGAGAGTAAGTGCCGTCTTCGTTTTGCTCCACTTCGTTTTCAATATCGGTACGGAACACCGCCGCCGAGAGCAGCAAGCGTTTATCCAGCAGCTCCCACTTGGTGCCAATCTCGCTGGTTTTCGCTTTCTGCGGTTTAAAGTCGGTACGGTTAGCGCTGCTACCGGTGCCCCCCTGGGCCAGCGCGAAATTGCTGCCCCCCGGTGGTTGCTGGGAGATGGCATAGTTGAGGTAAATATTGCCATTGTCAGTCAGATGGTAGAGCGCACCCGCTTTCCAGTTCACCAGGTTACCGGATTTCGCCGTATCGACGGTGGTGACCGGCGACCCTTTTGCTACGCCCGTCGGGCAGGCGACCGCACCGCGCCCGGTACCGCCGCAGCTGCTGGCGCTGTCATATTCGGTACGGTAGCTGTCGAGACGAATACCGCCGTTCAGCTCAAAATCACGGGTAACTTGCAGGGTATCAAAAGCGTAAATGCCGAAGGTATCGGTCTGGCCGTTGGCATTCGCCCCATTGCGGTTGAGGCCGCCAATATGCACGCTGCTGTCCGGGTGATAGAGATTGACCGCCGGCGGGGAAATGGCATTTACCCCGTAGTTGGTCTGGGTTTCGCGTGTGAACTCGACCCCTGTGCTGATGTCATGGCCCACCGATCCGGTAAAGAATTTGGTGGTCAGGTTGGTCTGGTTAGTCAGGATCTTATTGCTGACATCTTTGGTGTTGGCCAGGCGTGACCAGGTCCAGCTATCCACATTGTTAGGATCCGGCCGGGTAATGTTATTGGCGCCGCCCATCACCGCCGTCATCAGATAATCCTGCTTCACGCGCGACCAGCGGGTGGTGTTACGCAGGGTCGTGACGTCGTTGATGTCGTGTTCAAAGCGCAGGGTGGCGGTATCGGTGGTGGAGTCGTCGTAATCGGAATCCGTACCGTAGAAGTTATGGGTATCCACTTTGCCAGCGCCATTCAGCGCCGAAGTTGCGGCATTGGGGGCCGAGTAGCCCGGCAGACCCACGGTCGGAATGCCCCCGTCCGGAGTGTTGTGCTGCGTGACGTGGAGGTAGTTCAGATAGAGACGGTTTTCCGTACCCAGCCCCCATGCCAGCGACGGTGCCACACCGTAGCGTTCATTTTTAACGTTATCGCGGCCCGCGTCGTGGGTCTTTTCACCCATCAAATTGAGGCGAAACGCAGAGGTCTCGCCCATTGTCTGGTTGATATCCAGCGTGCCCCGGCGCATATAGGCGCTGCCGAGACTGGCTGAGGCGTCGATGCCCGAGTCCAGACGCGGCTGCTTGCTGATCATATTAATCGAGCCGCTTGGCGCGCTGCGGCCATAATCGCTGCCGGACGGGCCCTTGATCACCTCGACCTGCTCCGTATTGAAAGTGTCTCGCGATACGCTGCTGATATCCCGAATGCCATCTACATAAATACTGTTTGAGGTGTCCACACCGCGCATATAGACCGCATCGCCGGTAGTCGAGTTACCATTCTCACCCGCAAAAAAGGCGCCGACGCCCGGCACGTTTTTCAGCGCATCGGTCAGGTTGGTCACCCCCTGATCCTTTAATACCTGCTCAGAGACTACCGTCATGGTGCGAGTGGTGTCGGCGATGGGGCGCGCAAACTTCGGATCGGCGGAGTGGGTGGGGGCATACAGAGAGGGCGGTTGAGCTTCAACCACCAGCGTATCGTCAGATTTTTTATCGGTTTGATCCGCAGCAATAGCGGTAGCGACAGGCGTCAGGCCGATACACAGGCCCGTGAAGAACGTCAGCGAAGAGAAGCTGCTGAACGGAGTATTGCGATTGTTTTCCATATTGTTTAGCGACTTATAATTTTTAGAATCACATTTCATTACGTCTATGCCACGCGAATACAGTAATGAACCTACAAATGATAATAATTGTGATAAACATTATCATTTGGCGTGACTTTTTATCACTCTCCTGAAAAAAATGAAATACATAAATTTACATTAGCTACTAAAAATCTTCACATTACTGCATCGCTGCCAGCACCCTTATGCGCAGGGGTGGCATCTTGTCTCTGAACTTTCCGTACCTCTTTTCGGCGATAAATTATAATTCAGGACAGCAAGCCAGCTTAGGCTGCCTCTGGCGCAGTGCCTCTCGCTTTTGAGTCTGGTCTAATGCGATGAGCAACAGGGGCAAATAAGGGCAATGCGATAACCCGAATGCGAGATCAGGTGTGCGATAACGTTAATGCGATAGCGGGGGCGATATGTTCATCAGAGCTTATTTACAAGCGTCTGCAGAGGATCCCTGGGCCGATCGGGTGAAAGAGGTGCTGGACGGCTTTGTCCAGACCCGGGGTCATCGTATTGCCAGCTATTATCGGGAAGATTTCGCTTCCCTCACGTCTGACCGCCCCGAGTTTGCGCGTCTGCTGGCAGAAAGCTTGCCGGAGGACATCCTGCTTATCGATCGTATTGATCGCTTAATCCGCCTGACGAGCCACGACTGGACCCGTTTGACCAACCAGGTGACGCAGCACGGGCTACGGATCCTGAGCCTGGATCTCCCGGCGACGTGGCAGATGATGAGCGGCCCTTCAGATCCGGCGGTAGCGGTGGCGATTAATCACACCTTACTGGACACCCTGGCCGCTCTTGCCCAACAGGCACTGCAGCATCAGCGCGTTCGGCAACAGGAGGGTATTGCCCGGGCGCAACGTCTGGGTAAATTCAACGGGAAGCCGCCAGATCGCGAGCGGCATAAAAAGGTGTTGTACTGTCGGCAGGTGAAAAAGATGAGTATCCAGGAGACTGCGCAGGCGACCGGCTATAGCCCATCGCAAGTTTGCCGTATTCAGGCTTTATATCGCCAGACGGAGAAACCTCTGGCAGAGCGAGAATAAAAATACTGCGCCCTAAGATGTCATGCCGATCAATCGAGCACGATTACACCACGCTTAACCGATCAGCATTACACCTAAAGATGCAGCCTCAATGGCCGGAAACTTACTTGTAAATAGTGGCAGTCCCGAACATTTTATTATCACCGCTGGCCGATTCCACGGTGAATCCTGTCGCACCCTGTTCACGGGCTTTTTCCGCCAGTTTACTCTGCAGGTCATCGAGATTGCTGGCCCCGGAAACGGAGACAGTGCCGGCGGGACGGAGCTGATTATTCGCATCGCCACGCATAAGCGGTTCTGCCGCCAGGGCGGCGAATGATGCGCCCGCCAGCGTACCGGCGGCGAGCATTACGAGATATTTTTTCATGGTCACACCTCTTATCACTTCAGATGAGTCAAGGTAAGTGTAGGACGGCAATGCGTGTGATTCAGCGCAAAAAATTGATGGAGATATGCTTATTTTTTGAACGATATTTTTTGACAATTCAATGACAAATCATAGACATCCAGGCATTTGATTTTTGACGCTTTGTTCTCATGCGTAGAGAATGATTTACCCTTGTGCCAGCAAAGAGTATCTTACGCCGCTGTTTTAAAGGAGAACGCCATGACATCCCAGAAGCCGGGGTTGCACCCACGCAACCGCCATCACAGCCGTTACGACATGAATGCCCTTTGCCAGAGCTGTCCGGCGCTGCGCGATTTTATTATCTCGTCACCTGCGGGCGAGCCAACGGTGAACTTCGCCGATCCGCAGGCGGTAAAGACGTTAAATAAAGCGCTGCTGGCCCATTTTTACGGCGTCGCGCAGTGGGATATTCCGGAAGGCTATCTTTGCCCACCCGTACCTGGGCGCGCGGACTATATTCACCATCTGGCAGATCTGCTGGCGGCGGATCGCGGCGGCGTGGTACCTGCAGAGGCCACGGTGCTGGATGTCGGTACCGGCTCGAACCTTATCTACCCGCTGATTGGCGTCCATGAATACGGCTGGCGTTTCACCGGCAGCGAGATTGACCCGCAAGCCTTTGCCAGCGCCACGGCGATCATAAACCACAATCCGGGCCTGAGCCGCGCCATCCGTCTGCGTCGCCAAAAAGAGGCCACGGCGATCTTCGCGGGCATCATTCATAAGAATGAGCACTACGATGCCACCCTCTGCAATCCCCCGTTCCATGACTCCGCCGAAGCGGCACGCGCGGGCAGCGAGCGCAAGCGTCGTAATCTCGGCCAGGCGGCGGATGGGGCGCTGAACTTTGGCGGCCAGCAGCAGGAGCTCTGGTGTGAAGGGGGCGAGGTCGCGTTTATCAGTAAGATGATCGCCGAGAGTGCGCAGTACGCAAGACAGGTTAAGTGGTTTACCACCCTGGTGTCGCGCGGTGAAAATCTGCCGCCGCTCTACCGTGCGCTGACGGCGGTCGGTGCGGTAAAAGTGGTGAAAAAAGAGATGGCCCAGGGTCAGAAGCAGAGCCGCTTCATCGCCTGGTCCTTCCTCGACGATAACAAACGTAGCCGTTAAAGCGTCGGCGCCTGTGGCGGCAGTGTGGGGGGAGCAGGGGAGGCCGGCGACGGCAGCACCTGATAGGTTTGAACCGGCATCCTGACGTCGGCCAGATCGAAGTGCTTCTTCACCATGCTGTCGAGAGCGAAACGCACCGTCCACTGCTTCAGCGGCTGGGTAGTGAAGGAGACGCGCAGCGTAAAGGCGGTATTCGTCAGCCCTACAATCCCGGCGAACGACGGCTCGCCGATAATCAGGCCCCGAATATCCTCCTGCTCCATCAGCTCGTCTACCGCCGCCTTTAACGCCCCTTTGGCCTTCTCCGCATCTTCATGGCGATCCACATCGTAATTGGCGACCACCGAGCCGATACCGCGAACAAAGTTGGCGAAGGTGGTAATCGAAGACCAGGGGATAATGTGATACGCCCCGGTATCTTGCCGAACCCCCACGGAGCGAATCGACATCCGCTCTACCGTGCCGGTTAACGGCCCAATCGTCACCAGATCGCCGGTGTTCATCCCGTTTTCAAACTGGATGAAGATCCCGGTGATAATGTCTTTGACCAGCGTCTGGGAGCCGAACGAAATCGCCAGCCCCAGCGCCCCGGCACCGGCCAGCAGAGGAGCGATATTCACGCCGATCTCTGAGAGCACAATCATGATAGTGATAGTGCTGATGATCACCGCCAGCGCGTTGCGGAACAGCGTCAGCAACGTGCGGGCGCGGGCGCTGGGCAGCGGACGGCCATGAATATCTGACACCAGCCGGTTTTCAATCAGGCTGGCGAGCAGCGTCCAGCCGACGGCAGAGAAGAAGAGGATCAGCGCAATGCGGATCACGATATCCACCGCTTTCTCCCCCGCGCCGTTGTGTAGCCAGTTCCAGAAATCAAACAAGCTCCAGGCATTGAGTAGCAGCATAATCGCCACCGCCACGCAGAGGATCCTGGCCACCTTCAGTGAGGCGGAAATCCAGCCGTTAAGCCGTTTTTGCAATTCAGGGTAGTTGCGCTGCACCTGCGGCGACAGGGTGATGGTTTTGGCCAGCCAGCGTGAAAGCAGGCCAGAGATAAAGGCCGCAATCCCGATAATCGCCAGGCTCTGGAAGGTGGCACCCATCATAAACTTCAGGCTGTTGCCGGGATCGAACAGCGAGAAGAAGCAGAGCACAATAAAGTAGGCGCAGGCCAGCCAGTGCCACACCAGCGCAAACGCGCGAATAAATAGACTAAAGAAGGATAAGGAGCGGTCGGCCAGGTGCAGCAGTCCCTCGGTAATGGCCCGCTTATTATGAAAGATAAGATAGAGCGCCCAGACGGTGATGCAGAGCATAATCAGCACGTTAGCCAGCGCACCGATCTGCACATTGACCTGGTTGGAGATAATGGGCACCGCCACCAGCAGGCCATAACCAATGAGTCCGCTCAGGGTACTCAGGCGCAGCGACCAGTATTTTGCGGTCCGATCGTCGATGTTGAACGGACGTAGCTCCGGAACGTGAGGGCAAAATATTAGCCGTAGAATAGCTTTAAAGAATTCGATCAGCGCGAAAGCGTTAAGGAACAACCCCTGCTGGAAGGCGATGGTTTTGTTACCGGCATGCAGGTTATCACTCAGCAACTGGCCGACGAAAAGGGTGAGTACCAGCAGCAGCAAGTCGATAATAAAGGCGGTGGTAATCATCAGCGGCAGGTGTAGCCAGCTACTCTTCTCGCGGTTTTTCTTTCGTCCCCACGCGCCCATTTTACGGTACAGCGGCCAGGCGCAAAGGCGCACCAGCCAGTAGAACGCAAAGACCAGCCCGGCGAGGATCAGGAAATGGCTGGCGGCATTGAGAAAGGTATCCGGATTAAACGCTTTGTGTGGGGAGCCAATCAGGTTGCGGTAGAGCTGCGCAAAGCGGGTTGCCAGCGCTTCGCCATAGTGACGCCCAACATCCGTGACATTCTCCAGTACCGTTTTCTCTTCTTCGATGGCCGGCGGCGTGATTTTGGGCGCCGTCTCCTGCGGCGGCGTGGCGGCCGCAGTACGCAACTGCCCAATCAACTCCTGACGTGACGCGTCATTTTCAAGGACATCCGCCAGAGCGGAGTAAGCCGCTTTCTTCTGTTCAACGTCGGGCTCTGCCGGGGCTGCCCCCTCTGCTGCCGGGGTCGTCCCCGTGGTGACGCCCGGAATAGTAATCGCCTGCGCAGGGGCACACAGCAGGCTAACAAGCAGCAACAGGATCCACGGCACGGCGTCCTCCGATGACAATATTCAGCAAAAAGATAAGTATAGATGGCGGGGGAGGGAGAAATGGTTTTGAGAACATTCCGGCGTAAAAAAGCCGGGCGAACCCGGCTTAGCGTATTAACAAAGCACCGTCAGGAGACGTGCTGCAGGAACTCCTGCAGACGCTGGCTTGGCGGATTCTCGATCAAGGTCTGCGGGTTGCCATCTTCAGCAATACGCCCTTTATCGATAAAGATCAGACGTGAAGCGACTTTCTCGGCAAAGCCGATTTCGTGGGTCACAATCACCATCGTCATCCCTTCTTCCGCCAGGTCCTGCATCACCTTCAGGACTTCATGGCGCAGTTCCGGGTCAAGCGCAGAAGTAGGCTCATCAAACAGCATCATCTTCGGCTTCACCGCCAGCGCGCGGGCAATCGCCACACGCTGCTGCTGACCACCGGAAAGTTCAGAAGGATAGTGGTGACCACGTTCGGCCAGGCCCACTTTCGCCAGCAGCTCTTTTGCCAGCTTCTCAGCTTCCGCTTTATTGGCACCGCGCACGCGCAGCGGGCCAAACATTACGTTTTCCAGCGCGGTCAGATGCGGGAAAAGGTAGAACTGCTGAAACACCATCCCCGCTTCCTGGCGGATAAGGCGTTCATCGACTTTCGGGTCATTAACCTTCAGACCATCGACAATCAGGTCGCCGCTGGTGATCTCTTCCAGTTTGTTAATGCAGCGCAGCAGCGTGGATTTACCGGAACCCGATGGGCCGATGATCACGACCACTTCGCCCGTTTCGATCTTCAGGTCGATATTATGCAGCACCTGGGTCTGACCAAAGTGCTTGGAGACGTTTTTGAATTCAATCACAGGATTTTCATCCTTCTTTCCAGACGACGTAAAACAAAGCTCAGTGCCAGCGTAATAATCAGATAAACCACGGCAACGGCGGTCCAGATCTCGAGCGCACGGAAGTTACCGGCGATGATCTCCTGGCCCTGACGCGTCAGTTCGGCCACGCCGATCACAATGAACAGCGAGGTATCTTTAATGCTGATGATCCACTGGTTACCCAGCGGCGGCAGCATACGGCGCAGCGCCAGCGGCAGAATAACGTGGCGAATGGTCTCGCGGCGAGAGAGACCCAGGGCGAGGCCCGCTTCGCTAAAGCCTTTATGAATCGACAGCACTGCCCCACGGGTGATCTCCGCAATGTAGGCACCGGAGTTGATCATGATGGTGACCACGGCCGCGCTGAACGGATCGATACGCAGGTCAGTAAAGGCCATAGGCAGGGCGAAGTAGATGAACATCACCTGTACAACGATAGGTGTGCCACGAATGATTTCAATGAAAACCAGTGCGATGTGGTTGGCAATCCAGCCGCCGTAGGTGCGGGCGAAACCGGCGACGAGGCCGATAATCAACCCGCCAATGAGACCGAGGACCGAAATCCACAGGGTCATTTTGGCGCCTTCAAGCAACAGAGGAATGGCGGGCCAGATGGCGCTCCAGTCAAACTCCATGATTAGTTCCTGTTTTTACCGTGGTGAAGACAACAGGGGGCGAAGTTCGCCCCCACAGAAGAGCAAACGCGTTATTATTTTGGTTCAGTACCGAACCATTTTTTATAAATTTCGTTATAAGTGCCGTTCTCACGCAGGGTTTTCAGCGCGCCGTTCACTTTAGTACGCAGATCGTCGCTGCCTTTCGGGAAGGCGATACCGTATTCCTGCGCTTCCAGAGACTCACCTACCGCCTTAAACTTGCCGTTGCCTGCAGTTTTGATGAAGTAAAGGATGTTCGGGGTATCGTGCAGCACCGCGTCAGCGCGGTTGGTGCCCAATTCCATATAGGCGTTATCGATGTTCGGGAACTGACGCAGGTCTTTGGTTTTGATGTTTGCTTTTGCGTAGTCAACAGAACCGGTACCACTCTTCACCGCAACCACTTTACCGTCGAGATCTTTAGCGCTTTTCACATCGTTGTTATCAGCTTTGACCATCACCAGCAGGCCGCTTTTGTAGTAGCCGTCAGAGAAGTCGATCGCTTTTTTACGCGCATCAGTAATGGTGATACCGGCCAGTGCCAAGTCCACGTTTTTGGTCTGCAGTGCCGGAACGATGCCGCTGAAATCCATTGGCTTCAGGGTGTAGTCCAGTTTCAGCTCTTTAGCGATAGCTGCCCACAGATCTACGTCAAAACCAACGTACTGGTCGCCTTGCTTGAATTCGAACGGAACAAATGCGGTATCGGTGGCAACGATCAGTTTTTTATCAGCAGCCTGAGAAGAAACCGCGAAAGCCAGGGTCAGTGCAGCCAGTGAGACTTTTAATACAGACTTCATAGCATTTCCTTTTATATCCACGGGGCGATCCCCTGCGAGAACGAACGGCTATATGAAAAAATCGTGCCAACTTTGCAAGTGGTTGTTTCACAAAGGAGCTACACCAGAGTCTTGCGCATTCTATGGTGCAATTCGCTTTCTTTGCACCACAATGGAGCACTGTTTTGGTGCAGGTGATTTTTGATCGCTATAGCCCTGCTATTAAGCGCATATATTGATGAAAAAACAATCTCGCGTTAACGATTGTGTGAGGTGATTATTACAAATCTGTCACTTTTGCCTGGCATATAGACGATTTGTTGCACCATAGATGTGCAAAACCCCCGCCGAAGCGAGGGTCAAAGGCTGAAAAACAAGGTATTACTCGATGTTAGCTTCGATGAACCACAGATACTGATCCAGGTCGCGGGACGCTGCGGTAAAGATATCAGCGGTATCTTCATCTTTGGCTTCGCCAATGGCTTTACGCACGTCGTTAGCGACTACGGCATAACGGTCTGCCAGCTCTTTCAGGTGATCCTGTACGCTGTGAATATCCAGCGGGTAGCTTTTCAACGGAGTTTTATTGTTGATAACCTGCGTGGTGCCCAGCGCCACGCCACCCAGCTGAACGGCACGCTCAGCCATGGTATCCATATGTGCAGTCAGTGAAGTACGGAAGCCATCCAGCATCTCATGTACGGCAATAAAGTTGGCGCCGCGCATATTCCAGTGGGCCTGTTTAGTAATCAGCGACAGGTCAATGAACTGGATCACCTGGCGATTCAGCAACTCGATTGTTGCTTTCTTATCGCTATCCGATACATCGTTGCGGGTATAAAGCAGATTAGACGCTTTCGTTTTAACCAGTTTAGCGGTACTCATAATCTCATATCCTCTTGATGTTTGTGTCCCAGGTAATTACTGGAGATAAGTATAGCACCACATTTTTAGCCTGCGACCCGGTACTGCCTATCGGTTTAATAGAAAGAATAATTAAGACTTATTAAAGGTCCTGAAAATCAGAGGCTTATAATATTTCGTTGTAAAAGATTCTTATTTATAAAAATCGGTAAGAGAGGAGAGAGAATATTTCCGATTGATGACAATTTGTGCGGGCATATTTAATTTCGCGCAATCTGGCTTATATTCTGCATGGCGCATATTGGCCATGCAGAATTACCCGTCAGCGGTTGATATCTACCTCTTCGACCTTGGTTTCGCGCCGCAATGTCAGGGTTGAGCCCATCGACGCAGCAATAATAGAGCAGAGCGCCAGCGTCTGGGTAAAGGTGAGCGTTTCACCAAGAAACACCATACCTGACATGGCTGCCAGCGCGGGCTCCATGCTCATCAGGGTGCCGAAGATGCGCGTGGGCAGGCGGGTGAGCGCAATCATCTCCAGTGAGTAGGGGAGCGCCGTTGAAAGGACCGCGACCGCAAGCCCGACGGGCAAAATCGACCACTGCCAGATCGACTCGGTGGCCTGCGCCATCCCCAGAGGCACAAAGATGATAGCGGCAATCAGCGATCCCAGCGCCACCGTTGCGGGGCCATGCTCTTCCCCCGCACGCTGACCGGTAAGGATATATAAAGCCCAGCAGGCACCCGCGCCAAGCGCCAGCGCGGCACCGGTTAAATCCACATGCGCAATGTCCTGACCGAGGGGGAGCAGGAACCACAGCCCCAATACCGCCAGCACCACCCAGACAAAGTCTACCGGGCGGCGCGAGGAGAAGAGCGCCACCGCCAGCGGGCCGGTAAACTCCAGCGCCACCGCAATTCCCAGCGGGACGGTCTGTATTGATAAATAGAAGAGGTAATTCATCGCCCCCAGCGACAGGCCATAAAAGAGCAGCGGCAGGCGCTGTGATTTTTCAAAACGCAGACGCCAGGGCTTAAAGATAATTACCAGGATAAGCGTGCCGAGCGCAATACGCAGCGCCGTTACGCCCGGCGCGCCGATCACGGGAAAAAGAGATTTCGCCAGCGATGCGCCGCTCTGGATAGACAACATGGCGATAAGAATAACGACAACCGGCATCCAGACCGGCGATTTGCGGGGCAACCCAGGCATCCTTTCTCCTGTCAATTTATGTCAAACGAAGTAAAGGTGGCAGTGTAATTGAAATAAGCTGTCGCGGTTGAGACTTCGTTGAAAAAAAGTTCCCTGAAATCCGTAGAATGGCATTCATAGACCGGGCTTATTGCCAAGCAGTTTAGGAATAGTCTGGATGAATGTATTGAATCTGACGCGCACTATTACATTTTTGGGATGTATTTTCGGTGAGATTTGAAAGAGATAACTGATTATGGAAATAATTAGTTACACCAAAAGGGCCGTTAGACATCACTAATCAGAAAGAGTTTCACAAGAATTTTTGATATATTTAAAACTTACGGACTTACTTGAAGCACATTTGAGGTGGTTATGAAAAAAATTGCATGTCTTTCAGCACTGGCAGCCGTTCTGGCCGTTTCCGCAGGCACCGCAGTAGCGGCAACTTCTACCGTTTCCGGTGGTTACGCTCAGAGCGATATGCAGGGCGTTATGAACAAAACTAACGGCCTGAACCTGAAATACCGCTACGAGCAGGACAACAACCCACTGGGTTGGATCGGCTCCTTCACCTACACCGAAAAAGATCGCTCTTCCGGTGATGTGTATAACAAAGCACAGTACTACGGCATCACCGGTGGTCCTGCTTTCCGTCTGAACGACTGGGCAAGCATCTACGGTGTAGTGGGTGTGGGTTACGGTAAATTCCAGCAGACTTCCGACACCGGTCTGGTTCGCTCTTCTGACGACACCAGCGACTACGGTTTCTCCTACGGTGCAGGTATGCAGTTTAACCCAATCGAAAACGTTGCGCTGGACTTCTCCTATGAGCAGAGCCGCATCCGTAACGTTGACGTTGGCACCTGGATCGCGGGCGTAGGTTACCGCTTCTAATCACTCCGGTGAGCCAATAAAAAATCCGCCCCTGTGGCGGATTTTTTTTGTCTTCAACAACCCAATCCTTACCGACTTTGGGTGGCGAAAATGTCGCTCCCCAGATGGTTATAGTCCACTTTCTGCAACTTGAAGTTCGTGACATAGACCGGCGGTGCCTTTTGACTGGAGATAAAGCGGTAGTGACTGGCGATCTCTTTTGCCTGAATTCCCGTCCACTGAGAGAAGAAGCTCAGGAAATCGTTCGCCGAGCGGCGGGCCTTGATCATGCGGTGGCGCTTATCGTCGCTGGAGAGCACCATAAAAGGCACCTGGAAGTTTTGCTGGAAGGCGTCATCATGAGCCAGATACTGCACCGCTTTACCGCGCTCTTTAAACGCCAGCCCGTGATCGGAAAAATAGACCATCGAGAAACTGTCGCCCGTATTTTGCAACTGGCTATACAGCTGACTTAACAGCTGGTCGGTCTGCGTCATGGTATAGAGGTAACAGGAGGTCTCTTTCGACTGCACAAACTCGGCGTATTTGCCTTTGGTGCGATCGCAGGCCTGTGGGTGCGAGCCCATCAGATGCAGCACAATAAGCTGCGGCTGCGTACGATGCGTGCTGAAAACCTGCGCAGTCATCTTCAGCAGTGCCTCATCCTGGGTATTTTTATCGGCTTCAAAATCACCGCTCTTCAGGAACTGCACCTCGTCGGCACGCTTAGCAATACTTGCGATGGCGGTATCATATTCGCCAATCTGGCCCTGATTGGAAAACCACCAGCTCTGGAAGCCGGCACGGTTCGCTAGGGTGACGAAGTTATCCTGATACTGGGGTTTGTTATCCACTACCCGATTAAGCGTCAGCCCCAGTGACTTCTGCGTAGAGCCGCTGGCGGCAATATAATCGGTAAACAGGGTGCCATTCACCGCACTGGCAAAAGGGGTGTTGTTCCAGTGGCCGCCAAAGGCGCCCAGCGCATCGCGGCGAGCGCTTTCGCCTATCACCACCATATAGATGTGATATTTCGGCTTCACCGCCGTCACGTTCCAGGTATCTTTCATCTGCGACAACGCGCTCATGCGCGCCTGTTCGTCGATCACTTCCTGGTTGTTCACCACCACGTCTTTCACAAAACGGAAGACCGGGTAGCCGCTATCTTTCAGCCTGAAGACGCCACCCCATGCCAGGTTCTGCACCGGGGCGACAAAAAAGGCGGCAAGGCTGACGGCCAGGTAGAGGCTGTCCAGTCGGTTCCACCCTTTTTTGGCTTCGGGTTTACGTCGCACAGCAATAACGCCCAGCGCAAAGATAAACAGGCTAACCACATAGCTATACCAGGGGAAGATGGTCAGGATCTCTGTCGACTCCTCCATATTGGTGGAGTGCATCGCCAGCAGGGTATTAAAGTTGGGTGCCCCATAGGCCTGAGAGAAGGGGAAGTACATTGCCGCCACCAGCGAGCAGATGCCCAGCAGCCCTTTCTGCACGCGCGGTGCGCTACGCCACAGCAACAGCAATACGCAGGTGAAGGCCACCGCGTAGAGCAGACTGAAGGGGTAGCCCAGCGCAAAATTAATCAGCAGTGATTGTAGAAAGTAGAATCCCGTCCACGGGCTTAAGGCCCGGCCGCGGGTCACAAGTGATTCTTTCAGGGTTAAATTCATAGGTCACAATCATGAAAACGCCATGTGCTCACCCTGGCGCCAAGGGTCAAAACCTGCCTGAGAGTGCGGAGAAGGGGAATTGGGGTCCGCGTCTGCGAGCCGCAAATAGTGCAGGGCTGCAAGAAGATAGTGCCAGCGGCGATGAAGGTCAACAGCTATAAAGAGGATGTTTTGCGAAGAGGGCTACAAATCCGTAAAAAAGATCCGGCAATTTGCCTTACGGCCCAGTCTACAAAGGAAGTGTGACAAAAAAATGAAGCGGCGTACCGCGACGCCGCCTAGCGGGAAGGTTTATCGTTCTGCTGTGATTTGCCAGTAATCATGTCGCAAATCATGTTCAGCAGCATTAAGCGTACTGTGAATGGAGAGTGGCTAAACACCTGTATACACCTCTTGAATTCGTTCATCTCAACCTCCTGATGAATGATCCCTTCGATCCCTGAAGGTGACTGCATTACATACAGATATAGCACAGGCTATATTTTATAGCTATGGCTATTACGTTAATTTTTTGTGCTTGTTCACGCATGGTTTACAATGGCCGCATTTGAATTGCGCTGCTGGAAGCGTCACCCCCATTGAGGAAGCACAATGACCCATCGTGCAGGTAAAACCACGACAAGAAAAAAGACGCAGCTGGTAAATGTTGAAGAACACGTTGAAGGATTTCGTCAGGTTCGCGAAGCGCATCGTCGCGAGCTGATTGATGATTATGTTGAGCTGATTTCCGATCTGATCCGTGAGGTGGGCGAAGCACGCCAGGTCGATATGGCCGCGCGTCTCGGCGTCTCCCAACCGACGGTGGCAAAAATGTTGAAACGACTCGCCTCGGTGGGGTTGATCGAGATGATCCCCTGGCGCGGCGTTTTCTTAACCCCTGAAGGCGAGAAGCTGGCGCAGGCCAGCCGCGAACGCCATCAGATTGTGGAAAACTTCCTGCTGGTGCTGGGCGTCAGCCCCGATACTGCCCGCCGCGATGCGGAGGGGATGGAACACCACGTTAGCGAAGAGACTCTGCAGCAATTCAGCGAGTTTACCCGCAAATACGGACCTGCCTCTGAATGACCCTTCCAGGCCTGGGGGCGCTGGCCCGCGATCGTTTCTTTCATCTGTTAGTCTTGATTGGCGTCGGGCTCAGTTTTTGCGTTCCTTTCGCCCCCCAGCGCTGGCCTGCCGCTATTGACTGGCACACCATCATTACCCTGAGCGGGCTGATGATGCTCACCAAAGGGGTAGAGCAGAGCGGCTTTTTCGACGTGCTGGGACGCAAAATGGTTCGTCGCTTCGCCACGGAACGCCGCCTGACGCTGTTTATGGTCTTCTCGGCGGCGCTGCTCTCCACTTTTCTGACCAACGACGTGGCGCTGTTCATCGTGGTGCCCCTGACGCTAACGCTGCGCAAGCTCTGCGAGATCCCGGTCAATCGATTGATCATCTTCGAAGCGCTGGCGGTCAACGCCGGTTCACTGTTAACCCCGATCGGGAACCCGCAGAACATTCTCTTATGGGGACGCTCTGGCCTGTCGTTTGCCGCTTTTAGCTGGCAGATGGCGCCCCTGGCGGCGGTGATGATGGTTACGCTGGGGGTGATGTGCTGGTTTGCTTTCCCGGCAAAACCGCTGCAGTACCATACCGGCACGGCGGCCACGCAGGCGTCACCGCGTCTGGCGTGGAGCTGCCTGGCACTCTATCTGGTCTTTCTGGTGGCGCTCGACCTGAAACAAGAGCTGTGGGGGGCGCTGCTGGTAGCCGGCGGCTTCTTACTGCTGGCGAGGCGCGTCCTGGTAAGCGTCGACTGGACGCTGCTGTTGGTCTTTATAGCGATGTTTATTGATGTGCATTTGCTGATTCAGGTGCCGGCGCTGCAGGGTGTGCTGCAAAACGTAACCCAACTGTCGCAGACGGGATTGTGGATCACCGCTATAGGGCTGTCACAGGTGATAAGCAACGTACCCTCGACCATACTGCTGCTCAATTATGTTCCCCCCAGCGCACTGCTGGCCTGGGCCGTCAACGTCGGCGGTTTCGGGCTTCTGCCCGGTTCCCTCGCCAACCTGATTGCCCTGCGGATGGCGAACGATCGCCGTATCTGGTGGCGCTTCCACCTCTGGTCAATCCCGATGCTGGTCTGGGCATCGCTGGTCGGATTCGGACTATTCCTTCTCATATAATGCGCAATTTGTCAGTTTTTCCTGGCAAATGTATAGCAACGTCCTAGCTTTATTGAACGGCATAGTGTGATGCCGCTCACTGACAGGACCGTTGCTGAACTATGGCTGAAGATCAAAAGTCCCCTGCTGACGAGCAGGAAAAGAACAATAATGAGCGTAAGCGTCCGGGTAAAAAACCGTTAATTATCCTCGGCATTGTCGTGGTGGTGATGGTTATCGTGGCGCTGGTGTGGTGGTTTTTAACCCGTAACGAAGAGACAACCGACGACGCCTTTACCGACGGCGACGTGGTGACCATTGCGCCGAAAACGGCAGGCTACGTCACCGAACTGCGCGTGCGTGATAACCAGCGCGTGAAAAAGGGCGATCTGCTGGTGGTGATCGACCCGAGAGACACCACCGCCCAGCGCGATCAGGCGCAGGCCCAGCTTGGCCTGGCAACCGCACAGCTGCATCAGGCCCAGGCGCAGCTGGCGCTCTCAAAGGTGCAATACCCCGCGCAGCGTGATGAAGCGAAAGCCCAGGTGCTAAAAGCTCAGGCGGATCTCGCCAATGCGCAGGCGGAATATCGTCGTCAGCGCGGGGTCGATCCGCGTGCGACCACCCAACAAAGTATCGATTCCGCTAACGCCCAGCTGCGTAGCGCCCAGGCGGGCCTCGCCAGCGCCCAGGCGCAGCTTGAGGTAGCGGAGCAGGTTCAACTGCAAATCCGCCAGCAGGAGACCAACGTCGAAGCGCGTCAACGCCAGGTGGATCAGGCGAAAGCGCAGCTCGAAACCGCCAACCTCAATCTTTCCTACACTGAAGTCCGCGCCCCGTTCGATGGTTTTGTTACCAAACGCAACGTGCAGCCCGGTACGCTGGTGCAGGCAGGCTCGGCGCTCTTCTCGTTGGTCTCCCCGAACGTCTGGGTGGTGGCAAACTTCAAAGAGTCTCAGCTTGAACGGATGAAGCCGGGCGATAAGGTACAGGTCTCCGTGGATGCCTGGCCTGACATGGAGCTTGAAGGCCATATCGACAGTATCCAGCAGGGCAGCGGCTCGCGTTTCTCCGCCTTCCCGTCGGAAAACGCCACCGGTAACTTTGTGAAAATCGTGCAGCGCGTGCCGGTGAAAATCGTGATTGATAAGGGGCTGGATCCGAACAAACCGCTGCCGCTGGGGCTGTCGGTTGAACCGAAGGTCACAGTGGAATGACGGATCAGAGTCACGATAACTGGAAGCCCGCCAGTAACCCCTGGGCGGTGGCGATTGTCGTCACCCTGGCGGTGTTTATGGAGATCCTCGACACCACCATTGTCAACGTGGCGCTGCCGCACGTGGCCGGGTCGCTCTCGGCCAGCTATGACGAATCCACCTGGGTGTTAACCAGTTACCTGGTGGCAAACGGTATTGTCCTGCCCATCTCCGCCTTTCTGAGCCGGCTGTTTGGCCGCAAGCAGTTTTTCTTAATCTGCATTGTGATGTTCACCATCTGCTCATTCCTCTGCGGCATTGCCACCGAGCTGTGGCAGATCATCCTGTTCCGCATCATGCAGGGCTTCTTTGGCGGCGGCCTGCAGCCTACCCAGCAGTCGGTGCTGCTTGACTACTTCAAGCCTGAGGACAGGGGCAAAGCCTTTGGCCTCTCGTCCATCGCCATTATCGTCGCCCCGGTTCTCGGGCCGACGCTGGGCGGCTGGATCACCGACAACTACTCGTGGCGCTGGGTCTTTTTCATCAATATTCCGGTCGGGATCGTCACGGTGCTGGCGATCTACCAGCTGCTGGAAGATCCGCCCTGGGAGAGCAAATCCAAAGAGAAACTCTCTGTCGACTGGACGGGGATCGGCCTGATCGCGCTCGGGCTGGGCTGCCTGCAGGTGATGCTCGACCGGGGTGAGGATGACGACTGGTTCTATTCAAACGTGATCCGCACCTTCGCGGTGCTGACGCTTATCGGCATCATCGGTGCCATTTACTGGCTGATGTATGCCAAAAAGCCGGTGGTCGACCTGCACTGCATGAAGGACAAAAACTTTGCCGTATCCAGCCTGCTGATGGCGGGGATGGCAATGATCCTCTACGGCAGCTCGGTGGTTATCCCGCAGCTGGCCCAGCAGGATCTTGGCTATACCGCCACCTGGTCGGGCATGGTGCTATCGCCTGGGGCAATATTGATCGTATTGACCATACCGCTGGTGCTGAAGCTGATGCCGGTGGTGCAGACGCGCTGGATCATCGCCTTCGGCTTTACCTGTCTGGCGGTGTCGTTCTTCTGGTCCCGCACGTTAACCCCGGATATCGATTTCGAAACCCTGGTACTGTTCCGCAGCGCCCAGTCGATTGGACTCGGGTTCCTGTTTGTACCGCTCACGACCATTGCCTTTATCTCGATTCCGCGGCAGCTCAACGCCGATGCGGCGGCGCTGTTTACCATGTTCCGCAACGTCGCAGGCTCGATAGGCATTTCGCTATCGACGGCGGCGATCACCGAGCGTTCCCAGGCGCACAGCGCACATCTGGCCTATCACGCCTCGCCGTTCAACGAGCAATTCCAGCTGGCGATACGCGAAAGCGCCCAGGCGATCCAGAATTTCACTACCCAGGTCGGCGACCCGACCGGCATCGCCACCGGGCGGATGTACCAGACCATGATCGAGCAGTCGCGCTTTTTGGCCTACATCGACGTCTTCACCCTTCTGAGCGTGGTGGCCTTTTTACTGATCCCGTTTTGTTTGTTGCTCTCGCCGGTTAAGAGCGAGGGGAGTGCAGGAGCACACTGATGATACACAGACGTTTACACCCTCTGATGATAATGCTGTTGCTCGCAGGCTGCGCCGTGGGGCCGGACTATCAACAGCCCGCACCGCCTGCGGTCACCCACTGGAATGACAAGGGGGATGGCGAGGTAAATTCGAAAACCGTTTCGGCCGCCACCAACCCTCGCTGGTGGAAAACCTTCAACTCGCCGCAGCTCGATAGCCTGATTGAACGCGCCATCGCCGGAAACCTCTCTCTGCAGCAGACCGTGTTGCGCATTGCCGGGGCGCGGGAACAGATCAACCAGGCGGGCGGGGCGTTTTATCCGTCGGTAAACGGCAGTTTACAAGCAACCCGCCAGCAGCTCGGGCTGGAAGGAGAGCTGAAATCGCACGGGGTATACGACCAGCTTGATAATGTCGACCCGCAGCTGCGGGGGGCGTTAGGCCCGCTGACCCAGCCGATCAACCTTTACCAGGGCAGCTTTGACGCCCAGTGGGAAATCGACCTGTGGGGCAAGGTTCGCCGTCAGGTTGAAGCCGCCGAAGCGCAGCAGCAGGCGGCGATTGAGCAGCGTAATGACGCGCTGGTGTCGCTGGAGGCGGAAGTGGCGCGGGCGTGGCTGCAGCTGCGCGGCGCGCAGAGCATTATCGCCACCCTCAATACCCAGATTGAGAGCGCCCGGCAGACGCTGGATCTCACCGACAACCGCCAGCGCGGCGGGTTGTCACCCCAGATGGACGTGGAAAATGCCCGCGCGCAGCTCGGTACGCTTGAAGCGCAGCTTCCGCAATATCAGGCGCAGGCGCGACAGGCGATGAATGGCCTGGCGATCCTCCTCGGCAAACCGCCGGGGGCGCTGGACGCGGAGCTGCAGTCCGCCCAGCCGATGCCCGCCTTGCCGGACATTGTGCAGACGGGGATCCCGTCCACGCTGGCACGTCGCCGCCCGGACGTACGCGAGGCGGAGGCCAATCTCCACGCCGCCACGGCGCAGATCGGCGTTTCGGTGGCGCAGCTGTTCCCGAGCTTTACCCTCTCCGGTCAGTTTGGTCTGCGCAACAGCGAAACCAACTGGCTCACCGACTGGAGCAGCCACTTCTACAGCTTTGGCCCGCAGGTCTCCATTCCTATCTTCCAGGGTGGGCGGCTGGTCTCCAGCGTGAAAGTGGCGCGCGCGCAGCAGGGCGCTGCGGTGCTGGACTATCGTCAGACGGTGCTAACGGCGCTCGGCGACGTGGAAAATGCGCTGGTGAGCTACCGTACCGATCAACAGCGTGAGGCAGGGCTGGCGAAAACCATTGATGCACTGCAAAACGCCTTTGATCTGGCAAGCGACAGCTACCGGCAGGGGATTGCCACCTTTATCGACGTGCTGGATGCCCAGCGACAGCTGGCGCAGGCCGAGCAACAGCGCGCGCAGGCGCAGGTGCAGAGCGCCCTTGACCTGGTCGCGTTGTACAAGGCGCTGGGCGGCGGCTGGGAGCCGTATCAGCAGGTGCAAATGCCAGACTACCCCGTCTTTGGCGATGCACCTCGCGGATAAGATGGCGAGAATTGGGCAAGAAACGGACAGGAACCGCACATTCGCGGTCGGCGTGCACCGGGTATAACTATGGGGTACTCAACAAACAAGGAGTCTCAAATGCGATATCAAAAACTCGGTAATACCGGCCTGTTCGTCTCTGAACTCTGCCTCGGTACCATGACCTTCGGCGGCGAAGGCGGCATGTGGGGCAAGATTGGCCAGCTCCAGCAGAGCGACGCGGAGCAGCTGGTAGGCCGCGCGCTGGACGCCGGTATTAACTTTATCGATACCGCCAACGTCTACTCGGAAGGGCGTTCGGAAGAGATCACCGGCCAGGCGTTAAAAAACCTGAAGGTGCCACGGGAAAACGTGGTGGTGGCGACCAAAGTCTTTGGCGAAACCGGCACGGGCGGGGTGAACTCACGCGGTAGCTCGCGTTACCACATCATCAGCAGCGTAAAAGAGAGTCTGCGCCGGCTGCAGCTCGATCATATCGATCTCTATCAGTTGCACGGTTTTGATCCCGCCACCCCCATTGAAGAGACTCTTTATGCGCTGGATAATCTGGTGCAGCACGGCCATGTTCGTTATATCGGGGTCTCTAACTGGGCGGCCTGGCAGATCATGAAGGCGCTGGGTATCTCCGAGCGGTTGGGTCTGGCGCGGTTCGCCTCTCTGCAGGCTTACTACACCATCGCCGGGCGCGATCTGGAGCGCGAACTGGTGCCGATGATGCAAAGCGAAGGGGTGGGCTTGATGGTCTGGAGCCCGCTGGCGGGCGGCCTGCTCAGCGGGAAATACGATCGCAACGGACAGAGCGAATCCGGCGGCCGTCGTCTGGAATTTGACTTCCCGCCGGTGGAAAAAGCGCGTGCCTTCGATTGCGTCGATGTGATGCGCACTATCGCAGAGAGCAAAGGGGTCTCGGTGGCGCAGATTGCGCTGGCGTGGTTGCTGCATCAGCCGGTGGTCAGCAGCGTGATCGTCGGGGCGAAGCGGGTGGATCAACTGGATGACAACATTGCCGCCACCGAAATCCGCCTGAGCGAAGATGAGCTAAAACAGCTTGATGCCGTCAGCGTCTTGCCACGGGAGTACCCCGGCTGGATGCTGGAGCGCCAGGGAGAATATCGTCGGAATCAGCTCGCACAGCAGTAATTTCCACTCCCTTTCTGGGCCGGAGCCGCAGCGCGGATCCGGTGTGGAGTCATATTAGAGTTATGTCACTATTCATTTTTGGACAATTAAAGTTATGTCACTAAATATATTAAATATCTGATATATATAGATGTTATATCAAAGATCTTCTTTGAGAATCCTTTTGAACACTATTTTTTAAGAGCGTAAGATCTGGCTGACAAAAAACGATGTGGATTGTATCTTTCGAGGACTACACTGTTGACCCTTGAAAATGTATCTCTTTATTGGTAAAAGGCATGAAATGTTGTTAAAAGACATAAAACGTCATAAGTCGCCAAAACTGCAGATAAAACCTGTGTAAGTATTTTGCACTTCTAAGCGAGTAAGGTTTAACAGCTTATAATCTGTTATATAAATAAACAGCTTATAGGCTGTTTATTTTTAAGCTATTTGTTTATATATATATCAATACAAGTGGTTATCACGAATACACAATACAACTTGAAAATTTAGAATCATTTACGCATCGATATGGTCGGTTTTTGCAAAGTCAAAGGACTTTTCAAAAGAGCGCATACAGGACGATTGGGGGTAACACAGCAAACTTGGAGACAAACCCCGAAATTGCAAGCTTTGAGTGTTTGTTTGGATTGTTTGACTTGGTTATACACTTCATATTGTCCCCTACCTCGGAAAGCCCAGTAGCTTTCACTTCTCACCACGAAAAACGCCCTTGAATTCATGCGCCAGTTGAAGTACAAATCCGAATTGGTGGGGACGGCTCCTGGTTGCAATTGACCCGTTTATCCCGTCAACGAAACTTTGTGGCGGTTGCGTCTATACGCTGCCGAAACTGGTGCTTAACGTTCGTTCGTGGAATTGCCAGGAATGCGCAGAAACCCATGATCGTGACGTAAATGCCGCGAAAAATAATAAAGCTGCCGAGTTGGCAGTGTTAGTCCACTGAGCGGCTGTAAGCCCTGAAGTAGCTTAGTGGGGATTAGGTTGGTTGCCTTGATATGGGGCTCCTTGCCCTGAAAGGGCTAGGAGCAGTCAAAGTATGGTCGCTCGCTTAACATAACGGATCATGGTAAATGGATATTAGCCCTGCGGAATATTGTGAAATTATAAATTGTTTTAATCACTTGCTAAGTTATAGAAAACCAGCTGAATATCTTAGACATCAGAGTAAAGCTGTTATCAATGATGATGATATTTTCGCTGTACAGAAATTTTTACCTGCCAACTATGCAAATTGTTCATTGATGATGGGCGAAACAGTCATAATGAATAGCCTGTTTGCAACGAGCGTAAAGGGCGCGGAAAAAGTCAGAGATATTCAAATGCTCTCGGATCGGCACGGATATACTTTACCCACTACGGTAGCCAGTTTAGCCTTACGGCAGAGTAGGGCAAATCAGGAATGGTATTCACAGTCAGATCCTATCTGGGTCGCTGCACCGTATCCTGCATCAACTTTTGCGCTTTATGAAATTGAATATAAAGGTGAATACGACCGAGTTCATGACTCTGAAAGGATCCTGCTAAATGTTATTCATAGTCTAATCGTGAACAAAGACTTCATCTTTGACCGGGTGATTTTACTAACTGAACGTATCCCATGCGTCAGTTGTACAAAGGTTATTATCGATTTTCTGACCCAACATGATGTTAAGTTGATTCTGGCGTACTGTTACTCCTCGGGGCGGGCATGGTCTGGCCGCGGTTATGAGAGCTTTAGCGAGCAACTAAAAACCGCACCCGATATTTTGGGACGTCTGTCGGTAAAACATATTATCGAGCTTCGGGGCGGAGTAATTGACGTTATAGACAGGACGGTAAATTGACTGCAACTCGAGGTGAATGAATAGACCTGCGAGATCGCGGGCAACAATGCGGGATTCACCGTGGCTAGTGCCTGATGAAGCGTGCCGGGATAAAGGCAAAGGTCGGGGAGCGAAGCCCACGAGCTCGTAAAGATGTAGCCAGTATCGTGACACCAACAGGCTCCAGCGGCGGTTCAACCCGGAAGTACCGGATAAATGTTGGGTAACGGACATAGCTTATATCCGAACCCACGAAGGCTGGCCGTAGTTGTTGGACTGTTTTCACGCAAGGTAATCGGCTGGTAAATGCAACCCCGGATGACAAAAGAAATTGACCTATATGCGCTTCTGATGACCGCGTGGCGACGTAAACCCCTAAAGTACCTATGTTCATTGATGAAAAGCAGGTAACATTTGTAAAATGTTACAAGATGCCTAAATGGCCTTCAAACCCTGTTTCCGTTGCCCTGCAAAACTTGGTTAATAAGGGTTAACAGCTTGTGGACTGTTATGTGCATTAACAGCTTATAGACTGTTAAAGCATTAAGTTTTTTATTCATATTAATCAGTACGGATTGTCATCATGAGCACTCAATACTATTTGAAAACGTTGAATCAGTTACGCCCCGTTCTGGTTGGTTTCCGCAAAGCTAGGGGACTTACTCAAAAAGAGCTTTCTGGACGATTGGGTGTAACACAGCAAACTTATGCTCGTTTGGAAGCAAACCCAGCAACTGCAAGTTTTGAGCGCTTGTATAAAGTGTTTAGTCTGCTGGGGGTTGAGCTCGTACTTTCCTCAAGGGAACCATTAGCGGATTCAAAGCCCCAACTCATTTCAAAGCAGCAAGATACAGCGCTTCCTGCAAGGTGGGAGTCATGGTGACATCTGAATAGCCACAGATAATCTAGACACTTCCGAGCCGTTGATAATACTGGTTTTCATATTCTGTCGGTGACATCTGATCGCTAGAACCATGCCGACGCTTACTGTTATAAAACATTTCGATGTAATCAAAAATATCGCTGCGGGCTTCTTCCCGCGTTCCGTAGATCTTTTTCTTTATCCGTTCGCGTTTCAACAACTGGAAAAAGCTTTCTGCAACCGCATTATCATGGCAGTTACCGCGACGGCTCATGCTGCCCTCCAGACCGTGTGATTTCAGGAACGACTGCCACTCATGGCTTGTGTACTGACTGCCCTGATCCGAATGAACCAGCACCTGTTTTTGGGGATTACGCCGCCATACAGCCATCAGCAGTGCGTTCAGGACAATGTCCTTTGTCATCCGGGATTGCATGGACCAGCCGATAATTTTGCGTGAGAACAGATCAACAACCACGGCAAGATACAGCCAGCCTTCGTGGGTCCTGATGTAGGTTATGTCCGTTACCCAACGCTCATCCGGAGCATCCGGATTGAACTGTCGCTGGAGCCTGTTGGGCGACACGATACTGGCCTCGCCTTTACGTGCCCGCGGGCTCCGGTATCCGACCTGAGCCTTTATCCCGACACGTTTCATCAGTCGCCAGACTCTGTTCACTCCGCACTGTTGCCCGCTGTCCCGCAGATCCAGATGGATTTTGCGATAACCATAGACGCATCCCGATTCCAGCCAGAACTGTTTAATCTGTCATGTCAGTCTCAGGTCTGCCTGATGGCGTTGTGAATGCGGCTGCTGAAGCCAGGCGTAAAAACCACTGGGATGAACATCCAGCACCAGACAGAGCAGGCGAACAGGCCAGCAACAGGTGTTGTCACGGATAAAGGCGTACCTCAGTCGGACAGCTTTGCGAAGTACGCCGCGGCTTTTTTTAATATGTCCCGTTCGTCGGTAACCCGCTTCAGCTCTTTCTGGAGACGGCGGATCTCGGTCTGAGCAACTGACTGTTCTTTATTAGCGGAAGAATCCGGACCGTACTTCTTTATCCAGGCGTAAAGGCTGTGGGTGGTGATATCGAGACGTGTTGCAACGCTGGCAACAGAATAACCGCGATCGACAACCTGTTTGACTGCTTCAATTTTAAACTCTTCGGGATAACGCTTACCGCTCATGGGCACCTCTCTTTAAGCCATCTTAAATGACTCTGAGGTGTCTGTTAAACCTGTGGCGATTCAGTTTGAATGGAACGACTTTTTCTCGCCAGTTCTTTGAGACTAAAAATACAAGACGTAATAGCAGTGAATAAACATCTTGTCTGAACAACAGATTGCCATTTTCTTCACTGTTTTATTCAGACGTAAATTCATCTGGAGTTGAAGCGAAATTGTCTTTGGTGTCACTGACAGTTACCGGCATGGTTTCATTAAACCGGAACCCCTGTCTGGGTACGGTGATGATAAAATTTTCCTTACTGTCAGCGACTTTCCTGAAATCTTTGCGGGCCAGGAGAATATTCTAGTAGACAGTATTGGGGAGACGTCTTTATAAGACTCGCCCCAGCCAGCTTTAGATAGCTCTGCTAGGCTGACGATTCAGAATTTACGACTCGGTAATGCTGATCACACGATGCAACTGCAGAACCTCGAATGCTTAGAGGTATGTATCCTAGCTTAATGCTACATCTCGTGATTATTCCTATCACAGGGAATTAAAATTTTCATGCAATGGATTGCATGAGATGGTTTTAAAAGTGACAATTACATCCGTCCGGCCTATGTACATTGGCCTGGACGCTGCCACAGGGACGCTACCCTTTGGACACGAAAAGGATAGACAGGCTACTATTCACAGTTTCTTGGTGGATTATACTATACTAAACGTGGAGAAGTTATTTGATAAACAGGAATGATAATGATAGAGGTTTATTATGTTTTTCAATGACGAAAGTTTGTTCAGTTTCCTTTACAGGACTCAACTTGTTTATGGCTATCATAATTTCAGAAATCTAATTACTCTTGGCGGCTGGGTTGCATATAAAATAATTGCCAGGAAGGAGCTCTTGCCAGTTTACCATCGATTTAATGAATTTAAGTTATTTAATGTTGTAAATTCGAGTGAGCATCCACACACCACTTTTTCTTCCCCATATTCAAATTTGAGAGAGTTTAAAGAATTTACTGAGCATGGTACAGCTTATATTAATGGTCGGCCTGACAGAACAATCAGATTTTGCAATGTTTGTATTTTGGAAAGCAAAAAAAAGTATGGTGTGGGTTACCTTAAAAAAGATTGGGAGTTTTCTCGGTATTGTTTTAAACACAAACTGCCGTTGTCTGAAATCATTTCTTGTTCATATATAAAAACAGTTAAAGCTATGAGTGATATTATGCAGGGGGGGGTACCTGAAAATGATGTTCTTGTTATATCTCCCCTGGAGAAAATCAAATTGAAGGGAATAAAAAAACAGAAGATAACACCCTTATCCACTCTTTATATAAAACCGTGTGCTTCATTTTTAATGAAAGAATGGATTTATGCAAACAGAATTATATTAACTGAATTGCTTCAGAGAAAGCTATATGATCTCCAAAAGGACGTGCTATTGAAACAGCTCACACTGTACCCTGAATGGTACGTCTCAAAACTTTATCACAAAAGACACGATGAAAGCCTTGTTATTTTTAAAGATTATGTAGCACAGAATACATGTGTAATAAAAGAAAAGTATGGAGTATTACGAAAGGATAGTTTTGTTTTTCGGTGTTTAAAGGCAAAGATGATAAATTGTAAAGACTGCGCTGAAAAATTATCGCCGAGGGATTGTAAGTTGCAAAATAAATTTTAAATATTGTGAACCTTCAGTCGTTTAAATGTTAGTTTGGTTTAAGTAATTCTGATTAATTAATACCAAGATAACTTTAGGTATTTGGACTTACCCCACAACAGTAGACAAATTATGTCCTCACGACAAGATCTGCTCGATGGCCTCCGAACTTACGCTGCCGAGATGACTTTGGCGCCTGGCCCGGTTATAGAAGATTTTAAGTTAAAAGCGAACAGCAGGGGGTTGTTCCGTATGAGGGGTTATATCGCTGGTGTCAACTACCGATTTACGAACAATAAAATTGACCTGCTATTCTACAGGTCAATCCATCTTGAGGATTTTTGCTGTTTTGTCAGCACAGCGTGGGTTATTGCTTTCTCTCTATTACGTTAGCAGCGTTGGATGATTTACTTGTAGTTGGACGATCCTCCGTCTGCGTAACCAGACTCATGGCTGCCGGGGCTTTGTTGAATAAATC